>NZ_JAUSNR010000036.1 GCF_030656345.1 Pseudotabrizicola sp. | reverse complement strand
GGCCAGCCAGAACAAGGCCGAAGCCGCGCAAAAGGCCGGCAAGTTCAAGGACGAGATCATTGGCTACACCGTAAAGACCCGCAAGGGCGATACGGTGGTGGATCAGGACGAATATATCCGCCACGGTGCCACGCTGGACAGCATGGCAAAGCTACGCCCTGCCTTTGCCAAGGATGGGTCGGTTACCGCAGGCAATGCGTCTGGCCTGAATGACGGTGCTGCCGCCGTTCTTCTGATGACCGAAGAAGAAGCTGCCAAGCGCGGTCTGACCGTCATCGCCCGCATCGCCTCTTATGCGACCGCCGGACTTGACCCGTCGATCATGGGCGTTGGCCCGATCCATGCCTCGCGCAAGGCGCTGGGCAAGGCAGGCTGGTCGGTTGGCGATCTGGATCTGGTGGAGGCGAATGAAGCCTTTGCCGCACAGGCCTGTGCGGTGAACAAGGATATGGGCTGGGATCCGTCGATCGTGAACGTCAACGGCGGTGCCATCGCCATCGGCCACCCGATCGGGGCTTCGGGCTGCCGCATCCTGAACACGCTGCTGCATGAAATGACACGGCGCGATGCGAAAAAGGGTCTGGCGACCCTGTGCATCGGAGGCGGCATGGGTGTCGCCATGTGCCTGGAGCGTTAAAAGAAATTAGGACAATAACTGCGCAATGGGCGCGCAATAATCTTGCGCGCCCATTGTCTTAACGATAGCTATATTTCAAGGATTGCCAGAATAGGGAGGATACCATGGCTCGTGTTGCATTGGTTACGGGGGGGTCGCGCGGGATTGGCGCGGCGATTTCCGTAGCTCTGAAAGCCGCTGGCTATACGGTTGCCGCGAATTACGCCGGCAATGAAGAGGCGGCAAACGCCTTTACCAAAGAGACCGGAATCCCGACCTATAAATGGTCCGTGGCTGATTATGATGCCTGCGCTGCTGGCATCAAGCAGGTGGAGGCGGATCTTGGCCCCGTCGATGTGCTGGTCAACAACGCGGGAATCACCCGCGACTCGATGTTCCACAAAATGACCCCCGGGCAGTGGAAAGAGGTGATCGACACCAACCTGAGCGGGCTGTTCAACATGACCCATCCGCTGTGGACAGGCATGCGCGACCGCAAGTTTGGCCGGGTGATCAACATCAGCTCGATCAACGGGCAAAAGGGGCAGGCCGGGCAGGTGAACTATTCCGCCGCCAAGTCGGGCGATCTGGGCTTTACCAAGGCGCTGGCGCAAGAGGGCGCACGGGCAGGCATCACGGTCAACGCGATCTGCCCCGGGTATATCGGCACCGAAATGGTGCGGGCGATTGATGAAAAGGTGCTGAACGAACGCATCATCCCGCAAATTCCGGTGGGCCGTCTGGGCGAGCCTGAGGAAATTGCGCGTTGCGTGGTGTTTCTGGCGGCAGAAGATGCCGGTTTCATCACCGGGGCCACGATCACCGCGAATGGCGGCCAGTATTTCGTCTGATCCGGCCTGACAAAAGGAAAGGGCCGTCCCAAGCGGGGCGGCCCTGTTCTGTCAGACTTTCGCCATGCCGCCCATTGGCTTGCGGCGGAAAAAGCTGATGATGCTGCGCATCAGGTCTGCCATGGCTTGGGCACGCAAGGCGCGGGCTTCGCGCATGATTGCGTCGTGGTCGATCTTCACTGAGGTTTCCATCGGACATTCCTTGAATGGACATGTCCTCCCTGTGTTTGAAAATGCCTGTCCTTTCAGAGTATTGCAAGGGCAGAGGCCATGCAGTCTGTGCATTGCCGCTGCCCGCAAAGTGCAAGTCCGGGCTTGACCCGGGCGCGCCGCTGGCGTCTGGTCTGCGCCGGTTGACGGGTGCAAAGGGGCGGAAACGTGACACAGGGCAAGGCCACCGCCATCGGTTTTTCCGCCGTTCTGATGTGGGCGCTGCTGGCGCTTTTCACCATCGGATCGGCCCCGGTGCCGCCATTCCTGCTGAACGCCCTGTGTTTCGGCATTGGCGGCGGGTTGGGTCTGATCTGGACCGCGCGGCGCGGCTTCGGGGTGCTGCGCCAGGTATCGTGGAAGGTCTATGCCTTTGGCACTCTTGGCCTTTTTGGCTATCACTTCCTGTACTTCACCGCATTCCGCATCGCACCAACAGCGGAAACCGGCTTGATCGCCTATCTGTGGCCGCTGTTCATCGTATTGTTCTCGGGCCTGCTGCCGGGGGAGCGTTTGCGCGCCCAGCACATCATCGGCGCGTTGGTGGCCTTTGCCGGGGCGGCGCTGATCGTGCTGCGCGGCGGGGTTGATCTGACCGGGGCCTCGGCCCCCGGTCTGCTGCTGGGTTTTGGTTGCGCGATCACCTGGGCGGGGTATTCGGTGCTGTCGCGGCGTCTGGGCAAGGTGCCGACCGAAAGCGTGACGGTGTTCTGTCTGGCCACCGCAGCGCTGTCTTTGGGGGCGCATCTGGCGCTGGAAGAAACGGTCTGGCCGGCGACGGGCCTCGGCTGGCTGTCGGTTCTGGCGCTTGGCCTCGGGCCGGTGGGGCTTGCATTTTTTACCTGGGATATCGGCATGAAAAAAGGCGACATCCAGATGCTTGGAGTCGCCTCTTATGCTGCGCCCTTGCTGTCCACGCTGGCGCTTATTGCTGCCGGGGTTACGCCTGCCACCCCGGTTATCGGCGTGGCCGCGCTGCTGATTGCCGGGGGGGCTGCGCTGGCGGCGCGGGCAAGCGCCGCCGCGCCAAAACCCTAGGGCGTTTACGCCTGCGCCAGGCGGATGATTTCTTCCTTCAGCTTCATTTTCTGCTTTTTCAGATCGGCGATCTTCAGGCCATCCGTTGCCGGACTGCGCTGCTCCCGTTCGACGATTTCCGAGAGGTGCTCATGCTTGCGGCGCAGTTCCTGCAGGTGCGAAGCAACGGTCATCTTAACCCTCCTTTGGTCGGTTCAAGTATGACGATTGCATCACAAGACCCGAGTCGTGTCGCCCTAAATCGACAGGAAGGTCACGGCTGTTGTCTCAAATTCAGCGAAAACGCGCCAAAAGATCACTTCCTGAGCGCAGAACCGCGCTCGCCTCTGGCGTGTAACTTTCGCGGTCGCCGTCATGGGCTTGTCCGGCATGAATAACCAGCGGGGAGAGCAGCCGGAACGGCCCGCGCCCGCCCTTGCGCGCCTGCACGATGATGCGCAGCGCGGTGCGCCCTTCGCGCGGGGCCAGCGGCAGCACGGCGATCGACCCCAGCTTTGCCATGCCAGCCAGTACGGCGGGCAGACCGTCGGTGCCACAGATCAGCGTCAGCCAGCCGCCGGGGGCCAGTCTGCGCGCCCCGGCCAGCACCCAGTCGCCCAGCGGCAGGTCGACCTGCATCGCACGGGCGCGTTCCGCGACCGGCGAGCGTGTGCCTGCGGGCGGGTAATAGGGCGGGTTCATGATGACATGGTCGAAATCCACCCGCAGCGCCGCCGGCATCTGCGACAAATCGCCGTCATGCACCTGCATGGCAATGCCGTTGCGCGCCGCATTGCGCCGGGCAAGATCGGCATAGGCGGGCTGCACCTCCAGCCCCGAAAGCTGCGCGCCGGGCACCCGCGCGCCAAGGCACAGACTGGCCGCCCCGGCACCGCAGCCGATATCCAGCACGCGCTGACCGGCCTGCGCCGGGCAGGCGGCGGCCAGCAGCACCGGATCGGTCGCCGCACGGTAGCCGCGGGCGGGTTGCAGCAGGTTCAGCCTGCCGCAGAGGAATTTGTCATCGGTCAGATCGGCATCACCGAACATCGCGGACCCTGCCTCTATTGACCAAGGTCGATATCATTGTCGCGCAGCACGCTGCGCGCGAGGAACAGATCGGAATCGCGTACCATCAGCCGACGCGGCAATATGCCAAGGCTGCCATCAAGGATGCTCATGTGGACGTCCATTTCAAAGGTCGCTATACCCTCGCCCTGTAGAAGGGCCTGTGCATAGGCGATCACGGTGATGTCGTTGGTGCGCAATAGCTCTTTCATGCGCCCAGAGTTATGGTCTTTTCCATGAAAAGGCGAGAGTGGAGCAGACAGGGGATGAGTTTGGATCACATGGCAGCAGGGCAGCCCGCGCAAAAGCCGCAGGAACGGCTGTCTGCATGGTTGGCAGGCGATATGGATGCGGTCAATCTGCTGATCCGCGACCGCATGGCCAGCGAACACGCACCCCGAATCCCGCAGGTAACCGCGCATCTGATCGAGGCGGGGGGCAAACGGCTGCGCCCGATGCTGACTTTGGCGGCAGCGCGGCTGTGTGGCTATGACGGGCCTTTCCATGTGCATCTGGCGGCGACGGTTGAATTCATTCACACCGCCACCCTGCTGCATGATGATGTGGTCGACGAAAGCGCGCAGCGGCGCGGGCGGCCCACAGCGAACCTTTTGTGGGACAACAAATCGAGTGTGCTGGTCGGCGATTACCTGTTCGCCCGCAGCTTTCAGCTGATGACCGAAACCGGCAACATGCGTGTGCTGGCTATACTGGCCAATGCGTCCGCCGTGATTGCCGAGGGTGAGGTGTTGCAGTTGACCGCCGCGCAGGATCTGCGCACGGATGAAGGCATTTACCTGAAAGTGGTGCGCGGCAAGACCGCCGCCCTGTTCTCTGCCGCGACAGAGGTGGGCGGCGTGATCGCCGGGGCCACGCCCGCACAGGTGCAGGCGCTGTATGAGTATGGCGATGCGCTTGGCATCGCCTTTCAGATCGTCGATGACCTGCTCGATTATGGCGGCACTGACGTGGCCATCGGCAAGAACACCGGCGACGATTTCCGCGAACGGAAATTGACCCTGCCGGTGATCAAGGCCGTGGCCTTGGCCAGCCCCGAAGAACGGGCGTTCTGGGAGCGGGTGATCGAAAAAGGTGACCAGCGCGACGGCGATCTGGATCACGCCCGCGCAATCATGGCCCGGCACGGCACGATGGAGGCGGCGCGTCAGAATGCGCTGGCCTGGGCGGCAAAGGCCCGTGCGGCGCTGAATAGTCTGCCCGAGCATGATCTGCGCGACATGCTGGCCGATCTGGCCGATTACGTGGTCGAACGCATCAGCTGAGCATCCGCGCCGGGGCGACCCACCAATCGGGCTGCGCGGCGTGAATGGCGCGGGCGGCGGCTTGGGCGGTTTTCTCATGGTGGAACAGGCCAAAGCAGGTGGCCCCTGACCCCGACATCCGCGACAGCAGGCACCCCGGCTGGGCCGACAGGGCCGACCGGACGCTGCCGATCACCGGCGCAAGTTCCGTCGCCGCCGCTTCCATATCGTTGCGCATCTGCTTCAGGAAGGCGGCAAGCGCCGCAACACTGGGGACGGGCGGAAGCAGTTGCGGCATCGGCGGGTTGTCCTTGCGGGTCACCCCGCGAAAGACCAAAGGGGTTGCCACGGCCACGCCCGGATTGACCAGCACCAGCCAGGCCTGCGGCAGATCCGGCACCGGGGTCAGCACTTGCCCTACGCCCTGCATCCGGGCGGCGCGGCCCGTCAGGCAGACCGGAACATCGGCCCCGAGGGCCAGCACGGCGCTGTCCTCCGGCAGGGGCTGGCGGTGCAGCCGCGCCAGCGCCCGCAGGGTGGCGGCGGCATCTGCCGACCCGCCGCCGATGCCCGAAGACACTGGCAGGATCTTCTCCAGCACGAGTCCCGCCTGCCCGCCCATCAGCCGTGCGGCGCGCAGCACAAGGTTATCCTCCGTCACCGGCAGCGCGGCTGCCTGCGGTCCGGTGATCTGCAACTGCACCCCATCCGCCGCGCGCACCGACACAAGGTCACCCACATCGGCGAACACGACGAGCGAATCCAGCAGGTGGTAGCCATCGGCGCGTTGCCCGGTGACGTGCAGCGTCAGGTTGATCTTGGCGGGCGCAAATTCGGTGACGGGCGCCTCAGTTGCCATTCGCCACCGCTTGCAAAGACGGCGCGCCCTCTTCGACCAGCACGGCGTCCAGCCCCACTTCCAGCTTGCGCCGGATGCGCGCCGCATCCTTTTCCACCGGGTCAAAAGACAGCGCGCGCCGCCATTGGAACCGCGCCTCCAGCTGCCGCCCGACTGCCCAGTACACATCGCCCAGATGGTCGGTGACCACCGGATCAACAGGCTCCAGCAGGCTGGCCCGTTCCATCTGCGGCAGCGCATCGGCGTAACGGCCCAGCCGGAAATAGGCCCATGCCAAGGAGTCGATGATATAGCCCGCATCCGGGCGGGCGGCGACCGCGCGTTCGATCATGCCAAGCGCCTCGTCCAGATTCTCACCCCGGTCGACAAAGCTGTAGCCAAGGTAATTCAGCACCTGCGGCTGGTCGGGGTTCAACGCCAGCGCCCTGCGAAAATCGGCTTCGGCCTTGTCCCATTGATCAGACCGTTCATGCGCCACGGCCCGGGCGTAAAACAGGCCCCAGTGCCGGTCTTGCGGGTCAGGGACAAGTGCCACAGCGGCATCATAGGCATTGGCCGCCTCTTCAAACCGGTCCACCCGGCGCAGCGCGTCGCCATAGGCCATCTGCACCATCAGCAACGTCGGATGGCTTTCCGACAGCGCCTGAAGCACGGCCACCGCCTCGTCTTTCTGGTCGCGCGCGAACAGGGTGGCCGAGCGGCCGATTTCGGCGGCATGGAAACTTGGGTGACCGGCTGGCAGCAGCGCATAGGTGTCGCCGGCCAGTTCCGGCTGGCGCAACTGTTCCAGCAATCCCGCCGACAACAGCAATGCTTCGGCATGGTCGGGTTTCAGGTCAAGGGCAGCCCGCGCATACAGCAGGGTGTACCCATTCTCAGCCTCACCGTTCAGGGCGACGGCGACGGTAAAGAACACCTCGGCGATGCCGTCCTTTGCGCTGCGCACCACATCAAAGGCCAGCGGCGTGTCGGCCTGCAGGGCCGTGCGCAGGGCCAGCAGCTCCGGTTCGGGTTCGGTGCCGAAGCTGCGTTCCAGCAGGGCCAGCGCGTCGTCGAACTTCTCCAGCTGGCTCAGAATCTGGATATGGGCGATGATACCCCGGCGATTGACCACCAAGGGCCCTTCGGCCCGGCCCGACAGAATGTCATCGGCACCCTCAAAATCCCCGACCGCGGCCAGCGCCAGCGCCTTGTGATACAGGCCAAAAGCTTTCAGCCCGTCGGTGCGGGCAATGGTATCAAACGCCGCCACGGTCTCCGACATCCGGCCTTTGCCGAATTCGGCCCAGGCGCGGGTCAGATCGTCCAGCAGGTTGCCGATCTTGCGGCTGTCGGGCAGGGTCAGGATCGCATCGTAATCCTCGGCCTGCACGTCGCGGACCAGCAGCGCGATGTTGGCCCCGATGCTGCGACCGCCAAGCTCGGTCAGCCGTGCAGCGGCCCCGGCGGAGTTCGCAAAATCACCGACGCCGATGTAGGACAGGATCGCGCCTTCCAGCATCTGCATATTGTCGGGGTCGCTTTGCAGGGCCCGGGCAAACCAGCGCGCGCCTTCGCGGAAATTGCTTTGCACCGCCGCTGAACGCGCCGCCAGATAGGCCCCGGCGTCGCCTGGCTCCATCACTTGCGTTGCGGGTTCGGTCGGTGTTTCCGGTTCGGTCTGGGCGGCCAGCGCCTCCGGCTGCACGAAGATCAGGGCCGCCAGCATCAGGGCAGTCAGACGGGGCGGCAAAGCGTGGGTCATTTGTGCACTTTTCCAAAGGTCATTGTGCGCAAAACTAGCTGTCGCCCTTGCCGGTGGCAATGGCGGCGGGCGGGATCAGGCGATGATCGCGCAAATGTCAGAGCAGACGCAGGACCGCAATCACCAGCCCCGCCAGAACCGGAAGCCCGATCACGATCAGCGGCACGTTCAGCCATTGCCGCGATGGGGCCACGGTCAGCACCGGATAGATCACCGGCCAGTGCCCGGTCTGCGCGGCCTGTGTCAGCGTGCTGACCGCAACCGGCAGGCGCACCCCGAACAGATGCGGCGGCGCAAACGGCCAGCCGGGGCGCAGGACGCGGCCCGCGTCACGGTGATGAAAGCGCGGTTCATATCCGGTCAGGTCCACCCCGAACCGGGCCGCAAAGCTGGCCATGAAGGCTGCGGCAGCATCGCCATCGGCGTCCAGCGCCGCCAGCACATCGGCCTCTTGCATCTGCGTCAGCCGCCGACCGGACCGGGATTCGATAAACATCAGAATGTCTTCCCGCCCCGGTCCGTTCATGCCGCCTCACATATTGGGGTAGTTCGGCCCGCCCGCCCCCTGCGGCGTGGTCCAGACGATGTTCAGACTGGGGTCCTTGATGTCGCAGGTCTTGCAATGCACGCAGTTCTGGAAGTTGATCACAAAGCGCGGCTCCTTGCCCTCTTCGACCACCACCTCATAGACCCCCGCCGGGCAATAGCGCTGCGCCGGTTCGGCATATTTCGGCAGGTTGACCGCAATGGGGATCGACGGATCTTTCAGCTTCAGATGCGACGGCTGCGCTTCATCATGGTTGGTGAAGCTGTAGGCCACATTTGTCAGCCGGTCGAAAGACAGTTTGCCATCGGGGCGCGGATAGTCGATCGGTGCGAAATCCGATGCCAGCCCGGTTGCCGCGGCATCGGATTTGCCGTGTTTCAGCGTGCCGAACAGCGAAAAGCCAAGCGTGTTGGTCCACATGTCCAGACCCCCACCCAACAGGCTGGCGATCAGGCCGTACTTTGACCACAAGGGTTTGACATTGCGCACCTTTTTCAGATCGCGCCCAATGGCACCACCGCGCACCTCTGCCTCGTAATCGGCCAGCTCGTCGCCCTGCCGCCCGGCCTTGATCGCGGCATTTGCAGCCTCTGCCGCCGCCTTGCCCGACAGCATGGCGTTGTGGTTGCCCTTGATGCGCGGCACGTTGACCATGCCGACCGAACAGCCCAGGAGCGCCACGCCCGGCGCGACCATCTTCGGCATCGACTGATAGCCGCCTTCGGAAATCGCCCGCGCGCCGTAAGCCACGCGTTTGCCACCCGCCAGCAGGTCAGCCACCATCGGGTGATGCTTGAAGCGCTGGAATTCCATATACGGGTACAGATGCGGGTTTTCGTAGTTCAGATGGACCACAAAGCCGACGTAAACCTGATTGTTTTCCAGATGATAGATGAACGACCCGCCGCCCGCGTTCTTGCCCAAGGGCCAGCCCATGGTGTGGGTGACCGTGCCCTCACGGTGCTTGGCCGGATCAATCTCCCAGATTTCCTTCATGCCAAGGCCGAATTTCTGCGGGCAATGGCCTTTGGACAGGTCGTACTTCGCCATCACCTGCTTGGCCAAAGACCCGCGCACGCCTTCGGACAGGAACACGTATTTGCCGTGCAGCTCCATCCCCGGCTCGTAGAATGCACCCGGCTCGCCGGTTGCCGGGTCACGCCCGAATTCGCCCGCCACCACACCGGCCACACGGTCACCGTCATACACCAGCTCGCTGCATGACATGCCGGGGAAGATTTCAACCCCCAGCCCCTCGGCCACGCCCGCCATCCAGCGGCAGACATTGCCCATCGACACGATGTAATTTCCGTGGTTGCCCATCAGCGGCGGCATTGGAAAACTTGGAATGCGGATCTGCCCGGCAGGCCCGAGCATGTAGAAATTGTCTTCCGTCACCAGGGTCTTGATCGGCGCACCCATGCTGCGCCAGTCCGGCAGCAGCGCGTCCAGCCCCGACGGGTCCAGCACCGCGCCCGACAGGATATGTGCACCCACCTCTGACCCTTTTTCCAGCACCACGACCGAAAGATCGGCATCCAGCTGCTTCAGCCGGATCGCCGCAGACAGGCCCGCCGGGCCTGCGCCCACGATAACCACGTCATAATCCATTTTCTCGCGCGTGATCTGGCTCATCTTAGGTCTCCGCTCGCCGGGCAGGCCCGGTATCTGGTCTGTTGATTTTGCTGGAACCGTCATTGCCCGATGGCGCACCCACGGTCAACCGTAACGCAACATCACGGTTCCGCATTGCAGCATTGGGGCAATTATATTTCTCTTTGGCGGGCGGCTTTCTGTCCTGTGGGCAACAAGGTGCCGCCTTCGGGCGCCATGCCCCCTTGCAATTCATGTCGCCATCCGCTTGGGTAATGTTCAGTAAGCGCCGGGCCATGGCCCCCGACAGGGGCCGTGGCCTCCCTTTTCGTGGAAGATGACGATGGAAAAGATCCCGATGACCCGCGGTGGGTATGATGCTCTGGATGAAGAGCTGAAAATCCTCAAATCGGTGGAGCGCCCGGCGGTGATCCGCGCCATTGCCGAAGCGCGGGAGCATGGCGATCTGTCCGAGAACGCCGAATACCATTCCGCCCGCGAAAAGCAGTCCTTCATCGAAGGCCGCATCAAAGAGCTGGAAGGTATTCTCTCGCTGGCCGAGGTCATTGATCCGACCAAGCTGTCCGGCTCGATCAAATTCGGGGCTACGGTGGTGCTGGTGGATGAAGACACCGACGAGGAAAAGAAATTCCAGATCGTCGGTGAGACCGAGGCCGATATCGAACGCGGGCTGCTGAACATCCGCTCGCCATTGGCCCGCGCGCTGATCGGCAAGGACGAAGGCGACAGCGTCGAGGTGAAGACCCCCGGCGGGGATCGCAGCTATGAAGTGCTCAGCATCCGTTACGTCTGAACCCCGGAACGGAACGAGGCGACAATGCCCGACAGTGCCGACAAACGCAGCGACCCGGCGGCCTTTGCCCGCGGCGAAGAGCCGGGCGTTTCAATGACTGAAATCGTGGCGGCAGCACTGGCGGTGGTCTGGGTGGCGGCAGTGGTCATCTATGTGGTGACCGCGCCCGAAGGTGCCGGATCAGACAGCACCGGCACGTTGGGGCTGGTGATGACCCTGCTGGTGGTGTTTCTGCCGCTGGCGCTGATCTGGGCGGCGGTCACCACGCTGCGCTCGGTCCGCGTGCTGCGCACAGAGGCGGCGCGGCTGCAGGCCTCGGTCGATGCCATGCGCAACGCCTATATCAGCAGCCAGCAGACCGGGGCCGCCGCGCGGCACCCGTCGGTCGACAAAAAGCTGGAGGAAATTGCCCGGCAGACCGAAACCGCGCTGGCCACCTTTTCCTCGCGTCGTGATGCGGTGCTGACCCAGGCCTCGGCTGACCGCAAGGCAGCGCTGATCCCGGCACCTGCCCCGCCGCCCGGCGAAGAACAACCCGGTCTGGCCCTTGGCACGCCCGCCGATGCATTGCGGGCGCCGCTGTCGGTCAGCGATTTCATCCGCGCGCTGCAGTTCCCCGAAAACCCGGATGACCGTGACGGCTTCCGCGCCCTGCGGCTGGCGCTGGAAGACCGCGATGTCGCCAAACTGATCCGCGCGGCGCAGGATGTGCTGACCCTGTTGTCGCAGGAAGGCATCTACATGGATGACCTGCGCCCCGACCGCGCCCGGCCAGAGCTGTGGCGGCGCTTTGCCGCCGGCGAACGCGGGCGCGGCATTGCGGCCATCGGCGGCGTGCGCGACCGCTCGTCTCTGGCGTTGACGGCAGGGCGGATGCGTGAAGACCCGGTGTTCCGCGATGCCGGTCACCATTTCCTGCGCACCTTTGACCGGATGTTCCAGCAGTTTGAAAAGAACGCCTCCGATGCCGAAATCGCCGATCTGGCCGACACCCGCACCGCCCGCGCCTTCATGCTGTTTGGCCGGGTGATGGGTGTGTTTGATTAAGGCTGAACCGGGGGCCGCGGTGCCGCCGCCCGGCGCAGCCGGTCATTGATCGCGCGGCCCAGCCCGGTTTCGGGCACCGGCGCAAAGCCAATCCGCCCGCCCGGTCCGGCCAGCGCGTCCGCCTCGCGCAGCGTCTGGAACAGCGCCGCCGCCGCCTCCACCAGATCGCCATCGGGCGACAGGGAAAGCGCCGCCCCTTCGCAACCGGGGCCAAAGCCCACCCAGATCTCACCCGCCGCAGGTTCCGTCACCCCCAGCCGTACCCCGGCCTCGGGCGCGTAATGGCTGGCCAGTTGACCGGGGGCGTTGGGTTTGTGCGCATCGCCGCCCATGGCAATCGGCCCCAGCATCGCCTCCAGCGCCTCAACCGGAATGCCGCCGGGGCGCAGCAGCGCGGGCGGGCCGTCCAGCCCCAGAATTGTTGATTCGATCCCCACCGAACAAGGCCCCCCGTCCAGCACAGCCTCAATCCGCCCCGCCAGACCCTGCCGCACATGATCGGCCCGCGTCGGCGATACCCGCCCCGATGGGTTGGCCGAAGGGGCCGCCAGCGGCCCGCCAAAGGCCCGCAGCAGCGCCTGCGCCACGGCGTGCGCCGGGCAGCGGATCGCCACCGTGTCCAGCCCTGCCGTGACCAAGGGCGACAGCCCGGCATCTGGTCGCAGCGGCAGCACCAGTGTCAGCGCCCCCGGCCAGAATGCCGCCGCAACCGCCCGCGCCCGGTCGTCAAACACGGCCAGCGACTCTGCCATCGCCACCCCGGTCACATGCGCGATCAGCGGGTTGAACGTGGGCCGCGCCTTGGCGGCAAAGATCCGCGCCACGGCCACGCCATTGCGCGCATCGCCCGCCAGCCCGTAGACCGTTTCGGTCGGCATCGCCACCAGCCCGCCCGCCCGCAAGATTGCGGCGGCGCGGGCAATGCCTTCGTCCGAAGGCTTAAGGTCTTGCGTATCAAATGTCATGTGACGCAGCGTAGGGCTTGAGAGGTCGGCCCCCATGGCTAACCTTATGCCCATCGCCCATACGCCCGCCCGCCGCCTTTGCCAAGACAAGCCACCCAGACCCGAGGTTCCGATGCCCTACCGCGCCCCCCTGTCCGACCTGCGATTCCTGATGGATCATGTGGTTGGCTTCGCTCAGGTCTCTGCCACCGACCGCTTTGCCGAAGCCACGCCGGAAACGGTCGAGGCTGTGCTGACAGAGGCAGGTCGTCTGGCGGCAGAGGTGCTGGCCCCGGTCAACCGCGCGGGCGACACCCATCCGGCGCGGCTGGAAAACGGGGTGGTGCGCACCTCGCCCGGCTATGCCGAGGCCTACAGTGCCTTGGCGACAGGCGGCTGGGTCGCGATCACCGCCGGGGCAGAGCATGGCGGCATGGGCCTGCCGCTGACCCTTGCCAGCGCGGTCAATGACATGTTTTCGGGGGCCTGCCTGTCGCTGCAGCTGAACCCGCTGCTGACGCAAGGTCAGATCGAGGCGTTGGAGCATCACGCCAGCGATGAGCTGAAAGCCACCTATCTGCCCAAGCTGATCTCCGGCGACTGGAACGGCACGATGAACCTGACCGAGCCGCAGGCCGGGTCAGATGTGGGCGCCTTGCGGTCAAAGGCGGAACCGAACGGCGATGGCAGCTACGCCATCAGCGGGCAGAAAATCTACATCACCTGGGGGGATTCGGATTTTCAGGCCAATACCATCCATCTGGTGCTGGCCCGCCTGCCGGATGGTGCCCCCGGTACCGCTGGCATCAGCCTGTTTCTGGTGCCGAAATTCCTGCCCGATGCTGCGGGCGAACCCGGCCCGCGCAACAGCCTGTCGGTGGTCAGTCTGGAACACAAGCTGGGCATCCACGGCAGCCCGACCTGCGTGATGCAGTTCGATGGTGCCAAGGGCTGGCTGGTCGGTGCCCCGCACAAGGGGATGGCCGCGATGTTCACCATGATGAACAACGCCCGGCTTGGTGTTGGCCTGCAAGGCGTGGGCGTGGCCGAGGCGGCGTATCAGCATGCCTATGATTATGCGATGACGCGGCAGCAGGGCCGCACTGCAGACCCGGCGACGCCCAGCATCATCGGCCATGCCGATGTGCGCCGGATGCTGGCCACGATGAAGGCACAGGTGTTTTCCGCCCGCGCCATCGGCCTGTCCTGCGCTGTGGCCATCGACATGGGCCATGCCACGGGCCAGCCGGACTGGAAGGCCCGCGCCGCCTTCCTGACCCCGATTGCCAAGGCCTACGGCACCGATGTCGGCGTCGCGGTCGCGTCCGAGGGCGTGCAGATCCATGGCGGCATGGGGTTCATCGAAGAAACCGGCGCGGCGCAATTCCTGCGCGATGCCCGCATCACCCCGATCTATGAAGGCACCAACGGCATTCAGGCGATGGACCTTGTGGCCCGCAAGATGGCGGATAACGGCGAAGCCGCCTTCCGCCTGATCCGCGAAATCGAAATGGGCGCGCAATCGGCCCGCGCCGGGTTCCCCGATCTGGCCGAAGATGTCTGGCAGGCCTGCGAATCGCTGCGCGAGGCGACCGAAGGCTTGCTGGCGCAGGAACTGACCGACCGTTTCGCCGGGGCCGTGCCCTATCTGCGCGCCTTCGCGCTGGTGCTGGGCGCGCATTTCCACCTGAAGGCCGCCGGGGCCGAAGGCGGCACCGGCCCGCGCGCGGCCTTGGCCCGGGTGGCGATCAAACGGCTGCTGCCAGAGCATTCCGGCCTGCTGGCGCAGACCCGGATCGGCGCCGCCGATCTTTATGCGCTGACGCCCGATGATTTCGCCGCATGAGCGCTGACGGCCTGACCGGCATCCGCCACCCGTTCCCCGAAGCCCCCACCGAAGGGCAGGCGACCGAGGTCGCACCCGGCATCCTGTGGATGCGCCTGCCGCTGCCGATGGCGCTGGACCATGTCAACGTCTATGCGCTGGACGATGGGACAGGCTGGACCGTGATCGACACCGGGCTGGCCAGCAAACGCAGCCGCACAATCTGGCAGGCGCTGCTCGATGGCCCGCTGGCAGGCCGCCCGGTGCGCCGGGTGATCGTCACCCATCACCACCCCGACCATGTCGGCCTCGCCGGCTGGTTTCAGGCGCAGGGTGCCGCGCTGTCGATGCCGCGCACTGCATGGCTTTATGCCCGGATGCTGACCCTCGACGACCAGCCCCTGCCGGGGCCCGAGGCCCAGACGTTCTATCAGCGCGCCGGAATGTCCGCCGAAATGCTGGCAGACCGCGCCACCCAGCGCCCGTTCAATTTCTGCGATGTGGTGGCCCCCATGCCGCTGGGCTTCACCGCCCTGCAAGATGGCGGGACCATCCATATGGCCGGGCGCGACTGGACCATCCGCTTTGGCTCTGGCCACGCGCCCGATCATGCCACCTTCTGGTCGGGTGATCTGATCCTTGGCGGCGATCAGCTGCTGCCCGGCATTTCCGCCAATATCGGCGTCTACCCGACCGAACCCGATGCCGACCCGTTGGCCGACTGGCTGGCAAGCTGCCGCCGGTTTCAGCCGCTGGCGCGCGACAGCCAGCTGGTGCTGCCCGGCCACAAACTGCCCTTCACCGGCCTGCCGCTGCGGCTGACCCAGATGATCGACAACCACATCGGCGCGCTGGACCGTCTGGCCGCGCATCTGGCCACCCCCCGCACCGCCGCCGATTGCTTTGTGCCGCTGTTCAAACGCGAGATCACCGGCCCGGCCTATGGCATGGCGCTGGTCGAATCAGTGGCGCATCTGAACCATCTGCTGCATCAGGGCCGGGTATCGCGGTCCCTGTCGCCCGAAGGGGCCTGGCTGTGGCACAGGCTGTAACGCACACCGGACTCCCTGCAAAAACGCCGCATGTCACAGTCAGGTTTGTCGCATCTCCGGCCCCGTGACAGGGGCCGCTGAATCGGATATCAGCGGGAAAAGACCAGTCAGAGGATGTGACATCATGGCCGAACACAAGCATGGCAGCATGGATACCACCGCGCAGGAAAAAACCTTTGCCGGGTTCATCCGCCTGGTGACATGGGGAACCTGCATCAGCATCGGCATCCTGGTTTTCATGGCCTTGGTCAACGCCTGAAAGGCACACTCACATGCTTCGCCTGATCATCGCCCTTGTGGCGACGCTGACGCTTGGTGCCTGCGTGGCCGAACCCAAGTGGGCCACTGACGAGGCAGTGGCGCAGGCGCGCTATGTGCACAATGGCCCGTCGTCGATCACCCTGTTCACGGTCCTGTCCACACGGGACGGGTCGGGTGCCCATTCCGGTCTGTTGATCAACGGGTCCGAACGCATCATGTTCGACCCGGCGGGCACCTGGCATCATCCGCGCCTGCCGGAACGCAACGACGTGCATTTCGGCATGACGCCGAAGATGGTCGCCTTCTACATCGACTATCACGCGCGCGAGACGTTCGATGTGGTCGAGCAGACGGTCATTGTCTCGCCCGGCGTGGCGGAACTGGTGGCGCAGCGGG
The DNA here is from genome assembly GCF_030656345.1 of Pseudotabrizicola sp. Classification (GTDB taxonomy): domain Bacteria; phylum Pseudomonadota; class Alphaproteobacteria; order Rhodobacterales; family Rhodobacteraceae; genus Pseudotabrizicola. The sequence goes on along the minus strand of NZ_JAUSNR010000036.1, from coordinate 92,603 downwards.
CCAAAGCCTATGGCGCCGTGCCAAAGGCGCAATGCACCAAATCGATCTCGGCCATTCTCCGCGATGTACCGGGGTTCGAGTCGCTGCCCTCCACCTGGTATCCCGCCAGATATATGGAAGCCTTCGCCAAGCTGCCCGGCGTTACCAGCCGCAAGATTACCGACTCGGATGCCGACAACAACCATGGTGTCCTGCTTGTGCAGGCAGACGATCCGCGCGTTCAGGATTGACCTTATTCTGTCTGACCTGCCGGTCAGACAGAACACGCCTTACAGCCACAACACCGCGTACAGCGTGACACCCCCGGCCATGATCGCCCCGATCACGCTGCGGGTGATGATCCCCACCACCAGCGTCACACAGGCGGCGGCCAGCCGGGCCGGGTCGGTTGCGCCTCCGGTTGCTGCGGGCCACAGCACCGCAGGGGCCACCAGCCCCGGCAGGATAGCCACCGCCGTATAGCGCAGCGCGCGGCGCAAGCCCGCAGGCAGCGGCTGGTTGCCCAGCACCCCCAGAAACGACAGCCGGATCAGATAGGTGCCGATCGCCAGCGCGGGCAGCACGATCCAGAACGTGGTCGGATCAATCTTCATGTGCCGTGCCTTTCCGTGTCAGCGCCACCTCGGCCCCGGCCCCCGCCGCCATCGCCAGCGCCGCCGCCAGCAACAAGCCGGTGCCATAGGGCAGCCCCGCCAACAGCAGCGCCGCCAGAATGGACACCGCCGCCGCAACCACATGCGGAATGCTGCGCAGCATCGGCGCACAAATCGCCAGAAAGGTGATCGGCACCGCGAAATCCAGTGCATATTCCGGCGGGATCGCCTCGCCCACCACGGCCCCGGCAAAGGTGGCCACAAACCACATCGGCGCAATCGGCGTGACCGTGCCGAAAAAGAACGCGACCTTGTCGGCCAGCGGCTGATCGGGGCGGCGCTCAAACTCTGCCTGACTGGCGGCAAAGCTCTGATCCACCAGAAAATACGCCATCAGCGCCCGGGTGCCAAAGGGGGCCGCGCCCAGATGCGGGGCCATCGCCACCGAATACATCACCATCCGCAGATTGACGGCGAGCGAGGTGGCCAGCACCACCAGCACCGGCGCCTGATCCTGCATCAGCTGCACGGCGGCAAATTGCGACGCGCCCGCAAACACGCTGAACGAAAACAGCATCACCTGAAGCAGGTTCAACCCGGCCTCGGTCGCCACCACGCCAAACAGCAGCGCAAAGGGGATCACGACAATCACAAAGGGCGCAGAGGCCACGCAGCCGCGCAGAAACGAAGATCGGACGGGGGTCATGCTTTGGCCTTTACCGGGCGTCCCCCACGGCTTAGGCATTTTGAACGCGACTGAAAAGGGACAAACAGGGTGCATGTCAGTCTTGGCCTTCCCGAACACCTGAAATCGCAGGCGGCCGATCTGTATTGGCAGGCCTTTGGCGGCAAGCTGGGCCGGGTGATGGGGCCAGAGGCGCGGGCGCACGCCTTCCTGCTGCGGGTGATGCGCGCTGATCATTGCTTTTGCGCGGTGGCCGATGACGGGCGGCTGCTGGGCATCGCCGGGTTCAAATCGCCCCAAGGCAGTTTTGCGGGCGGCGAGGCGCAGGACGTGCAGGCCATTTATGGCCGCATTGGTGCTGCATGGCGCTGCCGTCTGCTGGGCCTGCTGCAAAGCGATACCGACAATCACCGCTTCCTGATCGACGGCATCTGCGTCGCGCGTGACGAGCGCAGCCGCGGGGTCGGCAGCGCGCTTCTGGCCGCACTGATGGCCGAGGCGGTGGCGCGCGGCTATCCCGCGATCCGGCTGGAAGTGATCGACACCAACATCCGCGCCCGCGCGCTGTATGAGCGTCTGGGCTTCGCAGCCTTTGGCAGCGAAACCCTTGGCCCGCTGCGCCATGTGTTCGGCTTCTCCCGCGCCGTCACCATGGTCCGCAGCCTGCCCTGAACCAGACGTAAGCCATACGCAGGCCATACGTTTGCCATACGTAAATCTGGCGGGGTGTCGCGCGCGTTTTCCCCCTGCGAAACCGCGTCCGCCTGTGCCATAAACAAGCGGCGCAACGGCGCATGTGGGATCAGGCAAGCCTCCGGCAAGGCGGCAGCCAAAAGGGGATATGTGACTATGATCAATGAATTCAAAGCCTTCATCGCCAAAGGTAATGTGGTCGACCTTGCGGTCGGCATCATCATCGGCGCGGCCTTTACCGCCATCGTCAATTCGCTGGTGGCCGACCTGATCAACCCGATCATCGGCCTGATCACCGGCGGCGTTGATTTCTCTAACCTTTACATAGACTTGTCTGGAACAGACCCGGTATCACTCGCCGCCGCGCGCGAGGCCGGGGTGCCGGTGTTCGCCTATGGTTCCTTCATCACCGCCATCATCAACTTCATGATCATCGCCTGGGTGGTGTTCCTGCTGGTTAAGGCGGTGAACCGCCTCAAGCGGCAGATGGTCCGGCAAGAGGCGGCAGAGGCCGCCGCCGCAGTGCCCCCCGGCCCGACAGAGCTGGATGTGCTGAAAGAAATCCGCGACTCGCTGCAGCAGCGCAGCGCGTAGAGGGAAATGGCCCCTGCACCGGCAGGGGCCTGCCGCGTCAGATTTTTATTGCCTCATCAGCACTTAGCGATGGCAGACCCAAAGCCTCACCCACTGCGGCATAGGTCAGATGCCCGGCATGGGTGTTCAGCCCGGCCTTCAGGTGCGGGTCATCGGCGCAGGCGGTTTTCCAGCCCTTGTCGGCCAGCGCCAGCAAGAAGGGCAGGGTGGCATTGCCCAGAGCAATCGTCGAGGTGCGGGCCACGGCCCCCGGCATGTTGGCGACACAATAGTGCATGATTCCATCCACGTCGTAGATCGGGTCCTGATGGGTGGTGGCGCGGCTGGTCTCAAAGCAGCCGCCCTGATCAATCGCCACATCGACAATCGCCGCGCCCGGCTTCATCGTCGCCAACTGCGCCCGGCTGACCAGTTTCGGGGCCGCCGCCCCCGGGACCAGCACCGCGCCGATCACCAGATCCGCCTCGGCCACCGCCGCCGCTGTTGCGGCACCGCTGGCATAGGTGGTATGGAACTGCCCGGCGAACACATCATCCAGATAGCGGAGCCGGTTGAGCGAGCGGTCGAGCACCACCACATCTGCCCCCATACCCGCTGCAACCCGCGCCGCATGGGTGCCGACCACGCCGCCGCCGATCACCACCACACGCGCGGGCAGCACGCCCGGCACGCCCCCCAGCAACACGCCGCGTCCGCCGTTGGCCTTTTGCAGGGTCCACGCGCCAACTTGCGGGGCCAGCCGCCCTGCCACTTCGGACATCGGGGCCAGCAGCGGCAGCGCGCCCGCCCGGTCGGTCACGGTTTCATAGGCAATCGCGGTCACGCCAGACGACAACAGGTCGTGGGTCTGGTCCGGGTCAGGCGCCAGATGCAGATAGGTGAACAGCACCTGCCCTTCGCGCAGGCGCTTGCGCTCGGCCGCCTGGGGTTCCTTGACCTTGACGATCATGCCCGCCTCGGCAAACACGGTTTCGGCATCCGGCGCGATCTGCGCGCCCGCCGCTGTGTAATCATCATCCGTAAAGCCAGCGCCCACGCCTGCGCCGGTTTCCATCAGCACCGTGTGGCCATGCGCCACCGCATCGCGCACAGCATCCGGCGTCATGCCGACGCGGAATTCCTGTGGCTTGATCTCTTTCGGGCAACCGATTTTCATGATGACTCCCTGATGTTTATTTGGTTTATGACTCTCAGTGTCGCGCCGATTGGCCGTCACTTCTTTGAATTTCCCGCGACAGAAGGGCGGGTTTTGCGTAGAATGCCGCGCATAAACCCGATCTGGCGAAAGAAATTACCAAGCCCATGGATCTTGACGCAACAGACCGCCGCATCCTGAACGTGCTGCAACGCGATGGCCGCATCACCAATGCCGACCTGTCCGAACGGGTGAATCTGTCGCCCTCGGCCTGTCACCGCCGCACGCAGCGGCTGGAGGAGGAGGGGTATATCGCGGGCTATGTTGCCCTGCTCGACACCCGAAAAATGGGGCGGCTGACGACCGTGTTTGTGGAAATCACCCTGCAAAGTCAGGCCGAAGACCTGCTGGACGCGTTTGAGCGCGAGGTGGCGCGGGTGCCCGATCTTCTGGAATGTCACCTGATGGCAGGCTCGGCCGATTATCTGCTGAAGATCATGGCCGAGGATACCGAGGATTTTGCCCGTATCCACCGGCAATTCCTGTCGCGCCTGCCGGGCGTGCGGCAGATGCAGTCGTCTTTCGCGCTGCGGACCGTGGTGAAAACCACGGCGATTGCGGCGTGAACGGCGCGTGCCCGGCAGCCCCAATGGGGCCGCCGGATATGGTGCTTACGCCAGTACGGCCAGATCCGATGCTTTGAAATCTGCCATGTCCTGCGGGCGGTCTTCGCGCACTTTGCGCACCCAGTCCGCATCTGAAATCAGCGCGCGGCCCACGGCGATCAGGTCGAACTCGTCCCGCTCCATCCGCCGGATCAGACCGTCCAGCGGGGTTTTCTGCGAGGCTTCACCGGCAAAGGCACCGCCAAAGTCGGAATTGAGACCCACAGACCCGACGCTTATGGTGGCCGCCCCGGTCAGCTTTTTCGCCCAACCGGCAAAGTTCAGCCCCTCTTCGCCGTCCAACTCCGGGAATTCCGGCAGCCAGAACCGGCGTTGCGAGCAGTGCAGGATATCCACCCCGGCCTCGACCAGCGGCAGCAGCCAGTCGGTCATTTCTGCAGGCGTGGTCGCGAGCCGTGCGGTGTAATCCTGCTGCTTCCACTGGCTGACCCGCAGGATCAGCGGAAAGTCAGGCCCAAGTGCTGCGCGCACGGCCTTGACGATTTCGGCGGCAAAGCGTGACCGCTGGGCAATCGTCGCGCCGCCCCATGCGTCGGTGCGGGTGTTGGTGCCGGACCAGAAGAACTGGTCGATCAGATAGCCGTGCGCCCCGTGCAACTCCACCGCGTCAAACCCGGCGGCTTTCGCGTCTTTCGCGGCAGCGGCAAAGGCGGCGATGGTGTCGGCAATATCGTCTTCGGTCATCGCGCGTCCGCGCGGCTCACCCGGGCCGACGAGGCCCGAGGGGCTTTCCACCTCTGCCTCCGGCTCCCACTTGCCCGAACGGGTCGATCCGGTGTGCCAGATCTGCGGGGCAATCTTGCCGCCTGCGGAATGAACCGCTTTGGCGACATCTTTCCAGCCTGCCATCGCCTGTTCGCCGTGAAAGAACGGAATGCCTGGCAGGTTGCGCGATGCGGGACGGTTGATCACCGTGCCTTCGGTCAGGATCAGGCCGACGCCGCCGATCGCCCGCTTGCGGTAATAATCAGACTGCGCTGCAGCGGGAATGCCGTCCTTTGCCATCGCCCGCGTCATCGGGGCCATGACGATGCGGTTGGGCAGGGTCATGCCCTTGAGGGTGAACGGGCGGAAAAGCGTGTCTGACGTCATGGTCGTATCCTTGGTTTGTGCTGCACTGCAGCTAAGCACGAAGCCCGCCGTTTCAATTGCAGGCCCGTTGCACAGCGACTGTTCGGAAATGACCAGGTGTTGCCCTTGCACCGGGCTCGCCCACGCGGCGGCGCAAAGAAAAACCCCCGGCCTTGCGGACGGGGGTTGATCGGGGGGCGGGGGCTTGCGCCGCCCACCCAAGCATTCCAAGAACGACTTAAACGCCGCCTTCGCGCAATGCCTTTTTGCGCGCAAGCTTGCGCGCACGGCGAACGGCTTCGGCTTGCTCGCGCGCTTTTTTGACGGAGGGTTTCTCGAAATGTTGCTTGAGCTTCATTTCGCGGAACACGCCTTCGCGCTGGAGCTTTTTCTTGAGGGCCCGAAGGGCTTGCTCAACGTTGTTGTCACGGACGCTGACCTGCATGTGGTTGTCACCACCTTCCTAGGTTAGAGTTGCACTGTTTGTGCAGGCAGGCTGCGCTATAACAAAGCCATTGGCCCCTGTCCACTGCCATGACGTAAAGGATGACGACATGACGACCGAGACCACACCCACCCCCGCAGACCGTGTGCTGGATGCCGCTTTGCTGCATGTGCCGTTTGACGGCTGGTCTGAAACCACCCTGCGCGCCGCGATTGCCGAATCGGGCGTGCATGAGGCGCTGGCCCGGTCGCTGTTCCCGCGCGGCGGGGTCGATCTGGCGCTGGCCTATCACCGGCGTGGCGACGCGCTGATGCGTGAGAGGCTGGCCGCGACCGATCTGGCGGCCCTGCGCTACCGCGACCGGATCGTCACCGCTGTCCGCCTGCGGCTGGAACTGGTGGAGGATAAAGAGGCGGTGCGCCGGGGGTCGACCCTGTTTGCGCTGCCGATCCATACAGCTGACGGGGCCCGTGCGGTCTGGGGCACGTCGGATGCGATCTGGAGCGCGCTTGGCGACACCAGCCGGGATGTGAACTGGTATACCAAGCGCGCCACGCTTTCGGCGGTCTATTCCGCCACCGTGCTGTTCTGGCTGGGCGATGACAGCCCCGGGCATCAGGCAACATGGGAATTCCTTGACCGCCGGATCGAGAATGTCATGAGCATTGAAAAAGCCAAGGCCGCGCTGCGCGAGAACCCTGTCGCCAAAGCCTTGCTTGCCGGGCCGATGAAACTGATGGAAAAGATCCGCAAGCCTGACATTCCCGATGATCTGCCGGGCAAGATGATGGACCGTTTCCGCTGAAAGCCCCCCATTGAAAGACCCCCTATGACCCTGTCCCACACCATGCGCGCCGTTGAGATTTCAGAACCCGGCGGGCCGGAGGTCTTGACGCCCGCCACGATGCCGGTTCCGGTGCCGGGTCACGGTCAGGTCGTGATCCGCGTGGCCTATGCCGGGGTGAACCGCCCCGATGCGCTGCAACGCGCGGGGTCTTATGCGCCGCCGGCCAATGCCTCGCCCCTGCCGGGGCTGGAGGCGTCGGGGACGGTGGTGGAACTGGGGCCGAACGTCACCCGGTGGAGTGTGGGCGACAAGGTCTGCGCGCTGTTGCCCGGCGGCGGCTATGCAGAATACGTGACGACGCATGAGGCACATGCGCTGCCGGTTCCTGCCGGTATGGGGATGAAGGAAGCCGCCTGCCTGCCTGAAACCTGCTTCACCGTCTGGTCCAACGTGGTGATGCGCGGCGGCTTGCGCGGGGGGGAGCGGTTTTTGGTGCACGGCGGGGCGTCGGGTATCGGCACAACCGCCATTCAGATCGCCCGCGCCCTTGGCGCGCGCGTGTTCACCACCGCAGGCAGCGCCGAAAAAGTGATGGCCTGTGAGGCGTTGGGGGCCGAGCGCGCCTTCAATTACAAGACCGAAGACTGGGCGGCAGAGGTCAAGGCCATGGGCGGGGCGGATCTGATCCTCGACATGGTCGGCGGGTCGTATCTGCCGCGCAACATCCGCACGCTGGCCGATGATGGCCGCCTTGTGCAGATCGCGTTTCTGCAAGGCCCGAAGATCGAGCTGAACTTTGCCGAGATGATGATGCGGCGGCTGACCATCACCGGGTCCACCCTGCGCCCGCAATCGGATGCCGCCAAAGCCCGGATCGCGCGCGAGGTCGAAACCCACGTCTGGCCAATGATCGCGGCAGGTCATTTTGCCCCGGTGATGGACAGCGAATACCCGCTGGAGCGTGCATCAGAGGCGCATACCCGCATGGAAAGCTCGGGCCACACCGGCAAGATCGTGCTGAAGGTGGAAGCCTGAGACGAGGCGTTGTGTGGCTGCCTTGGCGCATGTCACATAAAGGTGCGGGATATCTGGTCGGAGCGAGAGGATTCGAACCTCCGACCCCCTGCTCCCGAAGCAGGTGCGCTACCAGACTGCGCTACGCTCCGACCGTGGAAGGCGCTGTAAACCCTCTCATTGCGCTTGGCAAGAGGGGTCGGGGGTCAGTCCCCGCGCCGCCGTTCGCCGCGTTTCAAAAGCAGGCTGATGCGCGGCATCAACCCGGTTTCGGGCCGCGATTTGTTGGACAGAACGGGGCTGTTTTTCGACACACTGCCGGTGCCTTCGCGCATCACAATGTAGACGCCTGACGCAATGATCACCCCGGTTCCGACCAGCGTGTAAAAATCTGCCTGTTCGTCAAACAGCAGCGCGCCATAAATCACCGCCCAGATGATCTGCGAATATTGCATCGGTGCCACGATGATGGCCGGGGCGGTGCGGTAAGCCATGATCGACAGCAGGGCCGCGACAAAGGCCAGCCCGGCAATTACCCCGGTCAGCGCCAGATGTGCCAGCGGCATCGGCACGTAGACAAAGGGCATCGTGGCCCCGGTCAGCAGGAAGGTCGCCACCATCGGATAGAGCATCAGCACGGCCGACCGTTCCTCGGCCCCGATCTTGCGCACGATCACCGAGGTCAGCGACCCGGTCAGCGCCGCCGACAGCGCCGCCAGATGGCCCCAGGACAGATCCGCCGATCCGGGTCGCAGCACGATCAGCACACCCACCAGCCCGACCACCACGGCGATGCCACGCCGGACCCCCACCTTTTCGCCCAGCATCGGAATTGCCAGCACGGTGATCAGCAGCGGCATGGCGAACAGGATGGCATAGGTCTGCGCCAACGGCAGCACTGTAAAGGCATAAAACGCCGCCGCCCCTGTCGAGACGGCGGTCAGGGACCGCAGCAGCGACCACCACGGATGGCGCGGGATCAGGTTGCCGTCTGTCCGGTCGCTCATCAACATGAAAGAGATCAGCGGAAAGCCCATCAGGCCCGAGAAAAAGATGATCTGGAACGAATTGTAGCTTTCACCCAGAAACTTGATGACAACATCATGGGTCGCGTAAATCGCAAAGGCCAGCAGCGCAAAAAGCGCGCCTTTCAGATTATGTCCCATGGTGTCTCCCCTCGGCAGCAGGGGCCAAAGCGCAACCCTGTTTGCGCTATCAATATGTGCAGAAACCGGCGCAAGGCTCAACGCTTTCCGACACATAAAACGACAAAGGCCCGCAACTTGGCGGGCCTTTGCGCAATGTCTCGGCTATGGATCAGAGGCTGGCGTCCAGTGCGGCCACAATCGCATCGCCCATCTGGGTGGTGCTGATCGGGGTGCCGCCATCGGGACCCATCAGATCGGCGGTGCGCAAGCCGTCGGCCAGCACCTTTTCGACCGCCGCCTCGATCCGCGTCGCATCGGTTCCCATGTCGAAGGAATAGCGCAACGCCATCGCAAAGGACAGGATACAGGCGATCGGGTTGGCCTTGCCCGTGCCCGCGATGTCGGGGGCAGAGCCATGAACGGGTTCGTACAGCGCCTTGGGTCGGCCATTGGCCATCGGCGCGCCAAGGCTGGCGGATGGCAGCATGCCCAAAGACCCCGTCAGCATCGCGGCAAGATCGGACAGCAGGTCGCCGAACAGGTTGTCGGTGACGATCACGTCGAACTGCTTGGGCCAGCGGGTCAGCTGCATGGCCCCTGCATCGGCATACATGTGCGACAGGTCAACATCGGGATATTCCTTGTCATGGATTTCCTGCACCACCTCGCGCCACAGGATGCCGGATTCCATCACATTGGCCTTCTCCATCGAGCAGACCTTGTTGCCACGCTTGCGCGCCAGCTCGAACGCCGAGCGGGCCACGCGGGCGATTTCCGACTCGGTATAGCGCTGGGTGTTGATGCCCACCCGTTCGTTGCCCTCGACAAAGATCCCACGCGGCTCGCCGAAATAGACGCCGGAGGTCAGTTCGCGCACGATCATGATATCCAGACCGGCCACGACCTCTTTCTTCAGCGACGAGAAGTCTGCCAAAGCGTCAAAGCACTGCGCCGGGCGCAGGTTGGAAAACAGATCCATTTCCTTGCGCAGGCGCAGCAGCCCGCGTTCAGGTTTCACGCTGAAATCGAGCGCGTCGTACTTGGGTCCACCCACGGCACCCAGCAGAACCGCATCCACCTCTTGCGCCTTGGCCATCGTGTCGTCGTGCAGCGGCACACCGTGCTTGTCATAGGCGCAGCCGCCGACCAGATCTTCGGTCACGTCAAAGGTGACGCCGCGCGCAGCACCCATCCAGCCGATGATTTTTTTCACTTCGGCCATGACCTCAGGGCCGATGCCGTCACCGGCGAGGATAAGAAGGGAAGGGTTGGCCATTGCAAAGGCTCCTGTCTTTTGGGTTGCCTGCGGCGTAGCCAATGGGCTGCACAGGGTCAAGCGGTCCTTGGGGAAAGCGGCGGTTCAGGGTGTGATTTCCACCCAGATCGGATGGTGCCGCGCTCCCGTGGGCACAGGTGCATGGCCGGCGCCGGTGACTGTGATCCCGGCAGAGGGCAGAATGTAGCTGACCCGCAGCGGCCCCAGCGTGCCGCCATAATCCACCGTGTCGCCCGGCAGCACATCCTGCAGCCGCGCATCCGCCAGCAGTGCCCGGATCGCCGCCGGGTCGCCATTGCCCTTTTCCGGGTCCGCATTGGCCTGACCGAGCAGCACGAACGGCTCTTGCGGGGCCTGCGGGCTGTTCAGCAAGTGCAGCCAGAACGCGGACTCATCATGGTTGCGCTTTGCGTTGCGGCGATCGGGCCCGTCAAAGGCCGGGGGCGTTGCGTGCCAGGTCAGCAGGCGCAGCCTGCGCCCGTCGGGCAGCTCGACCGCCGTTTCGTGATGCCCGGTCGTCGACAGCCGCAACACCTCTGCCGCGCCTTGCGGCAGGGGGGGCAGATCGGCCCCCGGCAGATCGCGCCACAGAACATCGGAATGATCAACGCTCTGGGCCGTATCCAGCGGCAGCCGTGACAGCACCGCCATGCCGCCTTCGCCCGGAAACCGGCCATAGCCGATGGCATCGCGCGCCTCATTGCTTCGCCCGTTGCCATCAAGGTCAAAGCCGCTGGGAATGCCGGTGTTGGGGCGCAGGGCGGCGCTGTGGGGGTAGGGGTACGCCAAGGCGGCATTCAGCGCCGAAAGCGCCAACCCACCGGCATCGTAGTCAAACCCGGACAGCACGATGACATCCGCGTTCATCGCATCAATCGCCGCAACGGCATGGGCCAGATCGGCAGACTTTGCCTGAACCAGATCGCGCAGCAACAGACCCGGGCCTGCGCGGTTCAGATTGGTGTTCCAGAACGCCACACGCAGCCCCTCGGCTGCGGCGGGCGCGGCCAGCAGCAGCAGGGTCAGAACGCCCGCGAGGCCCGCGCCATGGCCGATCTGTCCCGTGCGCCCTGCACACGGCGCATCTGACGGACCATATCGGCGATCCGCCCCATGGCGATACCGCGCATGAACAGGCTTGCAGGAAGAAATGCCCATGCTGTCATTGTCCAGATCAGGGTTTGCGATGCTGTCATGCTATCGGGATCGATACCAGTTGACGACAGGCTGACGACAAAGGGGATGATAAAGGGCAGCAGAAAGCCAAGGATGATGTTGATCCGCGCGTCCCGCTCCAGCCTTTCCACCAGATCGCCGGCGGTAGGGTCAAAGGTGGGCAGGTTGATCCAGACATTGAACATGCGGCCCTGCATCGGCCAGACACTGATTTTCAACAGGATGACAAACCCGGCAAGCGAGATCAGTGAGGTGATATAGGCCACGCCCGCCGCGTCACGCACCGCCTGCACCTGCGCAGGCGTCGCGGTTTCGGCCAGCATCAGCTTGGCAAGCCGCACCGGCGAATAGGGGAAATCCAGCGAGTGCCCGACAAGTTGGCCAATCGCCTGTACCAAGGCACCCAGACTTGTGGTCTGCACCCGGCTGCTTTCCATCACCGCCAGACACAGCACCGTGAAAAACAGCATCGTCAGCCGGACCCGGTTGAAAGGCGGCGCATCGCGGAACTCGATCAGGCTGGGGGCTTCGGTATTGTATTCGACAAAGGTCAGCAATCCGGCAAACAGCGCGACCAGTGCAGCCATCTGCTTGGCGTCACTGGAGACATCGGTCAGGATCACTGACGGCGTGATCACCACGAGGATGACCAGAACTGCCCTCAAGAAAGCGCCCGAGAATCGCGAGACCACTGCTTTGCCACCTTCCACCCGGTCGGTCCCGATGCTGTGCCGGGACCTTGTTCCGAAGATCTCCCGCCAAGTCTGACGGGCTGCCTTTTTCTTGCCCAATTTGTGCCTTCTTTCGTCGCGGCCCGCAATCGTCTGGTAATATTTGATTATATATTGTGGCACATTCGCGGCCAATGTGTCGCCCGATTGCATCAAGACGGCGAAAACAAAAGGGCCGCCCTGTGGGGCGGCCCAAGATGTTGTGGTTCAACGGTTTTCAGGCCCAAGGCCGCAGTGTGGCATTCTTGGCCTCAAAGCAGTCAATCGCCGCCACCTTTTCCAGCGTCAGGCCAATATCGTCCAACCCGTTCAGCAAACAATGCTTGCGGTGGCTGTCGACGTCAAAGCCAAAGCTCTGCCCGTCCGACGTGGTGACGGTCTGCGCCTCAAGGTCGATGGTGACGCGGGCGTTGGCCCCCTTGCGGGCATCGGCCATCAGCACATCCACCACGTCCTGCGGCATCACGATCGGCAGGATGCCGTTCTTGAAGCAGTTGTTGTAGAAAATGTCGGCAAAGCTGGTGGCGATCACGCAGCGGATGCCAAAGTCCAAAAGCGCCCAGGGCGCGTGTTCGCGTGAGGAACCGCAGCCGAAATTGTCGCCCGCGATGATGATCTCGGACTTGCGATAGGCGGGTTGGTTCAGCACGAAATCCGGGATCTCGGCACCGTCTTGAGTGTAGCGCATTTCGTCAAACAGGTTCTTGCCAAGGCCGGAACGCTGGATGGTTTTCAGGAATTGCTTGGGGATGATCATGTCGGTGTCGATGTTGACCAGCGGCATCGGGGCCGCAATTCCGGTCAGGGTGGTGAACTTGTCCATGGGGTCGTCCTTGATGCTGGGTGCCGGCAGGGCTTGGCTAAGCCGCTGACGCTGTTAAGATTGCGCGGCCCGAACCGGATCGCATTGCTTTATGTTTCAGACCATCGACGTATCTCTGCTGCACACGTGCACGTTCAACCGCTGGTCGCCCACCATTGGTGACCCGACCTTCTGGGGCTGGATCACGGTGGCGGCCTATGTTGCCTGCGCGGTTCTGGCTTTGGCTGTGGTGCGCCGCCGTCGGGGCGGATCGGCCCGGGCGCAGGTGTTCTGGATTCTGCTCTGTGCTGCCATGGCTTTTCTGGCCGTGAACAAGCAACTCGACCTGCAATCCCTGCTGACCGCCACCGGGCGCTGCATTGCCCAGCAGCAGGGCTGGTACGAAGACCGCCGCCCGTTTCAGCGCAATGTGATACTCGCGCTGCTGGCCTTTATCCTGATCGTGCTGGCCGCCAGCCTTTACCATATGCGGCGCGACCTGCGGCGCAACGGTCTTGCCCTTCTGGGTCTGATCGTCGTGGCAGGCTTTGTCGCGTTCAGGGCGGTCGGGTTTCATCATTTTGACGAGATCATCAATCTGCGGGTCAGGGATGTGCGGTTCAACGTGATCTTTGAACTGACGGGTCTGGTCATGATCACGCTGAATGCGCTGGTCTTGCTGCTGACAAAGGGACCGCGCCGCCGCTAGGGCCGCGCGGTCCCTCTGCCATGTGGTCAGACGGTTTCCGTCATCATCTCGCGCACATCGGTCAGATGCCCGGTGATCGCCGCCGCCGCCGCCATGGCGGGCGACATCAGGTGGGTGCGACCGCCCCGGCCCTGACGCCCCTCGAAGTTGCGGTTGCTGGTTGCGGCGCAGCGTTCGCCCGGGGTCAGCTGATCCGGGTTCATCGCCAGACACATCGAACAGCCGGCCAGCCGCCATTCAAAGCCTGCGTCGATGAAGATCTGCGCCAGACCTTCCTCTTCCGCCTGCGCCCGCACGAGGCCAGAGCCGGGCACCACCATGGCGCGTTTCACCGCAATCTTCTTGCCCTTCAGGATCGCCGCCGCCGCCCGCAGATCTTCGATCCGGCCATTGGTGCACGACCCAATAAAGACGGTGTCGATGGCGATGTCGGTCAGCTTCTGGCCCGGCGTCAGGCCCATGTAATCAAGGCTGCGCTGTGCGGCCTCGACCTTGCCGCCGGTAAAATCACCGGCTGCGGGCACGGTGCCGGTGATCGGCAGCACGTCTTCGGGGCTGGTGCCCCATGTCACCACGGGGGCGATATCTTCGCCCTTCAGGGTGACAACCTTGTCCCAATGCGCACCGTCATCGGAAAACAGGGTCTTCCAATAGGCGACAGCTGCCTCCCACTTGGCACCCTTCGGCGCGTGCGGGCGGCCCATGCAATAGGCAAAGGTCTTTTCATCCGGCGCAATCAGACCGGCACGTGCGCCACCCTCGATCGCCATGTTGCAGACCGTCATCCGGCCTTCCATCGACAGTTCGCGAATCGCCTGACCGCAGTATTCGATGACATAGCCGGTGCCGCCCGCGGTTCCGGTTTCGCCGATCACTGACAGGGTGATGTCCTTTGCGGTCACGCCGGGGCGCAAGCTGCCGGTGATTTCCACCTTCATGTTCTTGCCCTTGCGCTGGATCAGCGTCTGGGTCGCCAGCACATGTTCCACCTCGGACGTGCCGATTCCATGGGCGAGGCTCCCGAACGCCCCGTGCGTGGCGGTATGCGAATCGCCACAGACCACGGTCATCCCCGGCAGGGTCCAGCCCTGTTCCGGGCCGACGATATGCACGATGCCCTGACGCACATCGGACACCGGGTAATAGTTGATTCCGAAATCGCGGGCGTTCTTGTCCAGCGCTTCGACCTGAATCCGGCTGTCTTCGGTCATGGTCGCGGCATTGGCGCGGTCCAGCGTGGTGGGCACGTTGTGGTCGGGCACGGCGATGGTCTTTTCCGGCGCGCGCACGGTGCGGCCCGTCATCCGCAGCCCTTCGAACGCCTGCGGGCTGGTGACTTCGTGCACCAGATGGCGGTCGATATACAAAAGACAGGTGCCGTCTTCGGCCTGGTGGACGACATGGTCGTCCCAGATTTTATCGTAGAGTGTACGCGGAGCGGTCATGGCTCTCACCTTATGCTGGGATGGCTTTTTGAACAGGGCAGGGGGCAGCGCCGCCGGGGGCGCGGCTTTGCGTCAAAGTCGCGCAAGCACGCTGCGGGTCATGCCGAAGAAACGGGCCGGAAGCCGCGCACGGTCGGTGATGTTGAAATAGATGAACCCGCTCATGGCGCGCTTGATACGCCCAAAACCCGCGTCAGGCAAGGTTCCATGACTGTCATCGCGACCGTCTTCGCTTGCGCACGCGCGGAATCGGCGCTATGGCCCCCGGCTTGCCCCGATTTGTTGAGGTTGTGCCCCAAGGGTGCTACCCTAGGGCTGTCCCGGCGCCGGGGGTGGATCGGCGCGTCAGATGGAGGACGATGTCCTGTCTCACTCAGATCCTGCGACCGGGCTTCCGGTCGGACCCCGGGCAAACCGCGCAAGCGGCCCGGATTATACCCCGGAACACCTGCTCGAAGCGGTGCTGGCCTCGGTGGATGACGACAAAGCCGAAGGTATCGTGCAGATCGATCTGCGCGGCCGGTCGGACGTGGCCGATTACATGGTGATCTGCTCGGGCCGGTCTTCGCGTCAGGTCGCCGCCATTGCCGAAAAGCTGGCCGACCGGGTCAAGCAAGGCTTTGGCCTTGTCTGCAAGATGGAAGGCAAGGAAACCGGCGACTGGGTGCTGATCGACGCGGGTGATGTCATCGTCCACGTCTTCCGCCCCGAAGTGCGCGACTTCTATCAGCTGGAAAAGATGTGGCTGCCGTCAGGCGACGCGCTGCGCGGGTCGGTCGTCTGACCCCATGCGTGTGCATCTGTGCGCCGTGGGCCGGCTGCGGACCGGCCCCGAGCGCGAGTTGATCGACGATTATGTGACGCGGTTTGACCGTTCCGGCCGGGCGCTGTCGCTTGGTCCACTGGCGGAGCATGAGGTTGAGGACAAGCGCGGCGGCGGTATGGCTGCCGAGGCCGAGCTGTTGTCGCGCGCCATTCCTGCGGGGGCGTTGATTGTCACCATGGACGAACGCGGCGCACTGGTCAGCAGCCCCGAGTTTGCCGCAATGCTGGTGCGCTGGCGTGACGCTGGGCGGCAGGATCTGGCCTTTGTGATCGGCGGCGCGGACGGGATTGATCCCGGGCTGCGGGCGCGGGCGGATGCTTCGGTCAGTTTTGGCAAGATGGTCTGGCCGCATATGCTGGTGCGGGTGATGCTGTGCGAACAGCTGTACCGTGCGGCGTCGATCCTTGCGGGCGCGCCTTACCACCGGGCGTGAGGCGCAGCGGGTCGTGCGGAAGCGCGCCGCGCGGGGATATTTGAGGACAGATGAAACGGTTCAGGTTGTGGAAGCCCAGCGCTGTTGCGCCTTTGTCTCCACGGCGCAGGGGCGTGCGGCGCGCAGGCGGGTGAGGGCGGTGTCGGGGTCTTCGCCGGCATCGGTCAGCAGCCGCAGCACCACCATGCCTGACCGCCCGCATCCGCCCATGCAATGGGCAAGCACCCGGCCGCCACCGGCCAGTACGGCGCGGGCGCGGGCCGAAGCATCGGGCCAGAGCGCTGTGGTATCCGCTTTTGGCGTGCCGAAATCCGGCACCGGCAGGTGCAGCCAATCAATGCCCGCCGCCGCCAGATCGGCGGGCAGGGTACCTGCGCCCTTGGTCGCCAGTTCCAGCTTTGACGTCATGGTCAGCACCAACGCGGGCCGCCAGGCGAGCAGCGTTTCAAGGTCACCCGCATAATCGCCCGTCCGCCCCGGCATCGGGCAGAGCGCGAGGGTGCCATCAAGGGCCGGAATTTCTGCAATCTCAAGGGTCATCATCAGGGCCTTCGGGTGGACGCGGGACGCGGCAGCGCCTAGGTTGGGGCCAGCGCAACCCCGGAAGGCAGTATGTCCGACAGTCCCGAGAAATCCTATCAGGTTCTGGCGCGGAAATACCGCCCCGCCACCTTTGCCGATCTGATCGGGCAAGAGGCGATGGTGCGCACGCTGAAGAACGCCTTTGCCGCCGACCGCATCGCCCATGCCTTTGTGATGACGGGCGTGCGCGGGGTCGGCAAGACCACCACCGCGCGGATCATCGCCAAGGGGCTGAACTGTGTGGGGCCGGATGGCACAGGCGGGCCGACGACGGAGCCTTGCGGCCAGTGCGAGCCATGCCGCGCGATTGCCGAAGGTCGTCATGTCGATGTGATGGAAATGGACGCCGCCAGCCGTACCGGCGTGGGCGACATCCGCGAGATCATCGATTCGGTGCATTACCGGGCGGCCTCGGCGCGCTACAAGATCTACATCATCGACGAAGTGCATATGCTGTCGACCAGCGCATTTAACGCGCTGCTGAAAACGTTGGAAGAACCGCCGGCACATGTGAAATTCATCTTCGCCACGACAGAAATTCGCAAGGTGCCAGTGACCGTGCTGTCACGCTGCCAGCGGTTCGACCTGAAGCGGATCGAGCCTGAGGTGATGATGGCGCATTTGTCGCGCATTGCCGGGCTGGAGGGCGCGACACTGGCTGCCGACGCCATGGCGCTGATCACCCGGGCTGCCGAAGGGTCGGTGCGGGACGCCATGAGCCTGATGGATCAGGCGATTGCCCATGGCGCGGGGGAAACCACCGCGCTGCAGGTGCGCGCCATGCTGGGACTGGCCGACCGGGGACGGGTGCTGGACCTGTTCGACCTGATCATGCGGGGCGATGCCGCAGCGGCGCTGACCGAAGTGGCCGGGCAATACGCCGATGGCGCCGACCCGATGGCAATTTTGCGCGATCTGGCCGAGATCACCCATTGGGTGTCTGTGATCAAGATCACGCCAGAGGCGGCGGAAGATCCGACCACCCCGCCGGATGAACGCGCGCGGGGCCTGGATATGGCCACACGCCTGCCGATGCGTAGCCTTAGCCGGATGTGGCAGATGCTGTTGAAAGCCATTGAAGAGGTGGGGCTGGCCCCCAATGCGATGATGGCGGCTGAAATGGCGATCATCCGCCTGACCCATGTGGCCGATCTGCCCGACCCCGAAACCCTGATCCGGCGGTTGCAGGCCGGGCAAGGCACCGGGCCGGTCACTGGGCCGGGCGGGCCGGTTGCGGGCGGCGCCCCGGCAGGTGGTGGCACCGTTCATGGGGCGATGATGCGCGCGCCGTCGGCACCGATGCGCGGGCCGTCGATGAACGGGGCCGGGCAGGCGATGCAACTGGCCGCCGATCAGGTGGTCTATGCGACATTTGATTCTGTCGTTGCCCTGATCCGCGAGCGGCGCGACATGAAGCTGTTGTATGAGGTGGAAGAGGGCCTGCGCCTTGTGCATTACGCGCCCGGTCGGATCGAATTTGAACCCTCGCCCAAGGCAGGCTCTGACCTTGCAGCGCGGCTGGGCCAGCGGTTGCAGGCCTTTACCGGGCGGCGCTGGGGCGTGTCGGTGGTGTCGGGGGGCGGCCAGCCCACCCTTGCCGAGGCGCGCGACGCAGGCCGGGTCAAGGCCGAGGCCGAGGTGATGCAGACGCCGCTGGTACAGGCGGTGATGCTTGCCTTTCCGGGGGCAAAGATTGCCGGAATCCGCACGGCGGAAGATCTGGTGCAGGCCGCTGCCGCCGAGGCGCTGCCGGAAGTCGAAGACGAATGGGATCCGTTCGAGGATAGCTGAAAGGACAATGCGATGCTGAAGGGTTTGGGTGGTCTTGGCGATATGGCCGGGATGATGAAAAAAGCGCAGGAAATGCAGAGCAAGATGGCCGAGATGCAGGAGGAGTTGTCCCGCATCGTGGTTATCGGCGAATCCGGGGCCGGGCTGGTTCGTGCGCGCGCGACGGCAAAGGGCGAGCTGACCGGGCTGGAGATCGATCCGTCGATCTTTGTCGCGTCGGAAAAGGAAGTTGTCGAGGATCTGATCCTTGCCGCCATCAAGGACGCGCAGGCTAAAGCCGCCGAGCGCAGCCGGAGCGAACTGGCCAAGCTGACCGAAGGTCTGGGCCTGCCCCCCGGCATGCAACTGCCGTTCTAGGAAATGTCCGGCCCCCCGCGCGAGATTGACGCCCTGATCGCGCTGATGGCGCGGCTGCCGGGGCTTGGGCCGCGCTCTGCGCGCCGCGCGGTGCTGCATTTGCTCAAACGCCGCGATACGGTGATGGCCCCCTTGGCGCAAGCAATGGCGACGGTGGCGCTGACCGCGCAGGATTGCCGCGTCTGCGGCAATGTCGGCACCACCGACCTGTGCCCGGTCTGCGATGACCCGCGCCGCGCGACCGGGGAAATCTGCGTGGTGGAAACCGTCGCCGATCTGTGGGCGATGGAACGCGGCGGCGCGTTCAAGGGGCGCTATCATGTATTGGGCGGCACGCTGTCTGCGCTGGACGCCATCGGGCCCGAAGACCTGCGCATCCCCGATCTGGCGGACAGGGTGCAGGCGGAAGGGGTGACCGAGGTGATTCTGGCGCTGAATGCCACCGTCGATGGCCAGACCACCGCACATTACATCGCAGATGCGCTGGCCGCTTCGGGCGTGCAGATCAGCAGCCTTGCACAAGGTGTGCCGGTGGGGGGGGAGCTGGACTATCTGGATGACGGCACCATCGGTGCCGCCCTGCGCGCCCGCCGCAAGGTTTGAAGGCCAAGCTTGCCGGTCCAAGAGCCACAATGCGAAAAGGCACCCCGAAGGGTGCCCTTGCTGTTTTGGCGAAGATCGCAGCTGCGCTCAGCGGCGCGGTGCGTCATCCTCGTCCTCGTCTTCGTCATCATCCTGCTGCGGCAGGTTGAAAAAGCTTTCCGCATCCGAAAAATCGGCGGGCTTTTCTTCTTTTTCAGGCCGGGTGAACACCTCAAGCCCCGATGGCATCTTCGGCTCTGCCGACATGCCCAGCGACTGTTCGGTCGACACCAGTTTGCGGCGTTCGTCATCGCTCATCACCACGCCTTCCGAGGCGCGGCGGCGCACGGCGGCCTGAACCGAGGTGTCGAGCTCGGACTGTTTGCACAGGCCGAGCGCCACCGGGTCAACCGGGGTGATGTTGTTGATGTTCCAGTGCGTGCGTTCGCGGATCGCCTGAATCGTCGGCTTGGTGGTGCCGACCAGCTTGCCGATGGCACCGTCCGACAGTTCCGGATGGAACTTCACCAGCCACAGAATGGCGGCCGGGCGGTCCTGACGTTTGGACAACGGGGTATAGCGCGGGCCGCGGCGCTTTTCTTCGCCGACCGCAGCCGCGTTGAATTTCAGCTTCAGCTTGTAGAGCGGGTCTTTCTGACCCTTCTCGATCTCGCCCGCGTCCAGCTGGTTGTTGCCAACCGGGTCAAAACCCTTGACGCCGGGGGCCACGTCGCCATCGGCGATGCCCTGCACTTCCAGCTCGTGCATGCCGCAGAAATCGGCGACCTGCTTGAACGACAGGGTGGTATTGTCCACAAGCCAGACGGCGGTGGCCTTTGCCATGAGCGGCTTGTTCATGCCCAACTCCTTTACAAATCTGTCCCGTGCCGGGAAAACGGCTGCAGGCGCTTTGCCTGCGATTTCCACGATGTCGGGGAATTCAAGGCTCATATAGGCGGTTTTGACGGATAGGGGAAGCGAAAATGCGGAGGCTTTGGCTGGCACTGGCGCTGATCTGCGCAGCCGCGGGGGTCGCGCGGGCCGAGGGGGAGCGCGCAGGCGACTTCGACTATTACGTGATGGCGCTGTCCTGGTCGGCCAATTGGTGCGCGCTGGAAGGCGACGCGCGGCGCGATCCGCAATGCGACCGGGGGCGGGGTACGCCCTTTGTGCTGCACGGGTTGTGGCCGCAAAATGAACGCGGCTGGCCCAGCTATTGCCGCACCGGGGCGGCAGACCCGTCGCGCGGTGACACGGCGGCGATGGCGGATGTGTTCGGCGGGGCAGGGGCGGCGTTCTATCAATGGAAGAAGCATGGCCGCTGCTCGGGCCTGTCTGCGCGCGACTATTATGCGCTGGCCCGCAGGGCCTTTGGGTCGATCACCATTTCGCCGGTGTTTCCCCGCATCACCAAGGATCTGAAAGTCCCCGCCTTTGTGATCGAAGGTGCGTTTCTGGAGGCCAATCCCGGCCTGACCCGTGATCAGGTGACCGTAACCTGCCGCGCTGGGATGATTCAGGAGGTCCGCATCTGCCTGACCCGCGATCTGGAACCGCGTCGCTGTGGCGCGGATGTGATCCGCGACTGCACCTTGCGCGATGCGGGGCTGAACGCCGTACGCTGAGATCATAGCAAAACGCGCCCCCGGATGGGGGCGCGTTTTGCGGTTCCGGCTTTCAGACCCTATCAGGTTTCCGGCACCAGAATCTCGCGCTTGCCGACATGGTTGGCAGAGGTGACAACCATCTGTTCTTCCATCTGTTCCACCAGTTTTGCGGCCTTGTTATAGCCGATCCCCAGCTTGCGCTGGATATAGCTGGTCGAGCACTTGCGGTCCTTGGCCACAATCGCCACCGCCTGATCGTACAGCGCATCATCGCCGCCCTCGCCGGTGGACAGGCCCAGCACCACGTCGATATCGCCGACTGAATCCTCATCCGGGCCTTCAACGACGCCGGACATATAGACCGGCGGGCCAAAGGATTTCAGGTGGTTGACGATTTCTTCCACTTCCTCGTCGGAAACGAACGGCCCGTGGATACGGGTGATCTTGGCACCGTTGCCCATGTAGAGCATGTCGCCCATGCCCAGAAGCTGCTCGGCCCCCTGCTCGCCCAGAATGGTGCGGCTGTCGATCTTGCTGGTGACCTGAAAGCTGATCCGGGTCGGGAAGTTCGCCTTGATCGTGCCGGTGATGACGTCCACGCTCGGCCGCTGCGTCGCCATGATAAGGTGGATACCAGACGCCCGCGCCATCTGTGCCAGACGCTGGATGCAGGCTTCAATCTCCTTGCCCGCCACCATCATCAGATCGGCCATCTCGTCGACGATCACCACGATATAGGGCAGCGCCACGGGCGCGAATTCTTCCGTCTCGAACACCGGCTCGCCGGTATCCTCGTCAAACCCGGTCTGGATGGTGCGCTTGAACATCTCGCCCTTGGCCAGTGCTTCACGCACCCGGCCATTGAAACCTTCGATGTTGCGCACGCCCATCTTCGACATCTTGCGATAGCGTTCTTCCATCTCGCCCACGACCCATTTCAGGGCGACAACCGCTTTTTTCGGGTCGGTCACAACGGGCGACAGAAGGTGCGGGATGCCGTCATAGACCGACAGTTCCAGCATCTTGGGGTCGATCATGATCAGCCGGCATTCTTCGGGCGACAGCTTGTAGAGCAGCGACAGGATCATGGTGTTGATCGCCACCGATTTGCCCGACCCCGTTGTCCCTGCAATCAGCAGGTGGGGCATTTTGGCGAGGTTGGCGACAATCGCATCGCCGCCGATGTCCTTACCCAAAGCCAGCGGCAGGCGCATGTTGCTGTCGCCGAAATCGCGGGCGGCAATGATTTCGCGCAGAACCACCTTTTCGCGGGTGGCATTGGGCAGTTCGATGCCGATCACCGACCGGCCCGGCACAGTGGAAACCCGCGCCGACAACGCTGACATAGAGCGCGCGATATCATCGGCCAGACCGATCACGCGGCTGGCCTTCAGGCCGGGTGCCGGTTCCAGCTCATACATCGTGACAACAGGGCCGGGTCGGACCGAGACAATCTCGCCCTTGACGCCATAATCATCCAGCACCGATTCCAGCATCCGCGCGTTTTCTTCCAGCGCCTCATCCGACAGGGCAAACCGTTCCACCGTTGACGGGCTGGAGAGCAGCGACAGCGGCGGCAGCTCATAGGGCTGGCTGACCGCCTCGTCAAAGCGCAGGCGGGGCTGGCTTTCGGCCATGGCCTGCCGCGACGGGGTCATCGGTTTTTTGACGATATGCTGCACCACCGGCTTGCGCACTTCGGCCACAGGGATGCGCGGGGCGGCATATGTCTGGGCCGGGGCGGCACCATATTCCGCCGCATCCTCATCATCGTGCTGCCAGTCGTCTTCATCCTGATCCGCATAGGCCGCCACAGGCGAAGGTTCGGGCGTGAAGATATTGGCCGGATCTTCCCAATCCTCGACATCAACCTCAGCCTCAGGCACGTAAGTGCGCGGCATCGGCGGCATCTTTGGCGGGGCGGGGGGTACCGCCGTCCGGGCTGCTGGCACCACATGGGCCATGGTCAGCGGCGGTTCCGGCGGCAGACCGCCGGCCACAACCGGCGGCACCCGGCGGGTGTCGGCGATCAGCGGCTGCGGCCCGCGCAGGCGTTGGGTCAGGCTGCGCGCCACCGGAGGCTCGCGCCGGGCCTGCACAGCGGTGGTCACCGGGTTCAGCGCCGGGCCGGGGTGGCGCATCCGCGACTTGATCGCATCGGAAATCCGCGCCTTGATCCGGTCATCGTTCGGGGCCAGATCATCGGAAAACTCGGGCAGGATCGGTTCGACCAGTTCCGGCTCTGGCTCGGCTCGGCGCATCATTTGCGGCATCCGGGCCAGCAGCCCGGCCTTTTCGCGCGGCGGCGCATAGGACGGTGCCTCTGCCATCGGTTCGGGATAGCGCGGATCGGCCCGCAAGGTGCCTCGCAGCGCCGAAGGCCGGCCCCACTCGGCGGCGGTGGCAGCGGACTGCGGCAGGTCTGCCGTGCCCCGGTGAATCGCTGCATTGCGTGCGCCAGCCCTGACCGGCGCCACAGGCTCCGCCTCATCGGCATCATACCAGTCTTGCGAGCGGGTGGCGGCGCGATGACTCATCGCTTCGGCCTTGGTGGCCCGACGTTCCGCCAGCGCATGCGCCGCGCGGCTGGTGCCGCGTCCTGCCAGATGGATCACGCTGTCATAGGCAAAGATCGAGCCCACCAGAAGAAACCGCGCGATGACGGCCAGCTCTACAGCCGTAAACCCGGTGACCCAAAGCCCCATCACCAGCAACAGTCCGCCCAGAATCAGCGAAAACAGCGTCAGCCCGACGCCCGCACTGACCGGGGCCACGCCCAGCAACGTGCCCAGAATGGTATCGCCGAACAGCCCGCCCAAGCCAAAGGAATGTGGCCAACCCGCCCCCGGCACCAGCGTTGCGGCAAAGACCGAGGCCAGTGCCACCGCGATCACCGCAAACACGATGCGCCCCATCGCCCTGTCAGCGCCGCGATGCGTGACGAAGCGTACACCCCAGACACCAAGGATCACCGGCAGCATCCATGCGCCCTTGCCGCCGATGATCATCAGCGTTGACGCCACTGCGGCACCGAACCGGCCCAGCATGTTGTTGGCAGGTTCATCCGTCGCCACCATCCAGCCCGGATCTTCGGGCGAATAGCTTCCCAGCATCAGCGCAAACAACACCGCCCCGGCCAGCAGACCGAGCCCCATCAGCTCACGCCCCCGGCGTTCCAGCATGGCAGCGGTGTCCTGATCCAGAAGCGGGTCTCGTTGACGCATGTTGATGGATGCCATGACCTTACCTGTCCTCAATGATAGAGGCAGTCACGAAGGCGGATCAGCCCGTGCTGCAATTCTGTTTGTGGGGCGACCAGGGCCACCCTGATATAGGCTTTGCCGGGGTTATCCCCCCCGACATCACGCGACAGATAGGCCCCGGGCAAGACCCGGACCCCGGTTTCGCGCCATAATTGCAATGCGGCAGCCTCGCCATCCCCATCGGGAACCGGAAGCCACAGGAAAAAACCGCCCTCCGGGGCCACGCGGTTGTGCCGCCCGGCGAAAACCTCATCCGCCATGCGGAACTTGTCCTGATACAGGGCAAGGCTGTCCGCCACATGCGCTTCATCGTTCCACGCAGCCTCTGACACGCGCTGAATGGGCAGGGGCAGCGGGGCCCCAGCAAAGGCGCGCAACTGGCGGATGCGGGCCATGCTTTGCGCACCCGTCGCAACAAACCCCGACCGCAACCCGGGCAGGTTAGAGCGTTTGGACAGCGAATGAAACACCGCTACTCGCTCCGGATCGGTGCCGCTGGCCTGCGCCACGGCCAGTGCGCCGGGCGGCGGCGCGTCGCGCCAGATCTCGGAATAGCATTCATCGGCGAAGATGCGGAAATCATGTTTTTCGGCCAGCGCCATCAGCCGCGCCAGATAATCGGCAGGTGCCACCACCCCCTGTGGATTGGCGGGCGAGCACAGATAGGCTACCGTCACCCGGTCCAGCACCTCGGCGGGCAGCCCTTCGTAATCCGGCAGGAAGCCGGTCTCGGGCGTGGCAGGCACATAGACCGGCTCTGTCCCCACAGTCAGCGCCGCCACGGCATAGACCTGATAAAACGGGTTCGGCATCAGGATCACCGGCTGCTTGCCAGCCTTGGTTTCGGGCGACAGCGCAATGGCCGCGTTGAACAACCCCTCCCGCGTGCCGTTCAGCGCCATGATCTGATCGGGCGACAGTGCCACGCCATAGCGCCGCTGCACCCACCCGGCAATGGCCGCCAGCAGGTCCGGCGTGCCGTCATTCGGCGGATAGACGCCAAAGCCATCCAGATGCTGCGCCAGAATCGGCCCGACAAAGCCGGGCATCGGATGGCGCGGTTCGCCGATGGTCATGTGAACTGCAGGTCCACCCGGCGCATGCCCGTCCAGCAGCTTCCGCAAACGCGGAAACGCATAATCCGGCAGGTTCAAAAACCGCTCTGGAAACGCCATATCTGCCTCATGTTCGGGGTCGTATCGCCCCGTTTTGTCCCAAGATAGCCAGTGATCCGCGCCGGGTCCAGAAAAAGCCGCGACTGCACGGGGTTAGCCACAAGGGATTGTGTCTTTTTCGCCCGATCCCCGCCACTGACCGCTAGCGCAACGCCCGCTCTGCCGCCGCCCCCAGCCGCAGCAGACGTTCTTCCTGCATCGGCCCCGCCATCAGGCTGATGCCGCAGGACGGTTGCGACGTGGGCAGCGTCAGCGCGCAGCCCCCCATCAGATTGCCGATCCGGGTGTTGCGCAGCGCCAGCAGGTTTTCGGTGACGTAATAGGCCTCATCGCTCAGCAGACGCGCGGCATCGGGTGGCAGGATCGGTGCGGTCGGCACCAGCACGGCATCATAGCCCGCCACCGCCTGCGCCCAGATGGCGCGAAGCGCGTGCAGCCGCCGCCACGCCGCCACATAATCCGCTGCCCTGAACGTCGCCCCCGACCGGAACCGTTCCAGAATGGGCGGGAACATCTTTTCGGGTGCGGCCTCGATCACCTTGCCCCAGATGCCATAGGCCTCGGCCGTAAACAGGATCGGTGACAGGCCCATCGCTTCGGTCAGGTCTGGCACCACCCCACGCTCAATCCGCGCGCCTGCCCGCGCCAGCCGCGCCAGCGCATCGTTAAACCCGCGCGCAGGGGCATCGCGCAGATCATCCAGCGCCACCGTTTCCAGCACCAGAAGCCGCGCCCCCGACAGACTGGCCCCGCCCAGATCGGCCGCTCGGCCACCTTCGAGAGCGGCCAGCAGCAGCGCGCAATCCTCGACCGTATGGGCCAGTGGCCCGACGGTATCAAACATCTCGCACAACGGCACCACGCCTTTGGTCGACACCCGGCCATGCGTGGTCTTCAACCCGACCAGATCGTTCCAGGCGGCGGGAATCCGCACCGACCCCCCGGTATCCGACCCGATTGCCGCCGGGGCCAGCCCATGCGCCACCGAGGCGGCGGCACCGGAAGATGACCCGCCCGCCACCGCAGCATCGTCATTGATGCAGGGCGGTGTGGCGGTCACCGGGTTCAGCCCCAGCCCGGAAAACGCCAGTTCTGACATGTGGGTTTTCCCAAGGCAGACAAGCCCTTGCAGCGTCGCCATCTGCAACACTTCGGCGTCCACCCCGGGTATGCGCCCTCGCAGCAAAGCCGATCCGGCTTCGGTCGCGCGGCCTGCTGTGTCGAACAGATCCTTCCAGCTGACGGGCACCCCGTCCAGCACCCCACGCCGCAACCCGGCCTTGGCACGGGAGGCCGCCGCCAGCGCCTCGGACCGGCTGCGGTTGGGGGTCACGCGGGCAAAGATCCGGTCGCGCAGCGGGTGGCGGTCAATCGCGTCCAGCTGCATCTCGCACAGCTCCACCGGATTGATCCGGCCTGCGCCGATACCTGCGCCCAGCTCTGCCGCTGTCATGTTCGCCCACGTCTTTGCCATGCCATTCCCTGCCCGTACCCGGATGTGCGGCAACGCTAGCGGCAAGGCGGCGCATGGACAATTCCGATCTTTGCCCCATAGTCTTCGGAATGGAATATGACAGCGATATCCTGATTGCCGGGGGGGGATTGAACGGCCCGGCACTGGCGCTCGCGCTCGCGCAAGCGGGGCTGAGCGTGACTGTGGTCGATGCCCGCCCAGCCCCCGCACGGGCCGAAGCCGGGTTTGACGGGCGCAGCTATGCGTTGGCCATCGCCTCGAAACGGCTCCTGAGCGCGATCGGCATCTGGCCTGCCGTGGCCGAACGGGTGCAGCCGATCCTGCAGATCAAAGCCTCGGACGGCATCGCCGGGCAGGGTGCCGCGCCGTTCTTTCTGCATTTCGATTCTGCCGAGATCGAAGAAGGCCCGATGGGTTTCATGCTGGAAGACCGCCACCTCTACCGCGCCTTTCTGGACGCGATGGATGCGCGCCCCGGTCTGACCCTGCTGTCTGGCGAGACCGTTGTGGCGCAAGAGGTGGCACCGCAAGGGGTAACCGTCACCCTCGCCTCCGGCAGAACCCTGACCGCCCGGCTGCTGATCGGCTGCGACGGGCGCGGTTCTGGCACGGCCCTTCGCGCCGGGATCACGCGTGTTGGCTGGGGCTATGGCCAGACCGCATTGGTCACTGCCATCCGGCATGACAAAGACCATGAGGGCATCGCCCAGCAATTCTTCATGCCCGCTGGCCCGCTGGCGATATTGCCGTTGCCCGGCGGCCACCATTCGTCGATCGTCTGGAGCGAGACCGACAGCGCCGCCGCCGCCATTCAGGCGCTTTCCGATGCCGATTATCTGGACGTGCTGCGCCCGCGCTTCGGCGATTTCTTGGGCGAGATTACGCTGGCAGGGGCGCGATTTACCTATCCGCTGTCTCTCAGCCTTGCGCAGAGTTTCATCGCGCAGCGTCTGGCACTGGTCGGCGACGCCGCCCATGGTGTTCACCCGATTGCCGGGCAGGGCCTGAATCTTGGCCTGCGCGACGTGGCGGCGCTGGCCGAAGTGCTGGTGGACGCGACGCGTCGCGGCGAAGACATCGGCGCGCCGGATGTGCTGGAGCGGTATCAGCGCTGGCGGCGGTTTGACGCGACCACGCTGGCGCTGGGGATGGATGGCGTCAACCGGCTGTTTTCAAACGACAACCGGGCACTTCGGCTGGCGCGTGATCTGGGCATGGCCGCCGTCAGCGCGGTGCCGGGCCTGCGCCGCGGCTTTATCCGGCAAGCCGCAGGGCTGACGGGCGATCTGCCGCGTCTGCTGTCGGGCAAAGCCTTGTGACCGAAGCGCAGGGGCCGTCGCGGGTGGCATCGAGCCACCCGTGACGGCGTTGCCACGGAAGGCTGCCCGTGTCCGGGCTGAGTGCCGATGGGTGCTTTTGCGATCCCGGCGGATGCCTCCGGCGGGAGTATTTCAGAAAGGTGCAATGTAGGTAACGGCCCGTTAACCGTGCTGATCGAGACTGAACAGGCGGTACAGGGAGGAGTCCCGATGACCGTAAAGGTGCAAGTCGCCCCGGTCGCGTGGAAAGCTCTTCCTGCGCACTGGACCAGTGCCGTTGGCCGGGGCGCAACTGCTGCTGAATTGCACCTTTTCCAAATACTCAAAATGCGACGGTACCGTTGATGCAGCGGCGGGGCGGTGTGTCACCGGCTGGTCAGTCCGTCAGATGCGCGTGGAACATCTGCACCACCTGATCATAGACCGTGCGTTTGAAAGGCACGATCACGTCGCACATTTCGGTCGCCCCGATCCATTTCCACGCCGCAAACTCGGGGTGCTCGCGGGCGATGTTGATCTGGTCATCGCGGCCGAGGTAGCGCAGCAGGAACCATTTCTGTTTCTGGCCGCGGAACCTGCCTTTCCAGACTTTGCCCAGCAGCTCTGGCGGCAGATCATAGGTGACCCAGTCGTCGGTCCTGTCGATGACCTGTACCAGATCGGAGGAGACTCCGGTTTCCTCCCAAAGCTCTCGCAGCGCGGCACCTTCAGGCGACTCTCCGTCGTCGATGCCGCCTTGGGGCATCTGCCAGGCGGGGGAAGGCGAATCTATGCGCTGGCCGGTCCAGATGCGGCCTTCGGCATTGATCAGCATCACCCCGACACAGGGGCGGTACGGCAGGGTTTCGGGATCTATCGACATTGGCTCCGCCATTCCGGACTTTTGGCGCAGGGGGCGGATCGCCCCCTGCGCCGGTTCTCGCAAGATCAATCAGACCTTATTGCGCCACGGCTGCAAGGCCGCGCAGGATGTCGACGGCATAGGCCAACTGGTAGTCTTCATCGCGCAGTTTGGCGGCTTCTTCGGTGCGGGCGCGCTCTTCGTCCAGCAGTTTGCGCTCATCGGCGGACATCGAGTCGTTGGACAGGGTGCCGCGCAGATCGGCCTCTGAGGTTTGCGGCCGTGCGGGGGGGGCTTCTGTGGCAGCGGTCTGCGCTGTCGGATCGCGGCGGGGTTGGTTGACCACGATATCGGGCATCACGCCCAGTGCCTGGATCGACCGGCCCGACGGCGTGTAATAGCGTGCCGTGGTCAGACGCATCGCGCCTTCGCCCCGTAGCGGGATCACGGTCTGGACCGAGCCTTTGCCAAAGCTCTTGGTGCCGACCACGATTGCGCGGCGGTGATCCTGCAACGCGCCAGCCACGATCTCGGACGCCGAGGCTGATCCGCCGTTGACCAGTACGACCATGGGCTTGCCCTCGGCCAGATCGCCGGGTTTCGCGTTGAAGCGTTCACTGTCCACGGCTTCGCGCCCGCGGGTCGAGACGATTTCACCCTTGTCGAGGAAGGCATCCGACACCCGGATCGCCTGTGTCAGCAAGCCGCCCGGGTTGTTGCGCAGGTCGATGACAAAGCCGTTCACATTCTCCATCCCGCCAGCCTCTTCCACAGCGGTTTTCAGGTTTTCCTGCAGGCCGGAATAGGTCTGGTCGTTGAAGGTGGTCACCCGCAGCACCACGGTTTCCCCCAGAACGCGGCTGCGCACCGCGGTCAGCTTGATGGTGTCGCGGATGATTGAGACGTCAAACGGTTCTGCCACGCCTTCGCGCACCACGGTGATGATGATCTCGGACCCGACCGGGCCGCGCATCAGGTCTACGGCCGCATCGAGTTGCAGGCCGAGCACGGATTCACCATTCACATGGGTGATGAAATCGCCGGCTTCGATCCCGGCCTCATCGGCGGGGGTATCGTCCATCGGCGAGACGACCTTCACAAAGCCCTCTTCCTGCGTGACCTCGATCCCCAGACCGCCGAATTCGCCGCGGGTCTGCACCTGCATGTCGTCAAAATCCTTGGCGGCAAGATAGTTGGAATGCGGGTCGAGCGAAGTGAGCATGCCGTTGATCGCGGCCTCGATCAGCTTTTTGCTGTCCACCTCTTCGACATATTGCGCGCGCACCCGTTCGAAGATGTCGCCGAACAGATCCAGCTGTTCGTAGACATTGGCGTTGCGGCTGTTTTCCTGCGCGATCAACGGGGCCGCAAGCTGTGTCGTAAGGACGACCCCGGCCACGGTGCCGCCGATTGCGGCCATTACGAACTTCTTCATGCCTCGTCCTACTCTCTCAATGCTGCGAACCATTCGGCCGGATCGACCGGGTCTGCCCCTTGCCTAAGTTCCATATAGAGCGTTTGCGTGCCCTGCACGCCACCACCTTCTTGCGCGCCTGCCAGAAATTCGGCAACCCCCGGGTCACCCCCGCCCATCAGGCCTAGGGCGGCACCGGGTCCCACAACCTCACCCACCTGACCGTAGACTGTTTGAAGGCCTGCGAGGATCAATAGATAGCCCCCTCCGGGCTCCAGCACGATCACATTTCCGTAGTCCAGCAAGGGCCCCAGATAGCGGATGGTCGCGGGCCAAGGCGTTGTGACCAGCGCGCGGGCACGCGTGGCCAGCGTCAGGCCCGGGCGGCGCACCCCGGCGGCATCGGATTCCATCGACCGGCGCAGCACCGTGCCCAGCACCGGCAGCGGCAACCGCCCTCTGGCACTTGCGAAACTGCTGGTGTCACTTTCATCGAGGGCGAGGCCAGAGGCAAAGGCATCCAGCGTATCAGCGCTTTGCAGCAACCCGCGCAGCGTTTCCGGGTCTTCGGTAAAGCGGCGGGGCAGTTCTGTGCGGTCCGACATGGCCTGTGACAGCCCGGTGCGCGCCTCTTGCGCGACCTTCAGCCCGCCGAGCAGGGTTTCGCCGGCCGCCTGTTGCAGCGCCCGAAGGTCGCGCAACTCGGTCAGCTCTGCCCGCAGGGTTTCAGCCTCGGCCTGCAGCGCCGGGGTCACATCGGCCAGCATCATGCCCGACCGCACCGTGCCCAGCGGACCCGCCGGGTGCAGCAGCAACAGCGGCCCGGGACGGCTTTCCATCTGGCTCAGCACGCCGACCAGCTGCGCCACCCGGTCGCGCTTGGCCTGAAACTGCAGGTCGAGCGTGGCTTCGCGCAAGTGCGCCTGCCGCAACGCTTCGCGCAGGGCGGCCAGCCCGTCCTCATAGGCGCGGATGGTCCGGGTCAGCGCGTTCACCCGGTCGCGCGCGCCGGTCGCGGCCTCCAGTGCCGTTACCGCCTCTTGCAGACTGGCCGAGGCGGTGGCGGCCTGATCCGCCACGCCCTGCGCGAGTGCAGGCGTGGTCAGCAGCATCAGGCCAAGGGCGGCGGCGCGGATCATGTCAGCAGGCTTACCCCGGTCATCTCGGGTGGTTGCGGCAGACCCATCAGCTGCAACACGGTGGGCGCAAGATCGGCCAGCCGCCCCCCGTCGCGCAGGCGCGTGCCCGCAGGCGCGCCCATGACGATGACCGGAACAGGGTTCAGCGTATGGGCGGTATGCGGGCCGTTGGTGACCGGGTCCCACATCTGTTCGCAATTGCCATGGTCGGCCGTGACGATCATCGCGCCGCCGCGCGCCTTGAGGGCAGCAACGGCGCGGCCAAGGCCATCATCCACGGCTTCACAGGCCCGCATCGCGGCCTCAAGCATCCCGGTATGGCCCACCATATCGGGGTTGGCAAAATTGACCACGATCAGATCGTGGCCCGCCTCGATCGCCGCCACCAGCTGATCGGCCACTTCGGGTTCGCTCATCTCGGGTTGCAGGTCGTAGGTCGCCACCTTGGGCGACAGCGGCATGAAACGCGACTCGCCGTCAAACGGCACCTCGCGCCCGCCGTTCAGAAAGAACGTCACATGCGGGTACTTCTCGGTTTCTGCCAGCCGGAACTGGGTCCTTCCCTGCGCCGCCACCCATTCGCCAAGGCAATTCACGATCACCCGTTTCGGAAAGGCAGTGGCCATATAGGCGTTGTGCGCTTCGGAATATTCCACCATGCCCAGCATCGCCGACCATACGGGCCGCGGGCCGGTGTCAAAGGCCTCAAACCCCGGCTGCCCCAGTGCCGCCAGAATTTCACGCGCGCGGTCGCCCCGGAAGTTCAGGCAGAACAGCCCGTCACCGTCCTGAGCCCCGGCATATTTCCCGATGATGGTCGGGGCCAGAAATTCATCAGTTTCGCCCTTGGCGTAGGACTGCGCCACGGCGGCTTCGGCATCCGACACGCGCTCGCCGGTGGCGTTCACCATCGCCGCGTAGGCCCGCGCCACCCGGTCCCAGCGGTTGTCACGGTCCATCGCCCAATAGCGCCCGGTCACGGTGGCCACGCGCGCGCCTGCCGGCAGGCCCGCCACCAGTTGCGCCATGAACCCGGCGGCGGAAGAGGGCGGCACATCGCGGCCATCGGTGATGGCGTGCAGCGCGACCGGAACGCCCAGATCTGTCAGTGCGCGGGCCGCTGCCAGCACATGGCTGATGTGACCGTGCACGCCGCCGTCGGACACGACGCCCATCAGATGCGCGGTGCCCCCGGCGTGTTTGACCTTTGCGGCGAAGGCCAGCAGCTCGACGTTGACGGCAAAACTGCCATCCTCCACCGCCAGATCAATCGCCCCCAGATCCATCGCCACCACCCGGCCCGCACCGATATTGGTGTGGCCCACCTCGGAATTGCCCATCTGCCCGCGCGGCAGGCCGACATCGGGGCCAAAAGTGGTCAGCGTCGAATGTGGGCAGGTCGCCATCAGCGCGTCGAAATGCGGGGTGTGGGCCAGTGCGGGTGCGTCCCATTCCCGCACCGGACCAAGGCCCCACCCGTCAAGGATGCACAGGACGACGGGTTTGGGGGTGGCGGGATCGGGCGGGTTGGTCATGACGCGGCCTCATCTGCATTGCCCATGGGTCATAGCCCGTGGTGCCGGTCCGGGCAACAGGCCCGTGGCCGGGTGCCATGGGCAGGGGCCTTTGGTCAGGGTGCCGTCTCACCGGCATCCGAGATGATCGGCACCGGCCTGCCCTCATCATCCAGCGCGACGAAGGTGAAGTTTGCCTCGGTCACCTTTTCGCTGACAGGGGTGGCGCGCGGGCGGCGCCAGGTATCGACATGGATCGTCATCGAGGTCCGCCCCTGCCGGACCAGCGAGGCATAGATCGACACCTCATCCCCCACCTTGACCGGCCGGTGAAAGATCATCGCGTCCACCGCCACCGTGGCACTGCGCTTGCCCGAGGTCAGCGCCGCCACGCTTCCGGCGGCAAGGTCCATCTGGCTCATCAACCAGCCGCCGAAGATATCGCCTGACGGGTTGGTATCAGCCGGCATGGCGATGGTGCGGATCGTGGGGCTGCCCGAGGGTGGCTGGTCTTCGCGGCTCATGCTGGTCCTTTGGTCTGTGATGCTTGTGGCGGTCTGATCCCTGTGCGGCAGCACGATGACGCCGTCGTCTCAGCACCAGTCGGTAAGACATCAGCCATCTGCGTCAACCAATTTGCACCGGCCAGAGCCATTTTGCCCCCCGTAAACCGCGCCATCCGCACCATTCAGGTCACGCCGACGCACAAATTGACGGAGGGCCGACCCCTTCAGGCGCATATGCGGGTGCAGCGGAAATAAGCGATTTCCCCTAAGGAAGCGCATGCCTTGCAAGCCACACCATAACCCGCCGGGGCCGCTCAGAACCCATGCAGCCGGTCAGCCCATTGCCAGCCGATCATGATCCCCTTGACTCGGGGCAGCATCAGAAGACTGCCCGCCAGCACCACCGTGCTGATCGTCAGGGCAGTCGCCATCGGGCCGAGGCTGCTGTAGACAATCATGAAGTGCAGCATGAATCCGGCAATATGGCACATCACAAGAATGGTGAAATAGGCCGGGCCATCATCGGCCTTTTGCTGGGTAAAGCTCTGGCCACAGGCCTCACAGGCCGGGGCAACCTTCAGATAGCTGGTGAACAACCGCCCCTCACCACAATTCGGGCAGCGCTGCCTCAGGCCATTCAGCATCGCAGGTTTTCTATGGCGCTGGTCGTCTTGCATCGCAGTCTCCTGAAGATCGCCTCGATATAGGCAATCAAGCGCCCTGATCAATAGCCTTGACCGCGACCAATCATCCCGCCCCCGCTTGCCTGAGCCAAGCATGCTTATCTTTCAGGTCTGACCCAGGGCCGGCCTGAACAGATTCAGACACCCGCGATCGTTGCCAGGTATTGGCCGACGGTGCTGTCGGGTGCGACCCCGAACAGGCCGGTGAGCACGACGATATAACCTGAAAACCGCGTGCTTTCGCGCCGGATCACCGAATGCGCCATCACAGCAGCCCCGAGGGGAGGCCAGACCAGAATCAATGACGCATTCAGCACATGGGTGGTGATCCGCATCGGCGCGCGCAGATGCCGAACCGGCGGTTCGGGCTCCATCTGGTTGAACGCGCCGCGGACACGGGCGAATTCGAAGTTGAATTTGCCAGGATGCGGGGAACCGTCAGCCGCGATCAGGGGGATCAGCGCATCACCCCTTGCTGGCGCGGTAAAATGGGTTCTGCCCCGCGAGCGGGCTGTGACAGCCCGCGCCCGCGCACGGGCACTTGCGGATCTTGCCATAGTTTTCGGGGTGATCCGCTTTGCGCATTTTGCCTCTGGTCCGAACGAAGCAGCGGACTCAGGCTCAGAAGAGGGGCGAGCAAGTGGCCCGAAGCCCTCGCTGTGTCGCGTGCGCCGATACTCTGCATCTGTCCCTAAGATGTCATCCTGTGCCGGACCGATGGGCCTGTGCGCCAGCAGCGGCAAAGCCGCGACCAGACGGTCGTGCAAAGCACTCGTCAACGGCTCATGTACCTGATGCCACAGGATCGTCACCGCAGGGTAGCTGCGATGCAGGTAATCGACCAGACTCACGCAGGTTTCTTCGAAACCTGCGCTGGCGGCAGCGTGTGATCCGTCGGCTGAAGGCTCCACGGCGACTGTCAGGCAGGCCGAATGGCCGCTGCCCGGGTGATGCGCGATTCCCAACACAATCCTGACAGCGGACAGGTCGATATATGCAAGACCGTCACCCTCCCAGCCGAGCGGCAGGCCGGTGTCATCCAGCCGCGACAGCGACCGATGCAGATCCGTGGCCAGCTGCGTGAAATCAAACGGTTGCTCGTTTTTGTACAGCAGTTGAGCAATTCTGCCAAAAGAAGATCCGGTCACAGCCCCACCCCGCCAGGTTGCGTCAGGGTCAACAATCTAGCCAAATTTGGAAGAAATTGTGGCGCTCACAGGAAATGAAACAGGTATTTCGCCTTTGTTCGGCCTTGTTTCAGTCTGCACCCAGATCGTTCACCTGAAACCGCCCGCCCCGACCGTCAGCGGCCCAGCCCGACACCTGATACGATTACAGAAATACCCCTGAGTTCAAAGGGGTTTTCAGCAAAATCAATACGAGGGGTGGTTGGGTGAGAGGCTGGACAACGACCCAAGCGGGGCTCGTTACGGCTGCTTCCTTCCGGACCTGACCGGGTTGGCGAGGCGCTCGCCCGCGCCAACCTCTCACCGCGTCAGATAGGGCAGGGCGGCAGGGTTTGCAAGCCCCCGGAATCAGGCGCTGCCGGATCGCCTGTTCTGTCAGGCCCAAATCCCGGCCCAGCGGGCACCGTCGGTCAGGCTGCGGGCCACGTGGTGGGCAAACCGGCCCGAGGCGGGGATGATGTCAGGCACCTGAACCACGGTCATGCCCGCAGCAAAGGCCGCCTCTGCCCCCGGTTCGCTGTCTTCGAACACCAGACAGCGGGCAGGGTCGACACCCAAAGTGGCAGCGGCCAACAGGTAGGGTTCGGGATGCGGCTTTGGCGCGGTCACGTCATCACGGGTGATCACTGCGCGAAAGGCCGGTCGCAGCCCGGCCTGCACCAGCCGCACCTCTGCCGGATCGCGGCGCGATGACGTGACCAGCGCCAGCGCATGGCTGTCGCGCAGTCCGTGCACAATCTGCGATGCGCCAGGTTTCAGCAGCAGATCCACCGCCTGTGCCGCCAGAAACGCGGTCTGCCAGGTGGCGGTGAGGGCGTCCAGATCCAGCCCCGGAAACCGCGACAGGATCATGCCGGCCGATGTCACCTGATCGACTCCGACCAGACTGTGCAACAGGTCTTCGACATCATGATGACCCTGCGCCGCAAAGGCAGCGGTTCCGGTCTGTACAGTCAGACGCTCACTGTCGACCAGCGTTCCGTCAAGGTCGAAGAACACGGCATCAAACACGGATCATTCCTTTCGCAGCAGGGACATTTGGTCCCGGTCCGGGCCGGGGTAGCAGATTGCCATCGGATGAGAAAGGCACCCTTGCCGCCTATAGCGTCAGCCTCAGCCGCAGGAACCCGTCTTGCGTGCGGCACATGGGCGTCAGCGCCAGATGCGGCTGATCGGACAGATGCTGACCGGCCAGTGGGCTGGTGTCAAAGATGACCGAGGTTCCGGGCAACGGCCGGAACCGCCAGCCGGGGCAGTCAGATCCTTGCGCCGACCCGCCAGCGGATAGCGTGCGGCTGATATGGGCGATCAGGATGTCACGGTTTGCGATCTGTTCGTCCAGAACGACACGGGTGTTTTCGCATTTGGTGTAGCCGCCGTTGCCCGACCCGCGATAGCTGTTTGTGGCAAGGATGAAATCCTGCGCCGGATCCAGTGGCGCGCCCTGCCAGCACAAAGAGCGGATCCGCTGGCCGCCCTTGTCCACCGGCTTTGCGGACAGGTCGATCTCGTAAGTCAGTCCAAAGATCGTGTCATAGACAAAGGACGGCAGATCTGCTCCGATCAGGGGCTGATCCGCCAGACCGGGCACGACCTGCAAATATCCGCGCGCTGCATATTCCAGCCAGGTGCGCAGACCCGCCCCGGTGATCTGCAGGGCCATGATGGTGTTGGGGTGCATGTACAGATCAGCCGCATGGCGCAGCAGGATATCCCCCGGCGGGATATAGGTGTAATTTTCCGGCCCGCCAACGCCGCCAGCCCGGAACGGAGCGGTGGCCGACAGAACCGGCAGATGCGCCAGCGGCCCGCCCGCCAGCCGTTTTGTCACATAGCGGATCTGGGCCTGATTGATGATCTGCACTGACGAGCAATCGGTGGCCAGCGCAAAAAAGCTGTGGATCGCCCGCGGGGTATGGCCCACCGGCTTGCGCGCCCAGGTGCGCGTCGCCTCGTGCGCGGGGCGGATCAGCGCCGTCAGGGTCTCATCCGGGGCAACCAGCCCGACCGGGGCACCATCTGCACCACGGCCAGAGATCGGGCGCGCTGCGACCCGGTGGCTTGCCACCCGCCAGATCGTGCCGTCGCGGATCAGGTCAAGATCAATCACCCCCAGATGCGAGCCGAAAAAACCCGGCATCACAGCGGGTTTGCCATGCAGGGTGCCGGCACTGGCATCGAGGCCGGGCGTCGGTGCCAGCCCAGGGCCGGGAAACACCATATGAACATGGCCCATGACAACCGCATCCACCCCGTCAAGCGCGGCGATATCCAGCGCGCCCTCTGGCGGGCCGCTGCCAGTCACGGCGGTCAACGCCCCGCAATGGGCCAGTACCACGATTACATCGGCTCCGGCTGCTTGCAGATCCGGAATGTGGCGGGCCACCGTCTCGGTCATCGGGCGCATCCTGACCTGTCCCGCAATCGCCTGCCGGTCCCAGATTTCAGTCTCCATCGGCAGCACGCCGATGACTCCGATCCGCAGCAGATGCGACTGCCCGTTCTGATCGGTCAATTGTCGCTCCAGCATCGTCCAGGGCCGGATCAGCGGCGAAACCGGATTGGCCATCCGCGGCAGGGTGTTGGCGGACAGAATCGGAAAGGGTGCCTCGGCCAGCGCTGCGGCCAGTGTGGCGGTTCCATGCGAGAATTCATGATTTCCAAGGTTTACCGCATCATAGCCCAGATGTGCCATCGCGTGGATCATCGGGTGGGGCCGCAAACCGACCCGCGCCACGTAATCCCCCAGCGGACTGCCCTGCAGAAAATCGCCATTGTCCAACAGAATCGAACCCGCAACCTCGGCTCTGGCCTGCGTGATCAGCGATGCGGTCAGACACAGCCCTTTGAGCACACAGGGGGAATCGGCGTGATAGTCGTGACCCGACAAATGCATGTGCAGATCGCTGGTCGCCATGAGCCGGAGAAGAACCTTCGCTGTCCCGGCGCTGGGTTGGTTATCCGCAAAAAAGACGGCACTCGTTAAGTCGGCTGTCATACTCGTATAAGATTTCAGGTTTTGGGGCGGAAGTCCCGGTCCCCAATGCTAGATCTGGATAGACCGAAGGAAAGTGGTGGGGGTAGAAAAAAGACATCTGCCCCACAACTACACATTCTTGCGTTGCAATTTAACAATAACCCACCACCCCTGATTTACGCGCCCGTCATGTCATGGCATCACGGCAAGGCGCGGCAGGACGGGAAAACACGATGCAGCTTGCGGAAACGGTGACATTTGGCGGCTCGGGCCTGAATCGTGCTGCAGAGTTGCGCAGCGACGCACAGGCGCAGGCCGATCTGCTGGCGCGGGGGTGGGTGCTTCCCATCTGGCGCGGCAAGCCGCTTGTGCAGGCGGGCGGTCTTGGCTGGGTTACATCCGATTCTGTGGTGCTGCACCATGCCGGGGTGCGGGTGTTTCTGGGTTTTGACGGCGACCGGCCCTGCTTTGCCGCCGATATCACCGGCTGGCAGCCCGATGCGGGGGCCGAGGCGGTGCAGGCGGGCTTTCTGGACACCAGTGAACAGCATCACCCGGCCTTGCCCGACAGCTTTGCCTTTGCCGAACTGCGCGCCACCATGCTGAGTCTGGCCGCGCGCGAGGCAGAGCTGGTGGCGACCGCCAAGGCGGTTCTGCAATGGCACCGCAGCCACGGTTTTTGTGCCGTATGCGGTGCGGCCTCGACTCCGGCCATGGCGGGCTGGCAACGCAACTGTCCCGCCTGTGGCGCGCAGCATTTCCCGCGCACCGACCCGGTGGTGATCATGCTGGTCACCCATGGCAACCGCGCGCTGCTGGGCCGCAGCCCCGGCTGGCCCGAAGGCATGTATTCCTGTCTGGCCGGCTTTGTCGAACCCGGCGAAACGGTCGAGGCTGCCGTCCGGCGTGAGGTGTTTGAAGAGGCAGGCATCCGGCTGGGGGCCGTGCGTTACCTGTCCAGCCAGCCCTGGCCGTTTCCCGCCAGTCTGATGCTGGGCTGCGCGGCCGTGGCGGTGACGGATGCCATCACGCTTGACCCCAATGAGATTGAACACGCCCTGTGGGTCACGCGCGAAGACATGGTTTCGGTGATGGCTAGCACCCACCCGCTGATTAAGCCGGCCCGAAAGGGCGCGATTGCCCATTTCCTGATTCAGAACTGGCTTGCAGACCGGCTGGATTGACTTCAGATTCACCCAAACGGGCGAAAACAGCCCGAGCGGGTCGCGGAGTCAAACCCGCCCGGCCCACCAGACAGACAGGGACAGCAGCATGCATTTTTCATCAAGAACCGACATTGAGGCCCCGATCGACTTTGTCTATGCCGCGCTGTCCGATCTTGAGGCGTGGGAGCGCGCGGCGATGCGGCGCGGGGCCGACGTTAACCGCACCGACAAGCTGCGCGCGCCCGGCGTGGGCATGGGCTGGCATGTGGTGTTCCGGTTTCGCGGAAAACAACGCGAGGTTGATATCCGCCTGACCGGGCAGGAACCCGGGGCGAAGCTGGCTTTTTCCGGCGCGGGCCGCATGCTTGAGGCAGATCTGTCGGTCGACCTGCTGGCGCTGTCGCCCAAACGCACCCGTATGGTGCTGCACACCGACGTCCGGCCGCTCACCCTTGCGGCGCGGTTGTTCCTGCAGTCTAT
This sequence comes from Pseudotabrizicola sp., assembly GCF_030656345.1. GTDB lineage: Bacteria > Pseudomonadota > Alphaproteobacteria > Rhodobacterales > Rhodobacteraceae > Pseudotabrizicola. The sequence goes on along the minus strand of NZ_JAUSNR010000036.1, from coordinate 52,297 downwards.
GAAGCTTGCCAAGGGCAGGGTTCAGACCAAGCTGAACAATCGGATGGAACAGCTGTCGACCGAGATGGAAAGCCGCTTTGCCGCATCGCGACCGCGCTGAACGCGCGGCGGCTGCGGCGGCGTCAGCCGCGCGCGCGGTCTGATGGATAAACGCCCATAATATTGATATTGTTTGTGAAATACCGTAATTCTTCCAGCGCAAGTGCCACGTTTTCATCTTCCGGGTGGCCCTCGATATCGGCATAGAACTCGGTCGCGATGAAGCTGCCGCCGACCATATAGCTTTCCAGCTTGGTCATGTTGATGCCATTGGTCGCAAAGCCGCCAAGCGCCTTGTACAGCGCCGCCGGAATGTTGCGGACCTGAAAGGTAAAGGTGGTGACCATCTGCGGCGCGCGGCGGCTGTGATCGGCGTCACGGCTCATGACCAGAAAGCGGGTGGTGTTGTTCTTCTGATCCTCGATCTGCGGGGCCAGCACTTTCAGCCCGTAGATCTGCGCAGCCAGCTCACTCGCCAGTGCTGCACGCGTCTTGTCGCCGGTTTCGGCCACCTCGCGCGCGGCGCGGGCATTGTCGGAACTGACACGGCCCACAATGCCATGGCTGCGCAGAAACTGCGCGCATTGCGGCAGGATCACCACATGGCCATGCGCTTCGCGCACATCGGCAAGCTCGGCGCCCTGCACGCCCAGCAGGTTGACATGCACCCGCACAAACGCCTCATCCACGATATGCAGCCCCGATTTCGGCAGTAGGCTGTGCACATCGGCCACCCGGCCATAGGTCGAATTCTCGACCGCCAGCATCCCCAGATCGACCGCGCCCGATCGGGTCATCTCGACCACATCCTCGAATGTGGTGCAGGGCACGACCTCCATGCCGGGTCGGGCCTGCTGGCAGGCCTGATGCGAATAGGCCCCAAGTTCGCCCTGAAATGCGATGCGACCGGTCATGTTTCGGGCTCCGATAGATAAACGTGGACAAAAAGGGGCATTAGGTCGCGCACCTACACCTTGAAACATGTATAGGGAAGCGGGTAGAAGCCCTGCAAAGAGATGCCAAGGGAAAGCGCGACATGTTCGACACGATGACGATGACCAAGGTGTTGGGGGCGGTCTGCGGCTCGCTTCTGGTGTTTTTGCTGGGCGGCTGGGCAGCCAGCGCGCTGTACACAACCGGCGGCGGCCATGGTGAAGGCCATGAACAAGCCTATGTGATCGACACCGGCGTATCCGATGCCCCGGCCGAAGTGGCAGAGGCCCCCGACTTTGAGGCAATCTTTGCCGCCGCTGATGCTGGCGCGGGTGAAGCCGTGTTCGCAAAATGCCGCGCCTGTCACAGGCTGGATGGTGCCGATGGCGTTGGCCCGCATTTGGACGGCATCGTCGACAAGGCCAAAGCGGCGTCTGACGGCTACGCCTATTCTGCCACGCTCATGGGCATGGCTGGCGAGACGTGGACACCGGAAAACCTGTACGCCTTCCTGCAAAACCCGCGCGGCTATGCGCCGGGCACCAAGATGGCCTTTGCCGGTCTGCCCCGCAGCGACGAACGCGCCAATCTGATCGCCTATCTGGGCACCATCAACTGATCTGGCACCTGAACCGGGCCAGAGTCATGGCCTGAAAGCCCGAATCCACGGCAACGGCCGCTCTGCAAGGGGCGGCCGTTTTGAATTCTTGCGCTGATCACGCAATCGCCACTTGAGCCATCGACAATCCGCGCTTTACTTCCCCTAATGAATCAAAGCCGCATCAAAGCGGCGATGACAGATAAGGGGAAGGTCAGATGGCACAGACATATGGCACATGCGCAGCACTGGGTGTGGCTCTGATCGCGTCGGCTCCGGTCTGGGCGCAGGAAACGGTGATCACCGCGCACGGCATTTCCACCTTTGGCGAATTGCAGCTGCCCGCCGACTTCTCCCATCTGCCCTACGTCAACCCAGAAGCCCCCAAGGGTGGCGAGATCTCGATCTGGGCGTTTGGCGGATTCGACAGCATGAACCCTTATTCCGTCAAAGGTCGTGCGGCGGGCCTGTCCTCGGCCCCTTACGAATCGATCCTGACAGGCACCGCAGATGAAATCGGCGCAGCCTATTGCCTGTTGTGCACCACGCTGGAATACCCTGAAGACCGGGCTTGGGTGATCTTTAACCTGCGCCCCGAGGTGACGTTTTCTGACGGCACGCCACTGACCGCCGAAGATGTGATGTTCACCTATGAAACCTTTCTGGCCAAAGGCCTGACCGATTTTCGCACCGTTCTGGCCACGCAGGTCGAAACGGTCGAGGTGCTGGACCCGCACCGCATCAAATTCACCTTCAAAGAGGGCGTGCCCTACCGCGATCTGCCCGCCAGCATGGGCGGCCTGCCGGTGATTTCCAAAGCGCATTACGAGGCGAATGCGCTGGACCTGGAAGAAAGCACGATGACCCCGATGCTGGGCAGCGGCCCCTATGTGCCGGGCCGCATTGATGTGGGCAAATCGGTCGCCTGGGTGCGCAACCCCGACTATTGGGGTGCTGACCTGCCGCTGAACAAGGGTCGCAGCAACTTCGACACCATCCGCATCGAATACTACTCCGACTACGACGCCGCTTTCGAAGGGTTCAAGGCCGGAAACTACACCTTCCGCAATGAAGCCAGCTCGATCAAATGGGCCACCGGCTTTGATTTCCCCGAAGTTGCGAATGGCCAGATCATCAAGGCGGAAATCCCTGATGGCAGCAAGGCTTCGGGTCAGGCCTTCCTGTTCAACCTGCGGCGCGAAAAGTTTCAGGACCCGCGCGTGCGCGAAGCCATCGGGCTGATGTTCAATTACGAATGGTCAAACGCCACCCTGTTCTACGGCCTTTACGCCCGCATCAATTCCATCTGGGAAAACACGTGGCTGGAGGCGACAGGAACCCCCACCCCGGCCGAGGCCGCCATCCTGCAGCCATTGGTGGACGAAGGGCTGCTGCCCGACACCATCCTGACCGAAGAGCCGGTCATGGCCGCCACCTCGGGTGAGCGGCAGCTGGACCGCGCCAACCTGCGCCGCGCCAGCGCCCTGCTGGATGAGGCGGGCTGGACCGTGGGCAGCGACGGCATGCGCCGCAACGCCGCGGGGCAGGTGCTGTCGGTCGAAATGCTGAACGACAGCCCCAGCTTTGACCGCATCATGAACCCCTATATCGAAAACCTGAAGGCGCTGGGCATCGATGCCAGGCTGACCCGGGTCGACAATGCCCAGATGGAATCGCGGACGCGCCCGCCGTCCTATAGCTTCGACATGATCACCGGAAATGCCCGGTCCAGTTACATTTCGGGCTCGGAACTCAAGCAGTTCTACGGGTCGGACACCGCCGATGTCTCGGCCTTCAACATCATGGGCCTGAAAAGCCCCGCCGTTGACAGGCTGATTGACGTGGTCATGGCCTCGGAGTCGCTGGATGATCTGACGGTCGCCACCCATGCGCTGGACCGGGTGCTGCGGGCCGAACGGTTCTGGGTGCCGCAGTGGTACAAGGACGCCCATACGGTTGCCTATTACAACATGTTTGAGCACCCGGAAACCCTGCCGCCCTATGCTCTGGGCGAACTCGATTTCTGGTGGTACAACGCAGAAAAGGCAGAGGCGCTTCGGGCAGCCGGCGTTCTGCGATAACAAAAACAACAGGCAGGCAGGCCACATGGGCGCCTATATCCTCCGGCGGATCTTACTGATCATCCCGACGCTGATCGGGATCATGATCATCAACTTTGCTCTGACCCAGTTCGTCCCCGGCGGGCCGATTGAACAGGTGCTTGCCCGCATCGACGGCGGTGGCGATTCCATTCAGGCAATCAGCGGGGCCGGGGATGCCGGTATCGGCCAGCAGGGCAACGATTCTGGTTATGTCGGTGCCCAAGGCCTTGACCCCGGTTTTCTGGCCGAGCTGGAAGTACAGTTCGGCTTTGCCCGCTTTGTCTGCGCACCCGACTTTACCGGCAGACCCTCTGCCCGCGCCACCGAATGTGTGAAAGAAGCCATCCCGGCATGGGAACGCTTTTTCATCATGATGTGGAATTACATGCGGTTCGACTTTGGCGAAAGCCACTTCCGGTCGATCGGCGTGCTGGAACTGGTTTGGGAAAAGCTGCCCGTCTCGCTGACGCTGGGCCTGTGGTCGACGCTGATTGCCTATGCCATTTCGATCCCGCTGGGCATCCGCAAGGCGGTGCGTGACGGATCACGGTTCGACACCTGGACCAGCGGGGTGATCATTGCGGCCTATGCCATCCCCGGCTTTTTGTTCGCCATCCTGCTCTTAGTGCTGTTCGCAGGCGGCAGCTATTTTCGCTGGTTCCCGCTGCGCGGCCTGACATCCGACAATTTTGATCAGCTGTCGATGATCGGCAAGGTGCTGGATTACCTGTGGCACATCACTCTGCCGGTGATCGCCTCGACCATCGCCAGTTTCGCCACGCTGACCCTGCTGACCAAGAACAGCTTTCTGGACGAGATCAAAAAGCAATACGTGATGACCGCCCGCGCCAAGGGCCTGTCGGAAAGCCGCGTGCTGTATGGCCATGTGTTCCGCAACGCCATGCTGATCGTGATCGCGGGGTTTCCGGCACTGTTCCTGTCGGTGTTCTTCGGTTCCAGCCTGATCATCGAGACGATTTTCAGCCTCGACGGGCTTGGCCAGCTTGGCTTCCGCGCAGCGGTCGAACGCGATTATCCGGTGATCTTCGGCACGCTGTTCTTCTTTGGCCTGATCGGTCTGGTGGTCGGCATCCTGTCTGACCTGATGTATGTCTGGGTCGATCCGCGCATTGATTTCGAGCGGAGGGGCTGACATGGCCCTGTCCCCGCTGAACCAGCGCCGCTGGCGCAACTTCAAGGCCAACCGCCGCGCGTGGTGGTCGCTGATCCTGTTCTCGATCCTTTACGGCGTCTCGCTGTGTGCCGAGCTGGTCGCCAATGACAAACCGCTGCTGGTGCAGTTCCGGGGCGAATGGCACGCACCTGTCGCCCGCTTCTACCCCGAAACCGCCTTTGGCGGCGATTTCCAGACCGAGGCGAAGTACAAGGATGTCGAGGTGCGCTGCCTGATCATGGCCGCCGGGTCCGAGGCCTGCTGGGACGATCCCGAGGGCATTCTGGCCGAGGCCACCGCGAACGGCACCGCCGCAGGCGAGCCGGTCCAGACCGGCCGCATTCTCTGGGCTCCGGTGCCCTACAGCTACAACACCATCAATGATATTGGCAAAGCCGCCCCGTCCGCCCCCGATGCGCAGCACTGGCTGGGCACCGATGACACCGCCCGTGATGTGTTGGCCCGGGTGATCTATGGCTTCCGCCTGTCAGTCAGCTTTGCGCTGATCGTCACCGTGCTGACTTCTGTGATCGGCATCGCCGCCGGGGCGGTGCAGGGATATTTCGGCGGCCTGACCGACCTGATCTTTCAGCGCGTTATCGAAATCTGGGGGGCCACCCCCACGCTTTATGTCATCATCATCGTGGCGGCCATTTTCACCATGAATTTCTGGATACTGGTGTTTCTGATGGTGCTGTTCGGCTGGACCGGGCTGGTGGGTGTGGTGCGGGCCGAATTCCTGCGGGCGCGCAATTTCGAATATGTCCGCGCTGCCCGCGCGCTGGGCGTCCCCGACCGGGTGATCATGTTCCGCCATGTGCTGCCCAACGCCATGGTGGCCACGCTGACCCTGCTGCCCTTCATCCTGACCGGCGCCATTGGCGCGCTGACCGCGCTCGATTTCCTGGGCTTCGGCTTGCCGTCTTCCTCCCCCTCCTTGGGTGAGATGACGCAACAGGCCAAGCAGAACCTGCAGGCCCCCTGGCTCGCCTTTACCGCGTTCTTCACCTTTGCCATCATGCTGTCGCTGCTGGTCTTCATTTTTGAGGGCGTCCGCGATGCCTTTGACCCGCGAAAGACCTTTCAATGAGCGTGCTTGCGGTCAAGGATCTGAAGATCAGCTTCCGTCAGGACGGACGGGTGATTGACGCGGTCAAGGGCGTGACCTTCACCGTGGGCAACGGCGAAACCGTGGCGCTGGTGGGCGAATCAGGTTCCGGCAAGTCGGTCACGGCGCTGTCGACTGTGGGGCTGCTGGGCGACAACGCCATCGTCAGCGGGTCGGTCACCTATCAGGGCGCGCAGATGGTCGGCGCGTCAGAATCCGATCTGCGCCGGGTGCGCGGCAATGACATCAGTTTCATCTTTCAGGAACCGATGACCAGCCTGAACCCGTTGCACACCATCGAACGGCAATTGGGCGAAAGCCTTGCCCTGCATCAGGGTCTGGCGGGGCCGGCGGCGCGCGACCGGATTCTGGATCTGATGAACAAGGTTGGCATCCGCGACGCCGAAAGCCGTCTCGGGGCCTATCCGCACCAACTGTCTGGCGGGCAGCGGCAACGGGTGATGATCGCCATGGCGCTGGCCAACGGGCCGGACCTGCTGATCGCCGATGAACCTACCACCGCGCTGGATGTCACCATTCAGGCGCAAATCCTGGACCTGCTGGCTGATCTGAAACGGTCCGAGGGCCTCAGCATGTTGTTCATCACCCATGATCTTGGCATCGTGCGCCGCATCGCCGACCGGGTCTGCGTGATGCAGGGCGGCGAGATTGTCGAACAGGGGCCGACGGCCGAGATTTTCGCCAACCCGCAGCACCCCTACACCCGAAAACTGCTGGCGGCAGAGCCGACTGGCCTGCCTGACCCTGTACCGGCAGATACGCCAGAAGTGGTCAGCACCAAATCCCTGCGGGTCTGGTTCCCGATCACAGCCGGTTTCCTGCGCAAGACCGTGGGCCATGTAAAGGCGGTGAACGATGCCACGCTGTCAGTCCGCGCGGGCGAGACGCTGGGCATTGTCGGCGAAAGCGGGTCCGGCAAGACCACGCTGGCGCTGGCCATCCTGCGGCTGGTGCCATCGACCGGGCCGGTGGTGATTTTGGGCCGCGACATTTCGGCGTTGTCAGGCTCTGCCCTGCGTCCGGTGCGCCGGGATATGCAGGTGGTGTTTCAGGACCCGTTCGGCAGCCTGTCGCCGCGCATGACAGCGGAACAGATCATATCTGAAGGGCTGGCGCTGTACGGCACAGATACCCCCGCCACCTCGCGCGAAAAGGTCGCGGCCATCATGGCAGAGGTGGGGTTGGACCCCGCCACCATGGCCCGCTACCCACATGAATTCTCCGGCGGTCAGCGCCAGCGTATCGCCATCGCCCGCGCCATGATTTTGCGGCCAAAGCTGGTGGTGCTGGATGAACCCACATCGGCGCTGGATATGACGGTGCAGGTTCAGATCGTCGATCTGCTGCGCGATCTGCAGCGCAAATGGGGGCTGGCCTATATCTTCATCAGCCACGATCTGCGCGTGGTGCGGGCGCTCTCGCATAAGGTTATGGTGATGAAAGCGGGCGATGTGGTGGAATCGGGCGATGCCCGCGCTGTGTTCGATGCGCCGCAATCGGACTACACCCGCGCCCTGATGCTGGCCGCCTTTGGCAAACCGCCGGGGGAAGCGTCGCAGGCCGGGGCATGAGGATTCTGTTCCTGCATCAGAATTTCCCGGGCCAGTTCCTGCATCTGGCCCCGGAACTGGCGGCGCGTGGCCATGATGTGCTGGCGTTGACCGATGCCGGAAACACCCGGAAATCCACCATCCGCACCCTGCGCTACAAACACGCCCCGGCCAAGGTAGACCCTGCGCAAACCCGGTTGGGGCGGAATTATACCATCATGTCAGATCGGGGCGTCAGCGTCGCCCGCGCTTGCGCGCAACTGCGCGACGCGGAAGACTATCATCCCGATGTGATCTTCGGCCATTCCGGCTGGGGCGAAACCTTGTTTGTCAAGGAAATCTGGCCGCAGGCAAAGCTGATCGTCTATGCCGAATTCTACTATCGCGGGGTCGGGGCCGATGTCGGCTATGACCCGGAATTCCTGCCCTATGGCCTTGACCAGATTTTGATCGCGCAGGGCCGCGCCGCGCATCTGGGGCAGGCGCTGATCCATGCCGATGCCGGGGTTGCGCCAACCGCATGGCAGGCCAGCACCTACCCCGCCCCGCTGCGCAGCATGATCCGGGTGATCCATGACGGGGTGGATTGCACCGCGCTGCACCCTGACCCACAGGCCAGTTTGACCTTGCCCGATGGCCGCAAATTGCGGGCGGGCGATGAGGTGCTGACCTTCGTGAACCGCAATCTGGAACCGTACCGCGGCTATCACAGCTTCATGCGCGCGCTGCCTGAAGTGCTGAGCGCCCGGCCCAATGCCCATGCCGTCATCGTCGGCGGGGATGAGGTCAGCTACGGCAGCCCGCCCAAGGGGGCAAAGGGCTGGAAAGACCATATCCTGTCCGAAGTGCAGGACCAGCTGCCGATGGACCGGGTGCATTTCATGGGCAAAGTGCCCTATGCCGCCTTTGTCACCATCCTGCAGATCAGCCGGGTGCATGCCTATCTGACCTACCCCTTCGTGCTGTCATGGTCGATGCTGGAGGCGATGGCGGCGGGCTGTTTGGTGGTCGGCTCAGACACCGCCCCGGTGGCCGAGGTGATCCGCCAGGGCGAAAACGGGTTGCTGGTCGATTTCTTCGATGTGAAGGCGTGGGCGCAGTCGCTGATCGACACCCTGGCCCAACCCGAAAAATATGCCCCCCTGCGCCGCACCGCACGGGCAACGGCGCAGGAAAGATATGACCTGCGCAGCATCTGCCTGCCGCGCATGGTCGATTTCGTCGAAAGCTTCGGGCCAACGGCCTGATCCGCCTCAGGCCGCCTTGGCCTGCGACAGTTCGGCCAGTACCTCTGCCGCAATCGCAAATGATTTCAGGCGTGCGGCGTGGTCATGAATCATGCCGGTCACCATCAGCTCATCGGGCTGATAGCGGTCAATCATCGCCGCCATCTCGCGCCGCACGGTCGCGCGAGACCCCACCGCCGCTACTGACAGCGCGGCATCCACCCCCGCCCGAACGTGCGGCGGGATCTGCGCTTCAACATCATGCACCGGGCGCGGCAGTTTGCCGGGATTGCCGGTGCGCAGCCGGGCAAAGGCCAGCATCTGCGACGTGCGCAGGTACTGCGCTTCGGCGTCGGTATCCGCCGCACAGACCCCCGCCGCCATCATCGCATAGGGCTGCGCCAGAAAGCGTGACGGGTGGAAGGTGGCGCGATAGGTGGCCAAGGCATCCTCCAGCATCGCGGGGGCGAAATGCGAGGCAAAGGCGTAAGGTAGCCCCAGATAGGCCGCCAGTTGCGCGCCATACAGGCTGCTGCCCAGAATCCAGACCGGCACCTGCGTACCCTCACCCGGGATGGCGCGTACGGCTGCCCCTTCGGCTGCGGGATCGAAATAATTGATCAGCTCCACCACATCCTGCGGAAAGCTGTCGTCCGGGGCCATATGCCGGCGCAACGCTCGTGCCGTGGCCATATCGGTGCCGGGCGCACGGCCAAGCCCCAGATCAATCCGCCCCGGATACAGGGTTTCCAGCGTGCCGAACTGTTCAGCCACGATCAGCGGCGCGTGGTTGGGCAGCATGATGCCCCCGGCACCCAGCCGGATGGTTTTCGTCGCCCCCGCCACATGGCCGATCACAATGGCGGTGGCGGCACTGGCGATACCGGGCATGTTGTGATGCTCGGCCAGCCAGAAGCGGTGATAACCTGATGCTTCGGCCAGTTGCGCAAGGGCAACCGTATTGGCCAGCGCATCAGCTGTGCTGCTGCCTTCGGGCACGGGGGAAAGATCGAGTAGGGAAAAATGATGCATTGCGGTGTCTCCTGCCCGTAAAGGTAGGGTCAGGGCCACCGCAATGTAAGACCCAAGGGTCAGACCGCTATGGAATGCTGCGCCGCTGTCTGGCTATAGGCGTCAAAGGCGCGCGCCACCATGCGCGTCAGCGGGCGCGCGGCAGGCGGGATCGTCAGCCCGTCCGCATCCACCGTGACCATCCCGCCAAACGCCTCGGACGCGCTGCGCAGCAGCGCGTCCAGCCGGTCCGGCGTGCAGTCGAAATCGCGCAGGATCTCGGCGCGCGAGACGTGGAAATCGCACATCAGCGCCTCAATGATCCGGGCGCGCATCTGGTCTTCTCCGGCAAAAACATGGCCGCGATGCGTGGCAAAACGCCCGGCCCGGATCGCCTTTGTGTAATCGGATGTGCCGCTGACATTCTGCGCAAATCCCTGCGGAAACCGGCTGATCGATGATGCGCCCAGCCCGATCAGCACCGGGGCCGTGTCATCGGTATAGCCCTGAAAATTCCGCCGCAGCGTCCCCGCCGCCAAGGCCCGCGCCAAGCCGTCGTCCGGGCGGGCGAAATGGTCGATGCCGACGCTGGTATATCCATCGGCGTTGAACAGCTCTGCGGCCGTCTCAAACAGGCGCAGGCGTTCCTGCGGGGTCGGCATGGTGTCAGACGGGATCATCTGCTGGCGCCGACTCATCCACGGCACATGGGCGTAGCCATACAGCGCCACCCGGTCAGGCGACAAGGTCAGCAGCTTTTCCACCGAATCGATCATCCGCGCCGTGGTCTGGTGCGGCAGCCCGTACAGGATATCGGCGTTCAGACTGCGCACCCCCCGGTCGCGGATCATGTCTGCCACGTCGCGTGTCAATTCATAGCTTTGCGCGCGCCCGATGGTTTTCTGGATCAGCGGGTCAAAATCCTGCACCCCGATCGAGGCGCGGTTCATCCCCGCCGCCACCAGCGCATCCAGCCGCGCGGCATCAATCTCGTTCGGGTCAATCTCGACCGAAAACTCCGCCCCTGCGCCCAGAGGCACCGCCTCGAACACCGCCGCCGCCAACCGTTCGATCTGTGCTGCGGGCAACAGTGTGGGCGTCCCGCCGCCCCAATGCAGCCGCGACAGCGTCACGCCCTGCGGCAGGTGCCGCCGCAACAGGGCAATCTCGGCCAGCAGAGTCGCCACATATGCGATCACCGGCGCTTCGCTCTGGGTGCCCTGGGTGCGGCAGGCGCAGAACCAGCACAGCCTGCGGCAGAACGGCACATGCAAATATAACGATATCGCAGATCCTGCGGGAATAGCCTCGACCCAGGTGGTAAACAGCGTATGATCCACCGATCCGCCGAAATGCGGTGCTGTGGGGTAGCTGGTGTAACGCGGCACGCGTGCGTCAAACAGACCAAGCCGGGCAAGTTGCGGTTCATATCTCATTCCCGTATCTTCGCCGCACAGAACCAGATCTGCCTTGATGCAGATCAAATAGGGAAAGGGTGGCCATGTCCGTCCACCGTGAAATCCGAACCCAGATGCAGGATTGCGGCGATTGCCCGATCCGGCACCGGGCCGTCTGTGCCCGCTGCGAAGCGGATGAGCTGTCACAGCTGGAACAGATCAAATATTACCGCAGTTATCAGGCCGGTCAGACTGTGATCTGGTCGGGTGACAAGATGGATTTTGTGGCCTCGGTCGTCACCGGCATCGCCACGCTGACCCAGACCATGGAAGATGGTCGCCGCCAGATGGTGGGCCTGCTGCTGCCGTCGGATTTTGTTGGCCGCCCCGGGCGTTCCTCTGCCGCCTATGACGTGACCGCCACCACCGATCTGGTGATGTGCTGCTTCCGACGCAAACCGTTTGAGGAGCTGATGGCCAGCACGCCGCATATCGCGCAGCGTCTGCTGGAGATGACGCTGGACGAGTTGGACGCCGCCCGCGAATGGATGCTGCTGCTGGGTCGCAAGACCGCGCGCGAGAAAATCGCCAGTCTGCTCGCCATCATCGCCCGCCGCGATGCCAGCCTGAAAGAACCCCGCGCGGCCATGGCGTCGATCACGTTTGATCTGCCGCTGACGCGTGAGGAAATGTCCGACTACCTTGGCCTGACGCTGGAAACCGTCAGCCGACAGATGAGTGCGCTTAAACGCGATGGCATCATCACGCTGGATGGCAAGCGGCAGGTCACCATCCCGTCGATCGACGCGCTGATGGATGAAACCGGCGACGACAGCGACGGCGGATTTCTGGTTTAGGGTGCTGGCTCCGGCTCCCATGCCGGGGGGCAAACCGCCCCCGGCATGTACCAGCCTTAGTGCGCCATCAGCACCGGCACGGTGCATTGTTCCAGCATGTTGCGGGTGGCCCCGCCCAGAATGGCCTCGCGGAACCGCGAATGGCCGTAGGCCCCCATCACCAGCAGATCGGCATCCCTGTCGCGCAGATGGCGTAGCAACACATCCGACACGCGGGGCAGGCTGCGGGCCAGCACCGTCACTTCGGCCCGCACGCCGTGGCGCACCAGCATCTGGCACAGCATGCCGCCGGGGTCTGACCGTTCGGGCCCATGTACCGGCGGATCGATTACGGTGATCGCCACCTGATCGGCCTGTTTGAGCAAGGGCAGCGCGGCGCGCACCGCCGCCATCGCCTCGCGGCTCTGGTTCCAGGCCACCACCACCCGCTTTGGCACCGCGTGGGTCAGCCCGGTTTCCGGCAGCACCAGAACCGGGGCGCGGCCTTCGAACAGTGCGGCTTCGACGACGGCTTCCGCCTCGACTCCCTGTTCCTTGCCATAGGGCCGCGCCAGCACCACCAGATCGGCAAAGCGCGCGCGCTGCGCGACCAGATCGGTCATCGCGCCGATCTGGGTCACCGCCGCCTCGACACTGGCGCGCAGGCCGGGGGCTTCGGCGGCAAGGGCAGCCTTGACCGCGCCCTCCAGCGCAAGGGCGTCACTTTCGGCACGCTCTTGCGACACCTGCAACAAGACGGCCCCCGATCCGATATAGGAATAGCCGATCTGCGTCCGGTCAACCCCCAGCGCCAGAATGTCCAGATGCGCATCGGTCTGCGCGCACAGCCTTGCCGCTGCAGCGATAGTCTGCGGCACCTGCGCGGTGTGGGTGGCAACGGTAAAGATGGATTTATAGGTCATGGATCCCTCCTGTTTTCCGGCGTCCCTGCGTCCCGGTCCTGATCGCGAAGCCGGGGGCTGAGTGATGACGTCGCATTGATCTTTATCAGGCAGTTGGTGACGTTTGGTTGATATGGATCAAGGACCGGAGGGGTCTTCACGCGCACAAGCAGATCTGTCGGTAAGCGCGCGGACTGGCACCCGAATCATGCCGGGGGCAGATCCAGCCAAGGACGAAGGGACGTGAAATGTGGGATTATCTGAAACTGGTCGTGCTTGGTCTGCTGGCGGTAGGTGCGGCAATTGCGGCCAACTACGCCCGTGACCTGGCCTATCTGGTCAACGCGGTCACGGTCATGCTGGCGGCGAGCATCATCTTTCTGGTGGTGCTGCGCGGCATGGACGAGGTGAAAACCGTCAACCGCAACGAATATATGGACGGGGTCGTGCGCGCCGGCGTGATCGCCACCGCGTTCTGGGGCATCGTCGGCTTTCTGGTCGGCGTGGTGATCGCCAGCCAGCTGGCCTGGCCCTGGCTGAACTTTGAAGCGTTGCAGGGCATGGGCAACTTTGGCCGACTGCGCCCGCTGCACACCAGTGCGGTGATCTTTGCCTTTGGCGGCAACGCGCTGATCATGTCGTCGTTCTACATTGTGCAGCGCACCAGCGCCGTGCGGCTGTGGGGCGGCAATCTGGGCTGGTTCGTGTTCTGGGGCTGGCAGCTGGTGATCGTGCTTGCGGCTTCCGGCTATGTGCTGGGCGCAACCCAGTCCAAGGAATATGCCGAACCGGTCTGGTATGTGGACATCCTGATCACAGTGGTCTGGGTCGCCTTTCTGGCAGTGTTTGCCGGCACGCTGATGAAGCGCAAGGAACCCCATATCTACGTCGCCAACTGGTTCCTGTTGGCGATGATCATCACCATTGCCATGCTGCATCTTGTGAACAACATGGCGATCCCGGTGTCGTTCTTCGGCTCGCAATCGGTGCAGGTCACCTCTGGCGTGCAGGATGCGATGATCCAGTGGTGGTACGGCCACAACGCAGTAGGTTTCTTCCTGACCACCGGCTTTCTGGGGATGATGTACTACTTCGTGCCCAAGCAGGCCGAGCGTCCGATCTACTCGTATCGCCTGTCCATCGTGCACTTCTGGGCGCTGATCACCCTGTACATCTGGGCCGGTCCGCACCACCTGCACTACACCGCACTGCCGGATTGGGCGCAGTCCCTCGGTATGGCGATGTCGATCATCCTGCTGGCACCAAGCTGGGGCGGCATGATCAACGGCATGATGAGCCTGTCGGGCGCCTGGCATAAGCTGCGCACCGACCCAATCCTGCGCTTCCTGGTGGTATCGCTGGCGTTCTACGGCATGTCGACCTTCGAAGGTCCGATGATGGCGATCAAAACCGTCAACGCCCTGTCGCACTACACCGACTGGACCATCGGCCACGTTCACGCCGGCGCGCTCGGCTGGGTGGCGATGATCTCCATTGGCGCGCTGTACCACCTGCTGCCTAAGGTTTTCGGTCGTCCACAGATGCACAGCGTTGGCCTGATCAATGCGCACTTCTGGCTGGCCACCATCGGCACCGTGCTGTACATCGCCTCGATGTGGGTCAACGGCATCACCCAAGGCCTGATGTGGCGTGCAGTCAACGAAGACGGCACCCTCACCTACTCCTTCGTTGAAGCGCTGGAAGCCAGCCACCCGGGTTACGTGGTGCGCATGATTGGTGGCGCCTTCTTCGTCGCCGGCATGCTACTGATGGCTTACAACACCTACCGCACCGTGCGTGCCGCCAAGGCTTCGGAATACGAAGCAGCCGCACAGATTCCTGCCGCCCAACTCACAGCAGGGAGCGCGCACTGATGAAACACGAAATCCTTGAGAAGAATATTGGCCTGATGGCGCTGCTGATGGTTCTGGCCGTCAGCATCGGCGGCCTGACTCAAATCGTTCCGCTGTTTTTCCAGGACGTTACCAACGAGCCGGTGGAAGGCCTCAAGCCTTACACCGCGCTGCAACTGGAAGGCCGCGATGTGTACATCGCCAACGGCTGTGTCGGCTGCCACTCGCAGATGATCCGTCCGTTCCGTGCTGAAACCGAACGTTACGGCCACTACTCGGTAGCCGGTGAAAGCGTCTGGGACCACCCCTTCCTGTGGGGTTCCAAGCGTACTGGTCCGGACCTGGCCCGCGTCGGCGGTCGTTACTCGGATGAATGGCAACGTGCGCATCTGTACAACCCGCGCAACGTGGTGCCGGAGTCGAAGATGCCGGCATACCCCTGGTTGGTCGAGCACAAACTCGACGGCAAGGACACCGCCAAGAAGATGGAAGTCATGCGTGGTTTTGGCATCCCTTACACCGATGAAGACATCGCTGGGGCCAAGGACGCAGTAAAAGGCAAGACCGAAATGGACGCACTGGTTGCGTACCTGCAGGTTCTCGGCACATCCATCAAGAACAAACGGTAACGCACATGGATATCGGGATGATTCGCGGCATAGGCACAGCAGTGGTGTTCGTTGCCTTTATTGGCGTGGTGCTCTGGGCCTATAGCAGCAAGCGTAAATCCAGCTTCGACGAGGCCGCTAACCTGCCCTTCGCCGACGATCCCAAACCCAATGAGCGTGACGAGCAATCTTCCAGGAGCAATAACCAATGACCACGTTCTGGAGTTGGTACGTAACCATTCTGTCTCTGGGCACCATCTTTGCCCTGACCTGGCTGATCTTCGGCACCCGTAAGGGCCAGCGCGAAGAAACCACCGAAGAAACCGTTGGGCATGAGTTCGACGGTATCGAAGAGTTCGACAACCCGCTGCCCAAGTGGTGGTTCATGCTGTTTGTCGGCACCATCATCTTTGCCCTCGGCTACCTGGCGCTCTACCCGGGCCTGGGTAACTGGAAAGGTCTGCTGCCGGGCTACGACTACCTCGACAGCGAGGCCAAGACCCCCTTCGCCACCAATATCCAAATTGCCGGTGGTGTAGAGCGCAATGCAGGCTGGACCGGTGTGCACCAGTGGGAAAAGGAGATGGCCAAGGCTGAAGGCCAGTACGGGCCGATCTTCGCCAAATATGCCGCCATGCCAATCGAGCAAGTGGCCCAGGACGAGCAAGCGTTGAAAATGGGCGGTCGCCTGTTTGCTTCCAACTGCTCGGTCTGCCACGGCTCCGACGCCAAGGGCGCTTATGGCTTCCCGAACCTGACCGACAATGATTGGCTGTATGGCGGCGAGCCAGAAACCATCAAGACCACCATCATGGGCGGCCGTCAGGCAGCCATGCCAGCGTGGAAAGACAGCATCGGCGAAGAAGGCATCCGCAACGTGGCCGGTTACATCCGCAGCCTGTCCGGTTTGAAAAACCCGGAAGGTATCGCGGTTGATCTTGCCGCAGGTCAAGACATCTTCGCGACCAATTGTGCAGTCTGTCATGGCGCTGAAGGTAAGGGCCAACAGGCCATGGGCGCCCCCAACCTGACCGACAAAGTCTGGCTTTACGGCTCCAGCTTTGCTCAGGTGCAACAAACTCTGCGCTATGGCCGCAACGGCAAGATGCCCGCCCAGGCTGACTTCCTGGGCAACGATAAGGTGCATCTGCTGGCGGCTTACGTGTACAGCCTGTCGCACGCAAAAACCGAGAAGTAATTCTCCTGCCTGACAGGCGCGACCGCAGGTCGCACCTGTCAGGCAATCGTCAGGCGTACCATAGCGCAAGAGCCCGTATGACCCCGGCCGGCACGTATCGACCAGGGCAGCCAATCAACCGCCGTGGTACGAACTGATGAGTGCACAGATTCCAGTTAAAGACGTCACCCCTGCCCCGGCCAAGGTCGAAGTTGTTGACCTGTACGCCAACCGCGAAAAAATCTACACCCGCTCCTTCACTGGCATCTTCCGCAACTTGCGCATGCTCGGTGGCGCAGCCCTCTTCCTGTTGTACTTCGGCACCGTATGGTTGACCTGGAATGGCCGTCAGGCCGTCTGGTGGAACCTGCCGGAGCGCAAATTCTATATTTTCGGCTCCACCTACTGGCCGCAGGACTTCGTTCTGCTCTCGGCGCTGTTGATCATTGCCGCCTTCGGTCTGTTCTTTATCACCGTGTTCGCCGGCCGCGTGTGGTGTGGCTACACCTGCCCGCAAAGCGTATTCACCTGGGTATTCATGTGGGCGGAAAAGGTCACCGAAGGTGATCGCAACCAACGCATGAAGCTCGACAAGAGCCCGATGACCACGCAGAAATTTCTGCGCAAACTGGCCAAGCACGGCATCTGGGTCGGCGTATCGCTGGTTACCGCGATCACTTTCGTCGGCTACTTCACGCCAATCCGCGAACTGATCCCCGAGCTGTTCAGCCTGCAAGCAGGCGGCTGGGCGCTGTTCTGGGTCGGCTTCTTTACTGTCGCTACTTACGGCAACGCTGGCTACCTGCGCGAGCAGGTGTGCATCTACATGTGCCCCTATGCGCGCTTCCAGAGCGTGATGTTCGACCAGGACACCCTGATCGTCTCCTACGACCCGCGGCGCGGCGAACACCGTGGCCCACGCAAGCGCGATGCCGATTACAAGGCCGAAGGCCTGGGCGACTGCATCGACTGTAAAATGTGCGTGCACGTCTGCCCTACCGGCATCGACATCCGCGACGGCCTGCAGATCGAATGCATCGGCTGCGCGGCCTGCATCGACGCCTGCGACAGCATCATGGACAAGATGAACTACCCCAAAGGGCTGATCAGCTACACCACCGAGCACAACCTCTCCGGGCAGAAAACCCAACTGGTACGACCACGCCTGATTGGTTACGCCGTAGCTTTGGTCGCGATGTTCTGCGTATTTGCCTGGGCAGTTGCCGACCGCTCGCTGGTGGAACTGGATGTGCTCAAGGACCGCGTGCTTTACCGCGAAAACGAAGAGGGCCGGATCGAGAACGTCTACACCCTGAAGATCATGAACAAGGCCCAGCACGAGGTCACTTACCTGATCGAAGCCGACGGCCTTGACGGCCTGGTGTACGAAGGCAAGCGCGAGATCAAGGCAATCGCTGGCGAGGTGCTGTCGCTGCCTGTCGAGCTGTCCATCGACCCGGAAAAACTACCTTCGAGCACCAATGAAATCACCTTCCGCCTGCACTCGGCGGATGACCCAAGCATCAAAACCGACGCCGCCAGCCGCTTTATCGGCCCCAGCGTGCGCTGATTAGAGAAGACCATGTCTGAACCCATAGCTGAAAAGAACGCCGAAATCATCAAGCCCTGGTACAAGCAATTCTGGCCCTGGTTCCTGATTGGCCTGCTGGCCTATTCAGTGGTCCAGGGGCTGACCCTGCTGACCATCGCCACGAAGAACCCGCCAGGGCTGATCTCCGATGACTATTACGACGTCGGCAAGGGCATCAACCAGTCGCTGGAGCGGGAAAACCACGCCATTCGCCTGAAGCTGCACGCCAGCCTGCTGCTCAACGATGACAACGGCACCGCCACCCTGCAGCTGAGCGGCAATAGCCGTCCGCAGCAGCTGGTGCTCAATCTGATATCGCCGACCCAACCCGAGCGCGACCGCCGGGTGATCCTGCAACCTCAGGCCGATGGCAGCTACAGCGGACAGATGATCGACGCCGTGCAAGGCCGGCGCTTTGTCGAGCTGATCGGCCAGGAAGGTGGCAAGGACTGGCGCCTGTTTGAGGAAGAAAACGTGCAAAGCGGGCAGAACATCCTTCTCGGGGATGCTCAATAAGCGCACCGATGGCCAGCCCGACTCCCTGCTATCACTGTGGTCTGCCGGTTCCCGCCGGCAGCCGTTTCCAGGCCCAGGTACTGGGCGCGACCCGCGAGATGTGCTGCCCGGGCTGTCAGGCAGTGGCCGAAGCCATCGTCAGCGGCGGCCTGGAGCATTACTACAAGCACCGCAGCGAAAGCGCCGCCAACCCGCAAAGCCTGCCCCAAGCGCTGCCCGATGAGCTGGCGCTGTATGACCGCAGCGACGTGCAGCAGCCGTTTGTCGAGCATGACGGCGAACTCAGCGAAACCTGCCTGCTGATCGAGGGCATCAGCTGCGCGGCCTGTGGCTGGCTGATTGAAAAGCACCTGCGCGCTCTGCCCGGCGTCAGCGAGGCGCACCTCAACCTGTCCAACCACCGCCTGCAGGTGCGCTGGGCTGACAGCCAACTGCCGCTCAGCAGCCTGCTCAAGGCACTGCGCAAAATCGGCTACGCCGCCCACCCCTGGCAGGCCGATGCCGCCGCAGAACAGCTGCAGCGCGAGAACCGCCGCGCCATGCGCGAACTGGGCGTGGCCGGCATGCTGTGGATGCAGGTGATGATGGCGACCATGGCCACCTGGCCGGAATTCAACATCGACCTCAGCCCTGAGCTGGACAAGATCCTGCGCTGGGTCAGCCTGTTTCTCACCACGCCGATTGTCTTCTACTGCTGCGGCCAGTTCTTCCGTGGTGCGCTGCGTGACCTGCGCACCCGCCACCTGACCATGGATGTGTCGGTGTCCTTGGCGATTGGCGGTGCCTATATCGCCGGCATCTGGTCGACGGTGACCGGCCAGGGCGAGCTGTATTTCGATGCAGTAGGCATGTTCGCCCTGTTTTTGCTGGCCGGCCGCTACCTGGAGCGCCGCGCCCGCGAACGCACGGCCGCCGCCACCTCACAGCTGGTCAACCTGCTGCCAGCCTCCTGTCTACGCCTGGCTGCCGACGGTCAGAGCCAGCGCATTCTGCTCAGCGAACTGCGTATCGGCGATCAGGTGCTGGTGCCGCCTGGCGCTCTACTGCCGGCTGACGGACGGATTGTTCAGGGCCAGTCGAGCGTCGATGAATCGCTGCTCACCGGCGAATACCTGCCGCAGCCGCGCAAGGCCGGCGATGCCGTTACCGCCGGCACTCTGAATGTCGAAGGACCATTGAGCGTCGAAGTGCAGGCCTTGGGCGATGCCACGCGGCTGTCGGCCATCGTTCGCCTGCTGGAGCGCGCGCAGAGCGACAAACCGCGCTTGGCGGTACTGGCCGATCAGGTCGCGCAGTGGTTCCTGCTGATCGTCCTGGTGGTGGCAGCCATCGTCGGCCTGGTCTGGTGGCAGCTCGATCCCTCCCGCGCGTTCTGGATCGTCCTGGCCCTGCTGGTGGCCACCTGCCCTTGCGCGCTGGCGCTGGCCACACCCACGGCACTGACGGCAGCGACCGGCTCACTGCACAAGCTGGGTATGCTGCTGACCCGTGGCCACGTGCTGGAAGGGCTGAACCAGATCGACACCCTGGTGCTGGACAAGACCGGCACCCTCACCGAAGGCCGCCTGACTCTCAGCGCCATTCACCCTTTGCGCGAGCTGGATGCCGACAGCTGCCTGGCCCTGGCCGCTGCGTTGGAAAATCGCTCCGAACACCCGATTGCCCGCGCCTTCGGCCAGGCTGCAGAAGCCGCAGAAGCGGTCGACAGCCATCCGGGCTTGGGCCTGCAAGGACGGGTTAGCGGCCGCGTGCTGCGCATCGGCGAGGCGGGCTTTGTCTGCGCGCTGAGTGCGCAACCCGCGCCGACGATTGCCGGTGAGCACGGCCAATGGCTGCTGCTGGGCGATGAGCAAGGGCCGCTGGCCTGGTTCGTGTTGAATGACCGCCTACGCGAAGACGCGCCGCAACTGATCGACATGGCCAAGGCCAAAGGCTGGCAGATTATGCTGCTGTCCGGCGACAGCTCGCCGATGGTCGGCGAAGTGGCGCGCCAGCTAGGCATCATTGACGCCCGTGGCGGCCTCACCCCAGATGCCAAGCTGGACGTATTGAAGCAGCTGCACAGCCAGGGCCGCCGGGTATTGATGCTCGGTGATGGGGTTAACGATGTGCCGGTATTGGCCGCCGCCGATATCAGCGTGGCCATGGGCAGCGCCACCGACTTGGCGAAAACCAGCGCCGACGCCGTGCTGCTCTCCAACCGCCTAAGCAGCCTGGTGCAGGCGCTACACATGGCGCAACGAACCCGCCGCATCATCATCGAGAACCTCACCTGGGCCAGCCTGTACAATGGCCTGGTGCTGCCCTTCGCCGCTATTGGCTGGATCACCCCCATCTTGGCCGCGCTGGGTATGTCGGTCAGCTCATTGCTGGTGGTGGTTAACGCCCTGCGCCTGACTCGCACGTAGGGTGGATCACGCTTCACCGATCCACCACAACGTTGCTCCGGTGGATGTAAAAAGCGACAGCTACGCGCCCCGATCCACCCTACACCCAAGCCGTACCCGGAGACCTTATGCCCGCGCTCTATATCCTGATCCCGGTGGCCATTGCCCTGGTCGGCTTCGCCATCTGGCTGTTCTTCTGGGCGGTGGACAGTGGCCAGTACGACGACCTCGACGGTCCAGCCCACAGCATCCTGTTCGACGACGAAGACCCCAAGCACACTGCAGCCGTAAGCCAGGTGCAGCAACTCGACGAGCCTCAGGCCGAACAGGACAAGCGCGGTGCTTGAGCTGCTGCCACTGCTGGTTTCAGCGCTGATCCTCGGCCTGCTCGGTGGCGGCCACTGCCTGGGCATGTGTGGCGGCCTGATGGGCGCACTGACCCTGGCCATCCCACCCGAGCGGCGCGCACAGCGCTTTCAGCTGCTGCTGGCCTATAACCTGGGGCGCATTTTCAGTTACAGCCTGGCCGGCCTACTGCTCGGCCTGGCCGGCTGGGCAGTTGCCAATAGCCCTTTGGTCATGGGCCTGCGCGTGATTGCGGCGTTACTGCTGATTGCCATGGGCCTGTACCTGGCCGGTTGGTGGAGCGGCCTGACCCGTATTGAAGCCCTCGGTCGTGGCCTGTGGCGCTATATCCAGCCACTGACCCGGCGTTTTATGCCGGTCACCAGCCTGCCGCGTGCCCTGGTGCTCGGCAGTCTGTGGGGCTGGCTGCCCTGCGGCCTGGTCTACAGCACCCTGCTGTGGGCCGCGAGCCAGGGCAATGCATTGAGCAGCGCAGCGCTGATGCTGGCCTTCGGCCTCGGCACCCTGCCAGTGCTGCTTGCCACTGGCATGGCTGCCGAACGCCTGACCGCCCTGCTGCGCAGACAAGGCGTGCGCATGGCCGGCGGTATTCTGGTAATCCTCTTCGGCCTGTGGACAATGCCCGGCCCGCACCAGCACTGGCTGATGGGCCACTGAGACGAGAAGGGTGTAGCCCGGATGCAATCCGGGGATCGCCGGCACCTTGTTCCCGGATTGCATCCGGGCTACGGAGTCACAACACCCCAGCGCTCGACGCACCCTTGATTCAGGTCAAGGCCCCCGCCCATCTGCCTCCCTAGACTGGCCCCACTGCCTTTCCAGGATTTTTTCCATGCTCAACGCCATCCAGTGGGACAGCACTCTGATCCGCCGCTACGACCAGGCCGGCCCGCGCTACACCTCCTATCCGACCGCCGTGCAGTTTCATGAGCGCGTCAGCCAGTTCGACCTGCTGCATGCCCTGCGCGGCAGCCGCAAGGCGCTGCGGCCGCTGTCGCTGTATGTGCACATCCCGTTCTGTGCACACATCTGCTACTACTGCGCCTGCAACAAGGTGATCACCAAGGATCGTGGCCGCACCCAGCCCTACCTGGAAAAGCTCGAACGCGAAATCGAGATCATTAGCCGTCATCTCGACCCGCAGCAGAAGGTCGAGCAGCTGCACTTCGGCGGCGGTACGCCGACCTTTCTTAGTCACTATGAACTGCGCCACCTGATGGGCCACCTGCGCCAGCACTTCAATCTGCTGGATGACGACAGCGGCGATTACAGCATCGAGATCGACCCGCGCGAAGCCGACTGGTCGACCATGGGCCTGCTCCGCGAGCTGGGCTTCAACCGCGTCAGCCTGGGCGTGCAGGATCTCGACCCAGCCGTGCAGCGAGCAGTCAATCGCTTACAGACCCTGGAAGAAACCCGCGCCATCGTCGAAGCTGCGCGTACCCTGCAGTTCCGCTCGATAAACATCGACCTGATCTACGGCCTGCCGCTGCAAACCCCGGAGCGCTTTGCCCACACCGTGGCTGAAGTGATTGCCTTGCAGCCTGATCGTCTCTCGCTGTTCAACTACGCCCACCTGCCGGAGCGCTTTATGCCGCAGCGGCGAATCAACACCAGCGACCTGCCCAACCCCGGTGACAAGCTGGCCATGCTGCAGGCCAGCATCGAGCAACTGAGCGCCGCCGGTTACCGCTATATCGGTATGGATCACTTCGCCCTGCCCGACGACGAACTGGCCAGCGCCCAGGAAGATGGCAGCCTGCAACGCAACTTCCAGGGCTACACCACCCACGGCCACTGCGACCTGATCGGCCTGGGGGTGTCATCGATCAGCCAGATTGGCGATCTCTACTGTCAGAACAACAGCGAC
The DNA here is from genome assembly GCF_030656345.1 of Pseudotabrizicola sp. Classification (GTDB taxonomy): domain Bacteria; phylum Pseudomonadota; class Alphaproteobacteria; order Rhodobacterales; family Rhodobacteraceae; genus Pseudotabrizicola. Next base: position 29,032 of record NZ_JAUSNR010000036.1, on the reverse strand, counting down.
CTGAGCAAATACCAGGACAGCCTCGGCCACAGCGAACTGGCCACCGTGCGCGGCCTGCACTGTGACGCAGACGACCGTTTGCGCCGTGCCGTGATTCAGCAGTTGATCTGTCATTTTCAGCTGCGTTTTGCCGCTATCGAACAGACCTACGCCATCGATTTTCGCAGTTACTTTGCCGAGGTCTGGCCGCAACTGCAGCAGATGGCCAGTGACGGGCTGATCGAATTGAATGCCCTGGGCATCGAAGTACGGCCAGCGGGCCGTCTGCTGGTGCGCTCGCTGTGCATGCTGTTTGATCGCTACCTCAGCGAATTAAACCAGCAACGTTTTTCCCGGGTGATCTAGCAGGCTGCCGACTATACGAGCCGAGGCTTATTTCATCACCAGGCCGGCCACTTCCTGCATCTGTTGATCACTGAGGTCCTGCTCACGCATAGTCTTGATCAGCGTCGCGTTGGCGCTGCTCAGGGCGCCCTGCAGCGAGGCCAGTTCACCCTGCAGCGCTTCGATCCTTATGCGTTTAGCCTCGGGATCGAGGCTCTGGTCCTGCATGACCTCTTGTAACTCGGCTTTCTTCGCCTCGATCTGCGCCTTGATCTCACGGATTCGCTTGAGCAGGTCCTTGAGCACATCCGGCAGGCTGCTCTCATCAATATCGCGGTTCTTCTCTGCGGCGGCGGAGCGTGCCTTGCCCAGCTCCGACAGGCTTACCCGCAGGCTGTCGCGCAACGCCTGCTTGTCCGCCTCGCTGCTCTCCACACCGCTTTCGGCCGCAGCGCTCTTGCGCTCCAGCGACAGGTTCATGCGGGTGCTTAATTGGGTCGATTCCAGACGCATACGAACGCTCCTTGCAGATATTCAAAGCCGCCTGGTTTATCGGCCGCACCGATTAAAACTTGAACATTCGATCAGACTGCGTCTTAGTGGCCCTGCCCTGCCCCCTGCTGTAACCTTACAGCTATTGTGTGTTTACCCTCAGGATCGCCAGCGATGTCCGAAAGCATCAAGTTGCATAGCCCACACCAAGCCCATTGCAAGGATTGCAGCCTGGCGAGTTTGTGCCTGCCGCTGTCCCTGAACCTGGAAGACATGGACGCCCTCGACGAAATCGTCAAACGCGGCCGCCCACTGAAAAAGGGCGAATTCCTGTTCCGCCAGAGCGATGCCTTCAACTCTGTCTTCGCCGTGCGTTCCGGGGCGCTGAAAACCTTCAGCCTGAGCGACAGCGGTGATGAGCAGATCACCGGTTTCCACCTGCCCAGCGAACTGGTCGGCCTGTCCGGCATGGACAGTGACGCGTACCCGGTGTCAGCCATGGCATTGGAAACCACCTCGGTGTGCGAAATCCCCTTCGAGCGCCTCGACGAGCTGTCGGTGCAACTGCCGCAACTGCGCCGCCAGTTGATGCGCGTCATGAGCCGCGAGATCCGCGACGATCAGCAAATGATGCTGCTGCTGTCGAAGAAAACCGCCGACGAGCGCATCGCCACCTTCCTGGTCAACCTCTCGGCGCGCTTCCGCGCCCGTGGTTTCTCGGCCAATCAGTTCCGTCTGGCCATGTCGCGCAACGAAATTGGTAACTATTTGGGCCTTGCGGTGGAGACCGTATCGCGGGTATTTACCCGCTTCCAACAGAACAAGCTGCTCGAAGCCGAAGGCAAGGAAGTGCATATCCTCGATCCCATCGAGCTGTGCGCATTGGCCGGCGGCAACCTTGAGGGCTGATCGACCCGCATAGCGCAGGACCTAGCCGATGATCTTCGACGAATTCAGCATCAAAACCCTGATCCGCCCGGTGGTGGACTTCCCCAAGCCGGGGGTGATCTTTCGCGACATCACCCCGCTGTTCCAGTCACCACGTGCCCTGCGTATGGTCGCCGACAGCTTTATCCAGCGTTACGTCGAAGCAGATTTCAGCCATATCGGCGCCATGGATGCGCGCGGTTTTCTGATCGGTTCGATCATCGCCTATGAGCTGAACAAACCGCTGATCCTGTTCCGCAAGCAAGGCAAGCTGCCCGCCGACGTACTCAGCGAGAGCTACCAGACCGAGTACGGCGAAGCCAAACTGGAAGTGCACGCCGACAGCCTCTGCGAAGGCGACAAGGTGCTGATTTTCGATGACCTGATCGCCACCGGTGGCACCCTGCTGGCTGCTGCACAGCTGGTACGGCGTATGGGCGCGAGCATCATCGAAGCCGCCGCAATCATCGATCTACCCGAGCTGGGCGGCTCACAGAAACTGCAGGACCGTGGCATCCCGACTTTCGCCCTGACCAGTTTCGCTCTCAACGACCAATAAAACCGCCCCAAGGCCCTGACGACAGCGCTGCATGTCCGGGCCTGGCGGACCTTCGCGAACTACTCGCCCACTGTTTACACAAGTACCCTACACGCCATGAATGAAACCCCAATAAGCCCCACGCCCAGCCACTGGCGTCTGCGCCTCGGCGCGCTGATGGAAAGCACAGCCATCACCCGCCTGGTCACCACCCTGATCATCCTCAACGCAGCGATTCTCGGCATCCAGACCTACCCTGGGCTGATGGCCAACTGGGGCGAGTTGCTGCTGATGCTGGATAAACTGATTCTCGCGGTGTTTATCCTGGAACTGGCGCTGCGCTTTATCGCTCGCGGCCTGGGCCTGCTGCGTGATCCCTGGGCGGTATTCGACTGCCTGGTGGTGGGCGTGGCGCTGGTGCCGTCCAGCGGGCCATTCGCCGTGCTGCGTGCGCTGCGCGTGTTGCGCGTGCTGCGGCTGATTTCGATCAACCCGAACATGCGCCGGGTGGTCGAGGCGCTGCTGTCCTCGCTACCGGGCATGGGCAGCATCGCCATGCTGCTCGGCCTGGTGTTCTACGTAGCGGCAGTAATGGCCACCCAACTGTTTGGCGCAGCCTTCCCCGAGTGGTTTGGCAGCCTCGGTGCCAGCCTCTACACCCTGTTTCAGGTGATGACGCTGGAAAGCTGGTCGATGGGTATCGTGCGCCCGGTGATGGAGCAGTTCCCGCTGGCGTGGCTGTATTTCCTGCCATTTATCCTGATTGCCACTTTTATGATGCTCAACCTGTTTATCGCCGTGGTGGTCAATGCCATGCAGACCACCCATGAGCAGGAAGCCAAACTGGCGCCACCTTCACCCACCGAGCAATTGCTGCTCGATGAACTGCGCGCCCTGCGCGCCGAAGTCGCCGAGCTGCGCCAGCAACGCTGAGGCACAGTTCCCGGATAAGCCTCTTGAGGTTGTGGGCTCAGGGAATTTGTAGGAGCGGCCCATGGCCGCGAATGGCATGTTCGGCAAAGCCATCGCGGGCACGGCCCGCGCCTACGCCCGGCAAGACTGCGTAGCATCCACTCGGCGAGATTACAGGCCCTCGGGATCAGCACCGGCTGCTGCGTCATAGACGCGATCCCTCGCAGCCAACTGTCCGACAACTATCCATAAGTTGGCGCAATTCCGGCTGCCCTGGCCAGGAATGACCTCGCGCCAAAAACGCCCTCGGCTAAAGATAAATCACGGCCCAAGACAGCCCAGCCTGTCGTCCCAAGCCCCATAACAAGAGCGGTCGCGAACCGCGACCAAGATGCCGAGGAGTCGCCCTTATGACAGCCAAAACCAGCACCCCAACCGCCAGCTTTCCCGTGCGTCGCATGGACTTCACCTTTGATGAAAGCCAGAAGTTCTGGTTTGCCGGCGACCCCTTTATGAGCCACTTCATGAACAACCTGTCGTCGCTGTTTCCCTATGGCGAAAAGTTCTTCGTCGACAGTGTGCGCGCCGTGCGCGAACAGGTGAGCGAGCCGCAGCTGAAGAAGGACATCAGCGCCTTTATCGGCCAGGAAGCCATGCACTCCAAGGAACACGCGGCCTATAACGACTACGCCGCCGAGCACAATATCGACCTGGAACTGCTGGAACTGCGCATCAAGGTGCTTCTGGAGTGGGTCACCAAGATCACCACCAAGAAACAGCGCCTGGCCGCCACCTGCGCCCTGGAGCACTTCACCGCAACCATGGCCGAGCAACTGCTGCAGCGCGAAGACCTGACCACCCAGATGAACGATCCCAAGCTGTACCAGCTGTGGATGTGGCATGCGATTGAAGAGAACGAGCACAAGGCGGTCTGCTACGACGTGTACCAGAAGGTCTACGGCGGCTATTTCACCCGCGTCGGCATGATGGCGATTGCCACCGTGATCTTCTTCGGCGTGATCGGCTGGTTCCAACTGCACCTGCTGCGCAAAGACGGCCAACTGTTCAACTGGCGCAGCTGGGGCAAGGGTTTGAAGATGCTGTTCGGCCCACGCAATGGCTTTCTGACCAAGCTGATTCCATCGTACCTGGACTACTACCGCCCCGGCTTCCACCCCTTTGACCACGACAGCAAAGCACTGGAACTGCGCTGGCGGCAGCGTTTGGGCTTTAACAACTGATACCCGACAGATGCCGGGGGCTCTGCAGCCCCCGCATCAACCTTCCCCGGCAAAACGCGGCAAATCGTCGGCCAGCTCAAACCAGGGTAAGCGCGACGCATACCAAATGTGTTTCTGCGGCGCAAACCACTCGGGATGGTCAAGCGTCACGCTATTGAGTCCAACCTCTTCACGGCCCTGCTCGCGATACTCCAACGGAGTACCACAATCACGACAGAAGCGCCTTTCTCCACGGGTGCTGGAACGGAATACACCGATATCACCACTCAGGTAATGCAGTGCCGCACCAGGCACCATGGCCCAGGGCATGGCAGGTGTAGCACCTGATTTCTGGCAGATACGGCAATGGCAGTAACCAGTCTCGGTGGGCAGACTTTCCAGGCGGTAGCGCACACTGCCGCACGCGCAGCCGCCGAACAGAGGCAATGACACCATGCTGCCGATCTCCATTGAAATTTAATCCACCGGCAACTTGAGCTGCCCCAGCCCCTGCAACACGCTGGCCCCGGTAAACAGCATAACGACCTGCTCCTCGGCCAGTGCACAGATTGCCGCTTGCCGCTCGGGTTGGCCGATATAGTCCAGCGACAGCTGGAACAGGTTGCGGCTGATCAGGTTCGACACCTGCAGCACCACCGCTGGGTTGACCATTTCCGGCAGCAGCTTGAAGGCGATGATGTCCTCGGCCATGTCCGCGCCAAACTCATCCATCACCTCCTGCAGCGCCGCGCGCAGCACGGCCGAGGCGCCATGCAGCTCGCGCACGCCGATGATAAAGGCCTCGGGGTTTTGCGCGACGAAATCAAAGAACAGCTGCACGGTTTCATGGCACACCCGCCGACCGCGTTGCAGGTCGATGCCAAACAACATCGGCGAGCTTGCCTGAGTCGACTGCACAGCCCGCTCAGCGGCTTCACGGCGCAGATCGCGCAGCGGTTGACGCAGCTGGGTGGAGATCTGGCGGATCACGGTCAGCCCCAGGTCATCGACATCCTTGAAGTGCCTATAGAAGGTATTGGGATTGAGCCCGGCCTCACGGGCCAGCTCACGCAGGCCCAGATTGCTCAGGCTGCGGCTGGTTGAGGTGAGACGTAACGCGGCCTCCAGTAACAGGGTCTTGCCTGGGGCCTCGCTGGCTTTTTCTGCGGCTGGCTGCTGCTCGCTGGCATCTGCCTGCATGACGAACCCTACCTAAAAGTTGGCTTGTGAGAATGCTGCTTGTTGGCGAGTATACATTTGTCTACCTTGGTATACAGCTGTATACGCCAGCAATAAACATAACAGGAGCTTGGCCATGAATGCACCCGTCTCACCCCCTTCTGCCACCCGCCACTGCAAGGTCGCCATTATCGGTACGGGCTTCTCCGGCCTGGGCATGGCCATCCGCCTGAAGCAGGCCGGTGAACATGACTTCCTGCTGTTCGAGAAAGAAGCCGGCGTCGGCGGCACCTGGCGGGTGAACAATTACCCGGGCTGTGGCTGTGACGTGCAATCGCATCTGTATTCCTTTTCGTTCGAGCAGAACCCCAACTGGACGCGCATGTTTGCCAAGCAGCCAGAAATCCAGGGTTACCTGGAAGGCTGCTGGAGCAAGTACCGCCTGCAGAATCACACTCAGCTGAACACCGAGATCACCCGCCTGGCCTGGGATGAGCAGCAGGAGCTGTGGCAGATCAGTGACCGCGCCGGCAACAGCTACACCGCGCAGTTTGTGGTCTCCGGCATGGGTGCGCTGTCCACCCCATCGATTCCGGCGCTCAAGGGCCTGGGCGACTTCACCGGCAAGGTCTTCCACTCGCAGCAGTGGGATCACAGCTACGACCTCACCGGCAAACGCATTGCGGTGATCGGCACCGGCGCCTCGTCGATCCAGTTCGTGCCGCAGATTCAGAAGCAGGTCAGCCAGCTCGATCTGTACCAGCGCACCGCGCCGTGGATCATGCCCAAGCCAGACCGCGCTATCAGCGAGCGTGAACGCAACCGCTTCAAGCGCTTCCCGCTGCTGCAAAAACTCTGGCGCGGCACCATCTACGCCCTGCTGGAAAGCCGGGTGATCGGCTTTGCCATGCTGCCCAAGGTGATGACCATCGCCCAGAAGGTCGGCAAGTGGTATATCAACAAGCAGATCAAGGACCCGGTCCTGCGCGCCAAGGTCACCCCGGATTATCTGATGGGCTGCAAACGCGTGCTGATCTCCAACGATTACTTCCCGGCGCTGACCCAGCCCAACGTCGACCTGATCACCGACGGCATCGAGGAAATCCGCAGCGGCAGCATCCGCACCGTGGATGGCAAAGAGCGCGAGATTGACGCGATCATCTTCGGCACCGGCTTCACCCCAAGCGACCCATTGCCACGTGGCGTGGTGTTTGGCCGTGGCGGCGTCGACCTGCTCGACACCTGGCCGGAAGGCCCGCAGGCCTACAAAGGCACACTCACTGCCGGTTTCCCCAACCTGTTCTTCCTGATGGGGCCAAACACCGGTCTGGGCCACAACTCGATGGTCTATATGATCGAGTCGCAGATCCATTACGTGCTTGGCGCGCTCAAGCTGGTTGGTGAGCAAGAATTGCAAAGCCTGGAAGTCAAACAGGCGGTGCAGGATAAATTCAACGGCAAGCTGCAGGGCAGCCTGGGCAACACCGTGTGGAATGCCGGCGGCTGCACCAGCTGGTACCTGCATCCGGTCAGTGGCCGCAACTGCACGGTATGGCCGGGCTTTACCTGGCGCTTCCGTCTGCTGACGCGCAACTTTGACCCAGCGGCCTATCATTTCAGCCGTAAACACGCGGCACACCCGGCGCAGAACAGCGCTATCCAGTTGACTGCCCAGGAGGCCAGCGCATGAAGTCGTTTGAAAACAAGGTAGCCGCCATCACCGGCGCCGGTTCCGGCATCGGCCGCGCCCTGGCCTTCGGTCTGGCCCGCCAGGGTTGCCAGTTAGCGCTCTCCGATGTGAATGCTGAAGGCCTGGCGGAAACCGCCGCCCAGGCGCGCAAGCTCGGTGTGCAGGTCAGCGAAACCCTGGTCAACGTTGCCGACCGTGAAGCGGTGCATGCCTGGGCGGACCAGGTGGTGGCCGAGTTCGGCCGGGTCAACGCGATCTTCAACAACGCCGGCGTAGCCCAGGGCGGCACCGTGGAAGGCAATGACTACGCCGACTACGAGTGGATCATGAACATCAACTTCTGGGGCGTGGTCAATGGCACCAAAGCCTTCCTACCGCATATCAAGGCCAGCGGTCAGGGCCATATCGTCAACGTTTCCAGCGTGTTTGGTCTGTTCGCTCAACCGGGCATGAGCGCCTACAACGCCAGCAAATTCGCCGTGCGCGGCTTTACCGAGGCGCTACGCCAGGAGCTGGACATGGCCGATTGCGGCGTATCGGCCAGCTGCGTGCACCCCGGCGGGATCAAGACCAATATCGCCAAGACCGCGCGGATGAACGCCAGCCTGAGCAGCGTCACCGGTCAGGATGCTGATAAGGCACGCCAGCAGTTCAACGACCAGTTGCTGCGCACCACGCCGGAGAAAGCTGCCCAGGTGATCATCAACGGCGCATTGGCAAACAAGAGGCGCATCCTGATCGGCCCGGATGCCTACGCCCTGGATGGCATGCAGCGCCTGTTTCCAGCCTTCTACCAACGCCTGGTAACCGCCTCCATGCGCCTAGCCGCCCGCTTTGCGCCAAAAGGCTCAAGCAAGAAAGCCCAAGCTGCCGTGGAGTAACCGGCCAACCCACAAGCCCCAGCGCCGCCGGTGTCTGGGGCTTTTTTGGTTCATCGCGCTTTCCCGGGGAAGGCGGCCTTGATTTTCAGGAAGAAGTAGTCCGAGTCCCTGAAGCCATAGGCCATACGCTTGATCACCTTGATGCGGTTGTTCACCCCTTCCAGCAGGCTGGTATGCATGCGGAAGCGCGCACTGGCGAGGATTCCTCGGGCATAGCGTTTGAGGTTTCGGGCAAAGCGCTGCAGTGGTGGCAGATCACTGTCCCGCGCATGGCGCAACCAGGTCCTCCAGCGCTGCCAGCCTTCACGCACGCTGGGGGCATACCAGATCTCTTTCAGGGCATCCTTGAGCACGTAAACAGTGGCCAGCGGCTGATTGGCGGCCAGTAGCTCCTGCAACTGCACCGCCTGCTCATCTTTGAGGTTGTCCCGGTTACGCAGGAGCAGCCAACGACTCTGTTTGACCACTTTGCGGGCGGGCTTGTCATGGCTCAGCGCGTTGGCCTGGTCGACCCGGATTCGGTCAATCACGTCGCGACCATAACGCGCCACGACATGGAACAGGTCGTACACCACTTCGGCCTGAGGGCAGTGCTGTTTCACTTCCAGATCGAAGGCGGTGTTCATGTCCATCGCCACTGCTTCGATTTGCCGGCAACGCTCGCCAAGCAACTCGAAGAACGGGCGTATGGCCTCACGGCTGTTGCCCTTGCCGACCCACAGCACGCGCGTGCGCTCGGCATCCATGATGACCGTGGCGTAGCGGTGCCCCTTGTGCAAGGCAAACTCATCCATCACCAAGCGCCGGACATTACCTGGCTCGAATGCCCCTACGCTGGCTTGCAAGCGGCGCTTATCGATGTCCTTGATCGTGTGCCAGTGCAGCCCAGTGAGTCGGCTGATATGGCTGATTGGCAGCATCTGCAGCAACATTTCGACCCATGCGCGCAGCCTACGCGTCAGGCGTGATGAGGGTTCCAACCAGTCAATCCGCTCGGGAGCGCGACCACAGCTCAGGCAGTCCACGCGGCGCACAGGCACCTGCAATTGGACGCGCTGATCGAACAGATCACGATCACGCACATAGCGGATACGCCGATCATGGATCAGGGGGCTAGGTTCAAGGCAGCGTCCACAACGCGGCAGTGCAGAGGCGAGTGGCTCCAGGGTGAGCGTTAGGTTGTTTTCGGCGTATTGGCGGCTGGCTACGACAGCGTAGCCTGGCCAGAAAGCGGCAAGATCAATAGGATGCATGGTGACAGCAGGGTGCAGGGGTTGGTGTGTTTGGCGACTGCCAATTTACCTGCATCCCTGACTGTCAATCCTCTCTTTCCCACGATCCCGCGAAGAACCATAAAAAAGGCTCTGTACCAAAACTGTGTTGCAGGCTGCTTGTGTAGGGTGGGTTAGTGGCGCTGAGGCTTGTGATGGCCGGCACCACGCAATTCGGGCGCCGCGTAACCCACCATTGCGGTTTGCCGGTAGACCGCCATGGTGGGTTACGGCGCGTTGAAAGTCGGTGGTGTTTGCCTGATCCCGGTTCGCGCCTAACCCACCCTACGTTTTACCGCGATTCATGCACCGTATAGCTGTTCGGGATGACTCAGCAGAACGCGCACGATCCAACTGCCCGGACGAGCCCTGCGTGGTGCGCACGCTGCACGCGGCCCATGGCATGCAATAGGTAATAAACAGGTACAGAGCGTTTTTATGAGCATACGACTGTGGTCGAGGGGGCTGTCGCGCGAGCGCTATCAGCAGTTTCGCGGTGCGCTGGTAATTGTGGCTCTATACATCGAAGGTTTTAGAGCAACTATCAGGGGCCGAGCGACTGCCACTGCGGTAAGGCGTTGGTCTGTCGGCGCAAAAGCCGCCGCCACTGGTCGCGATAGAACAGACTGAGCGTGGCACCTGAGCGCCTGTGTTTAGGCAATCCAGAACGCGCGTTAGGAGAGACCGGCACCCCCTAGCCACAAGGTATGCGCTGCACGTCGAGTGCAGTGCCCTGCGCATAGCTGCTCTTGCCGGCTTGTGCCCCGATACGCTACGCCATTCAGGCCAAGCGGACGCTGCTCATCATTGATCGCACTGTGCGACTGACCAGCTTGCCGAGAAATTGCCGCAACCTTGTTTGGTGCCCAATAGGGGCAAGGTTATTTCAGGGCACAGCCGTGGGCATGGAATAAGAGGGCGTGTTATCGGAGCGGGGGATTGTGCTGCAGGAGTGGCTGTGAAGGCTTGGCAGCGGATTGCCCGCTGCCAAGTTGGCCAGCATCAGCTGGCGGGGGTGATGCCGTAGTTCTGCTGGAACTGTTTGATCAGTGACTCCGGCTTCTTTTCTTCTTTTTGCATCAAGTAGATCACGCGCTCGCCCTTCGGGCCGCTGGCGATCTCGGTGTGACGAAAGATCGGTTCGCCGATATTGTTCAGGTCGATCATGTCGCCGTAACGCTGGCCGACGAAGATCATGCCGTCCTGGCGGATTTCACCATAGAACTTACTGGCTGGTGGCATGTTTTGGCGCAGGAAGCGGTAGGCGGAAACGTCATCCAGCTTTTTCTCGGCATCGTCAGCGCGCAGGGCCAGAACAATTTCCTGGCCGTACTTGTCCTTCTCGCCCAGGTCTTTGATGACCGGTGCATTGCCGCTGACTAGAAAGTCGCGATAGACCTTGTAGTCATCGAACAGGAACAGCTTCTCCTCGGTACGCACCTGGTACCAGTCTTCGTTGTTCAGGCTGGCTTCAGCCTTTGCAGCAGGGGCCGTCGAATAGCTGCTGCATGCGCTGATGCAGGCTGCGAGCAAGGCAATGGATAAAGGTTTAATGGTTGTTTTGGCGGACATCGAATTCCCTCCCTAGGAAGTTGGCAAGAGAGTTTCGCCGTGCTTGGTTACAGAGTGATGACCATTTCGTATCGATTGGCGCGGGTCTGTAGCAGGTATCTCCGGCTGTCTGGCCACCGAGCTTTGCAGCTATAGTGCCGCCTTAGCCACCGCACTGAGCAGCCGAGATTGCTGACCCGCCTGAATGCCATCCATGAAATTGCCGCCAGTCAGTGGGATGCTCTGCTGACTGATGCGCAGCCTTTCTTGCGCCATGCTTTTCTCTCGGCGCTGGAGGACAGTGGCAGTGTTGGCGGGCGCAGTGGCTGGCAGCCGGCCCATGCGGCTCTACTCGGCGAGCAAGGCCAACTGCTGGCGGCCATGCCGGGCTACGTGAAAAGCCATTCCTATGGTGAGTACGTGTTCGATCACGGCTGGGCGGATGCCTGCCACCGCGCCGGCATCGACTATTACCCCAAGCTGCTTGGCGCGATTCCCTTTTCGCCTGTCACGGGTCAGCGCCTGCTGGGTGAGCCACTGGCCGCCGGGCAACTGCTCGATGGCCTGAGCGCTGGCCTGGAACAACAAGGTCTGTCGAGCCTGCATATCAACTTCACCACCGAGGCCGAGAATGACCTGCTGCAGGGCCGCGACGGTTGGTTGCAGCGCCTGGGGTGCCAGTTTCACTGGCGCAACCGCAGCTATCGGGACTTTCAGGATTTTCTCGATGCACTCAGTTCGCGCAAGCGCAAGCAGATGCGCAAAGAGCGCGAGCAAGTGGCGGGGCTGGGCATCGAATTTGACTGGCGTGAGGGCCATCAGCTCAGTGAGCTGGAGTGGGATTTCGTCTACCTGTGTTACGCCAACACTTACCGCGTGCGCGGCCAGTCACCCTACCTGACGCGCGCCTTCTTCAGCCTGCTGGCCGAGCGCATGCCCGAGATGATCCGCGTGGTACTCGCCCATCAGGTCGGTAGACCGCTGGCCATGGCCTTTAGCCTGGTCGGCGGCGACAGCCTGTATGGGCGCTACTGGGGTTGCCTGGCAGAGTTCGACCGGCTGCACTTCGAGACCTGCTTCTATCAGGGCATGGACTTTGCCATCGGCGCTGGCCTGCAACGCTTCGACGCCGGCGCCCAGGGCGAGCACAAACTGATTCGCGGCTTCGAGCCCGTTATCACCCACTCCTGGCACTACCTCCGCCACCCCGGTCTGCGTGCGGCCGTGGCGAACTTCCTTTCCGAGGAACAACACGGCATCCGCGTTTATGCAGAGCAGGCCCGCGAGCTGTTGCCGTACCGCCAGAGCTGAGTTTTCTCGCGGCCATGGGCCGCTCCTACAGAAACAGCGTGTTGTCAGTCTATCCTCGACGTAGGAGCGGGCCATGCCCGCGAGCTTCTTAAGGAGAGCGCTTATGGATGAGCGTTACAGCTACCGAAAACCGGGGCACGCAGCATTACGCAATGGCCGTGCATCTATCTGCAATACGACTTATCTGATCACTACAACAACTGAGAATCGCGAACCGTTGTTTCTCCACTTTCCTGCGGCCTGCGCCGCCGCGCGCTGTTTTGAAGACGCCGCCTTGCTCAGACGTAGCCGCATGCTGGCCTGGGTGTTAATGCCGGATCATGTGCACTGGTTGCTTCAGCTTGGAGAGACCGACAACCTCGGTGATGTGGTGAGTCGGCTCAAGTCCGCCAGCTCCCGCCACAGCAATCGGACCCTAAGTAGAACGGGCCCGCTCTGGTCGAAAGCTTTTCATGATCACGCCCTGCGCGAAGAGCAAGACTTGCAAGCCGTCGCCCGTTACATCGTGGCCAATCCTTTGCGGGCAGGCCTGGTCAAGCGGCTTGGGGATTATCCGTTCTGGAATGCCATCTGGTTTTGATCCGGTCCCGCGTTGGTGGTGTATCCACGTTTTCTCGCGGCCATGGGCCGCTCCTACGGATAGTGCGCATATCTCTTATGCGCAGTTTAGCGGGGCGGCAACTACGCTCAGAGCATGTCCGCTGCTGCGCGAGGTGTGTCGTGAGTGCATTTGCCCTGATCGAGGAGTTCTGGCTGCTGCCGGGCGTGGCGGTCAATCTGACCCTGTTTCTGAATATGCTCGGCGCGCTGTTGCTCGGCCTGCTGGTCGGTTATGAACGTTCATACCATGGCCGGGCGGCGGGCATGCGCACCTATGGCATGGTCTGCATGGCCTCCTGTGCACTGACGGTGTTGTGCGTATACCCGCAGCACTGGTTGGGTGATCACTCATTGGCCAGTGTCGACCCGACGCGGGTGATTCAGGGCGTGGTCACCGGTATCGGTTTTCTTGGCGCTGGGCTGATCATGAAAGACGGCATGAGCATCAGCGGCCTGACTACCGCAGCGTCGATCTGGGCCTCTTCGGCGATTGGCGTGCTGGTGGGCGTGGGCTTTTATGGCGCGGCGGTGCTGCTTAGTCTGATTTCCGCCGGGTTGATGATGTGGGGCGCCAAGCTGGAGGCGCGCCTGCCGTCGCGCCCGGCGATTGCCATTGTGCTGCGTTTCGCCCCCGGTTTTGTCCGCCCGCATGAGGCACGCTTGCGTGAGATTGCCCGTGCGCGCGGCTATGTGATTGCCGGTGGCTCATTCACCGTGAGCTTTGACCAGGGCCAGCTGGAATGGCGCTTTGTCGCCGTGGCGGTGGACGGGCAGAAGAGTGCGCGGATCAGCGATATGGCCGATGAGCTGGCGCAGCTGGAAGGTGTAGCGAAGTTTCAGATGGCCCATGCGCGCAACTGAGCTTCGCCAAGTGTCAGCTCACCCTCAATCCACTCCAACAAAGCCCCCCGTCTGATGCTGCCAAAGGCGCGCATAGAGGCCGCCTTGGGCGATCAGCTGACTGTGGCTGCCGGTTTCGATAATGCGACCCTGGTCGATCACTACTAATCGATCCATGCGCGCGATGGTCGATAGGCGGTGGGCGATGGCGATCACCGTTTTGCCGTGCATCAGGGTATCCAGGCTTTCCTGGATAGCCGCTTCGATTTCCGAGTCCAGTGCCGAGGTGGCTTCGTCCAGCACCAGGATCGGTGCGTCCTTGAGCAGCACGCGGGCGATGGCGATGCGTTGCCGCTGGCCGCCGGAGAGTTTCACCCCGCGCTCGCCGATCTGCGCGTCGAAACCATGGCCGCCCATGCCGTCGTCCAGTAGTGGGATAAAGCTGTCGGCGCGGGCCTTGCGCACGGCATCGAGCAATTGCTCTTCGCTGGCGCCAGGTTTGCCGTAGAGCAGGTTGTCGCGGATTGAGCGGTGCAGCAGCGAGGTGTCCTGGGTCACCATGCCGATCTGCGCGCGCAGGCTTTCTTGAGTCACTCCGGCGATGTTCTGACCATCAATGAGGATGCGCCCGCTCTCCAGGTCGTAGAGGCGCAGCAGCAGGTTGGCCAGGGTTGATTTGCCGGCGCCGGAAGGGCCGACCAGGCCGATCTTCTCGCCGGGTGCCACCGTCAGGCTCAAACCGGCGATTACCCCGTGGCGCTTGCCGTAGTGAAAGTGAATGTTGTCGAACTGCACGGCGCCCTGGCTAACGTGCAGCGGCTTGGCCTCGGTCTGGTCGAGCACCTGGCGCGGCTGGACGATGGTTTGCATGCCGTCCTGCACGGTGCCGACGTTTTCAAAAATGCCGTTGACCACCCACATGATCCATTCAGCCATGCCGTTGATGCGGATCACCAAGCCAAGCGCCAGGGCAATCGCGCCAGTGCTGATCAGTTGCTGATCCCACAACCACAGGGCCAGCGCGCCGGTGCCGACGATCAGCAGGCCGTTGAGGCAGGTAATCAGGAAGTCCAGGGTGGTGATGATGCGTGATTGCAGGCGGAATTTTTCAAGCAGCTCCTGCATGGCGTCGCGGGCGTAATGCTCCTCAACTTGGGTGTGGGCAAACAGTTTGAGGGTGGTGATGTTGCTGTAGCCGTCGACCACTCGGCCCATGACTTTTGACCGTGCGGCTGAGGCTGCAGCAGAGCGCTGCTTGATCCGTGGCACGAAGTACCAGAGTGCCGCGCAGTAACCAATAATCCACAGCAGCAGCGGGGCAATCAGGCGCAGGTCGGCTGCTGCGAACAGGTACAGCGCACTGGCGGCATACACCAGCACATGCC
The DNA here is from genome assembly GCF_030656345.1 of Pseudotabrizicola sp. Lineage (GTDB taxonomy): Bacteria > Pseudomonadota > Alphaproteobacteria > Rhodobacterales > Rhodobacteraceae > Pseudotabrizicola. The sequence goes on along the minus strand of NZ_JAUSNR010000036.1, from coordinate 13,911 downwards.
AGAGCGCGTCGACCACTTGCATGGCGGAGTCGCGCAGCGAAGGGCCGGTCTGCATGATGCGCTGGGCGATACGCCCGGCGAAGTCGTTCTGGAAGAAGTTCAGGCTCTGTTTGAGCACATAGCGATGGTTCTGCCAGCGGATTAGATTGGTCAGGCCAGGATTGATGGTCTGGTGCGTCAGCAGGTTGTGCAGACCGAACACCAGCGGACGGATCACCAGCGCCACCAGCAGCATCCACAGCAGGGTGTTCTGGTGCTGCTCGAAGAACTCACCACTCGGGGTGGTCTGGGTCATGTCGATCAGTTGGCCGAGGAAGCTGAACAGCGCCACTTCGATCAAGGCGGCGACGAAGCCGACCACCAGCACGGCGATCATCAGCGGCCAGACCTGCCTCAGGTAGTGAGCGTAGAAGGCCAGCATGCCGGCCGGCGGTTCGACGTCGGGGCTGGCTTTAAAGGCATCGATCAGGTTTTCAAAACGACGGAACAGCATGTCAGGCATCCTGCCTAAATCAGGGAGTAGCGCCGGATTCTAACCAGTTTGCCAGGGTGGGTGTTGCGCAGAAAAAGCAGACGGGCTTTAACGCGCGGAGTGAGCAGGCCCACTCCGCGGGGGGCTATCAGAGACGCTTGGCTTCAGTGATCAGCACGGGCTCACGCGGCACGTTCTGATGGCCGCCACGGTTGGCGGTCGGCACCTGAGCGATCTTGTCGACCACGTCCATGCCCTTTACCACCTTGCCGAACACCGCATAACCGAAGTCGCGCGAGCCGTGGTCGAGGAAGGCGTTGTCCTTGTGGTTGATAAAGAACTGGCTGGTGGCGGAGTCGCGTACCTGGGTACGGGCCATGGCCAGGGTGCCGCGCACGTTGTGCAGGCCGTTGTCGGCTTCGTTCTTGATCGGTGCCTGGGTGTCTTTCTGCTGCATGTCGGCATCAAAACCGCCGCCTTGCACCATAAAGCCTGGAATCACGCGGTGGAACTGGGTGCCGGCGTAGTAGCCGCTGTCGACGTAGGCAAGGAAGTTGGCGGTACTGATCGGCGCCTTGTCGGCATCCAGTTCGATCTCGATTTCACCGAGGCTGGTGGTCAGCAGCACTTTCGGGTTTTCGGCGGCCAGCAGGCTGCCGGCAAACAGGATGGAGCAGGCGGCGAGGGTGAGGGTCTTGAACATGCGGGTAGTCCTTATTGTGGCTGGGCAGTGGGGGCGGCTTGTTCGACTTCGGCAAGGAAGGCGAGCAGGCTGCTGTTGAAATGTTCGGGTTGGTCCAGCGGTGTGGCGTGACGCGAATCTTCGATCACCAGCAGGCGCGCATTAGGCATTTCGTCAACGTAAGCCTGCTTCTGCGCCACCGGGGTGTAGTCGCGGTCGGCCGTGACCACCAGGGTCGGACAGCTGATCCGCGCCAGGTGTTCCCGCACGCCCCAACCGATAATCGCATCCAGGCTGGCCAGGTAAGCACGCTTGTTGTTCTGCGGCCAGCGCGCCAGGATTTTCTGCCGCAGCTCTGCCTGCTCTGGTTTGGGGAACAGCAGCTTGCCCAGGGCCTTGGCAATGGTATCGAGGCTGAGCAGGCGCGACAGGCTCCAGCGCTTGGCGATCTCGATATAGTCGCGCGGGCTTTTCGCCTTCACTTCCGGGCCGCTGTTGACGATGCACAGGCTCTTCAGCAGTTCGGGGCGATCGACGCCCAGTTGAAAACCGATCATGCCGCCCATGGAGATGCCCACCAGATGCACCTGCGGCAGTTGCAGGTGCTCAATCAGCGCCGCTACATCCTCGGCAAAACCCTGGATGCTGTAGCGTTCGCGGGGCTTGTCCGAGCGACCATGGCCGCGCACATCGAGGGCGATAACCCGGTAGTGACGAGCCAACTCGGGAATCTGGTATTCCCAGTCGCGGGTGCTCGAACCGAGGCCGTGGACCAGCAGCACGGGCGCGCCATGGCCGTATTCTTCGTAGTGCAGCTGGCAGTCGTCATTATTGAAATAGGACATCTGCTGGACTCCTTATCAGGCCGAGGGCAGGGGCGCAGCAAAGGCTGCATGCAAAGGGACGGCATCGAAGCGCTGGATCAGCTCGACAAGAATCTGCGTGGCCGGGCCCAGGGGTTTGTCCTTGTTCGAGTACAGGTAGAACAGTGGGTTGCGGCTGCCGCCCTGATCCAGCAGCAGGGGCTTGAGCAGGCCGTCCTTGAGCTCGCGCTCGATCAGGTGGCGCGGCAACCAGGCAAAGCCCAGGCCATTGCTGACAAAGGTGGCGGCGGTGGCCAGGCTGCCAACCGTCCAGCGTTGTTCGGCGCCGAGCCAGCCAACATCGCGCGGTTGCTGGCGACCGGAATCGCGGATTACCACCTGCATCTGGGCCTCCAGGTCCTGGAAGGTTACGACGCGCTGCAGGCGGTGCAGCGGGTGTTCCGGGTGGGCGACGGCGACAAACTCCACGGTACTCATTTCAGCGCCGAGAAAACCGGGAATATTTAGCGCGCTGATGGCCAGGTCAGCCATGCCGTCCTTGAGCACTTCTTCCACCCCGGACAGCACTTCTTCGCGCAGGCGCACGCGGCAACCACGGCTTTGCGGCATAAACGCGGTCAGTGCGCGCACCAGGCGGGCGTTGGGGTAGGCGGCATCGACCACCAGGCGTACTTCGGCTTCCCAGCCCTGTTCCATATGGTGAGCCAGGTCTTCTAGCTGGCTGGCCTGTTTGACCAATTGCCGCGAGCGGCGCAGCAGCACGTCACCCGCTTCGGTGAGCACCGCCTTGCGCCCGTCGATACGCAGCAGCGGCACGCCCAGCTGCTCCTGCATACGTGCCACGGTATAGCTGACCGAGGATTGCGAGCGGTGCAGCACCTCGGCCGCCTGGGCAAAGCCGCCATGATCGACCACCGCCTGCAGGGTGCGCCACTGATCGAGGGTTACGCGGGGGGCTTTCATATTCAGTTCCTGTGCTCGCTCAAGTTCCAGGGTGCCAATGCCAGCGTAATCAACCTAAACTGGCCGTCTTTTGCTGGAGACTGCCCTGATGAAAAAGCTTTGTTGTGCGCTGCTTGCCTGCTTGCCGCTGACTGTGATGGCCTACCCGATCGAGGTGGAGAAACAGCTCAATGGCGCTGAAGTCTCGGCCACCACCCAGGAAATCGACCACAACATGGGCGCCGTGCAGCTGTACAACTATGGCCGCAGCGACGCCAAGTGCACGGCACTGTTTCGCAACGGCCCGGAAGCGCCGCGCACCCGTAAGGTCAGCCTGGCGGCCGGTGAAAGCAGCAACCTGGCGGTGAAGTTCAGCCGCAGCATTATCAAGTTGCGGGTCAAACTGACCTGCGAGCTCAGCTAGCCAGTAGTGGCCGCAACAGCCCAGAGACTAAGCGCGGGCTGGCTATAAATCAAATTATTAGATTGTTTGGCGCAGGTATTTGCGCTTTTTAATCGGATTGTGCGCTCCTATTCTTTACCCATCGACGTTCAACAACCCTTCGATGGAGCACACAACATGGCAAACGTCCTGGTAATTGAAAGCAGCGCCCGTCAGCAAGGTTCGGTTTCGCGTCAGCTGACTGCGCAATTTATCGCCAACTGGTCGGCTGCCAACCCGGCCGATCAGATCAAGGTGCGTGACCTTGCGGTTGATCAGGTGCCGCACCTGGACGCCAACCTGCTGGGCGGCTGGATGACCCCGGCCGGGCAGCAGAGTGAAGCCGAGCAGGCAGCGCTGGCGCTGTCCAACCTGCTCACCGACGAGCTGCTGGCCGCCGATGTGCTGGTGCTGGCTGCGCCGATGTACAACTTCGCCATCCCCAGCACCCTGAAAGCCTGGCTCGACCATGTGCTGCGCGCCGGGGTCACCTTCAAGTACAGCGAAACCGGCCCGCAAGGCCTGCTCAGCGGCAAGCGCGCCTTTGTTCTGACTGCTCGTGGCGGCATCTACGCTGGCGGCACCCAGGATCATCAGGAACCCTACCTGCGTCAGGCGCTGGCCTTTGTCGGTATCCACGATGTCAGCTTTATCCACGCCGAAGGCCTCAACCTGGGCGGCGACTTTATGGAAAAGGGCCTGAACCAGGCCAAGGCGCAACTGGCCCAGGCCATCTGATTTTCCGCTGCATCCTGCTCTCCTGGCGTCCGCTGCTCCTGGACGTCTCTGCCCGCTCGGCTGATGCAGTGCGGGCTTTTTTATGTCCTGCGGTTTTGCGCTGTACGGCTGTTTAAGTGCCTGGCTGTGTCGCTTTGTGGCTGTGGTCTTAACTACAAGCCAGGCAAGATGTCGGGGTTTGATTGAGCAGGGTGATGTGATGCAGCTGTCTGGGCGCGGTGTGGCGCTGTCGATTATTGCTTCGGTGTTGTTTGCGCTGGTGCCCGGCTATGTGCGGCTGTTGGCACCGCTGGATGGCTTGCAGGTGTTTGCCCAGCGGGTGCTCTGGTCGATGCCGGCAGTGTTGCTGCTGATTACCCTGTCGCGGCAATGGCCGGTGCTGCTGGCTGCCTGCGGCCGTGTGCGGCGCGAGCCGTTGCTGCTCGCCAGCTTGCCGCTGGCTGCGCTGCTGATGGGTATTCAGTGGGCGCTGTTTGTCTGGGCGCCGCTGGCCGGGCGCATGCTGGAAGTGTCGCTGGGCTATTTCCTGCTGCCGCTGGCCATGGTGCTGGCCGGGCGGGTGTTCTATGGCGAGCGACTGCGGCCGTTGCAGCGCCTGGCGGTGTTCTGCGCGTTGCTCGGCGTGGCTCATGAGCTGTGGCTGACCCAGGCGTTCTCCTGGGTGGTGATGGTCACGGTGCTGGGGTATCCGCCGTATTTTATGCTGCGCCGCTGGATGCGCCTGGACGCCTTGTCCGGCTTTGCCTTCGAGATGCTGTTTATGGCCCCGGTGGCGATCTGGCTGGTGCTGCAATGGAGCCCGCCACAATTGTTCAGCCAGGCGCCGCAGCTGTGGTGGCTGCTGCCGGGGTTGGCGATCCTCAGTTCCCTGGCGTTTGCCGCGATGATGGCCGCCAGTCGCCTCCTGCCGATGGGGCTGTTCGGCATTCTCAGTTATGTCGAGCCGGTGCTGCTGTTTCTGGTGGCGCTGCTGTTTCTCGGCGAGCAGTTCAACAGCGCGCAATGGCTGACCTACCTGCCGATCTGGCTGGCGGTGCTGCTGGTCGGCTGGGACAGTGCGCGGCTGCTGATCAAGCAGGCGCGGCAAGGGTTATAGAACGCTATCCGCAGGGTTTTCTGGCAGCACCTGATAGTGCAGTTGCACCACGCCGCTGCTGAAGCTGCGTTGTTCGTGCAGCCTCAGGCTGCGTTCCAGACCGCTGGAAAACATCGGAATACCGGCGCCCAGCAGATAGGGCTCCAGGCTGACCACCAGTTCATCAAGCAGGCCGGCGGCGAAGCAGTTGCCGGCCAGCGAGCCACCACCGACCAGCCAGATACGTTGATGGCCTTGCTCGGCCAGCTCCATCAGGGCTTCACTCGGCGTGCAGTGGCGCATGCTTACGCCCGGTGGCACGTGCTCGTGCCGATAGCGGGTCAGCACCCGACAGGGTTTGTTGGGGTAGGGCCAGGGCCCCTGGCAGTCCATCAGTGCATCGAAGGTCATGCGGCCCATCAGCAGGGCGTCGATGCCGTCATAAAAAGCGTGGTAACCGTGGTCGTCGCCAGAGGTCTGGATGGCTTCCAGCCAATCGACCCGGCCATCCGGGCGAGCGATATAGCCGTCCAGACTGGCGGCTACGTAGTAGATCAGGGTGGGTTTCATGGCGAGTCCCCAGTCACAAACGCAGGGCTCGGTTGAGGTCCCTGATCAGTGGAGTGGCAATAGGGGACAAAGTTTCCTGACGGTCTTCAGTCCAGCACGTTCTGCAAAATCTCGTAGATCAGTCCCGTAGCCAGGGTGACGAGCACCACGTCGGTGCCCACTTGCTGCCATTCGTAGCCTTCGTAGCGCGGCAGTTGGCCGAGCAGGCGATTGTCGAAGCGCTTGGCAATGCCCGGCGGCAGCGGCTTGCCACGCGCCAGGTTCTTGCGAATACCCGGCGGCAGAGACTGGGCTGGGCCGATCAGCGCGCGGTTGTCGCCAAGGATGATGCGCACCTGGCCAATGTCGATGCTCGGGCCACGTATGTCGACGCGCACATCGCTGTCATCGCCATGTTTGTGGGCTTTGTCATGTTTGGGCGCGGCTTCGGCGTTGGCGAGTGTTAGCGCCAGGCCAAGGCCGGCGAATAACAGGGGTAGCGAACGGGACATGGCAGAACTTCGTAGCGGGGTATAAACGTTGGAGGTCGGCCTGACGCTATGGTTCCTCAGGCCGTTTTCGCCGTGGTGGTGGTCATGACGCGGAGTATGGCATTGAGCAGCATGCCGTAGAGCGGCACGAACAGCAGCAGGCTGACGACCAGTTTGACCCCGTAGTCAATCGTGGCGATTTCCACCCAGTGCTCCGCCATAAACGGGTTGCTGCTGTTCCAGAAGGCCACCGAGAAGAACGCGTAGGTATCCAGCAGGTTGCCGAAGATGGTCGACACGGTGGGTGCGACCCACCACAGCGACAACCGGCGCAGGCGGTCGAACACCTGGATGTCAAGGATCTGCCCCAGCACATAGGCGAGGAAGCTGGCGATGGAGATGCGCAGAACGAACTCGTTGAACTCCAGCAGTGCGCCGAAGCCGCGGAAGCTGGCTTCCTGGAACAATACCGAGACGATGTAGGAAATCAGCAGCGCCGGCAGCATCACTCGGGCGATTACCAGGCGCGCCGTGCGTTTGCCGAGCAGGCGCACGGTCAGGTCGGTGGCCAGGAAAATAAACGGGAAGCTGAACGCGCCCCAGGTGGTGTGCCAGCCGAACAGGGTGATCGGCAGCTGCACCAGGTAGTTGCTGGCGATGATGATCAGGATGTGGAACAGCACCAGTGCAGCAAGCGCATTGCGTAGGCGCTGGGGGGAGGTAAGCAGCATGACGGAACCTTTTTGCTGAATGGGGTTAGGGAACCCATGCCATCCGGGATTGAACGGCGGCGCGCATTCTACCGGCGCGACGCGGCGCTTGCGTAGTGGCCTGACGGGAGGCGTCGATCTGCGCCGTTTTAGCCTCCTGCTGGCAGTCTGCGCACTGGGCTACAGACGCCGTTGGCCAGGCCGTTCGGGCTTTTAGCCGGCAGAACCGGTAATCTATGCCGCTGTATTGCTGATTTTTTGTCGAGGTATACCCGTGTTTTCCCAATTCGCCCTGCATGAACGCCTGCTCAAAGCCGTGGCCGAGCTTAAATTTGTCGAGCCCACCCCGGTGCAGTTGGCGGCCATTCCGCTGGCGCTGCAAGGAAAAGACCTGCGGGTTACTGCGCAAACCGGCAGCGGTAAGACCGCAGCTTTTGTGCTGCCAATGCTCAATCGTCTGCTCGGCGATGGCGCTTCCCAGCCACGCATGAGCGTACGCGCGATGATCCTGCTGCCGACCCGCGAGCTGGCACAGCAGACCCTCAAGGAAGTCGAGCGCTTCGCTCAGTTCACCTTCCTCAAGGGCGGGTTGATCACCGGTGGTGAAGACTTCAAGGTACAGGCCGCCATGCTGCGCAAAGTCGACATCCTGATCGGCACGCCAGGCCGGCTGATCGAACATGCCAACGCTGGCAATCTGCTGCTTGATGAAGTCGAAGTGCTGGTGCTCGATGAAGCCGACCGCATGCTCGACATGGGCTTTGCCGAGGACGTGCAGCGTTTGTCCGAGCTGTGCAACGCCGACCGCCAGACCCTGCTGTTCTCCGCCACCAGTGGCGGCGCAGTGCTGCGCGAAGTGGTTGGCAAGGTGCTGAAAGAGCCTGAGCACCTGCAGCTCAACCGCGTCAGCCAGCTCAATGAAGGTACCCGTCAGCAGATCATCACCGCTGACCACAACCACCACAAAGAGCGCCTGGTTGAGTGGTTGCTGAAGAACGAGACCTACGACAAGGCGATCATCTTCACCAATACCCGGGTTCAAGCCGACCGCCTGTACGGCAAGTTGGTTGCCCACGACTTCAAGACTTTTGTATTGCACGGCGAGAAGGACCAGAAAGATCGCAAGCTGGCCATCGACCGCCTCAAGCAGGGCGCGGTGAAGATTCTGGTGGCCACCGATGTCGCCGCCCGTGGCCTGGATGTTGACGGTCTGGACCTGGTGATCAACTTCGATATGCCGCGCTCCGGCGACGAATACGTACACCGTATCGGCCGCACTGGCCGTGCCGGCGCTGAAGGTCTGGCGATTTCGCTGATCTGCCATAACGACTGGGCGCTGATGTCGAGCATTGAACGCTACCTCAAGCAGCGTTTCGAGCGCCGCAATATCAAGGACCTCAAGGGCATCTATCAGGGCCCGAAAAACCTCAAGGCGTCCGGCAAAGCAGTCGGCCCGAAGAAGAAAAAGATCGACCCGAAAACCGGCAAGAAGCTCGCCACGAAAAAGCCGGCAGCCAAGGCGCCGAAGCGCAACACCATCAACCGGCCGAAACCCGATGCGCCGGTGCTGGTCAGCCAGGACGGCCTGGCGCCGCTGAAACGCCGCGCTCCAGCCGCCGAGTAAGCCAATGGTTTGGCGTCTGGGTCTGTTCGCCGCGCTGGCTGTGGCTACGCAGGCGCAGGGCGCGGTACACAAATGCATGCAGCCTGACGGTGTGGTGCTCTACACCGATCAGCCCTGCAGCATCGCGCATAGCAACCTGGCCTTGAGTGTCAGCGACTACGCCAGCTACCCGCCGCTGCTGCAGGGTGTCGCGCAGCTCTGGCACGAACGGGTTCAGCCGCTGCTGGTCGGGGTTGATGTGCTGTCTGTGCTCGCGCTGGTTTACGGGCTGATGAGCCTGATCTGTTTTATCGCCTACTACCGCGACAAACAATTCGCCATCAAAGGCCAGCAGCGCACACCCGAGGCGCGCCTGCATCTGTATGAGTTATTGGGCGGCTGGCCCGGCGGGTTGCTGGCGCAGCGGCTGATTCGCCACAAGAACCGCAAGCTGAGCTATCAGCTGCTGTTCTGGTTGATCGTCCTACTGCACCTGTCCCTAGCAGGGCTGGTGCTCTGGTTGATCAATACGCCAGCAGGCGGCTGAAGACGGCGGGCTATCCGCCGTCTGCTGCTTGATCCTTACTTCGGTACGATCAAAATCTTGCCATCGCGCTCGCCGCTGGCGGCTGCTGCCACGGCCTGCTTGATCTCGCTGACGTCATAGGTTGCAGCCACTCGGGTATGCAGTTTGCCGCTGGCGATCAGTTGCACCAGTTCGCCAAATACCTTCATCTGCTCGGCCTGGCTGGCGTTCTGGAACCACTTGGCCAACCAGAAGCCGCGCAGGCTGACATCGCGAAACACGAAGGACGCTGGCGATACCTGACACGGCTGGCGGCTCATCATCCCGTAGTTAACCAGCACGCCGCCTTCGCACAGGCTGGCAGCCAGGTGATCGGTGGACTCGCCGCCCACGGCATCGATGCCCAGGCGCACACCTGCGCCGCCAGAGGCTGCGCGTACGCGCTTGGCCAGGTCCGGGCCATCGACCAGCACCACGTCACCGCCTTCGGCCTCAACGCCGGCCACTGCCGACTCACGGCGTACCACGTTGATGGTTTTGAAGCCGCGCAGCTTGGCCAGCTGGATCAGGTAGCTGCCGACGCCGGAGTTGGCAGCGTTCTGGATAACCCAGTCGCCGGGCTTGAGGTCGACGAACTGGCTGAGCATCAAGGATGCAGTCGGTGGGTTGACCGTGAGCATCGCCAGCTGCTGCGGGTCGGCTTCGGGCAGGGGAATAAGTTTATTGGCCGGTGCGTTCAAATGGCTGACCCAAGTGCCGCAACCCACCGGCAACAGCACCATCTGGCCAACCTTCAGGTTGCCGACCTCGGCGCCTAGCGCTTCTACCCGGCCAACGCCTTCGTTGCCGCCAATGGCTGGCAGCGGCGGCAGCATGCCGTATTCACCGGTGAGGGTCAGCACGTCGGATGGGTTGATCGGCGCAGCCAGCACCTTGATGCGTACCTGGCCGGCGCCAGGCTCTGGCAGTTGCAGTGCCACAGCGGCAATTACTTCGTGAGGTTGCGGGCCGCGTTGTTGGTATTCGGCTTTAAGCATAAAGGTTCTCCAGTGGGCAGCGACTGACTCAGGTGGGTCGAGTCTAGCCCTGTATGTGCCTTGGGCGACTAATTCGGATTAATCGATGTCAGTGATAGAACAATGCAGAGTCAGGCCATAGCCGGCTATGCTGGGCGCTGGTTCAACTCGGGTATCACCATGAAGTGGTTGTGGGTCTGTTGTTTGTTGTCGTGCAGCCTGAACGTGTCGGCGCAAGCCTTGCGCGTAGGCTTTGGCACGCACAAACCGCCGTATATCTTCGAGAACGAAGCCCGCGGCCTTGAGTACGATATCGTGATGACTGCTGCGCAACGCGGCGGGCTGGAGCCGGTGGCGCATTACGCGCCGATGGAGCGCTTGAACCTGATGCTGAGCAAGGGCCAGATCGACGCTATTGCCACCACCAATGAGCGCAGCGGAGGTTCGATTTTCTATTCGGATGCCTATATCCGCTACCAGAACGTTGCGGTGGCCTTGCGCTCGCGAAACCTGGATATCCAGCGCATCAGTGACCTGGTTGGCTACTCGGTGAATGCCTTCCAGCGTGCGCGTTTTCTGCTCGGCAGCGAGTATCAGGCCATGGCTGAAAACAACCCGCGCTACCGCGAGGAGGCCTTTCAGATTGCCCGTAATCGCATGCTCTACAGCGGCCGGGTGGATGTGGTGGTGACGGACATGCGCATCCTGCGCTACTTCAACCGCGAGGTGTACACCCAGGTTGATGTGACCCAGCCGCTGACCCTGTATCCAATATTTCCGCCAACCGACTACAAGCTGGGTTGCCGCGAGCAGGCCCATTGCGAGCGCTTCAATCAGGGCTTGGCAGCGATTCGGGAAAGTGGCGAATACACCACCATCGAGCGCCGCTACGCCATGCACTGACGGCGTCTGGATGCCGTCAGTGCTTCAATTGCTTATGGCGTGGGCGCAACTTTGTCGAGATTTTCCTGAGTTGCCAGCAGTTCCGCTTCGGTCGCCAGCGGCTTGCTGCTGACGCTGAAGTCGACAATCTCGATAGCGCCCTGGCCCTGACCCAGCAGGTGGAAGGAGAACGCCTTGCGTGCAGTGAGGTTGTCGAAGCTAAAACTGACTTCGACGGGTTTGTCACGGGTCAGCAGCGGCAGTTGCGGGATCGTCAGGTCGACGTTGCGGTCGTATTCCTTGGTTTTCAACTGCAGCGTGGCACCGTTTTTATCCATACGCAGGGCGCGAATTTTCAGGGTTACTGTGGTCTGGGTGTCCTTGCCCAGGGTCAGGTATTGCGCGCCCACCAGGTTGTCGGCCCAGTCATCGCTGACGCTGGGTTTGAGTTTCACCGGTCGCTGGTTGGCAAACTGGTAGCGCTGCTCGGCCTGGTCGCCGTGGCTTAGGGATTGGTCAAGCAAGGCCGCCTGCTGGCTGATCAGGCGCGCCGGTTTGCCGCTAAAACGGCCCAGGTAGCGTGCGCTGTCGGCAATAAAACCAGGGCTGGCGTAGCGCCGGCAGACATTCTGGAAGTCGCACTCGGTCAGCGTGCCCTGGCCGTCATGCTGGCGCAGCAGGCCATTGGTGTAGGAGATGATCTCGCGGCCTGTAGCGTAGTCGCGCAGCAATGAGCGCCCGGCAATATTGGCCGGTACCGGGAAGGCGAAGTAGTCGAGCACTGAGGCTGTCAGGTCAACATGGCCATACACGCCCTGCTTAAGTGCCGGCAGCTGCGCCTGTTCAGGGGCCAGTAGCAGGTTGAAGCCCCAGGCCGAGGCCAGGCGTACGTTCTCCACACCGTGGGATTCATCCGAGGTGACGATCACCAGGGTGTCTTTCATCACCCCCTGTTTTTCCAGTGCGTTGAGGAAGTCGGCGACGGCATCGTCCAGGTAGGCAATCGCCGCCATCTTGGCATTGGGGTGGCGGTCGAGGTAGTCCTGCGGAGCGGAGTAGGGTTGGTGAGTGCCAACGGTCAGCAGGGTCAGCATCCAGGGTTGGCGCTTTTTGCGCAGCTGCTGCACGTAACCCAGGGCGCCTTCGAAGTAGGCCTTGTCGTCCATGCCCCAGGGGAATTCGATATAGGGCTTGTTCTTGAACCAGTCGCGGCCCAGGGTCTGGTCGAAACCCATCTGCGGCATGATCTGATCTTTGGCCATAAAGCGCAGCCCGGCACCTTGTAGAAAGTGCGTGCTAAGGCCGCGTTCGCGCAGCTGTGCAGGCAGGCATTGCTCGCTGCGCGCCGGGTTGTTGAGCAGCTCAACGCCTTTCGGGGTGCCGGAGTCGAGTTTGTTGTAGTCACCGCAGAGCATGGCGTAGAGGCCGCGGATGGTCTGATGGCCATGCAGCACATAGTCAGTGGTGAGCATGCCGCGCTCGGCCCACTGGCTCAGACGTGGCATCGGGTCCTGCTCATAGCTGCTGCCGATGGCTTGGCGACTGGCTTGCAAATAAGCGCCGGTGACGCCTTCGAGGGTGATGATCAGCACGTTGCGGGCGCTGCCGGCCTGTTTGAGCAGCGGCGTGCCATGCAGGTCGAGTTGGTTCAAGCCGCTGATATCGGGTGGGCTGCTCGGTTCATCACCCGCCAGCCAGTCGGCCAGGTGTTGTTGGCCGCTATTGCTACTTTCCGCCAGCAGCTTGTGCGGCAGGTTGAATTGCAGCCATTGGGCAGCTTCGCTGGGTTTGAGTTGTTGCCCGACTGTGTGCACGGCAAACAGGGTCAGCGGTAGCAGCAGCCAGATGCGCGATAGCGCTGCCGCGCGGCGGGGTCTTTGTAAACTGCGCAGACCCAGGTAAAGCGCCACCAGTACGGCCATGGCCAAGGCCAATAGCGGTTGGCTCAAGCCGCTGCCCTGGGTCGAATGGCTGACGAATTGCGCATCGCCCAGGTATTGCAGGTCGGCCGGCTCCGGCATGCGACCCACCGCATTGACCAGCTCGGCGGTGCTCAGGGTAAAGATGCACCAGACCAGCAGCAGGGGAATGCTCAGCAGCCAGGTGCGTTGGTAAAGGAGCACCACCAGCAAGCTGCCGATTGCCAGGTCAGACAGATAGCCATAGGCATGCGACCAGCCCAGCGTGTAGCGGCTGAGCAACGGCAGGGCGAGTAATAGCAAACCGAGGGTAAGCAGGGTGCTGGAAGGCTGTCGCAGCCAATTGCAGGTAACGCGCACGGGTACTCCTGGGGCGATTGCCATCGTTCAGCAGTGGCAATGCCGAAACAGCCGCAAGATGCGGGCTGACATGATTCTGAAACAAGGTTGTGCTAAGCGCCAGAGGGCGGGGCGCAAAAGGGTAAAACAACTGATGTCGGGATGAGGAATGGCGCAGGTGATAGCGAGGGCTTATGCACTGGCCAGCGCCTTGTCATTGCGAGCAAAGCGCTGCATGGCCAGAAAGCGCTACTTTTTGCCGATGGTGATCTGCTTGGTGGTGCCGTACACCTGGCCGCTGACGCCTTTGGCAATTTGCTGAATTTCCCCGCCGGATTTCAGGAAGGCTTCGATCTGTGCGTCGATCGAGGCGCTGGTTTCCACGGCTGGAGCCGGCTTGGGTTTGCTGTTGGATGCTTTTACGCGCATGACGGCCATTAACCTATCTCAAAAATTAATTTGGCCGCGCATAATACTCGAAATGCTTGACAATTGCTTGGTAAATAAAGCTCGGATGTGGCGATATGCAGAAAGATTATTCTGTAAATAGTCCGGGTAATTAGGGAAACTCTGAAGAAGACTTCCTGATTTTGGCAAAATACCCGGATTCCACCTGCCGAGTTTTCCGATGAAGCAAATGACCTTCGCCGACGCCGAGTACGCCGGCAAGCGCAAGCAGACCCGCAAGGAGTTGTTCCTGA
>NZ_JAUSNR010000038.1 GCF_030656345.1 Pseudotabrizicola sp. | reverse complement strand
TAAACGACCGTTTGTAAAAAGATGCAAGGATGCTCTCTGTGTGTCGCGTTTGTTTCCCGATTTCAATTGAAGCGGTTAGGTGAAACCTGAGCGATCAGGTTGCAGCTTGGCATTTCAGCAAAAACTCGTCGGAAGGGCAGGGGGCTTACAGGCCCGCGGCCTTGGTGAGGTTGACCCGGAACCGGTCGCGGCGTCGCTGGTATCGGCGGGTCATCTCTGCGCTGGCATGACCGAGCTGCTTTTGAACATAGCGCTCATCAACTTCCGCGCTGCTGGCAAGGCCTGCACGCAGGGAATGGCCCGAGAACAGCCGCACGCGCTCGGCTTCAGGCAGATCAGGGCGTAGCCCGGCCTCGCGGGCGCAGGACTTGATCAGCCGGGCGACATGTTTGTCCGACAACCGCTCGCCCGTAGCTTTCAGGCCGTTGCGGGACGTGGCGACGAAGATTGGGCCGAAGTCGATCTTCGCGTAATGCAGCCACTGTGTCAGGGCATGCACCGGGCAGGTCTGTTCGGACGAGCCGCGGGCAATTTCGACCTCTCGCCAGCCGGTCTTGCCGCGCAGGGTGATGAGGACGCCTTCCTCCAGCACCTCGACCCATCCGCCGCTGTCGGGCGTGTCATCCTTGCCGTGATCAAGGGAGACGATCTCGGAACGGCGCAGGCCACCGGCAAAGCCGATCAGCAGGATCGCCCGGTCGCGCAACCCGCGCAGATCGTGGGGCAGGGTGGCCAGCATGTCGCGCAAGTCCTCCGGCAGGATGGCCTCCTTCTGCACCGGAGGGCGGGCGTGCCTGCGGCGGATGCCGGCGAGGACAGTGGCGATGTGCCGGTCCTTGCGGTCGAGGCGCTCACCGCGCTGCGCATAGCCCCAGGCCAGGCCGGAAAGGCGGCGCTCGATCGAGGAAACCGAAAGGACAGGGGACCTGCCGCCCGGCGCTGCCAGATCGGCGATGTAGAGGCCGATCAACTGGGGCGACGAGGGGAGAGGGTCCGCGCCGCGCATCCGGCACCAGCGGGCGAAATGGGCCCAGTCCTTGGCATAGGCCTTCAGCGTATTCTCCGACGCTGCCTGACGCGCATAGTCCCGCGCGGTTTCGACCAGGCGGTCGAGAGTGCCCGAGCCAGCGACATGGGAAGGCAGGGCGATCGTGTCGCGCACCATATCCGCGCTGTCGTTCCCTTCAGGCCGATCGGGACGTTCCGGGGGTTCTGAAGGCGATTTCTCGGGTGTTTCGGTCATGCTTCGTAGCATATCTTCTTTGTGTCCGATAATGCAATCTTATTGGACATAAAAGGTTTCCCATGGCAGGGCGCTTAAGATCGACATATCCGGCAATAAGCGCCGTGCCAGACTAGGCTACTTGCATGAGAAATATCCCCACCCTTCATGACGCTGGCCCGGATAATCTGCACCAGATGCCATCGTGGGTGACGGCAGCGCGGGCTGAAACCGTTGAAGACGCGGCATTTCGGTCTGGTGCCGCGCTGACATATGTGGGGTTGGCGGTGCGCAATGACGCTGTGCCGCAAGCCTTGTGGCGCGCGCGGCTGGCACTGGCAGCGGCCACGGCTTGCTTAGCACTATCGGGGCGGCGCGACTCGGCGGCAGACCTGCGCGATGCACTGCATCTGACACGATCCGGCGACGATCCGGGCCCGGCGGGGCGGGTCTTGCGGCAATGGACGCAGGCTGTGGCGCGGCCAATCTCGGTCGCGGGGCTTGGCCGCGCGCTCGAGGGTGTTACGCCTGCGCGGATCGCCCTCTGCCTTGATGCCACCGGGCCAACGCCGGTGGACCGAGCGGCGCAGGGGATCGAAACCGTGCTGGAAGGCACCCCCCGCGCCGAGACGGCGGCCCTGATCCTGGCCGATGCCGTGCTGTCGAAGGCACTGGGGCAGGATCATGTCCCGCCGCTTCTGTCGCTGGCCCTGAAGACGCGGGATCAAACACCTTATGTGTCTCGGCCCTGCTATAGATACCCCGTCACCGCTCCCGGCCAGGACCGGCGACGGGGTTGGATACAGCGCTGAACATCTTGTGGCCTGACCACGTTTTCTAGCAGGCTGATCCCGCCTCTCCTCACCGTCTCGAACAGTTGACGGCGGCCCGTTTTCCGGGACCGCGAACCATAAGGAAGAGAGAGTGACATGATAACAGCAACGACTGTGGTCGGGATAGATGTGTCCCGTGACTGGCTGGATGGGCTTTGCCTTCCCAGCGAGAAGCGGTTCCGACTGGCGAACTCGGCAGAGGGCCACGAACTGCTGGTCGCGGCGATCCGGGAGATGCCTGGCCCGGTCAAGATCGGGTTTGAGGCGACCGGCGGCCAGGAATGGGTGCTCTGGGCGACGCTTGTTGCGGCGGGGATCGATGCAAGCCAGTTGCCCCCGGCACAGATCAAGGCCTTTGCCCTTTCCCGGGGCACGCGGGCGAAGACAGACCGGATCGATGCCGAGATGATTGCCCGGTTCATGCAGTTCCGACCAGATGCCGGTCGAGGGCTGCCAAGCGAGAATCTGCGTATTCTCAGGAGTTTGACTACGCGCAGGGCGCAGATTGTGGACATGCGGAAGCGGCTTTCGGCGCAGATCGCGGCGCGCAGGAAGCAAGACGTCCCGGCCGACGTCGAGGGCATGGATGCGGACCTCCGGGCCATGCTGGACGCCCAGATCAGTGAGCTTGAGCGACGGATCGAAAGCGTCATTGCGCAGGAGGAAACTTCGGCAGCAAAAGCGCGGCTTCTGCGGTCTATCCCCGGGATTGGTCCGGTCTCCGCGGCCATGCTGATTGCAGAAATGCCGGAACTCGGCCGGATGACATCTGGCGAGGCCGCGGCCATGACCGGTCTTGCACCTGTCCCACACGACAGTGGAACGATGCGAGGCAGACGGGCAATCGCAGGAGGACGGCGAGCACTGCGACATGTCCTGTTCCAAGCCGCACTTGCCGCCGCTTGTCACAATCCGGTTCTCAAACCGGTCGCGCAGCACCTCAAAATGCGGGGCAAGCCGCACAAGCTCGTCATTGTCGCCATCGCTCGCAGGCTGGTCACGATCGCAAACGCAATCCTCAAAACGGGTGTCCCATGGCGACAAAACCCGGTCGCGTAAACACAGTTGCTAGGCGCTCCCATTTACTCACAGTACTTCATGCGTTAATTAGCACGCTCATCCTCCAAAATCATTCTTGCAGCTTTTTCTGCGATCATGATTGTTGGGGAATTGGTATTGCCACTTGTAATGACAGGCATCACCGACGCATCCGCTATCCGCAGGCGTCCCAAGGCCCGCATGCGCAGTCGAGGGTCAACCACGGAGGATTGATCCGCGCCCATTCTGCAGGTGCCGACAGGGTGAAAAATCGTAGTGCCTATCTCGCTCGCGGCGCGTTCCAGATCATCTCGGGTTTGCGCGGCGCGGCCGGGCCGGTATTCCTGTGGCTGGTAGCGTGCGAAAGCAGGTTGTGCCGCAATCTCGCGGGTCATCCGTATGGCACGCACGGCAACATCTCGGTCGCCTTCGGTTGACAGATAGTTCGGACGGATCGCAGGTGCCGCGCGAAAATCGGCGTTTTTGACATGAACCGAGCCCCGGCTTTCCGGGCGCAGATTGCAGACACTTGCCGTGATCGCGGGGAAGGGGTGCACCCGATCACCGAATTTGTCCAAACTGACGGGTTGTACATGCCATTCCAGATCAGCGCTGGCCTTTTCCGGCCCCGAGCGGCTGAAAATGCCCAACTGACTGGGCGCCATGGACATGGGCCCCGATCGCCTGAAAAGATATTCCAGCCCGATTGCAGCCTTGCCGAAAACGCTTGAAGCTTTTTCGTTCAGCGTGGGCACGCCATGCACCTTGTAGACAAGACGCAACTGCAAGTGGTCTTGCAAATTCTCGCCAATCCCCGCGACATCCAGTTGAGGGGTTATTCCCGCCGCATAGAGCACATCGCCGCGCCCGACACCTGAAAGTTCCAACAGTTGGGGTGAACCGATGGCCCCTGCACAAAGCACGGTTTCGCGCATGGCACGGGCATCCTTGCGTTGGTCTTGATGGTGGAAGGTGACGCCACGAACCTCACCCTCCTCGATGATCAGCCGTTCGGCCAGCGCGCCTGTAAGGATGCGCAAGTTGGGCCGCATTTTCACAGGGCCCAGAAAAGCCTTTGCGGTGTTCCATCTAATGCCGCGCTTTTGGTTGACCTCAAAATACCCGACGCCTTCATTGTCGCCCCGGTTGAAGTCGTCATTTCGGGAGATTCCTGCCTGAAGCGCCGCGTCGCGAAACGCATCCAGCACATCCCAGTGCAGCCGGGCCTTTTCAACCCGCCACTCGCCGCCTGTGCCATGCATCTCATTGGATCCAAGGTGATAATCCTCTTGTGCACGAAACAAGGGCAGCACGTCCTCCCATCCCCAGCCGGTGCACCCCATCTGGCGCCAGTTGTCGTAATCTTGCGATTGGCCGCGCATGTAGATCATGCCGTTGATCGACGAGCAGCCACCCAGCACCCTGCCGCGCGGATAGAGCAGCGAGCGTCCATTCAGCCCCGGTTCAGCCTCAGTGTTGAAACACCAGTCAGTGCGCGGATTGCCAATGCAGTAAAGATAGCCGACGGGAATATGTATCCAATGGTAGGTGTCGCGGCCCCCAGCCTCTAGCAGCAGAACACGGGTTTTGGGATTGGCAGACAAGCGGTTTGCCAGCACACAGCCTGCACTGCCCGCGCCAACCACGATATAATCATAGCTTTCCATTACGGCCCCTTTTGTTCCGCCCGATGCGTCGCCGTGTTCATAATTGTGCGTGAAACCGCAGGACATTCGCTATCTCGGCAGAGTGGGGCAAATAAAGCGGGCATGCAATCGGAGGCGGCGGATTGATTTCCGACATTACGTGAACGATTATGAACAATATGACACGGTTCAATTGGGATGATATGCAGTTTTTCCTCGCTCTGGCGCGCGATGGGCAGCTGACGGGTGCCGCGCGCCAACTCGGGTCGTCGCATGTGACAGTGGCGCGTCGCATTGAGCGTCTGGAAACATCACTGCGCCAGCGTCTGTTTGAGCGGAGTGCTCGTGGATACGAGCTGACCGCCAGCGGTCGGCGTCTGGTTGCCGCGGCCGAGCGTATGGACGAGGCATCCGAAGGCGTAAGCGCCGGGCAGGTCGCGGGTTCCGGCCTTGCGGGCAGCTTTCGGATTGCGGTGCCCGAAGGATTTTCCAGCTTTTTTGCCGATCAGATGTTGGCGGGCTTTCTGGATCGCTTCCCCGCAATCTCGCTTGAACTGATCACCATGACCCAAGTTTTGTCCCTGTCGCGCCGTGAAGCCGACCTGACTGTGACACTCGATCCCGTTGCAAAGGGTGCTTACCGGTCCGAGCATCTGGCAGATTACAATCTGCGCATTTACGGCGCGCGCGACTACCTTGTCGCGCATCAACCGATCAAAAGCCGCGACGATCTTCGGCATCATCGGTTCTTTGGGTATGTAGAGGAGACGCTTTTTACGCCAAGTCTGGATTATCTGGCCGAGATCCACAGCGCATTGCGCCCGACCTTCAAAAGCTCCAGTATTTTCAATCAACTTGCGGCGACGCGGCAAAAGCTGGGGCTGTGTGTCTTGCCCTGTTACATGGCGCAAGACATGGCCGATCTTTTGCCTGTATTGGGCGACGAAGTGTGTCTACGACGCAGCTACTGGCTGACCTGCCACGCCGACACGCGACAGATGCGCCGCGAACGTGCCATCATGGCCTTTATGACGGATGAAATCACGCACCACTCCTCTAGGCTGTTGTTGCGCTCTGGCGTGCAATGACGCCGGTAGATGCTATCGCGCCGAGGCCGTGCTTATGATTTCTTCGGCCACTGCTTCGATCGACAGGCGGCGGCTCATTGCCTGGGCACGCAGATCACGGTGCGCTTGATCCTCATCGATTCCACGCGCGGCCATCAGAATGGTCTTTGCCCGACTGACGACCTGTTCACCGTTGACCTTGCGTTTGTAGCGCCGCGCGTCACGGGCCAAGTTCTGGGTCTGGCACCAAATATTGCGTGCAATAGCAAGGTTGGTCAAAAGACCAAAGGGCTTTATCGGCCGGCCGATCACTGCCATGGCGCCGCTCTCAAGCACCAGTTGCAGCGTTGCGAGGTTTTCATAGCTGACGATGGCCAGAATGGTCGGGGTAGGGTTGCCCATGTTGCGAAACAGCCGTCGCAGCGCGTCCCGCTGGTCGTCCACGATGGCAACAAGCAAAATGTCGGTATGGCGCGGCAGCTTGTCAGGTACGGGCCATAACAGCTGCGGCGCACAGCCGATCCGGCGCAAATGCTCGGTCAAAGCAAGGCCTTCGTCATCCAGCGGATGCAAGACAACGACCGACAGGTTCCGCAAATCCTTGAGAAAGGCGTATGTCATTGCAAACCCCTGAAACGTGACTCGGTGAAATTGAAATCCGAAGGCTGACGTTCATCGTCGATGCTGGAAATGCTGACAAGATAAGGGTCGGGTGCCACGCGTTGGGCGGGCTGGCCGACAATCTCATAGGGGCCTTGTTCGCAGATCCGGGCGACACGCGGCCAAAGGTGGGTATGATTGGTCAATCGGTCCACTCGAACCGCGCCCTGCGGCGCATCGACTTCAACCTCATAAAGCGCGGGCAGCAGGCGTTCGATCCCATCATCACCTGCCAGCGCAAGTGCTGCGGCATACAGGTGAACCGAGAAATAGGCCGCCTCGGCAGGGGCTGTTGCCGCGACCGGCCCGCCTGCGGCAAGGCGAAAGGCCCGCGCGAACGCCAAAGCCGCCGGAGTTCTGAGCGTGTCGAAAAAGGTAGCCGCGATCACATGACCGTCTGCCACGCCGGGGGGCATGCGCGCCACGTCTACTTCACTGGTTGACTGGCTTGCGATGGGCAGGCGGCGTGGATCGAACCCAGCTGCATGAAATGCGGTATAGAATGGCACGATCCCGTCGCCCACCACAGTTGAATAGATCATGTCTGGCTGATGTTGGCGGATACGGTCGATGATCATGGCGATGTGGTCGGGCTGCAAATCCAGCGGTACATAGACCTCATCCACCACGACACCGCCCTTTGCGCGGAGCAAGTCCGACACAATGCGGTTGGATTCGTGGGGATAGACATAATCTGACCCGACAACAAAAAGCCGGTTTCCAAAGGTTGAATGCAGATAATCCACCAGCGGCACAGAGTTTTGATTGGGGGCAGCGCCGCAATAGACGCAGTGGCGCGAATATTCGAAACCCTCGTAAAGCGTTGGATAAAACAATAGCGCGTTGTGTGCCTCTATTTCGGGTAGCATTGCTTTGCGGGTGCTGGACATATGTCCACCGAATATGACCTGAATACGCTCATCGCGGCACAGATCCTGGGCGTGCTGGCGGTAGAGTGCCGGGGTGGATTGCGGGTCGCGAAACACGGCCACAAGCTTGCGCCCCAGCACCCCGCCCATTGCGTTGATTTCTGCGATTGCAAGTTGGGTGGCCGCAAGCTGGTTGCGCTCGATTGCCCCTGTCACGCCGCTTTGCGACATGATGACCCCGATCCTCCATGGTGCCTCAGACATCAATCCATCCGTCATAGAGGGCCAGATCAGCCCCGTTAAAGCAGAAAGCTCCCTCCCGATTCTAATCGGGGGAGAGCTGCCCTGCTCAATCATGCAAGTATCAAGACCTAAGCGGACCACAGTGTCAAATAACGTCCACAGCGTTATTGAGATTTGCACCCAAGGCACAGGTTTCGTCTTGACGGCGGGCGGCGGGATTGTGCATCTTGTTCGCGTTCGTCCCCTCGACTGGCGACCGCCTTGCGGCCGTTTTAAAAGGCCACGAACGTTGCGCGGCAAAGAAGCCCGTTTGTAGGAAAGGGATAGATCCTATCCCTGCTGACAGTGAGGTCAGTCGTTTCAGTCGCAATAAGCAGCCAAGACCACTGGGCCTGGCAGGCTGTATCTTGCGCGAAAATCACCCTTGGTTTCCGGAGCCGGTTCCGGATGTTACGTGCGCCTCGCGTGCGCAGAAAGGATTTGGCATGGCCAACACAACCCTCCCAAAAGACGTAAAAGGCGCAGATCTTTCGGATCTTGGCGGTCTGACGATCGCCAAGATACGAACTGCCTTTGCGGATGGCACCTTTACGGCAGAAGATCTTGCCCTTGCATCCATCGCGCAGATCAAAGCCCTTAACGGCAAGTATAACGCCATTATTTTTGAATGTGCCGACGCGGTCACGACCGCACGCGAAGTCGACCGTCGGCGTGCGGCGGGCGAGAAACTTGGCCCTCTGGCTGGGATCCCGGTTGTTATCAAGGATACGGTTGACATGGTTGGCTATCCATCAACAGCTGGGTGGGGATTGCTGTATTCCGGCGCAGGCGGGGTTGATCTGATGCCAGCCCGCGATGCACCGGTGGCCGCGCGGATGAAGGCTGCGGATGCGGTGATTCTGGGCAAGACCAATGTGCCGATCCTGAGCTGGACGGGAACACATGCCAACGACAGCTGGGCAGGGCCCACGATCAATGTGGCCATCGAAGATCGCGCTCCGGGTGGCTCAAGCGCCGGTACGTCAAGTGCCGTCGCGTCCCATATGTGCCTGGTTGGACTGGCCGAGGAAACGGGCGGTTCCATCCAGAATCCTGCGTCGGCGCAAGGGTTGGTGGGCATCAAGGCAACGATTGGCATGGTGCCCAATGCGGGGGTGGTGCCGTTGTCAGGCAATCGCGATATGGTTGGCCCGATTGCACGCACAGTCGAAGACGCCGCAATCTGTCTTGATGCGATTGCGGGCTTTACCACGGAAGACCCGAAAACTCTGGCATCTGTCGGTCATATTCCGCCGGGTGGCTTTGCGGCAAATCTTTCGCGCGATGGGCTGCAAGGCAAGCGTATCGGTCTTTATGGACCGGGCTGGCGTAAAAACACACTGTCGGATGAAACATCTGCTTTGTATGAGCGCGCCAAAAAGGAATTGCTCGCGGCCGGGGCAATCTTGGTCGAAGACCCGTTTGCCGACACGGACTTCAACACATATCGACAAATCACACTTGGCACCCCGTTTTTCGATGGTCGTGGGTTAGAGTCGATGCCCTATGACATGACTTGCTATCTGCGCCGACTTGGCCCGGATGCCGCGTTGAAAACATGGGCCGAATTTGTCGAGGCCACGAAATCCGAAAACCCTTTCGCCAAAGGCGCGATACTCGGTTACATGCACGAGCTACCCGATTTTGTCGAGGCGCTGAAATCGCCCGAAACGCCGCCCGCCCTTCCGGCGTTCACCGCGTTGAAAGAAACTTATCTGCGTCTGATAGATCAAGTTTTCGCGCAGCACAATTTGGATGCGCTGGCCTACCCGCAAATGATTTGCGAATTGCCCGGTCTCCATTCGGGTGATGCTATTCTGGAAACTACGGTGGGCGAACTGAACATTGCAGGGATTCCCGGCATCACCGTCCCTGCGGGCTACTACGCCTCGGGTGCGCCGTTTGAGTTGATCTTCCTTGCCCGCCAATGGGACGATGCGGCCATCATCAACATGGCCTATGCCTATGAGCAAAGCACGCTTCACCGCAAAGCGGCTATTTGATGAAAAAAGCCCGCCCCCACAAACCTGTTTTGGCAGATTTGGGGCGCGGACCGCTCGGGGATTTTAGAATACCTGACACCGCGAGCAAAAACTTGCGGTGTCAGGTTTGGCCTTACAGTTGCACGCCTTTGGTCAGGGCACCGTCGATCAGCAGGTTGGTCCCCGAGGTAAAGCTGGACGCGGGGCTCGCCAGAAAGACCGCGCCGCGCGCGATTTCTTCGGGTTTTGCCATACGTCCTGTCGGATTGAGGGCCAAAGCCTCGGCGAAAAGCGCGGGATTGCCGGTTTCAATTCCCTGCCAGATGCCGCCATCAAAATAGGTGTTGCCGGGTGACACACTGTTGGCGCGAATGCCCTTTGCCGCCAGTTTCCACGCAAGGCCTTTTGTGTAATGAACCAATGCTGCCTTGAAGGCGCCATAGGCCGGGCCGGTGAAATCCACCTCACGGCCAGACACCGATGAGATCAGGGTAATGGACGGCGCCTTGCTTTTCTCAAGCCACGGCATGGCGGTGTTCACCAACCGCACCGAATGCATAATGTCAGTGTCGAAACCAGCCTTCCATGCGTCTTCGTCATCTGACACGGCAAGTGCCGAGACATTGCCGATAACGATGTCAATTCCGCCCAAGGCCTCGGCACTGCTGCGCACCCAAGTCTCTAACGCGCCCTTGTCGGATACGTCGACCGGTGTTCCGAACGCGATTGCGCCTGATGCCTTCAGGCTGGAAACGGCTCTTTCCACATCAGGTGCAGTGCGCGCGCAAAGAGATACCGCCGCGCCTTCTGCTGCAAGTATTTCGGCGCAACGCAGGCCAATGCCTTTGCTGCCTCCAGTTACAAGGGCACGAAGCCCTCCAAGACCCAGATCCATTCGACAGTCCCCTGCGAGTTATTTGAGATACTTTTTCTCGATCGACG
Organism: Pseudotabrizicola sp.; assembly: GCF_030656345.1. GTDB lineage: Bacteria > Pseudomonadota > Alphaproteobacteria > Rhodobacterales > Rhodobacteraceae > Pseudotabrizicola. The sequence continues at coordinate 35,052 of NZ_JAUSNR010000038.1, read as the reverse complement.
CACCGAGACTGTATTTTGGATCGACCATATTCCCCAGACGCACCTTTCCGCACATCGTCAGCAGCATGTAGGCGTCGGCTTCCGACTGTCCAGTTTCGGCCGCAACCCAGCGTACCAGTTCGCGGTATGCGATACGGGCGGCGTCTTCCATAGGCCGTGCCGACCCGATGAACATTATCTTGTCTTCGGTTTCCAGTTGCGGCCACGAATTTCCATGACCCTTGATCAGATCAATGTGAATTTCAACCGTTGCCGGGATTTCGAGGGCCACACCACACAGCTCTCCGTCGCCCTGAATGGCATGGCAGTCACCCAAGTACAGGTAGCCGCCGTCGGTATTAACCGGCAGGTAGATGATCGACCCCGGTGCGACATCCGGCACATCCATGTTGCCACCATAGTAATCTGGCTGCAAAGACGAGATCGCCTCGATCTGCGGTGAGGTTCCGATGGTTCCGATAAAAGGCTCATATGGCAGTGTCAGTGTGTCAGACCAGTAGACGCCGTTTTCATCTACCCTGACCTTTTTGACCTTTTCTGGCAAAGGCGCATTCAGCATGGCGGTATCGCCTGTGGCTACCAGCCCACCAAACTCGGACAACAGACAGGTGGTGCCAACTGGCTGTGGACCACGCGGCTTGATCGAGATGATCCGAACAGCCAAGGCGTCGCCTTTTTTTGCGCCTTTGACGTAAATTGGCCCAGTCTGCGGATTTAAAAAGGGGAAGTTCAGCAAAGCCGATGGATTGTCGACCACTTCTGTAATCGCGCCTTCGAACGCATCATGCGTCTCAACCGTAACCACGGCGCCCGGTTCCACTTCAAGGACCGGATCGGCATAGGGGCCGTAAACATAGTGAAACTTACCCTGATCTTCGATGGTGATCGTGTGACGTGCGCCCTCGACGCCTTTTGCGACACCTTTGCGGGCCATGATGGATGTGCTGAGCCATGACATGATGATGAGTCCTTCCCGTTTCTTTTGGTCAATTCTTGTATTTGTTCAGATGGTGAGATGCTTGCGCACCTCTTGGCGAGACCGGATCTCGTCAAAGCCAAGATCAGCCACGATGCGGCCTTTTTCCATCACATGCCCGCGATCAGCCAGCGAAACAATCAGATCGAGGTTCTGTTCGACAAGCAAAACCGCCACCCCGGTTTCCTGATTGAGGGTGCGCACATTCCGGGCAATATCCTTGATGATCGAGGGCTGAATTCCTTCGGACGGTTCATCCAGCAGCATCAGCCGCGGATTGCCGATCATCGCGCGTGCGATGGCAAGTTGCTGTTGTTGCCCGCCCGACATGGTACCCGCCCTTTGGCGGCTGCGGTCTTTGAGGATCGGGAAAAATCTATAGACCATGTCATAGTCCGGTTTCGCGCGGCCCTGTCCGGCAACTTCGCCGACCAGCAGGTTTTCCCGCACGGTCAGTTCGGGAAAGACTTCGCGGCCTTGGGGGATATAGCCGACCCCGCCACGTGCACGCGCATCGGCGCTTTGTGATGTCATGTCCCGGCCATTGAACAGGATCCTACCGTCACTTGGCTTCAAAAGCCCCGTCAAGGTGCGCATAAGTGTGCTTTTGCCAACACCGTTGCGGCCGATGACGGCTACGATTTCGCCGGGGGCAATGGTCAGATCGACGCCCTGCAAAACGGTTTCCCCACCGTAGCCACCACGCAGACCGGTCACTTTCAGAAGCGGATCAGACATCGGCAGCCCCCAGATAGATTTCTTGTACGCCCGGGTGGTCGACGATTTCAGCAATCGTACCTTCGGCAAAAATTGATCCAAAATGCAGCACAGTGACCCGTTTCGATATTTGTTCGACAAAAGCCATATCATGCTCGACCGCCAGAATGGTAATGCCGCGCGCATTCAATTCGTGCAGCATATCCCCGGTCTTGCGTGTTTCGTCGGGCGACATCCCGGCGGTTGGTTCGTCCAGTAGCAACAGTTTCGGCTCTACTCCGACGGCCATGGCGATTTCGAGCCATTGCTGCTGGCCATGTGAAAGAATGCCTGCTGGGGTCATGGCTTCTTTCGTCAAACCGGTGAACGCCAGCATCTCCTTAATCGTAGTGTCAAGGCTTTGGCTTTTAAGGTGATCTTGAAATGCGACCTCAAGGTTCTGGCGCACGGACAATGCCTTGAAAATGCCCGGAACCTGAAACTTGACCGATATGCCACGCCGAATACGTTCGAATGACCGAAGCTTTGTGATGTCTTTCCCGTCAAAGGTAACGGTGCCGGAATCCGGGGCATGCTCTCCCAAAAGAAGGCGGAAAAAACTGGATTTGCCCGCGCCATTTGGCCCGATCAGACAGTGCATCGCGCCCGCCGACAGCGAAAAATCCAGCCCGTTCGCTACGACCACGCCTCCAAAAGCCTTGCGCAGGCCCTGAACCTTCAGGATCTCAGTCATGGCTTGCTCCTTTGAAAAATGCGACCGATCATCTTCATGGCCGCGACAATCAGCCCTTCGGGTGCGGCAAGAACGGTGACCAAAAGCAGCGCCCCCATGACAACCAGCGCATATTGGCTGCCGTAGATTGTCAGCAATTGAAAGCCCGCCAGAACGACCAAGGTCCCGATAAGCGTCGCGGTGATGTCGCGTCTGCCCCCAACTGCTACCCAGACGATAGGCAGTGCCGCCGATGTCAGCCCCATGCTTGAAGGCGTGATATACTGTCCCCATGCGGTATACAGCACCCCCGAAAGGGCCGCAAAGCCGCCACCGATAGCAAATGCCAGCATTTGATACAGGCGAACGTCATACCCAAGCATCCCGACCCGATGCGGATTCTCACGGATGGCGACCAAAACATTGCCAAATCGCGAGTTCAGTGTGATCCGCAGTCCGAGGTAGCATATGACCACAAGGCCAAGCACAACATAGAACAACGCAGGACCTGGATAAAGCTCCAGCCCCCCGCCCGGCCAAGGGAGCGTCAAGGGTGGCATGCCGGACATACCGTTGAAACCATTCAATCGCGCATCACCGATACGCCAATGCGGTGCTGCGGTTTGCGCCATGAATGTCTCAAGGACCAGCGTGACGGACAGGGTAACGATGCCAATAAAGACGCCCTGGATGCGCCCGTAAAACATGAAATATCCGATCACGAGCGCAAACAGCGCCCCTATCCCTACTGAAGCAACAAGGGCCACTAGGGTAAAGCCGTATGCAGCCCCGAAGTTCAGGGTCAGAACACCATAAGCATAGCCTGCAACGCCGAAGAAGGCGGTCTGACCGAAGCTGAGCGCACCGGCATAGCCCCAGACAACCCCCAGACCCATGGCCATGAAAGTCCAGATCAGGAAGTAGGCCGTGTTTCCGACTGTCCATGAGTCCGCCAAAAGCGGGTAGGCCGCTGCGACCGCCACTGCGGCAATAAACGCAGCCCAGAAAGCCGGTCCCCGGCCCATGGTTTGTGGCCCTTCAAGCCGCGACAGAAATCGCGTCAGCGTACTGCGCGGCCCGGGTGTGTTTGGGGTAAGATCCGTCGGCGTCATCGATTGGTTCCCTTGAGCCAGCCCGAAAGACCTCCGGGAAGAATACGAATGACGAGAATGACCGTAACAAGCAGTCCGATCTGGCCGAACAGTTGCCCGTACCAAGCTGTCAGTGCGGTTTTGATCAGCGCAAGGATCGCGGCTGCAGGTGCCGCGCCCACAAAGATATCGGCGCCGCCGACGACCACTGTGACAAAGCTTTCGACGATAAAGGTCGCGCCCATTGTCGGAACCATCGTCATGGTCGGAGCGTATAGACCACCCGCTAGACCTGCCAATGCCGCGCCCAGTCCAAAGGTGAGGCTGTACATTCGGCTTGTGTTGACTCCCAGTGCCTTTGCCATATTGGGTTTCTGAATGGTGGCTCTGGCAATGACGCCAAAGCGGCTATGATAAAACAGCACATACAGCCCCCCCAACAGTAGCGTGGCTGTGGCCATAAGGACTAGGCGGTACAGCGAAAAGGATTGTTCCCCCACCGTAATGCTGCCCAAGGGCGTGCCCACACCCTGCATGGTTGAACCCAGAACTATCAGAACGCCTTGTGTTGCGATAAGGCTGATTCCCCAAGTCGCGATGATCGAATCTAGGGGACGGTGGTACAAATGTCGGATAACCAGACGCTCGATGATTATTCCGATTACTCCAGCGACAATCGCACCGGTCAGAATGGCCAGCGGCAAGGGCATGCCGACGCGAACGGAGCTGGCGGTCACATAGGCTCCACACATGATGAATTCACCATGGGCAAGATTGATGACGCCCATCATTCCAAAGATCACCGCCAGCCCGGCACATGAAATCACCAGAAAGGCAAAAGTGTCTCCGAACTGATAGAGCATGGCAAATATACTCTGAAACAGCGCCATTGCGATCGTCTCCTAAAGTCGAAATGAGTATCAGAGGTCGGGCGAACCCTTTGGTTCGCCCGACCGGTTTTTCAGTGTAGGTTCAGTTTTTCGGAGGAGGCGACGAAGGCGTGTACTGCGCGCTCGGGTCGTTCTTTGTCAGGTCGCACCCTGCATCACCCAGCCAGTAGGGCTGAATGTTTTCCCAAACCTTTGGAAAGGTAATGGAATGGTCTTCGCCAACCTGTGCCAGATAGATGGTGTGCGACATGTGCTGGCTTTTCGGGTCAAGGCAGGTCTTTCCTGACGGCCCGTCAAAGCACACGTCGCCTTTGGCGATTTCAGCGCGCAGCGCTTCACGGTCGGTGCTGCCTGCGCGTTCAACCATTTGCTTGTAAAGATACACCGCGATGTACGAGTTTGCGGCTTCCTGATTGATGTACGGCTCGTCGGGGAACATGGCACGGAAACGTGCGACGAAGTCTTTGGAGGCGGGTGTGTCCACCTCTTCGATATAGTTCGTGGTCACAAACATGTTCGCAAGGCTGGGCGGGGTAAAACGCTTGTGCTCATACGCCTGACCCACGTTGATCGACGAACCCATCGGCAAGCCGACGTTTGCAGAATTTGCCTGTTCATAATACGATGCCTGAGCTGCACCGACCAGAAGCGTCACAACGAAATCCGGCTTGGCCGCCTGGATGTTCTGAATGGTCTGACCGAACTGCGACACACCAAGCGGAATGAATTCTTCACCCACCATCGTGCCGCCATTTTCCTTTACGATATTGCGGACCCATTCGGCGGAAATCTGGCCGAAGTTGTAGTCAGCGGCGAGAGTGTAGACGTTCTTGCCGTATTTCTCCATCATCCATGGCAGCAAGGTTGAGAACTGCTGTTCAGGGACTGCACCCGTGACGATCATGTTGGCGTCACAGACACCACCTTCGTACTGGTTGTTATAGAAGGCAAGACCATCAAACTGATTGACGATCGGGCGATACGCTTCGCGGGCGGCTGAAGAAAAACCAGAGAAAACAACGTCCACCTTGTCTGATTGCAAGGCGCGGCGCATGAATTCCTGTGTGCGGCGGTTGTCGGACTGGGTATCATACGTCACCAGTTCGATCTGCCGCCCGCCGATTCCGCCAGCATCGTTGATCTCTTTTGTGGCCAGCTCGATGGCATGCACCTTCACGATGGTTGCGGCAGCAAAGTCGCCGGATTGATCTTCCAGAACGCCGATCTTGATCGGGCCATCCTGGGCGAATGCGGGGGCGTTGACGAAAAGCGCCAACGCGGCACTCGCCAGCAAAGCCTTTAGTGTCCGGTTGCGTGTCATTTTTTCTGTCTCCTCTGTTGATTATCGGCCCAGATGTTCGGGCTCACCGGGTTTTTCAGGCCCAAACGGATTGGGTCTATCGCGCGCAGTTTTTCCGGCCCCGCATCGGGAGCAATGCTGAGAACAAGGCGCGCCATGTCCTCGATCGGAATTCGACGCTCCATCGCTTCGCGACGAAGGCGTTCGTAAGCCTCATCTTCGGTCAGGCCATGGCCCATAAGCGATAGAACCGCTTGAATGACCGTACGCCGCCCTGCGAGCCGTCGACGAAGCGATTGTGTTTCCTGCTCAAGTCTTGATCTGTGGTTGTGCTCGTTCACTGCCAAGAAAACGGCCAGAAATACCCCCGAACTGCGCAATGGTTTGAGAATATGACTGGCGGCACGGTAGCGCACCACGCGGGCCAGACGGCTTGGGGCTTCGCTCCCGACCAGAGCTACAAGTGGTAGCGCTATCCCCTCAAGCGACGGTTCCGCACCGTCATCCGCATCAAAAAAGACAAGATCATGGTTCACTGACGTTTCGCGCGGGCAAGGTGCCATTTCGGACATCTCAACCGTCAGACCCAGTTTGACCAGCGCGCTTTCCAGCCCCTCGCGCGCCGTGTTTGGGCCCATCACCAACAAGGCACGCAGCCCGCGGAAATTCTTGTGAATAATCCTGCTCATTTCACAAGTCGCAGTTTGGCGCCGCGCACGTCAAGGCTGTCATTGCTCCAGGTCAGGTAGGGATCGGGCCGTACAGCAACGGGACTTTCCTGGATGATATCGAATGTCCCGTCTGCGCGGGATCGGCCTATCCGGGGCCGCATCCAGCAGTGCAGATTTTCTTCGTCAACCTTTATTCTGCCCTGAGGCGCATCGAACGTCAGGCCGCGCACCGCGTCGCGGACGTCGTTAAAGCTGGCACTACCAGCGCGTTCTGCCGCTTTGGCCAGAAGATGGACGGCCGCATAGGCATTTTCAGCATCTGCCGAGGCATGAGTCTCGCCACCAAACTGCGCCTTCCACCGAGCTATGAAACGATCATTCTCTGCAGAATTTACGGTGGAAAAATAGACCGAAGAAGACAGATGGCCTTCAATCGCATCTCCGATCAGCGGCAACTCGGCTTCGGACAGGCTACAACTCGCTGTCGGAATCTCTTCAGACTGTTCGATCCCCGCTGCCTTGCAGGCGTTTCGCAGCAGATTAAGAAACACAAACCCTGACTGCCCTATCAGCGTTGTAAAGACGAAGTCAGGTCGATCCGCGATGATTTGAGCGACAATAGCTTCAAAGTCTGTTTCACCAATGGTGAAATAGCGTTCACCCAGGACCGTCCCTTGCGATGCCGTCAGCGCCTCGCGCAGGATGCGGTTGTTTTCCCACGCCCAGATATAATTGGATCCGACCATCCAGCCACGCAAACCAAACTCGGTCAGCAAATGCTGTGTCAGAGGCACGATATGCTGGTTTGGTGCAGCGCCGACATACACCACGTTTTCAGATGTTTCGAACCCTTCGTAATGCGACGGGTACCAAAGAAGTGCGTCCGCTTTTTCGAAAAGCGGCAGCACTTCCTTACGACTTGAGGATGTGTAGCACCCCATAACATGGCTGATCCGATGTTCATGAATCAACTTGCGTGCACCCTCCACATAGCCAGAGATCTGGCCAGCCGGGTCGATGGCGACGGGGTTTATGCTGACCTTTCTTGTCGGGTCTGCATTGATTTCATCAATTGCAAGAAGCGCACCAGCAAGCATGGCACGACTTACCGCACCATACGATCCGCTGTGTGAGATCAAGAGACCCGTTGGGACTTCAAGTCGTTGCATCAGGGTTACCAAAAAAAAAGCCTCTGGCAGTGATACTGCAGAGGCCACATTGCCAGGTCGCATGAGAGCGATATTTTCAGTACAATCCGCAGCGATCTCAGCGTTGAGCTCATTGCTGCTACCATTAGCCTACAAACCGAATGAACGATTCGGCAAGCCCCCAATAGCGACGATGGAAGAATGACCTATCCGATATGGGGACCGTTCAATTATCTGGGGTCACGCCGCGCGCTGGAAGAGAGGCACTGATACAAAGTGAGAAATGACAGGTAGCTTCGACTGTGTCGGGGACTGGTAGGCGAGGCGTTCTTTGAGGTTGCCGTTGGCAATTGCAACGCTAACCTAAAGGAGCAGGTTTGCGCCCTTTTCAGTCCAGCGCATCTGCTGTTTTTTGACCATTCGCCTGGCGACAAGGTTGTTGACGCTCGCTTCGGCTGACGTCGAGGCGATACGCTTTCCGGCACGGTACCTCTCACCATAATTGGCAATCGAGCTGCGATTTTGCTCGATGTAGGTTGTCAGGTTCATCAGGCCCTGTCGGAACAGGTGGCAGATGGTGCTGCCAAGGGCCTCCAGTTTAGACAGGCGGAGGAGATGATTGATCAAATCAAGAGCCCGATCTGTCTGGCCATTCCACAGTAGCCATCGGACTGATTCGACTGTTTCAGCAAGGTTGTCGGGCGCATCTGGAGGTGGTCGCCGCGACACGCTGGCCGCAATCTGTTCAATCGGGCGCAGCTTCATGGCGATATGAAACCAGTCGAGGATATGCGTTGCTGGCTGTGGCAACGCGGTCTTCAAACGCTTCAAGCATTCCGCACCGTCCGAGATTACAGTGATCTCACCTTTGCCCTGATACCCCAGATATGTGAGCGCATGCAGCGCTTCTGCGCGCATTCTAGTTCGTGATGTCCCTGGAAACACGAACAGAGTTCCGCCTTTGCTTCCCACGCCGCCCCGGCTCGCATGGCAAATGACGGCTTCGAAACTGCGGGTTTCACGCCCTCTAACCTTCGGAATATGTGCAGTATCGATGCTGAGAACGAACTCCCGCTCAAGATCACCTGGAAGTAGCAGTTCGCCTTGGCGTCGTTCCCGAGTGTCCGACTTTTCATGGAACATACGCAGCTTTTCTTTTTCTTCCAAACGCCTCCCGACTGCCAAGGTGCGATGCCGAAGGGTCGTAAAGCTCTTCGGAGACTGCTCTGGCAGAAATTCAGCCAGAACATCCGCCGCCGTTCGGTAGGGCATCATAGCGCCCAACTTAGCGTTCAGCGCCATCAGTTCGGGCGTTGCCCGATCTGGGCAGAGCTCAGAAACAGGGGTGATTGTGAAGTCGACGCCGGGGATGCAGTGTCTGCATGGGTACAGCCGAGGGCTTGGCACGGTGACAGCGCCGTAGACCGTCTGTATCGTTCTGGTCGAGTAATCCTTGATCGGCCGGGTTCCGCCGCATCCCTGGCAATGACGTCGAAACAGAATATAGAGGGAGCTCTGCTGCTGGACGAGGTGCCGTTGAAGTGATGCCAGAATCGCTTTGCCGTCATCAATCGACAGGCCAACGCTACCGTCGGCCAGATCCTCGAAGTTCTTCTCGATTTCAAATTCGCAACGTTGTCCGCGAGTGATCTCATCGGACCGCGCGACACCGACCGAACACTGGGTGAGCGAGCATGAGCGGCGCTACTACAGTGGTAAGGTTGTCCGAGTTCGTGGACACAAGCGGGGCATTGTTGCGGACAAGACTTTGCCAATCAGAGTGGTTGGCCCGAAGTTAGAGCTCTGATCAGGAATGATTTTGCGCTGTGATTTCGGCCGTGTTGGCGTAACAGGCCCGAGCGTGCATATTTGATCGTTTGATGGGACAAAAGGCGTACAAACTATGCGCCTGAACGCTGCAGGTACATGACGACGTTTTCGGCGGGGAACTTGAAGCCTCGGCCATCGGAGACGCGTTCTGCGCTGATCGGATATTTTGGCCTGTTTGGATTGATGGCGACGATGCGGAAGAGTTCATCCTTCGATCGGAAGGTGCGGCCATGATCCTCGGGCTCCAAGCCAAAATGAGGCGCGAGCACCTCGAACAGGGCCTTCTCTGGTGAGTAGATCTCGCCGCTCTCTTGCGGGATTCCGACGCGGAAGCTGATCTCGAAGCTATGGCGCAGATCGATATCCGAGAGATCCCCGCCTTCGACCGTCAGCCCGTGGGTTTCTGCCACGGCGAGGCAGGCCTTCATCATGTCCCGGCGCAGCCGGTCGCAAAGCTCTGGGGTCAGGTTGCGTGGTGGTGGGACCTTGGCCCCTGTTTGCACAGGCACTTTGGGCGCGGAAGGCTGTCGCTTGCGTGGGGGCTTTTTCATGCAGTCCGCCCCTCAATGATATCATTGCCCGTCAGCATTTCAGCCTTTGCTTTATAGACAGTACCGCGCGAGATCCCCATTTCGCGGGCAATTTCCGTTGGAGAGAGGCCTGCACCAAGCTTGGCCTGAATGGTGGCCATGTCGATCTTGGGTGGGCGACCGCGATAGACCCCTTTGCGTTTCGCGGCCTTGATCCCTTCAGCCTGCCGCTCGCGGCGGAGATTGGTTTCAAATTCCGCAAAGACGCCAAGCATGTCAAAGAACGCTTTGCCCGTCGCCGTGGAGGTGTCCACGGGCTGCTCGGTGGCCGCCAGATGCGCGCCCTTTTCTTTCAGCCGCGCAACGATGGTCTGAAGATCCTGCATTGAGCGGGCAAGCCGGTCGATCCGCGTCACCACCAGGGTTTCGCCAGGATGAATAAAGTCGAGGATGGTTTTCAATTCAGGGCGGCCTTCAAGCGTCGCGCCACTGCGCTGTTCCTGGCGCACCATCCCACATCCTGCGGCTGTCAGCGCCTCAATTTGGGCATCGAGGTTCTGATCGACGGTCGATGTTCGGGCATAGCCGATTTTGGGGCTCGATCTGTTCATTTTGGGTGTGCCTTTGAGATGATGTGTTCATTATCTCGAAACATACCCAAAGTGAACATAAAATGGGTGCTTTCGCTGTTCATGCCTTGCGTTATTTTGGGTATACTCATAGTAACGCTCAAGCCGCGATACGCTCGTAATCGATCCGGGTCTCCAAATCGATATCGTAGCGGCCATAGGGTGTGATGTGCGCATAGATCAACGGCGTCAGGCCGCGATAGTCCTCTGGAGACAGTCGATCCTGCCAATTCGGGTCCGACAGGACCGATTGGACCATGCGCGTGTTCACATAAACCATCGATGCCTGGACCAGTTGCAGCGCCAGGGCGGAGATTTCTTGATCGGCGATCCGGTTCGAGGCAATCTCGCCGCCCTTGCCGAAGAAGACGAAGCCGTTCGCACTGTTCCAGTTCTCGACAACGTTCAGGCCTTCGTGGATTTCCCGGCGAAGGGCTTCTGATCGCAGATAGCGGCACAGGAAGATCGTCTTGATGGCACGACCCAGTTCAGCCAGTGCCTTGTAGGTCGGGTGCATCACGTCGGTCCGGGCAAACCGGCGCAGGATCGCTTCGGGGTCGGCGGTGCCGTGCTGCATGGCGGCGGCGTATTTGACCATCTCGTCGTATTGCCGCTCGATCTCGGCCCAATCGACTACGTTCGACAAGATCGGCGCCAGATGCGGCAAGTGCGTCCGCATGCCCGCGGCGGGAAGGACCAGCTTTTGGCGGGCAATCGCCTTCAGGCGCGGCGCCAATTCGAACCCGAGCAGATGGCAGAAGGCAAAACCGACAGCAGTCTGACCATGGCTATCGACGTACTGGCGCTGGATTTCCATGTCGGTGCAGTGCCGGAGCACCCCCTCGATCATCGCCGCCACCTCCGAGGACGAACACCTCTTGAGCTGCGAATAGATACAGGTCGCCTGACGCTCGACATGCCAGTAGATCATCACCCCGCGCCCACCGTAGCGCGCGTGCCATTCAGTCATCAGGTTACGGTCCCAGGCACCGAACTTGGTGGAATCCGAACCGCAAGCCGTGCCCGCCGCGCCCCAGATCGCGGGATTGCGGACCCTCAGTGTCGCATCAGCCACGCGCGCCGCAGCGGCACGCAGCGCGTTTGGGTCGATATAGCGGCGGTGGATGTGGAGCAGTTCGTCATAACTAATGTCACCGACACCGGCGGCGACGCGTTTGATCCCGGCATTGGTCCCCGCAGCATAGAGCGCCAGCAGTAACCGCCGGTCCCGGTCTGCGTGGGCCAAGGCTTCGCGGCTGGCGGACGTCTCGAAGCAATCCAGAAACCCCGTGTCCAATGCCGTTTCCTTCAGGACATCGAGCAGGCCGGTCATCGGCCAGACGCGTTCGACCTCGCGCTTGAGAGCTCCCAGCCCCGGTGGTTCCGGCACCGGGGCAAAGGGCGTTACTCTGATCCGGTTTTCCCCGAATGTTCGCAACCGGACCTGTTCGTTTTCCGGCAGGGTTCGGTTCAGAAGGTGGAGTTCGCGCGTCAGCTCATCGCGCACCTGCGAGACAAACGCTCCGGCATCCTGGGTGAGGCCAAGGCCCTGATAATATATGTGTCTTTGCGCCTCGAAATCGGTCGGCAAGTCATTGTCCGGGTTGCGGTAGCGGTCAGCGCCATCGACCCAGATTTCCTTCGCGCGCACCCTCTCACGTAACTGTGCCAATACGCAGAGCTCGAAGGTAATCACGTTCAGACGGCCGGATGCATCGATGACGGCCTCGCGCCATTTGGCGGGAATGGAACCCTGAGGAGCCAGATCGACAGGCACGACCCGTCGTCCATCCTGTTGCCACCGCTCGATCAAATCGAGTGCATCCAGGATCGGGCGCCAGCTTGCGTTGTTCGATCGAAACTGCAGCGCGGCAAGAAGCTTTGGTACCATCCGACGGTAGTGGCTTGCGTAGGAGCCGCGCATCGCCGTTTGAATTCGCCGGTCCAGCGTGCCCTTGGCGCCGTCTTCTTCAATCACGGCCTTCAGCTTGGCCACGCTCGCGACAGGATAAATGACCTCAAGCACCCGGCCCTCGGGTTCATCCACCGCTGCAATAGCCATATCGACCAGCAGGCGCTCCTTGCCATGGACCCGCTCGATATCCCGCGCAATCGCCCCCACTACCCGGCGGCGCGACCGTGTCTGCATCCGGTGGATGATCTCAAGCAGCAGGTCGATCAGCGCGTCGATCATTTCGCCACGGCGATGCATGAGATTGAGCGCAAAGAGACCCAGCCGACGCGTGTCGCCATGGCGGCGCATCTCGGCCGCGGTCTCACCATCGACGCGGCGGGACAGTCGCTGGACCAGGGCGGGGTCGACATCTTCCATGATCTGGAATGGTAAATCGAGCGCATTCACGAATGCCAATCGCATTGTCGCCGCCAGGATGTTTTCCAAAGTGGCGGCACCCGCATCCGCTTTCAAACTCAGAAACCCCGTTGCGCATTTGGGGCCGGCCAGGCTGGCCTCCAGTTTCCGGCAGGCCTCACCGGACAAGCTGTCTGCAATCCTCTTGAGCAGGTGTTCAACGGCATCATGCCGAGCACCGCGGACAAGCCGCTCCATGATCTTGTCCGACGGAACGAAGAACCCCTGCGCGCGGCTTTTGCGATACCCAAGTTCGACCTGATCCTCAATCTTCCCGAAGGATCCCCGAAACACGAAAGCCAGTTCATTCCGCAACGCTTGCCGATCTCGATCAGCGGCACGTCGAATATCCAAATACCTCAAGATTGCTGCCCGGTGCCTGCGCGCCGTCACATGACCGCACTCGAAATCCCGCGCTTCCGGCGCGGCGATCCCCAGCTGCGCGGCAAGGTAACGCAAGACATCGGCCTGGACATCGCCCGACCGAGACGGAAATCGCGCCCGCGCTCGGAAGAAGCTCAGCTGAAACGCAAACCAGACCCGGCCGGAACGATTGATCCCCTCGATCAATCCGATGTCATCAAAGGATAGGCTCCAAACCTCGACAAAAGACCGTTCCAACCCGTCATCCCCCAAACAACGCCAGAAACAGCCTCCCGTCTTCAAGCTGTCCGGTCAACAGACAGTTCGTTCATGTTATATTCTCTAAAATGTCCATATATGCACGCTCGGGCCTGTTGGGCCTCAATGGCATGTCGCGCGGGCTGCGGCGGCTGTGTCGTGATCGGCAGGATGAAGACCACTGTCTCGCCATCCTGCTTGGCGACAGTCACGGCGATGCAAACGGGGCGCTTCTTTCGGCCCTCGGTTTCGCCGGACAATTCCTCCCGCTTCCAGAGGAACGGGTAGCGGAAGACCTCTCCGGCTGTGGGCTTATTCGGCATCCTGGTTCATGTCCCGCTCGAGCCCTTCGATCATCAGTGCCTTGAGGTCGTCTGGCATTTCATCCAGCATGTGAACCTGCTGGGTCGCACCTTTGGCGAGCTGTTGGTAATGATCCATGCTCATCAGCACGAATTTCGGCTTGCGATGCTTGGTGATGGCGACCGGAGAGCGGATCGCCGCATCGAAAAGCTCGCTGGTGTGCCGCGTCAGGTCTGCGGCCTTGAACTCGGGTAGGTGTTGCATACCGGAACCTCCATTTGAACAGAATATACAGATATTCTGGATATTCTGCAAGCGCGATCATACGGCCCCGTTCTATCTGAACCGTCGCCCTTCCTCTGTGAAAGTATAGCCATTGGCGATCAGCGTTTCATCCACGGCCTCGTCCGATGTCAGATATTCGTATTCCTGCTCAAGCTGGCGGTACAGCCAATTGGCGAGGTCGCGCAGGGCATCGGTGACGATGGACTCGGCATCGCCAACGATCTCGACCGCAGCCACACTGTGCCGGGACACAGAGACCGCCATGGTGAAGGCATGGTAGTAATTGCCGCGATGTGAAACCTCGGCGCGCAGCTGGTAGAAATTCTGCCGCTGCGCCGCCTGCAAGGTCTCCGCGATCCGGTGCAGGGTCTTGTCCTTCGGCGCATAGGCGCGAAGTTCGGCAGCGGCGTATTTCCGGTAGGAATAGAAGCCCTCCCAAGCCGCGCCATCGCCCTGCGACCAGAAGCCGCTGAACCAGACAGAGGGATCCTGCAGCGTGCGGCCACCGATAAGGCGAGTGGTCCGGGTCTTCAGGCGGATGCCGAGGATTTCCGCGATGCGCTGGAAATCCTCGTAGACGGCGTCATACCAGTCATGGTCGAAACCGCCCTCGCGATACCAGGCGCGGGCACTGTCCTTGGCGCCCTCGGGAAGTTCATCGATCCGATAGACGGTCGTTGCGATCAATTGGGGCATGAGCGTGTCCCTGTCTTGTATGGCCCCGCAGAACGGCTGGGGCGAGTTTCCGGAAGGGGCGAAGATCAGGCCACAAGGGCGTGATCGACTGCAGCGGCTGCAAGGTCGCGCCAGAACGGCTCGACCAGTCGGCCTTCCAGCGAGCGGGCGCGGGTGAGCAGCGCAGCGGCGGACGCGGGATCGCCGATGTCGTTCGCCACGCGGGCCTCGGCTCGAAGCCCGCAGGCGTCGGTCACCACGCGCCGCGCCTCGGCATCGCTGTCGACCGGCGCGCACCAGCGGATCAGGCCTGCCTGCACGTCACCTGCCAGCACCAGGCATTGCTGGGCATCGAGAATGGTGATGAACTGCGGCGCCAGACGCAGGGCCGGATCGTTGCCTGCGGCGATCAGACCGGAAGTTACTGCGGTGCGAGCTACGATCATTGCAGCCGCGAGGTCACCGAAGGTGCCGAGATCGACCTCGCGCTCGAAGTGCAGCTGATCGAGCGCCGGATCGTCCCAATGCGCGCGGCAGTGGCAACTGATCCGCAGGGGCAAGCGGTCCGCAAGGCGCAGATGGGCAAGAACTCCGCCGATCAAGTTGTCGCCGGGACCCCGGAAGGCGGTTTGGGGGATGGGTGCGGTCATCTGGATCACTCCGCGACAGGCGGCAGGAGACTCTCTCCCACCCTGAAACCCGTCACGGAGCCACCCGCCTATCTCTCCCTCTGGCGAGTGCCCGACCGAGAAGCCGTGCGCCGGCCATCTGGGGATCACCCCCCTGCCCTGCCCCGCCAGCCGATGAAACTCGACGGGCCGTCATAGACGGCGTGGCGCGCCTCATCGATGACGAAACCGAAGGTGCCAACTTTGTAGTCCCCAGAGGGGACAAGGAAGCGACGCTTCTCGGCTTGGGGATCGCGCCGCCCGCCGCGCGTGGCAATCACCTCAGTGAAACCGCGATGCTGGTCGGAATAGATCGCCGAGATCACGACCCAGTTTTTCGCGTGATCGCGGGCAAAGGCTTCGCCATCACGCGTGAGGGATTCACCAGGGCGCAGCGCCTGGCCCTTGATTGCCTCCCAGGCATCCGGCCAGCTGTGGCGTAGGGTCTCTTCGGCTTGGCGCCTCTCCAACCCGGTAAAGAGATCCGGCCAAGCGGTTGCGACAGCGGCACAGGCGGCATCTTCCTCGTACCAGCCACCAGCCTCTCGCAGCAGGGGATGGACTTGGGCATTGCGGTCCGCCGACAGGTGGAACCCACCATGACCGGAGGTCGAGTGGAAGACCACGCCCTCGCCGTAGCGGACCGCGCCCTGCGATGGTCCCCAGGGCGTGCTGGCATGGGCGCGGAACTCCTGGCGGCCAAGGGCAGCCTTCTCGCCCTGATGCTCGATCTGTCCCTGAACGACGGCGTGGAAAGCAGCCTCATCGGCAACGTCGCCACCATGGCCATAGAAGTCGGACCGCTTCCAGTCCGACAGGGGTTTGGAGAGGCGCCAACCGCTGCCGAGGTAATGCCGCCCGTCAGCCGTGGGGATCATGGCATAGGCGGCATCGCCGATCCGGGCGACGGGCATGCCATCGGCACTGCGACCGAATTCTGGGACGGGGAAAGAGGTGGGTTTGCGGGAAGAAACAGCCGTGTTCATGCGACAAGCGCCTCCACCGCGTCGATGTCTTCGCCGTTCAGCGCAGCAGTCAGCCATTCATGGGTGCTGATCCAGCCGATACTTTTGCGCGCTCCGAGGTCGACGACATGCGCGCCGCCGCCGAACGCCTCCAATCGGGGCCGGGAACAGGTGTGGGCATAGTCGAAACCCCAGAGGCCGGTGAGGTCGAGATCTTCCGCGAGGCGCAGCACGAAGCGGATGACGCCTTCGACATCGCCCTGCCCGTCGTCGTGGAACCAGAGGACCGAACTGCCCGGGCCATCCTGAAGCGACAGGGCAAAGCCCGAGAATTCCGGATCGCCCAAGGCCTCGTCTTCCTCGCGCAAGCGCAGAAAGAGGTTGAGCGCCGCAATGGCCTTTTCAGGCGTGCCCACGTCCATGACGCAGGAAAAGTGTGTGAAATAGTCAGCCACGATAGGCTCCTTTCAGAATGAGAAACCCGGGCCACGAGGCCGGGTCACAGTGGATTGCGATTGGGGGGAGAGATCAGCCCCGCTTCTGCGGGCTGGGGGATTTCTGCGGCGGCCTGCGCCGCGGCGTGGGCCTGCAAGATGTCGCGGTAGTAGCGCTTGCGCGCCTCGCGCCAGCTGCGAACCGCGAGCGTGTCGGGATGCAACCGGCGGATCGCCGTGCGGACGACCGTGAGGGGAGAGGCTTCAGACGGAAGACCGAGGTTCTGATATACTCGGCTCATCTCAGGTGATCTCCCGCATGGGGCTAGCCAGATGCGGATCGACGTCGGTCTCGATCTTCTGGGTCCGACCCATCCAGGGCTCGGCCCGGATCGACCGCGCCCAGTCGGCAAAGCTGGGAATGAAGCCCAGATCCTCCCGGACATGCTGCTCGCCGACCCAGCGGGTCGGAATGACCCGGCCTGACGACAGGGTCAGGGTTTTCCCGTGGACCTGCTCCAGCAGGAAAATCCCCTCGGCATGATGACGGAGGGCGCGATGCCGGAAATCCGCCAGGATGAGCTTCGAGGCATCGAAGAATTCATGACAGGCGAGATAGTCCTCGACCGTCCCGCCCCATTTCTTCACCGACGACAGGGCATGGTGATAGGGATGTGCCATCGCCGCCCCTCAGAAATCGTGGGTGAAGAGTTCGGACGAGGTAAAGCGCTTGTGTGGTTGCCGCCCGTGATGCAAGGAGTTTTCAACCGACGAGGATCAGATCGAGTGCGGTCTTGTGTCAGGCCTTGATGTGTAGCCGTATCATTGGCTGCGGGCCGGTATGGTGATCTGCGGATCAGGTCCAGAACTCGTTGACGGGCTTTTCCGCTCCGAGCGCTTCGCTGGTTTTCCTGACCCAGATCTGTTCGATCATTTCGCCCATTCAGGTCGTCGACTTCCTACACCTCTGTCGCCAGCAATAACCGGCGCCAGATTCTCTTACGTCGCCAAGCCAGTTGCTGGCTCTCTGTAATCCTCTTGCTTGGTCAGCATCGCCCAAACCATCCGGGCCATCTTGTTTGCCAGCGCAATTGCCACAAGCATCCGCGGCTTTTTGGCAATCATGCGAGCGAGCCATGACCCTTCGGGGACCGTCTTCCTGCCCATCCAGTTCAAACGTGACATGGCACCGACAATCAGGAGCCGTCGTATGTCCGCCTGGCCTGCCTTGGAGATACGGCCGAGCTTTTCGCGGCCTCCCGACGAAAACTGGCGTGGGACGAGCCCGAGCCAAGCGGCAAAGTTTCGACCACCCTTGAATGTCGACATTTCGGGAGCGAAAGTTTCAACAGCAAGTGCCGTCAGCGGACCAACACCCGGTATCGTCTGAAGTCTCCGCGCGACATCATCCTTCGAGGCGAGTTCTTTGGCCGTCTTGGTCTTCGCCTCGATCCGGGCCGTCTGTTCCCGGATCTGCGCGATGATATCCAAGCACTCGGTCCGAACCAGAGATGGCAGATCGCTGTTTTCTGCAGCGAGAATTTCCTCGATCCGCCGAATGTTGCGAATGCCTGAAGGCACGACATGTCCGAATTCGTAGAGGATCGACCGCAGCGCGTTCACCGCGACCGTGCGCTGCTGGATCAAGCGCTCCCGTGACCGAAACAGTACCGCGCTTGCCTGCTGATCTTCGTCCTTCGTGCCTACGAAAGTCATCTCAGGACGCTGAGCTGCGACTACAATTGCTTCCGCGTCAGCCGCGTCGTTTTTCTGTCGCCTGACGAAAGGGCGCACATATTGCGGGGCAATCAGCTTCACCTCGTGGCCTATCTTGACCATCTCGCGCGCCCAGTAATGCGCGCTTCCGCAAGCTTCCATCACAAAAACGGCTCTGGGCTCAGTTGTAAAAAACCGGCGAAACTGGCTTCTGGTCAACCGCTTGCGAAACCTCACGACGCCGGTCATCGAAGCGCCGTGTACCTGAAAGACCGATTTAGCCAAATCAACACCGATCATCGTTTCCAACATTCTTCGTCCTCTCCGCATGAAGGTTGCTGCCCCAGGTCATCCTGACACACAGGCGTGGCCGCTGGGGAGGGCGGCAACCACCCCATCTCGTTGAACTCCAGATGGATCGAGCGCGCGCGGGCATCGATGCAGAACTCGCCATAGGCGCCGTCATTGTCCTGCCAGCCGGAATGCGTATCGGAGAGGAGATCGTAGACCAGTTCTTCGACGGCGGCCTCAAAGGTCAGACGGCGCTCGGTGGGTGCCCCGCTCTGCCAGTCGATGCCCGCAAAGGTGATTTGAGCGGCGGGTAGCGTGACGCTGTGGCCGGCATCATTGCGGGCCTCGATGCTTTCGATCTGCCCGCTGTCGCCCGAGCCATCGAAGTTGACCAGGACATGGGCGATGCCAACATGGCGCAGCCCGTCGAACAGCACCTCCTTGTTCCGGGCGTGCAACGCCACCTCAGCAGCGTTGCGTTCGGCCTGCTCCGCGAGGATTTGCGCCAGTTCGGACGAGGTTTCAGGGGCCGGCGCAGCGCGGCTGGGAAGATGGATGGTCATTTCGGGATCTCCGGGAAGAGCGGGTGACATGTGAGCCCGCCGCCGCTCTCTCTGTCTCAGCGGGCTCGCCCTGCCCGCTCCCCCCTCGACCTCTCCCTTGCCGGACCCCTCGGTTCGGCGCCGTGTCCCCGGACGGTCGCGCTGATGAAGCGCCCCCGGAGGGGTGGGTGAGGCGCTTGCGCGCCTCAGCCAAAGGGGTCGATTTCCAGGGCGACGAGGGTCTCGTCGCCGTCGTATTCATCGGACGGCATCGCACCGTGGGTGCCGTCCCCGGCCTGAAACACGACGATCGAGACCATCAACGTGGCGGCGAGGGAGGCGGCGAAAGCGGTGGCATCCTTGTAGGACATGGGGTGGGCTCCTGTCTTCTTGGGGGCGGAGGACCATCCCCCGCGCGACAGGCGCCCGAAGTGTCTGACCGGATCTGCAATCACTCTCGTGCGTTCGGCTCGTCCGAATCCGCGAGGGCGGCACGCTCGCGTAGCCGACCCCTCTGGGGTTGAGTGTCAAAGAGACGGATCAGACCAAGGACAGCGAATGAAAGCGGGGGATGGGGCTTTGACCCGGGGACAGGCGCCCTGCCCCGTCACGGGATGCCCACCGCTCGCCAGCCGTGTCGCCAAGTTGTTCTCAATTGATCGTCATGTTCCAGACCGGGGTCTCACGAATTTCAATGCTGCCCATGAATACGAAGGGGGGCCACGCGCACCACCCGACCTCTGGCACGAGGCCGCAACGCGCCGAACCTCAGGCCATCGGCCTCCTGCCGGCCGGACCGGCCGTCGCGCAAGGGATCGTTGCCCGAATAGGGGGAAGACTGCCCGGCAGGCTCCAGTCGGGACGACCAGAGCCCGGTCCCGGCTTTGCCGGGATGTGCCATCGTCTTCCTTGCCGAAGTTCTGCAATCGATCAATGCGAAACCCACCTTGAAATCTCCGCACTTGATTGTCAGAAAAACATAGGCGATTTTCTGACATATGATGACGACGTCCGCCTCCGTTCCTGATCGGGTCATGAAGCGTGTCCGCGCAAGCGGACGCGGCAGCGTGTTCACGCCGCGCGACTTCCTCGACATGGCCGCACGTGCTGCGGTTGATCAGGCCCTGTCACGCCTGGCCAAGGCAGGCCATCTCAGGCGGCTTGCGCGCGGACTCTACGACTTTCCCAAGTTGCACCCCAAGCTCGGCGCCCTTACCCCCGCACCCGATGACGTGGCGCAGGCCCTAGCACGGGAAACCGGCTCGCATTTGCAGATCGATGGTGCGCGCGCCGCGAATCTACTTGGCCTCTCCACGCAGGTCGCTGCGCTAAGTTCGTGGCTCACAGATGGGCCATCCCGGCGCGTGGTCCTTGGCGATCGCGTGGTCGATCTCCGACACGCCTCACCCAAGCATCTGATTGCCCCCGGTAGCCCGGCAGGGACCGTTGTTCAGGCGCTGCGCCATGTGGGCGCTTCCCGCGCCGCAGATGTGCTGCAGGTGGCCGTCAGGAACCTCTCGGACAGCGACAAGAAGATACTCGCCAAAAGCGCCGCCCAAGCGCCCGCTTGGATGCGTGCCACCTTGCTGTCGATTGCCGATCTCGGGCCGAACGACCACCTTGGATAAGCGAGCCGTCAATGCCAAGGAGACCTGATCCACGGATGTGCCCCCGGCCCCTAGGTCCAGTAGGGATAAACCGGATAATATTCCGGTCTAAGTTATTTAATCCGGACTATTGTCCGTCTTAGTTCCCGCTTGGTTGACTTCCCCTGCGAAATGACCTAACACGGACAAAAATACGGACATAGCAGCATAAGGCGGATATTTCTCCGGTCCAATCATGTCATCGCACCAAGTGCAGACAACCCTCAAACGCCTTGGCCATGACATCCGTGTCGCCCGCAAGAAGCGGCGGATGTCTGTTGCGGATTTCTGCGAGCGCTTGGGCGTGACCGACAAGACGCTCGCCAAGCTCGAGACGGGCGATGGTGGTGTGCGCCTTGAGACCTTGGCCATGGCGCTCATGGTCCTGGGCGAGCTCCACCGGCTCGGCGAAATGCTGGATCCGGCGAAGGACGATACTGGCCTGGTCCTTGATCAGGCCCGCCTGCCGGAGCGGATCGCCAACCGCCGCAAGCCGCCGTCCGGCAGATCGGCCAAAACGCAGGACCGATCTGATGAGATCGATGATGAAGGGAGCGCGTTCTGATGGTCGTGGCGCGTGTCGTTCTTGGGAATGGGCTGGTTCCGGTCGGCCGTCTGGTCTTTGAAACGGACGGGCGGCGCGCGCATTCCACCTTCATCTATGACCAAGAATGGATCGACAACCCACGTGGTTTCGACCTCTGCCCGCAAATGCCGCGGGCGAGCGTGCCTTATCATGCCAGCTCCGGCGGGCGCGAAAGCCGGAAGCGCGATGTCATCGCTGGGCCCTTTGCGGATACCTCCCCGGACAGTTGGGGCCGCAAGCTGATGCGCCGGGTTCTGGGCGAGGGGGCAACCGAGTTCGACTTCTTGACCACATGCGACGACACTGCGCGCCAAGGCGCGCTGCGCCTGCTGCAGGAAAATGGCGAGCCCTTCCCGCAGATCGGAAAACCCGTCCCGCGCCTCGCTGAAATCGAGGACCTGCTCAAGATCGCACAAAGGTTCGAACGCGACCCGGCCGGCGCGGAGCAGGATGCGCTGGATCTCGTCGGCGCCGCCGGCACGCCGGGCGGAGCGCGACCAAAGGCCAGTATGAGGGATGGGGACCGGCTCTGGCTCGCGAAGTTCACATCCATCAACGACACATGGCCTGTGGAACGTCTCGAGGTGGCAACAATGAAGCTTGCGGGGATCCTTGGACTGCGCACGCCGGAATGCCGGCTCGAGTTGCCCGGCAGCTCGCACCCAATCGGTCTCTTCAGCCGTTTTGATCGCCGGGATGGCGGCCGGGTTCCCTATATCTCTGCGCGCACCGCCCTGGGCAAGGTTGGGCATGCGAGCGGCTTTTACACGGACATTGCCGACATCATTCGCACCATCTCGGCCCGGCCCAGCGATGATCTGCTGGAAATCTGGCGCCGGATGGTTTTCGGGATACTTGTCACTAACACGGATGACCACCTGAAGAACCACGGGTTCATCTATGCGGGGCAGAACCTATGGCGTCTTTCGCCACTTTTCGACGTCAATCCTCAGCCCCGGCGCCACGCTCAGATGGAAACCGGGATCAGCCCGATCCATGGGCATGAGCCGGACATCGCCGCCGCAATCGAAGCGGCCGAGTTTTTCGATCTCAAAGTACAGGAAGCCCGGATCTTGGCTCGGGACATGGGGCGAAGCATCCGCGACAACTGGCGGGACGAGTTGCGCCGCCAAGGGCTGGGCGGCACGGAGTTGAACGCTTGTGCCCCGGCCTTCGAACATGAGCGCATGGATGCCGCACTCGGGCTGTAGCTGGTAGGGATTTTCGGACCCACCGGAGAACCGCCCTGCGTGTCTATTGGGGCTATCAGGTTGAAGACTTCGGCCCCGGTCTTTCGACCGGAGCCTTTGCTTTGGCGATCAATCGCCGCGGCGGGTGTTGGGGCGGGACCAGATGAGGCTCGAGCCCTCGCCGTCTTCGTCATCGAAGAGGTTGGCGTAGATCGGGGCGGCAAAGCTCGGATCGTCCAGCTTCAGGCCTAGGTATGCGCGGCCCTCGTTCGATTTCTTTGTCCAGGCGGCGCCGATCTCGGCGCGGCCGACCAGGACCCGGTGGGAGGGGGCGTTCTCGCCCGAGGCCCGCAGGTCGGGGACGAGGCGCACACCCTTGGCCTGCAGGCTGAGGGTGAAGATTTCGCCGGTGTAGTCGTTGCCGGTTTTCTTGAAGGTGCCGATGGTTGCCATATGCTTTCTCCATTTTGTTGTTTCGAGCCCGCGTCCTTGCGGCCTCGATGGCGATCGACAGCCCGGAGGCGACTGCTGGCGCACCCCCCTCGCGGGGGCTGGACAGCCGAGGCGCAACTTTCTTGCCGCGCGAGGAATGACGGTGCCTGCACCGACAGGGGAAGAAAGTTGTGACGACGCTGTTGCGCCGAAGCGGTCGAGGCGAAGACGTCCTTCGGGCAGATCAGCCTATCACCAGAGGCCGTTGGACGCGGGCTGGGACAGATACACAACGGAGATCAGGGCGAACCTGAAGGCCCATCAGGAAAGACAGGTCAGGCACTAGCGGCGATGAAATCCCCTCAGCGACCAGTCAGGTCAGCTTGCGCCTCTCCCCTGCCCCTGCTGGCGCGTGGCTCCCGCCACTCCACCCGGTTCAGGTCGCGCCGCGTGATGGCAGGTAAAGGACGATTTTCGAACGAGGGCTGCGACTGGGCCAAGATGCAGGCCAATAATGGCTGAGACTCCACTTCAGCTCGCGCAACTCGATGATGATCTAACGGCATGGCCAATGCCCTCGTTCTCCGCACCAGTTCCTGCCGCTTCAATGATGGCTTGGCGAAGGCCCGTCAAAACGATTTGGAGGCGATGCTGGTCCAAGTCACACGACACCTTCGAGGCACAGTTTTACGTCTTGGCCAAACTCCCCTTGATCAATGATCACTCCAGGCCAGACGGGAAACCATCGCAATCCAAAGGGTTTCAGGATGACAGCCAAGCGCAGCCCGACTAGCCTCGTCCCATGAGTGCAGACGATTGGACCGATCTTGAGAACGATGCCTGCGTTGCGAGTTACTTCGCGATGCTCGGGCAGGAATTGGCCGGCGAGGCATACAACAAGGCGGCGCAGAACCGGCTTTTGCAGGAACAGACTGGCCGCAGTCGGGGATCAATCGAATTCAAACTCTGCAACATCTCAGCCGCGTTCCGTGGGTTTGGCCTGCCCACGATCAGGGGCTATCAACCACGCTTTAACTTCCAGATGGCGCTGGCTGTGGCCGTGTCACGCTGGCTGGCAGGACACCCTGAGTGGGAGCCGTCGTTGATTAGGACCCACTCCAGCGCTATGGCTGAAGCCGCGCCCCTCTTCATCGGGACTGCCCCTAGTTTTCGCAATTTGTCACCACCCGAACTCGACCAGATGCAAGCAGTTGCCCGCCGCTTCGACGTTGCCGCCCGGGACGAGCGCAATCGCACTCTGGGTGGCGCAGGAGAAGAGCGTGTCTTTCATCATGAGCGCGAAACCCTGCGTCACCACGGCCGGGACGATCTGGCGCGTCGTGTCCGCTGGGTTTCGCGCGAGGATGGCGATGGAGCAGGATATGACATCGCCAGCTTCAGCCATGACGGGCGTGACCGTCTGATCGAGGTCAAAACGACCAACGGCTGGGACCGTACTCCGTTCCACATTTCGCGCAACGAGCTTGCTGTGGCAGAGGAGCGTCGTCAGGATTGGTATCTCTTCCGTCTGTACGATTTCGCGCGGACCCCGCAGGCGTTTGAGCTGCGACCGCCACTTGATGCCCATGTTTCGCTGACCGCCACACAGTTTCAGGCGAGCTTCCAATGATCGGTAGTCCCAGATTCCGTCGCACCATCGGCATCGACTATTCAGGGGCAGAAACCGCCGAGGCCAGCCTGAAAGGGCTGCGCGGCTATCAGACCTTGGGCAACAGCGTCGCCGAAGAGGTATTGCCGCCCGCCGGCCCCAAGAAATACTGGACAAGGCACAGCCTCGCCGATTGGCTGATCGAAACCTTGGATGGATCGGTGCCGACAGTTGTCGGCATTGATCACGGCTTTTCATTCCCCATACGCTACTTCGAGCGGCATGGCCTTGAGCCCGATTGGCCGAATTTCCTCGACGATTTCTGTGCGCACTGGCCGACAGATCGCAAGCACACTTATGTCGATTTCGTGCGCGACGGGTCAGTTGGAAATGGCGCGGCGCGGCAAGGGGAGAGGCATTGGCGGCGGCTGACCGAGGAGGCTGCCGGATCGGCAAAGTCAGTTTTCCATTTCGACGTTCAGGGAACGGTCGCCAAATCAACTCATGCCGGCATCCCATGGCTGCGCAAAATTCGACAGGCTCGCCCGCAGATCCATTTCTGGCCTTTTGATGGTTGGGAACCCGCTCAGGACGCCTCCGTGATCCTCGAGGCCTATCCGAGGCTGTGGAGCAGCCTCTATGGCAGCGAGGCCAGAACTCCCGATCAGCACGATGCCTATGCAATCGCGCGCTGGCTTCAGGAGGCCGGTATCAGCGGTGAAATCAATCAGGCGTTTGCGCCGCCACAGCCGGAAAGTGTTGCGATGACAGCTCAGGTCGAAGGCTGGATTCTCGGAACCACTTGGCCCCCGACTGACAAGCCCCGCTCCCGCCCAAAGAGTGACAGCCCTCGCAGATCCTCAACTACGGCAACAGGTTACGTGAACCGCAATAGTCAGGAAGTGCTGTCCCGCACCGGACAGCCGGGTACCGACCACAACCAGATCGTCTACATCCTGCAATGTCGCCACTGCGGGGCGCGGTACGGTGCGAACGGTTCAGACGTTTTTCAGCGCCGTTGCCCGGAATGCGGCGATGGAAGGCCAGGAATCCCAACGGGCTGAGCTTTATCTTTCCGGCGCGGCTTAGCCGAGTTCTACTTCTTCTTGCGCCGTGCTGAGACTTCCGCATCGCCCTTGAACGATATTTCATAATTATAGCTCAACTGGGATATCACGGAAAAATCGTCTTTTGGCTATATTGACGAAATATCGCCGACAGACTATCAGTTTGGTATGGAAAAGCCCCTCACCCATTCCATACGTAGCCTCCGGCACGCGGCAGCAGCCCTTCGCGCCCGCAGGCGTGCCCAGGGGATGACCCAGAAGCAACTCGCTGAAACGACGGGTACTGCCCAATCCACCATCTCGGATATCGAGACGGGCGTCGTTTCGGTCAGCCTCGACGTCTATCTGCGCCTTCTCGAAGCCCTCGGTGCTGAGTTGGTCGTGACCGGGCGCATACCTGACCAGGATACGAACTGATATGGCACGCTTGGCACGCAGGCGGGTCGGCATCCGGCGTAGCAAGACGGCAGTCTGGTATGAACGGACACGGGTCGGCACGCTGATCAAGGCCACCGATGGCGGCGTTGCCTTTTCCTACGATCCAGCCTGGCTGGCCTCGGACCTGGCCTTCCCCGTCGCCAGTATCATGCCACTGACCCAAGGAGACTGGAAAGGCGATCCGGTGATTGCCGCTTTCGACAACCTGCTGCCCGATGCCGAAGGAGAGTTGCGCGAAAAGATCGCAGCGCGGGTCGGCGCCGAAGGCAAAGACGTGTTCTCTCTCCTGTCTGCGCTCGGGCGGGACTGTGTGGGCGCGCTGCAATTCCTGCCCTTGGAAGAAGAACCCGCAGCCCAAGATATGGATTATCGTCAGATTTCCGAAGAGGAGATGGTCGCCGATCTTAAGAACCTTGCGGCAGCGCCCTTGGCACTCGGGGACGACGAGGATTTCAGGATATCCATCGCCGGGGCACAGGAAAAAACCGCCTACCTTCGCATTGGCGGCCATTGGGCGAAACCGCGCGGTATCACGCCGACAAGCCACATCTTCAAAACCCCGATGGGGATCCTGCCCGGCCCTGACGAAATCGACATGAGCGACAGCGTCGAGAACGAATTGTTCTGCATGACGCTGGGCCGCGAGATTGGTTTGCCGGTGGCAAAGGTCGAGAAGATCGCTCTGCCGCGGCTAGTCGTGCTGGCTGTCGAACGCTTCGACCGGCATTGGGAAGGCGAAACCCTGAAGCGTTTACCGCAGGAAGATATTTGCCAATCCCTGGGCTACCCCTCCGCCCGGAAGTACCAAAAAGCGGGCGGTCCGGGCATTGCCCTGATCATGGAACTCCTGCGGGAATCAGACGATCCGATAACGGATCGTGAAACCTTCTTCCGCGCCCAGATCTTCTATTTCCTGATCGGTGCCTCTGACGGGCATGCCAAGAATTTCAGCCTGCAACTGGGCCGCCGCGGACGTTTCCGTCTCGCACCGCTCTATGACATCCTGAGTGTAGCACCCGTCGTGCATGCCGGACGCCTTCAGCGCAAACGGTACCGGCTCGCCATGTCCATCGACGGCCACTACGGCATCGACGAGATTGTACCACGCCATTTTGAGGCCGAGGGCAAAGCCAGTGGCCTTCCGAAAAACCGTGCTCTGGACCTTCTCGCAGAGATGGCGGACCGTCTTGGTCCGGCATTGGAGAGAACCAGACTTGGCGCGGCGGATCAGGTGCCAGGCAGTGTGAGCGATCCGATCATCACGGACTCTATGCAACGCGCGGATCAAATCCGAAAGATGCTATAGAGCGTCTCCGGCAACGCGAGTCTTTCATCGAAATGCGGGTTTTCAACAAGCGTTGAAATTTTGCTCCGGTTGAAGTGTTGGCCCCGGTCTTTCGACCGGGGCCTTTGCCGTGGCGATCAGTCGCCGCGGCGGGTGTTGGGGCGGGACCAGATGAGGCTCGCGCCCTCGCCGTCCTCGTCATCGAAGAGGTTGGCGTAGATCGGAGCGGCAAAGCTCGGATCGTCCAGCTTCAGGCCCAGGTATGCGCGGCCTTCGTTCGAGGTCTTCGTCCAGGCGGCGCCGATCTCGGCGCGGCCGACGAGGACCCGGTGGGAGGGGGCGTTCTCGCCCGAGGCCCGCAGGTCGGGGACGAGGCGCACACCCTTGGCCTGCAGGCTGAGAGTGAAGATTTCGCCGGTGTAGTCGTTGCCGGTCTTCTTGAAGGTGCCGATGGTTGCCATGTTCTTTCTCCGTTTTGCTGTTTCGGGCCCGCGTCCTTGCGGCCTCGATGGCGATCGACAGCCCGGAGGCGACCGCTGGCGCACCCCCTCCCCGGGGGCTGGACAGCACAGGAGGAACTTTCTTGCCGCGCGAGGAATGACGGTGCCCGCACCGGCAGGGGAAGAAAGTTGTGACGACGCTGTTGCGTCGAAGCGGTCGAGGTGAAGCCGTCCTTCGGGCAGATCAGCCCATCACCAGAGGCCGTTGGACGCGGGCTGGACAGACAAACCACGGAGATCAAGGCAAACCTGAAGGCCCGTCAGGAAGACAGGACAGGTACTACCGGCGATGAGATCACTCTAGCCAGTTTGGCCAGCTTGCGCTCCCCCTGCCCTGCTGCCTCGCGGCCCCGCCGCTCCACCGGATTCAGGTCTGCCAGCGTTATGGCGATGCAATGGACGATCCTCTAACGAGTGCTACGACTGGCCGAGGAGCTTGTCGATCCAGACTGGGTTAACTGAGCAATCCGCTTACTCGGCGACGATCTGACGGCTAGACCAGTGCTCTGCCCCTCCTGCCCTAACCAACCGCTGCGTCGAAGATCGCTTGGCAAAGGTCCGTCGAAATCCGGGGCCATGATGCTGCACCCGCGCTTGAACGAAACACGAACAAACCCTATGATCACGCCACATCGTTTAACGAGGCGCGCGAAATGACTCCATATCGTGATTGGGATCAGGATTCCGGCATCCGGGCCTACGAGATCGGATCGACGCATATGGATGTCGAGTTCAAGGATGGAGCGATCTACCGCTATACCTCGGTGTCGGCAGGACAGGCCAATCTTGACCGTATGATCGTGCTGGCGCGGTCAGGCGATGGGCTGAACCAGTTCATCAATCGCGCCGTGAAGAAGCGCTATTCCGAACGACTGGCCTGAAATAGCTCCCTCAATGCGCTCACATGAAAGAACGGGGCGACCGAAGCCGCCCCGTTGAAAGTCATTCAGCGGCGATCATGTGCTGGCGTTCCTCGTCGTCGTCGGGTTGGACATCGTCGTCTTCGGCGAGGAAGGAGGGCAGTTCGATGCTGGCATCCTCTGTCACGGCTTCTGAGCCAACGTCCGGATCATCCAGGCGCAGTGGCTCAGGCAGCCAGCCGGAACCGTCGAGCAGCCGTTCAGCCTCGCGCGCCATGTCGCCCTTCTTCAGGTGGTCGATCAGTTCAACGGCCTGCATCCCTGCCCCTTCGCGTACGGCTTCCAGGATGCGGCTTTTCGTGACGCGGCCGAGATAATTGGCGACAGTGGGTTTCCAGCCCGCCTCGACCAGATCAAGCCGGGTGGTGCGGGCCAGGCGGTCAGCCTCACGCAGGCGGCGGTCGAGACCGTGCTGGCTGATCCCCATGCTGCTATAGGGGTTCGGACGCTCATAGAAGGCGTTCACCCCGAAGCTGAGGCAATGGGCGAGGAGCGCCTGCCGGCTGGCCTCATCCAAGGTGTGGAGCCAATCCCAGAGCACGTCATCCCCCTGCCCCAGCGGAATGTCAGCCTTCCATCCAGCGTGCCTGGCGTCGATGCTCTGCGCCGGGAAGCTGTCGGCGAGGTCGGCAGACTGCACCGGCAGATGGATGTCGCGCACATTGGCCTCAAGGGCGGCCCCGGAAGCTCGGGAGACGAAGCAATCCGTGACCAACTTGTGCAGGAGCGCCGTCATCGCAATGCGCGGATTGCTTGCCACGGCGTCCCGCAGCGCCAAGGTGCGGTGCGCCGTCAGCTCAATGACCAGCCGCTCCGGCAGCGGTTTGATCGCATCGCCTTCGTCTTCGTCGTCATCATGCAGGCGGGTTTCGTCCGCCATGCTGATCATCGCGGCATGGTGTTCGCCGTTTTCGACCTCCGATGCCGCAGCGCCATTGGAATCGGTGTCAGCACCCCCACCCACGGGTACGGCGTGCTGTTCATCCTCCGGTCGAACGAAGCCGCGTTCGACCATAAGACTGCCATCGCTGTCGATGCTGACGAAGGCCCCTGCCCTGCCAACTTGCTCGGGATCGAAAGCCATCGGGCGACTGTCGAAGGCATTAAGGCTGCGCTCGATTTGGCCAAGGCGCTGGTCGACCTCTTCGGGCAGATCATCAGACGCAGCGTATTCCGCCTCCAGCCGGTCGTATTCATCCCGCAGTGCCTCGCGGGTGGCCCGGTCCTCGTCGGTCAGGTCGACCGTGGTGCCCATCAATTCGCGCAGGCCCATGGTGTGGCCGTAGGGAAAGCCCACAGCGACCTCGATCCATTTCCAGCCCTCGGTGGCGATGGCTGCTGCCTCAGCCTTCAGCTTCTCGCCCACCATGCGTTCAAGCAGCACGGGGTCCTGCAGCCAGCCGCCGTCATCCTGTTGGAAGAGGTCGCGCAGGACGAAGCCGCCCGCAGCCTCATAGGCATCAAGCCCCAGGAACTGGGCGCGTTTGTCGGAAGCACGCACCGCGGTTTCCGTCAGCATGCGGCGGATCTGATAGGGCTCCTTCGACCATGAATTCTTGACGGCCTCCCAGACCTGCGCCTGCCGTACATGGTCGCTGGAGATGGTGAAGGCCATCAGCTGTTCCAGCGTCATCTCATCGGCGGCATAGACCTCAAGCAGCTCAGGCGCGACGGTGACGAGGCGCAGACGCTGTTTCACCACCTTCGCGTCGACGAAGAAGGCCGCCGCGATAGCCGCCTCGGTCATGCCCTTCTCGCGCATGGCCTGAAAGGCGCGGAACTGATCGAGCGGATGCAGTGGCGCACGCTCGATGTTCTCGGCGAGCGAGACCTCGTCGATCAGCACGCCGTCATCGGTCGAGCTGACGATGCAGGGCACGGGGGCGGCCTTCGCCAAGCGTTTCTGCTTCACCAGCAGTTCCAGAGCCCGGAAGCGCCGACCGCCAGCGGGGACTTCGAATTTGCCGGTCTCGGCCCCATCCTCGCCGATCACCGGGCGGACGTGCAGGCTCTGGATCAGACCGCGGCGAGCGATGGACTCGGCCAGCTCATCGACCGAGATGCCGGCCTTCACGCGCCGGACGTTCGACTGGCTCAGGACCAGGTTGTGGAAAGGGATGTCCCGCGAAGATGCGAGGGTGATTTTCTGCATGTTGGTCATCGGACCGATCTCCCGACGGGCGCCAAGAGCCTCTCTCTCGACTTCCAACCCATCGAAAACCCCCTTCCCTTCTTTCCCTCTCAGAGCCGCCCGGGCCGCAGACCAACGGGCAATCATCCAAGATCACCCCGGCCGCGCAGACTGACCTCCCGGCCGGCGCCAACGATGATGTGGCCATGCAGGACGAGGCCGAGAGCCTGGCAGGCCTTCTGCACCTCCTTCGTCATGGCAATATCGGCGTCGGACGGCTCAGGATCGCCTGAGGGATGGTTGTGCACCTTTTGTGCCCCGTTTTCTTATGTGCCCCGCCGTCAAGATCAGTAGCTCTTTCAATGGCTTCTGAGCTAAAGCCCGGCACATAACGGCAAACGTCGTGCAACATGACAGCTCCTGCAATTTTCCAGAAGGATGCTTGTCATGTTGGAACGCCATTTCAGGTCGCTCAAGGTGATCGACCGTATCAGAGCCCAGTGGCTTGGGCCGCAGATCGAGCGCTACGTTCAATCGCTTGATGAGTTACATACCGGTACCGCTACTATTCAGCAGAATGTTCGGGCCCTCGGACACTTCAACGAGTTCGTCGTTGGACGTGGTGTTCAACGCCTTGATCAGCTTCCAGATCACGTAGATGCGTTTGTAAGCCACTGGTTTGCTAAACACGGCAAGTGGTGCAAGAGCGCACAGGACCGGGCGGCAATCGCTTCCCAAAGCCGTTTGCCTGTGGAGCGAATGCTTTGCCTAGCTCTGCCTGGTTTCACACGTCCGAGCCATCGTCCCCGCATGCCCTTCTGTGTCAGCGCACCTGGTTTTTTCCCTTTCCTTCTCAACGAGAAAGGACTGCGCCAAGCCACGCTACACAAATACACCTACACCCTGCGCCCGTTCGAGTCATACTTGGCGCAGACGGGCATAACCCTGTCGGCGCTTACCCCGGCGTCCATCACTGATTTCATTAACACCCGCGCGGAGACGTTGCACAAGTCCGGCATGCTCGGCACGACCGGCGCCTTGCGCGTCTTCCTCGCCTATCTGCACCGTGAAGGCATCATTGCGAACGATCTCACACGCAGTCTTCCGCGCGGCCGCGCCTATCGACAAGCATCCATTCCACGTGCCATTTCATGGCCTGATGTCGAGCGCCTGCTGGCCAGCGTCGATTGCCGCTCCGACGTGGGCAAACGCGACTATGCCATTCTGACATTGCTGGCCAGCTACGGATTGCGTGCAAGAGAGATCGCGGCCCTGTGCCTCGATGATATTGATTGGGTGCATGACCAGATCAGCATCCCAATGCGCAAAGGCGGCCATTCGACCCGATATCCGCTGTCAGCGACCGTCGGCGAAGCCATAATCGCCTATTTGCACGTTCGGCGCACGGATATCGCCGATCGCCAAGTCTTCTTGGCCGCAAGATCGCCATATACACCTATGAGGCATACGGGGGTGTCGTGCATGGTTTCTGGCCGCATGCGCAGTATTGGCATTCAGGTTGCACGTGCCGGCTCGCACACATTGCGCCATGCCTGCGTTCAGCACCTTGTAGAAGCCGACCTGCCCTTCAAAGTCATTGGCGATTACGTCGGTCATCGCCACCCCGCATCCACATTGGTCTATGGCAAGGTGGCGGTGCACAAGCTGCGAGAGATGGTCATTGCCCAAGGGGAGGACGTGCTATGACCGCCCCCTGGAACAGCTTTCAAAGCATCCTGGCCCCTCAGATCGAACAATACCTGCGTGCAAAACGCGCCATGGGATGCAAGTTCGCCTGCGAAGATCGCCAACTTCGGCTGCTCGATCGATTTCTCAACAACCGCGGCGTGGAAAGCATTGAGGCGATTGACGCACAGTGCCTGCAGGACTTCTTGGATTCCCGCAACCGAACCAACCCGCGGAGCTACAATAATCTGCTCGGAGATGTTCGACGGTTGTTCGACTGGATCGCCAGCCAACAAATCCTTGGTGCCTCACCGGTAACGATCAAGCCTCAGCCGCAAACAGCGCGACAGCTGCCTTACCTGTTTTCTGACAAGACTATCCGGCTACTGCTGACTTTGGCCGCAGCATTGCCAGATAATTCACGCGCACCACAGCGCGGCATTCTCTACGAGATGATCTTTGCCTTGCTCGCTGGCCTTGGGCTGAGGGTCGGGGAGGTCGCTCGCCTTCAGTGGGGCGATGTGGACCTGACCCGCGAAGTGTTGGAGATCCGCAATACCAAGTTTGGCAAGGATCGACTTGTGCCCTTTGGCCCCAAGTTGGCCGCCAGGCTACGCAGCTACCTGACGCAACGCGAGCAACATGGGTTCGCCTGCTCGGGCACCAATTACCTATTTTCCTGGAATGGCCGTACACCGATCAGCACCAACAGCATCCGGAACACTTTTCGCGATGACCTGTTGCCGCAACTCGCCCTTGTGATCCCGCCTGGAGTTTTCGGTCCCCACGTTCATGGCCTGCGCCATTCATTCGCGGTGCGCACCCTGCTGAACTGGTACCGCCAAGGGATCACGCCGGCAGACCGCCTCCATCATCTGTCCACATTTCTGGGGCACCTCAATCCCAGCAGCACCGCAGTTTATCTGACCATCACTAACGATCTTTTCGATGCCGCCAATCAGCGTTTCGAGGCCTTCGCACCGACGCTGAGCGGTGGAGGCCAAGCATGACACAGCTGAACCTTCCCACCGCCGTTCACCATTACTTTCTGGAGTATCTGCCGCGCCACAAAGGCCTGCAATCCAGCACGATCCGCAGTTATCGAGACAGCCTGCGTCTATTCCTGATCTTCGTTGCGGATGCCAATCGGATCGGGGTCAGTGGCCTCGGGTTCGAGCATTTGGACTACTCTGCTGTGCAGGCATTCCTAAACAACATGGAGGTCAAGCGCGGCAACGCCATCAGTACGCGCAACCAGCGCCTGACGGCCCTGCACGTTTTCTTCGAATATCTCTGCCGGACCGCACCAGAGATGTTGCCGGTCAGCGCCAAGGTTGCAGCCATACCGATGAAGCGCCATCAGCGCCCAGAGATGAAGTTTCTGGCACGTGATGAGGTCGAGGCGCTCTTTGCCTGCATCCCCGCCCAGGATCGTCTTTCGCTGCGCGACCGCGCGCTCCTCATGCTGCTCTACAACACCGGTGCGCGCGTCTCAGAGGTCGCGCAACTGAAGGTGGGCCAACTCGATTTAGCCTCACCGGCGCGGGTCAGGCTGCTCGGCAAAGGGTCAAAGTGGCGAACCTGCCCTCTTTGGAGCCAGACCGCCAAGGCGTTGCAGGACATGCTGGATGAACGCGCCACAGTTCTTTCGCCAGATACCATTGTGTTCGTCGGCGGCACAGGCGGCGGGATGACCCGTTTCGGCATCTACAAGCGTATTCGCCATCACGCCAAACTCTGGGAGGCGGCGGGCGTACAAGCCTCACGCACCCACATCACGCCCCACGTGTTTCGGCACACAACGGCGGTCCATCTCCTCGAGTCAGGGGTGGAGGTTAACGTCATTCGGGGCTGGTTGGGGCATGTCAATCTGGAGACGACCAATCGCTACGCCGAGATAACCATACGCATGAAGGCGGAAGCCCTGAAACTGCTTGAGCCGGTTGCTGGTGGCAAAGCACGAAAATCCGCATGGCGAGATGACGCGGCCATGCTGGCGTGGCTCTCATCCCTGTAGCGATATGACACTGGGCGGCATGATTGGCCGCCCAGTGTCTCGACAATCATCTGTCGCCCAAAACCAGAAACACCTGATGCCAACAAGCATGCACCGTTATGTGCCCAGCCTTGCCTCAGAAGCCATTGATAGAGCTACCGATCTTGACTTCGGGGCACATAAGAAAACGGGGCACAAAAG
>NZ_JAUSNR010000027.1 GCF_030656345.1 Pseudotabrizicola sp. | reverse complement strand
GTCGCCAGTCCTTGATCCGCCCGAACATGATCTCGATGCGGTTGCGGCGTTTGTAGCGTCGCTTGTCATGCTTGATGGGTTTGCCGCGCGACTTCCTGCCGGGAATGCAGGGCTTTATCCCCTTGTCTTTCAACGCATCTCGGAACCAGTCGGCGTCATAGCCCCGGTCGGCAAGCAACCATTCCGCCTTTGGCAGGCGGCTCAGCAGGGCCGCCGCACCGGTGTAGTCACTGACCTGGCCTGCGGTCATGAAGAAGCGGAGCGGGCGGCCCTCGGCGTCGGTAACGGCATGCAACTTGGTGTTCATGCCGCCCTTGGTTCGGCCGATCAGACGGCCCCTCTGGTCACCGGCTCCCCCTTTTTCGACCGCAGGCTGGTCGCCGTGCGGTGTGCCTTCAGGTAGGTCGCGTCGATCATCACTGTCTTCGGGACGGCGGCCTCGGCGGCCAGGCCAACCATCATACGGGCGAAGACACCCTTGTCGCTCCACCGCTTCCAGCGGTTGTAGAGGGTCTTTGGTGGGCCATATTCCTTCGGCGCATCGCACCACCGCAAGCCATTGCGATTGATGAAGATTATCCCGCTCAACACTCACCGATCATCGACACGGGGTTTGCCGTGGCTCTTCGGGAAGAAGGGTTGAAGCCGCGCCATCTGCGCGTCCGTCAGCCAAAAAAGGCTGCTCATCAGTCAGTCTCCTTGCGGAGGCTGAATCACGCCGCGAGCGGATGATCAATAGGTCCTGACCCTAGAGATCGGGCACAACCTCTTTGGCAGGCGGCTGGCGGTGGTCGATTATGTGATGCCCGGCTATGATCTTTCGATCGAAGCAGCCCGGATTTTTGACAGCAACCCCGAATGTGAAGGGCTTTG
Source organism: Pseudotabrizicola sp. (assembly GCF_030656345.1). Lineage (GTDB taxonomy): Bacteria > Pseudomonadota > Alphaproteobacteria > Rhodobacterales > Rhodobacteraceae > Pseudotabrizicola. The sequence continues at coordinate 17,959 of NZ_JAUSNR010000027.1, read as the reverse complement.
GCTGGTCAATCATGGCCTGTTTACCTTTGGCGACACTGCGCAGCAGTCCTATGCGCGGATGATCGCGTTTGCCGCGCTTGCCGAAGACTATCTCGCCAGCCACGGTGCCACGCTTGCGCAGGAACCGGGCAGTGATCCGGCTTCTGCAGCGTCCGATGCTTTCAGCGCCCGGCTGCAACAGGCCATCGCGCAAAGCGACGGGGGCTGGAGCGATACCAGTGTTGATTTCCGGACCTCGCCCCAGATCCGCACGATCGTTGACCAGCCATCGCTGGTGCTGGCGTTGCAGCGCGGCACGGTTACGCCGGATCATGTGATCCGTCTGAAACCCTTTCCGCTTGTGGTACCAGCCGATGCCACGGTCGACGCCATCGCCGAGGCCCTGACAGATTTTGCGGCGCGCTATCGCAACTATTTCGAGCTTGGGGCCGACCGGGCGCCCGAGCCCAAGATCATGCTGGACCCGCTGCCACGGCTGGTCCTTGTGCCGGGTTTGGGCTTGTTCGGCATCGGAAAGCGCGCAGGTGAGGCAGAGATTGTAGCCGATCTGGCCATGCAGATGCTGCGCATCGTTTGCGCCGCCGAGCGCTATGGTCGATTTACGCCGCTGCCGCCGTTGCGGTTGTTCGAAATGGAATACTGGTCTTTGGAACAGGCAAAATTGAAGAAAGTCTGACCGTCCAGAAAAGCCATCAGTCGTCGTTCCTGCCGCTGCCAATCTCGAGCGATAACTCTCCTCACGGCCATTCGCACCATGCTTCTCGCCCGCACAGAATGGAATCCGCCTTCGGCCCAGTCCAAGGTGGTGCGCCAACCGACTGGCATCGTCGTCATCTGCACGGGATGCTACTTCTTCATGTGGCCTCACATCACCTGGCTCAGCGGATGAAGCCTTGCTCCCCACGCAACCCGAAAGAACGCGACGTTGAATGCCTTCTGATGCATGGCCTGAACGCCGGCAACATGACGGATGTGAACAAGCATCGAAGTTTGATCCCCTTCGGCGCCGAAGTTTAACCCCATCAAGCTGGACAATATCTCTGTTGTTTCAAGGCTTTGATTGCATGAGGGCGGGGTCATCGGCGGACGCCGACGGTAGGGTCAAACCCCGCACCGAAACACAGGCGAAGTCATTAAGTTCATGCTACCCATGAAAGGGGGGTGTCAAGCTGACCGATATCCTGACGGCGAACGACGCTAGCCTCCCAAACCAAGGTGCATCCGGCGCTGTGAGCACTGCGCTACGCGCGGGACGTCGGTCTGCTGCGACCTGTCGCGCACTTGACTGAGTAGGTGGCAAGCTGCAGTTTCGCGATGGCACTGAGGAACTCAAAGTGACTTGTTCCCCCATGTGCATCGTCAAATTGTGGAGGCCGGGGTAAGATCGGTTCGCATTGCGGTCGATCCATCAGATGCCAGGGCGGACCACCTAGGGCAGTGGCAATTATTTGACCCAGCGCAGTGTGACAGCGCTCTGGCGCTCCCAGGCAAACACCAAAGAAGGGGCCTGACTTGATTGGAATTGACCTTGGGCTGAAGCAACGCACGTCGCTTGCGATCACTCCGATTCTGCGCGAAGCTATTGGCTTTATGGTGATGTCCAATGCCGAGCTTTCGGCTCGGCTGGCGGATCTTGCAGTAACGAGTGCTGTCCTGAAGGTTGTTGTTGGTGCCGAGGCGCATAGCTGGTTTTCGTTACTCCGTCAGATAAGTCCGCCGACCTCGGGTCGTCATTGTCAGCCACCCGACGTCCACTTCGGACCGGGTGGGTTTGATGCCGAAAGACTTCCGCAGTCCGATGCCGGGCTTGTTGCGCATGTGGAAAGCCAGCTTTCGCTTCTGGTGCGGGACCGTGAAGATCGGCGGATAGCGCAAAGTTTCCTGCTCGCCCTGGAGCCTTCGGGTTGGCTTTCCGCGAGCCTTGCCGAGATTGCCGCCGATGCGGGGTGTTCTGTAGCCCGCGCGGAACAGGTTTTGGGCCAGTTGCAAGCGGCAGAGCCGACCGGACTTTTTGCGCGTTCGCTTGCGGAATGTCTGACACTGCAAGCCGAGGAACAGGGCTGCCTGACGCCAGCCTTTGCTGCCATGCTGTCCAATCTGCCACTTTTGGCTGCAGGTGAGACCGAAGCCTTGGCCGCCGCCTGCGCGTGCGACGATGACATGGTGCTCGACATGGCCCGGACATTGAGGCGGATGAACCCGAAACCCGGCGCCGCCTTTGCCGAAGCATCGGTTGTCGGTCGCCCGTGCGACCTGATTTTGCGCCGCGATGGCGATGGATGGCTCTTGGAGCTGAACGACCAGACGGCCCCGGCTTTGCGCCTTGAGTCCGGAACAGACGCGCCGATTCACGCCTTGCGGGAGGCGCGCGCCTTGATTCAGGCGGTAGAGCGGCGGCATGCCACGGTGCTGACGATCGCGACCGAAATCATTACGCGCCAGGATGCCTTTTTGCGCGGGCACGCACCGCTGGCGCCACTGACGATCAATGATCTCGCGTCGGCCACCGGATTGCATCGCAGCACTGTCAGCCGGGCCACAGCTGCGTTAACCTTGTCACTGCCAAAGCGGACACTCGGTTTGCGCAGCTTGCTTTGTGCCTCTGCTCCGGCGGCGCGCCAACAGGAAGGCCCGCTTTCGGTTCAGGCGGTCTTGGACCTTATGCGCGCATTGGTGGCCAAGGAAGATGCGGCCAACCCGTTGACGGATGAAGCCTTGGCAAAGCTCTTGCTGCCCGAAGGGGCAGCCCTGGCGCGCCGCACCGTGGTGAAGTATCGGAAACTGGCAGGCATTCCTGCCAGAGCGGCGCGCCGCGATGCGTGAAGTGCAAACCGCGCCGCGTGCAATTCGCGCCTAGCGCCGCAGCGATCAAGTCGCAGTGCCGCCAAATTCTGGCACAGTCTGTGCATATCTGTTCCTGTCCGCCTCTGAATGGACCACGCACCCGGAATTGGGGCACACTCATAAGGGAGAATTCCAATGAACGCACTGCCACGCCTCTTGCTGGCCACTGCCTTGGCCACTTGCCCTGCCATGATGCCCGCTGCCTTGGTGGCCCAGGATCTGATCGTCGGATTTACACTTGATGCCGACACGCTTGACCCGGCCAACCACCGCAAACGCGAAACCGAGACAGTCATCCGAAACATCTATGACGGTCTGCTGACACGCGATCCCGATATGCGCGTCGTGCCCGAAATCGCCGAGACGATGACCCAGGTTTCGCCCACGATCTATGACTTCAAGATCCGCACGGGCATCAAGTTCCATGACGGGACCGAGATGACCGCCGAAGATGTCAAGTTCACCCTTGATCGTGTAACGGTCGAGGGTGCTATGGGCGACGGCCAGACCAGCCCGCGACAGGGGCTGATGGGGCCGGTTGCCTCAGTCGAGATTGTCGACGGCGATACCGTTCGCATCACGCTCAAGGAACCGTGGCCAATCCTGCCCGCGATGCTGCCCAACCAGCAGATTGTGTCGAAGGCGTTTGTCGAAGCAAACGGCACCGCGGGCATGGCGACGATGACCAACGGCACCGGACCCTTCAAGCTGGGGGAATGGCGCAAAGGGGATGCGATCATCCTGCAGCGCTTCGACGACTACTACGGCGGCTCGCCTGATATCGCACCAGTAGGGGCGGCTTGTGTTGAACGGGCGATCTTCAAGATCATCCCCGAAAGCGCCAGCCGTGTTGCGGCGCTTCTGGCGGGCGACGTTCATATTATCAACGAACTTCCCACCTTTTCGATCGCACAGGTCAAGGCGAATCCGGGAACCGACGTGATGACAGTGAACGGCACGCGCAGCTTTTTCCTGGCGATGAACCTGCAAGGCGAAGTGTTCGACGACCTCAAGGTGCGTCAGGCAGCGGCCCATGCCATCGACAAGGATCTGATCATTGACCGCATCCTTGACGGGACAGCCGCCCGGATCGAAGGCATCCTGTCTCCCGATGCCTTTGGGTCAAGCGAGCTTCCGGCTGTTTCCTATGATCCCGAAAAGGCAAAGGCGCTGCTGGCCGAGGCGGGATATCCGGACGGCATCAGTATCACGATGGACACTGAAGGCGCTTTCAAGGACACTGCCGAGGCTATCGCCTCTATGCTGACGAACGCGGGCATCCGCACGACAGTCGCGGTGGGCGAAAGCGCGCAATTGACCGAAAAGTGGCGCACTGCTGGCAAGCCGAAATCGGGTGATATGTATTTCTCCAGCTGGGGGAATGGCTCGCTCGACCCGTTCGACATCTTCACACCGACGCACAAGACCAATGATCGGGGCAATTCGGCCGGCTATGCCAATCCCGCACTGGATGCGCTGCTGGATCAAGCCGCCGTTGAAATGGATGCGGAAAAACGCGCCGGGATGTATCGCGAGGCGGAGTTGATGATCAACGCCGATCAACCCTACGTCTATCTCTGGGTCCCGCAGGACATTTACGGCGTGTCGAAAAAGCTGTCCGGCTGGGCACCCAGCGCCGACAGCAGGATCAATCTGCACGACGCCTGCATCAACTGAGCATCGATCACAACCAAAGGGGGCGAGCATGAGTCTGAGCAGATTACTGGAACGTTTGCTGCAACTTATACCCGTCCTGTTGGGTGTCAGCGCCATCGCATTCCTGATGATGGCGCTGACGCCGGGCGACCCGGTGCAAATCATCATCGGCGACCAGTCGATCACACCTGAACAGGAGGCAGAACTGCGGCGTGGCCTCGGCCTTGACCGATCCTTGGTGGAACGGTTCTTCATCTTTTTGCGCAATGCCCTGCAATTCGATTTTGGCACCAGCTATTACCACCGCCGACCGGTGAGCGACGTGATTGCCGAACGTCTGCCCGCAACCATCGAACTGAGCCTTGTCGCCCTGATCGTGGCATTGGTGACAGCGATCCCACTGGGCGTGCTGGCTGCGATCCGCAGGAATTCATTCCTCGATCGACTGGCAACTGTCGGCTCATTGCTTGGGGTGTCGTTGCCGGGGTTCTGGTTCGGCCTTTTGTTGATCATGCTGTTCGCGGTGCATCTTCAGATCCTGCCGGTGTCTGGCCGGATTGGCTATTCCAGTGAGGTTCCGACGATCACGGGCTTTATGCTGATCGATACGTTGCTGCACCGTGATCTGGCCGCCTTTGGCGATGCGCTGCGCCATATCTTGCTGCCTGCGATCACTTTGGGCCTTCCAATGACGGCGATCCTGATGCGCGTTACCCGCGCGTCAATGCTTGAGGTCATGCGTCAGGATTACATCACGTTTGCAGATGCCAAGGGGTTGCCGCGCCGCCGGGTCCTGTTTCGCCATGCGCTGAAGAACGCCTTGATCCCGACGGTTTCAGTTGCCGCGATCGAAACTGGCAGCCTGCTGGGCGGCAACATGATCGTCGAAGCCGTCTTTGGCTGGCCGGGTCTTGGCCGCTTGGTGGTGGAGAGCATTTTCCTGCGCAACTACCCGCTCGTGCAGGCTGCGGTGCTGCTTTACGCGGTCACCTATGTGCTGCTGAATTTTGTCGCCGATATCCTCTACACCGTCCTGAACCCGAGGGTGAAGCTGTGACCGACGCAACTCTTGCCCATACCGCGCCCGCAGATTCGCTGTTCCGCCGCAATCTGCGCGACTTTCGCCGCAACCGTCTGGCGATGGCGTCTGTCATCGTGGTGCTGATCTTTGTCATCATGACCGTTGCGGCACCCTTGATCGCGCCGCATGACCCAAATCAGACCGACCTGTTTCGCAGGCTGCAGCCGCCCGCCTGGATGGAGGGGGGCGACTGGGCCTTTGTTCTTGGCTGTGACGGGCTGGGCCGCGATATCCTGTCACGCATCATCTACGGCGCGCGCATCTCGATCTTTATCGGGGTGGTGGTGATCGTTCTTGCCACCGGCGTGGGCATTCTCGCAGGCTTGGCAGCTGGATATTTTCGTGGCTGGGTCGATGTGGTGATCGGGCGCGTGGTCGATATCCTGCTGGGCTTTCCTTATCTGATCTTTGCCATCGGTCTGATGGCTATGATGGGGCCGGGGTTGTTCAATATCGTTCTAGCGCTTGCGTATAAGGAGTGGGTCATTCCATGTCGCGTGGTGCGGGGGGAAACGCTGGCGGTGCGCGAACTGGAATATGTCGAGGCCGCCCGTGCGTTGGGCGCGGGGTCGGGCCACATCATGTGGCGCGAGATCCTGCCCAACATCATGTCGCCTGTGATTGTGGTCGCCACCATCCGCATGGCCAATGTCATCATCCTTGAGGCATCGCTGTCTTTCCTTGGGCTTGGCGTGCAGCCTCCCACCGCAAGCTGGGGCAGCATGGTGTCTGACGGGCGCGCCTTCATTCTTGAGGCGTGGTGGGTGTCCACCTTTCCGGGACTGGCGATCGTGCTTCTTGTTCTGGCCATCAACGTGGCCAGCCAGGGTTTGCGCGACGCCTTTGATCCGAGGTTCAGCGAATGACCGTTCTGCTTGAAGTAACCAACCTGCGGACAGAATTTACGGCCCGCGCCGGACTGGTGCGCGCGGTTGATGGTGTGAGCTTGCAAATCTCACGCGGGGAATGCCTGGGGGTGGTCGGTGAGAGCGGCTCGGGGAAATCCGTGACGTTTTCGTCGATCATGGGGCTGGTGCGCCCGCCCGGAAAGGTCACGCAAGGTTCGATTTTTTTCGACGGACGTGACCTGCGCGGGATGTCTGCGGAAGAGATGCGCGGCGTGCGCGGTCGTGATATCGCAATGACGATGCAGGACGCGCTGACGGCGCTGAATCCTGCCCTGACAGTGGGCGAACAGCTCGCCGAGGTGTTGATCGCTCATGACGAGACCCTGCCCGCAGGTCGCGCTGCCCGTCGTGTCGCGATCAGGGATCGCTGCGTCGAGATGCTGGGGCTAGTTGGCATCCCGTCGCCGGACTCGCGTCTGCGCCAGTATCCTCACGAATTTTCAGGGGGAATGCGACAGCGGATAATGATCGCCATCGCCCTTGCATGTCGTCCCAAGCTGTTGATAGCCGACGAGCCCACCACGGCGCTGGATGTGACGATTCAGGCGCAGGTGCTTGAACTGATCTCAGACATCCGGGCTCGGTTGGGCATGGCAGTGGCACTGATCACGCATGATCTTGGTGTGGTGGCCGAGCATTGCGACCGTGTGATGGTGATGTATGCGGGTCAGGTCGTCGAAGAGGGGCCGACTGATGATGTGATCAGCCACCCTCGTCATCCATATACCCGTGGACTTCTGGCATCGATCCCGCGTCCGGCCATGCGGGGTCAACCACTGACCCCGATCAAGGGGCAAGTGCCAAATCTGATGGGTCTTGCGCCACAATGCCGGTTCCATTCGCGGTGCCCGCTGGCGCAGCCTGCCTGTCTGGTTGAGGTGCCGATGCTGTCTGCCGGCCCCGGCCGCCGCGCCCGGTGTCTGCGGTTGGAGGAAACGGTATGAGCCTGCTTGAGGTCACCAATCTGTCGAAGCACTACGAGGGCCGCCTGTCGTTGGCGCAGCGTCTGACCGGCGGCCGCAAGGCGGTGGTGCGGGCGGTAAACGGCGTGTCGCTGCATGTGAACAAGGGCGAGATTCTGGGCCTGATCGGCGAAAGTGGCTGCGGCAAATCCACCTTGGGCCGCGCGATCCTGCGGTTGCACGAACCGACTGAAGGCAAGGTTGTGTTTGATGGCGAAGATGTGACGGCGCTTTCGCCTCTGGCGCTCAAAGCGATACGGCGGCGGATGCAGATCATCTTTCAAGATCCCTACGCCAGCCTGAACCCCCGCCGCACTGTCGCCGAAATCGTCGGCTTGCCGCTGGCGCTGCATGGCATCGCCAGCGGAGACGAAGCGCGGGCCATCACCACGCAGGTCTTGCAGCGGGTGGGCCTGCAGCCGGACCAGATCGATCGCTATCCGCACCAGTTTTCCGGCGGGCAACGACAACGCATCGGCATTGCACGGGCGCTGGTGTCGAACCCTGAATTCATCGTCTGCGATGAACCAGTGTCTGCGCTGGATGTGTCTATTCAGGCGCAGATCATTGCGCTGTTGCTGGAGTTGAAGCAGGAATTGGGGCTGACATATCTGTTCATCAGTCACGACATTTCGGTGATCGGCTACCTGAGCGACCGGGTCGCGGTGATGTATCTGGGCGAGATTGTTGAGACCGGGCCGGTGGTGTCGGTTCTGGACAATCCGCGCCATCCCTATACCCAGAGTCTGCTATCGGCGGTGCCCGAAATCGGTGCAAAGCGCGCGAAGGGCCGGGTGAGGCTTCAGGGCGATCTACCCTCGCCATTGAACCCGCCCAAAGGCTGCAAATTCCACACGCGCTGTCCTTTGGCCATTCCGATCTGTCAGACGGTTGTTCCTGTTTCGCAAACCGTGGGTGCGGAACATTACGCGGCCTGTCACCGGCTTGAAGAAGGACTCACATTGTTGGAAGAAACGCGATGATCGAGGTTTCGGTCAATGGCACAGCCTATGAACGGGGCAGGGCGCAGGCGGGGGCAGCCTCGGTTGATGCGGTGCGTAGTGCCACCGTGGCGCGAGTGGAACGTGCTCGTGCCGAAGGTGTGATTGACGACGCGGCCGAGACCTATCTGGCGGCACAACGCGAGTTTCATGAACATCACGACCCCGAAAGTCTGTCCGAGCTGGCCGGCGTGGCAGCAGCCTTTGGCCTCGCCGAGCCGGACCTTTTCGCCCATCTGCACCTTGGCACCCTGCGTGATATCAAGGGGGGGGCCACGCTTCTTGACGGGTGCAGTGCGTGGGTGGTTCCCTCTGGGCCAGAGGGGGCGCTGGTGGTGAAAAACCGCGACACCTCGGGGATTCATGCGGGAATTCAATGCGTTTTGCGGCATTCCGGGCCCGATATCGTGACGGGTCAGGTGCTTAGCCTGAGCAGCCTTGGCAGTTTGGCAGCCTGGTCATCGGGGATCAATGCCGCTGGCCTTGCGGTGGCCGACACGCAGGTTGCGGTGAACCGGCATCGCGTCGGTTGGTTGCGCTATTCGCTTTTGCCGCGCCTGCTTGCGCGCGCGCGCACTGTGGCTGAGGCTGTAGTGCTGATCCGCAGTTTGCCACACGCCGGGGGCGGCACGTTGGTTCTAGCAGATCAAGGGGGGGCAACCGCAGCGGTGGAGCTATCAGCCAATGGCGCCGTCATCACGCAAGGCGGCGTGCAGTGGCGGACCAATCACTACACGGCAGCGCAGACGCGGGCGGAAACACTTGGCCCAGACGGGGACCAAATTACCAGCAATTCGCATCAGCGTTTCGAATTTCTTGGCCGTGTCTTGCCAGACCGGACGTGGACTGTCCAAGACGCAAAAGACTTGATGGCCACCCATCCCGGCCCTGGCTTTGCCCCGCTATGCCAACACCCGAATGATGCCGATGGCTCTGAAACCATTTCCTCGGTCGTTTATTCCTGTAGTGTCGGGGGCATGGAGATCAGCGACGGGACACCCTGTCTGAGCCGATGGCAAAGGATTGAACCCTGCCGGTGATCACCCAGGAAACGCAGGGGCGGCATGGCAAACTACGGGAACGAACTGGTCGGCACGTCGCCAGCAGTAGAAGCTTTGCGCAGGCTGGTCGAACGGATCGGCGGCAGCCCGACACGAACTGTGTTGATCTATGGCGAAACCGGTGTCGGCAAGGGTCTGGTCGCCCGAATGATCCACCAGATGTCCAGCCGCGCGAACCGTGATTTCGTTGACATCAACTGCGCCGCCCTGCCGGCCAATCTGATGGAGTCTGAGCTATTTGGCCATGAGAAAGGTGCCTTTACCGGCGCAATAGACCGCAAGATGGGGTTGGTCGAGGCTGCGGACCATGGCAGTGTTTTTCTGGATGAAATCCGGGAACTGGACCTGACCTTGCAGGCCAAGCTTCTGACATTGCTCGACACTCAACAATTCCGGCGTGTGGGCGCGGTCAAGCCGGTCAAGGTGGATGTGCGTTTTATTGCGGCCACCAATAAAGTTCTTTTGTCCGAAGTCACGTCGGGCCGGTTCCGTGAAGATCTTTACTATCGGCTTCAGGTGGTTGCGGTGAACCTGCCTGCGCTGCGTGAACGCGGCGAAGATGTGCTGACATTGGCGCGCCATTTCATCGCGCGTTTCAACAAAACGTATGGCCGAACCATGCGTGGGCTGACCCCCGAAACCGAGCAGATTTTTCTGCGATATGCTTGGCCGGGTAATGTTCGAGAGTTGGAAAACCTGCTCGAACGCATCTTCATTCTGGAAGATGAAGACATGATCTTGCCACGCCATTTGCCCGACCGCATTCTGCGCTCGGTGTCGGGGCAGTCAGACCCAATCGCCACCGCCCCACTGACCGGATCAGAGGATTACCACGCCGCGACCGATTCCTTTCAGCGTGCCATGATCGGTCAGGCGATGTCACAGGCCAACGGCAACCCGCAAGAGGCGGCAAAAGCGCTAGGTCTGTCGCGCCACGCTCTGCGCCACCAGATGATAAAGCTGGGCCTTCTGAAATCCTGACCCTTGCGTTGCGTGATGTGCGCACAGCCGCGTGCTTTTCGCGCAAAACGTCCCGGTTTCCCCAATGTCGCGCGGTGTTTGTGTGTCCAGTTTTGGCACGAAACGTGCATATAAGTCCATGAAACGCGGTGTGCGAGGGATCGAATGTCTTCCATCAGAATCATCTGCCCGAATGGGCATCTGGGCTTTGCCCCTCTCAAGACCGAGAGTTTCCGGCTTGCGGTTGAGACAAAACCCGATTTCATCGCGGCGGACTCGGGCAGCGATGACATCGGCCCGGTACCTCTGGGCAATGACAGCTGTGCAAGCCCCCGTTCGTGGCAAGAGCATGATCTTGAAGAAATGCTGTTGGCCGCGCGTCGTCTGGGTGTGCCGATGGTGATCGGTTCGGCGGGCGACACCGGCACCAATTCACGCGTGGACATGTTTGTTCAGATCATTCGTGACATTGCCGCCCGGCACAACCTTGCCCCATTCAAGCTGGGCTGGTTCTATTCGGAGGTGGATCGCGAGTATGTCCGCACCAAAATCCGTGACGGCTCGGCCATCCGCGGGCTGGATGCGCGCGAAGATCTGACCGAGGCGGAACTTGACGCCACGTCGCGCGTGGTGGCGATGGCGGGTGTCCATCCCTTTGTCAAACTGCTGGAAGACGGCTGTGATGTGATTATCGGCGGGCGGTCATCCGACAGCGCCATCTTTGCGGCCTGCGCGTTGTTCAAGGGGTTTCCCGAGGCGCAAAGCTACTACCTCGGCAAGGTTCTGGAATGCGCGTCGTTCTGTGCAGAACCCTACGGTGCCAAAGAAACCGTCATGGGCGAGATCACGCCCGACGCGGTAGAGGTCACCGCAATGGCCTCATGGCAACGCTGCACCGTCGCCTCGGTTGCGGGCCATGCGATGTATGAGCGGTCAAACCCGTTCCACGAATTCGTGGCTGGCGGCATGCTGGACATGACCAGGTGCCACTATGACCAGATCAGCGAAAAGACCACGCGCGTGACCGGTATGGACTTTGTTCCGGCCGAAGATTTCAGGGTGAAACTGGAAGGATCGGGCAAGGTTGGGGAGCGTTTCGTTGGCATGGCGGGCATCCGTGATCCCTACACCATCGCCAATGTTGACGCCGTCATAGACTGGGCTCGCACGCAAACGATCGAACGCTTTGGCCCGACCGGGTGGGAGTTGCATTACAACGTTTTTGGCCGCAACGGAGTCATGGGCGATATGGAGCCCCTGAAAGACAAGCCGGGCCATGAACTTTGCGTCGTCGTTCAAGGTGTCGCGCCCACGCGCGAAATGGCAGAAGAGGTCTGCATGACCGGAACGCGGCAAATGTTTTATGCGCGACTGCCGGACGTAAAGGGAACTGCGGGCGGCGTGTCTTTTGTGTTGGATGAGGTTCTGCAGGCAAGCCCCGCCTATCGTTGGACCCTGAATCACACCATGTCGGTCAGCAGCCCGATGGAACTGTTCCCGACCCATAGCGAAACCGTCGGCTGAGGTATCCCATGAACAACGTCAAGAAACTTTCCGATCTGGCGAAAACGATCCGTTCCAAGAACGCCGGTACCGACAAAATCACTTTTGATATTATCTTCCGCGAACGCGAGACCTATGACCTGGTCAAACGGTCGGGCGCACTTACGCGCGACAGTGTCTGTCACATCCTGAAGGTTGATCCAGAGCGTCTAACGGATTTTGTCGAGTACGACCCGGCCTACGCGATCAAGTTCACTATTCTGCGTGTGCGTCCATCGGGGAGCGCCGGGGATGGCGATATCTTTGGCGCGCAGCAATATGCTCCGTTTTTGGATGTAGAGGTAGATATTTCTGCCTGACCGTCTGACCAAGTGCCGATACCTTCTCTTGCAAGCCGACAGGGTGTGTGGTGTAGCGGACACGTAGCGACGCAAGGCATTGGAACGTTCATTTGCCAAGATGTGTTCTGCGTCAGCTTGTGTCGGCTCGACTGCACAAACCGGGTTGAGGACGGGAGTTGCCTAATCCTGCGCAGGTTTATATCTCGGCTCCAATTATGAGTGTTCCGAGCGCGGTGAAGCCGTTCAGTACGGCCATCGTCACCGCAGTTCGGCAACCTGACAGTCGGTGTCCTTCGCGGCCAGTTCAGGCTGCTCGCGAAGGGCAGGGTGGGATGATCGCCCGAAGCATGTAGAAACAGTTGGCAAATCCTGTCCCCGCAACCAAAATCATAAGTAATGACGTTGCCCCCACCTTTTATCCAGTGTGAGCGAGACTCTGGGTTTGAGTGATCCGACCCCCAACGTTGGACCGTCCGTAGGCAGAGTTTCCGGCTTCGCTCAGGGTGACGGGCTGGTGACGCCCCCTGATTTCGTCAGCATGATCGGGACCTTGTTGCCGATCGCGCCGTGTGGCCGTTCCTCGTTGTAGTATCTACGCCAAGCCTCCAACCTTTCGGCCGCGTCTGCAAGGGTCAGGAACCAGTGCTGGTCCAGGCATTCGGCACGGAACCGGCCGTTGAACGCTTCGATGAAGGCATTGTCCGTTGGTTTGCCCGGGCGCGAGAAGTCGAGCACAACACCGCGCTGATATGTCCACAGGTCCATGTCGCGCGAGACGAACTTGCTGCCCTGATCGACCCGGATCGTCTCGGGATAGCCAGCCGTTCGGCACACCCGATCAAGCGTCGCCACGACATCTTCGCCGCGATAGCTGTAACGCACATCCAGCACGGGCACGTAGCGCGAGAAGGTGCCGACCACGGTCAAGACCCGCCGCTTTGGCGTCTTATGCCTGAGTTGCATGCCCAACTCCTTATAAATACGATAGACTTTCTTGACGTTGATGCCCCAGCCTTCCCGGTCCAGCAGAACGTGAACGCGCCGGTAGCCATACCTCACGCGCGTTTCACAGATCTCACGGATCCGCTTGGCCAAGGCAGCCTGATCCCCTCTCGCAGTTTGCAAGCAAACCGCTGCCGGGCAACGGGTGCGGCGGGATTGGTAGTGGAACGTCGAGCGGTTGAATCCGATGGCCCCACAAGCCGTCCGAATCGACACCCGCTGCCCGGCAGCGCATGCAAGCATGCGCGAGAGGGGCCCAATCGCTGCACATCCCGCGAACCAGTTCGCGCATGCGGCCAGGCTTCAGATCTTTCGCCGGATCACGTCCTGCAGCATTTCCCTGTCCAAGGTCAGATCAGCCACGATCTTCTTCAACCGACTATTCTCGTCCTCAAGCTGTTTCATCTCGGTCGGCAGCAGACCGGCATACTTCTTCTTCCAATTGAAGTAGGTCGCTTGGCTGATGCCCGCCTTCCGGCAGATCTCCGCAACTGGCGTTCCGTCTTCGCCCTGCTTGATGATGAACGCCTTCTGCGCGTCCGTGAAATTGCTCGCTTTCATCCGATTCCGCTCCTCTCCCAGCCAGGAAAACGTAGCGGAAAACTCCAGCTTCAAACGGTCCAGTTTGCGGGGTTCAGATCATGCCAACTGCGGGCAGGGGCAAGGTAGGGGCTGGCTTGTGCGGGGGCAAGGTGGCGCGACTATCCGGCTAGCGCCTGCGCAATCAGGCCCAAGGGATGCCGGGGCAGCCGCCCGCCCAGCCGTTCGGACTGGCAGCGGCAGGAAAAGCCGGTGGCCAGCAGATCATCATCCGCCGCCACATGGGTTTTCCACGACAGGTCGAACAGGCGGCGCGACACGGTCTGGTGCCGGTTCTGATGACCAAACAACCCGGCCATGCCACAACAGCCGGTGGGCGGGGTCTGCACCGTCAGTCCGATGGCCGCAAATACGGTCTGCCACAGCGCGCCGGTCTGGGGCAGGGCGGTGGCCTCGGTGCAATGCGACAGCAGGCGCGCTGACGATGCCCGGGCCTGCGCTTGCGGGAAGGTCCGCCGTGCGGCCTCGGCCGTCAGGAATTCCTGCGGCAGCTGGACGGGCGGCACCGATATACCGGCTTTGGGATAATCCTGCCGCAGCATCAGGGCGAAGGCCGGTTCAAATGCGACCAGCGGATGGCCGGTGGACGCTGCGGCGTGCAGATCCGTGGCAACCGCCTGCGCCATGCGGTGAAAACCCGCCATCTCGCCTGCGCCATGGGCGGCCTTGCCAGCGGGGCGCATCGGCAGCATCCGGGGCTGGTAGCCAAGCGCGCGCAGGCCTGCGACGACGTCGCGCTGCGCGTCGGCGTCGAACAGGGCGGTGAACCAGTCCTGCACCAGAATGACGGTGTTGCCAGGCAGCGGCCCGGTCAGATCCTGCCGCGTCAGCAAAAGCGCCCGGTCCTGCTGCGCCAGCCGGTCCGGCAAGTCGCGGCTGCGCGTCAACACGCCGCCGATCCGTGCCGCCAGCGGCCAGAGCGGGGCCAGCACGGGGGCCATGCGCAGCACGGCCGGGCTGAAGCGTTCCGCCGCCAGAACCAGCCGCTCGGCCAGCTTGCGGCGGTGGCGAAGGTGGTAATCGGCCAGAAAGGCGCTGCGCATGCTGGGAATATCGACCTGCACCGGGCAGGCGCTGGCGCAGGCCTTGCAGCCAAGGCAGCTGTCCAGCACGGCCAGCAGGTCACTTTCTATCTGCGGCAGATCCGTCGCGCCGATCTGCCGCGCGCGGTGCCAGCCGCGCAGTGCATCGGCGCGCCCCTTGGGGCTGTGGCGCAGATCGGCGCTGGCCTTGAAGCTGGGACACATCGGTGTGCTGACGGCATAGGACAGGCATTGTGCATTGCCGTTGCAGCGGAAGGCGCGGGTCAGCGGATCACCCGGTGCGGCGTTGAAGGTGCGAAACGGCGTGGTGGCGATGCCAAGGATCGGGGCGTCATTGCTGACCAGCTTGCCGGGGTTGAAGCGCCCGGCCGGATCGAAGGCCGCCTTCACACCCTGCAACGCAGCATAGGCCGCCGGGCCGATCCACGCCTTCAGATAGGCGCCGCGCACACCCTTGCCATGTTCGCCCCAGAAGATGCCGCCATGTTTGCGCGTCAGTGCAAAGACCGCATCCGACACTTCTACCAGCCGCTGCCGGTCCTCGGCGCGGTCGATGTCCAGCGTGGGACGAATATGCAGACAGCCGACATCGACATGGCCATAGATCCCGAAGCCCAGCCCGTTCTGCGCCAGCACGTCCAGAAATTCATCTAGGAAAGCAGGCAGATGTTCGGGCGGCACCACGGCATCTTCGACAAAGGCCACCGGACGGGCAGGGCCGTCAACCTTTCCCAGCAGTCCCACCCCGGCAGAGCGGATCGCCCAGAGTTGGCGGATCTCCTCCAGACCTGTCGCCACATGCACCGCGCCGATACCGGGCAGGCCGGTCAGGATCTGGCGGCAATGATCCAGCTTCGCGGCAAGCACCGCCGGATCATCGCCGTTCAGCTCGATGAAGCTATAGGCGACGCGCCGGCCCGGCCCGGCCCGCAGCCCGGCTGGCAGGTCGCGCAGGATGCCCGCATCCTCGGCGAGCGCCTGCACGGTTTCGTCCATCACCTCGACCGCTGTCGGATCAGCGGCCAGCAGCGGGGTCGCCGCCGCCAGCGCGGCGCGGAAATCGGTGAACCCCGCCACGATCAGGCGCTTTTCGGCTTCGATCCTCCGCAGTTTCACCCGGATGCGGCTGATCAGGCCCAGCGTGCCCTCGGCCCCCAGAAACAGACGCCACCACTGGAATCCCCCATCCTCGGGGCAGGCTCGTTCCAGGTCATATCCGGTGAAGCGGCGGTTCAGGCGCGGGGTGTTGGCGACAAAAGCGGCCCTGCCTTGCCGTGCGGCAGCCTCGGCCTGTGCCAGCATCGGCAGCGCCCAGTCCGGGGCGGGCGACAGACTGTCCAGCAGGCCCTGCGGCTGTGCCAGCTCCAGCCCGAGGATATTGTCCGAAGTTTTGCCATAGACCCGCGATCCCTTGCCCGAGGCGTCGGTGCTTACCATACCCCCGATGGTGCATCGGCTTGAGGTCGAAGTTTCCGGGGCGAAGAACCAACCGGAGGCGCGGATCCGGTCGTTCAGGTCGTCCAGCACCATGCCCGGCTGCACATCAGCCCAGCCCTGCGCGGCATCCAGTTCCAGCAGTTCGTTCATGTGACGGCGCAGGTCGATGATCACGCCATGGTTCAGGCTTTGCCCGTTGGTGCCGGTGCCACCGCCGCGTGCAGTCAGCGCAAGGCCGATGAAAGCGGGCTGTGTGGCCACGGCCATCAGCGTGACAAGATCCGTCGCATCCCGGGGTGCCACGATCAGGTCAGGCGCGATCTGATACACCGAATTGTCGGTGGACATTGCCGCACGCAGGGCACTGTCCTGTTCTATCTGGCCACGGAAACCTGCAGCGGCCAGCGCGGCTGCAAAGGCGGAAAGATCGGGCCGTGGTGCGTGATCCAGCATGTTCTGTCCTGTTGCATGAGGCTTGCCCCAGCTTGACACGCCATGTTGATTCATGAAAACACAATTAAATGAAGATAAATTCGGATAATCTGAATATAAACCTGCGCCATCTGCGGGCATTGCAGGCGATTGCAGAAACCGGCAGCTTTTCCGTCGCTGCCGCGCAGCTGGGGGTGGTCCCCTCGGCCCTGTCCCAGCTGATCCGCCAGCTGGAGGCCAGCATTGGCGGCACGCTGTTTGACCGAAGCGCCCGCCCACCGCTGATGACTCCGCTGGCCACGCAGTTTCTGGCCGATGCCCTGCCGGGGCTGGAGGGGATCGACCGCGCCGTGTCACGCCTGCGCCAGACCGCCGGGCTGGAGACCGGCACGCTAACCATCGGGGCGTCTCCCTCGGCGATCTCGGAACTGGTGGCACCGGTTCTTGCCGGTTTTCTGGCGGCGCGGCCGACGATCCGGCTGGTGCTGCATGACGACATTGCCGAGCGGCTGGCGCGAATGGTCGCCGATGGTGAGCTTGACATGGCGGTGGCCGGACGGGCGCTGCATTCGCCCGATCTGCGGCAGGAGGAAATCGCGCGCGACATCTTCGGGCTGGCCTGTCCGGCCGATCATCCGCTGACCCGCACCGCGCGGGTCGTGCTGACCGATCTGACCGATCTGCCCCTGATCGGAGTGGCCCCTGAAACCGGCACCCATCAGCTGTTGGCGCAAAGTGATCTGCCGATAGCGCTGCGCCAGACGCGGCTGAACGCGCATTCCACCGTGGCCCAGCTGTGCATGGTGCGCGCCGGGCTTGGGGTAGCCTTGCTGCCTCAGAACGCGGTCAGCCTGTTCAACGATCCGACCATCCGCTTTGTGCCGGTCGCGGATTTCACCCTGTGGCGCAGCCTTTACCTGATCGCGCCGACCCGACGGCCGCTGTCGCCCATAGCGCAGGCTTTCCTTATCAACCTGCGGCAGGCCTGTTCACTTGCAGATAGGGCGATGTGATAATCCGCGCACCGTCGCGAAGGCGCGGATGACCCGTGACCTTGCCGAACAGGCGTGGTGTTGGATCCATCACACCTGCGCACCAGGTTGCAAGCAAGGGTGCTGCGTCCAGTTC
>NZ_JAUSNR010000026.1 GCF_030656345.1 Pseudotabrizicola sp. | reverse complement strand
GTCGCCAGTCCTTGATCCGCCCGAACATGATCTCGATGCGGTTGCGGCGTTTGTAGCGTCGCTTGTCATGCTTGATGGGTTTGCCGCGCGACTTCCTGCCGGGAATGCAGGGCTTTATCCCCTTGTCTTTCAACGCATCTCTGAACCAGTCGGCGTCATAGCCCCGGTCGGCCAGCAGCCATTCTGCCTTTGGCAAGCTGCTCAGCAGCACCGCCGCGCCGGTGAAATCACTAACTTGGCCCGCTGTCATGAAGAACCGGATCGGACGACCATCAGCGTCGGTGACGGCGTGCAACTTGGTGTTCATGTCGCCCTTCGTCCGACCGATCAGACGGCCCCTATGGTCGCCTGGCCCCCCTTTTTCGACCGCAGGCTGGTCGCCTTGAGATAAGTCGCGTCGATCATCACCGTCTTCGGAACGGCGGTGCAGGAGGCGGACACCCAGCGCGTCCTCAAGCCCGCGAACCTGATGACTGACCGCACCGGCGGTAACGCCCAATCTGGTCGCCGCAAGCTTCATGCTGTTGCACTCCGCCACGGCCACGGCCACGAACACGCGCAGCGCGTTCAGCGATATCCGGTCAACGTGTTGCATGAGAATTTCTCTTTCAGAGGCAAAATTTCTCGTTTGCGGACGAAGGCTTGGGTGTGTCTGAGGGAAGGATAGCTTTCGAGAGGCCACATGTCATCCTGCAGATCCACGTATACCGCCGCTATCCTATGGGTGCTTCTCAGCACGGCGCTCTGGACGCTCATCTTCGCGGCAGCGAAATTCGCTGACGGCAGCATGGGAACGTTTCAGATCACCTTGCTGCGCTACATCGGGGCCTTGATAACTGCCCTATTTCTGGCAAGCGCGGCAGGCGGCATCCCCAAACATCGCAGCATCCGGACGGGGTCGCATTTTTTGCGCGCCTTATGTGGGTCTGGGGCAGCGGTTGCCATAACATGGTCGTCGGCACATATGCCGCTCGCGGATGCGACAGCGCTGAGCATGACCTATGGTGTCGCACTTGTGTTGCTGGGTGCCTTCTTCATTGGCGAACGCCCGGAACGGCTTCTGCTCTGGGGCAGCGCCCTGTCGCTGGGCGGAGCGGCGGTGGTGATGGCGGGAAAAGGCGCGTTTCAAGGGACGCTTCCCTTTGGACCAGCGCTGGCCGCCCTGATGGGCGCAGTGCTGATGGCCGTGGAGGGTTTGCTGATCCGTGTTCTCGGATTGACGAGAAACCTCTGACCGTGATCATTCACGTCTGCTTCTTCGGCCTGTGTCTGATGCTGGTTCCGGCATGGCTGAACTGGCAGCCGGTCAGCCTGTCTGCAATGCTGCTCTGTGTCGGACTGGGGCCAATTGCGCTGCTTGCTCAGGATTGCACGATCCGTGGCTACAGGGCTGCTCCCCTGTCTGTCGTCGGCCAGGTAGACTATTCTTGGCTGATTTTCGCGTCTCTGCTGGGCTTTGTTGTCTTTGATGAGCGTCTCGGCATGACGACATTGATCGGGTGTGCCTCGATCATCGGCGGAGGCGTGATGCTGGCGCGTGCCCACAAAGCTTGATCGAGTGAGCGGACGGGCTCGCCACGTCGATCTCCAGTGGCGAGCTGATGGACAAAACTCACAGGCTTCCATCTTCGGCGGAATCCACCGTTTGTGTCCAGAATATTTTGACCATAGGTTTCTGTCCGTTAACAGGCCTTCTTGGACAACACGGCGAAATCCCGGTTTGAGTCCTTCTGCGATATTCATCCACACTCCAGCATGGAAGACCTTTTAGCAGGTGCAACATCGTGCTTGGCCCACAGCGGACGTTCGCAAATACTCGACCGCAGCTGTGCACATGTGGTTTGGGCAGGTGCTCCCGGCGGACCCAACTTCTGGAGGGCATGGGTCTATCGTCGAACTTGCTTCAGGCCAAGTTATTCGTCCGGGCGTTCCGCAGTGACCGCTCCGACCTGGATGCTTCCTGCAACAAGACCACCGACAACCAAGCCCATCAAGGTCTGCAAGCCTGCCTCCTGATCCAGTCCGGCCTTTGTCGCGGCCTCGACATGCGCGGGATGAACAAACACTGTGAAGGCGTCGCGGACTGCACCTGCAGCCGCGTCAAGATCCATCGTGCCGAACTCCCCCCGCGCGACTCCGTCGGCGAGGATGAGGCGGAGGAGGCCGGTCATGCGGCGTGCATAGTCCGAAATGAGGTCCGGGCGTTCCTCCACGATGCGCCGATATAGGGCGTGCATCTCGGGATCGTCGGCGAGTTTGACGCGCTTGCTGCGGTGGAGCGTCAGGACAAGTCCTGCCAACCGCTCGGCAGCAGGCGCATCCGCCTTGACGAAGGCTTCGGCAAGCGCGGCTTCCTCGGCCATCGTCAAGGCGGCGAGGGCATCGAAGATTTCGGCTTTGGACCGGAAGTGCCGGTAAATCGCCGAGTGCGAAAGGCCCATGGCCTGGGCGATATCGACCACGTTTGTCTTCGCCCCCCCAAAGCGGCGGATCAGATCCCTGGCTGTTTCCAGGATGCGGTCGCGTGGGTCAGAGGCGTGGTTTTCCATGCCCAGAGGTCTAGGGCAAAGGTCGGCAAAGCGCAACATGTAACAGATTTCATTTTTTGTATTGTGTTGCCAGCCTCAATCTGCGATGTAACTCCTGCAAGCAAGGGAGCTCCGCCATGACATCGATTTCCGACAGTCCCACCCGCCGCATCGCCCTCGTCACCGGAGGATCCGGATTCGTCGGTGGCCATCTCATCGCGCGCCTGCTCAAGACCGGCTGGCAGGTCCGCGGGATCGGCCGGTCGGGCTCGAGCCGCGCCGCCGTTGCTGCGCTGGGGGCCGAGCCGCACCACGCTGACCTCGCCGACCCTGACGCTCTCGAGCGGGCGATGGAGGGGGTGGACACGGTTTTCCACGTCGCAGCGCATTTCAAGCTCTGGGGTCCGCTCCGGGTCTTCCGTGAGATGAATGTCGAGGGCACCCGCAATGTGGTGACCGCCGCCGAGCGCGCGGGTGTCAGGCGCGTCGTCTATGTCAGCGCCGCCGCCGTCGTCATGGCACATCCCCAACCGCAGCACCGTGTGACCGAGGACCTTCCTTTGCAACGGATGGGATTTGCCCCCTACTCCGCCAGCAAGGCCGACGCCGAAGAACTCCTGCGGGCGGCAAGCGGACGCCGCAAAGGCTTCTCGACCGTCGCCATCCGCCCGCCCATGATCTGGGGGTCGGACATGCCGATGCTCGACCATATGGTCGAGACGGTGAAGGCTGGGCAGTTCCGCTGGGTGGCGGGTGGCGGGCAAACAATGTCAACCTGTCATGTCGACAATCTGTGCCACGCGCTGATCCTGGCGGCCGACCAGGGCAAGGACGGTGCCGCCTATTTCGTGTCGGATAATGTCGACACAACCCTGAAGTCCTTCCTGACGCGTCTTTTGGCGACCCGCGGCGTCCAGCCCGACGACCGCGCCGTTCCCTTCGGGATCGCCTGGACGATGGCGGGCATCATGGGCGCAGTCTGGCACCTGCTGCGCCTGAAGGGCGAACCGCCCATCACCCGGCAAATGCTGCGGCTGATCGGCAAGGACTTCACGATCGACATCTCGCGGGCGCGGAAAGAACTTGGCTACGCGCCGGTCCTGTCGCCCGAAGACGGGTTGCGTAGGATGGCACAGCCCGCCTTTCACGCCAGCGCAACCGGGTCGCGACATGGTGCCGTCAACGCTTCGGCTGAAGCATGAGCGGAGCGGCGCAGTCGCTGCACGCAGGCGACGCGGGGCGGTTCCTGCGGGCGTGGCTGGCCGACCCCCTTGCCATCGCAGCGCTAGCACCGTCCGGGCAGACGCTGGCGCGCCTCATGACCGCAGGGATCGGGCCGGAAACCGGCCCGGTTATCGAACTCGGCCCCGGAACGGGCGTCTTCACGCGGGCGTTGCTGTCCCGAGGCGTGGCACCCGAAAACCTCCTGCTCATCGAGCGTTCGCCGGCCTTCACTCTGCTTCTGCGCGAACGATTCCCGGATCTGGAGATCGTCTGCGATCTCGCGCAAAGGCTGGACAACCATGCGAAGGCGCGGCTTCCGGACGCTCCCGGCGCAATCGTCTCGGGCCTGCCGCTTCTGGCGATGTCGCGGTCGGACCAGCGCGAGATCCTGACCGCAGCGTTCAGCGCCATGCGCCCCGGCGGATCCTTCGTCCAGTTCACCTACGGACAGGTCCCTCCGGTGGACAAGGCCGTGGCGAGGGGACTGGGGCTGAGGTTCGACTGCCTTGGCCGCACACTCCGTAACCTGCCGCCGGCCTCTGTCTACTCAATCCGTTGCATCCCGACCTGACGGAGACAGTCCAGTCCCGGGCGCATGAGCGATCTGAGGATTGCCGCACCCCACGCGCTTACGTAACCGGAAATCGGTCAACCCCGACGACTCTGTCCAAGACAAATCGCAGCGTTAGTGTTTCAGCCCCGATTGACTTCGACGAGGCAGAATTGCACGGTGAATGCGGCAAAAATGCTTGGTGCGATCAGTCTGATTTAGCGCGTTTCCAAAGAGATTCGCGGCAAACCCGTTTGCGAATCAACACCTCTTATCTCCGTTTTCCCCTGTGTTGCAGGGGTGCCTATCCTTTGGTTTCAAGGGGTTGGCATTTTGGAATTGGCGTTTTCTCAGCTTTTGGCCGCCCTTTGCCCCGGCAATCCCGGCGCAGGCGGGCCGGTGGCGGATATGAGACGACCCCCGCCTCGGGCAAGGCGGGGGTCGTTCCGGCGGCGGAGCCGCCTTCAGGCCTTTGTGGGCCTGATCAGAACACGTCGAGCAGATAGAGGATGATGATAATCGGGATCGGAATGCCGATCAGCCAAGCAAATGCGCCTTTCATGGGGTCGTCCTTTCCTGAGGTCTGGGAATGAAACGCGACATCTGGCCGGATGGTTCCGCAATGGCGCGGGAAAGCTGCAAGGCGCTGAAAGTAGCGTGTTTTTCTTGTATGGTTTGCGTCTGATTTGGGTATGGCCGACGTATGGTTTACGTCATGACGTTGGTGCGCGGTGCGGGGCGCGGACCGGGAGGCTGTCCAAAGGGCAGTCGCGGTAACGTCCGGTTAACCTTGACCCGTCAGGCTGGCCGGATGCCGCAGTATCTTCGCCCCAGAATGACCGGCGCGCGGGTGTTCTTTACCCTGTGCCTTGCCACGCGCGGCAGTGACTTGCTGCTGCGCGAGGTGGCAGCCTTGCGCCGCGCCGTGGCGCAGACGCGGGCGGAGCGGCCCATTGGCATCGCGGCGTGGGTGGTGCTGCCGGATCATCTGCATTGTGTGTGGCAGATGCCGGCGGGGGATGGGGACTATGGGGTGCGGTGGGGGGCGATCAAGGCGCGGTTCTCGATGGAGGTGCGCAGGGCGGGATTTGTGCCGCCCTTGCCGGTGGGGCGAAAGAATGGCGGGGTGAACCCCGCCCTACGGCGCAAGGGAGAGGTCGGCCTGTGGCAGCCCCGGTTTTGGGAGCACCATATCCGGGATGAGGCGGATTATGCCGCCCATGTCCGGTATTGTTGGGGCAATCCGGTGAAGCATGGGCTGGTTGAGCGGCCCGTTGATTGGCCGCAGTCGTCGATCCACCGGGATATCCGCTTGGGAGTGGTGGAGCCGGAATGGGCCGGGTCGTGTGAGACGGGGGAGTTCGGGGAGTAGGGCGGGGTTCACCCCGCCGCGCCGGGTGGAGGCTGGTGCGGCGGTTGGCGTCGGAGTGGCGGGGTGAACCCCGCCCTACGGCGTTGAGGATGCGGGGTTTTCCGTTGTGTTCGGACCGATCTGACAGCCGTTCGGAACCATAGACGGGTGGAGCGTAGGGCGGGGTTCACCCCGCCGCACCGGGTGGTCGAAAGAAAGGCGGGGTAAACCCCGCCCTACACATTCACCGGCTGAACCGCTTATACTTCACCCGCTTCGGCTCCAGCGCATCCGGGCCCAACCGGCGGATCTTGTCCTCCTCATAGGCCTGGAAGTTGCCTTCGAACCATTCGACATGCGCGTCGCCTTCGAACGCCAGCATATGGGTGCAGAGGCGGTCGAGGAAGAAGCGGTCGTGGCTGATGATCACGGCGCAGCCGGCGAAGTCTTCGATGGCGGATTCGAGCGCTTGCAGGGTTTCCACGTCGAGGTCGTTGGTCGGTTCATCCAGCAGCAGCACGTTGCCACCCGAGCGCAGCAGTTTGGCCATGTGGACGCGGTTGCGTTCGCCACCTGACAGCAGGCCGACCTTCTTCTGCTGGTCGGTGCCCTTGAAG
The DNA here is from genome assembly GCF_030656345.1 of Pseudotabrizicola sp. Lineage (GTDB taxonomy): Bacteria > Pseudomonadota > Alphaproteobacteria > Rhodobacterales > Rhodobacteraceae > Pseudotabrizicola. Next base: position 424,817 of record NZ_JAUSNR010000026.1, on the reverse strand, counting down.
TTGAAGGCCCCGGTGTAGACGCGGGAGTTCATCTGCATGTCGCCGAGCTGGATGATCTCGGACCCGCCCGAGATTTCTTCCCACACGTTCTTGTTGGGGTCGAGCGCGTCGCGCGACTGGTCGACGTAGGAGAGCTTCACCGTATCGCCCAGCGTCACTGTGCCCTCATCGGGCTGTTCCTGCCCGGTCAGCATGCGGAACAGGGTGGATTTGCCCGCACCGTTCGGGCCGATGACGCCGACGATGGCCCCCGGCGGGATGGTGAAGGTCAGATCCTCGATCAACAGCTTGTCGCCCATGGCTTTCTTCAGGCCCACAACCTCGATCACCTTGTTGCCGAGGCGTTCGCCGTTGGGGATGATGATATGCGCCGAGGACGAGCGTTCCAGCACGGTCTGGCCCGCCATTTCGTTGTAGCGCGCGATCCGGGCCTTGCCCTTGGCCTGACGGGCCTTGGCCCCGGAGCGAATCCACTCCAGTTCTTTTTCCAGCGCTTTCTGCTTGGATTTGTCCTCACGCGATTCCTGCTGCATCCGCTTGGCCTTCTGGTCGAGCCATGCGGAGTAATTGCCCTCATAAGGGATGCCGCGGCCGCGATCGAGTTCGAGAATCCAGCTGGTGATGTCGTCAAGGAAGTAGCGGTCGTGGGTGACGATCAGGATGGTGCCGCGATAGGCGATCAGGTGCTTTTGCAGCCAAGCAATCGATTCCGCGTCGAGGTGGTTGGTCGGTTCGTCCAAGAGCAGCATGTCGGGGGCTTCGAGCAGCAGCTTGCACAGCGCAACGCGGCGACGCTCGCCGCCGGACAGGTCTTCGACATTGGCGTCATCCGGCGGGCAGCGCAGGGCGTCCATGGCCACACCGACGGTGGCTTCCAGTTCCCACAGGTTGCCGGCGTCGATCTGGTCCTGCAGGGCGGCCATTTCATCCGCCGTCTCGTCCGAGTAGTTCATGGCGAGGTCGTTGTAGCGTTCCAGAATCGCGGTCTGTTTCGCCACGCCCAGCATGACGTTTTCTTTCACGTTCAGGTTCGGGTCGAGGTGCGGTTCCTGCGCGAGGTAGCCGACCTTGGCGCCTTTTGCGGCCCAGGCTTCGCCTTTGAAGTCGGTGTCCATGCCGGCCATGATCTTCAGCAGCGTGGATTTACCCGCGCCGTTGACGCCGACGACGCCGATCTTGACGCCGGGCAGGAAGTTCAGGTGGATGTTCTCGAAGCACTTTTTCCCGCCGGGATAGGTCTTTGAGACGCCTTCCATGTGGTAAACGTATTGATAGCTGGCCATGTGTACTCTCCGGTGTCGCGGGGCGACTGATGCGCGTGTGTCTTTGGGTTGCCCCTGATGTAGCGATATTGCTGGACAAGGGCAACGCGGCAGGGGCAGTTTGGCGCGCCAAATGGGGAGTGGGGGATGCGGGGCGGGTTTCCGATAGCTGCGCGCGGTATGGTGGTGGGGTTGCTGGGCGGGTCGTTTGACCCGGCGCATGACGGGCATGCCCATATCACGCGGGAGGCGATGAAGCGGCTGGGCCTGGATCAGGTGTGGTGGCTGGTGACGCCCGGCAACCCGCTGAAGCCGCGGCAACCGGCGCCGATGGCGGACCGGATCGCGAAGGCGCGGGCGGTGATGCAGCATCCGCGGGTGACGGTGACGGATCTGGAGTCGCGGCTGGGCACGCGGTTTACCTATGAAACCGTGGTGCGGTTGCAGGCGCTGTACCCGGGGGTGCGCTTTGTCTGGCTGATGGGGGCGGACAATCTGGTGCAGTTTCACCGCTGGGACCGTTGGCGGGATATCCTGCGCGCCGTGCCGGTGGCGGTGCTGGCGCGGCCCGGGGCGGGGGTCAAGGCGCGGCTGAGCCGCGCGGCGCAGGCGTTCCGGGGCAAGCAGCTGGACCGGGGCGAAGGCTTGCGCGGGCGGCGGCCGCCGGTCTGGGCCTTCATCAACCTGCCGATGCATGAGGCCAGCAGCAGTGCCATCCGCGCGCGGGGCGACTGGCGTGGCGCGGGAACGTGATGGCCGGGTGGTTGCCTGCCCCGGGCCGGATCGCCTAGGGTGACGCGGCAGCGGATGGGGCGATGATGATTTCACGGCGGACTATTCTGGGCGGGGTGCTGGGCAGCCTGGCGGCGGGCGTGGCCTTGCCGGTTGTGGCCGACGCCCCGGCCCGGTCATTGCGGCCGATGCCGCGCGGCGTGCCGGTTGCTGCCCTGCCTGCCACATCGGCCGAGGTGCTGATCAGCACGGCCCGGCTGGGCGATGCGGCGGTGGCCAGCTATGTGGTGATGGAGGCTGAGACCGGCACCGTGCTGGAACAGCGCGAGGCCGAGGTGCCGATGCCGCCCGCATCGGTGACCAAGGCGGTGACGGCGCTGTTTGCGCTGGCGCGGCTGGGGCCGGAGTTCCGCTTCCGCACGCGGGTGCTGGCGACGGGGCCGGTGGTGGATGGCGTGGTGCAGGGCGATCTGGTGCTGGCGGGGTCGGGCGACCCGACGCTGCAGACCGATCAGTTGGGCGATCTGGCGGCGGCACTGTCGGCGCGGGGGGTGAAATCTGTCACAGGACGCTTTCTGACATGGGACCGCGCCCTGCCGCCGGTGCAGCGGATCAGCGATGAACAGCCGGTGCAGGTGGGCTATAACCCGGCCATCGGCGGGCTGAACCTGAACTTCAACCGGGTGCATTTCGAGTGGAAGCGCGCCAATGACGGCTGGTCCACCGCGATGGATGCGCGCGGCAACCGCTTTGTGCCCGCTGTGAAGATGGCGCGGATGCAGGTGGTGGCGCGGGAGACGCCGGTGTTCACCTATCAGACATCAGACGCGCGGGATGACTGGACCGTCGCCGCCGGTGCGCTGGGCAAAGGTGGCAGCCGCTGGCTGCCGGTGCGGCACCCGGCGGTCTATGTCGGCGAGGTGTTCCAGACGCTGGCGAAGGCGCAGGGCATCACCTTGCCCGACCCGCATGCGCTGCCGGGGGAACCTGCGGGGCAGGAAATCGCAGCGGTGGACAGCGACCCGCTGACCACGATTCTGCGCGATATGCTGCGGTTTTCCACCAATATCACGGCTGAAGCGCTTGGGCTGCGCGCATCAGGTGCGGCCGATCTGGCGGCATCGGGGGCTGCGATGTCGGACTGGGCGCGGGCGACCTATGGCGTGACCTGCCGCTTTGTCGATCATTCCGGGCTTGGATCGGGGTCACGCGTGACGGCGCTGGATATGGCGCGGATCATGCGGCAGGCGGGGCGCGCGGGGGCGGGGCTGCAACCCTTGCTGCGCGATCTGGGGCTGCGCGACGCCAAGGGCAAAGAGATTGCCAAATCGCCGGTGCGGGTGACGGCGAAAAGCGGCACGCTGAATTTCGTCTCGGCCCTGTCGGGCCATATCGTCGACCCCAAGGGCAAAGAGCTGATCTTTGCGATCTTTCTTGGCGACACCGCGCGCCGCGACGCCCTGCCCGAGTCGGAACGCGAGGCCCCGGCGGGCGGGTCGGCCTGGACCGCGCGGGCGCGCAACCTGCAATGGCAGCTGCTGTCGCGCTGGTCGCAGACTTACAGCTGAGAGCGGTGCCAGCGGTAGGGCGGGGTTCACCCCGCCTTTTTTGAGGGGCAAGGCGGGGTGAACCCCGCCCAACGGATGGTGGATGCGCCGCGCAAAGCCTGTTGGCCTGCGCGGCGGCGGTCAGGGCTTCATATGCCGCACGCGGGCTCCCCATTCGATCGCGGCGGCGTGCAGCCGGTCGATCGACAGCTCTTCGCGCACCTCTTCCAGCATCCGCAGCTCCATATCCGGCAGCTTGCCATCGGCGGCCACCACATCGCAGGCCAGTGCATAGGCGGTTTCGCGCAGGCGTTCGGGCAGCGCGTCGCGGATCAGGCCGAACAGGGCGTCCAGCCCGTCTTCCTCTTCGAACAGGTCAAACACGGTCTGGCTGACGGTGCGGATACGGTCGCTGTCATAGCCCGCAAACACTGGCATATGGTTCACCATGCGCTGGATCGCCACCAGTTCTGACGTGCGCATCTGTTCATCGGCTGCCGACACGGCCACCATGACGGCCACCAGCGCATCGGGGGCAGACAGGGACGGGGGGGTATCGGGCATGGCGTTATCCTTTTGCTTGTGCCGCGCACAATATTGACGCGCCGGGGTTGGGGCAATAGAGGAAGGGGCTTTCCCGCGCATGGGGTGCGGGGGCGGTTCAAGGATAAAAGCAATGTCTGCTTTGCGCGATGCGGCGATGAAATCGAAGGCCTGGCCCTTTGAAGAGGCCCGCGCCATCCTGAAACGCTATGAAAAGCAGGCCCCCGACAAGGGTTATGTGCTGTTTGAAACCGGCTATGGCCCGTCGGGGCTGCCGCATATCGGCACCTTTGGCGAAGTGGCCCGGACGACGATGATCCGCCGCGCGTTTGAGGTGATCAGCGAGATTCCGACGCGGCTGATCTGCTTTTCCGACGATGTGGACGGTATGCGCAAGGTGCCGGAAAACGTGCCGCAGCAGGACATGTTGCGCCAGCATATGCAAAAGCCGCTGACGAGCGTCCCGGACCCTTACGGCGAATACGACAGTTTTGGCGCGCACAACAACGCCATGCTGCGGCGGTTTCTGGATACCTTCGGGTTTGAGTACGAGTTCATCAGCGCGACCGAGTTCTACAAGTCCGGCCGGTTCGACGACACGCTGCGGCTGTGCGCGGAACGCTATGATGCGATCATGGCCATCATGCTGAAATCTCTGCGCGAAGAGCGGCAGCAGACCTATTCGGCGTTTCTGCCGATCCACCCGGAAACCGGGCGGGTTCTGTATGTGCCGATGAAGAACGTGGATGCGGTGCGCGGCGAGATCACCTTTGACGATGAGACCGGCCGCGAATGGACGCTGCCGGTGACAGGCGGCAATGTGAAGCTGCAGTGGAAGCCCGATTTCGGCGCGCGCTGGGCGGCGCTGGGGGTGGACTTCGAGATGTATGGCAAGGACCATTCCACCAACACGCCGATTTACGATGGCATCTGCGAGGTGCTGGGCGGGCGCAAACCCAACCACATGAGCTATGAGTTGTTTCTGGATGAAACCGGGCAGAAGATCTCGAAATCCAAAGGCAACGGCCTGACCATCGACGAGTGGCTGAGCTATGCCGCGACCGAGTCGCTGTCCTATTTCATGTATCAAAAGCCAAAGACGGCCAAGCGGATGCATTTCGACGTGATCCCGCGTGCGGTGGACGAATACCATCAGCAACTGCGCGCCTATCCGGATCAGGAGGTCGACGCGCAGGTGAACAACCCGGTCTGGCACATCCACGGCGGCAAGCCGCCGGAGTCGCGGATGGTGGTGCCGTTCTCGATGCTGCTGAACCTGGCCAGCGTTGCGGGGGCAAAGGACGCCAAGGGCCTCTGGGGCTATATCCGCGCCTATGCGCCCGAGGCGTCGCCGGAAACCCACCCCGATCTGGACGCCGCCGCAGGCTATGCCGTGCGCTACTTCGCCGACCGGATCGCACCCAACCGGGTGTTCCGCGCGGCCGACGATCAGGAACGCGCTGCGATGCAGGACCTGCGCGCTCGGCTGGCGGCATGGGACGGCGGCAATGATGCCGATGCGCTGCAGACCATGGTGTTTGCCGTGGGCAAGGACCACGGGTTCGAGCCGCTGCGCGACTGGTTCAAAGCGCTGTACGAGGTGCTGCTTGGCGCATCAGACGGCCCGCGCTTCGGCGGGTTCATAGCGCTGTATGGCGTGCCGGAAACGCTGGCGCTGATCGACAAGGGGCTGGCGGGGGATTTCGTGACCGGCTGACACGGGCCCGCCACAAAGCGTCCAGCATGGCATTGACCGGGCCCGCGCCCGGTCTACCCTCCTGTCGGGGACGTTTCGGACAAGGATCACAGCCATGCGCCTGCTGACCACCGTATTGAAAGCCGCTTTGCTGAGCACGGTGCTGCTCGCCCAGCCCGCCGCCGCGCAGGAAGACCCGATCCAGAGCACTATCCGCAACCAGCTTTCCGCGCTGGGCCAGGACGATTTCACCACCGCCTTCAGCTTCGCCAGCCCGACGATCAAGGGCCTCTTCGGCACACCGGACAATTTTGGCAGGATGGTCCGCCATGGCTACCCGATGGTCCACCGCCCCGGCGACGTGAAGATGCTGGAGCTGCGCGAGGTGGCGGGAAACCTGTGGCAAAGAGTGATGATCACCGACCTTGAGGGCCGTACCCATCTGCTCGACTACCAGATGATCGAAACGTCAGATGGCTGGCAGATCAACGCTGTGCAATTGCTGCCGTCGGTCGGCGTGGGGGCGTAGCAATGGGGGCTTTGCCCCCAAACCCCCAGAGTATTTTTGTCAAGATGAAGCAATGCCGCATTCATCTTGACAAAAATACTCCCGCGCGGCGCGCTCCGACCTGTCCGCAGGTCTGCGATATCAGAACCATACCATGGCAATGCCGCCCGCGGGGGCTCGATGCCCCTGCGGGCGGCCCCTGTGGTCAGGGCAGGCCACGGATTACGCGGTTGACGTGGCCCATCTTGCGGCCGGGTTTCACCTCGGTCTTGCCATAGAGGTGGATCTGGGTGGCCCGCTCGCGGGCGAGGGCGGGAACTGTGTCGACATCATCGCCGATCAGGTTTTCCATCACCACATCGGCGTAGCGGGTGCCGTCGCCCAGACTCCACCCGGCGATGGCGCGGATGTGTTGTTCGAACTGGTCCACCGCGCAGCCGGCCTGAGTCCAGTGGCCGGAATTGTGGACGCGGGGGGCGATTTCGTTGACGATCAGGCCACCCTTCTGGCCCTTGGGGGTCACGAACAGTTCCACCCCCAGCACGCCTACATAATCAAGTGCGTTCAGGATGCGGGCGGCGATCAGCACCGCGTCGCTGCGCTGGGTGGGGGACAGGCGGGCGGGCAGGGTGGTGCTGTGCAGGATGCCGGAACGGTGCACGTTCTCACCCGGGTCATAGCAGGCGACCGAGCCGTCGAGGCCGCGCGCGGCGATGACAGAGACCTCGTGGGAAAAGTCGATGAAGCCTTCCAGCACCGACTCGGCCCCGTTCATCGCCGCCCATGCGGCGGGGGCGTCGTCTGGCGTCATGATGCGGGCCTGACCCTTGCCGTCATAGCCCAGCCGGGTGGTTTTCAGGATGGCGGGCGTGCCGATCTGTGTGAGGGCCGTCTGTAGCGTGGCCATGTCTGTCACCCGCGCATAGGGCGCGGTGACAAGGCCAAGCCCGGTCAGGAAATCCTTTTCCGCGATCCGTTCCTGTGACACCGCCAAGGCGCGGCGGTTGGGGCGGATCGGCCTTATCGCCTCCAGCACGTCGAGTGAGGCGGTGGGGATGTTTTCGAATTCATAAGTGATGACATCGACGCTTTGCGCAAAGGCGCGCAGGGCGTCCAGATCGTCATAGGCGGCGGTTGTCACATGGGCTGCGACATGGCCTGCCGGGGGAGCGGCACCGGGTTCATAGATGTGGCACTGAAAGCCAAGGCGGCTGGCGGCGACTGACAGCATGCGGCCCAGCTGGCCGCCGCCGAGGATGCCGATGGTGGCACCGGGGGGCAGGGGGCTGTGCAAAGGTTCAGTCATCCTTTGGCTCCTCGGGGATACTGGCAGATAGGGCGGCGCGCCAGGCGTCCAGCCGCCCGGCCAGAGCGGCGTCGGAAATCGCAAGGATGCCTGCCGCCATCAGCCCGGCATTGGCGGCACCCGCAGCGCCGATGGCCATGGTGGCAACCGGATAGCCCTTGGGCATCTGCACGATGGAGTACAGGCTGTCGACCCCCGACAGCGCCTTTGTCTGCACCGGCACGCCGATCACCGGCACCCGGGTTTTGCTGGCCATCATGCCCGGCAGGTGGGCGGCACCACCGGCACCGGCGATGATCACCTTGAGCCCGCGGCCCGCAGCCTCTCGTCCGTAAGACCACAGCCGGTCTGGCGTGCGGTGGGCGCTGACGATCCTGGTCTCATAGCTGATGCCCAGTTCGTCCAGGATCAGGGCGGCTTCTTTCATCGTGGGCCAGTCGCTTTGCGACCCCATGATGATTCCGACGTCAACGGCCATGCGCGTCCCCCAAAGTGACTTGATCCCAGGTGCCTTGGGCGCGATTACGACAGGACGGGGCCGGGGGCAAGTGTCGCGGGGGCAAGTGTTGGGGGGATCAGGCGATGATGTCGGGGATCAGCTGATCTTCTATCTTCACGATCTGGTCTTTCAGCGACAGTTTTTGCTTTTTCAGCCGCCGCAGGGTCAGCTGATCGGGGCGGCCCGTTGATTCGAGCGCGTGAATCGCCTCATCCAGATCGCGATGCTCACGCCGCAGCACTTCCAGCCGGATGCGGAGCATGTCTTCGAAATTGAGTTCGCTGGGCGCGTTCATGGCATTCGCTTGTTGGCTGGGTGGGACCGGGGCTGAGTCGCAGCTGGTTTCGCTATGTTGAATATAGTGACTCTTTGACTTTGCGGCAAAGATTCTGCTCGGTTTCCGACTGATTCCGGTGCTGCTGCCGCTGGTGCCCCTTGGCCTGTGCTCTTGCAGCCTGCCGCTGCGCGCCCCATATTTCAAAAGTGCGGGTGCCAGTTGCGGGCCTGCACAGCACAATGTCGCTTTTGGAAAAGGGCATAAGACAGATGACGAAACTGAGTTTTGGCGCGCATCCGTTTTTGTTGGGGTTCGAGCAGCTGGAACGGCTGGTGGAGCGGACGGCAAAAGCCTCGGGTGAGGGGTATCCGCCGTTCAACATCGAAGCCACGGCAGACAACGCCTATCGCATCACGCTGGCGGTGGCCGGATTCCGGGACGAGGATCTGGCGATCACGGTCGAAGACCGGCAGCTGGTGGTGCGCGGGCGGCAGCCGGAAGACACACAAGACCGTGTGTTCCTGCACCGGGGCATTGCCGCGCGCGCGTTTCAGCGCAGCTTTGTTCTGGCAGACGGTGTCGAGGTGGCAGGGGCGAGCATGGACCACGGCCTGCTGCATATTGATCTGAAACGTTCGGTTCCGGATGCGGTGGTGCAGACCATCCGTATCGGCCGCGGATAAGGAGTCTTACCGATGAACAGTCCCTTCAGGATGGTTGCCGAGGCACAAAGCGCGATCGTTTACGTGCGCCCGGTGATGGTGGCCGATCTGCCGGAAGACCTGCGTGAGCAGATCGGCGATATTGAAACGGTGTATTCGGTGCACCGCCCGGACGGCGAGCGGCTGGCGCTGGTGCGCGACCGCAGCATGGCATTTTCGCTGGCGCGCCAGCATGATCTGGCCCCGGTCAGCGCGCATTAATACAGTCAGCGCGCATTAGACGGGGTTTTGCGGCTTGGCAGCCGCGTGTCTGACCCGGGGGGCGGCCATGGGGCTGCCCGCCGGGATGATATCACACAGCGCTGGCGGATGGATCAGCGCTGGCATCATCGCCGCCAGATCGGCTGCGGTGGCTACGGGCCGCAGTGCGGGGCCCTTTGGGTGGGTTTCGGCGGTGGCGGTTTCGGTCAGCATGTCTTCGGCAAAGATCAGCTCGGCCCGGTCAAAGATCAGCTGGATATAATCGACCCCGGCGCAGGGGGACAGCCGGACCGTGGTGCCGTTCAGCAGATGGCGCGCTTCGGCCAGCACTTGTGCGCCGCCGAACGGGGCGGTCGCGCGCGGGTCTGACAGCACGATGCGCTGATCCTGAGACAGGTGCAGATCGCGGCTGGTGCCGAAGGTGCCTGCGGTGATCAGCACCGGGGCGGCAGGCCCGCGCCCGCCGATGCGACGGCGCAGACTCCTGCGCAGCGGGCGAGGGCCGTGATCGGCGGTCAGCACCAGATCGCCCGGGACCAGATCTTCAACCAGCATGGGGCCATCAGGGGTGCGGACCTGCGTGCCCGCAACAAGGCTGCGGTAGGCGGGATGCCGGGCCGGGGCAAAGCCGCGCCTGCGGGCGGCGGCAGTGGACTCTGTGCCTGTGGGATCTGCGCCTGTGGCGCTGGCGGTTATCAGGCCGGTGTCTTTCATCGCCATTGCCCCATGCCGTTGCCCGAAAATCTGGTGGCACCAGCATCGCAGGGGCGGCTTTCTGACAGGTTAAGGCGTGAGGCGGGGTGCTGCCGGACTGTGAATCGCACCATCCGGGGGGGCGCACCATCCGGGTAACCCGGATGGCGCGGTGGTCTGTTCAGGTCAGCCCCGGATCAGGCCCAGCGATTCCAGCTTGAGGATCACCTGATGCGCGCAATGGTCGACATCCATGCCTTCGGTGTCCACCACCAGTTCGGCCTTGGTCGGGGCCTCATAAGGATCTGAAATGCCGGTGAATTCCTTGATCTTGCCTTCACGGGCCAGCTTGTACAACCCCTTGCGGTCGCGGCGTTCGCATTCCTCGATGGAGGTGGCGACATGCACTTCGATAAAGGCGCCGAAGGCCTCGATCATCTCGCGCACGGCGCGGCGGGTGGCGGTGTAGGGGGCGATTGGCGCGCAGATCGCGATGCCGCCGTTTTTGGAGATCTCGGACGCCACATAGCCGATGCGCTTGATATTGATGTCGCGGTGCTCTTTGGAAAAGCCGAGTTCGGAGGACAGGTGTTTGCGCACCACGTCACCATCCAGAAGCGTGACCGGGCGGCCACCCATTTCCATCAGCTTGACCATCAACGCATTGGCGATGGTGGATTTGCCCGATCCGGACAGGCCGGTGAAGAAAACGGTGAAACCCTGTTTTGCGCGGGCAGGCGAGGTGCGGCGCAGTTCGGCCACCACTTCGGGAAAGCTGAACCATTCGGGAATGTCGATGCCTTCACGCAGGCGGCGGCGCAGTTCGGTGCCCGAGATATCCAGAACTGTGGTGTTTTCCGGCACTTCGTTGGCGGGATAATATTGCGCCTTTTCCTGCACATAGACCATGTGTTTGAAATCGACCATCTCGATGCCGATTTCGGCGGCATGTTCGGCGAACAGGGTCTGCGCGTCATAGGGGCCGTAGAAATCCTGACCGGCGGAGTTTTTTCCCGGCCCGGCATGATCGCGCCCTACGATGAAATGGGTGCAGCCGTGGTTCTTGCGGATGATGCCGTGCCACACGGCCTCACGCGGGCCGGCCATGCGCATGGCGAGGTTCAGCAAGGACATGGTGGTGGTGGATTGCGGGTATTTGTCCAGGACGGCTTCGTAACAGCGGACGCGGGTAAAGTGGTCCACATCGCCCGGCTTGGTCATGCCGACGACCGGGTGGATCAGCAGGTTGGCCTGTGCTTCGCGCGCGGCGCGGAAGGTCAGTTCCTGATGTGCGCGGTGCAGCGGATTGCGGGTCTGGAAGGCCACGACCTTGCGCCAGCCCATCTTGCGGAAAAACGCGCGCAGCTCATTCGGGGTGTCGCGGCGGCCTTTGAAATCGTAATGAACCGGCTGCTGGATGCCGGTGACCGGGCCGCCCAGATAGACGCGGCCCGCCTGATTGTGCAGGTAGTTCACCGCAGGGTGGGCCAGATCATCGGCTCCAAAAACCTTTTCCGCCTCCAGCGCCTTGTTCGGCAGCCATTTGTCGGTGACGGACAGGATGGCGAGGATCACGCCTTCTTGGTCGCGCAGGGCGATGTCCTGCCCCGGCTCAATGCTTTCGGCGAATTTTTCGTTCACGTCCAGCGTGATCGGGATCGGGAACAGCGCGCCGCTGGCGGTGCGCATGGTGCTGACCACACTGTCATAATCGGCCTCTGACATGAAGCCTTTGAGCGGGTTGAAGCCGCCGTTCATCAGCAGTTCCAGATCGCAGATCTGACGCGGGGTCATATCCCAGGACGGCAGATTGCCCGCCTCGGCCTTCAGCTTTTGCGCGGACTCATAGGAAACATACAGCTCCGGGATCGGGGCAAGGGTGGGAAGCGACATCAGATACAGGCCTTTCAAATGCACAGCCGGACGAGGGGTCACCCCATTGTTCGGGCGGACCATTCGCGCGGGGCTGTAGCGTGCCATTGCGGCGCAATTCAAGCGAAACAGGGTATCACGCCGCAAACAAGGGCGAAAATGCTGCATGCAGGCCGCAAAGCGGAAGCCTTTTTCGCATTGGGCCGGTGGTTGGGTAATTTCGGTCTGCCGGGGGCCGGATTTGGGGGTGCGGAACCCTTGGCAGAATTGCGCGTTCGTTCAGACACACATGTTTACCGGAGGAGATGCAGCATGAGCGCACAAGACACCCAAACCTTTACGGCGGATGATCTGCGTCTTCTGGATCAGGAAGAGGCAAAGCTGGTTGAAACCGCGCGGCGCGGCGATCTGGATCAGCTGGGCCAGTCCGAGCTGACCGACACGTTGCAGCGCCTGCGTGACCGGCGCGACCGTGCCCGCGATCTGGCCAACCGTCAGCGCCGCGAAGCGCGCGGCAAGGCGGACCCGTCGGGTGTTACCCCCGCCAGCCAGAATGCCGGAACCGAGGGCAAGGCCCGGGTTCTGGGCCTTGCGCTGGATCTGGTGACGCAGGAACGGCAGCGCCGGGCCGGTAAGGGAGACGACGCGGCAGAGGCCGCAGATGCGCCCAGCCAGAAGGATCTGGCCGACCGCGCGATGGCGCACAAACAGTCCGGCGAAGACGCCAGTGCCATGCTGGAAGAAGGTGGCCCGCTGCACCCGCAAGACCCCGAGGCCGACCCCGGCAAGGGTGCGATGGCGGACAAGGCGCGCAACATCGCGCCGTCCGGTGCGCTGGATCACGGTGGCGAGCTGCCCTCGCGCGAGCGGTCGCGCACCCGGTACTAGTCGCGTCTATTCAGCGGCTTTCAGCATCGCCTCTTGCGCGGCGATGAACTTCTCGGCGTCGAGTGCTGCCATGCAGCCCATGCCCGCGCTGGTGACGGCCTGACGATAGACATGATCTGTCAGATCACCCGCCGCGAAGACGCCGGGAATGCTGGTGCGGGTGGTGCCGGGTACAACCGTGACATAGCCGCCGGAATGCAGCTCCAGCTGGTCTTTCACCAGTTCTGACGCGGGGGCGTGGCCGATTGCGACGAAAAAGCCGTGGCAAGGCACGTCCTTGACCTCACCCGTCAGCAGATTGCGGGTTCGGACGGCGGTGACGGAGAGGGGGGCTTCGTCGCCCAGAATCTCGGTCACCTCGGAGTTCCACAGCATTTCAATCTTGGGGTGCTTGAACAGGCGGTCTTGCATGATTTTCTCGGCCCGAAGCGAATCGCGGCGGTGGATCAGCGTGACCTTGGTGGCGAAATTGGTCAGGAACAGCGCCTCTTCCACCGCTGTATTGCCGCCTCCAATCACCACCACCTCTTTGCCGCGATAGAAGAATCCGTCGCAGGTGGCGCAGGCCGACACGCCGAAGCCCTTGAACTTCTCTTCCGACGGCAGGCCCAGCCATTTGGCCTGCGCGCCGGTGGCAAGGATCACCGCGTCGGCGGTGTAGGTGGTGCCGGAATCGGCGCTTGCCACGAAGGGGCGCTGCGACAGGTCGAGCGAGGTGATGTAATCGCTGATGATCTCGGCTCCCATGGCGGTGGCATGATCCTGCATCCGCACCATCAGATCGGGGCCTTGCACATGGGTGTCGCCGGGCCAGTTTTCCACCTCGGTGGTGATGGTCAGCTGGCCGCCGGGTTGCAGGCCCTGCACCAGAATGGGGTTCAGCATGGCGCGGGCCGAATACACCGCCGCCGTGTAGCCTGCCGGGCCTGACCCGATGATCAGAACGCGTGTATGCCGTGTGTTGCCCATGGTGCCCTCATCCGTTTTCGTGCGGATCTGATATAGGCGCTTGCGGGCGGGGCGGAAAGCCCCCGTGGCATGGGGGCTGCATTGCACAAACATGTTGCTGGCGGGTGGATTCGTGAAATAATCCTGCGCGGTGTTGAAACATTGTTGCGCGAGGCGGGGTGCGCGCCTAGATAGGCGCAAAAGGAGACCCCCATGGCCGTGTCAAAGCTTGATCCGATCGACCGTCAGATTCTGGCGGAATTGCAGGCTGACGGGCGGATGACCAATGTGGAACTGGCCAAGCGGGTCGGGATTTCGGCCCCGCCCTGCCTGCGCCGGGTGCGCACGCTGGAAGAGGCGGGGTACATCAAAGGCTATCACGCCGATATCGACGCGCGCGAGCTGGGGTTCGAGGTGCAGGTCTTTGCCATGGTGCGGCTGCAAAGTCAGGCCGAGGCCGATCTGGCGACGTTTGAGGCGCGCTGCCGCGCCTGGCCGCTGGTGCGCGAATGCCATATGCTGAACGGCGAGATCGATTTCATTCTGAAATGCGTGGCCCCGGACCTGTCGTCGTTCCAAAGTTTTCTGACCGGCGATCTGCTGAAGGCCGAGAATGTGGCCAATGTGAAAACCAGTCTGGTGATCCGCTGCGCCAAGGATGACCCCGGCGTGCCGTTCGATGTGCTGGAAGCGCGGCTGGCGCGGACGGCCTGACGGCGGGTCTGGGCGTCTGGGGGCCGGAACGCAAAAAGCGGCCCCGTTATCGTGCCAGAGGAGCACCGGGACCGCTTTTGCCAAAGCAACGACCGTTCTGGTTTTCGCTGCCATCGCAGTCGCGACGGTCTTACACCGTGAACCAGTCCACCATTCGGTGGTAGATCGTTATGTTGGAAACATGGCCAAAATCCGGCGCTTCGTCAAACATTTTCTGGCATTGGCCCGGATTTTTCACTTATCGCTGGCAGCGGGTCCGATTGTTGCGCCGGGGGCAACGATGACCGTTAAAATATGGTTTAAAAAAGACAATCGCTGCAGCGGACCTATCCTGTCTGCACAGACAAACGCAAACGGGCCGCGCAATGCGCGGCCCGTTTGCTTGCAGTTCGATTCGCTCAGCGCGCGGCGATTGCGCGGGGTTTGGTACCGCTCGCTTTCAACGCCTCGGGCTTGCGGCGGGCGCTGCGGGCCCATGGCATCGCGACCTGCGGGTCAAGACTTGCGGCAATTGCGGATTTCAGCCAGCGGCGTTCTTTTTTCATGGTCACTGTCCCTTGGTGCTTGAAGCATTCGAACCTGAAGCCAATCTGACCCGGCTTTGGGGCAGGGTCGGGGCGTGATCTGTGAAAGATTGTGGTCGGGCCGGGCAGGACAGCGGCAAATGTGTTGCATTGTCTGCTTTGCTAACCGCTTGAAACATCGTGATTTCGCGACAATCCGAGCAAAACCGGCGGCATTGTTTCCACGCGCTGCGCCAGAAACGGCCACATTCCTGCTGCATCTGCCGGACCGAACCCTAAAGCCGGATCACCGAGATCAGCCGGCCGTAATCCGCCTCGCCGGCATGGGTGGTGCGGCGGAAGGAGAAGAACCTTTCGGCATCGTGATAGGTGCAGTGCCGGGTCCATTCCGCATGGCCCACCCCGGCGCTGCGCAGACGGTGCAGGCCAAAGTTTGGCAGGTCAAACAACATCCGGTCGCCGGGGCCATTGGCGAAAAACCGGCTGTTGGCAGGGTCTTCAGCGATGAAGCTTTCAAAAAACTCCGGCCCGACCTCATAGGCGCGCTGGCTGATGCAGGGGCCGATCACGGCGGCGATGTTGGCGCGCAGGGCACCCAAAGCCTCCATCGCGTCAAGCGTGGCTTCCAGCACTCCGCCCATGGCCCCGCGCCAACCGGCGTGTGCAGCCCCGATCACCTGCGCGCGGGCATCGGCAAACAGCACCGGCTGGCAATCGGCGGCCAGTACCGACAGGGCGACGCCGGGCGTGGCGGTAACCAGCGCATCGGCATGCGGGCGGACGGGCAGGGGGCCGGTTACCGTGACCACATCGGCCGAATGCACCTGATGCACGCCGACGAGATGGTCCAGCGGCACATCCATTGCGGCCGCCACCCGGGCACGATTGATCGCCACCGCATCCGACAGATCGGTTGATCCTGCGCCGCAGTTCAGCCCGGCGAAGATGCCCGAAGATGCCCCGCCCTTGCGGGTGAAGAAACCGTGCCGGACCGGCAGCGCGTCAGAGGTGATGGGGGCCAAAGTCATTCAATCAATCATCTTGTCAGGCAAATCCCGGTGGTGGGGGGCTGCCGGGGGGGTAAAGCCCCAGCACTTTGAACACCGAACCCATTTCCTGCGGGTGGGTCAAGCGCCGATGCGCGGCAACGTGCGATTGCAGACCCTCGCCGGTGAGCGACCGGGCAAGCCGGGCGGCGCGGGCATCGATGCCAAGCCGCGACAGGAACGGCCCCTGTTCAGAGAGCGCGTGGGGTAGGGCGGCATGGGCCGCCAAAGCCTCAAAATCCACATGCGCGGTCAGGTCGGCCTGTCCCGGTTCGGCCAGCGGGTCGGCAAAGCCATGGGCGCGCATGGCCTGAAACGTATCGCCCGCCGAACGCCATCCGCCGTAATCGACGATCAGCGCAGCCCCGCCCTGCGTGGCGATGCGCTGGCCGATGGTCTGGGCGATGGGCTGGGCTGCCGGGCAGACCTCGACCACGCGGCCCGGTATGGGGTTCTGAAAGGCCGGGGCGGTGAAGGGCAGGGGCAGCGGATCGGACAGGCCGAAGGACAGTTGCCCATCCTGCAGCCCGACCAGCCGTTCGCGCCAATGGGTGCCGTCGAACTGGAACTGGCGGATCGGAAGGGCGTCGAAGAATTCATTGGCCAGCAGGAACAGCGGTTGGTCGGGCAGGGCGTCAATGCTGTCGGTATGGCTGATCTGATACGGGGCCAGCCGTGCCCGCTGTTCGCGGCGCAGCGCAGGCGACGCCTCGACCAGCAGCACCTGCGCGCCCGTGTGAAAGCCCGGCACGGCCCGGGTGGCGCGCAGCACATCGGCCATCAGGGTGCCGCGACCGGGGCCAAGCTCGGCCAGCGTAAAGGTGCCGGGTGCGCCCTGATCAAGCCAGATCTGGGCAAGGCACAGGCCCAAAAGCTCGCCAAACATCTGGCTGATCTCTGGCGCGGTGGTGAAATCGCCCGCGGCACCAAACGGGGTGCGGGTGGTGTAGTAACCATGCTCGGGATGCAAAAGGCACTCGGCCATATATTCGGCCAGCGTGACCGGCCCCGTGGCCGCGATCCGCGCGGCGATGATCCGGCCCAGTGCTGTTCCGGCGGGTTCCGTCATGCAGGCCGCGCGCGCAAGATCAGCCAGATCCCCACCGCGACCATCGGCAGCGACAGGATCTGCCCCATGGTGAGCCCGTAGCCACCAACCTGCAGGGCAAGGCCCAGCGGGTTGCCGTCGGTGATGAACTGCGCATCGGGCTGGCGCACGAATTCCACCGCAAACCGCGCTGCGCCATAGCCGGCCACAAACAGCCCGGTCAGCGCGCCCGGCCATTTCAGCCAGCCGCGTCGGTAGGCCAGCCACAGCAGGACCGCGCCCAGCAGAAGCCCTTCGAGCAGCGCCTCATACAGCTGGCTGGGGTGGCGCGCGCAGATGCCTGCCACACCGGGGCAGGTCTGTGCGGCATCGCCGGGAAAGGCGACGCCCCATGGCATGGTGGTGGGGCGGCCCCACAGCTCGGCATTGATGAAATTGGCCACCCGGCCCAGAAACAGGCCCAGGGGCGCGGCAAGCGCCATGACATCGGCGGCCTTAAGCATCGGGATGCCTTCGCGGCGGCAAAAGATCATGCCCGCCACCACGACGCCAAGGAACCCGCCGTGGAAGGACATGCCGCCTTCCCACACCCGCAGGATTGCCCCGGGGTTCTGCAGATAGAACCCCGGCTGATAGAACAGCACAAAGCCGAAGCGCCCGCCCAGAATCACCCCTAGGATCACCCATGTCAGCAGACGCTCGACCTGATCAGCGGTCATCGGCGGGGGGCCGTTCCACAGGTGGCCGCGCTTTTGCGTGTCCAGCACCAGCCGCCAGCCGCCGATCAGCCCGACGATATAGGCCACCGCATACCAGCGCAGCGCGAAGGTCATGCCGAAAAGATCGATGGCAAAGATCTCGGGCGAGATCTGCGGGAACGGAATATAGGACATGACACCTCGGCTGACGGACCCCCGCGTTGTCGGCAGGTGGGGCCGACTTGTCAATGAGCGGTGCTGTGTTGAGACACCGGGTCGGCTCAATCTGCCGCACCGTCTTGCGGCGCGCGCCTACCGTTCAATCTGCCGCACCGTCTTGCGGCGCGCCCCTGCTGCTCAATCTGCCGCGCCGTCTTGCGGCGCGGCGGCGCGGGGCCATATAAGGGACATGTCAGCATAAGGACCAGCGCCATGCAAAGCCGCAACAAGATCTTCGACGACCTCAGCCATCTGATGACCAATGCCATGGGCGTGGCGCAAGGGGCCAAGACCGAGGCGGAAACGGCGATGAAGGGCCTGATCGACCGCTGGCTGGCGGATCGCGACTTCGTCACGCGGGAAGAATTTGACGCGGTGCGCGCCATGGCGGTGAAGGCGCGCGAAGAAAATGCGGCGCTGGAGGCGCGGATTGCCGCGCTGGAAGCGGCCAGCACCGGCAAGCCCGGCCCTGCGGCCTGATCCGCAGCCACCCGTTCTGACGCAAACTTGACAGCCCCTGCCGAGCCCCGGGCCAGCATTCGCTTGATCCGGGTCGGGGCCTGACTACACTGCGGGCAATTCTTTATCCCGGAGCGTATGCATGTCTTTCCTGAAATCTTTCTCTCTTGTCATTGGGTTTTCCGTTTTCGCCTCGGCCTCTCAGGCCGCGTTTTGTTCCGATACAGGTGGCCGGTATGAGGCCTGGAAGGCCGAAATGGCGGCTGAAGCCCGGGCCGAAGGTGTGGGCCAGCGCGGTCTGGCGGCGTTGATGGGCACCAGCTATTCCAGCGCCACCATCGGCGCGGACCGCAACCAGCGCAGCTTTCGCTACACGCTGGACAAGTTCATGGAGGTGCGCGGGGCCGATACCATCGTCCGCCAAGGCAAGCAGCGCAAAGCCAAGAATGCCAACCTGTTTGCCGCGATCGAGCAGCGCTATGGCGTGCCTGCCGGGGTGCTGGTGGCGATCCACGGCATGGAAACCGGCTTTGGCGGGTTCATGGGCGACACCAACATCGTGTCGGCCATCGCCACGCTGACCTATGACTGCCGGCGCAGCGCGTTTTTCCGACCCCATCTGATCGGCGCGCTGAAGCTGGTGGATGAGGGCGCGATCACGGCGTCAACCGTGGGGGCCAAGCATGGTGAATGGGGCCACACCCAGTTCCTGCCCGGCAATGCGCTGATTTACGGCGTGGACGGCAATGGCGACGGCAAGGTCGATCTGAACAACCTGACCGACGCCATGGCCTCGACCGCGAATTTCCTGCGGCAAAAGGGCTGGCGCCCCGGTGCGGGCTATCAGGAAGGCGAGCCGAACTTTGCCGTGATCCAGCAGTGGAATGCGGCCACGGTGTACCAGCAGGCCATCGCGATCATGGCCAAACGCATCGACGGCTGACCGCTCTGGCATCGGCGGCGGCGCGTCATTTTTCCCCTTGCGCGCTGCCGCCCGCTGCCCTATTCACCCCGCCAGTGGCCCGTTCGTCTATCGGTTAGGACACCAGGTTTTCAACCTGGGAAGAGGGGTTCGACTCCCCTACGGGCTGCCACTTTTCCTTCAAGCGGGTAGGAAAATTCTGGCGCATTCGGTTTCAAACCGATCTACCGTGGCCACCACAGCAGCGAAATACCCAATCACAGCCGCGACGCAGCTTGAAGGCTTTTCATGGAAAACGTGACTTCGGACATCCTTACGGGCTTGGGATTGACGATAACCCTGATCGGCGCTTGGATCACTGCCCGCGCCGTCATTTTGAAGGATGCCGACGCAGTCCATATCGGAGTTTCGCGCTTGGCGGGCGAAACCGACGAAGAAAATCTCCAGATGCCTATGGTGCAGAACTTGCTTGCGTCATCTCGCGGGGCGCGGCGCGGCTTGCTGTTCATCGCGGGCGGAACTGCGCTGCAAATCGTGCCAATCGCCGTTCGACTAGTGTCTGTGGCATTCCCTTAGTAAAGGCCCCCAAAACTTTACGGCAAGTGGCGGGTGGGAAGTCAGAAGTGTAGTGTGGAATCACTTGGAAGGCACCTGCCAAGTTGCCCACAACGGGCGCGTAGGGGTCGACACCCGCAGCGGTGCAGGCTTGGCGTATGGTGGCCCTGCGGCGGTTATCGCCAGCCTACGCCGCGTGTTTCCACATCAGCGGAGTGATGTTGACGATGCTGTCGCCGACGCTGACCATCACGTCGCCGTCCTGGATATTCACCTGAAGCTTCATCGCGCGGCTGGCCAGTGCGGCCAGTGCGCCGGTGTCTTTTTCGGACAGTCCGATGACGTGGAGGTTGGCAAAGCGGGTGGTGCTGGTTTTGATCTTGTCCCACCACACCTCGGCCGTGCGTCCGCCGTAGGGGTAGATCACCACCTTGCCGGCCTTGCTGCACGATTGCCGCATCACCTTTTCGCTTGGCAGCCCGAGGGCCACCCAGACATCCAGCTCGCCGCTCAGGCTTTTTTGCCAGATGTCGGGTTCGCCCTCGGTTGAGATGCCCTTGGTCATCTCAAGATTTTCATGCGCGTTCAGCGCAAAGGCGATGATGCGCACCATCAGCCGTTCTTCCGTCTCTGACGGGTGCTTGGCGACGGTCAGTTTATGCGTCTCATAGTAGTGGCGGTCCATGTCGGACACAGAAAGCTCGACTTTGTAGATGGTGGCATTCTGCGCCATGATGGACCCTACCGCTGGACGTTGAGGCTGCCTACTGCGTCTGGTCGCCTTGCGAAAGCGGTATTCGGCTGTCTGGGGGGCAGGCGGGCACCGCGCCGCCACGGCGCGGTGCCTTTTTGGTTCAGCCGTCGTGCGGTCAGTCTTTGGTCAGCCGCAAAATGGCCGAGGTGCCCGCGTTGCGGTCTTCGGTGACGACATAAACCGCACCGTCCGGCCCGACCTTCACGTCGCGGGCGCGGGCGTCCAGCGGGACCCGCTCTTCGGTGGTGACCTGATCACCGTCCAGATGCAGCACGACCAACCCCTGGGTCACAAGGCCGCCGATCAGGAAGGCGCCGTCCCATTCGGGAAACTCTGCGCCTTCATAATACGCCATGCCGGATGGCGCGATGACCGGGTCCCAGTAATAAAGCGGTTGCACCGTCGGTTCCTGCTGGGTGATGCCCGCACCCACCGGCTCGCCGCTGTATTCGAGGCCGTATGTCACCTCGGGCCAGCCATAGTTTTCGCCCGGTTCAGGGCGGTTCAGCTCATCGCCGCCAAGCGGGCCGTGTTCCACGATCCACAGCCGCCCCTGCCCGTCAAGCGCTGCGGATTGGGTGTTGCGGTGGCCATAGCTCCAGATTTCGGGCAGGGCATCGTCTTGATCGGCAAAGGGGTTGCCTTCCCATGGCTCGCCGGTGGCGGTCAGGCGGAAGACCTTACCAAGACCGCTGCTCAGTTCCTGCGACTGGACGCGCGGTTCCACGTCGGACCGTTCGCCCACGGTCACGTAAAGCTCGCCTTCGGGGCCGAAGACCAGACGCGAGCCGAAATGCTTGTCGCCATCATAGGTGGGCGTCTGCTGGAAGATCACTGTGACATCTTCCAGCGCGCCGCCGCCCTCGTCATCCAGCACCAGCCGCGCCGAGGCGACAGAGGTGCCGTTGCCGCCGTCGCGCGGCTCGGCATAGGAAAAGAACACCATCCCGGATTCGGCATAATCAGGGGCCAGCGCCACGTCGAGCAGGCCACCCTGACCGCGCGAATCGACTTCCGGCACGCCGGTGACTTCGGTGGCAGTGCCGTCGGCATCGATCAGATGCATCTGGCCTTCCTTTGCGGTGACCAGCATCCGGTCGTCGGGCAGAAACTCAAGCGCCCAAAGCTGGGGAAGGTCGCTTGCGACAGTTTCGGTCGAGACCTCGGGCATTTCGGCGGGTTGCGGCGCGCGGGTCTGCCCCCCAAAGGCAGGTTGCTGATTTTCCGCGTTGGGGGGTGAGGTTTCTACCGGAGTGCCCTGCACCGGGGCCGCCTCGCCAGTGGCGGAGGGTTCGGGTTCAACTTCGTCTTGGGCCAGAACTGCGAAAGGGGTCGCTGTCAGCAGGGCCGTCGCAATCACAAATGGGCGAAGGGCAAAACGTGTCATCGGTTACTCCATTTTTAACAAAACAGTCCTGAACCAATGCAAAAGTCGCGACTATGTTGCCGCGATCCCGGTCAAAAGGCTGTGACGCGGCTGTGAGCGGCGGGTTGGGCCGGACCCGGCAAGGGGCGGACAGGAGCAACCCGCACCCGTGCCCACAGTCCGGCCCTGGCGGATTTACTCCGCCAACGCAGCGCTGTAGCGGTCTGAGACTTCGGCCCAGTTGACCACATCCCACCAGCTTTCCAGATAGTCGGCGCGCCGGTTGTTGTAGGTCAGATAATAGGCATGTTCCCAGACATCATTGCCCAGCAATGGCGTTCCCTGCACCTCGGCCACATCCATCAGCGGGTTGTCCTGATTGGGGGTGGTGGTGATCTGCAGCTGATCCTGTTCATTGATGATCAGCCAGACCCAGCCCGAGCCGAACTGACCGGCACCCGCGTCCTGGAACGCGGTCTGGAACTCCTGTTGCGAGCCATAGACGGTCGTGATCGCCTGACTGAGCGCCTCGGACATTTCGCCGACAGAGTCGGCCGGTGCCATGGTTTCCCAGAAAAAGCTGTGGTTCCAGTGGCCGCCCGCGTTGTTGCGGATCACGTCGGGATAGGTGCCGGCATTGGCAACCAGATCTTCGAGCGACACTCCGGCAGGGGCCTCGTCGTTGAGGGTGTCTACAAAGCTCTGGTGGTGCCGGCCGTGGTGCAGTTCCATCGTTTCGGCCGAGATCACCGGGTCCAGCGCACCGGCTGCATAGGGCAGATCGGGCAGGGTGAACGCGCCTTCGGCCGGCGTGGTTTCGGTTTGCGCCATGGCGGCCAAAGGTAGCACTGACAGGGCGACAATTGACATCGTGTGTTTCATTGGGTCCTCCGTGTGTGTCAGCAAAGGAACCCCTGCGCGTCCGAAATGTTCCGACCGCAGGGCGGGCACCCCCGGTCGCCGGGTCGCCGCCGGGGCGCTGTTTCCTGCGCCCTTGCGGCATTCCTGCGCGGCACGCGCGTATCTCACGATCATTTGTCTCTCACCGGCTTTTGTCATTTGTGCCTTCCGCCATAACTCGTTCTAATGGGACCCGAGCAACCCCAATGGAGGCGTCGACATGGCCATTTCCCCCCCCGAAGCCGATCTGGTAGAGGCTATCGAACGGCTGGGCGACCGGCTTGGGCAGGCCAAGGCCTCGATCAACCAGCGCTTCATCGGGCAGGAAAAGGTGGTCGATCTGGTACTGGCCTCGATGCTGTGCGGCGGTCATGCGCTGCTGGTGGGCCTGCCGGGCCTGGGCAAGACGCGGCTGGTGGACACATTGGGCACGGTGATGGGGCTGTCGGCCAACCGCATCCAGTTTACGCCCGACCTGATGCCTGCCGATATTCTGGGGTCGGAGGTGCTGGAAACGGCGGATGGCGGGGCGCGGGCGTTTCGCTTCATCGAAGGGCCGATCTTTTGCCAGCTGCTGATGGCGGATGAGATCAACCGCGCCAGCCCGCGGACACAATCGGCGCTGCTGCAGGCGATGCAGGAAAAGGAAGTGACCATTGCGGGCCAGCACCGCAAGCTGGGCCGTCCGTTCCATGTGCTGGCCACGCAGAACCCGATTGAACAGGAAGGCACCTATCCGCTGCCCGAAGCGCAGCTGGACCGTTTCCTCGTGCAGGTCGATGTCGAATATCCCACCCGCGCGACCGAGCGGGATATCCTGATCGCCACCACCGGGGCCGAGGATGCGCAATCGACACAGGTGTTCGCCGCCGATGAGCTGCTGACCGCGCAAGCGGTGCTGCGCCGGATGCCGGTGGGAGAGACTGTGGTGGAGGCGATCCTCGATCTGGTGCGCGCCTGCCGCCCCGGTGAGGCCGAGGGCCGCGATCTGGAAGGCAGCCTGAGCTGGGGCCCCGGCCCGCGCGCAGCGCAGGCGCTGATGCTGACGGTGCGGGCGCGCGCGCTGCTGGATGGGCGGCTCGCCCCGTCAGTCTCCGACGTGGCTGCCATGAGCCGGGCGGTGCTGACGCACCGGATGGCGCTGTCCTTTGCGGCGCGGGCCCGGGGCGAAACCCTGTCCGGCATCATCGACCGCGTGACCAGCCGCACCCTGCGGCTAGAGGCTGCTGCGTGAGCCTTGACCTTCAGTCCCGCGCCGAGGCGCTTGGCCAGTCGCTGCCGCCGCTGATGGCAGAAGCAGAGCTGCTGGCCGCCACCGTGATGATGGGCGAACACGGGCGCAGGCGCGCGGGGCAGGGGGATGAATTCTGGCAATACCGCCCGGTGAATGCCGGCGATTCGGCGCGGCTGATCGACTGGCGCCGGTCTGCGCGCGGCGACGCGCATTTCGTGCGCGAACGCGAATGGCAGGCGGCGCAATCAGTCACGCTTTGGGTCGATCCGGCGAAGTCGATGGCGTTTTCGGGCGACAAGGCGCGCGCGCCGAAATCGGATCGCGCCAAGGTGCTGGCACTGGCCACGGCGGTGCTGCTGCTGCGGGCGGGCGAACGTGTGGGGCTGGCGGGCGACGCCGCCCCGCCGCGCCCGGGCCGCGCGCAGATTGTGAAGCTGGCTGCGGTGCTGTCGGGTTTGGCCGAGGGTGGCGAATATGGCACCCCATCGGCCACCGGAATGGTCAGCCATGGCCGCGCGCTGTTCCTGTCGGATTTCTTTGGCGATCTTGGCGCGCTAGAGGCGACCCTGACCGCCGCCGCCGACCGCGGGGTGCGCGGCGCGCTGGTGCAGGTGCTGGACCCGGCGGAGGAGGAGTTTCCGTTTTCCGGTCGCACGGTGTTTGAATCGATGGGCGGCGGCATGCGGCACGAAACCCAGCAGGCGGGCGATCTGCGGGCGCGCTACCTTGCGCGGCTGGCCGAGCGCAAGGACCGGCTGGCCGATCTCGCCCGCGCGGTGGGCTGGCATGTGACCACGCATCACACGGGGCAACCGGCGCAGGCGGGTTTGCTGTGGATTTATTCCGCATTGCAGGGGGGGCGCTGATGTTCATGCTTGGCCCCATCGGCTTTGCCACGCCCATGCTTTTGCTGGGGCTGATCGCGCTGCCCGTGCTGTGGCTCTTGCTGCGCGCGGTGCCGCCTGCGCCGATCCGGCGGCGGTTTCCGGGTGTGGCGCTGCTGCTGGGCCTGCGCGATGAAGAGGCCGAGGCGGACAAGACGCCGTGGTGGTTGCTGCTGTTGCGCATGGCGGCGATTGCGGCGGCCATCATCGCCTTTGCCGGGCCGGTGCTGAACCCGGTCGAACGTCAGGCGGGCAATGGGCCGTTGCTGATCGCGATGGATGCGACATGGGCCGATGCGCGCGACTGGCCGCGCCGGTTGGACCGGGCATCCGCCCTGATCGACGAGGCCGCGCGCGATGGCCGCCCGGTCGCCGTGATCCGGCTGACCGATACGCCGGGGCAGGTGGCGTTTCAGGCTGCCGATGCGGTGGCGACCCGGCTGGCCGGGGTGACGCCGCAGGCATGGTCGCCGCGCGATCTGTCCGGATGGGCGGGCACGCTGCCCGAGGGGGCGTTTGACACCTTCTGGCTGTCGGATGGCCTGGATCATCCGGGCCGGGGCACCTTGATTTCGGCGCTGGAGGCCAAGGGGACCGTAACCGTGTTCGAAAGCCCGCGCCCGGTGTTTGCCCTGCATCCGGCGCTGTATGAAGACGGCGCAATCCAGCTGGCTGCCACCCGGCTGCCCGCCGCCGACTCGGTGTCGGTCGAGCTGTCGGCGCGTGGGCCTGATCCGTCTGGCGTTGAACGCGAACTGGCGCGGCTTTCGCTTGAGTTCGGGGCGGGTGCAGAGCGGGCCGAAGCCGCCCTGTCGCTGCCGCCGGAATTGCGCAACCGGATCACCCGGTTTGAAATCGCGGGCCTGCGCTCAGCCGGGGCGGTCAGTCTGACCGATGACAGCCTGAAACGCCGCAAGGTCGCGCTGATCGGTGGCGGCGCCGACCGGGAGGGGCTGCAATTGCTTTCGCCGCTGCATTACCTGCGGCAGGCGTTGGAGCCTGTGGCCGACCTGATGGAAGGGTCATTGACCGACCACCTGCTGCTGGCATCCCCCGATGTGGTGATCATGGCCGATGTGGCGCGGCTGTCGCAATCGGACACCGATGCGCTGCTGGACTGGCTGGACACCGGCGGGCTGCTGTTGCGCTTTGCCGGGCCGCAGATGGCGGCGTCCGATATCAGCCGCAGCACTGAAGACCCGTTGATGCCGGTGCGCCTGCGCGAAGGCGGACGCGCGGTGGGGGGGGCCATGAGCTGGGGCGAGCCGAAAACTCTGGCCCCGTTCCCCGAGGGGTCGCCGTTCCACGGCCTGCCCTTGCCCGCCGATGTGGCCGTGACCGCACAGGTGCTGGCCCAGCCAGACCCCGAACTGGCAGACCGCACGATTGCGGCACTTGCCGATGGTACGCCGCTGGTCACCCGCAAGGTGGTGGGGCAGGGGCAAGTGGTGCTGGTGCATGTGACGGCGAATGCCGAATGGTCCAGCCTGCCGCTGTCGGGTCTGTTCATGTCGATGCTGGAGCGGCTTGCCGTGTCCACTCGGCCCGTCGCCCCGGAAGCCGCCGATCTGGCGGGCCAGATCTGGGTGCCCGAGCTGGTGCTGGACGCCTATGGCCAACCGCAGGAAGCGGGCGATCTGCCGGGGCAGCCGGGCGAGGTTCTGGCGGATGCGATGACCGCAGGCCCCGGCCCCGACCAGCCGCCGGGCCTTTACGCCGGGGCAGACCGGCGGGTCGCGCTGAATGTGATTGCGGCGGAAACCACGCTGGCGGCGGCGACATGGCCATCGGGTACGGTTATTGAGGGACTGGACGCGCCGCCCGAACAGGCGCTGAAGGGCGCGTTTTTGTCGGGGGGGCTGGTGCTGCTGATGCTGGATATTCTTGCGGCGCTTTGGGTGTCGGGCCGTCTGGCGGGGTTTGCCCGCGGGGCGGCGGTGCTGGCGGCACTGATGATGATCAGCCCTGAAGCACAGGCCCAGACCATGCCCGATGACGCCAAGGCGCTGGAGGCGACGACGGGCCTTGTGCTGGCGCATGTGCTGACCGGAGACTCGCGGCTGGATGACACGGCGGCGGCCGGGCTTCTGGGCTTGGGTGAGATCCTGTGGCAGCGGACCTCGATCGAGCCGGATGCGCCGGTGGGCGTGAACATTGAAACCGATGAGCTGGCGTTTTTCCCGTTCCTGTACTGGCCTGTGTCGACTTCACAGCCGCTGCCTTCAGCCACCGCCTATTCCAAGCTGAACGATTATCTGCGCACTGGCGGGATGATCCTGTTCGACACCCGCGACGCCGATCTGGCGGGCGGTACCTCGCCCGAGGGGCAGCATCTGCAGCGCCTTGCCGCCGGGCTGAACATTCCGCCGCTGGAGCAGATTCCGGCTGATCATGTGCTGACCCGCACCTTCTATCTGCTGCAAGACTTCCCCGGCCGTCATCAGCGCAGCCCGCTGTGGGTCGAAGCAGCCCCGCCGGATGCCGAACAGGTGGACGGGATGCCGTTCCGCAACCTGAATGACGGGGTGACGCCAGTGGTGATCGGCGGCAATGACTGGGCCTCTGCCTGGGCGGTGGGGGCGAATGGCGCGCCGCTGTTGCCGGTAGGGCGTGGTTTTGCCGGTGAGAGGCAGCGCGAGCTGGCGTATCGCTTCGGGGTCAACCTGATCATGCATGTGCTGACGGGCAATTATAAATCTGATCAGGTCCATGTGCCTGCCCTGCTGGAAAGGCTTGGCCAATGATGCAAAGCCTTGTGTTTGCGCCGCTGATTCCGTGGCCGATGATCTGGGGCGCGCTGGCCTTTGCCGTGGTGCTGCTGGCGCTGGCGGTGATGCGCGGGCTGTCGGGTTGGTGGCTTCGCGCGGCGACGGCGGCGCTGGTGCTGTTGGCGCTGGCCAACCCGGCACTGCAGGAGGAAGATCGCAGCTCGCAATCGGACATCGTGATCGCAGTGGTGGATGACAGTGCCAGCCAGCAGCTGTCGGACCGCCCGGGCCAGACCGCGCGGGCGCTTGCGGCCTTGCAGGCCGAGGTCGCGGCGCTGGAAAACACCGAACTGCGCGTGACCCGGGTGGGCGACGGGCCAGAGGATGCCGGTACACTGGCGATGACCGCTCTGGCCGAAGCGCTGGCCGAGGAACCCCGCGCACGGGTGGCCGGGGCGGTGATCATCAGCGACGGGCAGGTGCATGACCTTGGCATCGCCCCCAACATGCCCGCGCCGCTGCACCTGTTGCTGACCGGCGAGCCCGAGGACTGGGACCGGCGGCTGATCGTGAAGAACGCCCCCGCCTTTGCGATCCTGGGCGAAGAGGTGATGCTGACCCTGCGGATCGAAGATCAGGGCGCGGTGCCCGCATCCGTCAGCCCGATGGCGGAACTGACCATCGCGGTCGATGCCGATGCGCCGCAAACCTATACCGTGCCGGTGGGTGAGGATCTGGAACTGCCCGTGACCCTGCCGCATGGCGGGATGAACGTGCTGCAGTTTACTGTCGCCACGGCGGAGGGTGAGTTGACCGACCGCAACAACGCCGCCGTGGTGCAGATCAACGGTGTGCGCGACCGCTTGCGGGTGCTGCTGGTCTCGGGTGAGCCGCATGCGGGCGAGCGGGTCTGGCGCAACCTGCTGAAATCGGATGCGAGCGTGGATCTGGTGCATTTCACCATCCTGCGCCCGCCGGAAAAACAGGATGGCATTCCGGTTTCGGAACTGTCGCTGATCGCCTTTCCTACCCGGGAATTGTTTGTGGAAAAGATCGAGGAATTTGATCTGATCGTGTTCGACCGCTATTCGATGCGGGGCATCCTGCCGATGTCTTATATGGACAACATCGTGAATTACGTGCGTAGGGGCGGCACGGTGCTGGTGGCTGCCGGGCCGGAATATGGCGCGGTGGACAGTTTGTGGCGCTCTCCCCTCGCGGAAATTCTGCCTGCCGACCCGACTGCCCGCGTGATCGAAGGCGGTTTTCAGCCGGAGTTGACCGAGCTTGGCCGTCGCCATCCGGTGACCGAAGGGTTGGAGGATCTGGCCCCCGAAGGCGGCTGGGGCCGCTGGTTCCGCATGGTGGATGTGATCCCGCGCGCGGGGCAGGTGGTGATGGAAGGGCCGGACAACCGGCCACTGCTGATCCTGAACCGGGTAGAGGAGGGGCGGGTGGCGATCCTTGCCTCTGATCATGCCTGGCTGTGGGGGCGCGGCTATGAGGGCGGCGGGCCTCAGCTGGAATTGCTGCGCCGTCTGGCGCACTGGATGCTGAAAGAGCCGGAGCTGGAAGAGGAAACCCTGACCGGCACCGTGTCGGGCCAGACCCTGACCGTGATCCGCCGCAGCATTGAAGAAACCCCGCCCGGTGATGTCACGGTCACCGGCCCGGATGGCGCGGAAACCGCGCTGCCGCTGGATGAGGTCTCGCCCGGGAGGCATGAGGCGGTGTTCGAGGCCCCGACGGTGGGACTCTACAGGCTGGAACAGGGTGATCTGAGCCGTGTGGTGGCCATTGGTCCATCGTCGCCGCGTGAATTTGTGGAAACCATCGGCTCGGGCGAGCCGCTGGCCGGGGCGGTGGCCGCCACCAATGGCGGGGTGCTGCGCCTGTCGGACGGCGCACCCGATGTGCGAAACGTGCGCGACGGGCGGCCAGCCTCGGGGCGCGGCTGGATCGGGATCACCCCGCGCGGGGCTTACATGACGCAGGATGTGCGGGTGGCGGCGCTGTTGCCGGGTTGGGCATGGCTGCTGCTGGTGGCGGGATTTGCCATCACCGCCTGGCTGATCGAAGGCCGCAGGGGCGCGCGCAAGGCGTAGGCACGGCGTCAGCGGTCCAGCATCACCTCACGCGAGGCCGAGGCGAATTCACGGCGCAGCAGCACGAAACAGGTGACCACCGTGGCGACGATCAGCGCCCAAGGCCCCAGCAGCCAGGTAATGGCGGCCAGCGCGAAGTAGATCGATTGCAGCCCGCGGTTAAAGCTTTTGGCCGCCGTGATGTTGATCTTGGCCGCCTGTTCGGCCCGCGGATAGGCGCGCCGGTCTGACACATCATTCGGCACCGCCGCCATCAGAATCGCGCAATAGCCGAACAGCCGGTGAGCCCAGACGAATTTCAGCAGCGCATTGGCCAGAAACAGCAGCACAAGAATGATCTTCAGCTCTACCCGCACCCCCGCCGCCTCGATCGTCAGGTCATGGGCCAGCCCTTCCAGCGTGGTCACATTGCCGATCAGCGCGACGCCGCCGCCGATGGCGATCATCGAGGCCGAGGCGAAAAAAGCCGTGCTTTGCCGCAGCGAGTCGATGATATTGGCATCGAAGATACGGGGCGACCGGGTGACGAACTGGCGCAGCCATTCGCTGCGGTATCCGGCCATCAGCGCCGACACCGAGGGCCGCGATGCGGGCGGGTGCTCGGCCAGCCAGCCAGTGGCGGCCCAAGACACGACCAGAGCCGTAAGGGCGATGGCGTCCAGCACGTCCAGCGAAAATGTGGCGAACAAAGATGTCATGCGTGGACTGTAGCCAAAGCCAAAACGCTTTCCCATGGCAAAATTGGTTATTTCATTTTACCAATCCCTGGGGTATGCTTGGCAACGTATACCAGTTTCACCACTTTGTCAGGGGAACGCCGATGGAAATGCCCGCGCCAAACAGCATGGTTCTGTCAGCCAAGCCGCAGATTGTGGCCCGGCTGCGCATGGTTCTGCCGCCCGATGCCGTGATCGAGGATGCGGCGGAAACCCGCGCCTATGAATGCGACGCGCTGACCGCCTATCGCTGCCCGCCGCTGGCCGTTGTGCTGCCGCGCACCACCGCCGAAGTGTCAGACGTGCTGCGGATCTGCCATGAAGAGGGCGTGCCGGTGGTGCCGCGCGGGTCGGGCACTTCGCTCGCTGGCGGTGCCCTGCCGACGGCGGATTGTGTGATCCTTGGCGTGGCGCGGATGACTGCGGTGCTGGAAACCGATTACGACAACCGCTTTATCCGGGTGCAGTCAGGCCGCACCAACCTGAGCGTCACCGGGGCAGTAGAGGCGGACGGGTTCTTCTACGCGCCCGATCCGTCCAGCCAGCTGGCCTGCGCCATCGCTGGCAATATCGCGATGAATTCCGGCGGGGCGCATTGCCTGAAATACGGGGTGACGACCAATAACCTGCTGGGGGTGACGCTGGTGCAGATGGACGGCACCGTGCTGGAAATCGGTGGCGCGCATATGGATGCCGGTGGGCTGGACCTGCTGGGCGTGATCTGCGGGTCCGAGGGGCAATTGGGCGTGGTGACGGAAGCCACCTTGCGCATTCTGCCCAAGCCAGAGGGCGCGCGGCCGGTGCTGGTGGGGTTCGACAGCAACGAGGTGGCGGGCGAATGCGTGTCCGATATCATCAAGGCGGGCGTGCTGCCGGTGGCGATCGAATTCATGGACCGGCCCTGCATCGAGGCGACCGAGGCCTTTGCCAAGGCGGGTTACCCCAATTGCGAGGCGCTGCTGATCATCGAGGTCGAGGGCAGCCCTGCCGAGATCGACGAACAGCTGGCGCTGATCAAAACCATCGCGCTGCGCCACAACCCGGTGGAGTTCCGCGAGGCGGCGGATGAGGATCAGGCCAAACGCATCTGGCTGGGCCGCAAATCGGCCTTTGGCGCGATGGGGCAGATCAATGATTACATGTGTCTGGATGGCACGATTCCGGTGTCCTCGCTGCCTTACGTGCTGCGCCGGATTGCAGAGATGTCGAAAGAGATCGGGCTGGATGTGGCCAATGTGTTCCACGCGGGCGACGGCAACATGCACCCGCTGATCCTGTTCGACGCCAACAAGCCCGGCGATCTGGAGCGGTGTGAGGCGTTGGGGGCCGACATTTTGCGGCTGTGCGTCGAGGTCGGCGGTTGTCTGACCGGCGAACATGGCGTGGGGATCGAAAAACGCGATCTGATGGGGGTGCAGTTTGCGCCCGACGATCTGGAGGCGCAGTTGTGGGTCAAGGATGTGTTTGATCCGAAATGGCTGCTGAACCCTGCCAAGGTGTTCCCGCTTGTGGTGACAGCCAGCCGTCGCGCGGCATGAAGTGGTGGACTGGGGCTCTGCCCCCAGCTCATTGGTTTCTCGAACCAATGGCGAAACCAATGAGCTACCCGGAGTATTTTTGTCAAGATGAAGGGGCAGGGAATGCGTCCTGCGAATGAGGCCGAACTGGCCGAGATCATCCGTGCGACCAATGGGTCGGTTGTCGTGCGCGGCGGGGGCACGCGGTCTGTTGGGGCGTGTACCGGAGAGGTGCTGGAAACCGGCGGTCTGTCCGGCGTGGTGCTGTATGAACCCGGCGCACTGACGCTGGTGGCAGGGGCAGGGACGCCCTTGGCGCAGGTGGAAGCGCTGCTGGCGGCGGAGGGGCAGCGATTGCCGTTCGAGGTGCCGGACATGCGCGGGCTGCTGGGGCGCACGGGCGACAGCACACTGGGCGGCGTGGTGGCGGCCAATGCCAGCGGCCCGCGCCGGGTGCAGGCGGGGGCGGCACGTGACAGCCTGATCGGGGTGCGCTTTGTTGATGGCTCGGGCACCGTGATCAAGAATGGCGGGCGGGTGATGAAGAACGTCACCGGCTATGATCTGGTCAAGCTGATGGCCGGGTCCTGGGGCACGTTGGGCGTTTTAAGCGAGGTCAGCTTCAAGCTGCTGCCGGTGCCGGAGACGGGGGCGACGCTGATCTTGCGCGGGCTGACCGATGCGCAGGCGGTGCAGGCGATGGCCGCTGCGCTTGGGTCGCCCTTTGAGGTGAACGGCGCCGCGTATTGGCCGGGGCAGGGCACGTTCCTGCGGATCGAGGGGTTTGCGGCTTCTGTCGCCTATCGTGCCGGGCAGTTGCAGCGGCATCTAGCAGCCTTTGGCGCGGCGGAGCTGGAAGAAGGCACTGCACGTTGGGCCGGTATCCGCGATGTGGTGCCGTTTCAGGCGCGCGCGGGCGATGTCTGGCGCATCTCAGTCAAGCCATCAGATGCGCCGGGGCTGGTGGCGCGGCTTGGGGATGCAGAGGTGCTGTACGACTGGGGCGGCGGGCTGATCTGGGTGCTGGCCGGGGCCGGGGCCGATCTGCGCGCGCAGATCGGCGTGTTTCAGGGCCATGCGACGCGGGTGCGCGGTGACGGGCCGGGTGCGTTTCAACCGGAACCGCCCGGCGTGGCGGCGCTGACGCGCGGGTTGCGGGCGAAGTTCGATCCGCGCGGCATTCTGAACTCTGGCCTGATGGGGGCATGACATGCAGACCACCTTTACCCCTGATCAGCTGAAAGACCCCGGTATTGCCCGCGCCAATGAGGTGCTGCGGTCCTGCGTGCATTGCGGTTTTTGTACCGCGACCTGCCCGACCTATCAGGTGCTGGGCGACGAGCTGGACAGCCCGCGCGGCCGGATTTACCTGATCAAGGACATGCTGGAACAGGGCCGCCCTGCCGACGCGCAGACGGTCAAGCACATCGACCGCTGCCTGTCCTGCCTTGCCTGCATGACGACCTGTCCGTCGGGGGTGCATTACATGCATCTGGTAGACCACGCGCGCGCCTATATCGAGGCGACTTATAAGCGCCCGTTGATGGACCGCATGTTGCGCGCGGTGCTGGCGTGGATCATCCCGCACCCCATGCGGTTCCGGGTGGCGATGCTGGGGGCGAAGCTGGCGCGGCCGTTCCGTGCGCTTGTGCCCGATGCGCGGTTGCGGGCGATGCTGGATATGGCGGCGGTGAAAATTCCCCCTGTCAGTCGCAATGATGACCCGCAGGTGTTTGCGTCCCTTGCGCCAAAGCGGATGCGGGTGGCGTTGATGACCGGCTGTGCGCA
This sequence comes from Pseudotabrizicola sp., assembly GCF_030656345.1. Classification (GTDB taxonomy): domain Bacteria; phylum Pseudomonadota; class Alphaproteobacteria; order Rhodobacterales; family Rhodobacteraceae; genus Pseudotabrizicola. The sequence goes on along the minus strand of NZ_JAUSNR010000026.1, from coordinate 390,966 downwards.
AAAGGCACTGAATACCGATATCAACGACGCCACCATCCGTCTGCTGCGTCGGCTGGGGGCCGAGGTGGTGGTGGCGCAGGGTGCTGGCTGCTGCGGGGCTTTGACCCATCATATGGGCAAGTCGGACCTGTCCCACACCTCGGCTGCCGCCAATATCAGGGCTTGGATGGCCGAGAAAAACGGCGCAGGGCTGGATGCGATTGTGATCAACACCTCTGGTTGTGGCACCACGATCAAGGATTACGGCCATATGTTCCGCACCGATCCGCTGGCGGCAGAGGCTGCCACCATTGCCGGGCTGGCGATGGATGTGTCTGAAGTGCTGACGAAACTGACTTTGCCCGAGGGCGCGCCCAAAGGCATCAAGGTGGCCTATCACGCCGCCTGCAGCCTGCAGCATGGCCAGCAGATCAAGACCCTGCCGAAAGACCTTCTGAAGCGGGCGGGGTTCACGGTGGTGGAACCGGCGGACAGCCACCTGTGCTGCGGATCAGCCGGCACCTACAACCTGTTGCAGCCCGAGATCAGCCAGCAGCTGAAGGCGCGCAAGGTGCAGACGCTGGAAGCGAAAGCGCCCGATATCATCGCGGCGGGCAATATCGGCTGCATGATGCAGATCGGTTCGGCCACCGGCGTGCCGGTCGTCCATACGGTGGAACTGCTGGACTGGGCCACCGGCGGGCCCCGGCCCCGGGCGCTTGGCACGGCGGGGCCGGAGGGATGACAAGTCAGCGGGCTGCCGGAACGATGATCCCGGGCAGGGTCGCCGGTTACTTCGTATCGGCCGCCAGACCTGCGCCAACGCCGACATTCGCGCCGCTGCCGTCAAGGCCGAAGCCGACGTCCATGCCGACATAGCTGTCGCGCGCCAGATAGGCGATGCCGACATTGGGGCGGACCGACTGCGATCCCAGCATGAAATCGACGCCGACCGTGCCGGCGAATTTTTTGCGCTCATCGTCCGAAAATACCCGCACACCAAGGCCGGTATCGCCTTGCGACCCGCCGCCCCAGGTGAAGGTCAGGCCAAGCCCGACCGTCGGGTCAGCGGCAACCGGAGTGGCCAGCGCCAGAATCAGGGGAAGGGGTGTCAGAACTCTGTAGATCATTTGCTCGCCTCTGAGTTTATTATTATGTCGGCCAGTGTACCGCGAAGCATGACTCCGGGCAAGCATCGCGCGCAGAGGCGAGGGCGTGGGCGTGTCTTTGGCGACAGCGGTGGTCATTTGAGCCATACCGCGCCATAAAACACCGGGCCATAAAACGGCCAGATTGGGCAGGCACTGCACCGTGAAAGATCGTGCAGGGTTGCAGGCAACGGAGGGTCTATGCGGTTCAGGAATGCCATGGTTGCCGCGGGTCTGGTGCTGATGCTGACCGCGTCTGGACTGACCGGGACTGCGCGGGCGCAGGATCAGGGCTTGCGGTCCTTGCAGACCGGCGACGATTCACGCGGGTTCGAGGCGGTGGGGCGGCTCGATCTGGGCGACCGGGGCTTTTGCACCGGGGCGCTGATTGACGAAGATCTGGTGCTGACCGCGGCGCATTGCCTGTTCGACAAGGAGACCGGGGTCAGCATTGACGCCTCGACAATCCGGTTTCTGGCGGGTTGGCGTAACGGGCGGGCGGCGGCCTATCGCGGGGTGCGCCGGGCATTGGCGCATCCGGAATATGTCTATGGCGGCGGCGACAACATGCAGCGGGTGCCATTTGATGTGGCACTGTTGCAGCTGGATCAGCCCATCCGCCTGCCGTCAGTCCGGCCCTATTCCACCGACGCGCGGCCCGCCACCGGCGACGAGGTCGGCGTGGTGTCTTACGCGCAGGACCGGGCCGAGGCTCCGTCGCTGCAACAGGTCTGCCATGTGCTGGGCCGGCAATCCATGCTGCGGGCCGGGGTGGTGCTGAAACCCGTCGGCGACGGGCTGGACACGCTGGTGCTGTCCTGCGATGTCGATTTCGGATCGTCCGGTGCGCCGGTGTTTTCGCTGCGCGACGGCACCTTGCGCATCGTCTCGGTGATTTCCGCCAAGGCCGAAGTGGATGGCCGCAAGGTCTCGCTTGGCACACCGTTGGCCGATCATGTGGCCTTTTTGCGCGATAAGCTGGCCGAGGGCGGGTCGCGCCTGCGACCGGCCAATGTGCGGGTGTTGTCGGGCGGGTCGGGCGGAAAATTCGTTCAGCCCTGAGCGCGCCGGGACGGGTGGTTGCGCGTGGCGGCAGTCCCCTTGAAACCGGGTTTTGGGCTTCCTAAATTTCCCTCATCCGGGTGCCACAACGGGCCCGGACCTTTGACTGGCCGCCCCTGACCGGGGGCCTTTCCACTGCATCGCTTTTGAAAAGGATGACCCATGCGTAACTTTGATCTTGCCCCGCTCTATCGTGCCACCGTCGGCTTCGACCGCATCGCCGATCTGGTCGACCGCGCCCTGACCACGGATGTGGCGCAACCGACCTACCCACCCTACAACATTGAAAAGACGGACGAAGATGCCTACCGCATCTCTGTCGCAGTCGCCGGTTTCACCCCTGACGAGCTGTCGGTCGAGGTGAAGGAAGGGGCGCTGTATGTCACCGCCCGCAAGGCCCCCGAGGCCGAGGGCAAAACCTACCTGCACCGTGGCATCGCCACCCGCGCGTTTGAGCGCCGCTTTGCACTGGCCGATCATGTGCGTGTGACCGGGGCCGAACATGCCCATGGCATGCTGCACATCGACCTGATCCGCGAAACGCCCGAGGCGCTGAAGCCCCGCCGGATCGAGATCGGCCGTGCGTCCGACGTGCAGGCCAAGGCGCTGGAAAGCACCGTGAACTGATCACGGCTGTGGTTTGACGTAAGGCCCGCCGGACATGGTCCGGCGGGCCTTTTTCTGGCGGTTTTGCCTATTGTGCCAGCGATTGCGCCAGCCGCATCAGCGTCACCGCCTCATTCCGGTAGCCAAAGCGGTCTTCGCCACGGCTCGCCTCTGCCAGCGTGATCGCCTCGTCCCATCCCCAATCACCCAGATAGACCGATCCGCGCAGCAACTGGCCGAACCCGGCGACGGCACTGGCAAAGCGGGCACCATCCCCCACCTCGCCACCCGCCACGATCGGTGCTTCAATCAGGGCGCTGACCGATTCCCCCGGGGCCTTGTAGCGCAGGCGCAGAAAGCCAAGCTCGGGTGCACCCTCTACAATATCCCCGGTTGCGGCCTCATCCGCCATCGCGTCTGCGACTGGCGCGCCATAGCGCAGCGGGTCGTGGCGCAGGGCCGGGCTGCCGGGGGCCGTCACCTCATAGATCGCCGTGACCTGATGGCCCGCCCCGATCTCGCCCGCGTCCACCGCGTCAATGTTGAAATCCTCGCGCCGCAGCGCGCGGGTTTCATAGCCGATCAGCCGGTATTCGGCGACCTGTTCCGGGTTCCATTCGACCTGGACCTTCACGTCATCGGCAATCGGGAACAATACCCCGGTCAGCTGGTCCACCAGCACCTTGCGCGCCTCCAGCAGAGTGTCGATATAAGCTGCCGTGCCGTTGCCGTTCTGCGCCAGCGACTGCATCACCGCATCATCCAGATTGCCCCGGCCAAAGCCCAGCACCGACAGGTAGACCCCGGTCTTGCGCTTGCGGGCGACAAAGGCCTCCAGCCCTTCGGGATCATCGACGCCAAGGTTGAAATCGCCATCGGTGGCCAGCAGAATGCGGCTGACCTCACCTGCCGCCGTCATGCCTTCGGCAAGGCGGTAGGCCAGCGTCAGCCCCGCCGCGCCCGCCGTCGCCCCGCCCGCATCCAGCCGGTCGAGTGCCGCCAGAATGGTGGCGCGTTCGCCCGCTGGCGTCGGGGCCAGCACTTCGCCCACCGATCCGGCATAGGCGACGATGGCAACCTGATCTTCGGGGCGCAGTTCGGCCAGCATCAGCCCCAGCGATTGTTTGAGCAGCGGCAGTTTGCCCGGTTCATTCATCGACCCCGAGGTGTCGATCAGCAATACAAGGTTCAGCGGCGGCCGCGCCGCCACTTCGGGCATGCGGCCTTGCAACCCGATCTGCACCAGCCGCGTGTCTGGGTTCCAAGGGGTCGGCATCACGGTGATGCTGGGGCGGAACGGCGGCTCTCCGGCTTCGGGTGCGGGGTAGGTGTAGGGGAAATAGTTCAGCATTTCCTCTACCCGCACCGCATCGGGTGGCGGCAGGCTGCCCGCCATCAGGCTGCTGCGGATGATGGCATAAGACGCGGTGTCAACTTCCGCCGAAAAGGTAGAGACCGGGGTTTCCGCCGTCACCTGCACCGGGCTGGCACCTGCATTGGCAAAGACCTCGGTATCGACATCCGGGACCATCAGACCGGGTTCCGGCACCGACATGACGGACGGGGCCACCTCCAGCACCAGATCTGCAGCGCCACCCTGTGGCGCGGCAGGGGCCGGGGTGGTCTTGCGGGTCATCATCGGTTCCGGCGCGGGTTCTGCAACCTCAGCAGGGGCCATCGCCGCCATCTCTTCACTGCGCTGCGCCGGGTCCGGCGCGGCCATTCTGCTGGTCGGCACCTCTGCCTGTGGCAGGAAGACCACCAGCCCGACCGCAAGCGCTGCGGCAGAGGTTGTGGCGGCCAGAATGGGTTTCAGGGTCAAAGCTCTCAGCATCTTGCGCACTCCGCTTGCAAAGCCCGCCGTCGGCGGGCGGTCAGCAGTGGAACGCAGCGGAGTCGCCGATCCTTGGCGCGACAGGGCCGAGTCTTCATAGGCCGCCATCGCACGGTTCAGCGCTTCGGCCCTGGCCGCCGGGTCGCTGGCCGGGGCCGCCTGCAGCGCGGCGCGCAGCTTGTCGAATTCGGGGTCGCGGGTCATGCCTTTGCCTCCTCGGTGGCCATGGCGCGCAGCCGTTTCTTCACCTCTGACATCCGCCAGGCAATCGTGCCCTCGGACAGGCCCAGCACCATTCCGGCTTCGGCCTGGGTCATGTCTTCGCCCAGCACCAGCGCCACGGTGTCGCGCAATTCCACCGGCAGCCGGGTCATGGCCCCCGCCAGCCAGTCCTGTGCGGCGCGGTCTTCGGCCATAGCCTCTTGCCGGGCGATTTCCCAATCTCCCCAGCCGTCTGCCGCGCGGCTGCGCACGGCGGCGCGGCGGCGGGCGTCATGGGCGGCATTGACCACCACCCGGTACAGCCATGTGGTGAACCGCGCCTCGGCCCGCCAGCCGCGCAAGCGGTGGGGCAGGACGGCGCAGATTTCCTGCGCCAGATCCTCGGCCTCTGTGCGGCTGCCGGTCAACCGCCAGCCCAGCCCGAAAATCCGGTCATAGTGCCGGGTCACCAGCGCCGCAAAGGCGGCGTGGTCGCCGCTGGCTGCGGCTTGGGCAAGGGTTTCATCCGAGGTGTCCATCAACATCACATTAGGTCAGACGCAGGCCGGGGGGCAATCCTTGGCGACGGGTCCGGCAAATGAAGGGTAAATTTCCGGCGTATCATGCTCGCTGCCCTGTGATAAAAAAGGTGCCCCGGCCTGGGGAAGGCCGGGGCACCGGACACGCCTTGCATTGGGGGACAACAGCAAGGCGGTTTGCAAAGACCGATGGGAAAAGCAATGCATCAGATCGGTAAAGAAATCCTGCGCCCCGGACCGAGAGTGACCGGGGCGCAGGCCCCGCCTTGCCCCGGACCAGGGCAAGGCGGGTGCTAAAATGACTTTGCGCGAAATAGGCACCCCGACCCGGGGATAGGCCGGGGTGCCGGGTGCGCCTTGCCTGAGGGGACAGTGCGGCAAGACGCGGTAAAATCAGGGCGAGATCAGTAGATCAGGCTGTCGTAGATGCCGTAGCTGCCAGCGCGGGTCTGCAACTGACGCTCGCCGCCGCTGTCGCGGGCATAGGCGACCACCGCATTATAGGTGCCGGGGCCAAAGGCGGCATCAATCCCGCCGTTGTAGTAGCCAAAGGCGCGCAGACGGCTTTGGATCGCGCGGCGCTGTGCCACGGAATAGGTGTTGAAGGTCTGCGCCGCGACCGTGGCGTGCACCGAGTTGTTCGACCCGATCACCCGGCCGCTGGTGCTTTGGTGGTGGTCATGGCGCGGGCGGTACTGCTGGTTGTAGTCATTGTGCGGGCGATACTGCGGCTGGGGTTGCCGCTGCGGCTGCGGGCGATACACCTGCTGCGGCTGGGCCCGTGGTGCCCGGGCCTGTGCATCATTGATCAGCGCGCCGACGATCACGGTGGCGGCCACGCCTTTCAGAAAGTTGCGCTCGTTCTTGCCAAGCGCCTGTGCCGGGGCAGCGGCGGTGAGGGCGATGGACAATGCGGTGACAGCAGCAACGGCAGCAGTTTTCACGTTCCTAAACATCGGGTTTCCTTTCCCAGGGTTTGCGGGGCTGAGCAGAGCGCCGCTGTGATGGGAAACGATATGCGCCGATGGGCCGCGCTAGGCAAAAACGCCGCAGTGCTATGGGATAGCACCTTTCATATCAACGGGTTATCGGGGTGGACCCTTCAGGGCGCGCGCAGCTCGATCAGCCGGGGGCCGGTGTGGGGGGGGTGCAAGGCTGCGCGCAGGGCGTCAACGTCGGGCAACAGACTGGCAAAGGGCAGCCCGCAGGCTTGCGCAAAGGGCGCAAGACTCAGCGGTGACGGATCACAGCCGATCACCTGCGCGCCCGCGCCTGACATCGCCTCGGCAATCTCACGGTAGCCGTTGTTGTTCCAGACGATGAAGGTGATGGGCAGAGCTTCATCACGGGCGGTGCGCAATTCAGCGGCGCTGAATTGTAAGCCTCCGTCGCCGATCAGGCAGACGACAGGAGTTCCCGGCGCGCCAAGGGCTGCGCCGATGGCGGCACCGGGGCCAAAGCCAAGCGCGCCGAACCCGGTGGCGGCGTTGAACCAGCCCCCGGCGCGGTCGTGATCGTAGAACAGGTTCGCGGCATAGACCGGCTGGGTGCTGTCACCCACCAGAATCGCCCCGGGCAGCGCATCACGGATCGCCTCGACGATTTCCAGCTGCGCCTGCATCGCCGGATGCAGCCCCGCCAGTTCGGCCCGTGCCGCGACCCGGGCGGCCTCGGCCCGTACCGGACCATCGGCCTGTCGCATGTCCACCGCCTGTACCAAAGCCTGCAGCGTCAGCCCGGCATCAGCCTGAATGCGCAGCGCCGCCGGGTGCCGCGCCAGCTGTTCGGCGCAGACATCCACCCGGATCATCCCCGACAGATCGGGAAAGCCGCCGCGCATGTACATGTCGTAATCGGTCGGCCCCAGTTCGGTGCCCACCGCCAGCACCTGATCGGCCCCTGCAATCAGCGCCCGCACCGCCTCAAGGCTGGGCGAGGCGGGCACACCCAAGGCATGTCCGAACATCACGCCGCGCGCGTTCACCGTCTGCACCACCGGCGCATCCAGCGCCTGCGTCAGGGCCCGCAACGGTTCCGCCGCCGCTTTGGCACCGCCGCCGGCCAGTATGACCACCCGCTGCGCCCGGTTCAGCAGCCCCGCCGCATCGGCCACCGCCGCTGCATCCGGCGTGCGGATCGCCCGCGGCAGCGCAGGCGGCAAGGCCGCCGCCTCCAGCGCCATCACATCGGTCGGCACCTCGATATGCACTGGGCCGGGCCGCGCGCCCAGCATCAGCGCAAAGGCCCGGTCCAGCACCGGGCCGAGCATGTCGGGCGCAGTGACGCGCAGCGTCGGGCACAGCGCCCCCACCATCCCGGCCTGATCGGGCAATTCATGCAGCAGGCCAAAGCCTTGCCCCAGCGATGAGCGTCGGTTCACGCCTGATACCACCAGCATCGGCACCGAATCGGCGCGCGCCTGTGCCATCGCGGTCAGCGCATTGGTCAGCCCCGGCCCGGTGATCACAAAGGCCACCCCCGGCCGCCCCGTCACACGGGCATAGCCATCGGCCATAAAGGCGGCACCCTGTTCGTGCCGCGCCGTCACATGCCGCACCGCTGACCCGGCCAGCCCCCGGTATAATCCCACCGTGTGCACACCCGGAATGCCGAACACCAGATCCACGCCGCGCGCCGCCAGCCCTTCGACCAGCCGCATCCCCACCGTTGCCATGCCTTATGCCCCCTGCCGTGCAAAGCGCGCGATGCGCGCCGCAGCCTCGCCAATCACCGCATCCGGTTGCGTCAGGCTGATCCGCAGCCAGCCCGCCAGCCCGTCGCCAAAGCTTTCCCCCGGCATGCAGGCCACCCCTTCGGCCTCCAGCAGCGCAAGGGCAAACCCTTCGCCGGTCATCCCGCTGGCGCGCACGTCCAGCAGCGCGAACATCCCGGCATCCGGGCGATGCACCCGCAGCCCCGCCACCCCGTCCAGGCTTTCCCACAGCATCTGCGCCCGCGCTGCATAGCGCGCGGCCATTCCGCGAGCGACGGGCGAGGGGGCCGAAATCGCATCCGCCGTCGCGTCGGCCAGAAACGGCTGGTTGCCGAACAGCATGGTTTCGGCCAGCGGCAGGGCGCGGCTGATGAACTCTGCCGGGCCGACGCACCAGCCCGACCGGAACCCCGGTGCGGCGTGGGATTTGGAGATCGAAGAGGCCGCGATCACCCGGTCTGCCAGACCGGGATGCGACAGGGGCGACACGAATCTTGTGCCGTCAAACACCAGCTCTTCATAGACCTCATCCGTCAGGATCCACAGATCATGCGCGCGCGCCACCGCGCCCAAAGCGGCGATATCGGCGTCGCGCAGCACCGCCCCGGTCGGGTTGTGCGGCGTGTTCAGGAACAGCACCCGGCTGCGCTTTGTGATCCGCGCCTCGACATCCGCCGCCTGCATCCGGAAGCCGTGTTCGGCCCGCAGCGGCACCGGCACCATGCTGGCCCCGCTGGCCCGGATCACCCCTTCATAGGTGGCGTACATCGGGTCGCCCACCAGCACCTCAGCCCCGTTTTCGGCCAAAGCGCGCAGCACCATGTACAGCACGGTCTGCGTACCCGGCAGACACAGGAACTGATCGGTCTCAAATCCGCGCCCGTGCCGCAGGCTGTAGCGGTCGGCCAGGGCCTGCAGCAACCCCGCCTCACCGCGCCCGTTGGAATAGCCGGTACGACCCGAGGTCAGCGCCTTAGCCGCCACATCCAGCAGACGGGCGGGCGGCGGCGTGTCCGGCTCGCCGATGGTCAGCTCCAGCACCTGCCGTCCCGCAGCCTTCAGCGCCCGCGCGCGGATGTGCACGCCCCATTTGGCCCCGCCCAGACCGGCCAGATCGTCAAGAACAGCAGCGTATTTCATAGAACCTCGACAGGGTTGGGGGGTGGGGATGGCATTGGCACGTCAAGAATTGCCGCAATGGCAGACAGGCCGATCCGCTCCATCTCTCCGGCGGCAAAACTGTCGGTCAGCATGCCGCCCTCCAGCCACAGCCCGTCAATCACCGCGTTGCAGGCAATCGAAAGCGCGCGCGCGCGGGCCGGGTCGTCCTTGCCGGGCAGCGCCTGAATCAGCGCCTGCAAACGGTCGCGAAAGTTCAGATATGTCGCCTCATGCACCGCATGCATCGCCGGATCGCGGCGCACATGGTGCAGGAACCCGGCCCAAAGCCGCACCCGTTCGCCATCCATCACCGGCGGCCGCAGACTGGCCGCAACAAAGGCCGCCAGCCGCGCCGCCGGATCGTCGCTGGCGTTGTCGGTCGCGGCCAGACTTTCCGCCGTCATCCGCTCCATCAGCGTGGCATAGGCGGCGCGGGTCAGATCATCCTTGGACTGGAAGTAATGCCGGATCAGCCCCGCCGTGATGCCCGCCCGCGCGGCAATCGCCCGCACCGTCGCCGCCTGTGGCCCGCCTTCGGCCATCAGTTCAAGCGCCGCCGTGATCAGCGCGTCGCGGCGCTGTTCCTGCGATTCACGACGATAGGGGCGGCGGTCTTCGGCCATGGCGCATCCTTAATTATACGCCTGTATAATTACCCTGAACTGCTGGGTTTTCCAACCCCTGATGAAAGCCGTTTCGCTGCGTAAATTCCGACCGCTTGGGCGGGTCACCGCTGCGGCGGCGGGGCCAGCCCCGGCACCTCTGGCAGATCCCACACATCCTTGTGTACGATCACATCGGCCTGCGGATAGGCCTGCAGGATTGCCCGGCGCAGCCCCGCGCCGATGGCATGCGCCTCGCGCAGGGGCTGGGCACCATCCAGCTCGATGTGGATCTGCACAAAGACCCGGCTTCCGGCGGTGCGTGTCTTGATGTCATGATAGCCCAGCACCCCCGGCCAGTCGCGGGCGATGGCCTCGATCCCGGCGATCACCACCGGGTCGGCCCGCCGGTCCATCAGCGCGTGGAACGCCTCGCGCCCGATCCGTACCGCCCCCAGCGCCAGCATCCCCGCCGCCGCCAGAGCCACCACCGAATCAACAGATGTCAGCCCAAACGCGCGCGAGGCCCAAAGTGAGGCAATCGCACCGATATTCGGCAACAGGTCGCCCAGATAATGCAGCCGGTCCGCCGCCACCACCTTATTGCCGGTGCGCCGGGCGACGCGGCCCTGCCAGATCACCAGCCCCAGCGTCAGCAGGATCGAGACCGCCATCACCCCCATGCCCACGCCTTCGCGGGAAAGGGTTTCAGGCTCGGGTGCCAGCAAGCGCTGCACTGCCGCAACCCCGATCACTCCGGCCGAGACCAGAATGAACAGCGCCTGCCCGAGCGAGGCCAGATCTTCGGCCGAGGTGTGGCCAAAGGCATGATCCTCATCCGCAGGCTTGGCCGCATAGAGAATCGCTGCCATCGCCATCAGGCTGACCATCAGGTCCATTGCACTGTCGGCCAGCGACGCCGCCACCGACAAAGACCCGGTCTGCCCCAGCGCCCAGAGCTTGAGGATGACCAGCACCCCCGCAACAGAGACCGAGGCGATGCCCGCCGACAAATTCAACCGTGTCTGTTCGGATGCCATCTTCGCCCCCAAGGTCCTGTCAAAGCGGCATGCGCTACCCAGGAGGGGGCGTCAAGGGCAAGCGGTTGTACGATTGCAAGCGATACGGCACCCCCCTCCGGAGGCGTGGTCAGATGCCTGATACTTGCTCAGTCGATCACCTCATCCGCCGTCACGCCCCACAGGCTGCTGACCGGGGCCCAGCCCTTTTGCCCGTCGACCGTGACGCGGCACCAGCCATCTTTGCAGGCGATCAGCCGGGTCACCACGCCGCGCTCGGCCTGAAACGCGGCCAGTGAGGCGGTGTCGGGGCGGCTGAAGAACGTCGCCATCTCCTCATTCACCATCACCGATCGCACGCCTGACACCAGCGCATAATGCATCCAGCCGCCCATGCCTTCGGCGTCCTCGACCCGGCGCCAGTGGCCATGCTCGGCGGTGACCTTCAGCGGCATGCCGACCCGGGTGAACACCCAGTCGATCCGGTGCGACAGCCCCGGCCCGCGCCGGGCATAGCCCTCGTTCGTCTTGAGCGAGACATAACGCGGCAAGGGCAGGTTGGTGACCGCGCCCTTGTTCGGGTCGCGCGGCACCGCCACCACCGCTGCTGGCGCGGGCGGCCCAAGCGGGCGCATCACTGGCCGCACCTCTGTCGCCGCTGCCGGTGCGGCGGAAGCACTTACGGGGGTTGCTGTCAGCGGCTCGGCTTCCGCTCCAGCCGGTGCAAGCACCGGATTGGGCCTTGGCCGGACCACATCCGCCAGCACCGGGCCCGCACCCAGACTCAGGGCAATACCCGTTACCAATGCCTTCAGCATGTTGTTCACCATCCGCCTGTGGCCGGGTATGCCCCCGGTCTGTTGGTTCTGTCTGCGATACGGCCCGGCAAGGGGCCGCAAATCCTCAACACTGCGGGGCTGATCGCATAGGGTCTTGTGCCCCGTCCCGCTTGCCGTCACTTTGCCCTGAGGCGCGCGCCAAGATCAAGTCCACGGAGGCCTAAGATGCCCGCACAGCGGTTGAGTGTTGTAGTCACGCGACGGTTGCCCGAACCGGTCGAGACCCGGATGAAGGAATTGTTCGATGTCGAGCTGCGCGATCCCGACACAAAAATGACCCGCGAGGATCTGGCAGGCGCCATGCGCCGCGCCGATGTGCTGGTGCCCTGTGTGACCGATCAGATCGATGCGGGGCTGATCGGGCAGGCCGGGGACAGGCTGAAACTGATCGCCAATTATGGCGCGGGGGTGGACCATATCGACGTGGCCACCGCGCGCCAGCGTGGCATTCTGGTGTCCAACACCCCCGGCGTGGTGACCGAAGACACCGCCGACATGACGCTGGCGCTGATCCTGGCCGTCACCCGCCGCATTCCCGAAGGGCTTGCGGTGATGCAGGCCGGTGACTGGCAGGGCTGGGCCCCGACCGCCTATCTGGGCGGGCGGCTGGGTGGCAAAAGGCTGGGCATCCTTGGTATGGGCCGCATCGGGCAGGCGGTGGCGCGCCGCGCCCGCGCCTTTGGCATGCAGGTCCACTACAACAACCGCAAACGCCTGCGCCCCGAGATTGAGGCAGAGCTGGACGCCACATGGTGGGAAAGCCTTGACCAGATGGTCAGCCGGATGGACATTCTGTCGGTCAACTGCCCGCACACGCCCTCAACCTATCACCTGATGAACGCGCGGCGGCTGAAGCTGATGAAACCGACTGCGGTGATCGTGAACACCTCACGTGGCGAGGTGATTGACGAAAACGCCCTGACCCGTGGCCTGCGCGCGGGTGAACTGGGCGGCGCGGGGCTCGACGTGTTCGAACACGGGCACGAGGTGAACCCCCGCCTGCGCGAACTGCCCAACGTGGTGCTGCTGCCGCATATGGGCAGCGCCACACTGGAGGGGCGGATCGAAATGGGCGAAAAGGTCATCATCAACATCAAGACCTTCGCTGACGGCCACCGCCCCCCGGATCAGGTGGTGCCGGGCCAGCTGTAGCCTTTTAAGAAAATGGAGCGGCTGCGCCGCGTTGTCCTTATCTCGCCTCTGGCGTGCCGCCAACCGGCTCGGACGTTGCGCGTCCCGCGCGGGGAGTATTTGGGAAAGCTGCAAGCCAGAGGCGCGTTCTTCTGGTTTGCAGCTTTCCCAAATACTCTGGGGTCAGCCGCCCCACTTAGGGCGGCAAGGGGCAAAGCCCCTTGGTCCGAGGCGGTTGGCGGCACGCCAGAGCCGAGACAGAAACAGTGCGCGCGTCAGCGCGCTCCGCTTTTTATCTGCCGTTCCAGCCGCGATACCAGTCGACGAATCGTGCCACGCCGTCGTGCAGATGGGTGCGGGGCAGGGGGCCGACCAGCGCGTCGATCAGGCTGGCATCGGCCCAGGTGGCGGGTACGTCGCCGGGCTGCATCGGCAGCAGGGTCTGCCGGGCGGTGCGGCCGGTTGCGGCCTCAATCGCCTTGATGAACCCGGTCAGCTGTTCCGGCGCGCCATTGCCGATGTTGACCACACGGAACGGAGCGACGGGGGACAGGCTGTCCATCGGCCCGGCCGGGGTGGTGCCGGGCACGGCGGTGATCAGCCGGGTGATGCCTTCGATCAGATCATCGACATACGTGAAATCGCGCTGCATGTCGCCGTGGTTGTAGACGTCAATCGGGTCGCCATTCAGGATCGCCTTGGTGAATTTGAACAGCGCCATGTCCGGGCGCCCCCACGGGCCATAGACGGTAAAGAACCGGAACATCGTTACCGGCAGGCCGAACAGATGCGCGTAGCTGTGGGCCATCGCCTCAGTCGCGATCTTGGTGGCGGCGTAAAAGCTCATCGGATGGGTGGCCCGGTCGGTCTCGGCATAGGGCATTCTGGTATTGGCACCATAGGCCGAGGAGGTAGAGGCCATCAGCAGATGCTTTGGCGGATGGGCGCGCGCTGCCTCCAGCACCTCATGCGTGCCGATCAGGTTGGACTGTACATAAGACCGTGGCGCGTCGATGGAAGCGCGCACCCCGGCCTGTGCCGCCAGATGGACGATCACATCAGGGTGCCGCGCGGCAACCAGTGCGGTCAGACGGTCCGGGTCTTCCAGCATTCCCTGTTCAAATGCGAACTCCGGCTGCGCCTGCAGGATCTCCAGCCGGGCGCGTTTCAGCGCCGGGTCGTAATAGTCGGTCATCCCGTCGAAGCCGGTCACCTGCCAGCCGTCCGCCAGCATCCGCCGGGACAAGTGAAAGCCGATGAACCCGGCTGCCCCCGTGATCAGAACCTTGCCTGTCATCCCCGTCCCCGCCCTTATGCCGCCCAATCCTTAACGGCAGCGGGGTGCCGGGGTAAAGGGCTGCGTGTCAGCGCCCGACACCCAGCGCCGGGGCGCGGCGCATCCGTGCCCCTGACAGCGCGTTGAACGCCACCGCTGCCATCAGCACCGCGCCGCCGGTGAAGGTCCCGGCCGAGGCGGTTTCCCCCAGTGCCAGAAACACCCAGACCGGGGCCAGCAGCACCTCGACCATCGACAGCAGGGTCAGTTCTGCCGCCGGGATCACCCGGCTGCCTGCCGTATACAGCGCCATGCCGGTGGCCAGAACCGCCGCCCCCATGGCCAGCGAAATCGCAATGTCGCGCCCTGGCACCCAAAGGCTTTCGCCCTGCGCCGCCAGCACCATCGCCGCCGCCAGCATTGACAGCAGCCCGCCGATCACCACCGCGGGCAGCATGTCCGACAGCTTGCCCCAGCGCAGCGCGATGGTGAAGCTGGCAAAGCCAAGCGCCGACAGCAGGGCCGCCACATTGCCCGCCATCGCCCCCGCCGCCAGCCCTTCGCGCACCATCACGAACATGCCCAGCCCGGCCAGTGCAATCGCGGCCCATGTTGCGGGCCGCACGGTTTCGCGCAGGATCAGCCAGCCCATCAGCGCCGCCAGAAACGGCGAGGCGGAAAACAGAAACACCGCATTGGCCACCGTCGTTGCCTGAAAGGCAAAGATCGCGCCGCCGAAGGCGAGCACAAGCCCAAGCCCGCCCACCACGCCGGACCAGCCCACCCGGCGCAACGGGGCCACCACCTGACCCGAGCGTCCCCAGATCACCACCAGCAGCACCGGGATCATCCCGGCAGAGCGCCAGAACAGCACCGCCCAGGTGCCTGCCTGATCGATCTGCCGTATCAGCAGCCCGTTGAGCGACCACAACAGCGCCGCCAGCAGCACCAGTTTTACCCCGGTCGAATATGGCATGCCCGCCCCCTGTCACCTGCCGCAATCAAAGGCAGGGCGGGGTGGGGCGTCTGTTCTGTCCGCGACGCGAAAGGCGTCGCAGGCAGCGTGCCAGTTCAGTAGCCCAAAACGCGGTCCACCCGGTGCAGCAGTGGCTGCCCCGCCTCGGCCCGACGGATGTTTTCAGCGATGACGCCGGATGCACTGCTCGCGCGGGTGTCGGCGGCAATATGCGGCGTGACGGTCACGCAGCGATGTGCCCAGAACGCGTGATCCTGCGGCAGCGGTTCCACCCGGAACACATCGAGCGTGGCATGGCCGATCTGGCCAGTCTCCAGCGCGTCCAGCAGGGCTGCATCATCAATCAGCGGCCCGCGTCCAGGGTTCAGGATCACCGCTCCGCGCGCCGTCAGCGCCAGTGTGTCTGCGTTCAGGGTGTTTTCCGTGCCCGGCGTGCGCGGCAACAGCGTCACCACGATCTGCGCGCCGGTCAGCGCCTGGCGCAAACCATCTTCACCCGACAGGCACTTTACCCCCGACACTGATTTCTGAGTCCGGCTCCACCCGGTGACGGGAAAGTTCAGGCCCGCCAGCGCCTGCGCGCAGGCCGTGCCAAGTGCCCCAAGGCCCAGCACCGTAACGGGCCGGTTGCGCGCCAGCGGCGGCACGACCGGGTTCCACACGTGGCCGGGGTTCACGATATGCGCATCTATTCCCAGATGATGGCGCAGGGCATGGCCCACGACCCATTCAACCATGCTTTCGGTCAGGCTTGGATCGACCATCCGGCACAAAGGCTGCGTCAGCGTGTCATTGCCGACAATCCTCTCCACCCCGGCCCAGAGCGACAGCACGGCCTTGGTGCGCGTGAACGGTGTGAAATCCTGCAACGGTGCGCTGGGGGCATAGATGATGTAATCCACCGTTTCCGGTGCCGCATCCTGTACCACCTGCGCCGCAATTCCCGCATCCGAAAGCGCCTTTGGCAGCACGTCGGAATACTCCCCCCACAGGTCGGGGGCGGCGAACAGGACAGTGATCATCATCTACCTCGGTCTGTGAACATGGGCGCTCTGGATCAGGCCAAAGGCCACCAGCAGCACCAGCATCGCCGATCCGCCATAAGACAGGAACGGCAGCGGAATGCCCACCACCGGGGCAAGCCCCATCACCATGGCCAGATTGATCGCCAGATAAAAGAAGAAGTTCGCCGCAATCCCCAGGATCAGCAGCAGCGAAAACCGGTCCTTTTGCTGCATGGCCGAGACATAGCAGAACAGCAGGATCAGCCCGTACAGCACCAGAAGGCTGATCACGCCGACAAAGCCGAACTCTTCCCCCAGCGTGGTGAAGATGAAATCGGTGTGCTTTTCGGGCAGAAAATTCAGCCGGCTTTGCGTGCCCTGCATGAACCCCTTGCCCCCCCAGCCGCCCGAGCCGAGGGCGATCTGCGCCTGAATGATATTGTATCCCGCCCCCAGCGGGTCGGATGTGGGGTCAAGGAAGGTGTCGATCCGGCGGAACTGATAGTCATGCAGCATCTGCCAGTCTGTGCCCCGGCTGGTCATGATCGCCCAGATTGTGCCACCTATCGCACTGATCACCGCCGCGAAATACCACCAGCTGACCCCGGCCAGCAGCATCACCGTGCCGCCGATCATCAGCAAGATCAGCGCGGTGCCAAGGTTGGGCTGCATCAGCACCAGCACCGTGGGCACCACTGTCAGCACCACCGGGATCAGCACCCAGAACAGGCGCGAGGTTTTCTTGACATCCAGCCAGTCATAATAGGCGGCCAGCATCATCACCAGCGTGACCTTGGCCATTTCTGATGGCTGCAGGCGAAAGCCGCCGATGTCGATCCAGCGTTGCGCGCCCATGCCCATGGTGCCGAAAAATTCGACCACCAGCAGCAGCAGGATAGAGACGACATAGGCGATCAGCGACATGTTGCGCCAGAACCAGATCGGCACAAAGGCGATGATGAACATCAGGACCGCCCCCAGCGCAAACACCTGCATCTGCCGCCCGGCCCAGACATCCATCCGCCCGCCGGCAATGGAATAGAGCGCCAGCCACCCCACCGCCGACACCGCCGTCACCAGCACGATCAACGGCCAGTTCAGATACAGCACCTTGCGCAGCCCGGTGGGCACGAACTTGACGCGGTATTCCAGAAAGCTCATTCCGCCCCCTTATGCGCGGCTGGAGTCGGGGGCGCGGCCCTCGGCATCGCGCAGCGGCAGCTTTTCCAGCATCGATTCAATCCGGTTGCGTTGGCTGGCCGGATAGGCCGACAGCGGCGGCAAGCCGTTGCTCAGGGCGCGCAACAGAGCGTCGCGCGCAATGGGCGCTGCCGCGGTGGACCCGCCGCCGCCATGTTCCACCACCACAGACACCGCATAGCGCGGATTGTTATAGGGGGCATAGCCGACAAACAGCGCATGGTCGCGCCGGTTCCACGGCAGCTGATCGTTGGAAATCACCCCGCGCGCCCGTTCGGCGGCGGTGATGTTGCGCACCTGGCTGGTGCCTGTCTTGCCCGCCATCAGCATCGCCTCATCGGCGATGCGCGATGATTTCGCCGTGCCGCGTTCGCCGTTCATCACCGCAAACATGCCCGACCGGATCTTGCGCATGATCTCTTCGGAAATGCCGATGCCGGGGGCCTCTTCCACCGGCACCTCCTTGCCATCAACCGACCGCACCAGCCGGGGGTTTACCGCCCGGCCCGTTGCGATCCGCGCGGTCATCACCGCAAGCTGCAGGGGCGAGGTCAGCACATAGCCCTGACCGATGCTGGCGTTGATGGTGTCGCCGATCCGCCAGTCCTGCTTGTAGCGTTCCTGCTTCCACGCCCGGTTCGGCATGATGCCATCGGCAATCGCCGACATCGGAATGTCGTGGCGGATGCCAAGGCCAAAGCGCTTGCCCATCTCGGCGATCTTTTCGATCCCGACCCGCTGGGCAATGTCGTAATAGTAAACGTCGCAGCTTTCCGCCAAGGACTTTTCCAGATTGACCGCGCCATGCCCGCCGCGTTTCCAGCAGTGAAAGCGCCTGCCACCAAACTCCAGATAGCCGGGGCAGCGCACGGTGGTGTTGACGTTGATAACCCCCGCTTCCAGCGCCGCCAGAGCGGTGATCATCTTGAAGGTGGACCCCGGCGGATACAGACCCTGCACCGTCTTGTTGGCCAGCGGGCGGTGGTCATTCTCCATCAGCCCGTTGTAATCGGTGTGGCTGATGCCGCGCACGAACAGGTTGGGGTCAAACGACGGCGATGAAACGACCGCAATCAGATCGCCATTGGTCACATCCATCACCACAGCCGCCGCCGACTCGTCGCCCAGCCGCGCCTGCACAAAGTTCTGAACGTCCGCATCAATGGTCAGCCGCACATCGGCACCGGGATCGCCTTCTTCGCGCTCCAGCTCGCGCATGACGCGGCCCACGGCGTTGACCTCGATCCGCCTTGTGCCTGCGCGGCCACGCAGGGTGTCTTCCAGCCACCGCTCCACCCCGATCTTGCCGATCTGGAACTTGGGGATGCGCAACAGCGGGTCCGGGCTGTCCAGCGCCTCCAGATCACGCTCTGACACCGGGCCGACATAGCCCAGCACATGGGCGAAATCGATGTCGCGCGGGTATTGCCGGCTTAACCCCACCTCGGGCGACACACCGGGCAGGGACGGCGCATTCAGCGCCACTTTCGACAGGTCTTCCCAGCTCAGCCGGTCGGCCACGGTGATCGGCGCAAACGGGCTGGTGCGCTTCATTTCCTTCGCGGTGCGGTCCAGATCTTCGGCGGTCAGCGGGATGATATGCGCCAGCTTGGCCAGCACCGCATTGACGTCGCCGGCATCTTCGCGCGTGATCACCACCCGGTAATTCTGTTCATTCCCCGCCAGCACTTTGCCGTTGCGGTCATGGATCAGCCCGCGTGCGGGCGGGATCAGCCGGATCGAGATCCGGTTTTCCTCGGCCAGCAGCCGGAACTGGTCGGCCTGATCGACCGACAGATAGTGCATCCGCGCGCCCAGCACCGCAAACATTGCCGCCATCCCGCCACCCAGCAGCAGCGCCCGACGATGGGTTCCGCGGGCGGCATCTTCGGTTTCCTTCGGGCTGCGTCTCACGTTCTGCCCCTCACAAACGGCGTCCGTAACTGTCGACTTCGCCCGTTGCGGGCTTGCGCAGGTCAAAGGCCAGACGGCTGGCCCCCACGACGACAGGATAGCACAGGATCGACCACAAAACCTGCATCAAGGCAAAGCCGAATGCCGGCTGCGGCAGGAACGATAGCGTGAACACCAGCCGGTAGGCCAGCAGGCACCCGATCATCAGCCCCGCCACCATTGCCCATTCCGCCACCAGCGTCAGCTCACGCGTCAGGGCCACCCGGTTGCGCACAAACTCCACCGCGACCACCACCAGCGCGGTCCACAGCCCCGGCGGGCGCAGCAGCACCATGTCTTCCAGCAACAGCACGCCCGCCAACAGCCAGACCGGCAGGTAATCGGGTCGCCGCGTCGCCCAGGCAAAGATCAGGCACAGCAAAAGGTCCGGCCCCGGCCAGTCGCCCGCCTCTGACCCCAGAGGCAGCAGCCGCACGTACAGCATCAGCAGTGCGATGCCGACAAACAGCCCGCGATAGAACCAGGCGCTGGACCGCCACGCATCACCCACCGCTGCCATCCGTCTCTGTGCTGGCGTCTGCCGCCGGCATCGCCTCGGGCTGGTTGCCACGGGTGGGCAGGGCATCGGTGTTCAGCGCGCCGCTGGTGTCAGGGCCCGCAGGCAGCACCGGCGGCGCGATCAGCGCCCCGGCATCGGTGATCGGCACCAGCTGATGGCTGCGCAGCACGCGCAGGAATTCCAGCCGCTGGTAATCCGCGCTCAGGCTGACACGCAGCCGCCGGTCATTGCCAAGCACCACCTGACCCACCAGCAGCCCGGCGGGAAACATCCCGCCATCGCCCGAACTTACCACCCGGTCACCGGGGCGCACCACATCGGCCTGTTCCAGAAACTCCAGCGGGGGCAGGGCGGTGTTGTCGCCCGACAGCAGGGCCTTCTGGCCTGACGGCTGCACCGTCACCGGCACCCGGCTGTTGGTGTCGGTCAGCAGGATCACCCGGCTGGTCCGCTCGCCCACGCCGGAAATGCGACCGACCACGCCGATGCCATCCATCGTGGCCCAACCGTCTAAGATACCATCGCGCGCGCCAACGTTGATCAGCACCGACTGGCGGAACGGGCTGCCGCTGTCGGCGAGCACCTGCCCGGTCACATGGGTCAGCTTCGGGTCCAGCCGCACCTGATTCAGGTCCAGCAGCCGGGCATTCTGCTGTTCCAGCTGCAGCGCCGCCTCTTTCCACGCCTTCATCTGCTGCAGCTCGCGCCGCAGATCCTGATTTTGCGCATGCAGGCTGGCATAGCTTTGAAACTGTTCCACCATATCGGCGGTCTTGGTGATCGGGGTCATCACCCAGTCAAACGACGGCACCACCCGGTCAATCAGGGCGGCGCGAAACCGCTCGACCCGCGGGCTGTCGATGCGCCACAGCAAAAACAACCCCAGCAGCGCCAGCACCAGCAGCCCCACCAGCACCCGCCGGAGCGGGCGGGAAAAGTCTTCCGGGTCTGTCCGCGTCTTTGCCATGCCGGTCTGCTACGTCCAATTCATACGCCCGGCCCCGCTAAGGGCCGTGTCCACCTGTCCGGTCATCAGACCCGGATCAGCTGTCGTAATCAATCACATGCCGCAGCTGTTTTTCGTATTCCAGCGCCTTGCCGGTGCCCAGCGCCACACAATTGAGTGACTCATTGGCCACCGAAATCGACAGCCCGGTCTGTTCACGCAACGACAGGTCCAGATCGCCCAGCAGCGCGCCGCCGCCGGTCAGCATCACGCCCCGGTCAACGATGTCGGCAGCAAGGTCGGGCGGAGTCGCCTCCAGCGCCTGCATCACCGCATCGCAGATCTGCTGCACAGGTTCGGCCAAAGCCTCGGCCACCTGCGCCTGATTGATCTCGGTTTCCTTGGGCACCCCGTTCAGCAGGTCACGCCCGCGAATTGTCATGGATGCCCCGCGCCCATCATCGGGCATCCGCGCGGTGCCGATGCTCGTCTTGATCCGCTCGGCCGTGGATTCGCCGATCAGCAGGTTCTGATGACGACGCAGATAATTGATGATCGCCTCATCCATCCGGTCGCCGCCCACGCGGACCGACCGCGCATACACGATGTCGCCCAGCGACAGCACCGCCACTTCGGTGGTGCCACCCCCTATATCAACCACCATATTGCCGGTGGGATCGGTGATCGGCATCCCCGCGCCGATGGCGGCGGCAATCGGTTCCGCTATCAACCCGGCGCGGCGCGCGCCTGCCGACAGCACCGACTGCCGGATCGCGCGTTTTTCCACCGGGGTCGCGCCATGCGGCACGCAGACGATGATCTTGGGCTTGCTGAAGGTGGTGCGCTTGTGGACCTTGCGGATGAAATGCTTGATCATCTCTTCCGCCGCCTCGAAATCCGCGATCACCCCGTCGCGCATCGGGCGGATCGCCTCGATGCTGCCGGGCGTGCGGCCCAGCATCAGCTTGGCGTCCTCGCCCACGGCCAGCACCTGCTTTTTGCCGTCCTTGGTATGATAGGCCACCACCGAAGGCTCATTCAGCACGATCCCCTTGCCACGGATATAGACAAGCGTATTCGCCGTGCCGAGGTCGATCGCCATATCCGAGGAAAACAGACCCGAGAATATCGACATGCCTTTGGTGTCCTTTTAATGCGACTTTAACCCCTCGACTCGGAACTCCGATAGGGGCGAGTTCATATAAGGCTCAGGGGAAACAGGCGAAAGGGCAAAGGATCGTGCGGGCGTCAATCCGCTGTGACAGTGCAGAACTTGTCAGATTGCAATCATTGTCCCCGGTTCAGACCACAAGATGCTCCACCGCTTGCACCTTTGCAATCAAGCCCCGACGTGCCGGGCCTCATCGCGCCCCGCGCGCGCCGGCGCGCAGGCAGTCACCACCCCGCCACAGACCGAATCACCCAACCCTTTACCGCCGCACAGGCGCCGCCACCGGCTGTTTCGGTGCCGCCCTGATGACAGCCGCAATGCGCTGCCCGATCCCCCGGCTGCCCTTGGCCGAGGGGTGAATCCGGTCGATGCCGTGGAAACTGGTGTCGCGATACGGCACCAGATCAGCCATCGGCACAAAGGTCACGCCCGCGTCAAACCCCGCCATCAGCACCAGCCGCCGGTCCAGCTCATTGCCCGCCGGGCCGCAATGCTTCACTGGCGTTCCCATCCCCGGGTTGCGCAGATAGCCCGCATAAACCACCCGCGCGCCGCCTTCGCGGATGCGCGCCACATAGGCCGGGATCGCCCCGCCGCGCCCGTCCTTCGTCACCAGCCGGTCCAGCACGCCATCACAAAACCCGCAACCACAGCCGAACAGCAGGTCATTGCCGCCGCCGTTCATCACCACCCAGTCCCAGTTTCCCGCCCGGTATTGCGAGGTCAGCCGCAACCCCGCCGCACCCGAGAGCGGCAGGGCATGAAAATAGCGCGCCGCAAACACCGACCGGTCCAGCACCCCGGTGCCCAGTTCGGCCTCCAGCACATCGGCCACCGCCGCTTTGCCGGCCCGGTTGCTGGCCAGCATCGAATCCCCCACCACCAGAATCCGCGCGTTTTTGTCCTGCGACACAGGCTCGCCACAGCCAGACAGCAGCGCCAGCGCCAGCAGCGCCCCGAGAAACCGAATCATGAAATGCCTGCCATTTTGCGCCTACGCCCCTCAAGGCCACGCAACCTTGGCGACAAGGTGGCAACCCTTGGCCAACAGCATGACGCCCGCAAAGCGCACAGGCCCCTGCATTCATCTTGACACAAATACTCAAAATCCGAACGGCAGTCGCTGCCCCGGTCCTGTCAGTCCACAGAACCGGGGCAAAACGTCATTTGCCGTGATAGCTGACCGTCTTGGTATCCGTCCCCGGCGCGGTCTTCTGCCGCCGCACGATCAGCTTGTTCAGCGCGTTGATATAGGCGCGGGTCGAGGCCACAATCGTATCGGTATCCGCGGACGCCCCGGTCACGATCCGCCCGTCCTCCTGCAACCGCACCGACACCGTAGCCTGCGCGTCGGTGCCTTCGGTCAC
Organism: Pseudotabrizicola sp.; assembly: GCF_030656345.1. GTDB lineage: Bacteria > Pseudomonadota > Alphaproteobacteria > Rhodobacterales > Rhodobacteraceae > Pseudotabrizicola. Next base: position 367,719 of record NZ_JAUSNR010000026.1, on the reverse strand, counting down.
GGCATGCACCTGATAGACCTCCAGCCGGGCCGAATGCGGGAACAGCATCTTGACGCAGTTGAACGCGGCATCGACCGGGCCATCGCCGGTGGCATCAATGCTGTGATCCACCCCGTCGATGCTCATGACCATATCGGCCTCTTGCGGGCCATCGGTGCCACAGATCACCCGCAGCTTTTTCAGCTGCAGGAATTCATGCGCATCATTGGTCTGCTCGTCGGCGACCAGCGCTACCAGATCCTCATCGTAGACCTCTTTCTTGCGGTCGGCCAAAGCCTTGAACCGCACAAAGACGTCATTCAGCTGGTTGTCGGCCAGCTCGACCCCCAGCTCTTTCAGCTTGGCGCGCAGCGCTGCCCGGCCGGAATGCTTGCCCATGGCGATGTTCTTCTGCACCAGCCCGATATCTTCGGGCCGCATGATCTCGAACGTTTCCACATTCTTCAAAACGCCATCCTGATGGATGCCCGACTCGTGCAGGAACGCATTCTTGCCGACAATCGCCTTGTTGAACTGCACCGCAAAGCCCGACACAGAGGCCACCCGGCGCGACAGGTTCATGATGCGGGTGGTGTCGATCCCGGTGCGATACGGCATGATGTCATTGCGCACCTTCATCGCCATGACCACTTCTTCCAGCGCGGTATTGCCCGCCCGCTCACCCAAGCCGTTGATCGTGCACTCGATCTGCCGCGCCCCGGCCTCGACTGCGGCCAGAGAGTTCGCGGTCGCCATGCCCAGATCGTTGTGGCAATGGGTGGCAAAGATGATCTCGTCCGCCCCCGGCACCCGTTCCAGCAACATGCGGATCAGATCGGCGCTTTCGCGCGGCGCGGTATAGCCCACGGTGTCGGGAATGTTGATCGTTGTCGCACCCGCCTTGATCGCGATTTCCACCACGCGGCACAGGTAATCATGCTCGGTCCGTGTGGCATCCATCGGCGACCATTGCACATTGTCGCACAGGTTGCGGGCATGGGTCACGGTGTCATGAATGCGCTCGGCCATCTGGTCCATGTCCAGATTGGGAATGGCCCGGTGCAGCGGTGAGGTGCCGATAAACGTATGGATTCGCGGCGATTTTGCGTGTTTCACCGCCTCCCAGCAGCGGTCGATATCCTTGAAATTCGCCCGCGCCAGCCCGCAGATCGTGCTGTTCTTCGCGCGTTTGGAAATCTCGCTGACCGCCGCGAAATCGCCTTCACTGGCGATCGGAAATCCGGCCTCGATGATATCGACGCCCATCTCGTCCAGGAGGCCGGCAATCTCCAGCTTTTCGTCTTGGGTCATGGTGGCGCCGGGGCTTTGTTCGCCGTCGCGCAAGGTGGTGTCAAAAATGAAAACGCGGTCCTGCGGTGCAGTTGCAGATGTCATCGGTCTGTTCCTTGAATGTCTGATGCTTGTCCTTGGCGGGCGCTGTCACCTCTGAGCGGTCGCGCCCAAGGGCACGCTCAGAGGCAGCTAAGGAGAAGCAGACCACGGGCGGCCGACAGGGCATTGGCCCCGATCCAGCAAGCGATATGTGTACCCCGTGTCATGGCCGCGACGATAGCCACGCCGCCCGGAAAGTAAAGGGGGGAATTGGCACCGTCGTGCCGTCCGCCATTGGGCGGCGGCGCAGGTGCCGGGGGTGTTTTGATCGTGTGGAGCTGGGTTCTGGCGACAAGGGGCTGAAACGGCGTCGAATTTCGGGTATGGTCCGGGTCTGGTCCGGGTCTGGTCCGCGTCTGGTTTGTGTATGGCTTACGTCATGACGTTTGTGCGGAATTGGGGCTGCGGGGGGGGCAGGTCGGACGGTGCGCTTGCGGCCCCCTTGACCCATCCATCCCCCTTGTGGAGAGGAAGAGGGAGTGGTGGGCACAGCTGCCGCAGGCACACCCCATTGCCACGCTGAACGTGGGTGTCCTAAACTTCGGGTCAGGCACAGCAAGGGCATGTCCGATGAAATCCGTCACCGCAGGCTGTCTGGAAATCCACTATCACGACACCGGGCCGGACACCGGCCCGCCCGTCATCCTGCTGCACGGCTTTCCCTATGATGTCCGCGCCTATGATGCGGTGGCGGCAACCCTTGCGGCGCAGGGAATGCGCTGCCTTGTGCCCTATCTGCGTGGCTATGGCCCCACCCGCTTTGTCTCGCCCGATACCATGCGGTCGGGCCAGCAGGCAGCGCTTGGCGCCGATCTTCTCGCCTTCATGGATGCGCTGTCGATCCGGACCGCGCTTCTGGGCGGCTATGACTGGGGCGGGCGTGCCGCCTGCATTGTCGCCGCCCTTTGGCCCGGGCGGGTGCGCGGCCTTGTCAGCTGCGGTCAGGGCTACAACATCCAGAACATCGCGCAGGCCGCCCGCCCGGCCCCGGCGGTGGAAGAGGCCCGCTATTGGTACATGTATTACTTCCATACCGAGCGTGGCCGCGCCGGGTTGACGCAGAACCGCCACGACATCTGCCGCCATATCTGGTCGATCTGGTCGCCAGGCTGGCGGTTTGACGCGGCGACATGGGCCGCCACGGCACCGTCTTTCGACAACCCCGACTTTGTCGAGATTGTGCTGCACTCCTACCGCCACCGCTTTGGCGGCGTGCCCGGCGATCCGGCCTATGACGGGATTGAGGCGCGCCTCGCCGCCCAGCCCGACATCACCGTGCCGACGATCGTGCTGCAAGGCCGCGACGATGGCGTCGATCCGCCGGAACAGCACGACAGCCACCGCCCGCATTTCACCGGCTTCTATGACCGCCGGATCATCGACGGCGCAGGCCACAACCTGCCGCAAGAGGCCCCGGCGGCTTTTGCGCAGGCGATGCTGACGTTGGCGGGCATGCGCCCTTAGTTCCTTGACGACACCCTGAAACCGAAAAGCCAACGCCTTGATTTCATAGACTCCAACCCCCTGTAACACAGGGGAAACCGGCCCCTGCGCCCCCTTGCCGCGCCTTGATGCCCGCCTATCTTAGACGCCTTGGCGCGCGGGGCAAAAGATGCGGACACTGGTGATTGGCAGCTCAGGCGGAATAGGGGCGGCAGTGCTTGCCGCCTGCGGCCCGGATGGGGTGGGCCTGTCGCGGCGCGACCACGGGCTGGACCTGACCGATGAGGCCAGCATCGCCCGGCTGATCGGCGGGCTTGACGGCAGCTTTGACCGCATCCTCGTCGCCACCGGCGCGCTGGAGCTGAACGGGGCCGCGCCCGAGAAATCCCTGCGCAGCCTTAATCCGGCGGCAATGGCGGCGCAGGTCGCGCTGAATGCCATCGGCCCGGCCCTTGTGCTGAAGCACGCGCTGCGCCTGTTGCCAAGGGACCGGCCAAGCCGGTTTGCCGCCCTGTCGGCGCGGGTGGGCAGCATCGGGGACAATCGGCTTGGCGGCTGGTACAGCTACCGTGCCGCCAAGGCCGCGCTGAACCAGTTGATCCACACCGCCGCCATAGAGGTGGCCCGCAGCCATCCGCTGGCAGTGGTGGTCTGCCTGCACCCCGGCACGGTCGCCACCCCGCTGACGCAGAAATACGCAGGTGGCCATGCTGTGCCCCCGGAGGATGCGGCGCGCAACCTCATGACCGTGCTCGACGCCCTGACCCCGGACCAGAGTGGCGGCTTTTTCGACTGGCAAGGCAAGCCGGTCCCATGGTGAGGCGCCTTGTCCTGATCCTTGGCGATCAGCTGACCCCCGATATTGCCGCCCTGCGGGCGGCTGACCCGGCGCGCGATGTGGTGGTCATGGCCGAAGTGCGGGCGGAAGGCACCTATGTGCCGCATCATCCGCAAAAGATCGCGCTGATCCTGTCCGCCATGCGGCATTTTGCGGCTGAGCTGCGCGGCGCGGGTTGGACCGTCGCCTATTCCCGCCTTGATGACCCGGGCAACACCCAGTCAATCCCCGGCGAACTGCTGCGCCGGGCGGCAGAGCTGGGGGCCAGCGACATCCACGCCACCCGCCCCGGCGAATGGCGGCTGATTGAAGCGCTGGACGGGATGCCGCTGCCGGTGACCCAAGCTGCGGATGACCGGTTCCTGTGTTCTGACGCCGAATTTGCGACATGGGCCGAGGGCCGCAAACAGCTTCGGATGGAGTGGTTCTACCGTGAGATGCGGCGCAAGACCGGGCTGTTGATGGACGGGGACCAGCCCGTCGGCGGGCAGTGGAACTTTGACCACGACAACCGCAAAGCGGCAAAAGCAGACCTGTTCCGCCCGCGCCCGCCGCGTTTTGACCCGGATGCCGTGACATCAGAGGTGCTGGATCTGGTCGCGGCGCAGTTCCCTGACCATTTCGGTCGCCTGCGGCCCTTTGGCTGGGGCGTCACCCGCGCCGATGCACTGGTCGCGCTGGACTGGTTCATCGCCCACGCCCTGCCGCGCTTTGGCGATGAACAGGATGCGATGCTGGCGGATGACCCCACGCTCAGCCATTCGCTGCTGTCGCCCTATCTCAACATCGGGCTGCTGTCGGCGATGGAGGTCTGCACGGTGGCCGAAGCCGCCTATAGGGCGGGCAAGGCCCCGCTGAACGCGGTCGAAGGCTTTATCCGTCAGATCATTGGCTGGCGCGAATATGTGCGCGGGATCTACATGCTGCACGGGCCCGGTTATGCGGATCAGAACGCGCTTGGTGCAGATCGCGCCCTGCCCGCGCTGTATTGGGGGGCAAAGACCGATATGGCCTGCCTGTCCCACGCGGTCGCCCAGACCCGGGATCTGGCCTATGCGCATCACATCCAGCGGTTGATGGTGACCGGCCTGTTCGGCCTGATCGCCGGGATCAGCCCGCAGGCGCTGCACGCGTGGTACCTGTCAGTCTATATCGACGCCTTTGAATGGGTCGAGGCCCCGAATACCATCGGCATGAGCCAGTTCGCCGATGGCGGCGTGCTGGGATCAAAACCCTACGCTGCGTCAGGGGCCTATATCGACCGGATGTCGGACTATTGCGGCAGCTGCCGGTATAAGGTGAAGGACAAGACCGGCCCGGACGCCTGCCCGTTCAACCTGCTGTACTGGCACTTTCTGCTACGCCACCGCGAGCGCTTTCAGACCAACCCGCGCATGGCCCAGATGTACCGCACCTGGGACAAGATGGATCAGACCCGCAGGCAGGCCACCCTGTCCGGTGCCGATGCGTTCCTGCAGCGGCTGGAGTCGGGAACAACCGTCTGACCGGAGGCGCGGTGCCGTCCCGGGGGGCATCGAGCCCCCCGTGACGGCGTTGCCACCGCAGGCTGGTGCCGGTCGTGTGCTATGGGGGGCTGTACGGCGGTTTGCTGAGAGGCGCGTCCGCGCGCGGGGAGTATTTCAGAAAGGTGCAATGCAGGCCAATGACTTGCAGCTTTTCCAAATACTCCGCGGGGTCCGGGGGCGCGTAGCCCCCGGCGGAGCCAAGCGGGCGAACGCCCGCGCAGGCGACCTGAAAAGCTTGCGCGCTTCGCGCGCTCCATCAGATCAAGGTCAGGGGGCAGGGCAGATCAACGTCAGGGAGAGGGCAGATCAACGTCAGGGGGAGGGCGCTGCCTCTGCCGGGGCAGCTTCGTCCCTGGTTCCGGTCCCGGCCTCGGTTCCGGTCTCTGGGGCGGGTGTGGGGGCGGTCAGGATGCCGTTTTCCCACAGCCCTTCGGCGGTCTGGCCGCTGGCATAGGTCAGCTTGCCCGGGCCGGCGCGGCGGCCTTTGACGAAGCCGCCCTCATAGACATCGCCATTGGGATAGGTGGCGGTGCCGGTGCCCTCGATCTCGCCCGCGTTCCAGTCGCCGGTGTAGCGAAAGCCGTCCGGTCCGGTGATTGCGCCCTTGCCCTGACGCAGGCCCGCGACGAAGTCGCCGGCGTAGACCGATCCGTCGGGGTAGGTGGCCACGCCCTTGCCCTGCCGCTGGCCGTCGACGAAGGTGCCCTCAAAGCTGTAGCCATCGGCCAGGGTCAGCCGCCCCTCGCCGTCCGGGCGGGCGGCGCTGAAGCCGCCGGTATAGGTCGCACCATTGGCATAGGTCGCGGTGCCGGTGCCTTCGATCACGCCACCCACCCAGGTGCCGTCATAGGTGGACCCGTCGGCATAGGTGATCCTGCCGCTGCCTTCGGCCTGATCGTCCCGCACCTCCCCTTCATAGACCGAGCCGTCGGGGAATGTGATGCGCCCGGTTCCGGTCAGGCGGCCATCGACCCAGTCACCGTCCAGCACGGTGCCGTCGCCGGCGCGGAAGATGCCTTTGCCGCTGCGCCGGTCGGCCTGAAACAGCCCTTCGAACACATCGCCACTGGCATAGGTCGCCTTGCCCGGACCCTGCCGCTGGCCATCGGCAAAGCCGCCCTCATAGATATCGCCATTGGGCTGGGTCAGCGTGCCGGTGCCGTTGATCTGCCCCGCCACCCAGTCGCCGACATAGGTCAGCCCGTCCGGCATGGTCAGCGTGCCGGTGCCCTGCCGTTCACCCGCCACAAGCATCCCGTCATAGACGGCCCCGTCAGCATAGGTGATCCTGCCGCTGCCCTGTTTCAGACCTTCGGCCCAGCCGCCTTCATAGCGGTACCCACCGGGGCCGTCCTGCACGCCCTGCCCATGGTGTTTGCCGTCGACAAAGGCCCCGGTATAGACCGAGCCGTCAGGATAGCGCGCCACACCTTCGCCGGTCATCTTGCCGCCGGACCAGTCGCCCTCATAGCTGCCACCATTGGCATAGGCGATCTTGCCGCGCCCTTCGGGCTTTCCTGCGGCGAACTGGCCCTCATAGACTGAGCCGTTGGGATAGCGCGCGACGCCTTGGCCAAGGATCTCACCCGCCACCCAGTCGCCGGTGTAGCTGTAGCCGTTGGGCAGGGTATAGGTGCCGGTGCCATGCTGGCGACCGTTCTGAAAGGTGCCTTCGTAGAACGAGCCGTCGTCATATTGCTTGGTGACGATGTCACCATCCTGCGCCACTGCGCCCCATGGCAGGGCAAGGCCCAGAAGGATCGAGCCTGTCATCATCCGTAGCCTGTGGCGCATTCCGTCCCCCTGCCGTCAATTCGTGCAAAGCCTAGCGGTGCGGGGTGGTCCTGACAAGCAGGGCGGTCCCCATGTCGCAATCACTTTCCCTTGGCGGGCAACCTGCTAGAACCAGCTTGTCCGCAGTCGAAGAAGGTGCCGCCATGGCCGACGAGTTCCGCATGACCCTTGCCCAGCTGAACCCGGCCGTGGGCGATCTGCGCGGCAATGCAGCCAAGGCGCGCGCCGCCTGGGAACAGGGGCGGACGCGGGGGGCCGACCTTGTGGCGCTGACCGAAATGTTCATCACCGGCTATCAGACCCAGGACCTGATCCTGAAACCGGCCTTCCAGCAGGCGGCCATTGCGGCAATACACCAGCTTGCGGTGGAGTGTGCCGATGGACCGGCACTGGCCATCGGCGGGCCAGCGGTGCAGGAGGGGCGGCTGTTCAACGCCTATTACATCCTGCACGGTGGGCGGGTCACTGCCACGGTGCTGAAACACCATCTGCCCAATGACTCCCTGTTCGATGAAAAGCGCCTGTTCACCGCCGCCGATGTGCATGGGCCGTTCACCATCAACGGGGTGCGCATCGGATCGCCGATCTGTGAGGATGCCTGGCACCCCGATGTGGCGGAAACGCTGGCCGAAACCGGGGCCGAGATCCTGCTGGTGCCCAATGGCAGCCCTTACCACCGGGGCAAGCCGAACCTGCGGCTGAACCTGATGATCAGCCGCGTGGTGGAAACCGGGTTGCCGCTGGTCTATCTGAACATGGTCGGCGGGCAAGATGATCAGGTGTTTGACGGATCATCCATGGTGCTGAACCCCGGCGGCCATCTGGCGGCGCAATTGCCGCAGTTTGATGAACATGTGACGCAGATCCTGTTCCGGCGCACCCCTGATGGCTGGCGCGCCGACCCGGGCGAGATTGCCGATATCCCCCCGATCGGCGAGGCGGATTACCGCGCCTGTGTGCTGTCGGTGGCGGATTACTTCGCCAAGACCGGGTTCAGGAAGGCCGTGCTTGGCCTGTCCGGCGGCATTGATTCGGCCATCGTGGCCGCCATCGCCGCCGATGCGCTGGGGCCGGAGAATGTGCGCTGTGTGATGTTGCCGTCGGAATTCACCTCTGCGCATTCGCTGGAAGATGCCGAGCGCTGCGCCCGTGCCTTGGGCTGCCGTCTGGATACGGTGCCGATCACCGCCGCGCAAAAGGCGGTGGGGGAAACGCTGGCACCGCTGTTTGCGGGGACTGAGGAAGGCATCACCGAAGAGAACATCCAAAGCCGGTTGCGCGGCGTGATGCTGATGGCAATCTCGAACAAATATGGCGAGATGCTGCTGACCACCGGCAACAAATCCGAAATGGCAGTGGGGTATTGCACGATCTATGGCGACATGAACGGCGGCTACAATCCGGTCAAGGACATGTACAAAACCCGCATGTTCCTGACCGCACGCTGGCGCAATGAAAACCACCGGGACTGGATGAAAGGCCCGGGCGGCGAGGTGATCCCCGAGCGGATCATCACCAAACCGCCGTCGGCCGAGCTGCGGCCCGACCAGACCGATCAGGACAGCCTGCCGCCCTATGAAGTGCTCGACGCCATCCTTGAGGGGCTGGTGGAGCGGGAGGCATCGGTGGCCGAACTGGTGGCCGAAGGCTTTGACCGCGATACGGTGAAGAAGATCGAACACCTGCTCTATATCGCCGAATACAAGCGCTTTCAATCTGCGCCCGGCACGCGGCTGACGCAAAAGGCGTTCTGGCTGGACCGGCGCTATCCGATTGCCAACCGCTGGCGCGATCAGAGCGGTGGGTAAACCGCCCCTGTGCAGGCGGGCCCGATGGTAGTGTGCGAAATCGCACCAAGCCTGCGCGGAATGTTGTAATTCCCACAAAGAATGCACAGGTTCAGGCTCACGTCTGCACCGCCACATTCACAGCAGCCCGGAGGCTCGCCCATGTCTGTCAAACTCGCCGTCCTGTTCTATTCCACCTATGGCACCAACCATCAGATGGCCGAAATCGCCGCCGAAGCCGCGCGTGCGGCGGGGGCCGAGGTCAAGCTGCTGCGCATCTCCGAAACCGCCCCCGATGCTGTAGTGGCGGGTCAGGATGCGTGGAAAGCGCAGGTTGAAAAGGTTGCCGATATTCCGGTCGCCAAGCCGGAGGACATGGAATGGGCCGATGCCTATCTGTTTTCGGCCCCGACGCGGTTCGGCGCGGCCCCCAGCCAGCTGCGCGCCTTTATCGACACGCTGGGCGGGCAATGGGGCAGCGGCAAGCTGGCCAACAAGGCGGTCAGTGCCATGACATCGGCGCAGAACCCGCATGGTGGGCAAGAGGCAACGATTCTGGGCCTTTACACCACCTTCATGCATTGGGGTTCGATCATTGTCGCCCCCGGCTACACCGACAAGGCGCTGTTTGAAACCGGCGGCAACCCCTATGGCTACAGCCACACCCAAGGGGCTGCGTTTGACGACAAGGCCAAGGCCTCCATCGGCCATCAGGCCCGGCGCACGGTGGAAATTGCGGCCAAGCTGAAAGGCTGATTGCAAAAAGGGGGCGGATGATCCGCCCCCTTTCAACTGTGCGGGCCGGGTTTTTCCCGCCCCTTGTCCTGTCAGCCGTTCAGCATCATCTGATAGCTCATCGGCACAAAGCGGAAGCCATCCCCCATCGCCTCGACATAGCCGACGCCGGGGAAGGGCATGTGGTAGCCGACAAAGGGCACCCGGTCAGCGGCCAGCATGCCGAACAGGGCCTTGCGGGTGGCGGCAGCTGCCGGCCTGTCCATATCGAACCGCACTTCCCAGTCCGGCTTTTGCAGCGACCAGACGTAGTGGTTGGCGGCATCGGCGGCCAGCAGCAGGCTTTGCCCGTCGCTTTCCAGCATATAGGCCATATGGCCGGGGCTGTGACCGAAGGCCTCTACCGCAGTGATGCCGGACACGACCGAGCCGCCCCCATCGAGCATGGTCATCTGGTCGGACAGCGGGGCGACCTTGGTGTCAAAGCCTTCGTTCCCAGCGGACATCCAGTGGTTGTGCTCTACCGAGCCGGTCACATAGCGGGCTTTGGGGAAGGTTACCCCTGCGTCACCCGCGATGCCGCCGATGTGGTCGCCGTGCATATGGGTCAGCACCACCACATCAATCTGGTCGGGCGTATAGCCCGCCGCCGCCAGCACGCCGGTGATCGCATCAGGCGCAAGTCCGGTGTCAAACAGCACCAGCTCGGCCCCGGTGTTCACGATTGTGGGCGTGAAGAAATTCTGGCTCATGTCCGCCGGGATAAAATTCGCCTCAGACAGCGCGGCGAACTCTTCGGGCGACGCGTTGAGTCCGAAGGTTTCCTGCGGGTTTTCCAGCGGGCGGCTGCCCACCAGCAGCGTCGTCACCTCGAACCCGCCCAGTTTGAAGCGGTTGAAGCCGGGCATCTCAGCCCCCATCATTTCTGCGCTCGCATGGGCGGGGCGGGTCAGCAGGGCAGGGGCGAACGGCACGGCGGCGGCGGCAAACAGGGCCGAGCGGCGGGTCAGTCTGGGCGTCGTCATGGGGAACCTCCGGGTTGCGGTGTGGCGCAATGGTAGCCCCGATCCGCCGGCCCGCCAGTCACGGACCCGTCATGTGCCGTGCATTGGCGCGCAAAGACCCGTGCGCAGGCGCGCGAAACGGCCTATTCCCACCACGGATCAATGCGGGCGATGTCGGCGTCGCTCCAGCCGAAATGATGCGCCAGCTCGTGCACCAGAACATGGCTGACCAGTTCGTTCAGCGACACATCGCCCCGGTCCAGCCATTCATCCAGGATCGGGCGGCGGAACAGCCAGATGACATCGGGCTGCACGGGTTGGTCGCTGACCGATTTTTCGGTGAGCGGAATCCCTTCATAAAGCCCCGTGAGTTCAAAGGGATCGTCAATATCCATCGCCTGCAGGATCTCATCCGGTGCGAAATCCTCGACCCGCAGGCGCACTGCGCCCGCCGCCGCGCGGTAGGGGCCGGGCAGGCCCGCGATGGCGTCCTGCGCAAGCTGTTCGATCTGGGCAAGGTCGGGGGCATATGCGCCGGGCGGGGTCTGGGTCATCGCCCCGATATAGGGACGCGGGCGGGGCGGTGGAAGGTGCGGGCCCGAACTGCGCAAACTGGACAATCCACACCCGCTGTGACAGGGAGAAGCGGTTGCAGGAGATGCCCGAATGACCCGCCCCACCTTTACCCGTTTTGCCCCGTCGCCGACCGGCTATATCCATGTCGGCAATCTGCGCACCGCGCTGATGAACTACATGATCGCCCGCAAATCCGGCGGCCAGTTCATCCTGCGGCTGGATGATACCGATCAGGAACGGTCCAAGCAGGAATATTCCGACGCCATCATGGCCGATCTGGAGTGGCTGGGCCTGCACTGGGACCGGGTGGAACGCCAGTCGCTGCGCATGGACCGCTACCGCGAGGCGGCAGAAGACCTGAAGGCCAGGGGCCGGTTCTATGAGGTGTTCGAGTCGCCGGTCGAGCTGGACCTGAAACGCAAGAAGCAGCTGAACATGGGCAAGCCGCCGGTCTATGACCGCGCCGGGCTGCACCTGTCGGAAGATGACAAGGCGAAGCTGCGGACTGAGGGGCGCGCCGGATACTGGCGGTTCCTGCTGGACCAGAACCGGATTGAATGGACCGATGGCATCCTTGGCCCGGTGTCGATTGATGCGGCCTCGGTCTCTGACCCGGTGCTGATCCGCGCTGACGGGCAGGTGCTGTATACCTTTGCCTCGTCGGTCGACGATATTGATATGGGCGTGACCTTCATCGTGCGCGGTGCCGATCATGTGACCAATACCGCGACGCAGATCCAGATCATGGAAGCCATGGGCGGCACCCCGCCCGATTTCGCCCACCATTCGCTGCTGACCGGGGCCAAGGGCGAGGAGCTGTCCAAACGCCTTGGCACCCTGTCCTTGCGCGACCTGCGCGCGCGGGGGGTGGAGCCGTTGGCGCTGCTGAGCCTGATGGCGCGGCTGGGGTCATCCAAGCCGGTGGAGCTGGTCAGCTCTATGGATGAGCTGATCGACGGGTTTGAGGTTGGCAGCTTTGGTTCCGCCCCCACCAAGTTCGACGCAGAGGACCTGTTCCCCCTGACCCGGCACTATGTGCAGGCCTTGCCTTTCGACGCGGTGCAGACGCGGATCGCCGCTTTGGGCGTGCCTGCCGACAAGGCCGAAGGTTTCTGGACCGTGGCGCGCGGCAATATCACCGTACTGGCGGATCTGGAGGGCTGGTGGACCCTGTTCCGCGACGGAGCGACCCCGCTGGTGGCGGATGAGGACCGGGACTTCATCGCACAGGCGTTCGATCTTCTGCCCCCGCAGCCCTGGACGCGCGAGACCTGGGGCCAGTGGACTGCAGCAGTGAAAGAGGCGACGGGCCGCAAGGGCAAGGGCCTGTTCATGCCGCTGCGCAAGGCGATGACCGGGCAGGAGCATGGCCCCGAAATGGCCGATGTGCTGCCGCTGCTGGAAAAACGCCCTAGCCTTTGAGGGGCTGTCTGCCCCCCAGCCAATTGGGTTCTCGGACCAATGGCGAAACCAATTGGCTACCCCCGAGAGTATTTTTGTCAAGATGAAAGCCGGGAAGGTCTGAGGATGAGTGCGGGGGCAAGGTCTGCGGCTGGCGGGGTGGCACCGCGCTTTGTGACCGGCAGCCTGATGCGGCATGTCGTGGTGATGTCGCTGACCTCTTCGGTCGGGCTGATGGCGATTTTCAGCGTTGATCTGATCAACATCCTGTATATTTCGTGGTTGCTTGACCCGGTGGCCACCGCAGCGGTGGGCTATGCCGGGGCGGTTTTGTTTTTCACCACCAGCTTTGGCATCGGCGTTTCCATCGCGGTATCTGCCGTTGTGGCCCGCGCCCTTGGCCAGCGCGAGGCGCATCTGGCGCGGCGGCGGGCGACCAACGGGCTGGTGCTGGGGCTGGGGCTGGGGGTGGCATTTACCGCCGTGGTCTGGGCGGCGCTGGGGCCGATTGTGGGTCTGCTGGGGGCGACAGGGCCGACGGCAGAGGCGACGGTGCACTATCTGAGCCTGTCGATGCTGGGCCAGCCTTTTCTGATGCTGGGCATCACCGGGGCAGGGGTGTTGCGCAGCCATGGCGATGCCAAGCGATCCATGATGGTCACGGTCTGGGGCGCGGTGGTGCTGGCGATTGCCGACCCGATCCTGATCTTCGGCTTTGGCTGGGGGTTGAGCGGGGCGGCATGGGCGGCCAACCTGTCACGGCTGATGGTGGCGGCCATGGCGGTCTGGCCGCTGTGGCGGCATTACGGCGGCTTTACCCGGGTGACTGTGCCGGAACTGGCGGAAGATGCGCGCGGCATGGCGGGCATTGCCGGTCCGGCGATTCTGACGCAGGTGGCGACCCCGGTCGGGCAGGCCTTTGTCACCCGGCTGATTGCGCCTTACGGCGAGGCGGCGGTGGCGGGTATGGCGATTACCGGTCGGCTGACGCCGGTGGCTCTGGGGGTGATCTTTGCGCTCGCGGGGGCCATCGGGCCGATCATCGGCCAGAATGCGGGGGCCGGGCAGATTGACCGGGTGCGCCGCGCGATCTGGGATGCGGTGATCTTTACCGCCGTGGTGATCAGTCTGGTCACACTGGTGCTGTTTGTGCTGCGCGGTCCGATTGCCGATCTGTTCCATGCTGAAGGCATCACCCGCGATCTGGTGTTCCTGTTCTGCGGGCCGTTGTGCCTGTTGTTTTTCTTCAACGGTTTGCTGTTCATCTCGAACGCCGCCTGCAACAATCTGGGCCGGCCCTTCCTGTCCACCCTGCTCAACTGGGGCCGCCATACGTTGGGCACCATCCCCATTGCGCTGTGGTTTGCCGGGATCTGGGGCGCGCAAGGCGTGCTGATCGGGCAGGCGGTCGGCGGGGTAATCTATGGCATCGTCTCGCTGTGGCTGGTGTTCCGGGTGGTCGATCAATACGGCGTGCAGCCCAAGGCTTAGGCACCTGCGCTGTCGGTCCGGCGCGTCAGGGTGTCGCTTTCAGTTTCCCCCTTGCCAGCGGATGCACCCGCGCGCTAGATCATCCTTGTCAGGATCGGGAGAATCCGGGGGCCGCGCGCAAGCACGGCATCCGGTGCCGAAGGAGCAACCGCCCCGGTAAACTCTCAGGCGCAAGGGACCGTTCTTGGCACCGGAACTCTGGAGAGTGGCCTTTTGGCCCGCCGAAGGGATAACGATCTCAGGCGCCCGATTGCCGAAAGGCAGAACGGGCAAGGACAGAGGGGGCATCGCAGGGCAGGGATCAGTCTGTCTGAACGGTGCCGGAATCTGCTGTCCGGCGGAAAATATGGGGGCGGAATGACCGACCTGAACACGTCTGACCTGAAACGGCTTGTGCTGCACGATCTGCATGTCAGCCTTGGCGGCAGGATGGTGCCCTTTGCGGGCTATGACATGCCGGTGCAATACCCTGCGGGCGTGATGACGGAACACCTGCACACACGGTCTGCTGCCGGGCTGTTCGATGTCAGCCACATGGGGCAGGTGATCCTGCGGCCAACCGGCGACATGGCCGCGCTGGTGGCGGGGTTCGAGGCGATGATGCCGGTCGATGTGGCGGGGCTGGCCGAGGGTCGCCAGCGCTATGGCCTGTTCACCAACGAACAGGGCGGCATTCTGGATGACCTGATGTTCGCCAATCGCGGCGATCATCTGTTCGTCGTGGTCAACGCCGCCTGCAAGGATGCCGATGTCGCCCATATGACCGCCCATCTGTCATCGGTGGCAGAGGTCGAGCATATCACCGACCGCGCCCTGCTGGCGCTGCAGGGGCCGCTGGCCGAAGCGGCGCTTGCTGCGTGGGTGCCCGGTGTGGCCGAGATGCGCTTTATGGATGTGCGGGTGTTTGACACCAGCTTTGGCCCGATGTGGGTCAGCCGCTCGGGCTATACCGGCGAAGACGGTTTTGAGATTTCGGTGCCCGAGGCGGGTGCTGCGGACCTTGCCCGCGCGCTGTTGTCCACCGAAGGCGTCATGCCCATCGGCCTTGGCGCGCGCGACTCTTTGCGGCTGGAGGCGGGGCTGTGCCTTTATGGGCATGACATCGACACCGGCACCACCCCGGTCGAGGCCGGGCTGACATGGGCGATCCAGAAGGTGCGCCGCTCTGGCGGGGCCCGCGCCGGGGGCTTCCCCGGGGCCGACCGCATTTTGCAGGAACTGACCGAAGGGCCCGAACGCCTGCGCGTCGGCCTGTCTCCGCAGACCCGTGCCCCGATGCGCGAAGGCACGCAACTGTTTGACCCGGACGGCACGCCCTTGGGCGAGGTCACTTCCGGCGGCTTCGGCCCCTCGGTCCAGGCCCCCGTCGCCATGGGGTATGTCGCGACCAGCCATGCCGCCCCCGGCACCGCGCTGGAGGGCGAAGTGCGCGGCAAGCGCATGGCCGTCACCGTGACCCCGATTCCCTTCCATCCCACCACCTACAAACGCTGAGGCACTGCGATGAAATACACCAAGGAACACGAATGGATGCGCGTCGAGGGCGATCTGGTCGTCGTCGGCATCACCGAACACGCCGCCACCCAGCTGGGCGATGTGGTCTTCGTCGAACTGCCGGAAACCGAGACGATGGTGGCCGAGGGCGATGAGGTCTGCGTGATCGAAAGCGTCAAGGCCGCGTCGGATATTCTGGCCCCGCTGGACGGCGAGATTGTCGAGGTCAACACCAAGCTGGTCGATAAACCCGCGCTGGTGAACGAAGATCCGACCGGGGATGCGTGGTTCTTCAAGATGAAGATCGACGATCTGGCCGCCCTTGATGACTACATGGACGAAGACGAATACGCCGATTTCATCGGCTGATCCTTTCCCCTGACGCGCTGACGGTGGGCGCACTCCTGCGCCCGCCCGCTGATATTCGCAGGCAAGCCATGACCTATACCCCCGTCGCCTATGATCCCTATGATTTCGCCAACCGCCGCCACATCGGCCCCTCGCCCGCCGAGATGGAGGCGATGTTGCAGGTGGTGGGCGTGCCCACGCTCGACGTGCTGATTGATGAAACGGTGCCGAAATCAATCCGGCAGAACACGCCGCTGTCCTGGGCGCCGCTGGCCGAGCATGAACTGCTGGACAAGATGCGCAGCGTCGGCAAGCTGAACACGGTGATGACCAGCCTGATCGGGCAGGGTTATTACGGCACGGTGACGCCGCCCGCGATCCAGCGCAATATTCTGGAAAACCCCGCGTGGTATACAGCCTACACCCCCTATCAGCCCGAAATCGCCCAAGGGCGGCTGGAGGCTTTGCTGAACTATCAGACCATGGTGGCCGACCTGACCGGGCTTCCGGTCGCCAATGCCAGCCTGCTGGACGAGGCAACAGCCGCGGCCGAGGCGATGACGATGGCCGAACGCTCTGCCAAATCCAAGGCGCGCGGCTTTTTCGTCGACCGCAACTGCCACCCGCAGACCATCGGCGTGATCAAGACCCGGGCGGAACCTTTGGGGATTGAAGTCATCATCGGCGATCCGGCAAAGCTGGACCCATCGGCGGTATTCGCCGCGATCTTCCAGTATCCGGGCACCTATGGCCATGTGACTGATTTTACTGACCAGATTACCGCGCTGCACGGTGCCAAGGCGCTCGCCATCGTGGCGACTGACCTGCTGGCGCTGTGTATGTTGAAAGAACCGGGCGCGATGGGGGCCGATATCGCCGTCGGTTCGGCGCAGCGCTTTGGTGTGCCCATGGGCTATGGCGGCCCGCATGCCGCCTTCATGTCCTGCCGTGATGATCTGAAACGGTCAATGCCGGGGCGGATCGTGGGTGTGTCGATCGACTCACGTGGGAATAAGGCCTATCGCCTGTCGCTGCAGACCCGCGAACAGCATATCCGGCGCGAAAAGGCCACGTCCAACGTCTGCACAGCACAAGCGCTGCTGGCGGTGATGGCGTCGATGTATGCCGTGTTCCACGGCCCGCTGGGCCTGCGCGCCATTGCGGAACGGGTGCATTTCGGGGCCAACCGCCTTGCCCGCGCGCTGAAAGCCGCCGGGGCAAAGGTCTCCCCCGCCGCGTTCTTCGACACCATCACGGTTGAGGTGGGGGTGGGCCAGACCGGCATTCTTGCCGCTGCCCGGCATGAAGGGCTGAACTTCCGCAAGATCGGCACCGACCGCGTGGGCATCGCGCTGGATGAGACGACAGATGAACGCGTGCTGCAACGCATCCTGCGCGCCTTTGGGGTAGAGGGCGTGCCGCCCCACCGGGCGCAGCTGGGCTTCCCCGAGGCCATGGTGCGCACGACCGATTACCTGACGCATCCGGTGTTCCACATGAACCGCGCCGAATCGGAAATGATGCGCTACATGCGCCGCCTGTCCGACCGCGATCTGGCACTCGACCGCGCGATGATCCCGCTGGGGTCGTGCACGATGAAGCTGAACGCGGCGGCAGAGATGATGCCGATCACCTGGCCGGAATTTGGGTCATTGCATCCTTTTGCTCCGGCAGATCAAGCCCTTGGCTATAAAGAGGCCATCGATGATCTGTCGGCCAAGCTGTGCGAGATCACCGGCTATGACGCGATGTCGATGCAGCCAAATTCCGGTGCCCAAGGGGAATATGCCGGGCTGCTGACCATTCAGGCCTATCACAAATCGCGCGGCGATGCGCAGCGCAAGGTCTGCCTGATCCCCACATCTGCCCATGGCACCAACCCGGCAAGCGCTCAGATGGTGGGGATGCAGGTGGTGGTGGTGAAAACCGCGCCCAATGGCGACATCGATGTGGAGGATTTCCGGGCCAAGGCCGCTGCCGCGGGCGACCGTCTGGCGGCTTGCATGATCACCTATCCCTCTACCCATGGTGTGTTTGAAGAGACCGTGCGCGAGGTGTGCCAGATCACCCATGATCACGGCGGTCAGGTCTATATCGACGGTGCCAACATGAACGCGCTGGTGGGGCTGGTGAAACCCGGCAAGATCGGCGGCGATGTCAGCCACCTGAACCTGCACAAGACCTTTGCGATCCCGCATGGCGGCGGTGGTCCCGGCATGGGGCCGATTGGTGTCGGCGCGCATCTGGCGCCGTTTCTGCCGGGGCATACCGAGCTTTGCGGGCCCGCGGGCGCAGGCCCGCAAAGCGAGGATTATGCGGGGGCGGTCTCGGCGGCACCTTATGGGTCGGCCTCTATCTTGCTGATTTCATGGGCCTATTGTCTGATGATGGGCGGCGAGGGGCTGACGCAGGCGACACGTGTGGCGATCCTGAACGCCAACTATATCGCGGCGCGGCTGGCGGGGGCCTACCCCATTCTGTTCATGGGCAACAAGGGCCGGGTGGCGCATGAGTGCATCCTTGACACCCGCGCCTTTGCCGATGTGGGCGTGACGGTGGATGATATTGCCAAGCGCTTGATTGACAACGGTTTTCATGCGCCAACGATGTCCTGGCCGGTCTCGGGCACGCTGATGGTGGAGCCGACTGAGAGCGAAACCAAAGCCGAGATTGACCGCTTCATCACAGCGCTTCTGGCGATCCGCGCGGAGATTGCGGCGGTGGAGAACGGCGAAATATCGAGCGAAGACAGCCCCTTGCGCCATGCGCCCCATACGGTGAACGACCTTGTCGCCGACTGGGACCGCAAATACAGCCGCGAGGCCGGGTGCTTTCCGCCGGGGGCGTTCCGGGTGGATAAATACTGGCCGCCGGTGGGCCGGGTCGACAATGTGTACGGCGACCGCAACCTGATCTGCACCTGCCCGCCGGTGGAAAGCTACGCCGAAGCGGCGGAATAACCGGGGTATGATGTACGTATGGCCCACGTATGGCTGACGTATGGCTTACAGCATGACGCGGGCGCCTGAGTTGTCAGGCGCCCGTGGCTGCCGGTTTTCTGCCGGGAATGGGTCCCTGACCTTGCACATGGCCCCACATCGGCGCAGCATGGGGCAGGGGGAATGCCATGTTAGACATCAGCGCGTCCAAAGTCGTTCAGATCATCTTTCAGCACCGCGAAGGCCCGATTGCCGCCGCCGAGCTGCACGCCTTTATCGAGAACCTGAATGAGGATGAAAAAGCCCACCTGACCGCGCTTGCCTGGGTCGGGCGCGGCGCGTTCGAGGCCGAGGATTACGCCGAGGCGCTTGCCACCGCCTATACCCAGGCCACCACGCCGACCGCCACCTACCTGACCGGGATGCCGCATCTGGCGGAAAATCTGGAGGCCGGGCTGGAGGCGATGGGGGTGGATGTGACGGGTGAGGAAGAAGATCTGTTGTGAGGGTGTTGTATTTGTCGGCTCCATGGTGAGCGGATGGACGTAATATGACCGACTTTTTTGATTCAGAGGCCGGGCAACACGCCATGGTCGCAAAGCAATATCTTGAAGCCGCTCTCACTTTGGTCGAGGCGCAGCCAGCGAAAGGTCGCGTACTTTTTCGTCCGACCCTAGCGCTCGCAGGTCATGGTCTCGAGTTGATGCTTAAAGCGTGTTTTCATCTGAATAATCAGGTGCCGCCGAAATCAGGCCGCCAAGGACATGATATCGTGGGGATGTGGCACGCAGCTGTTTGTGAGCCAGTTCGAGGCCATGTAGCTTACAATGCGGAATTGGTGGCAGAAGTAGAGCGCGCGAAAGGGTTTTATCCTGATGTTCCAAGCCATGCTGAAATTCCGACTCTGATTGTAGAGTATGTTCTTGAGCTTGGAAGACTACATGGGTCTGGCGATTATCCTCTTCGATACCCGACTGATCCAAGTAAGCATGCGCCAAGGACTCCCTTTTTGGTCACGTCTCTTTGGCGCACAGCGGATGATTTTGTGAAACGACCAAACGATTTCGAAGTTATGCTATTTCGCACCCTGTTCTCAAAAGCCTGAGCTCAACCACCCCATATCCGCGTTATCCTGCTGATAGCGCGTCACGTTGTCGGCCTCGTAGTCCAGCGTGTCCCCCACCGTGCGCCAGCGGGTGACGGTGACCAGACCCTGATCGAAGTCGATCAGGTTCAGGTCATTGTCCTCGCCCCGCAGGCGCGACGACAGGGTGGTGCCGGCCTGCACGCAGAGCATGGAGCGCGCGCCTTTGCGCAGGGCGAAGGGGGCGGCGGCCCAGAGGTGGAGGTGGCCGGAAAGGATGACATCGGCCCCGGCGCGGGCGAGGGATTCGGCCCCGGCATCAGCGCCTTTCATCGGGGTCTTGCCGGTGGCGGCGGGCGTGGTCAGCGGGTGGTGCAGCGCCACCACGCGCAGCTGGCCGGGACGGGCACGGGCGAACACCTGCGCCACATGGCGCAGCGATGCGGGACGCAGGGTGCCGCGCTGCCAGACGTAAGGGTCGGTGGTGTTGACGCCGACCACCAGCAGATCGCCGGTCTCGACCACCGGCTCCAGATCCGGGCCTGCCACGGCGCGATAGCCGCGCCATGGCCGCAGCAGGCGCTCCAGCGGGTTGTAGAGCGGCACGTCATGGTTGCCGGGAATGCAGAGCACCGGCCCCGGCAGGGCCGCGATCAGCCTTTGCGCCGCTGCCCATTGCGCGGGCAGGGCGCGTTGTGTCAGATCGCCCGAGATCACCACGGCATCGGGGCGCAACCGCCGCGCCAGTGCGATCAGGGGGGCCACCAGCCCGTGCCGTTCGGTGCCGAAATGCAGGTCTGACAGGTGCAGCAACCGGCCCATCACGCCGCCTCTGGCACGGGGGCGGGGGCGATCACCGGCACGATCACCGTCAGCGCGCCGGGCAGGGTGCGAAAGGCGAAGGGGGCCGCCATTTTCTCGCGCTCGCCATCGCGGGCGATGGTGCGGCGGCGGGCGCGGGTCTCGATCTGTAGCGCCTCGGCACCGATCAGGGTGAAATCGCGGTAGGGCCGGGCCATGCGCACCGCAATGCGCAGGGCAAAGCCCAGAAGCTGCCAGCGCCGCAGTTCGGGCGCGATATAGACCGCCAGCTGGCCCTTGCGGATCAGGTCAACGCCTTCGTGCATGCCGTATTCTTCCAGCTGATAGGCGTTCTGCGCAATGAAGATCATCGGCGAGTGCCGGACCTGCACCACCCCGTCGATCGTCAAGGTCATCCGGCTGGGGCGGTTATAGGTGGCCAGCACCCGCAGCCCCGACCAATAGGCCGC
The DNA here is from genome assembly GCF_030656345.1 of Pseudotabrizicola sp. Lineage (GTDB taxonomy): Bacteria > Pseudomonadota > Alphaproteobacteria > Rhodobacterales > Rhodobacteraceae > Pseudotabrizicola. The sequence goes on along the minus strand of NZ_JAUSNR010000026.1, from coordinate 346,617 downwards.
CAGCCGTGACCGGCCCCATCTGGCATAGGCCGCCTCGCGCCGTTCGAGCAGGGCGGGGTAGAGGCCAAGGCTGGCGTTGTTCAGGAACAGCTTGCCATTCACCTCGCCCGCCGCCACTTGCGTTTCGACCCCGGCCAGAAGCTGGATCATCGCCGACCCCGGGTCAGTGTCCAGCCCCAGCGAGCGGGCGAAAAAGTTGAAGGTGCCCAAGGGCAGGATGCCAAGCGCGATGTCCGATCCGGCCAGTTCGGTGGCCACGCTGCAGATGGTGCCATCGCCCCCGGCGGCGATGATGGTGGCAAAGCCATCCTCGCGCGCCTTGCGGGCGGCGGCGGGGATCTGCGCGCCCTTGCGGATCAGCCGCACCTCATGCGCCAGCCCTGCCGCCTGCAGGGGCGCGATCAACTGCCCGATCCGCGCGGCGGATTTCCGTCCCGACCCGGCATTGGCCAGCACACAGATGGGGTCTCGCATGGGAACGGGCGCTCCTGCCGGGGTCACGGAAACGAGGGCTGCTGCTGTCACACCTTGGCCAATGTCATAGGGGTAAGGGGTTGGCGGCACCCGGATGGCACCTCTGCACCAGATCATGCACAAAGCGCAGCTTGGTCTGCACCTCGGCGGGCAGCGAGAACGGATAGAGGTCACTTTGCCCCATCGAGCGGTTCAGGCTGTTCAGCGCCAGCGTCAGCGGCACCCAGTTGCCGATCAGCTGCGCCGCATCACGGCTGTGATGGGGGTCGGTATCGACCCGCGCCGCAAGGGCCTGCCCGGCATTGACCCGCAGCCCCAGTGCCGCTGCCGTTTCCAGCGTGTCGACCATGTGCAGGTAATGCGCCCAGGTTTCGGCCCAGTCTTCCCAGGGGTGCATGGTGGCATAGGCGGACACGAAGCGGTTTTCCCAGCCTTCGGGGGCACCCATTTTGTAATGGGTTTTCATCGCCTCGGCGTAATCGGTCCGCTCATCGCCGAACAGGGTGCGGCAGGCGTCCAGCGCATCGCCGTCGCGCACCAGAAGATCCCAGTAGTAGTGCCCGACCTCATGCCGGAAATGGCCCAGCAGGGTGCGGTAGGCCTCGCCCATCTGGCTGCGCCGGGTTTCGCGTGCGGCGTCGTCGGCCTCGATCAGGGCGATGGTGATCACCCCGTCGGAATGGCCGGTCAGAACCTTTTCGGTGCTGCCCGGATCATCGGCCAGAAAGTCGAACACCAGCGGTTCGGGGTGGCCCGAGTCGGGCAGGGGGCGCGGCAGGTTCAGCCGCAGGACCGAATACATCAGCCGCCGCTTCGCCGCCTCCATCTTCGTCCACAGCTTCACATGTGCCGGGGTGGACAGATCTGGCACCGTGCGGTTGTGCTGGCAGGCCAGACAATAGCCCGCCGGGCCGTCGCCATCGCCGCCCGCGCTGCGGTGCATCCAGTTGCAGGCAGACCGTTCCCAGTTGCGGCAAAAGCGCAAGGGGCCGGGGTCGGTGCCGGACGCGCCATCGGCCAGCGCCGCGTCGGGCAGGGCGCGCCAGACCGGGCCGTCGGCCTCAACCGCCAGCATCCGGTCTTCGTCGGGCAGATAGCCCAGCATATTGCCGCAGTGCAGGCAGACCGTATTCTCGAAATACAGGATTTCGCCACAGCACTGGCAGTGAAAGAGTTTCATGAAAAAGGTGTCCCTGACAGGTCAGTATAATCGCGGGTCCGCAGTGTGGCGTAAGGCTCGGCGGGCAGTTCCATGCGGTCAACCCCGGCGCGGCACTCGGGTTCCGTCAGGTCTGCGCGATTGTCGGCGGGCCGTCGGCGGCCAAGCGGCGGCGGCGGCTTGATCTGGGTCAAGGCGCCGGGGTGGGGGCTGCGCTATTGGTCAGACAGCACAAAAGGAGTGGCCTTGCGATGACCCGACTGACAGCCCTGCTTTTCTCGATCATTGCCCCCTCGCTGATGGGGGTGGCGGTGATCATCGCCCTGACAACGGGCAATGACACCCTGCGCCCGATCCTGCTTGCCGCAGCCATCGGCTTTGTCGCCGCCTTGCCGGCCAGTTGGCTGGTGGCAAAGCGGCTGGCCTGATCACGCGGTCAGGAACACCCGCACGGTTTCTTCAAAGTCGCGCGGCTTTTCGGCGTGCAGCCAATGGCCGGTGCCGGGGATCTTCGCGAACCGCGCGGCAGGGAACAGCGCGCGGATGGTGTCGCGGTATTCTGGCTTGACGTAAGGGCTGTCGGCCCCGGTCAGGAACAGCGCCGGCCCGTCAAAGGTGCCGGTCGTGCCGGGCCAGCCGACGATTTTCGGCATCTCGGATTGGAGCACCGGCAGGTTCAGCCGCCAGCGCGGGCCGCCTGCCGCCTTCAGGTCCAGCGATTGCAGGAAAAACGCCCGCAGGCTGGCATCTTCTATCGTTTGCGCAAGCCGACGGTCCGCCTCGCCGCGGGTGGTGATGCCGGTGAGGTCCAGCGCCTGCATCGCCCGCGCATGGTGTGACTGGTCGTGGCCGTAGGCCACCGGGGCGATATCGGCCACCACCAGCCGCCTGACCCGCGCGCCGTCGGTCAGCGCCAGCTGCATCGCCGCCTTGCCGCCCATCGAATGGCCCAGCAGATCGGCGCGGCCGCCAAGGCTGCCGATCACCTCGGCCAGATCTGCCGCCATTTCCGGATAGCCCTGCACCGGATCGCGTGGGCTGTCGCCATGGTTGCGCATGTCGACCGCCACCACATCGCGCACATCCGCCAGCCGCCGCGCGATCACCCCCCAGTTGCGGGCAGAGCCATACAGCCCATGGGCAATGACCAGCGGCAAGGCATCGGACGGGGTGGCGGCGGGGTGATGGATCGTGGCAAGCATGCCACCCTATTACCGCCAGTTTGCCAGCCCTGCCAGTGGTGTTGCGCATTTGGGGCGTTGAGGATTTTGCAGCCCGGGCTTAAGCTTTGCCAAAAAGGGGCCGGGCATGAGCGCGATCACAATCCAGCAGATGGCCGACCGGGTCGCCGGCCTGATGGAAGAACGCCTTGGCGTGCGGGGCAAGGGCCTGACGGAAAAGCTGCGCCGGGGCGGGCGGCTGTTGCCGAGGGGCGTGCGGGCGCAGGCGCAGGAACTGGCCGCATTGGCCGAAAAGGCGCAGAACCCCAAGCTGCTGGTGCAGATCGACCCGGCCCGTGTGGCAAGCTGCTACGACAGCTGCCTGCGCCACCTGTCAGGGCAAAGCCCGGGATCGGCCAGCCTGCGCGCCCTGCTGCGCATCAGTGTCACCGTGGTTCTGGGCCTGATGCTGGTGGGCGCACTGGTGCTGCTGGTGCAGAGGTTGCAGGGCCGGATCTGACCCCTGACCGCGCGCTCATCGGTCCCTTGCAGTCCCTCTTCGCGGGCGCACCAGCGAAAAGGGACCGGCAGGGACCGATGAGCGGCCCGGCTCAAGACGCCCGGATCACAGTTCCGGATAGATCGGGAAGCGTTTGCACAGCGCCTCGACCTCGGCTTTTACGCGGGCTTCAACGTCGCCGTTGCCGTCTTCGCCATTGGCGGCCAACCCGTCGACCACCTGGGTGATCCAGTCGCCGATCTGGCGGAACTCTGCCTCGCCAAAGCCGCGCGTGGTGCCTGCGGGGGTGCCCAGCCGCACACCGCTGGTGATGGTGGGCTTTTCGGTATCAAACGGGATGCCGTTCTTGTTGCAGGTAATATGCGCCCGGCCCAGTGCCTTTTCGGTCGCATTGCCCTTCACGCCCTTGGGCCGCAGATCGACCAGCATCAGGTGGCTGTCGGTGCCGCCGGTGACGATATCAAGACCACCTTTCATCAGCTGATCGGCAAGCGCCTGTGCGTTCTTGATCACCTGTGCCTGATAGGTCTTGAACTCGGGCCGCAGCGCCTCGCCGAACGCCACTGCCTTGGCCGCGATCACATGCATCAGCGGTCCGCCCTGAATGCCGGGGAAGATGGCCGAGTTGAACTTCTTGGCGAGAGCCTCATCGTTGGTCAGGATCATCCCGCCACGCGGCCCGCGCAGGGTTTTGTGCGTGGTGGTGGTGGCCACATGCGCATGCGGGAAGGGCGAGGGGTACAGGCCCGCCGCCACCAGCCCGGCAAAATGCGCCATATCGACCAGAAGGTAAGCGCCCACCGAATCCGCAATCTCGCGCATCCGGGCAAAGTCGATGATGCGCGGAATGGCGGAACCACCGGCGATGATCATCTTGGGCTTGTGCTCGGTCGCAAGGGCGGCAACCTGATCATAGTCCAGCAGCAGATCCTGCTTGCGCACGCCGTATTGCACCGCCTTGAACCACTTGCCAGACTGGTTGGGCGCGGCACCATGGGTCAGGTGGCCGCCTGCGTCCAGAGACATGCCCAGAATGGTATCACCCGGCTGCAGCAGCGCCTGGAACACGCCTTGGTTGGCCTGCGAGCCCGAGTTTGGCTGCACATTGGCAAAGCCGCAGTCAAACAGCTGGCAGGCGCGGTCGATCGCCAGATTTTCGGCAATGTCGACATACTGGCAGCCGCCGTAATAGCGTTTGCCCGGATAGCCTTCGGCGTACTTGTTGGTCATCACCGAACCCTGCGCCTCCATCACGGCGCGGCTGACGATGTTTTCCGATGCGATCAGCTCGATCTCATGGCGCTGACGCCCCAGTTCCTGCGTCATCGCGCCGAACAGCTCGGGGTCGCGCGAGGACAGAGTTTCGGTGAAAAAGCCGTTGTCACGGTGCGGGGCGTTCATGGGCGTCTCCTGCCAGATCCGGGGGTCGGGATAGCGCCCATTTAGACCAAGCTCCGCCTTCGGGAAAGGGAGGAAAACGACGCATCCCCGGATCGGGGCGAAATTTCGGGGGCAGGGGGCGACATCGGGCGAAGGGAAACTGCAGGCAAAGGTGAATCGCAGTGTGCAGCGGACTCAGAGTGCCGTTTGCCCCGCGCGGCGAGAAAGGCGTGCAGTACCTGTCGGAACCGGGGGGCAAACCAGTCATTTGCTGCGGCCTGTGCAGCGCAAGTTAACTCTTAATTAACCGATAATTAACACTTAACAAACTATGAATGAAGCGGGAGGAACTTCGTCACATCGTTCCTTCCGGAAAAATTTTGCCGTAACATTTTTGATGTCAGGGACTGATCATGACCCATAGATTCACGCCGACACTGATCGCCGCCGCTTTGTCGATCGGCCTCTCTGGCAACGCCAATGCCGCGACGATTTCGACGCTGGCCGACGAAAACAGCACTATATACAGTTGGGGTCTGCCGGATACGGCAGCCTACGGGCAGACCTTCAGCGTGATGGCGCTTTCCGTTCTGAACGCTTTCAGCTTTCGGGTGAACGATTTCGGGCTTTCAATGGACTTTCAGGCCAATGTGTTCTCCTGGGACGGGTTCAAAACAGTGGGTTCTGCGATTTTTTCTACAATGGGCGCGACCATCGGGTCTGCTTCGATGCAGACCGTCACGGTCAATACCGGCACCACGGCACTGGGTAGCGGCCAATACGTGGCCTTTCTTCAGGCGCTGACCGAGGGGAATGCTCGTTGGGGCTCTGTTGCGGGCGTTGACAGCTATGCGGGCGGCGCATTCGTGTTCCAGAACAACACCGGCGACACGTCACTTTGGGGCGTCAGCAACTGGACTTCCAACTGGCAAGGTGTGGGAAGCGATCTTGCCTTTGAAGTTGTGCTCGATGCGGTCGCTCCGGTTCCTCTGCCTGCTGGCGGCGTGTTGCTGCTGACGGCTCTGGCCGCGACCGCCGTTTTGCGCCGTCGCAAAAACGCGGCCTGAACGGAACGTCTTCGCCTTGCTGAACCACAAAGGGGCGGCACCACGCTTGCCCCTTTGTCGTGGGCAGGTTTGCAGGGTTGAAAGGGCGGAATGCCCGATGTGGGAAACCTGTGCTTGTCCAAAGGCATTCTTATCGTCCACCTGTTTTCGGCCTTCGGGTCATGTCTTTGTTTCCCCCGGCGTAGCGTATCCCCAGTCGCTTGCACGCACTTTGGCTTGAGTTCCCGCGCCCGGCCCGTCAAGACTGTGCGCAAGGGAGAACCGCCTTGCCCACATCGAGAATTGCCTTTCGTGCCAGTCCCACCCCCGTCGCACAGGCGGCGCTTGCCGGGTTGACCGCCCGGCATGGCCAGACCCCGCTGGGGCAGGCCACAGTGGTGGTTGCCCTAGGTGGTGATGGCTTCATGCTGCAGACCCTGCACGATACCCAAAGCGCGGGCCTGCCGGTGTATGGCATGAACTGCGGCACCGTCGGCTTTCTGATGAACGCCTTTGATGTGGAGGGGCTGGCCGACCGGCTGAGCCTTGCCGAAGAAACCGTGATCAACCCGCTGCACATGCGGGCCACCACCAGCGATGGTCGCGTGGTCGAGGCGCTTGCGATCAACGAGGTGTCGATGCTGCGCGCCGGGCCGCAGGCGGCGAAACTGGCGATCTATGTCGATGGCAAGCTGCGGCTGGCAGAGCTGGTCTGCGACGGCGCGTTGCTGTGTACGCCCGCCGGGTCCACCGCCTATAACTATTCAGCGCATGGGCCGATCCTGCCGATCGGGTCCGATGTGCTGGCCCTGACCGCCGTTGCCGCCTTCCGCCCCCGCCGCTGGCATGGGGCCTTGCTGCCGAAAACCGCGGTGGTGCGGTTTGAGGTCATTCACCCCGACAAACGCCCGGTGATGGCCGATGCCGATGGCCGGTCAGTGCGCGATGTGGTTTCGGTCGAAATCCGGTCGGAACCCGAGATCTGCCACCGCATCCTGTTCGACCCCGGCCACGGTCTGGAAGAACGCCTGCTGGTCGAACAATTCGCCTGAGCCCATGGGGGCGGTCGGGTGTCACGGTTTCCCGTCGGCCGCCCCTTCGACAAAGCCGATCAGCGCTGCCAGCCCGGCCAGAACCCCCGGCCCCAGAGCGCGCATCCGCGCGGCATCACCACCCAGCGCTGCCCGGTTCAGCGCCTGCGCGCCCAGCTCCAGCCTGCGCGCGCCCCCCGCCCCGGCCAGCGACACCAGCACATGGCTTTGCGCGCCCACCATGGCCCGGTCCGCCTGCGCCAGCCCCTGCGCCAGCGCTGCGAGAGTCGCGCGCAGATCGGCGGCCATCTGCGCGGTCAGTTCCGGTGCCAGCTCTGGCCCCGCCATTTCCAGCAGCGCCGCAAACACGGTTTTGTCCACCGGATCGGGGGCGATGGCCTCCAGCGCTGACAGCGCCAGTTCAGCCTCGGCCAGCGCCTGCCGCGCCGGGTCGGGCAGGGCGCAGCCCGCCAGCCGGGTCAGCGCCGCGCGCAGCTGCGCCAGCGGCTGGCCCTGATCCGCCGGGTGCAGATCAGGGTGGGCCGGATCAACAGGGGGCGCGGCAAAGGGGTCAGCCATGGCGTGAGCCTAGCGCAAGGCTCGCCCGCGGCCAATGGCCTTGCCGCGCAGGCCCTCAGCCTTTGGCCAGACCAAGGCTTTGCAGGGCCACCCGGATCTCGTCCAGAATCGCCGGGTCGTCGATGGTGGCGGGCATTTTCCAGGTTTTGCCATCGGCGATGCTGACCATGGTGGCGCGCAGGATCTTGCCGGACCGGGTCTTGGGCAGGCGGTCCACTACCACGGCGCGTTTGAAATCGGCCACCGGGCCGATCTTGTCGCGCATCAGCTGCACGCATTCGGCCACCACATCAGCGGGCGCGCGGTCCACGCCCTTGTTGAGGCACAGGAACCCCAGCGGCGACTGGCCCTTGAGCGCATCGGCCACCCCGATCACCGCGCATTCGGCCACATCCTTGTGCCCGGCCAGCACCTCTTCCATCGCCCCGGTGCTGAGGCGGTGCCCGGCCACGTTGATCACATCATCGGTGCGCGCCATGATGTACAGATAGCCATTGGCATCGACATAGCCCGCATCCCCGGTTTCATAATAGCCGGGGAAATGCGCCAGATACGCCTTCACAAACCGCTCTTCCGCATTCCACAGCGTCGGCAGGGTGCCGGGCGGCAGCGGCAGCTTGATCGCAATCGCGCCCAAAGTGCCGGGCGACACCTCGTGCCCGCCTTCATCCAGCACCCGCACGTCATAGCCGGGCATCGCCATCGCCGGGCTGCCGATCTTGATCGGCACCAGACCAAGCCCCAGCGGGTTGGCGGCAATCGCATAGCCGGTTTCGGTCTGCCACCAATGGTCGATCACCGGCACATTCAGATGCCGCCCGGCCCAGTCCACCGTATCGGGGTCGGCCCGTTCGCCCGCCAGAAACAGCGCCTGCATGCTGGAGGTGTCATAGTCCCTGATCAGCAGACCCTCGGGATCGTCGCGCTTGATCGCGCGCAGCGCGGTGGGGGCGGTGAAGAAGGTTTTCACCTTATGGTCGGCTATCACCCGCCAGAAGGTGCCGGCATCCGGCGTGCCGACCGGCTTGCCCTCGAACACAATCGTGGTGCAGCCTGCAATCAGCGGCGCATAGCAGATATAGCTGTGCCCGACGACCCAGCCCACATCGGACGCCGCCCAGAACACATCGCCCACGCCGCAATTGTAGATCGCCCGCATGGTCCATTGCAACGCCACCAGATGCCCCGCCGTCGGGCGCACCACGCCCTTGGGCGCCCCGGTGGTGCCGGAAGTGTACAGGATATAGGCCGGATGATTGCCCTCCACCGCCACACAGTCTGCCGGTTCGACGCCGTATTGAAAGCTGTGCCACGCCACGTCGCGCCCGTCGATCAGCTTGGCAACCTCTTGTTCGCGTTGCAGGATCACGCAGAAATCGGGCTTGTGGCTGGCCATCTCGATGGCACCGTCCAGCAGCGGCTTGTAATGCACCACACGCGACGGCTCGACGCCGCAACTGGCCGCGATGATCGCCTTTGGCTTGCAGTCATCAATACGGACCGCCAGCTCTGCCGCTGCAAAGCCGCCGAACACCACCGAATGGATCGCCCCCAGCCGGGCACAGGCCAGCATCGCCTCCAGCGCTTCGGGCACCATCGGCATGTAGATGATCACCCGGTCGCCCTTGGTGATGCCCTTGGCCTTCAGCGCCCCGGCAAGGCGTGACACACGGTCCAGCAGCTCGGCATAGGTGATGACATGCTTGGTGCCGGTGACCGGGCTGTCATGGATGATCGCAGGCTGCTTGCCGCGCCCGGCCAGCACATGCCGGTCCACCGCATTCCAGCAGGTGTTGACCATGCCGTCGGTGAACCATTCATACAGCGGCGCGCGGCTGTCGTTCAGCGCACGGGAGGGTTTGCGGTCCCAGTCAATCGCCCCCGCCGCCTCCATCCAGAAACCCTCGGGGTTGGCCTGCCATTTTGCATAGATGTCGGAATATCCCATGAACGGCGCCTCCTCCCAACGCTTGGATGTTTGTTACGGCATCGCTGGCGGATCGCGCAACGATGTTACCGCCGGACATTGGTGGGGTGCGACGAAATGTTTGCAGAAAGGAGTGAGATTGGGGTGCAAAGTTTGGCAAAGTCTCCCGGAACTGCAATTAAATGAAAGAAATGGGCTAACTTTGCAAAATTTTGGCGAATCTACCTTGTGAATGGTCTGGCTCGCCAGACCGGGCGAATTGCAGTCATTCAGATGTCGAAGTCTGCGCGATGAAGGCCGCGATGCCGGGTACAAGGTCTTCATGCAGGGGCAGGGAAGAATCTGTATATGTGGAATACGGGTTTCCTGCAGCCGACTTTTTCAGCACATGCGTTCCCCCGGCAAGGTTGATACGCTGCGCCTGCGGCATCACGGCTTCCAGCAGGTCCGCATCGTGCGGGCGAACCTGTAAATCGTCGGTGCCCTGAACAAGCAGCATGGGGCCCTGCAAATCTTTGGCAATCGCCACCGGGTCATACGAGAAAAGATCGATCATGTAGCGCTGAAGTCCTGCAGAGAACAGCGGTTGAAGGGCCGGCGTCACAGAGGCAGGATCGCGGCTCTGGCCCGCCTCGAGCCCGGTTACGATGTCTCTGAGCTCGGGCATCAGGGGCCGGTTGGCGGGATTGGCCTCAAACTGCTCGATCATGAGCTGCCCGATGGGACGCCCTGATGCCGCCAGAAGGATCAGGCCGCACAGGTTTTCCGGCGCAGTTTGTGCGGCTACAAGAGCGACGAGTCCGCCTTCGGAATGCCCGGCAAGCCAGACGCAGGGGGCGAGGCCGGACGCATGGGCCACCCAGTCGCGGACATCCTGCGCATAGGCCTCGATGGTGACATCGTTGGGATCGGCGATAGCCCCGGCGCTGCCGTAAAAGCCCCTTTTGTCGATGCGCAGCGATGTGATCCCCTGTCCGGCCAAACCTTCGGCCAGCAAGCGGTAGGCATCGGTCGAGAGACCCATCTGCGGCGCATTGCCGTCCCGGTCAGTCGGCCCCGACCCCGGAATGATGATGACGGCATCAGAAGCGCCTTCAACGGCGATCATCTCTGCCTCAAGCGGTCCTTGCGGTCCCGGAATTTGTATGGGTTCGGCCATGGCCAGCGCGGGAAAAATCAGGGGAAGAAGAGAGAGCGCGCGCATAAGATCCTTTGGCAAGTTGCTGATACCTTCAGGCAATCCGCGTTTGTCCGTCGATATCGCTCTGCGTTTCACTGCAGAGTACGCAGATTTTCGCAGGGTTGCCACCGGCTTCGGACCTATGCTCTCGCGCCATAGGGCAAAGGTCCATCAGGACCAGTTCAAAAGATAAGAAACGGTGAAAACAAAAAACCCAACCCCTTGATCTAAAAAACTTCCCCCCACTGTAACGCAGGGGGAAGCCGACTTACCCGTAATGCGCCACCGGGGTGCCTGCGATGGCGGATACGTTCAGCAGGCCCCGCGCTGTGATCGACGGGGTCACGATATGGGCCTTGTTGCCCATGCCCATCAGGATCGGCCCGACTTCCAGCCCGCCTGCCTTCATCTTCAGGATGTTGCGCACGCCCGAGGCCGCGTCGGCAGAGGCGAAGACCAGCACATTGGCCGGGCCGTCGAACCGGCCGCCCATCAGCATCCGGTCGCGCAACCCCTGATCCAGCGCCGAGTCGACGTTCATCTCGCCCTCATAGGCAAAATCGGGCTCGCGCGCGTCCAGCAGTTCCAGCGCCGCCCGCATCCGCTGCGCCTTTTCATTCTCCATGTTGCCGAACTGGCTTTGCGTGCACAGCGCCACCTTGGGTGTCAGGCCAAAGCGCCGCACATGCCGCGCAGCCCCCAGCACGGTCTGCATGATCTGCTGCGGGGTCGGCTCGGCATGAACGTGGGTGTCGGCGATGAACAGCGGGCCGTCTTCCAATATCATCAGCGACAATGCCGCCACCGGCTGCAACCCGTCGCGCGCAAGCACCTGCCGGACATAGCCCAGATGCCACAGATACTGCCCGAAGGTGCCGCAGATCATGCTGTCGGCCTCGCCGCGGTGCACCATCACCGCCGCAATCGCGGTGGTGTTGGTCCGCATGATCGCGCGGGCAATATCGGGCGACACCCCGCGCCGCGCCATCAGCTCGGCATAGGTGCCCCAGTAATCGCGGTAGCGCGGGTCGTTTTCCGGGTTGACCAGATGGAAATCGCGGCCCGGACGGATCGGCAGGCCGGCGCGTTCGCAACGCGCCTCGACCACCTCGGGCCGGCCGATCAGGATCGGCAGGTCGGTGGTTTCCTCCAGCATTGCATTGGCGGTGCGCAGCACGCGTTCATCCTCACCCTCGGCAAAGACGATCTTGCGCTCGGCGTGGCGCGCGGCTTCAAACACCGGGCGCATCAGCATGGCGGATTTGAAAACCGAGCCGTCTAGATTGGTCTTGTAGGCATCCAGATCGGCCAGGGGCCGTGTGGCCACCCCGGTTTGCATCGCGGCCTTGGCGACGGCACTGGCGACAACCCCCATCAGGCGCGGATCGAACGGTTTGGGGATCAGGTAATCGGCCCCGAACGACAGCTTTTCGCCGCTATAGGCCGCCGCCGCCTCTGCACTCGTCGTGGCGCGGGCAAGGGCGGCGATGCCTTCGATGCAGGCGATCTTCATCTCGTCGTTGATCGTGGTCGCCCCCACATCCAGCGCACCGCGGAAGATGAAGGGGAAACACAACACGTTGTTGACCTGATTGGGAAAGTCCGACCGGCCCGTGGCGATGATCGCGCCGGGCGCAACAGCGCGCGCCAGATCGGGCTGGATTTCCGGGTTCGGGTTGGCAAGCGCGAAAATGATCGGGTTGGGGGCCATTTTGGCCACCATATCCTGCGTCAGAACGCCGGGCCCGGACAGGCCAAGGAACAGGTCTGCGCCTTCGATCACATCGGCCAGCGTGGCGGGGCTGCTGCCTTGGGCAAACGCCTCTTTCTGCGGGGTCATCTGGGCGGTGCGGCCGTTGTAGACCAGACCTTCCAGATCGCAGAGCCAGATGTTCTCGCGCCGGACCCCCAGCTTGACCAGCATCTCAAGGCAGGCGATGCCCGCCGCCCCGCCGCCGGTGGAGACGATTTTGATCTGATCAAAGCGTTTGCCTGCGATAATCATCGCATTGGTGGCGGCGGCCCCCACCACGATGGCAGTGCCGTGCTGGTCGTCGTGGAACACCGGGATGTTCATCCGCTCGCGGCACAGTTGTTCAACGATGAAGCAATCGGGGGCCTTGATATCCTCCAGATTGATCGCGCCAAAGGTCGGCTCCAGCGCGCAGACGATATCGGCCAGTTTTTCGGGGTCAGCCTCGTTCAGCTCGATGTCAAAGCAGTCGATATTGGCGAATTTCTTGAACAGAACCGCCTTGCCCTCCATCACGGGTTTGGAGGCGAGGGCACCGATGTTGCCAAGGCCAAGCACCGCCGTGCCGTTGGTGACCACCGCCACAAGGTTCCCGCGTGAGGTATAGCGCGATGCGGTGGAGGGGTCGGCCTTGATTTCCAGACAGGCCTCGGCCACGCCGGGGGAATAGGCGCGGCTCAGGTCGCGGCCGTTGGCCAGTGGCTTGGTCGCGCGGATTTCCAGCTTTCCGGGTTTGGGAAATTCATGATAATCCAGCGCCGCCTGACGGGCGTTGTCCTGACGCACTTCTTCCATTTTCGCCTCCCGAAAAATTTGGTTTAGCCTTAAACCATTTATTTTGATCCGCCAACCGGGTGAGTGCACCAACGATGCCGCGGCGGCTTGCAAATTTCGCATGTCCGCACCAGCATGGCGGCAAAATCCGGGGAAATCCATGACCGAGACGCGCGCTGAAATTCTTCTGTCCACGCAGGAACTGCGCAATGACCTGCCGTTTTACACCAAGGTGCTGGGGATGCGGCTGGATATGATCTATCCCGCCGACGACCCCGAGGTGGCGGTGCTGTCGGGCCACGGGCTGCGCCTGCGCATCCGGAAGGGTGCCGACACGCCACCGGGCACGCTGCGTATTCTGACGGAAGACCCCGATGCGTTTGCCGGCGGGCAGCGCGTTCTGACCGCGCCCAACGGCACGCGGGTGGAGATTGACGAGATCAATCCCCCGCTGGTTCTGCCGCAGACCGAGCATGCTTTTGTGGTGCGCCGTCTGGCCGATCAGGCCCCTTGGGTGATTGGCCGCGCCGGGATGCACTACCGCGATCTGGTGCCCAGCCGGTTGGGCGGGGCAATGATCGCCAGCCATATCCGCATTCCCGATGGCGGCCCGGTGCCCGATATGGTGCATTTCCACCGGGTCGGGTTTCAGCTGATCTTCTGCATCAGGGGCTGGGTTGATGTGGTCTATGAAGATCAGGGCGGGCCGATCCGGTTGCAGGCAGGCGACTGCTTCATCCAGCCGCCGGAAATCCGCCACCGGGTGCTGGAGGCGAGCGACGGGATCGAGGTGATCGAGATCGGCGTGCCTGCCGAGCATGTGACCGAGATTGACCATGACATGACGCTGCCCACCCCGCATCTGCGGCCTGACCGCGAATGGCAGGGTCAGCGCTTTGTGTTCAACCGGGGCAGCGACGGGGCGTTTGGGCCATCGCGCCTGCCGGGCTTTGTCGCGCGCGATACCACGATCAACGCGAACACCGGCGGCGTGGCCAGCGTGATGGTGCTGCGGCCGGGTGGCGCAGCCGCGCCCTGGACGCGGCATGACGGTGACATTCTGTTCACCTTTGTCAAGGCAGGCGAAATGACGCTGGAGGGCGAGGGCAAAGAGCCGTTCCGCTTGTCGCCCGGGGATGCCTTTGTCATTCCGCCGGGCATGGCGACGCGCTATGCTGATCCGACCGCAGATCTGGAACTGCTGGAGGTGTCTTTGCCGGGTGACCCCGCCACCACCGTTCTGTAACCTTGCGCTTTGCGCGGTGCGCGCCCACACTTCCTGACCCATTGCTCAAGACCCGAGGCCCAAGATGACCCTTTTGCAAGCTGCCACCGATGTTCGCCTGCGGGCCTATGCGCCCTATTCCCGGTTTCTGGTCGGTGCCGCGCTGCGCAGCCCTTCTGGTGCGGTATATGTCGGCTGCAATGTGGAAAACGTGGCATACCCTGAGGGCACCTGCGCCGAGGCGGGCGCGATTGCCGCGATGATTGCCGGGGGCGATACCCGGATTGCCGAGCTGTTCGTGATCGCCGACAGCCCCGATCCGGTGCCGCCCTGTGGCGGCTGCCGCCAGAAGATCGCGGAATTTGCTGATGCGGGCGTCAAGGTCACGCTGTGCACCACCGATGGCAAGCAGCGCACCCTGACGGTGGGGGACCTGCTGCCCGGCGTGTTCACCGCCGCCCATATGGACCGCGCCTGATGGATGCGCGCAGCATCGTAGCGCAGGTGCGGGATGGCACGACGCCTTCGGCTGATGCGCTTGCGTGGTTTGCCCAAGGGCTGGCCTCCGGCACGGTGACCGACGCGCAGGCCGGGGCCTTTGCCATGGCGGTGCTGCTGCGCGGGCTGTCGGAAGAGGGGCGGGTGGCGCTGACGCGCGGGATGCGTGACTCTGGGCGGGTCATGGAGTGGGATTTGCCCGGCCCGGTGCTGGACAAGCATTCCACCGGCGGGATCGGCGATTGCGTGTCCTTGCTGCTGGCCCCGGCGCTTGCAGCCTGTGGGGCCTATGTGCCGATGATCTCTGGGCGCGGGTTGGGGCATACCGGGGGCACGCTGGACAAGCTGGAGGCCATCCCGGGGTTCCGCACCGGACTGTCCGAGGATCATCTGCGCCGCCAGATGACCGGCGTGCATTGTGCCATCGTGGCGGCCAGCGCCGACCTCGCCCCCGCCGACCGGCGGCTGTATGCGATCCGCGATGTGTCGGGGACGGTGGAAAGCATCGACCTGATCACTGCGTCGATCCTGTCGAAAAAGCTGGCGGCGGGGCTGGAGGGGCTGGTGCTGGATGTCAAATGCGGATCGGGCGCGTTCATGAAGACGCCGGAACGGGCCGAGGCTTTGGCGCGCGCGCTGGTCAGCACGGCGCAGGGCGCGGGCTGCATGACCACGGCGCTGATCACCGATATGTCGCAGCCGCTTGCCACGGCGGCGGGCAACGCGCTGGAGGTGATCGAGGTGATGGAGACGCTGACCGGCACATCCGTCAACGCGGCGCTGTGGGATCTGACCTGCGCTTTGGGCGGTGAGGCCCTGGCGCTTGGTGGCCTCGCGGCGGATGCTGAAGACGGGGCCGGGCGCATCGCGCAGGCGCTGGAATCGGGTGCTGCGGCAGAGGTGTTCGGCCGCATGGTCGCGGCACAGGGCGGGCCTGCGGACTTTGTCGAACGCTGGCCCGACCGGCTGCCTGCAGCACCTGTGGTGCGGGAAGTGCCCGCACTGGATGATGGGTTCATCGCGCATATTGATGGCGAGGCTTTGGGCCATGCGGTGGTGCATCTGGGGGCCGGGCGTCTGCGCGAAGGCGACAAGGTTCACCCGGCGGTGGGTCTGTCCGACCTGATCGGGCTGGGGGAAGAAATCGGGGCCGGGGTGCCTTTGGCCATGGTTCATGCGGCGACGGAAGAGGCGGCGGATGCGGCGGTGCGCGCGGTGCAGGCGGCCTACCGCGTCGGCACCTCGGTGCTGGAGGAAGGCCCGCTTGTGATGAAGCGGATCACCTGATGGCGCGCGCGTTTCTGATTGTGCTGGATTCTGTCGGCTGCGGCGGTGCGCCCGATGCGGCCGAGTTTTGCGATGCCGGGGCCAATACGCTGGCCCATATCGCGCAGGCCTGTGCGGACGGCCGGGCTGATACAGGCCGCAGCGGGGCGCTGCGGATGCCCAATCTTGACGCGTTGGGGCTGGGGGCGGCGGTAAAGCTGGCCTCTGGCGTGGAGGCCCCGGGGCTTGGGGCCGCGCCCGCCGGGCTGTGGGGGGCCGCGACCGAAGTGTCGCGCGGCAAGGACACACCCTCGGGCCATTGGGAGCTGGCGGGGGTGCCGGTGCCGTGGGACTGGACCTATTTTCCCACCGAAGGCCCTGCCTTTGCGCCCGATCTGGTGGCCGAGGTCTGCCGTCTGGCGGGAACAGATGGCATCCTTGGCAACTGCCACGCCTCTGGCGTGCCGATCATCGCTGCGCATTGCGAGGCGCATCTGCGCAGTGGCTGGCCGATCTGCTACACCTCTGCCGATTCCGTGTTCCAGATCGCCGCGCATGAAGAGGTGTTCGGGCTGGACCGTCTGCTGAAGCTGTGTGAGGGTCTGGCCCCGACGCTGCACGCGATGCGGGTGGGCCGGGTCATCGCGCGGCCTTTCACGGGCAGTTGCGGTGATTTCAGGCGCACCGCAAACCGCCGCGATTATGCGATTGCCCCGCCTGCGCCGACTCTGCTGGACTGGGTGGCCGGGCAGGGGCGGATGACCCATGCGGTTGGCAAGATCGGCGACATCTTTTCCATGCGCGGCATCAAGGCCCTGCACAAAGGCAAATCCGACGCTGAGCTTTTCGAACATCTGGTGCGGCTGGGGGTCGACGCGCAACCCGGTTCCTTGACCTTTGCAAACTTTGTCGAGTTTGACAGCCTGTATGGTCACCCGCGCGATGTGGCGGGCTACGCCCGCGCGCTGGAGTGGTTCGATGCCAACCTGCCGCGCTTTCTGGCCAGCCTTGGCCCCGGTGATCTGGCACTCTTTACCGCCGACCACGGCAATGACCCGACCTTTCCCGGCACCGAGCACACCCGTGAACGGGTGCCGGTGATTGGCCACGGCCTTGGGATGCGGCCCATCGGTCTGCGCGCCTTTGCAGATGTGGGGGCAAGTGTGGCAGCGCATCTGGGAGTGCGTGCCGCCGCGCCGGGCGACAGCTTTCTCTGACCAGGCAGAAGCGGGGGCCAGCCCCCGCACCCCCGGAGTATTTTTGTCAAGATGAACGAGAAGGACGCGAGAGCCATGATACCCAAAGTCGAGTTGCACCTGCATCTGGAAGGGGCAGCGCCCCCGGCGTTCATCCGCGGGTTGGCATCGGAGAAGCGGCTGGATATCGCGGGCATTTTTGATGAGCACGGGCATTATCAGTACACCGATTTCTGGGATTTCCTCAAGGTCTATGAGGCTGCAACCTCGGCGCTGAAATCACCCGAAGACTATGCCCGCCTGACGCTGGCGGTGCTGGAGGAAAGTGCGGCCAGCGGTGTGGTCTACTCTGAAACCTTCCTCTCGCCCGATTTCTGCGGCGGGCGTGACATCGGGGCCTGGCGCGAATATCTGCATGCGATCCGTGAGGCGGCGGATCAGGCGGAACGGACGATGGGCATCACCCTGCGCGGTATCATCACCTGCATCCGGCATTTCGGCCCGGAAAAGGCCCGCGAGGTTGCGCGCTGTGCCGCCGATACGGCGGGCGACTGGATTGTGGGCTTCGGCATTGCGGGGGATGAAAAGGTGCTGACGCCAAAGGATTACTTGTGGTCGTTTGACTGCGCGCGTGAGGCCGGATTGCGCCTGACCGCCCATGCCGGGGAATGGGGCGGGCCCCAGTCCGTGCGCGATGCGGTGAATGATCTGGGCGTCGAACGGATCGGCCACGGGGTGCGCGCGATTGAGGATCTGGCGCTGGTGGATGAACTGGCCGAGCGCGGCATCGTGCTGGAGGTCTGCCCCGGATCGAACGTGGCTTTGGGGCTTTACCCCGACTGGCGCAGCCATCCGATTGGCCAGCTTTATGACCGGGGCGTCAAGGTGACCGTCAGCACCGATGATCCGCCGTTTTTCCACACCACCATGGAACGGGAGTTTGAGGAGCTGCACCGCGCCTTTGACTGGGATGACGGGGTTTTCAGGACGCTGAACCGCACTGCGCTTGACGCCGCCTTCTGTGATGCCGATACACGCGCACGTATCGCCAAACTTCTGGAGGCCTGACCATGCTGGACCATCTGACCGTCGTTTCGCACCCGTTGGTCCAGCACAAGCTGACCCTGATGCGGGAAAAGGACACTTCTACCGCGTCATTCCGGCAGCTCTTGCGGGAGATATCCCTGCTGCTGGCCTATGAGGTCACGCGCGAACTGCCGATGACCACCAAGCGGATCGACACCCCGCTGGAACCGATGGACGCCCCGGTGATCGAGGGCAAGAAGCTGGCGCTGATCTCTATCCTGCGGGCAGGGAACGGGCTGTTGGATGGTATTCTGGAGCTGATCCCGGCGGCGCGGGTGGGGTTTGTCGGTCTGTACCGCGACCCCGAGACGCTGCAGCCGGTGCAGTATTACTTCAAGGTGCCGACACAGCTCGAAGACCGGGTGTGCATCGTGGTCGATCCGATGCTGGCGACCGGCAATTCTTCGGCGGCGGCGGTGCAGTTGCTGAAGGACAACGGCGCGAAAAACCTGCGCTTTTTGTGCCTGCTGGCCGCGCCCGAAGGCATCAAGCGGATGCAGGAGGCGCATCCCGATGTGCCCATCGTCACAGCTTCGGTCGATAGCCATTTGAATGATCACGGTTATATCGTCCCGGGGCTAGGGGATGCGGGTGACCGGATGTTCGGCACCAAATAGCGGGTTTATCCCTTTACTCGGAAACAATATTATTCCAGTATCCCCCATAAGCTACTTGGGGGTAGTCATGGTGTTGAGATGGGTTCCGGCCGCCGTTCTGGCGGTCGTGGCTGGGTTGAGTGTTGCCAATGCTCAGTCGGCCGGTGATTTTGGTGGTCCGCGTGAACTGCCGCCTGCGTCCTTTTCCGGACAGCAATATGTGGACAGCCGGGGCTGTGTGTTCCTGCGCGCCGGGTTGTCGGGGCGCACCAACTGGGTGCCACGCGTCAGCAGCAACCGCGCGCCGCTGTGCGGCTACCCGCCGACCTTCGGGAACAATCAGGTTGCCATTGTCGAACCTGCACCAAGCGCGAATCCGGCACCCGATGCCGCAGCCAGCGCCGCCCCCGTGCGCACGCAGCAGGCCCCGCGCGTTGTGGCCCCCGCCGGCACTGTGCCCGCACCCGCCGTTCCGGCGGCGCGGATCGTGCAGCAGCCCCGGCCAGAGCCGCAGCGCCAGATCGCAGAGCGGGTGGCGACGACCGGCACCCGGGGCACCATCGGCTGCTACACCACTGCGCCGGTGGCAGAGCGCTTTCGCCTGCGAAACGGTGGCAGCATCGTGCTGTGCACCCGTGGTGACGGCGATATTGCCCATGCCCGCGCGCCGCGTGTGCTGGCCGGGGTGGCTGCCATTGCACCATCAGGCTATCTGGAAGGGCCTGATCCGGCGGCGCATGTGGGCCAACGCCAGGTGCAGCGCACAACCGCCGCGGCAGAGCCGCAGGTTATTCCCAAAGGCTACCGCGCGGCGTTTACCGATGACCGGCTGAACCCCAACCGTGCCAAGGGCACGCAGCAGGGCTGGGCGCAGCAGGATCAGATCTGGACCCGCGAGGTTCCCGCCCGGCTGGTTGCAGATGTCGCAAAGGAACAGGGCAAGCCCGTTGCCACGCCCAAGGTCTACGCCTCGACCAAATCGGAACCGGCTGCCTCGGGGCGCAGCTTTGTGCAGGTCGGCACCTTTGGTGAGGCATCGAATGCCGATGGGGCGTCCTCGCGTCTGGCGGGCCTCGGGCTGCCGGTGGCGCGGTCCAGGATCTCCAGCAAGGGCAAGCCGATGCAGATCGTCTTTGCCGGGCCGTTCGGATCGCGGGCGGAGGCGCAGGCCGCTTTGAACGCCGCGCGGCGGGCCGGGTTCGGCGACGCGTTCATCCGTTAAGGCAACAGGGCTGCGGCGCTGCCGCAGCCTTCGCGTCAGCCCGTGGCGCAGATATCCTGCAGGCTGACCCAATCGCCATCTGCCATCAGCGGTTCCGGGATCAGCCCGGCCAGCGGATCAGCCTCGATCAGACCGATGGTCGTCTCGCCGCTCGGGTCAATCGCATAGGCATAAGGCCCTGACGACAGGCCCGCCGATTTGAACCGGGCGAGTGCCACATCGTCGGGCACGGCAACCGCCTTGTTTTGCAACAGAACCTCGCCGTAGCCCGCCACCGCGCTGCTGGGCAACGTGCCCGATGTCAGAAGGCGGAAGGTCGCGGTCAGCCCTGCATGCCGCAGCACCGGCAGGATCGGATCGCGCGCTTCGGCCCGCAGACGTTCCATCAGCGCCAGTCCCGCCAGAACCTCGGGGCCGCCTTCATCTTCCACCAGATTGCGACCGATCAGGATGATCCCGCTGGGCAGATGCGCGGCCCCGGTCAGCCCGTCACGCAGGATCAGGATCTGCGCCCTATGCGGGCCAAAAAGCTTGTCGCTCAGCGTGGTCAGGGCAAAGGTGCCCAAAGGGCTTGTGCAGGGCGACCCGGTCAACCGCTGCACATCGGCCAGGGCCGCCTGACCGATTGCCGCCCGCGTTGCTGCGGGCAGGACCGATGCGGTGTGTTTGATCAGGGCCTCGGGCAGCCAGAAAATTCCCAGCGCCAGCACCAGAACCGTGCCCGACCCCAGCAGAACCCCCCGCAACCGCCCGGGTTTGGGCCGTTGCCCGGCAATCGCGTTGCGAACGGTTTCCAGCGCGGCAATCATGTCGCTGTCATCAAGTTCCAGCGTCTCAATCGCTTCGGCACCAGGGGCGAAAACGGCTGGCAATTCCCCCGGATTGACCCGCTCGATCGCGGGCAAGGACCAGTGACTGAGCGCGGTTTCACTTTTGGGATCTGACAGCACCAGCGTCGCCTCACGGAACGCCACCACGACCTCGCGCCGCTGTGCCAGCGGGCTGTCGCGCCAGAGCCCGCTGCTTTCCAGCCGGGTGTATTTTTTCAAAGCCGTCATGGCGCGCGGTGCCTTGCCTGTCATGCGGCGACAGTAGACCAAGGCCGTTCGGGCCACAATCACCCGACTGCATGCTGCGCAGGCCTTTGCAGGGGCCGGAACGTGCGGCAGGTGTCGCTTTCCGGCGCGCAGGGCGGGGTGGAGTGGGGTTCAACAAGACAAAGAAGGATGCCCCGATGCCCAGCGTGACCCAAGACCGCACACTTGCCGCTGCCGGGTTGCTTTGCGGCTATGCGATGCTGATCGGTTTTACCGACAACTACGTCCGGGTCATCGCGCAGGATCATGGCTTGTGGCAGTTTCACCTGACCCGCACGGTGATGGCGCTGTTGCTGCTGGGGCTGGCGGTGCCGCTGCTGGGTTTGCGGCTGCGGGCGGTCAACCGCCGGGCGGTGCTGGCGCGCAGTCTGATCCACGGGATGGCGATGCTGATCTATTTCGGCGCATTGGCGTTTCTGCCTGTCGCCATCGTGGCTGCAGGGCTGTTCACCGCGCCGATCTTTGTGCTGCTGATCTCGCGCTTTGCCTATGGCCATGCAATTGGCCCGGTGCGGATTCTGGCGGTCGCTGTGGGATTTGTCGGGGTGATTCTGGTGCTTGGGCCAGAGGCAATGTCGGGGGCCTCGGCCGCCGCGATGCTGCCGGTGCTGGCGGGGGCGCTGTATGCGCTTGGCAATGTGGCCACGCGCGAATGGTGCCCGGAGGAGAGCGCCGAAACTTTGGTGGCCGGGTTCTTCGCTGTTCTGGGGGTGTTCGGGGCAGTGGGGATGGCACTGCTGACCCTGCTGCCGCTGGTGGCACCCGTTGGGCCGGACGGGTTTCTGATGCGCGGCTGGGTCTGGCCGACAGGGCCGTTCCTGCTGTGGACCTTTGTGCAGGCGGCGGGGTCGCTGCTTGGCGTGGGCCTGATGATCCGCGCCTATCAGATCACCGATGCGGGGCGGGCGTCGGTGATCGAATATGTCATCCTGCCGGCCTCGGCCTTCTGGTCATGGATGCTTTGGGGCGAATTGCTGGCCCCGATGGCGGTGGGGGGCATGGTGCTGATCGTGGCTGCAGGCAGCATGATCGCGCTGCGGGCGCGCGCGGGCGAGCCTGTTGCGCCGTGATGCGGGTCAGCCGACCGCCTCACGCCAGTGGCGGCGGCACAGGCTGACATAGGTTTCATTGCCGCCGATCACCACCTGATCGCCATCGCGCAGCGCCCGGCCATCGGGGCCTTTGCGCACCACCATCGTGGCCTTCTTCCCGCAATGGCAGATCGTGCGGACTTCGCGCATCTCATCCGCCCAGGCTAGCAAGGCAGCCGAGCCGGGAAACAATTGCCCTTGAAAATCAACGCGCAAGCCATAGCACATCACCGGCACCGACAGGTCATCGACCGCGCAGGCCAGTTGCCAGACCTGCTGTTTCGACAGGAATTGCGCCTCGTCAATGAACACGCAGGCCACCGGGCCAAGACTGATCCGCGCCTTCAGCTTGGCGAACATGTCTTCGTCGGGGGCAAAGGTATCAGCCGGGTCGCCGATGCCGATGCGACTGGCGATGCGGCCCATCCCGGCGCGGGTGTCGAATTGCGCGGTGATCAGATAGGTGTCCATCCCGCCTTCGCGGTAGTTATGCGCGGCCTGCAACAGCAGGGTCGATTTGCCGGCATTCATCGTGGAATAGTGGAAGTAGAGCTTTGCCATGGCAAATCCCCTATCCGATTCCCGCAACGGCCTGCAAGCGCAGGCTTGGCGGGTCGGGGCCCAGATCGCCCGGCTGGCAGATGCCGGGGGAGCGGCGTGAAGGGTGGGCCTGCCGTGCTTTGGCCCATAGGCCAAGGGACGGCAGGCCCCCTACTCACACCAATGCTGGGGACATCGGCCACTCGGTACAGATCCGGAACACAACCCGGTGATCTCTTGTGCCCGAAAATTGGTTTCCAACTCGTTAACGCAAAGCCGCGGACGCCTCTTTTCGGTTGAAAAAACCAAGGCCATCCGGGCTTAGCTGGTGCGGCGTTGCCCGGCGGGTTTGCCACCTTCGGCGCGGCGCGGGGTGTTGCCGCCGCCCATCGGCTTGGCTTTGGCGGCGGGGCGGCCCTGCTGCGGCTTTGACCCGGCAGGTTTGCCCCCCTGCGGGCGCCCCCCTTGCGGGCGGGCCGGGCGTTGGCCACGGTTCTGGCCGGGTTTGGGGGCGGCTGCCACCATATCAGCCGACCACGGCGCGCCACCCAGAATCGGCAGCGGCTTTTTCAGCAGCTTTTCAATCGCTTGCAGCTCGCCCATCTCTGCCGGAGCGCAGAAGCTGACCGAGGTGCCTTCAGCCCCGGCGCGCGCGGTGCGGCCGATGCGGTGGACGTAATTTTCGGGCACGTTGGGCATGTCGAAGTTATACACGTGACGCACTGTCGGAATATCAATGCCGCGCGCGGCGACATCGGTGGCCACCAGCACATCAAGCTCGCCATTGCGGAATTCGGTCAGGGTGCGGTCGCGTTGGCTTTGCGACTTGTTGCCGTGGATCGAGCCTGCCTTGAAGCCCCAGCCCGCCAGCAATTTCATCAGCTTTTCCGAGCCATGCTTGGTGCGGCCAAAGACAAGTGCCTGCTCTGTCGGGTGTTTTTTCAGGTAGTCTTCCAGAACGCGGGCCTTGTCGCCGTTGGGCAGGAAGTGCACGCCTTGCGTCACCTTGTCGGCGGTTTTGCCGGCGGTAGTGACCTGAACCCGGACCGGATCGCGCAGGTAAGTGTCTGCGATTTCAGAGATATCCTTGGGCATCGTGGCCGAGAACAGCATGGTCTGACGCTTCAGCGGGATGTGCTTGGCAATCTTGCGCAAGCTGTGGATGAAGCCCATGTCGAGCATGTGGTCGGCCTCGTCCAGCACCAGATAGCCGCACTGGTCAAGCTTGACATCGCCACGCTCCAAAAGGTCGATCAGACGGCCCGGGGTGGCGACCAGAACGTCGCTGCCCTTGGACAGCGCCTGGGCCTGACGGAACAGCGATGCGCCGCCCACCACCATGGTCACCTTGACCGGCGTTCCTTTGGTAAAGACTTCCAGGTTGTCCTTGATTTGCAAGGTTAATTCCCGGGTCGGCGCCAGGATCAGGGCGCGCACGTTCTTGGGCCCCGGCGGGTGGCCGATATCCAGCAGGCGGTGCAGCAGCGGCAGGCCGAAGGCCGCCGTTTTGCCGGTGCCGGTCTGGGCCAGACCCATCAGGTCACGGCCCGCCATGATATAGGGGATCGCCTGCGCCTGAATGGGCGTCGGCGTCTGCAGGTTGGTTTTCTCAAGCGCTTTCAAAAGCTTCGGGCTTAGCCCGAGGTCAGCAAAGGTGGTCATGTGGATCGTTCCATCAAACAAAAAGCAGGCGGTCCTCGCCCCCCGACAAATCGGGTGACCGTGCGCGCCGTCGGCGCCCCTGCGTGATGGTGGGAACCTTTATCCGGGCCTTTCGGTGCTCACGCGGCACGGGCTTCGGATTGGGGGGAGATGAGGGTTTTTGCGGCAGAAGTCAAGGGTCTGGTTTGGGTATGGTCTGCGTATGGGCGACGTATGGCCAACGTCATGACCTGCGTGCGCACCGTTTACCGGGCTTTCGCGCGGTTGGGGCAGGGTGGCGGCAGGAGGTGCGACATGACCAAAGCCGATGACACCCGCAAAGCCAGCTATCACCGGATGGCCGAGGGCCTGCGCGATCTGGAACGCGCGCTGCACTGGCCCGCAAAGGGTGCCGGGGCGGTGCCCGAGGAATGGCACGCGATTGCCCAAGGCGTGGGCGCGGGCCGCAAGGTCAAGCTGACGCTGTGGGTCGAGGCCGATGTGCTGCGGTTCTTCCGCAGTCTGGGCAAGGGCCACACCACCCGGATGGCCGAGGTGCTGTCCACCTTCATGCACGCCCGGCTGGCGGGGGTGGTGAAGGGACCGGAGGATGTGGATTATTCCGCGCCGTAC
Organism: Pseudotabrizicola sp.; assembly: GCF_030656345.1. GTDB lineage: Bacteria > Pseudomonadota > Alphaproteobacteria > Rhodobacterales > Rhodobacteraceae > Pseudotabrizicola. Next base: position 321,543 of record NZ_JAUSNR010000026.1, on the reverse strand, counting down.
CGGACGGAGGAGGAGCGGGCGGCACTGGCGGAGCGGCAGCGGGGCTATGACGCGGCGTTGGCGGCGGATCTGGAGACGTTGAAGCGGGTGACGCGTGGGGGATGAGGGGGGGTGGAGGCCGTGGTGCGTCAACCCGGCCGGGGTGGGGGGAAGGGAATTAGCCTAGGTACTACCCACAAGCTTTACCGCAACGCGCATTATTGAACTTCACCGAACAGACGAGTCGCAATTGTGCCCACCGACACCAGCGTCGAAACTTGGTCAATAAGCACCTTAAACTGCTCAGGCCGACTCTCTTGCATGCTGAGGAAATTCTCCGCAACAAAGCGAGATAACGCATCACAATGGCTTGCTGCTGCAAGAAGCACGTCGCGCCGCGTAAGCTCTGACAGGCCTTGTATGTTGGACTGTGTTAGTTCAATTTGAAATCTTGCTGTCGGGCTGAGGTTGTTAGAGACCAGAGCATCAGCTGACTCCTGAACAAGTTGAAACCAGGTTAAAAAAACAAACAGATCTTCTGTCGGTATCGAATCCGAAATAACTAACTGATCTTGAGAAAAAGTTGCTTCTGATAGCACTGTGAACTCATTTGATGCGTTTCGAAGAAAATCCTCCGTTAGTCGAAGATGTCCGTTTGCAGTATCGTAAGAGCGAAACTCCGCGTCCCTCAATGCAGTGAACAGTTGGATGGCAGAACTCACCAGTGCAGCACTTGCCTTTCGAGACTCCTCATCGGCCTCAGCCGGGAAGTTAATATTGAAGGGATTCTCTGCCTTCGCCTCAATCGGCACTAGAAGCACAGCTAAAAACGAAGTCAGAAAAAATAATAGCATTTTCATTCTGGACTACACCATGATTGCTTCATTTTAATTCTCTCTGCTCCATATTTTTTAGCGTTTACCTGTAAATCCCAGAAATCTTGAACACTTTTAAAGCTAAACCATGAACAAAAGTCGCGAGCCATCTCATCTTCAAATCTATCAGACAAGCTACCGCCTCTGGCATGTTGGTAAACTGAATGGTAAAAATTAAAACCTAGCCCTAGCCCAACGAGTGTTCTTCGTCGATCAGATTCGGTGCAGTCAGGCGCTCCGTTGAGACAGCTTGCAAAAAGTCGATCTGACAGAGTAGCAGCCATTTCGCGGGCGTCAGCACGAATTGCGTATTCGTTGGCCGCCTGCAACTGAAGACGCGTTGCCGAAATTTGACATACGGTCAGATAAAAGCCAGCGCTAGCAACCAACGTGGCTGCAACTGTGGCATACGAACTGACGGCAACATAGTTCATGCTATACCCCGCAGCTTCAAATTTTTACAAAAAATACCCAATTTTGCAAGTGAAGAAGCACCAGGGTGCTGCGCTGTCGCTCGCCTCGCCACATGAATCGAAAAATTGTAGGGCGGGGTTCACCCCGCCATTGCGTCGGTAAGGCGGGGTGAACCCCGCCCTACGGGACGCGGCAGGGTTTACCCCTGCAACGTCCGCACCCCATACCCCTCACCCCGGGCCTTCATCGCTGCCACGGCGGCGATGCTGGCTGCTGCGGTCGTGAAATACGGGATCTTGTCCATCAATGCCACGCGGCGGATGTCGCGGCTGTCGTTGATGGCTTGGGTGCCTTCGGTGGTGTTCAGGACCAGAGCTATGTCGTTGTTTTTCAGGCGGTCCACGATGTTGGGGCGGCCCTCATAGACTTTGGCGACGGGGGTGGTTGCGACGCCCACCGAGGCCAGCCAGCTGGCGGTGCCTTTGGTGGCGACGATCTCGAACCCCATGGCCACCAGATCGCGGGCGGCGCTGGCAAGCGGTTCGGTCTTGTCCATGTCCTTGACCGACAGGAAGACGCGGCCCGCTTCGGGCAGGATGGTGCCTGCGCCCATCTGGGCCTTGAGGAAGGCCAGTGCGAAGGTGCGGTCCCAGCCCATCACCTCACCCGTGCTGCGCATTTCAGGCCCGAGAACGGGGTCGACGCCGGGGAAGCGGGCGAAGGGCAGCACCGCCTCTTTCACCGAGAACCACGGGGTGATCGGGTCGGCGAGGGTGAAGGGGTTGGCGAGTGGCAGGTCGGTGTCGGGGCCGACGCCAGCCTCATACGGGGCGCGGAGGGGGAAGTTCGACATCGGCTCGCCGGCCATCAGGCGGGCGGCGATGGCGGCGATGGCGGAATCGGTGGCCTTGGCGACGAAGGGCACGGTGCGCGAGGCGCGCGGGTTGACTTCGAGCACGTAGATGGTGCCGTCCTTGATCGCGAACTGCACGTTCATCAGCCCGACCACGTTGAGGGCGCGGGCCATGGCGACGGTCTGGGTTTTCAGCTCTGCGATGGTCTCAGTCGAGAGGGAGTGGGGGGGCAGGCAGCAGGCGGAGTCGCCGGAATGCACGCCGGCCTCTTCGATATGTTCCATGATGCCGGCGACATGGACGTTGTGACCATCGGAGAGGGCGTCGACATCAACCTCGATCGCGCCGGACAGGTAGCTGTCGAGCAGCACCGGGTTGTTGCCGGAGACCTGAACGGCTTCACGGATATACCGTTCCAGCTGGGCGTCGTCGCGGATGATTTCCATCGCGCGGCCACCCAGCACGAAGGACGGGCGGATGACGAGGGGGTAGCCGACCTGTTTGGCGACGGCGAAGGCCTCATCCCGCGACCGGGCGGTGCCGTTGACGGGTTGTTTCAGGTTCAGGGTGTTGAGCAGTTGCTGGAACCGCTCGCGGTCTTCGGCAAGGTCGATGGCGTCGGGGGTGGTGCCGAGGATCGGGATGCCTTCGTTTGCAAGGGCCTGGGCCAGTTTCAGCGGGGTCTGGCCGCCGAACTGCACGATGACGCCGTGCAGGGTGCCGTTGTCCTGTTCCACCCGCAGGATTTCCAGCACGTGTTCCAGGGTGAGCGGCTCAAAATACAGCCGGTCCGAGGTGTCGTAATCGGTGGAGACGGTTTCAGGGTTGCAGTTGACCATGATCGTCTCGTAGCCCGCGTCGGTGAGGGCGTAGCAGGCGTGGCAGCAGCAATAGTCGAACTCGATGCCTTGCCCGATGCGGTTGGGGCCGCCGCCGAGGATGACGACCTTTTTGGCGTTCGAGGGGCGGGCTTCGCATTCCACATCGCCCATGACCGGGGTTTCGTAGGTGGAATACATGTAGGGGGTTTGCGCTTCGAACTCCGCCGCGCAGGTATCGATGCGTTTGAAGACGGCGGTGACGCCGAGGTTGCGCCGCGCGCGGCGGACCTGTGCTTCGTCCCGGCCTGTGAGGGTGGCGAGGCGGGCATCGGTGAAGCCCATCATCTTGAGCTTGCGCAAGGAGGGGGCGTCGAGCGGCAGGCCGTCGTGGCGGATGCGGGCCTCGGCGTCGATGATCTCGCGGATGCGGGCGAGGAACCACGGATCGAACGAGGTGATGGCGTTGATCTGGTCGTCGGTGAAGCCTTCGCGCATGGCCTGGGCGATGACACGCAGCCGGTCGGGGGTTTGCAGCGACAGCGCCTTGGAGACGGCGGCGCGGTCGGGGCCGCCGGGGATGGCGATTTCGTCAAAGCCGGTGAGGCCGGTTTCCAACGAGGCGAGGGCCTTTTGCATCGATTCGTGGATGGTGCGGCCAATGGCCATCACCTCACCCACCGATTTCATGGCGGTGGTGAGGTTGGGCTCGCTGCCGGGGAATTTCTCGAAGGCAAAGCGGGGGATCTTGGTGACGACATAGTCGATGGAGGGTTCAAAGCTGGCGGGGGTGACTTTGGTGATGTCATTGTCGAGCTCGTCCAGCGTGTAGCCGACCGCGAGTTTGGCGGCGATTTTGGCGATGGGGAAGCCTGTCGCTTTGGACGCGAGAGCGGAGGAGCGCGAGACGCGTGGGTTCATTTCGATGACGACCATGCGGCCATCGGCGGGGTTGATCGCCCATTGCACGTTCGATCCGCCGGTTTCGACCCCGATCTCGCGCAGCACGGCGATACTGCCGTTGCGCATGATCTGGTATTCCTTATCCGTCAGGGTCAGCGCCGGGGCCACAGTGATGGAGTCACCAGTGTGCACGCCCATCGGGTCGATGTTTTCGATGGCGCAGACGATGATGGCGTTGTCGGCGGTGTCGCGCACCACCTCCATCTCGAACTCTTTCCAGCCGAGCAGGGATTCGTCGACGAGGATCTGCGCCATGGGCGAGGCTTCCAGCCCGCTGCGGCAGATTGCCTCGTAATCATCGCGGTTGTAGGCGACGCCGCCGCCGGTGCCGCCGAGGGTAAAGGCGGGGCGGATGATGGCGGGCAGGCCCACGTAATCGAGCGTGGCGATGGCCTCCGTGATCGCGGCGTTGATGTCGTATTTGCCATTGGGCAGTTTGGGGGCGGCGATGATGGTGGCTTTGGGGTTTTCCAGCCCGATCCGGTCCATCGCTTCGCGGAACAGCTTGCGATCTTCTGCCATTTCGATGGCTTCGCGCTTGGCACCGATCAGTTCAACGTTGAACTTTTCCAATATGCCGAGGTCAGCCAGCGCCAGTGCGGTGTTCAGCCCGGTCTGGCCGCCCATGGTGGGCAGCAAAGCATCGGGGCGTTCTTTTTCGATGATCTTGGCCACCACTTCGGGGGTGATCGGCTCGATATAGGTCGCATCCGCCAGACCGGGATCTGTCATGATCGTGGCGGGGTTCGAGTTGACCAGAATGACGCGGTAGCCTTCTTCGCGCAAAGCCTTGCAGGCCTGGGCACCCGAGTAGTCGAATTCGCAGGCCTGTCCGATGACGATGGGGCCTGCACCGATGATCATGATGGATTTGATGTCGGTTCTTTTCGGCATGGTCTTGGCCCCTGTCCATGGCTGAACCCGCGCCACGGTGGCCGGGCTCGCGGATTCGTGCGGTCTGCGCAAATTGACGGGGGTTTAGGGGGTTGCGCGGCGGGGCGCAACCCTTTGCGATGGGGGTCAGGGCGGCGGCGTGATCGGGGAGTATGGGGTAGGGCGGGGTTCACCCCGCCAATGCCGGGGGCAGGCGGGGTGAACCCCGCCCTACCGGGGCTGCCTATGCGGCGATGGCCGGGTTATCGGGGGACAGGAGGGGCCGGAATGGGTCGCTTGCCGCCTGTTCCGGCCGGGGGGTGCGTGCTAGATGCGTCAGGCGGGCAAGGGGCGGATTTCGGGCGATGCTGGGGGACTTTCGATGATTGTCATTGAACATGGGCCGGGCGGGCGGGCAGCGGTGTTTGCGCAGCCCACGGCGCTGTTCGTGGCGCAGGAGGCGGGGGAGGTTGCGCCTTGCCTTGCTGCCGCCGAGGCGGCGCGGGCGCGGGGTGCGTGGATTGCGGGCACCATCGCCTATGAGGCGGGTTATGCTTTGGAGCCAAGGTTGGCGGGGCTGATGCCTGCGGGGCGGCGCGGACCGTTGGTCTGTCTGGCGGCGTTTGACGGGCCGCAGGATGCAGGTCCGGTGCTGGCCGAGGCGGCAGAGGCGGCGCGCGGGGTGCGGCTGGAGCCGTTGGAGCCTTGTGTGACCCGGGAGGCTTATGGTGCGGCGTTCGTGCGGGTGCAGGGGTATATTGCGGCTGGGGATTGTTATCAGATCAACCTGACGTTTCCGATCGCCTCGCGCCTGTCGGGCGGCACGGCTTTGGGGCTTTATGGTGCGCTGCGGGTGGGGCAGCCGGTGGGTTATGGGGCGTTTGTCGATCTGGGGGTGGGGCCGGTGGTGGTGTCGCGCAGCCCGGAGTTGTTTTTCCGGGTCACGGGCGGGGTGATTGAAAGCCGCCCGATGAAGGGCACGGCCCCGCGCAGTGATGATCCGGTGGAGGATGCCGGATTGGCGGCGGCGTTGCAGGCCAGCGAGAAGGACCGGGCCGAGAACCTGATGATTGTGGACCTGCTGCGCAACGACATTGCGCGGATGGCGGAGGTCGGCTCGGTCAAGGTGCCGGAGCTGTATGCGGTGGAGAGTTTCGCGACCGTGCATCAGATGAGCAGCCGGGTGCAGGGGCGGTTGTTGCCCGGCGCGGGGTTGCCGGGGCTGATGGCGGCGCTGTTTCCCTGCGGGTCGGTGACGGGGGCGCCGAAGATCCGGGCGATGGAGATCATTGCCGGGGTCGAGGCCGAGCCGCGCGGGGTGTATTGCGGCGCGGTGGGCTGGGCCGGGCCGGACGGGGATCAGTGCTGGTCGGTGGCGATCCGCACCGCGCGGGTCTGGCCGGATGGCGAGGTGCGGCTGAATGTGGGCGGGGGCGTGGTCTACGATTCCACCGCTGACGGGGAATGGGAGGAGGCGCTGTGGAAAGCACGCTACGCGACGGGGCTGGTGCACCGGGGCTGAGGCTGATTGAGACGATGCTGTGGGACGGGGCGCGGCTGCCACGCTGGCCGCTGCATCTGGCCCGGCTGACGGCGGGGGCGGCGGCGCTGGGCTGGGCGGTGCCTGTGCTGGAGGTGCCAAGCCTGATTATGACCGCGCCGGCGGGGGCGGCGGCGCGGCTGCGGCTGACGCTGGATGCGCATGGGGCGGTTGAGGTTGAGGTGGGGGCGGTGCCCCCTGCGCGCGGGCTGTGGCGGCTGGGGCTGGCGGGCGAGCGCCTGGCCTCGGGCGATCCGTGGTTGCGGGTGAAATCGACGCGGCGCGGGGTGTATGACCGGGCGCGGGCGGCGTTGCCTGCGGGGGTGGATGAGGTGGTGTTCCTGAACCAGCGGGGGGAGGTCTGTGACGGGACGATCACCACGCTGTTCTTTGATCGCGGGGCCGGGTTGCGGACGCCCCCGCTGGCTTGCGGGCTGTTGCCGGGGGTGTTGCGGGCAGAGATGGCTTGTGTGGAAGAGGTGCTGATGGGGCATGATCTGCCACGGGTGCGGCTGTGGGTCGGCAATGCGCTGCGCGGGATGGCAGAGGCGGTGTGGGTTGGATAGGGCGGATGCAGGCCGCGGGAGTATCTGGGCAAGCAGCAATGGGCAGGCGTGGTGCATGGGGGACAGGATGGGAGCCTCCGGCGGGAGTATTTCAGAAAGGTGCAAGCCATGAGTGCTGCGCGGGTGTTTGGCTGGACGGCACTGGCGATGCTGGCGTTTGCGGCCAATTCGGTGCTGAACCGGATGGCGGTGGGCGGCGGCGGGATGGACCCGCTGGCCTTTGCGGCGGTGCGGGTGGTGGCGGGGGCTGTGGTGCTGGCGGCTCTGGTGGGGGTTCGCGGCGGTGTGGTCTGGCAGGGCGCGCGCGGGCGTGGGGCCGGGGTGTTCGGGCTGGTGGTGTATCTGGTGGGGTTCTCAATGGCCTATCTGGCGCTGGGGGCCGGGGTCGGGGCGCTGATATTGTTCGGGTCTGTGCAGGTGACAATGTTTGGCGGTGCGCTGCTGTCGGGGGAGGCGGTGCCGGGGCGGCGCTGGCTGGGGGCCGGGCTGGCCTTTGCCGGGCTGGTCTGGCTGGTGGCACCGGGCGGGGCCGAGGTGCCGCTGGCGGGGGCGCTGGCGATGGGGTGTGCGGGCTTTGGCTGGGGGGTGTATTCACTGGCCGGGCGGGGGGCCACGGATGCGCTGGCGGCGACGGCGTGGAATTTCGTTCTGGCGGTGCCGGTGATGCTGGGGATTGCGTTGGTCTGGGGCGGGATGCGGATGGAGGCGCAGGGCATCTGGCTGGCGGTGCTGTCGGGGGCGGTGACATCAGGGCTGGGCTATGCGCTGTGGTATGCGGTGCTGCCCGCCTTGGGGGCGGCGCGGGCGGCGGTGGCGCAGCTGACGGTGCCGGTGCTGGCAGCGCTGGGCGGGGCCGCGGTGATGGGCGAGGGCGTGGGCTGGCGGTTCTGGGCGGCCACGGCGGTGATTTTGGGCGGCGTGGCGATTGCCAGCGTTCAGAGCGGTTTGACCAGACGGTGAATGCTGTGGCCGGTGTCGGCGTCAAGCCGTGACACGCCGGTGGGCGCAAAGCCCATGCGGGCCCAGAACGCGGCCCCGCGCGGGTTGGCTTCCAGCACGGCGAGGCAGAGCCGGGGGGCATGTGCGGCGCGCGCGCGGGTTTCGATGGCGGTGAGGAATGTTGCCCCGTGACCCTGTGACCGCACGGCGGGGTCAAGGATCATCAGGCCAAGATAGGCGTCTTCGGGTTCGGGGAAGCCGAACGACAGTTCGGCCACGCCTGCCAGCTGGTCATCAAGAAACAGCCCCAGCCGGTGCGAGGCAGCGGGGTCGCAGCCGGGCGGGGTGCTGGTGAAAACCTCTTCCACCTCGGCCGCGCCGGGAGCGTGGCCTTTCCACAGCTGGTAGTAATCCTGCGCGCGGGTGAGCAGACCTGCCACCGCCGCGCGGTCGCGCCTCGCATCCAGCGCGCGGATCATGGGGCGCTGGAGATCGGGGGCATCCGGCCCATCCAGTCGAAATCGCGCACCGTGATGGTGCCCGAGGTGATGATGCCCGCCAGCAGACCCCAGACGATGATGGCGAACAGCGTGGTGACCTTGGCCTTGCGGCCCACCATTTCGTCACGCGGCGCGCCACGTGGCGTGCCGGGCACCACCGAGCCTGCGTCGCCTTGCGTGGTCAGACGCAGCGGCAGCACGATGAAGAACACCATGAACCAGACCACGGCGAACAGGACGACGACGGAGGTGATGGTCATACTTGCTCCAGCTCGATCAGGCAGCCGTTGAAATCCTTGGGATGCAGGAACAGCACCGGCTTGCCATGGGCACCGATCTTTGGCTCGCCCGAGCCCAGCACCCGCGCGCCCGAGGCTTTCAGCGTGTCGCGCGCGGCGAGGATGTCTTCCACCTCGTAACAGATATGGTGGATGCCGCCTGCGGGGTTCTTGTCGAGAAAGCCTTTGATCGGGGAGTTTTCGCCCAGCGGATACAGCAATTCGATCTTGGTGTTCGGCAGGTCGATGAAAACCACGGTGACGCCGTGATCGGGTTCATCCTGCGGGGGGCGCACCGATGCGCCGAGCGTGCCCGCATATTGCGCGGTGGCGACGGCAAGGTCTGGCACGGCGATGGCAACGTGGTTCAGGCGGCCGATCATGGGCGTCTCCGTTGGTTCAGGCTGGTTATGGGCGGGGCGGCGTGGTGAGGCAAGAGGCCGATCGGTCGCAGGGCGAGTTTTGGCGCGATCCTGACGCAACGGCGTGAGCCTTGGCACCTGCGCAGGGTGCGGCCCCTGAAACGCGGCATGGTTTTAACCGGCTGTTATCCGGAATCGGCGTCTGATCAAGGGGCCACTTCCAGAATGGGGATCGCCATGCCTGTGCCAGACCGCGCCGTCCACGCCACCGCGCCCAGCTTTTTGCCGCAGGGGGGGGCGGCCCCGGCGCAGGGCGGCTTGCCGCTGTCGGGTGTGACCATTCTGCTGGTGGAAGACAGCCGGTCGGCATCGGATATGCTGCGGATGATGTGCCAGCGCTCGGGGGCGCGGCTGCGGCGGGCCGACTGTCTGGAACAGGCGCGGTCGCATCTGCGCACCTATTGCCCCGATGTGGTGATTGTCGATCTTGGCCTGCCCGATGGCTGTGGCGACCAGCTGATCCGCGAACTGGCCACTGCGGGGCGTGACATGCTGGTGCTGGGCCTGTCCGGCGACCCGGATGGCAGGCGGCTGGCGCTGGCCGCAGGGGCACAGGGGTTTCTGGCCAAGCCGGTTGCCGGTCTGGGGGTGTTTCAGGCCGCGATCTTGCAGCATCTTCCGGGCCTGCGCGCGCGGACCGGGCGGCGGTATTTCTGGGGCCAGTTTGTCCCGCCCTTGCCCGAATGGCACGACCCGGCGGTGGCGCGGTGTGACCCGCTGGCGCTGCGCGATGATCTGACCCATGCCGCAGACTTGCTGGCCAAGGGGCCCGATGCGGCGGCGCGGGCCTATCTGGCGCGGTTTGTGGCCGGCATTGCGCGCAGTGCCGGTGACGCCGCCCTGGCCGAGGCTGCGCAGGACGCGGCCCTGCGCGCCGAGGCGCTGCCGCGCCTGCAGCGTCTGGTGCAGCACCGTCTGGGCGAGGCGGCGCGGTTCTGATTCTGCTACAGCCCCGGGTCAGAGGCGGCGCGCACCAGCCGCGACAGGTCGGACAGCCGTTCGCGCTGCTGGCCTGTCGCGCCAAAATTGGCCGGGGCCAGCCAGGCGGCAAAGGCTTCGCGCAGGGCGGGCCATTCGCTGTCGATCACCGAAAACCACGCGGTATCACGGTTGCGGCCTTTGCTGACGGTGTGGTTGCGGAAGATGCCTTCATAACTGAAGCCAAGCCGTTGTGCGGCCCGGCGCGACGGCAGGTTCAGGGCGTTGCATTTCCATTCATAGCGCCGGTAACCGGCGCGGAAGGCCCAGTCCATCATCAGAAACATGCTTTCCGTCGCGGCAGGGGTGCGTTGCAGCGCGGGGGACAGGCAGATGTGGCCGACCTCTATGCTGCCCGCCTCTGGCGTGATGCGCAGGTACGAGGCGACCCCCACGGCGTGGCCGGTGGCCGTGTCGCGCAGGGCAAAAAACACCGGGTCTTCGCGGCCCTGATGGTCCTTGACCCAGCGGTGATAGGCCGAGGCCGAGGAAAACGGGCCATAGGGCATGTAATCCCACAGCGCATCATGGCCGGAAAAGGCGGTGAACAGATCGGCGGCGTGGTCATCGGCCTCCAGCGGTTCGAGACGGATATGCGTGCCTTCCAGGGTCAGGCCGGCGGGCGGGCGCGGCGGCGGGGTCCAGCCGGTGAGCAACTGCCCCTGTGGTGCGCCCTGTGGTTGCTGGTTTTGCATGCCGTTGCCCCTGTGATCCTGCTGCGGTTATGTCCTGCGCAAGGTGCAGTGCGCAATGGCGATTTTGCGGCAGGGTCAGGCCAGAAGGCCGGGATCATCGCCCATGGTCAGCCCGGGAAAGATGCTCGATTCCAGCAGGCTGCGGTCGAACCCATACATGCCGCGCATCGCCCAGGCGGCCCAGGCCCGCACATCGGATGTGGGCATCAGGTCGCGGCGTTCATAAAGCGCGGCCTCGTCCAGCCCGGGCCACTGGCCCATCACCCGCCCGCCGTTCAGCGCGCCGCCTGCCATCAGCATCGCCCCCCCGGTGCCGTGGTCGGTGCCCTTGGAGCCGTTTTCGGCCACGGTGCGGCCGAATTCGGTCATCGCCAGCAGCAGGGTCTTGTCCCAGATCTGCGGCCCGAGCCGGTCCTGCAACCGCAGCACAACCCGCTCCAGCCGCCGCAGCGGCGGGGTAATGGCGCCCTGCTGGTTGCGGTGGGTGTCCCAGCCGTTGAGCGAAAACGCGGCAATGCGGGTGTCTTGCCGCAGCCGGTCGGCGGCGAAATCGGTCAGCCGGTCGGTATCGGCCAGCGGGCCACCCCTGGGGCTGGCCGCGCCGTCCATCTGGGACAGGTCGATGCTTTCGGTCAGCGATACCGCCTCGGTCGCGGCTTCGCGGAACAGGGCGTCGTCGTGGTAGATATGGTCCAGGAGCAGGCGGCTTTGCGCAGACAGGTCCAGCCGCAGATCGGGTTGCCAGTTGCTGACCGGGGCCGGCCCCTGCAACAGCGGGGCAGCTTCGGTGCCGATGGCAAAGGCGGTCTGGGCGCGCAGGCCGGGCACCGCCTGCAGCATGCGGTTCAGCCAGCCATCGCGCACGGACCCGTCGGGCACGTCAAGGCCGGTCCCGGCCTCCAGAATATCCTGCCCGTCGAAATGGCTGCGCTGGTCGCGGTAGGGGGTCGATGTGGCCTGCACAAAGCCAAGCTGTCCGGCCTGCCACAACGGCACCAACCCCTGCAACGTGGGGTTCAGGCTGAAATAGCCTGTCAGCTCCGGCCCTTCGGTGGCCGAAAGCGTCGGGCGATAGCGGGCAAACAGCGGGTCACCCGAGGGGCGCACCAGATCGAGCCCGTCCATCGCGCCGCGCAGGATCACCACCACAAGCCGGTGGTCGCCCAAGGGCGCGCTGCCATCCGATGCGGCCAGTGTCACCGTTGTCATCATCGGATGGGCGGCGACCGAACAGGCGGTGCCGGTCAGGGCTTTGAGAAACAGGCGGCGGTCCATCACTTACCTCCGGTTGAATTCGGGGCTGGCCAGAACCAGACCGACGGCTTCGCGGATGTTTTCCGACTTTGGCACTGCCCAGGCCAGACGCTCGCCCAGATTGGCCCCCAGAGCGCGGGTCATCAGGGCGGCGGGGTCTGGCAGCGGGTTCACCAGCCGCGACGGCATTTCCATCGCCCAGGTGATGCGCGCGGCCATCGCCTCGGGGGTGATCCAGACCTCTGCCGCCTCGGCCCAGCCATCGGGGCCGGGCGGGCGTTGCCAGGGCTGGCCCATCGCGGCCATCGGTTGCAGGATCATCTGCTGGAACGGGTCATCCGCCATGCGCATCACATCGGCCCCGTCCAGCCCCAGTGCGCGCAGAGCGGCGACAATGAAATCATAGGGTTGGCGGGCCTTGTCCTGCAGCCTCGACCACGAGGCGGGCTGGGTCAGCAGCGATTCCGTCACCGCCAGCAGATCGCCGCCGGAACTGCGCCACGCATCGGTGACGGCCTGCACCAGATCGGCATTCGGCTGGTCCGACACGAAATGCACCGCCAGCTTGCGGGCCAGATGGGCGGCGGTGGCCGGGTGTTCGGCCAGATCTTCCAGCGCCTTGAGGACAGTGGCCAGCGTGTCGCCGTGATAGGTGCTGCCCAGCACGGTTTCCGGCCCCGGCTCGGCCCGGCGCGGGTCATAGGTGGGGCCCTTTTTGCCGACGGTCAGGCCGGTCAGCAATTCGGCCATCTGGGTCACATCATCCTGCGCATAGCCAGAGCCGACGGTGTGCAGTTCCAAGAGCTCGCGCGCGAGATTCTCGTTCAGCCCCTTGGTGCGGCGCTGGCCGATGCGGGAATTCGGGCCAAAGCTGGCCGACTGATCCAGATAGCCCAGCATCGCCGGGTGCTGGACCACGGCTTTGAGCATGTCGGCGAAGCGGTCGGTGACATGGGGGCGGATCGCCTCTTCCACCATGGTGGCGGGCAGGGGGCTGTCGCGGCGCGCGCGGGGAGAGGTGGTGAAATGGTCGGCCCAGAACTGCACAAGGCGTTCACGAAAGCCATCCGGCGCATCGAGGGCGCGGGCGATGGTGGTTTTGGCGGCCTGCAGGGCAATCCCTTCCAGCCGGGCGATGGCCTGACGGTAATCTTGCCGGGCGGTCTTTGCCGCCTCGCCTGCCGCACGGCGCGAGGTGCGTAAGCTGGTGTCGGCGCGCAGCAGCGTTTCCGTCAGGTCCGCCAGTTGCGGGCCGGGGTAAGTGGTGGCCATGACATCAGGACCGCGCAGCGCGGCCAGCATCGACGCGGGTTCGGTCGGCGCAGTGGCGGGCAGCGGCAGGCCATAGCCAAAGCGGAAGGCTGCGATGGTGCTGTCCTGGGTCATCGGGCGTGGATCATGGGGCTGTGGTCACGGGGCTTGGGGGTCATCTGGCTTGGGGTCATCGGGCCGTCCTGAAGGTCTGGTGAGCATAGGCAGTAACGCGCGCCTTTGCACCGTCCGTCGGCACGCAGGTCCGCTCAGTCGAACCGGAAATCATCCGGATAGCTGTGGAAGCCGTCAAAATCGCCCTTGCCCAAGGTGATGCCAGAGGCGCGCAGGGAGGCGTAACCCATTGTCATATGAAAGAAAAAGTTGGGCAGGCCGTAGAGGAACACAAAATCATGCGCGGTTTGTTCCAGATCGGTAAATCCTGCGCGATGTTGGATGATGCGGCCCTCGGCACCGTCAAATTCGGCGGCTTTCATCGCGCCAAGGGTGGCGCGCGCCACCGCCATGCGCGGCGCGAGGGCGGTGGGCAGGTCCGGCACCGCGCGGCCCGCGATGGGGCAGGCGATGCGCAGGGTAAAGCCTGCGGCGGTGGCGAAGTGCTGGGACGCGGTAAAGCTGTCGCCGATCTGCGCGGTCATCGCCGCCCGCCCCGCCTTGTCCACGATCCCCGCCATCTGGGCGAGGTAGTGGCGAAAGACGGGGACGGTGGCGTTGTACATCAGGCGTCTTTCGGCAGCACGCGCAAGCGAAGCTCGCGCAGCTGGTCGTTGGTGGGGTCTGATGGGGCATTCATCAGCAGGTCTTCGGCGCGCTGGTTCATCGGGAACATGATGACCTCGCGGATGTTGGTGGTATCGGCCAGCAGCATCACGATGCGGTCGATGCCCGCGGCACAACCGCCGTGGGGCGGTGCGCCGTATTTGAACGCCTTGACCATACCGCCGAAGCGCTTTTCCACTTCGGAGTTCGGGTAGCCCGCCAGTTCAAATGCCTTGAACATGATCTCGGGCTTGTGGTTGCGGATGCCGCCGGACAGCAGTTCATAGCCGTTGCAGGCCAGGTCATACTGGTAGGCGTAGACGTCCAGCGGGTCGCCCATCAGCGCGTCCATCCCGCCTTGCGGCATCGAGAACGGGTTGTGGCTGAAGTCGATTTTGCCCTCGTCGGTCTTCTCATACATCGGGAAATCGACGATCCATGCGAAGCGGAAGGTGTCTTTCTCGGTCAGGCCGAGTTCTTCGCCGATCACATTGCGGGCGCGTCCTGCGACGGATTCGAAGGCATCAGGCTTGCCGCCGAGGAAGAAGGCGGCGTCGCCGAGGCCGAGGCCGAGTTGCTGGCGGATCGCTTCGGTGCGCTCGGGGCCGATATTTTTGGCGAGGGGGCCTGCGGCTTCCATGCCGGATTTGTCTTCGGCTTCACGCCAGAAGATATACCCCATCCCCGGCAACCCCTGCTGTTGGGCGAAGGCGTTCATCCGGTCGCAGAATTTGCGGCTGCCGCCTTTGGGGGCGGGGATGGCGCGGATTTGCGTGCCATCCTGTTCCAGCAGTTTGGCAAAGACGGCGAAGCCGGAGCCTGCGAAATGGTCGGACACCACCTGCATCTTGATCGGGTTGCGCAGGTCGGGCTTGTCGGAGCCGTACCACAGGAGGCTGTCGCGATAGGCGATGCGGGGCCAGTCGGCATCGACAGGCTTTTCCGGGGCGAATTCCTGGAACAACCCTTGGATCACCGGCTGGACCACGGCGAAGACGTCTTCCTGTTCGACAAAGCTCATCTCGATATCAAGCTGGTAGAAATCGGTGGGCGAGCGGTCGGCGCGGGGGTCTTCATCGCGGAAGCAGGGCGCGATCTGGAAATAGCGGTCAAACCCGGCGACCATGATCAGCTGTTTGAACTGCTGCGGGGCCTGCGGAAGGGCGTAGAACTTGCCCGGATGCAGGCGCGACGGCACGAGGAAGTCGCGCGCGCCTTCGGGGCTGGAAGCGGTGATGATCGGGGTCTGAAATTCGTTGAACCCCATGTCCCACATGCGGTTGCGCAAAGACCGCACCACGTTAGACCGCAGCATCATGTTGCGGTGCATGCCATCGCGGCGCAGGTCGAGGAAACGGTAGGTGAGGCGGGTTTCCTCGGGGTATTCGGTTTCGCCGAACACCGGCATCGGCAGTTCCGCCGCCTCGCCCAGCACGGTGATGCCAGTGGCGTAAACCTCGACCTCACCCGTTGGCAGTTTGGGATTGATCAGCGACGCGTCGCGGGCCTTGACCCGGCCTTCGACCTGAATGACCCATTCGGCGCGGACCTTTTCGATGTCGGCAAAGGCCGGGGAGTCGCTGTCGGCGATGATCTGGGTGATGCCGTAATGGTCGCGCAGGTCGATGAACAAGACGCCGCCATGATCGCGCACCCGGTGCACCCAGCCCGACAGGCGGATGGTTTCGCCGACATGGGCGGTGTTCAGGGCGGCGCAGGTATGGCTGCGATAGGCGTGCATCGGTAATCCCCTTTCAAGGGTTTTGGTCTTTGCGCCGATACACCCTTACACGCGGGCGAAGTCAAGCTAGTCCTGCAACAGCAGGTCTTCCACCGCCTGCGCATAGGACAGGCCCGGATCGAACGCGCCGGTGCGCAGGAACAGGATGGTTTCGCGTAAGGCAAGCGGGTTCATCATCAGGAAAGTGTGGGTCGCGGGCAGGGTCAGGTGGGCGGTCATGCCATCGACCCGGGTCGAGGCGACGCTGACCTTGCCGTCATCGGGGCCGGGGATCAGGCTGGAATAGACCGGGTTCACCGATTGGTTGCCCGCGATGATGCCCAGCGGATAGTCCGGCTTTGGCAGGGTCAGCGGGATCGAGTCTGCCCCGGTGCCAAGCTGCGCGCCGGCCGGGCCGTTGAGCCAGCCGAAGGGCGCGATGCCGGCGAAGGCATCCACCAGTTCCGACCCCTGATTGGGCGGTGCCAGCATCACCACGCGGCCAAGGGCGTCGGGCCGGTGATCGGCAAGGTATTGCCGCACCAGAATGCCGCCCATCGAATGGGTGACGAAATGCACCTGTTCGCCTTGGGTCAGCGCGCAGGCGGTGATGCCATCGCCGACAAAGCCCGCCAGATCGCGAATCGGGGCCGAGGTCGAGGGGTAGGACTGGTTGACGGTGCGAAATCCCGCCCCGTTCAGCGCCTGTGCCATCAGCATAAGGGACGCATCAGAGCGCGCCAGCCCGTGCAGAAGCACGACGCAATCCGCCTGCGCAGGGGCGGCCATGGGCGCAGCAATCAGGAGGGAGAGGCCAAGGGCACGGATCATGCGCTGAACATGGCGGTCTGGCAGCGCGATGCCAAGGGGGAGTGGACAAACAGCGCGCAACGTCACAGGCTGCGGCCATGTCACACCGCACGCCCCGCCTTGCCACCCGCGCGCTGATCCTTGCCGATGACCGGCTGCTTTTGGTGAACGCCTATCGCGGCGGGATCTCGGATCTGTGGTGCGCGCCGGGGGGCGGGGCTGTGGTGGGGCAATCGCTGCATGACAATCTGAAGCGTGAGATCTGGGAAGAGACCGGGCTGACGGTCGCGGTTGGTGCGCCCTGTCTTGTAAACGAATTTCACGATCCCAGGCGCGGGTTTCATCAGGTGGATCTGTATTTCCGCTGTGAAATCGTGGGCGGGCAGATCGATGACCTGTGGCGCGACCCCGAGGGGGTGGTGACAGAGCGGCGGTTTTTCAGCCGCGATGCGTTGCGCGGGATCAGGTTCAAGCCTGACAGCCTGCCCGAGGCGGCCTGGGGGATGGGGGAAAGCCTGTATGATCCGCTGGAGCTGATCGTGCGCTAAGGTCTGGAGCGGCGGGAGGGCCAGACCCCCGGGGCTCTGCCCCGGACCCCGGAGTATTTTTCAAAGGTGCAACCGGCAAGCGCTCAGGTTTCTCAGAGGTCCAGCCAGATGGTGACGGGGCCGTCATTGGTCAGATCGACCGCCATATCGGCGCCAAAGATGCCGGTGGCGGTGGGGATGCCGAGGTCTTTCAGCTGGGCCGTAAAATGCTCATAAAGGCGTTTGCCATCCTCGGGGGCGGCGGCGGTGGAAAAGCCGGGGCGGTTGCCGCGCAGATCGGCGGCGAGGGTGAACTGCGACACGATCAGGGCTGATCCGGCGATGTCGAGGATCGAGCGGTTCATCTTGCCCTGATCATCCTTGAAGATCCGCAGTTTGGCGATCCTGGTGGCCATGGCATCGGCATGCGCCGGGGTGTCGCCCGCCATGGCGCAGATCAGGATCAGCAGGCCGGGACCAATCTCACCCGTGATGGTGCCGTCGACGGTCACGGACGCGCGCGTGACGCGCTGAACGACGGCCCTCACAGCTCATGCGCCCAGGGCGGGTTGGCACCGGGGCGGCTGACGGTGATGGCGGCGGCGCGGGTGCCGAGCGACAGGGCGGCGTCGAGTGTGGCATCGGGCAGGCTGGTCAGCGCGGCCTTGGTCAGCACGCCTGCGGTGTGCAGGGCGGCCAGAGCGCCTGCGTTGAAGGTGTCGCCCGCGCCCACGGTATCGGCCACGGTGACCGGGGTAGCGGCAATGAAACGGTTTTGCGTGGCGGTCAGGGCGCGGGCACCGGCGGCGCCTTCGGTGATGAACACCAGCTTCGGCCCGGTGGTGATGATCTGCCGCGCGAGGCTGGCGATATCGCCCGCACCCATCAGCCAGTGCAGGTCTTCATCCGACAGTTTGACGATATCGGCGCGGGCGATCATGCGTTCGATGCGGGCGCGATAGCTGCCCTCTTGCCCCGCGATGAAGCCGGGGCGGATGTTGGGGTCGATCATGGTGACGCGGGTGGCGGAGTCACGCATCTGCAACGCTTCATAGGTGCTGGCGGCGGGGTCGTTCACCAGAGAGATGCCGCCGAAGAACAGGGTGCTGACCGTGCCGGGCAAAGTGGGCAGCTGATCGGGGGAGAGCATGCGCCCGGCGGTGGCTTCGTCATAAAACGCGTAAGTTGCCTGACCGTTCACCAGCTTGACAAAGGCCACGGTGGTGGGCCGGTCAGAGCGGGCGAGGAATTGCGTGTCGACCTGTGAGGCGGTCAGCGTATCGGCCAGGATCTCGCCCAGCATATCGGTCGAGACGCCGGAGAAAAACGCCGATGGCGCGCCCAGACGGCCAAGGGCGATGGCGGTGTTGAACACCGCCCCGCCGGCATAGGGGGCAAAGCAGGCCTCGCCACTGGTGGCGGTGCGGGGCAGCATGTCGATCAGGGCTTCGCCACAGCTGAGAATCATCGGGGCCTCCGGCGGGTGTCGTTTGGGGGTGCTGCGCGGGATCATATCCGCTTTGGCGCTGTTAGCGCAAACACTGGTTACGCCTGCGGCGAGAAGGTCAGGGTTGCGGTCATTTTGCCCGCTGCAAACTGCCAGTCCAGCGCGCCCGCCAGCGTGGTGGCGTAGGTTTCGCAGATCAGCGTGCCAAGGCCCTGTTCTGCCTCCCCGCCGGGAGGGCGGGGGGCGCTTGCGGCATTGACCACACGCAACGCGGCACCGTTGGCGGTTCGCTGCAGATCGACGGTCACCGGGTCAGACCCGCTGCCGTGCCGCACAGCGTTGGCGACAAGTTCATTGACGATGATGCACAGGGCCGAGGCGCGTTCTGACAGCATCGGCAGATCATTTTCGCTGGTAGCGCTGAACCGGACCGGACGGCCGAAGGACAGGGAAAACTCGGCGCAGAGGCGCTGCAGCAGCGGCACGACGGGGATCGACCGGAAATCGCTGCTCGATTGCAGCTGTTCATGCACCCGCGCGATCGAGGCGACGCGGCGGGCCGCCTCATCCAGCGCCTCGCGCACGGTGTCCGGGGACCGCCGGGCCTGCAGCCGCAGGATCGAGGCGACCTGCGACAGGCTGTTTTTGACCCGGTGATCGACTTCGCGCATCAGGAAGTCGCGCTGGGTCAGGATTTCGGACTTTTCGGCCAGTTCGCGTTCCAGCGCCGCGGCGTATTCCCGCTGTTCACGCTCGCGCAGCACGCGTTCGGTGATATCGCGCGATGCGGCCAGCATCTTGTGGATCCGGCCATCGGCGGTGCGGATCGGCAGCACCGAGACATGCCACCATTTCAGCGTGCCCTTTGCGGTGGGGCATTCCGCCTCAAACATCACCCGCTCGCCGCTGCGGGCACGGTGGAGCGCATCTTCCAGCGTGGGGCGCATGGGTTCGGGCCACATCTCTGGCCAGCGGATACCGGCAACAGTGTGGAAGGCGTCAATCTCCAGCGCACACATGCCGTTTTCGTTCATGAACGACAAAGCGCCGTCAGCTTCGATCAGCTTGACGCAATCCTGTGAGGCGTTGAGGATGGAGAGCAGAAAATCCGCCTCAAATCCGCCCATCAGTGACAGCGCAAAACGATCGCCGGAATCCCGCATGACTAGCCCTTCGATCATCGTGATGCAAATTTCACAGGTGTTTAATTCTCGCGGCCAATCTATGCACTGCAGCGTTCTTTGCAAGACGGGTCACGTCAGACGAACCATGGCGACAGGTTGGCGCGGATCCGGTCCAGCGGGGTCGGGCCGGAGCTGTCGCCGTGGAAGGTCTGGCCGGTAATCGCCTCAAAAGCCTCGATATAGACCCGGGCGGTGTGCGTAATGATATCAGCGGGGATCTCGGGGATCGGGTCGGTATAGGGGTCGCAGCGGGCGGCGACCCAGGAGCGGATCACATCCTTGTCAAAGCTGGGCGGGCGGGTGCCGGAGTCGTACGCCTCTGCATAGCCGTCGGCGCGCCAGTAGCGGCTGGAATCGGGGGTGTGGATTTCATCAGCAAGCAGGATGCGGCCCTGCGCATCGGTGCCGAATTCATATTTGGTGTCAGCCAGGATCAGCCCACGCGCCGCCGCCATCTTCTGGCCTCGCACAAACAGCGCGAGGGCGTAGGCCGAGACCTCCTCCCATTGCGCAGGGGTCAGCAGGCCCTGCGCGAGGATGTCGTCGGCGGTGAGCGGTTCGTCATGGCCGCCGTCAAACGCCTTGGAGGTGGGGGTGATGAGCGGCTGCGGCAGTTGCTGATTGTCGCGCATCCCGTCGGGCAGGGTGTGGCCATAGAGCTTGCGATGGCCGGCGCGGTACTGGGTCAGCACCGAGGTCGAGGTGGTGCCGGCAAGGTAGCCGCGGACCACGATCTCTACCGGCAGAATGGTCACATGGCTCCCGATCACCACATTCGGGTCGGGGTAGCCCAGCACATGGTTGGGGCAGATGTCGGCGGTCTGGTCGAACCAGAACCGGGCGGTCTGGGTCAGCACCTGACCTTTGTAGGGGATGGCGGCCAGGATGCGGTCAAAGGCAGAAATCCGGTCGGAAGAAATCAGGATGCGCCGGCCACCCGGATGGTCCGCCGTGGCGGGCAGATCATAGCAGTCGCGCACCTTGCCGAAATAGGGGTTCGGCAGTTCGGGAATGCGGGCGTGGGGCAGAACGCGGGACAGATCAAGCATCAGGGCCTCCGGTCGGGGATAAAAGCGCTATTGCGCGGGCGGGGCGGCGAGTCAACGCCCCGGCGGTGTGCAGGGGGCCAAGGGTGATCTGATGGAGCGGCTGCGCCGCGTTGTTTTTATCTCGTCGCGCGCGTGCCGCGCGTCTCCTCGGGCGTGCGCTGCCCGCACGGGGAGTATTTGGATCAAGATGAAGGGAGAGCGTGCTTTGCGGCTTCATCTTGATCCAAATACTCAAAGAGCGACAGTCAGGCTGCGGGCCGGGGCAGGCTCCACTAGAACGGCCCCCCTGCACAGCTTTCTGTCAGCCGCCGAGCATCTGCAGCAGAGCGCGCGACGGTTCCCCGGTGACGGCCATGCCGCGCGCGCGCTGGAAGCCTTCGATTGCGGCGCGGGTTTTGGCACCGATGACGCCGTCGCTGCCTTCGGTGTCAAAGCCGGCGGCGGTCAGGCGGCGTTGCAGGTCCTGGCGGTCGGCGATGGTCATGCCGGTGGCGTCTGGCGGGAAATTGCCGCGGATGGGCCCGCCGCCGCGCAGGCGGTCGGACAGGTGGCCAACGCCGATGACGTAGTTCACCGCGTTGTTGTAGCGGGCGATGGCGTTGAAATTGTTGAAGATCAGGAAAGCCGGGCCACCCGCGCCCTGTGGGATGAGGATCGATCCTGCGCCATGGTTGGGCAGGCGGCCACCGTCGGCGGTGGTGATGCCCATCGCGGACCACTCGGCCGGGTTGCGGCCCTTGCCGCGCCCGGTGACGGCGGTGTTGAAGCCTGATGGCAGGCGCACCTCGACCCCCCAGGGCTGACCCTTGCGCCAGCCGGAGCGCGACAGGTAGGCCGCGGCGGAGGCGAGCGCGTCGGTCGGGTCATCGGCCCAGATGTCGCGGCGGCCGTCGCCGGTGAAATCGACGGCGAATTCCAGATAGCTGGTCGGGATGAACTGGGTGTGGCCCATCGCCCCCGCCCAGCTGCCGGTCATGTTGGCGGGGGTGGTGTCGCCGTTCTGCAGGATGCGCAGGGCGGCGGTGAGCTGTTGTTCGAAGAACGCGCCGCGCCGCCCGTCATAGGCGAGGGTGGCGAGCGCCGAGATCACCGGAACGGTGCCGCGCCGTTCGCCGTACTGGCTTTCCAGACCCCAGACGGCGGTGACCACCTCAGCTTCGACCCCGTAGCGGGCCTCGATCGCGGCCAGCGTGCCGCGATGCCGGGCCAGTGCTGCGCGGCCCTTGGCGATGCGGTCGGGGCTGGCGGCGATGGCGAGGTAATCTTCCAGCGTGCGGGTGAATTCGGTCTGGTTGCGGTCGCGCTCGACCACGCCGGGCAGGTAGCCTGCAGAGCGGAACGCGGTGTCGATGGTGGATTGCGAGATGCCCCGGCTGGCGGCGCGGGATTTGTAGCTGGCGACCCATGCGTCAAAGCCGGCATTGGGCACCGGCGACATGCCGGGTTCCGGTCCGCGTGGGACGATGGAACCAGTGCCGCCGCCGCCCACGCAGCCAGAAAGCCACAGGGCACCCAGACCCAGAGTGAATGCGCGTCGTTTCATCTGCATGACCTGCCCCTGCTTTTTATTATGATGTGATTCTAGACCATTGTGGCCGGGTCGGAAAGACGGCCCGGCGCTACATCTGGCTGAGATACGCAATACCGCCGATCACGATTGCGGCGGCGAGGACGGCAAAGGCGATCTTCCATGCAGAATAGGGCCGTTCGCCCTGTACCTTGCCGGTCTGGCCGTTGACGACAAAGCGGTAGGTCTTGCCGTTGTATTTATAGGCGGCCATCCAGATCGGCAGCAGGATATGCTTGAACGTTTCCGCACTGTAGGCGGTGTCGATCTGGTCGATCCGCTGTTCATCGCCGCCGATATCGTGGCGGATGTCCTGTGCGATCTGCCCGGCCATCACGTCGCGGGCGATGGTCTGGCCATCGGCAAGGCTGACGGTGTAGCCCTCTGACGTGAACCCGGCGAGGTAATCGGCGGAATAGGGCAGCAGCGCGCCCAGATCCCACGGGGCCAGCGCATCGGTGTAGCGGCGCGGCAAGGACGCACTGGCCAGCACCAGCACATCATCAAACCGGCGCGAGACCCAGCCTGAGGCGGCGTGCCAGCGGGTCTTGCGGACCTGTTCCTGCCGCCGTTCGTTCTTGCCGTTGACCTGCACGGTGATGGTGCGGGTTTCATAGTAATAGACCCCCCGCGCGCCGGAATAGCGGCTGCGGGTGGCGGCGTCGTAGGTCCAGTATGGGACGTAGAGGCCCGCAAGGCTGCGGCCCTTGCGGGCGTAGTCCACAAGGCCGCCGGGGGCAAACCACAGGCTGCCCAGCCATCTGACCATGGCCTCGCGCCCCTGCCGTTGGGTCAGGGCGAAGGGCAGCACGGCCTGCGGCTTGATCAGGCGCTGGGTGCCGGTACCGATGGCGACGGGGGTGGCGCAGAACGGGCATTCGGTGGCGTGTTCGGCCCCGTGGAATTCCACCTGCGCGCCGCAGGAGGGGCAGGGGGTGATCCGCACCTCTTCCATATCGGCGGGCGGCAGGTCGTCTTGCAACGCCCGGTTCAGGTCGAGTTCGTCCAGCGCGGCCTGTCGGGCCGGGGGGGCTTCGGGCAGGGCCTGCACATGGCCGCAATGGTCGCATTTCAGCGACAGGTCGCCGGGGGAAAAGCGCAGGTCTGCGCCACAGCTTTCGCAGGGCCAGCGGTGTTCCTGTTCAGCCATGATCTGCGCCTGTCACGCGCCGGGTGGTGGGGGCGGGACGGAGTCGAGCAAGCGTTTGAGCGGGGTGTCGGTTGCCAGTTTCCAGCCATCCTGCCCGGTGGTCCAGACCATGCTGGCACCGGACAGCTGACCCGAAGCCGCCATCGCGGCAAGGGTGGGTTCGTCGAACGGGCCTGTGGTCGCGCCATTTTCGGCGACATGCCAGAGGGTGGCAGCAGGCAGAGGCGGCGGCGGTGGCGGCGGGGCTGCTGCTGCCGGGGCGGCGGGGGGTGCCCCCCATGGCCCGGCGGCCTGCGCCATCGCGGCCCCCATGCCTGCAGCCATGCCAGCGCCCATCATCGCGCCCGCGCCCGAGGCCGGGTTGGCGATGCCCTCAGCCGCGTTGAACTGCATGTATTTGTTCAGATCCCCCGCGATGCCGATCGAGGTGCGCTTGTCGAGCACCTTTTCCACCTCTTGCGGCAGGCTGATGTTCTCGATGTAGAATTCCGGCAGGCTCAGCCCGTATTCCGCCACCAGCGGGTTGATCGCGGTGGTGATGATCTTGCCCAGATCGCGGGTATTGGCGGCCATGTCCAGCACCGGAATGGCGGAGGAGGCGATGGTCTGGCTGAATTCCTGCACGATGATATTGCGGATCTGCATCGACACTTCATCGGCGGTGAATTCCCCGTCGGTGCCGACGATTTCACGCAGGAACAGGGCCGGATCGCTGACCCGCATCGAATAGGTGCCAAAGGCGCGCAGGCGCACGGGGCCGAATTCGGGGTCGCGCGTCATGATCGGGTTCTTGGTGCCCCATTTCTGATCGTTGAAGCGCGTGGTGTTGATGAAATACACCTCGGACTTGAACGGGCTGGAGAAGCCGTGATCCCAGTGCTGCAGGGTGGTCATCACCGGCATGTTGTTGGTTTCCAACATGTAAAGACCGGGGCCGAACACATCGGCAATCTGGCCTTCATGCACGAACACCGCCGCCTGGCCTTCGCGCACCGTCAGCTTGGCCCCGTATTTGATCGCCTGCCCCCGGCGTTCGAACCGCCAGACCATCGTATCGCGGGTGTCATCGAGCCAGGAAATGACGTCGATGAATTCGCCTTTCAGAAAGTCAAATACCATGGCTCGTCTCCGTTGGTCTGAGGGATGTTCAGCGCGCGTGTGACGTCAACTTTCGCCACCCAAAAGGGCGCGCGCAAGGGATTCGACGATGGGCCGCGCCTCGGCCTCGGTCATGCCGGGGCGCAGGGCAGGGTTGTAGAGCATGCGCAGCATCAGCTCGTCCTGCACGGTCAGCAGGGCGAATTCCTCGTCGTCGTTGAAGATCGACGGGCGCGCGCGCGGGCTGTCATTGGCAAGGCCCATCGCCTGCGCGATTTCTTCATGCATGCACGACAGGCGCAACAGGTCGGGATGTTCGGCCCGGATCACCGCAAAGGCGCGGCTGTAGCGGCCGGAACTGCCTTCCGACATCGCGTAGACCAGACAGTAGGTTGAAATCGGCATGTTGGTGATGCCCGCGAGCTCACCCGCCGACAGGCCGGGCAGGGCAGCGGCGGCGACCGGGCCAAGCGCGCGGCGTTCATCCTCGTTCACGATGTAGACGTAGAAGTTCGGGGCCGAATCGTTCAGGGCGATCGGGTGGCCGGTCAGACGGCTGAGCCGGGCAAGGTAGGACCGGACCCGCGCGGTGTCAGTCGCGCGGGCGCTGGGGCTGACCGAGGCCCCAAAGCGCAGGCCCACCCGCACCGGGGTTTCCCAGCGGCGCAGCCGGCTGGCGGTCTGGCGCTGGATGGGGCCTGCACTGCCGCGCGCATATTCATCGTACAGCGCAATGCGGATGAAGTTTTCCGCCAGCATCCGGTCGGTAAAGGGCGTGTCGCGCCCGCCACCATCGGTGCGCAGCAGCCCGTTCGCCAGAAGGTCAGCCTGCACCCGCGCGAAATGCTGGCGCACGGCCATACTGGCGGCAGAGGGTGGCGTCTGCGGCACCATCACCGCCGCCGTGGGGCGGTTCGGGGCGTCGGGGGAGGTGCGCGGAGCTTGCGGACTGGCCACGCAGCCCACAAGCGCAAGACCGCACAAGGCGGACACAGTACTACGGAAAACAGCGGAAACGCGCATTTGGTCAGGCTTATCCTTTGGACGGCGGGGCAGGGCGGCGCGCGGTGGCCGCAGACAGCGTGTCGCGCAGCTCAGCCTCCATCTTCTGCAGCTCGGCTTCGGCGGTGGCGCGGCGGGCCTTGCCTTCATCGGCGATCTGCAGACTGTCGTTGATGGTGGCGATCAGCTGGTCATTGGCCTGCTTGACCGAGGCGATGTCGAACACGCCCCGCTCCATTTCCTCACGCACGACGCGGTTGGTTTCGCGCAGGTTGTCCGCGTTTTTGGTCAGCAACTCGTTGGTCAGATCATTCGCCCCGCGCACCGCATCGGCCGCCTCGCGTGAGCGTTGGATGGTAACGGCCTGTGCCAGCTGGGTTTCCCACAGCGGCACTGTGTTCACCAATGTCGAGTTGATCTTGGTGACGAGGCTTTTGTCGTTTTCCTGCACCAGCCGGATCGAGGGCAGCGATTGCATGGTGACCTGACGGGTCAGCTTCAGATCATGCACCCGGCGCTCCAGATCGTCGCGCGCGGCACGCAGGTCGCGCAGTTCCTGCGCCATTTTCACCTTATCATCTTCTGGTGCTGCGGCCACCTCTGCCTCTTTCGCCGGGATGGTGGTGGCGTCCAGATCGGCCATCTTCGCCTCACCCGCCGCGATATAGAGCGCGAGTTCGTCGTAGAAGTTCAGGGTTTTTTCATAGAGCACATCCAGCGAGCGGATGTCTTTCAGCAGCGTGTGTTCATGGCGCAAAAGGTCTTCGGTGACCTTGTCGATCTGGCCCTGCACGGTTTCATAGCGCGAGACGAATTTGCTAAAGGGTGCGGCCCGGCCGATCAGTTTTTCCCACCAGCTGCGGTCGCGGCGCAGGTCCAGCTCTTCGGCCCCGAACCCCCGGATGGTGGACACGATCTGGCGTAAGGAGTCGCCCGCGGGGCCGGCATCCTTGTTCCTCACATCGGCCAGCATTTCCTGCGAAATCACCTGCAATTCCGCCTGCGCCTTTGACCCGAAAGAGATGATCGACTGGGTGTTGTCCATCTCCAGCTCTGCCATGCGGCTGCGGATCAGCGTGGCTTTCTCGCCGGTGGCACCCGTCAGCGGCACGATCTCTGTTCCCGGTTCGGGCAGAACGACAGCGGTGACTTCTTCGATCTGGGTCAGGGTCTGTGCAGCCTGTTCGCGGGTGGTGGTTTTCATGGCGCTACTCTCAATGGGGTGTCGGTCAATGGGTTTGGGCTGGTCTGTTATGCTTCGGTTTTAAGCCGGTCGCGCAGCACGGAAATCTCGACATCCAGATCGCTGCGGTTGTCGGTCAGCAGGCGGCGCGAACGGTCGGCAAAGGTGGTTTCCAGATCATCCAGCAGCGCCAGATAATCGCTGCGCGCCTGCGCGTCACGGGTGCGGGCATAAAGGTCGGTAAACTTGACTGTCGCATCACGCGCCCCCATCAGATAGACCGACAGGTACTTGCGGGCAGCGGTCAGATCGCGTGGGTCATCCTCGACCGTGCGGAACAGCTGGCGCGCGGCGGCGGTGAAGCGGTCGACCCGCATCTCCAGCTGGCGGTCACCCGCGCGCAGGATGGCGTCGCGCATGGCGGTCAGATGCTTTTCCGCCTCATCCACGGCGCGGGCGACGCGGTCGGTCTGAAAGGTATCCATCCCCTCACTGCCTTTGTCGCGCATCGGATCGGGGCCGAAGGTGTTGAAATGCAGCGCCGCCCCGGCAAAACCGAACAGCAGCGGATACAGCAGGGCATCATGGCTCATCAACCCGCCTGCCACCAGAGCGGCCCCGGTCAGCACCGAGCCGAAGATCTTGCGCGGAAAGGCCGGGCGGCGCGCGATCTTGCGCGCGTCAAAGGCGGCATGGGCCTTCAGCCCCTCTCGCGTCAGAAAGGCGGCGGCGAGCATAAGGCCGGTGGCCGCCAGCCCGAACAGCAGCGCGCGCGGGGTGCCGGTAAAGGCGGCGGGCAGGAACAACAGCGCCGCGATCCCCAGAAACCGCGCTCGGCCTGCGCCTTTGAGCGGTTGTTTGCCATCGAAGGGGTGGGCCGGTGGCTGGGTGCCCTTGGCATCAGGTGATGCCCCCGGACTGAACCTGCCGCCAAATCGCTGCGCCATCTACAGCCCCCCGCCAAAAGCGACATAGCCGACAAGGCCGATCAGCAGGATGAAAGACAGGGTTTGCATCCCGTTTCCGGACATTTCAGCCTCATTCTGGCGGCAGCGGCACGGCGACGGACGGGCCTGTTTGCCTAGTATAGGCCAAGCGCCAATCGCTTGCCAGTGGTGACGCGGGCAGCAGGCTGTGGAAGGCAGTCCCCCGCCGCCACCCGCCGCCAAGGGTCATTTCCGGCGCGGCGGTTTGGGGCTGCCGCTGCGGGGTGCTGCGGGGCCTGCGTTGCGGGTGCTGGGCTTGGCCGCGGTCTTGGTGCGGCTGCGCGGCCTTGGCGCGGCGGTGTCGCCTTCGATCTGCAGGGGGGCGGGGCGGCGGGTGGATTTGGCCTCAGGCTTCGGGGCGGGTTTGGCGGCGGGTTTGGTGGCCGTGCCCCAGCTGTCGGCGAGTTGGCCCAGGGCTTTGCGGCCCCGGGTCGAGGTGACGGTGCCGGGGCCCTTTGCTGCGACGCTGGCGCGGGGCTGTCTGCCGGTGGTGGTCCGGCCGGGCTTTGGGGCTTCGTCGCGCGCGGGGGTGGCCGCGCTGCGCAGAGGTCTGTCGCCGGGCGTGGCGCGGGCGGGGCGCGGGCCGGTGCCGCGCGCCGGGCGGTCGTCATCGCCTGCGGTGCGGCTGGTGGTGCGGACGCGGGATTTCACCTTGGTCGGAATGTCGGTGGCGTCTTCGATCTGGCCGGAGATCAGCGCGCCCAGCTGGTCACGCAGGACGCGGGCCTTGATTTCCTCGACATCGCCCGGCTCCATCTCGTTCAGGCGGAACGGGCCGTAACTGATGCGGATCAGCCGGTTCACGGTCAGGCCGATGGCGAACATGGCGCGGCGGATCTCGCGGTTCTTGCCTTCGCGCAACCCGATGGTCAGCCAGGCATTGGCACCCTGATGCCGGTCGATCTTGACCTCCATCGGCTGAAAACGCTCGCCCTCGACGGTGATGCCTTTGCGCAGCGGCTCGATTTCCGGTTCGGTCGGGTTGCCCTTGACCCGCACCCGGTACTTGCGCAGCCAGCCGGTGGAGGGCAGTTCCAGCTGGCGTTTCAGCGCGCCGTCGTTGGTCAACAGCAACAGACCTTCGGAGTTCAGGTCGAGCCTGCCGATCGACATCACACGGGGCATGTCTTCGGGCAGGTTGTCGAACACGGTGTCGCGGCCCTTTTCATCGGAAGCAGAGGTCACCAGACCTTCGGGCTTGTAATACAGCCACAGCCGCGCGGGTTCGGGCGCGCCGACATGCTGGCCGGACACGCTGATCCGGTCAGCGGCGGTGACGTTCAGGGCGGGGGAAGAGATGACCTT
This sequence comes from Pseudotabrizicola sp., assembly GCF_030656345.1. Classification (GTDB taxonomy): domain Bacteria; phylum Pseudomonadota; class Alphaproteobacteria; order Rhodobacterales; family Rhodobacteraceae; genus Pseudotabrizicola. Next base: position 292,536 of record NZ_JAUSNR010000026.1, on the reverse strand, counting down.
GCCGTTGACGGTGACCTCGCCTGCCTCGATCAGCCGCTCGGCTTCACGCCGTGACGAGATACCAGCGCGGGACAGGACCTTGGCGATGCGCTCGCCTTCCGGTGAGGCGGCTTTGGGCGCGGCCTTCGGGCGGGGTGGCTTTTCATTTGCGGTCATGACTGTCATCCTTGGCACCGGGTGGCCGGCCCCGGGGGCTGTCTGCCCCCCAGGCCAATTGGTCTTTTGGACCAATGGCGAACCCGATTGGCTGAGCCTGAGAGTATTTGAGCCACGATGAAAGAGCAACGCGGGTTTACCTCCTTTATGGAAGAGGCGCTGGAGGAGGCGCGGGCGGCGGGCTTGCGCGGTGAGGTTCCGGTGGGGGCGGTGCTGGTGTCACCCGGCGGCAGGATCGTGGCGCGGGCGGGGAACCGGACGCGGGAACTGAGTGACCCGACGGCCCATGCCGAGGTGCTGGTGATCCGTGAAGCGTGCCGTCTGGCGAGGTCGGAACGGCTGCTGGGGTATGATCTGTACGTGACGCTAGAACCCTGCCCGATGTGTGCCGCCGCGATCTCGGCGGCCCGGGTGGGGCGGTTGTATTATGGGGCGTCGGACCCGAAAAGCGGCGGCGTGGCGGTGGGGGCGCGGGTGTTTGCGCACCCGCAGTGCCACCATGTGCCAGAGGTTTATGATGGGATCGGGGCGGGGGAGGCGGAGGCGCTTTTGCGGGCGTTCTTTGCGGGGCGGCGGGGCTAGGTTCCCGCCGTTTTGCCCGTTGTCAGGGGTTTCTTAACATTTGAGGGTGCCCGGGACCGGGCAGGCCCGTCTGGTGACGGGCCTGCGGGAAGGGTCAGAACCGGATCGGGTGCATCACCTGCGGCTCGATCAGGGTGGTGCCGGCGGGCAGGCCGGCCTTCAGCTCGGACGCGTCCTGCGCCAGCAGGCCGAAAGTTTTGTAATGGCAGGGGATCACGGTGTTGAAGTTGAAATACCGCCGCGCGGCATAGGCGGCGCGGGCCATGTCCATTGTGTAATGCCCGCCGCAGGACAGGATGCCGATGGTGGGTTTGTGGTAATCGGCCATCCAGTCCATATCGGCCATGATGTCGGTATCGCCCGAAACATAGATCACCTGACCTTCACCGGCGATCATAAACCCGGCCTCCGACCCGGCGGGAATGGGATTGCCGCCCGCAAAGTCGACGCTGGAGGAATGCGTTGCGTTGACCATCGTCACCTTGGCACCGCCTGCATCAATTGTCCCGCCCTTGCCAAAGCCGGTCACCTCTGGCGCGCCTTCACGCTTGAGGTATTCGGCCAGCTCGTGAATTGCGGCAATCGGGGCCCCGGTTTCCTGTGCGATGGCCACCGCACCGGACGCATGGTCGCCATGGCCATGGGTCAGAAAAATATGGGTCACGCCCGCCAGTGCGTCGGCGCGGCGGTCGGCGGGAAACATCGGGTTGCCGTCAAGCCATGGGTCGATCAGCAGGACCGCGTTTTCAATCTCGATCCGGAAACCGGAATGGCCAAGCCAGATGATCTGCATGGGTGTCTTCCTTGATGTGAGTGATCCTGAAATTGAGCACGCGGGTGGCCTTTGGCAAGGCCAGACGTGGTTTGCCGGGCTTGCAGGCTGCAAGGCGGGGGGCTAAACGAGGCGGGACATTGCAAGAAAGGGGCCAACCATGTCCATCGACATCGACACTGCCCGCAAGGTGGCGAAACTGTCCCGCATCCGGGTGGAAGAGGGCGATCTGCCCGATCTGGCGGAAAAGCTGTCGTCGATCCTTGGGTTCATGGAGCAGCTGAAGGATGTGGATGTGGACGGTATGGAGCCGATGACGAGTGTCACGCCGATGCGGCTGAAACGCCGGGCCGATGTGATCAGCGACGGCAACCAGCAGGCGGCGGTTCTGCGCAACGCGCCCGATGCGCGTGAGGGGTTCTTTGCAGTGCCGAAGGTGGTGGAATGAGCGCGGATATGACGGCTGCAAATGGCTGGACGATTGCAGCGGCGCGCGATGCGCTGCGCAAGGGTGAGGTGACGGCGGTCGATCTGACCATGGCCTGTCTTACGGCGATGGATGCGGGCGATGCGCTGAACGCGTTCGTGCACAAAACGCCGGAGTTGGCGCTGGAGCAGGCTCGGGCGGCAGATGCGCGGCTGGCGGGTGGCGATGCGCCTGCCATGTGCGGGATTCCGGTCGGCGTGAAGGATCTGTTTGCGGTCAAGGGCGTGCCCACACAGGCCGGGTCGAACATTCTGCGCGGGTTCCGGCCCGAGTACGAATCGACGGTAACCACCAAGCTGTGGGATGCAGGCGCGGTCTGCCTTGGCAAGCTGAACATGGACGAATTTGCCATGGGATCGTCGAACGAATCGTCGTGCTATGGCCCTGCGGTGAACCCGTGGAAGGTCGATGACCGCAAGCTGACGCCGGGCGGATCGTCGGGCGGATCTGCGGCGGCGGTGGCGGCCGATCTGTGTCTGGCCGCCCTGGGCACCGATACCGGCGGGTCGATCCGCCAGCCCGCGGCGTTCTGCGGGATTACCGGGATCAAGCCGACCTATGGCCGGGTCAGCCGGTGGGGCGTGGTGGCCTTTGCGTCCAGTCTGGATCAGGCCGGGCCATTGACCCGGACGGTGCGCGATGCGGCGATCATGCTGGGCGCGATGGCCGGGCATGATGCCAAGGATTCCACCAGCGCCGAGCTGGCGGTGCCGGATTTCGAAGGCGCGCTGACCGGCGATATCCGTGGCAAGAAGATCGGCATTCCGCGCGAATACCGGCTGGACGGGATGCCGGGCGAGATTGCAGCGCTGTGGGATCGCGGCATGGATATGATGCGTGATGCCGGGGCCGAGATTGTGGATATCTCGCTGCCGCATGCGAAATATGCGCTGCCGACCTATTACGTGATTGCACCTGCGGAAGCGTCATCCAACCTCGCCCGCTATGACGGGGTGCGCTATGGCCACCGCGCAAAGCTGGCGCAGGGCGATGGCATCACCGAAATGTATGAGAAAACCCGTGCCGAAGGCTTTGGCCCGGAAGTGCAGCGCCGGATCATGGCGGGCACCTATGTGCTGTCGGCCGGGTTCTACGACGCCTATTACAACCGGGCCCGCAAGGTGCGCGCCCTGATCAAACGCGATTTCGAGCTGGCGTTCGCGGCCGGAATCGATGCGATTCTGGCCCCGGCCACGCCATCCTCGGCCTTTGGGCTGGGGGAACAGGGCGGGGCGGACCCGGTGGAGATGTATCTGAACGACGTGTTCACCGTGACGCTGAACCTGGCCGGTCTGCCGGGGGTGGCGGTGCCAGTGGGGCTGGACGCCAAAGGGCTGCCGCTGGGGCTGCAGCTGATTGGTCAGCCGTGGCAGGAGGGCGAGCTGCTCAATCACGCCTATGTGCTGGAGCGTGCGGCGGGCTTTGTGGCCAAGCCGGCAAAATGGTGGTAATCGCTGCGTTTGAACTTCAATCTGGGTCTGACTGATCATGCGTGTGTCGCTGCTATTGCTTTTGCCATTGACCCTTGCGGCCTGCGCGCCGGCGGTGCCGGACAGCGGGGCCGGGGTCGGGTTTCAGGACTATAACGCGTATGTGCGCGACCGCGATGCCGCGTCCGGGCGCGCCCCGATTGTGACGCCGGGGTTTTCGCCCGACCAGATCGGTGCCGCGATTGACAGGGCCGATGGCGGGATTGCGCCTGCCGGTGGGCCGGTGACCGGATCGGTGATCGGGGCGAATTCGTTTGACACCTCGGCTGCGCGGCCGCGCGGCAATGCGCCTGCGGGCATCCGCGAAGAAACCGGCGAGGCGGCGCGGATTGCCACCCTTGGCGGGGGGGCTGCGATCTCGGACGAGAACGACTTTGACGCGGTTGCCAGCCGCGAGACGATTGAAAGCGACCGCGCCCGGATCGACCGCAACCGCGCCCAGTATCAGGTGATTCAGCCCGGTGCCTTGCCGGTGCGGAGCGGTGAACAGGGGCCGAACATTGTGGATTACGCACTGGCCACCAGCCATCCGCGCGGCACGCAACTGTACAAGCGGTCGAGCTTTGGCGCGGGCAATGCGGCGGCGAAATGCGCGGCCTACGCCTCGCCCGATCTGGCGCAGCAGGCGTTTCTGGAACGCGGCGGGCCGGAGCGCGACCGTCTGGGCCTTGACCCCGACGGCGACGGCTACGCCTGCACCTGGGACCCGAGCCCGTACCGGCTGCGGTGAGCAGGCTGTCGTCGCGCAGCGGCGAGCAGCAGCCGTCACCGAACTTCGGCGACCGGCGCGGCGGGGTGCGCCCGTCGCTGATCGTGATCCACTACACCGCGATGGAGAGCTGCAGCGCCGCGCGCGCGCGGCTGTGTGACCCCGGGGCAGAGGTCTCGGCCCATTGGCTGATCTCACGCCATGGCGGGACAGAGGCGCTGGTGGATGAGGCGCAGCGCGCCTGGCATGCCGGGGCCGGCGAATGGGCGGGTGTCACGGACGTGAACAGCCACTCCATCGGGATCGAACTGGACAATCGCGGCAATCATCCTTTCCCCGCGCCGCAGATGGCGGCGCTGGAGGGTCTGCTGGTCGATATCATGGCGCGCTGGTCAATCCCGCCGCAGCGGGTGATCGGCCATTCCGACATGGCGCCGCACCGCAAATCCGACCCCGGCCCGCGCTTTGACTGGCACCGGCTGGCGCGGCAGGGTCTGTCGGTCTGGCCGGGGCTGACCGGGGACGCTGCGGCGCGCGACTTCGTCTCGCATGCCTGCCGCTTTGGCTACCCGGCTTTGGCCGAAGACATCGTGCTGCGGGCCTTTCGCTGGCGCTTCCGGCCCTTTGCCACCGGCCCGGTCACGGCGGCGGATGCCGCCATGGCGGCTGACCTTGCCACACGCTTTGGCGTTGACGCCCCGCCCGCGCAGGCGTAATCCCCAACTCGCGCGGATGGCTGGATGACCGCGGGTGGCAACACCCGAGGAAAGTCCGGACTCCATGAAGCAAGGGTGCCGGGTAACCCCCGGCGGGGGTAACCCCAGGGAAAGCGCCACAGAGAACAGACTTCCCTGTTGTTTGAGAGGTTCGCCTCTCGCTTGACAGGGAACAGGTGAAACGGTGGGGTAAAAGCCCACCGCGGGACTGGCAACAGGACCGGCACGGCAAGCCCCACCCGGAGCAATGCCGAATAGGGGCCTTGTGTGGAAAGGTCTGCGACTGCCAATGGTGCAAGCCTGCGGCGACAGCAGAGACCTCCACAGGGACGCTTCAGCCCAGAGGCCCGGGTTGGCAGCTTGACTGCATCTGGTAACAGATGTGGCAGAGGAATGGTCATCCAGAGGCGCCCATCGCAAGACAGGGGCCTTGGACAGAATCCGGCTTACAGGCCATCCGCGCATTCTTTGCCAGCGTTGCAAGGGGGCTTTGCCCCCTCGGCTTCGCCTCACCCCCAGGATATTTAAGAACAGATGAATGCCAGTCATCTGTTCTTAAATATCCCCGCGCGGCGCGCATCGCCCGAGCCGGTTGCGGCCTGCCGCAGAGGCGAGAAAAAAGTCTGCGCGCGCTTTGCGCGCTCTACCATATCCCAAGAAGATCGGGGGGCACCACGTTTGGCTGTTGACTCTGCGGTGCGCACGGGTAAAAGGCGGGCTTCAAGGATTTCGCGGGGCAACGGTGTTTCCCCGATGCAGGAGAGACGACTATGGCCAAACCGGCGACGATCAAGATCCGTCTGAACTCGACGGCTGGCACCGGGCACTTCTATGTCACCAAGAAGAATGCCCGGACCATGACCGAAAAGATGACGGTCCGCAAATATGACCCTGTAAAGCGGGAGCATGTTGAGTACAAGGAAGGCAAGATCAAGTAAGATCTTGCTGTCCTGTGCCTGGGGGCCGCCTTCGGGCGGCCTTTTGCGTTTTGGGTATAGGGGGCGGATGGCGGGGGTGGTCCTTCGGCGGATTTTGCCATGAAACGTATCATGATCGTCGGACAGCCGGGATCGGGCAAATCAACCCTCGCGCGGGCGCTGGGGGCCAGGACCGGGCTGCCGGTGGTGCATATCGACCATATCCACTGGATGCCGGGCTGGCGGGAACGTGCGCGCGACGACAAGACCCGTCTGTGCCACGCGGTGGAGGCCGGTGAGGTCTGGATCTTCGAGGGCGGGCATTCGGCGACCTGGCGCAACCGGCTGGCGCGGGCCGAGATGCTGATCTGGCTCGATGTGCCGCTGCCGCTGCGGTTTTGGCGCGTGGTCTGGCGCACCGTGCGGTTTCAGGGCCGCAACCGGCCCGATCTGCCAGAGGGGTGCCCCGAGGGCTTTCACCGCGAAACCTTGCCGTTCTGGCGGTTTATCTGGCGCACGCGGCATAGCTCGCGCGCGGGCATTCAGCGGCTGTGGGACAGCGCCCCGGCGGGCAAGCGGCTGGTGCGGCTGACCGGCGCGCGCGATGTGCGGCGGTTCGTGCGCGGCTTTGGCGATCAGTCCGGTTTGCGGTAGGGCGAGTCTGCGGGTTGGCCCTGCAGGTCGGTATAGCGGCGCTGGAGCGGGCTGCGGGTAAAGTGCAGCACGCGGTCATGGTCGGGGTAGGTGATCACGTCTGACGCGCCACGGGTGCCGATCACCAGATAGCGGGCCTCGGCATCGCTATGGTTGTGCAGGCAATGGCCCAGGGCCATGCCTGCCTTGAAGGTGGCGGTGTCGCCGGGGCGCAGGATTGTGGAGGTGTCGCCCTCCTGCAGCGTCACCTCGCCGGTCAGCATGTGGATCATCTCATCCTCATTGGCGTGCCAGTGCTTGATTGAGGAGGCGGAGCCGGGCGGCAGGAGCTCGATAAAGGCACCGAACTGGGTCAGGCCGCCGGTGTCGGACAGCAGATGCGCGCGGTAGGGGCCAGTGGGAGAGCCGGTGCCGTCTGACTCGTCGGTCAGGGCGTCGGCGAGCGGGAAGTGGGGCATGGCGGTTCTCCTTTGCCGCGCAGGATGGCCGGAGCGATGCCAAAAGAAAAGGGCCGCCCAAAGGCGGCCCTGTCGTAGTTCTGAACCCGGGGTGTTATTCGCGGTTGCCCATGAACGACAGCAGGAACATGAACATGTTGATGAAGTCGAGATACAGCCGCAGCGCACCCATGATGGCGGATTTGCCGAGCCATTCTTCATCCATCGATGCAGCGTGCTGCACATATTCGTTCTTGATGCTTTGCGTGTCATAGGCGGTGAGGCCGGCAAAGATCAGGATACCGATCACCGAGATGGCGAATTGCAGCGCGGACGAGCCCATGAAGATGTTGACGACCGACGCCACGATCAGGCCGATCAGGCCCATCATCAGGAAGGTGCCCATGCCCGACAGATCGCGTTTCGTCGTGTAGCCGTAAAGCGACAGGCTGGCGAAGGCGATCGCGGTGGCAAAGAAGGTCTGTGCGATCGACACGCCGGTATAGACCGCGAAGATGAAGCTGATCGACAGGCCCATCAGCGCCGCGAAGGTGTAGAAAAACAGCTGTGCCGCAGCGGCCGACAGCTTGTTGATCATCGCGCTGAAGGCAAAGACCATGATCAGCGGCGCGAACATCACGACCCATTTCAGCGGCGTGCCGAAGATGGCCCCGAGCATCGCGTCATTGGTGCCGACAGCCCAGGCGACGCCACCCGTCAGCGCCATGCCGACGGACATCAGCCCGTAAACCTTGTTCATGTGGGCGCGAAGGCCCTCGTCCAGCTGGGCGGTGCGTACACCTGCGCCGGCTGTACGGATCGTTGTATAGTCAGCCATGTGAAAGCCTCCGAATATTGACCCCGTGCCCCGCGCGGTTTGTCCGCGCAGGATTTATGGGTTCAATATCGGGAAGGTGGCGGCTGATTTCAAGGATTTCCGCCCCGCAGCGATGCCTAAAACCTGACATTTCTGCAATACGGGCCGGCAGGTGCCGGTATCAGGCCAGAATGCGGTTGTTCCAGTTGGCCGGAATGTCCCACATCGGGCGCTGCGCCTCGGATACGGCTTGATCGCGGGTGAGGCCGATATCGGCGAGGGTGCGGTCATCGAGCCGGGCGAGGAACTGGCGCTGGCGGTGCGCGGCAAGGCCTGCGCGCACGAGCGTCCAAAGGCGCGGGGCGCTGCCAGCCGACTGCACGCGCCGGGTGGCGAGCGTTGCGGTGTGGAGCGAGGCAAACATGGTCTTTCCTTTCAGGGTCATCATCAGTGGTGACGAAGCGCGCGGCGTTCTCAAATCACTTGCCTCAGATAGCCGAATCACAGACATTAGGAAAGTGAATGGTTTTGAAGCCTCACATCAGGATTTGTGATATGGCGCGCAATCTGGACCTGACCGCGTTGCGGTCTTTCGTGGCGGTGGCGGATGCGGGCGGGGTGACGCGGGCCTCGGGCTTTCTGAACCTGACGCAATCGGCGGTGTCGATGCAGATCAAGCGGCTGGAAGAGATGCTGGGGGTCGAGGTGCTGGACCGTTCCGGCCGGCAGGTGGCGCTGACGGCGGCGGGGGAGCAGCTGTTGGGCTATGCGCGGCGGATGCTGGCCTTGAACGACGAGGTGATGGGGCGGCTGACTCGCGACCCGCATGAGGGTGAGGTGGTGCTGGGGGTACCGCACGACATTGTCTATCCGGTGATCCCGCAGGTGTTGCAGCATTTCGCACGGACCTTTCCGCGGATGAAGGTGTCGCTTATTTCGTCCTTTACCCGGGTGCTGAAGGCGCAGTTCGGGCGTGGTGAGTGCGACATCATCCTGACCACCGAAGACACGGTTGATCCGGGTGGGGTGACGCTGGCCGAGCTGCCGCTGGTCTGGGTCGGCGCGCCGGGCGGTGTGGCGTGGAAGGGGCGGCCGCTGAAGCTGGCCTATGAACACAACTGCATCTTCCGGCAGGGTGTGCAGGCGGCTTTGGATCGGGCGGGGGTGCCCTGGCAGATGGCGGTGGAAAGCGACAGCACCCGCACGATTGAGGCGAGTGTGAGCGCCGACCTTGCCGTGCATACCGTGCTGGCCGGATCAGAGCCGCCCTATGTGGAGCGGATCAGCCATGGCGGAGCCTTGCCCGACCTGAAACGGATGAAGGTGAACCTGTATGTCGCCGACCCGGTGCACAGCCCGGCAGTGCTGGAAATGGCCGCGATGATCCAGCGCGCCTATCAGGCGCGGGGGGTGGTAAAGGCGGCGGGGTGAGGGGGCTAGCCTTGCGGACATTGAATACTTAAGATGCAAACATGTGGGCGTACGGTTTGAAAAACTATCTACCGATTGATCGATTTAAAAGTGGTTGGCCACCACATTCGCCTGTGTTTTGATATAGTCCTCGTATCCCGCTAGATAAGCGGTCCTTTGCGGGCAGTCTTCCATCATGGCTAACTGCAAAGCAGCGTATAGTGACCAGCACATCTGATCAAAATTGACATCATTAAGTCGTCCTTCCTTAAAGGTATCATTCCTGATTTTAAAAATTCTTTTCACCTCTTCACTTGCGACCTGCGAACCGAGTTCTTTATAAAAGTAACGGTGGCGTTTTTTTCCATTACTTCCACCACCTGAATGGGTGTGGATTACCGCCTCGAATGCAAGCCACATCAGGATGAAGCGCTCATAAGGATAGCGTTGGGCGAAAGCACTGTCCAGCAGCGTTGACGCTTCAAGCGGCATGGGGCGTAGCTTCGCTTCTTCTATAGGTGGACTATCGTATGTGTTGAGGTTTTGGACATCGAATGCTGAAGCAAAGCCAACGTCTGAGATATCAAAGATAATGGACTTTCCATGACAATCGAGTTCGGCGTGCCTCACGAGAACAAGCTCGCGGGCAATAGGCACCCCAAACATCATGCGTAATGCGTTTGCCACAAGGACGTTTTGAATACGCCCAGCGTCGCGCGCATCGACGCTGTCATAATTGAAAGTCAACTTTAGAAACATCGAACCAACTGGAATTGGCGTACTGTAATTCTGTGAGATGCAATGACCTGTCGCATCGTAATAGGTAGACCACCGAACTCGAGTGGCGTGAACTTTCTGCGGTGGTGTTAAAGCCACGTCAATGCTTTGAAAGCCATTGTTCTCCAGAAAATCTCTTACTCGCGGAAGGTCAGCCTGCTGCAGTGAAGAACTCCATAGAGTTTCTGCGAGGAATGATGACCGCATGAGTTGGTTTTATCCTCCTGTACTAGTGATCACAAACGGCTGTGATCTCCGATCATTCGCAAGTGGCTTTTGAGTACTTTTTATACCATAAAAAGCTGACATTCGTCTGTTGTGCACCATCGATCAATGTGGGCTCATATTACGCTCATCTACCTCACCCGATCTGCATCACCACCTTGCCTGTCGCCTTGCGATCCTGCAACAGCGCCAGCCCCTCTGGCAAAGCCTCCAGCGGCAGATGGTGCGAGATGTGGGGGCGCAAGCCGCCGGTGGCGTACCAGCCCATCAGGGTGGACAGGCTTTGTGTCACCAGATGCGGGGCGAAGTCGAAGTAGGCACCCCACCAGAACCCGATGACCGCGATGTTCTTGACCAGCAGGATGTTGGCGGCGGGTTTGGGTACCTCGCCCCCGGCAAAGCCGATGCACAGGATACGGCCGTCCGGGCGGGTGGCGCGCAGGGCGGCGTCAAAGCCCGCGCCGCCGACGGCATCATAGGTCACATCAACGCCGCCAAGGGCCTTGAGCTGGTCTTTCAGATCGGGCGCGTCGCTGTCGATCAGGTGATCGGCCCCGGCGGCACGGGCCACGGCCAGCTTGTCGGCCCCGCGTGCGGTGGCGATGACGCGGGCACCCATGCGCTTGCCGACCTCTACCGCCGTCAGGCCGACGCCGCCTGCGGCACCGGTGACCAGCAGCGTCTCGCCCTCTTGCAGGCGGGCCTTGTGCCACAGCGCCAGATGCGAGGTGCCGTAGGCGATCAGGAAGGCCGATGCGTGGGCGTAAGGCATGGAATCGGGGATCGGGATCAGCCTGTCGATGGGGAAGCAGCCATAGTCGGCCAGCCCGCCATGCCCGGCATAGCAGGCGACACGCGTGCCGGGGGCAATGATGCTGCTGGTCGCGCCGGTGGTGTCCGGCCCCAGCGCCACCACCTCGCCCGCCAGTTCGAGGCCGGGGGTGAAGGGCAGCGGCGGCTTTGACTGATACTTGCCTTCCGCCATCAGCAGATCGGCGAAATTCAGCGCACAGGCGTGAATGCGAAGCAGGGCCTGACCGGGGCCCGGGGCCGGGGTTGCCTGTGTGATCAGGCGGGCGGGGGTGGAAAGGCTGTCGATCTGCCAGGCGCGCATCGGGAAATCCTGTGGTTTGGTTGCAATCGTAGGACGGGGCGGCGGGCTGTGCCAGAGGGGATGGTGCCGGAACACCTGGTCCCCTGCCGGATTCGTGTAGGCTGATCGGGGGGTGCCGGAGTTCTGTCAGACTGCGAAATGCAAAGCGGCATGGAAAACACCCTGCGCGCGAGTAGGGCCTTGGGTGATTCTTCCACAGGTAACGCTGGACGGATGTTGGTCAGTTGTGTAATTGATCCGGCATAATCGATGTCAGAATTGTTGGACTGTGTAACAATCAGCCCAGAATCGGAAATTTCCTTGCTTTGGCACCAGAATTGCTTGTGTTAAGGTAGGGGACTTACAAGGTCGGAGATTTAGATGAAACACCCAGTCGACGCACATGTTGGGAAGCGGATCCGCCATCGCCGTTGGATGGTGGGGATGACCCAGCAGCAACTTGCGGACAAGGTCGGGATCAAATTCCAGCAGATCCAGAAGTATGAAACCGGCATGAACCGCGTCAGCGCGTCCCGTCTTTGGGATATTGCGGAGACGCTGGGTGTGCAGATCTCGTTCTTCTTTGAGGGACTGTCGGCTGAAAATGCGGCCCCTCTATCGGCGGCCCCCAGTGATTTCCTCGCCGACAAGGAAGCGCTGGATCTGGTGCGGTCCTACTACGCGATTCCCGAGGCGCAGCGCCGCCGCCTGTTCGATCTGGCCCGCGTTCTGAGCGAGGCCGCCTGAAATCCGGGCCCGGTTGTGGCCCGCACCCCCGATACCGACATAGCCTCTGCGGGCCACCTTGATCTTGACCCCGGCACCTGGCAGCGCTAGCGCATGCCCGTGCCGGGGGCGTTCATGCCCCCGCGACAGGGGAAAAGCATGGCCGATCTGACGTCTGACATTCGCGCCGAACTGATCGCGACCGCGCACGCGCTGGCAGATGCCGCGCGGGAGGCGACGCTTTTGCATTTCCGCAAGCCCGGCTTGCTGGCCGACAGCAAGGAAACCGCGCGGTTTGATCCGGTGACGGTGGCTGACCGGCTGGCGGAACAGCGGATGCGTGCCATTCTGGCGCAGCGCCGGCCCGACGACGCGGTATTGGGTGAGGAATACGGGGCCGCTGCCGGCACCTCGGGGCTGACCTGGGTGCTGGACCCGATTGACGGCACCCGCGGCTATCTGTCGGGCACGCCGACCTGGGGGGTGCTGATCTCGGTCGCGGATGCCAGCGGGCCGCTTTATGGGCTGATCGACCAGCCGTTTATCCGCGAGCGGTTCGAGGGTGGCTTTGGTCTGGCGCGGACGGTCGGGCCGTCGGGGGCGTCTGCTCTGGAATGCCGGGCGGCAAGGCCGCTGGATCAGGCGATCATGCTGTCGACCTTTCCCGAAGTGGGCACGGCGGCAGAACATCTGGCCTTCCGCCGCGTGGCCGACCGGGTGCGGCTGGTGCGCTATGGCATGGATTGTTATGGCTATGCGCTTCTGGCGGCAGGCCAGGTCGATCTGGTGATCGAGGCCGGGTTGCAGGCCTATGACGTGCAGGCCCCGATTGCGGTGATTGAGGCGGCGGGGGGCGTGGTGACCGACTGGCAGGGCGGGGCGTGCCACGATGGCGGGCAGGTGCTGGCGGCGGCCAATGCGGCGATACATGCCGAAGCGCTGGCGTTGCTGAACGGGTGAAAGGGGGCTTTCAGCCCCCTCGGCCTGCGGCCTCACCCCCTGAGGATATTTAAGAACAGATGAAACCGGCTTGCGATGTGCGGCCCGGGTTTGTTAGGATTTACGGGCGGTGACCGAGTCCTTTCCCCTTCTGTCGGCCCGCCATAGGTTCCACCGAAGGGGCGGAGGAACCTGTTTTGCGTGAAATTCTGATCAGGAATGCGGATGTCGTGGTGACAATGGATGCCACCCGCCGCGAGTTGGCGGGGGCGGATGTGCTGCTGCGCGGGGGCGTGATTGCTGCTGTGGGAGTGGGGCTGGACGTGCCGGGGGCCGAGGTGGTGGAGGCGCGCGGCTGTGTGGTGACGCCGGGGTTGGTGAACACCCATCACCATCTGTACCAGACCCTGACCCGGGCGGTGCCCGGCGGGCAGGATGCGCTGCTGTTCGGCTGGCTGCAGACGCTCTACCCGATCTGGGCACGGTTCGGGCCGGAGGAGATGTTCGTATCGGCGCAGGTCGGCTTGGCCGAGCTTGCGCTGACCGGGTGCAGCCTGTCGTCTGACCATCTGTATCTGTACCCTAATGGCGCGCGGCTGGAAGATACGATCGAGGCCGCCGCCACGGTTGGCCTGCGATTCCACCCCACACGCGGCGCGATGAGCATTGGCGAGTCGGATGGCGGCCTGCCGCCCGATGCGCTGGTGGAGCGGGAGGGGGCCATTCTGGAGGATATGATCCGGGTGGTGGATGCGTTTCACGACCCCGCCGAGGGCAGCATGTGCCGGGTGGGGCTGGCACCGTGCTCGCCGTTTTCGGTTTCCCGCGACCTGATGCGCGAGGCGGCGTTGCTCGCGCGCGACAAGGGGGTGATGCTGCACACCCATCTGGCTGAGAATGACGAGGATATCGCCTATTCGCTGGCAAAATTCGGCATGCGGCCCGGGCAATATGCCGAAGATCTGGGCTGGACGGGCCCTGATGTCTGGCATGCGCATTGCGTAAAGCTGGATGCGGGAGAAATTGATCTGTTTGCGCGCACCCGCACGGGTGTGGCGCATTGCCCCTGCTCGAACTGCCGTTTGGGATCGGGGATTGCGCCGGTGCGGGTGATGCGCGATGCCGGGGTGCCGGTGGGGCTTGGCGTGGACGGGTCGGCCAGCAATGATGCGGGCAACCTGATGGGCGAGGTGCGGCAGGCGCTTCTGTTGCAACGTGTCGCAGGCGGGGCCGATGCGATGAGCGCACGTGAGGTGCTGGAAATTGCCACGCTGGGCGGGGCGCAGGTGCTGGGGCGACCCGATTGCGGCTCTTTGCAGCCCGGCAAGCGGGCGGATGTGGTACTCTGGGATGTGAGCGGGATCGGGGCGGCGGGGTCTTGGGACCCGGTGGCGGCGCTGGTGCTGTGCGGGCCGGGGCGGGTGCGCGATCTGTTTGTCGAAGGGCGCAGGGTGGTTGCGGGCGGGCAGGTGGTTACGGTAGACGTGGCAGCAATCGTCGGGCGGCAGAACGCTTTGGCGCGCAAGCTGAGGGACTGACATGTCACATGATTTTGAGGCGCAGAAGCGCGAGACCTTCGACAGTTTCGCCGAGATGAAAAAGGGCGGCTCGACCCTGCCGCAGATGTCGGTGGTGGAGTTCTATCTGCTGGCCGAAAGCGATGAGGCGAACTGGAAGGTCTGCGAAAAAGCCTTGCAGGCCAAAGGCTTTGCCACCGAGCGGGACAAGGAAGGCGAGACGCTGATCGTCACCACCAAGGCCCCCCTGCGGATCACCCCTGACTCGATCTGGGAAGAGGAACGCAAGGTGAGCGAGATCGGCGTGGCCTATGACTTCCTGCCCGATGGCTGGGAATTCGGCTTCGACTGAGCGGTTGCGGGCCCCGGGTTTTCCGGGGCCCGCCCGGTATCAGGCCCCGTGAACACAGACCCCTGCTACCCATGTGGCGCGGATGGCGCGGTCGTCGCCCATCATGATGGTGGGGAACAGCGCCTGCCAGAGATCATCCGCGCGGCGGGTGGCTTGTTCAATGGCCGGGGTCGAGGCGAGGTCTACCACCACCAGATCGGCCTCCATCCCCGGGGCGATGTTGCCGATGAGGTGATCTGCATGCAGCGCGCGGGCAGAGCCTTGCGTGGCCAGCCACCACAGTTCCGCCGGGTGCAGGGCGCGACCGGCGAGCTGGCCCACCTCATACGCCGCGGCCATGGTGCGCAGCATGGAGAAGGATGATCCGCCGCCGGTATCGGTGGCAAGGCCGATGCGCTGGCCTGCGGCCTTCAGTCCGCCCATGTCGAACAGGCCGGAGCCGATGAAGGTGTTCGAGGTCGGGCAATGGATCAGGCTGGCCCCGGCCTCCTTGAGCCGGGATTTCTCGCGGTCTGTCAGGTGGATGGCGTGGCCGTAGATCGCGCCTTCGCGCAGCAGGCCCTGCGCTTCGTAGGTATCAAGATAATCGCGCGACTGGGGGAACAGATCCTGCACCCAGGCGATTTCGTCGGTCTGTTCCGACAGGTGGGTCTGCATCAGGCAATCCGGGTGTTCCTTCCACAGGGTGCCGAGGGCGTGGAGTTGTTCGGGCGTCGAGGTGGGGGAAAAGCGCGGAGTGATGACGTAGGACGCGCGCCCCAGCCCGTGCCATGTGTTGAGCAACGCTTTGCTGTCGTCATAGGCTGATTGCGGGGTATCGCGCAGACCTTCGGGCGCGTTGCGGTCCATGCAGGTCTTGCCGGCCCAGACCCGCTGATTGCGGGTTTGGGCTGCCGTGAAGAAGGCATCAACGCTTTCGGGGTGGATGGTGCAATAGGAACAGACCGAGGTGGTTCCGTTCGAAACTGTCAGGTCGAAGTAGCGGTTCGCCACCTCCTGCGCGTAAGAAAGGTTCGAAAAGCGCATTTCTTCCGGGAAGGTATAGCTGTTGAGCCAGTCGATCAGCCGCTTGCCCCAGGAGGCGATGATGGCAGTTTGCGGGTAATGCACATGGGCATCGACAAAGCCGGCGCTGATCAGGCTGTTGCCGTAATCGGTCACCCGGGCCTGCGGATGCTGGCGGCGCAGGGCGTCGGCGGGGCCCGTGGCGGTGATTTTGCCATGCTCGATCACCAGCGCCTGATCGACGCGGGCGGCGGAAAGGCCCTGGTCAAACGGATCGGCGGTAAAATGCAGCACCTGGCCCAGCAACAGATCGGTCATTGATATCCCCTTGTGATGGCTGCAGCCTATCGTCTTTCTGCCTTTGGGTAAATTTGCGAGGTGCCCCCTGTTTGCCGGAAACAGCTTTCGCTAGTGTTGGGGTAATCGAGTGGGGTGGTTATGGCAGATGACGCGCGCAAGGATGACGAGGATGGGCTGGACACGCGCCGCGTGGCCGCGATTCTGGACGCGGTAGAGGCAGGCAATACGGCAGCGCTGTCGCGCCTGCTGGCCCGGATGCACCCTGCCGATGTGGCCGATTTGCTGGAACAGATCAGCGGTGAGCAGCGCCGGAGACTGCTGGCGATGTGGTCGGGGGAGATTGACGGCGACATTCTGTCGGAAATTTCGGATTCGATCCGCGAAGAGGTGATCGAATCGTTGCCGGCTTCGGTGGTGGCCGAGGCGATGCGCGATCTGGATACCGACGATATGGTCGATATCCTTGAGGATCTGGAAGAGCCCGCGCAAGAGGCCATTCTTTCTACGCTGGACAAGGCCGACAGGCTGGCGGTGGAACAGGCGCTGGCCTACCCGGAATATTCCGCGGGCCGTCTGATGCAGCGCGAGGTGGTGACCGCGCCGGAACACTGGACGGTGGGCGAGATGATTGACCATATGCGGTCGGTCGACTGGCTGCCGGACCAGTTTTACCACATCATTCTGGTCGATCCGCGGATGAAGCCGGTATCTTATGTCACACTGGGGCGGTTGCTGTCGGCGCGGCGCGAGGTGGGACTGAAGGATATTGTCGAAGAGAGTTTCCGCACGATCAAGGCGTCCGATGCCGAGGCGGATGTGGCCTATCTGTTCAACCAGTACCACCTGATTTCCTGCCCGGTGGTGGATGCGCATGGGCGGCTGGTGGGTGTGATCACGATTGATGACGCGATGAACGTGCTGGATGAGGAGCACCAGGAAGACATGCTGCGTCTGGCGGGCGTGAATGACGAATCCAGCGTGTCGGACGGGGCTTTGGAAACCGCGCGGCGGCGTTTGCCCTGGCTGATGGTGAACCTTGTAACAGCCTCATTGTCGGCGCTGGTGATTTCGCGCTTCGAGGCGACGATCGAGGCGATTGTGGTGCTGGCTGCTTTGATGCCGATCGTGGCATCGACCGGCGGCATTGCGGGCACGCAGTCGCTGGCGGTGGCGGTGCGCGCGCTGGCGACCCGCGATCTGACCCAAGCCAACGCCCGCCGGGTGGTGATGCGCGAGCTTGGTGCCGGGTTGCTGAACGGGATCGGGCTGGCGCTGGTGCTGGGTCTGGCCGGCACGTTGCTGTTTGGCGATGTGGGGCTGGGGTTGGTGCTGGCCTGTGCGATGATGGCAAATCAGGTGGTGGCGGCGCTGGGGGGCGTACTGGTGCCGTTGACGCTGAACCGGATGGGGCTGGACCCGGCGCTTGCCTCGGGAACCTTTGTCACGACATTGACCGATGTAATGGGCTTTTTCGCCTTTCTGGGGCTGGCGACATTGGTGTTGCTGTGACCGATCAGGCCAGCGTTAAAGCGGCGGCGCGGCAGGCGGCCTTTGCCGCGCGCAAGGCGGCTTTTGCCGCAGGCCAAGGGCAGGCGGCGGAGCTGCTGGCCGATGTGCTGGCTGCGTATCGCGGCGCTGTGCTGTCGGGCTATATGCCGATGCGGACCGAGATTGACCCGCTGCCCGCGATGGCGGCCCATCAGGGGCCGGTGGGGGTGCCGGTCATTATCGGCCCGGCACAGCCGCTGCGGTTCCGCGAATGGTCGCCGGGCAGTGCCATGTTGGCGGGCGACTTTGGCGCGCTGATCCCGGCGGAGGGCGGCTGGCTGGAGCCTGCGGTGCTGATCGTGCCGCTGCTGGCTTTTGACGCGCGCGGCTACCGGCTGGGCTATGGCGGTGGATTTTACGACCGCACGCTGGAGGGGCTGCGGGCGCGCGGCCCGGTGCTGGCGGTGGGCTTTGCCTTTGCGGCGCAGGAGGTGGCAGCGGTGCCGATTGATGCAACGGATCAGCGGCTGGACATGATCGTGACCGATCAGGGGGTGCGGCGGTTCTAAGCCGCGCCCGCGTTTCTTAGCAAAAACACGATGGGGACGAATTTTCTGCGAAAATTCTGGGGCAAGGGATCTTTCACAGAAAAATTGTTACTTTGCGATCGTCTCGTCGCGCACGAACATGTTGCCCCAGGCGCGGTCAATCAGATCGGGGCGCATCTGGTAGGGGATACCTTCGAAGTCACAAATCGCAATCATCTGGTCGATCAGGAAAGTCGGCTGATAATTGGCGAAATTGTTCTGGATTGTCGGGTACTTGGTTTTCAGCATGTGCAGCAGCGTCGCTTCATCCAGCGGCATCTTTTTCTTGCGCGCCACCATGGCAAAGATCTTGAGGAACATTTCCTGACTGGGGCCATCTATCTTGATCTTGAAGAAGATCCGGCGCAGGGCGGCGCCGTCGAAAATCTCGTTCGGGTGGAAGTTGGTGGAAAAGATCACCAGCGTGTCAAACGGCACGGTGAATTTCTCGCCCGATTGCAGCGACAGGATATCGCGCGCCTCTTCCAGCGGCACGATCCAGCGGTTGACCAGCTTTTGCGGTGGTTCCGCCTGACGGCCAAGGTCGTCGACGATGAAGATGCCACCCGAGGCCTTGAGCTGCAGCGGGGCCTGATAGGTGCGGGCGACGGGGTTGTATTTCAGATCCAGCATGTCGAGCGTCAGCTCGCCCCCGGTGATCACGGTCGGGCGTTCGCAATAGACATAGCGGGTATCGAACCGGCCCGAACTGCGGCGCAGCGCGTTGGGGTCATCGACCGATTCCTCGGCCGCGGAATGCACGATGGGGTCATAAACGGTGATGACCTGACCGGAATATTCAATGGCGCGCGGAATGTAGATCTTGTCGCCCATGGCGGCACGGATGCCGTTGGAGATCGAGGATTTGCCGTTGCCGGGCGGGCCGTACAGCAGGACAGAGCGGCCCGAGGTGATGGCCGGGCCAAGGTTGCTGAGCAGATCGGGCGGCAGGATCAGGTGGCCCATGGCCGCCATCAGCTGATCGCGGGTCAGGCGGATATCGCGCACCGACTGGCGTTTCATCTGTTCGGCATAGGTGGCCAGCGGCACCGGCAAGGCCCCGTAATATTCTGACTGCGACAGCGCATCCAGCGCACGGGCCTTGCCACTGTCGGTCAGCTGATAGCCCATTTCATTGCCCGAGGTGGCGTGCAATGTGCCCGTCGCCTCAAGCAGCTTCTGGGCGCGGGTGATATCAACCAGTTCCTGCGTCAGCGGCGGCGACAGCGCGATGACGCGGCTGATGTCGGACACCAGGTCGATGTTCATCCGAAAGATGGTCTTGAGCAGAATGTCACGCATCATCACCAGCGACAGCCCGGTCTGGGCCAGCGTTTTGGGCGTTGGCGGGGCGGTCACATTCGGCGTGATCGGCATGTTCATGCGCAGGCACTCGGGTTCAAGGGACAGGGAAGGGGCGGTTTGCGTGGCAAGCCGCCCCTGGCCGAAGCCTGTCTTAGAATGCGCCCGGAATTGTGAGCAAAATGTGGAAAATCAGTGTTCCGGCAAGGGCCAGACCCATGGGAAAGTCCCTGCTGGTCCAGCTGATCCAGTCAGGGGTGGCGCGGCGGACAAAGCCGATGCGGCGGATGATCCGGTGCACGATGAAGGCCCCGATCAGGCAACTGGCGGCAAGGATGAACACATAACGCCAGTCGGCCCCGACAAAGAACGGGGCCATGGCGGTGGCGAATTTGGCATCGCCGCCGCCGACAAGCCGCAGGGCATTGGCCAGAAAGCCGATCACCAGCGTGATGGCGGCCAGCACCCAGCCCCAGGCCCAGGATTGCAACGCAAACCCGGTCAGAAACACCGCCGCCAGGCCCACCACCAGCCAGACCGCCAGCAACGCGATCATGGTTTTGTTGGGGATTTTCATCAGCTTCATGTCAGACCAGGCCACCCAGCCGCCGATGAACAGGGCAAAGGGCAGAAAGGCGATGGCGGCACCTGATGTCAGCGGGGCGAGGGTCGGAAGCTCCATCCCTTATGCCTCAAGCGCTGCCAGCGCGCGGGCGGCGGTCTCGAAATGCTGTGGATGGGTTTCGACCGCCTGGCGCAGCAACTGCCGCCCGGTGCTGACATCGCCTTGCTTGATCGCAGTCAGCGCCATGGTGTAGAGCAGTTCGGCTTTTTCGGACTGGCTCATCTTCACCACGGGCAGTTCGTATTTGCGCTGCGCGCCGCGGGCCAGAACCAGATTGTTCTTGGTGGTAAAGGTGTTCGGATCATAGGTCAGCGCCTGCACGAACAGCCGTTCGGCCCCCGGCGCATCGCCCCGGGTCAGCTTGGAAAAGCCCCAGTTGTTCAGCACACCCGACGGCTTGGTCGTCAGTCCGGCGGCGATTTCGTAAAAGCTGTCGGCCTTGGACCAGTTTTTCTTGCTGTCGGCGATCATCGCTTCCAGCCGGTAGCGTTCAAAGGTTTCATGCGTGGGGGGCACCTTGTTCAGCTCTGCCTCGGCGGCGGGCCATTCATTGGCGCGGATCAGGGCGTCGGCCAGCGACACGCGGTCCTCATTGGTGACCTGTGGGTGGGCGGTAACTGTGCGCCAGACGGTGGCAGCCTCGGCCGGGCGCCCAGCACGGACCAGCGATTTGCCAAGGCCGCGCTTCAGGTCGATCCGGTCGGGGTTCTGTTCGGCGGTGCGCTGGAAGTAGGACACCGCTTCTTCGGGGTCGCCCACGGTGAGCATGATATCGGAGAGGTTCGACTCGTCGATGACGTTCACGTCTTTCAACGCGCGCTGGACTTCGGCATCGGGGGATCTCTGGCATGCACTCAGGGCGACCGCGCCCGAAAGGCACAGTGCCACAACGATCGGTCGGCGCATTTATGCGTCCTCTTTGACTGCTCCGGCCCTTGGCCCGCGTTACAGTTCGGACAGCAGCTCATAGGTGCTGTATCCGCGCCGAACGAGGGTGAACCGTGATGTTTCCTCGGGCTCAACATACACGGCATCTTCGCTTTTTGCGATGGCACGCATCAGGTTTTCGCGGATCATGTCCGTTTGGCCACTATCTGCAGCAAAGGCGCGCTGGAAGAACAGACGCGCTTCGCCGAAATTGCCACGCTCCATCAACACGACGCCCAGGTTGTTGAGCGCGGGCACAAAATCCGGGTCTTCGACCACGGCCTTGCGCAGCAGGTCTTCGGATTGGTTCAACCGGCCAAGGTGCAGGTTGGCAGATCCAAGGGCAGACAGAACATCGGCGGTAAAGCCCTGTTCGCCGGCCGCCCGCAGATAGGCCTTGAGCGCCAGATCATATTCGGAAGCCGCCATCAGGCGGTGGCCGACGATCAGCCCGTCGACCGAGTCTTCATTCGGATTGACGCCGTAGCCCCCATCGCGCGCAGCAAAAAGCCCGCCGCCGCCGGTCGTGCCACAGGCGGCGAGAACAAGGGTCAGCGCCAGTACGTTACTGGCAAGAAAGCAGCTGCGCGAAATATCACCCTCCACCCCCCATCTTGCCGGCAAAGCCTGCCAAGGATGGCCCGATCAGGATAACCAGAAGCGGCGGCAGGGTGAAGAGCATTGTTCCAAGCGTCAGCTTGGTGGGGATGGTGTTCGCCTTTTCTTCGGCCCGCATGATGCGTTTGTCACGCATTTCCGACGAATAGACCCGCAGCGCGTCGGCAATCGAGGTGCCGAAGCTGGCGGACTGGATCAGTGTGGTCACGAAAGAGGTGATGTCGGGCAGGCCGACGCGTTCGGACATGTCGCGCAGAACCATCACCCGTTCCTTGCCGGCCTTGACCTCTTGCGCCACGGTCTCAAACTCTTCGGCCAGCGCGGGGTAACCGTTGCGGGCTTCGTTGCCCACGCGGATGATCGACTGGTCCAACGACTGCCCGGCCTCGACGCAGACCAGCATCATATCCAGCGCGTCGGGGAAGCCCTCGGTGATCTGCTGCTGACGTTCCCCGATGCGGCGGGTGACCCAGTAGACCGGGGCGTAATAGCCGATGGCCGCGGGCAGGATGGTATACAGCACCATCGACTGGGTCGACAGATCAGTCTGGGTCGATTTCAGCAGGCTGTACAGCACACCCAGCACCAGAACCCCCAGACCAAGCGCCATCTGGGAAAAGTGGAACAGCCGCACCGCCCCTTTGCCGCGATAGCCGGCCCGCAGCAGTTTCAGGCGGGTGGCGGTCAGTTCTTCGGCGCTTTGCGGTTCAAGATAGGTGGCGAAGCGTTCCAGCTTGTCAGCCTTGGACGGCCCGCCTCGCCGCAGCTTTTCGACCGTCACCACCTTGCCGGTGCGCAGGGCGCGGATGCCGTCCAGCGGGTCTTTCTTCTTTTGCAGCATCGTCGGCAGCGTCACGATGATCAGCAACAGCCCCAGCCCGCCAAGCGCCAGCAGCGGGCCCATTGGGCCCAGAAGATCGGTCAGCAAAGTGTTGATTTGGGTGAAGATCTGCATGGCCTGCCCTTAGACTTTGATCGTTGTCATGATTCTCATGTAGAAAATATTGATGGTCAGCATCACGCCGACAAAGATACCCGCAGGCACAAAGGCCGGGGTATCTTTCACATCGGTGTAGTAATTCGGGTCGAGCATGTTGATCGCCACCAGTGCCACCAGTGGAAAGCCGGACAGGAACATGCCGGACCACTTCGCCTCGGCGGTGATGGCCGCAACGCGGCGGAACAGTTTGTAGCGGGCGCGCACCACCTTGCCCAGACCTTCCAGAATTTCCGCCAGGTTGCCGCCCGATTGCTGCTGGATCGCGACCGCAACCGCCAGAAAGCGCAGATCCTGATTGTCCATGCGTTCGGCAAAGGCCTTGAGGCTGTCGGCGATGTTGCGGCCATAGGCGGCCTCGTCCGCGATCATGCCAAACTCGGTGCCCAGCGGATCGGGGACTTCCTTCGCCACAATGCCGATGGCCGAAGCAAACGGATGGCCGACACGCAGGGATCGGACCATCAGCTCGATCGCCTCAGCCAGTTGCTCCTCCATCTTCTTGACGCGCGTCTTGGCCTTTTTGTTGACCCAGAAATACACGCCGCCCACGCCCATGATCACGGCGATGGCGATGCGGATCGGGGTATCGACGCTGGTGCCGACGGTCAGGCCGACGAAGGCAAAAACCGTGACCAGCGCCATGATGCCGACCAACTGCTTTGGGGAAAAGGCGATATTGGCCTTTTGCGCCTTGTCGGCCAGCAGGGAATACAGCGGAATCCCGCGCGAGGCCATGTGCTGGCTCATCTCCTTGCGGAGCTGTTCCAGAACCTGTTCGCGGTTGCCGTTTTTCTGCATCAGCGCCAGACGGCGGCTGACCCGGCTGTCCATGCTGATGGATTTGCCGAACACGGTCAGATACAGGCCTTCGACCAGAACCACGACCGCGACGAAAATCAGAATGTAGATCAGCGGTGCTGCTGAAATTTCCATGGTGCGGGCCCTTACACGATCGGTTCGTAGATAGCTGCGGGCAGATCATAGCCCCACTGGCGGAAGCGGTCGGAATAGGCCGAGCGGATGCCGGTGGCGTTGAAACGCCCGATGATCTTGCCGTTGGATTCGGTGCCAAGACGTTCGTAGCGGAAGATTTCCTGCATCGAGATCACTTCGCCCTCCATCCCGGTGATTTCGGTGATCGAGGTCATCCGGCGCGAGCCGTCCTGCAACCGGCTGGCCTGCACGATCAGGTTCACAGCCGAAGAGATCTGGCTGCGCATTGCCTTGGTCGGCATCTCGATGCCGGACATGGCGATCATGTTTTCCAACCGGCTGATGCCGTCGCGCGCAGAGTTGGCGTGGATGGTGGTCATCGATCCGTCATGGCCGGTGTTCATGGCCTGCAGCATGTCGATCACCTCTTCACCGCGCGTTTCCCCCACGATGATCCGGTCCGGCCGCATCCGCAGCGCGTTGCGCAGGCAGTCCCGCTGGGTGACGGCACCCTTGCCCTCAACGTTGGGCGGGCGGCTTTCCATGCGGCCGACGTGCACCTGTTGCAGCTGCAATTCGGCGGTGTCTTCGATGGTCAGAATCCGTTCGTCATTGGCAATGAACGATGACAGCGCGTTCAGCGTGGTGGTCTTGCCCGACCCCGTACCGCCCGAGACGATCACATTCAGCCGGGTGGCGACAGCGGCCTGCAGATAGGCGGCCATTTCCTCGGTAAAGGCCCCGAAGCGCACCAGATCGGGGATGCCCAGCTTGTCTTTCTTGAATTTCCGGATCGACACCAGTGAACCGTCGACCGCCACCGGCGGCACCATGCAGTTGAAGCGCGAGCCATCGGCAAGCCGGGCATCGCAATAGGGGTTCGATTCGTCCACCCGGCGACCCACGGCAGACACGATCTTGTCGATGATCCGCAAGAGATGCCGTTCATCCTTGAAGGTGATGTCGGTCAGCGTCAGCTTGCCTGCGCGTTCAACAAAGATGCGCTTGGGGCCGTTGACCAGAATATCGTTGACGGTGTCATCCTTCAGCAGCGCTTCCAGCGGGCCAAGGCCCATCACCTCGTCGTACAACTCCTGATGCAGGATCTGACGGTCCTGCGCGTTCAGGGCAACGCCCATTTCGTCCAGCGCTTCGGCGGCGATCGAGGCAATTTCCAGCTTGAGGCTGGCCTCGGACGCCTTTTCCAGCGCCGACAGATTCAGGTTATCAAGCAGGCGCTTGTGCAGCTCGACCTTGAGCTCCATCAGCTTGTCTTTGCGCTTCTTTTCCTTGTCCACCGCCATGGCTTCGGCGGCGGTCTTTGGCAATGGGGCAGCGGGGGCCGGGCGTGAGCTGACGGCAGTGGGCCTGGGCGCAGCCGCCGGGGCCACCGGGGCGGGGGATGCGACGGGCCGCAACCCGGTGGGTGCCGGGCCGGAGTCGGGCTTTTTGAATCGCGAAAACATCGGTATGCCCCCTTGGCCCGATCAGGCCTTGCCAGACTCCACGCCCTTGTTCAGGTCGTGCAGCGATCTGGCGAGTTTCTGGATTTCCTTGCGCAGCGGATTCTTTGCGGCGGTTTCGGCAAGTGGCAGGCCGTGGTCGTTGGCCTGCGTGACCTGCACACTGCCATCGGGCAATTGCAGCTCGATGGTGATATCAAGGCTTTCGGCCATGCGTTTGACCCGGCTCTTGCCCGACAGATCGGTGAATTTGGGCGCACGGTTCAGCACATAGCGCAGCTTTTCATGCGGCAGGGCTTCGGCCTTCAGCGCGCGGATCAGGCGCAACACGTTCTGGGCCGAGCGCAGGTCCAGTTCCAGCAGCGCAAAATAGACATGCGCGCGGGACAGGATCGCTTCGGTCCAGACCACGATGGTTTTCGGCATGTCGATGATGACATAATCGAAGTTGGCCGCCGCCATATCGACGATCCGGCCAATGTCTTCCGGCCCGATGATGTCGAGCGGCAGCATGTCGGCTGGCGCGGTAAAGACGTGCAGGCGGTCGTTGAAGGTCAGCATGGATTGCAGGAAGGTGTCGCTGTCGATGCTGGCAGTGTCAGACAGCACCTCGAACACGATTTCCTTGCGTGGCAGATCCAGATAGGTCGCTGCCGAGCCATACTGGAAATCAAAGTCCAGCAAGCAGACGCGCGGCGCGTCGGTTTTCGACAGGGTCGCCAGTTCCCACGCCAGATTGACGGCAAAGGTAGAGGCTCCGGTGCCCCCGGCAAGGCCGTGGACCGGCAGGACCACGCCTTCGCGGTCGCCCTTGGCCTTGAATTTCGGTGTCGCGACGACCTCGGGGTCCGGGTCGGGAACCAGCGCGATCGTCGGGGCGGCAGCGGTTGCCACCGGGGCAGGCTGGCGCAGACGTTCGATGGCGTCGTGCAGTGCGCCGTCGGGCAGGGGGTAGGGCACAAAATCATCTGCCCCCAGCCGCAGCAGCTGATGCAGGATGACCGGGCTGAGCTGATCGGCGATCAGCACCACCTTTATGTCCCGCGCCTTGGCGGCGCGCACGACTTCAGAGATCAGGGGCAGGTCCGCCTCGTCTTCGGCATCGACAGCGATGGCAACGAATTCAAGGGTTTCGGCTTCGGGCTGGCCCATGAACTGCACGGCATCCTCAAACGACAGATCGCCCCAGCTTTCGCCAAGGGCAATTTCCATGTCGTCGATCAGCAGCTCGAAATTCTGCACATCCCGCGAAATGGTGCAGGCCTTGATCGGTGCGGGTTCTGGTTGAAGGGTTGCCACGCTCGTCATCTCGCCTCTTGTCCTTCCAGAAGACGGAATCGAAGGCAGGAGGTTTGCGCAGGTGCGACGTTTCCCAGATCTGCCCCGGACCCGTGCGGGGCCTTACCCGCGACTGTTTCCATTGGCCTAAGCAATGGTGGAAAATGGTGGCAGGAATGGGGCCAAAAGATCGTAATTCTTTGGTCATTCGCAGGTTCAGCCGTGCTAAGGGCGGCATGACGTGAGGTTAAGAAAAAGGGGGCACTGTTGGCGCCCCCTTTTTTTGACTGTCTCGCCCTTTGCAACAATGCCGGAGCCGCGTGCCTGCGGCCGTTTAGCCGCCCGGATTGAGCTCTGTCCGCACGCGCGTGGGTTCAGGGATGGGCCGGGTGGCGCTTTCGACATATTCGCGGAAAATCACTTCGGCATATTTGCCGTTCAGCGGCGCGCTCTGGCGTTTGTGGAAGCCGGCCACTTCGGTCACGGTGCGGCGGTTCGCCTCTTCCGGGCCTTGGGTTGCGACCACCGGACGGGTCTTGCCATAAGAGACCAAAGCCTCCAGCCGATGGGTGCTGATGCCCTGGCTGGCGAAGAAGGCCACCACAGCCTGGGCGCGGCGTTTGCCAAGCGTCTGGTTATAGCTGTTGGAGCCGACCAGATCGGTATGGCCATAGACCGAGAACCGCAGTTCGGGGAACTGGCGGATCCAGTCGGCCTGACGGGCAAGCACCTGCCGCGCCTCGGGTGTCAGCTGGGCGCTGTTGAAGGAAAAGGTGACCGTGCTGGGCACTTCCGCCCGGAACCGCACGTTCAGCTGCTGGGTGGCGTTGATTTCACCCGACATGATGGCGGTGTTGTTGCGGGTGACAGAGCCATAGCCGCCTTCGTCAATCTCATGCCCCAGTTGCTTGTCAAACCCGGGCTGGGCGGTACAGGCAGCCAGTGCGGTGGTCAGCAGAATGGTCAGGGCTGTGGAGAGTATGCGCATCGGTCTTACTCCATCACATAGCCGTAGGAGGTGCTGAAATCCTGCCGCGCCACTTCGCCTGCGGCCCCGCGCTGGGACCCGACAACAGACCCGTTCAGGAAGAACTCCCGCTCGGTCGGCAGGCGGACGCGGTCGGTTGGCAGGGCATAGACATCGCCGCGGGTCGGCGTGACCAGATGCGGGGTGATGATGATCACCAGTTCCGACTGGTTGCGCTGATAATCCGAGCTGCGGAACAGCGCCCCCAGAATCGGCACATCGCCGATCCATGGCAGCTGGTTGTTCAGGTTGCGGAAATCGTCCTGCAACAAGCCGGCGATGGCAAAACTTTCGCCATCGCGCATCTCCACCGTGGTCGAAGTTTCGCGCCGCCGGAAGGCGTTGATCGAGAAGCCGCCGGCCTCAATGGTCACAGTGTTGTCAATTGACGAGACGGCGGCGTTGAGCTGCAGGTTGATGATATCGCCATCCACCACCGTGGGGGTAAAGCTCAGCTCGACGCCGAACGGTTTATACTGAATCGTCACGCCATCGGAGCTGGAGACCGGAACCGGGTATTCACCACCGCCCAGAAAACGCGCCTCTTGCCCCGACAGGGCGGTAAGGTTCGGTTCGGCCAGTGTGCGCACGACGCCTTTGGTTTCCAGCGCTTCCAGCAGCACGGCGAACTGCACCGATCCGGCGGTAAACCCAAGGCCGAGCGCGCCGCGGTTGCCGGTGGCCGAATTGATCGGATTGCCAGAGTTTCCAGCCAGCATAGAGCCGGTCTGGGCGCCAATGGTGTTTCTGCCGCCGCCCTGCGCACCAAGCGATACGCCGAGGTTCTTTGAAACCGACCTTTGCATTTCGGCAAAGCGGACCTTGAGCATCACCTGCTGGGTGCCGCCCACGCTCATCAGATTGGACACGCGTTCGGGGGCATAGCGGTTGGCCAGATCCAGCGCGCGGTCGAGTTTGGCGGTGGACGACACCACACCCGACAGCACGATGCCGTCATTGGCGGTGCGCACCTCGATCGGCTCGCCGGGCAGAATCTGCTGCAGGCGTTCCTTGAACTCGGCGATATCGGGGGTGACATGCACATCAACGTTGGAAATCAGCCGCCCGTCCGGGGCCAGCAGCGTCAGCGTGGTACGGCCCGGCGTCTTGCCCAGCACATAGATTGACCGGTCCGACAGGGTGGAGATATCGGCAATCCCGGGGTTGGCGATGGACAGCTCGGCAAAGGGCGTGTCACTTTCGACCACCACCGCGCGGTTCATCGGAACCTGAAGCGGAGCGGAAACAGACCCGCGCATCACCCGCAGCGTTTCGGCCGAAACTGCGCCCGACAGCGCCGTCGTGGCCAGGGCCGCAGCCATCAGGCCGGCCTTCAGAAGGATGTTCATGCTCATGTGACCTGCCCTTTCGATCACGCCTCTTTCCGGGTCTTTTTGCCCGTATTTGAAATGAAGATGCCTGCAAAGCCGTTTTTTTGCAAGAATCAAACGCTTATTCGGCAAAGCTTATGTGGATAAGGTGCAACAACCCGCAACAGATCGGGTAAAATGAAAAGGCGGCTACCAGATAAGGTGCCGCCCTTGCCGTTGGTCCGGGTCAGTTCGTGCAGGGGATCGGCACTTCAACGCGTTCGCTGCCGTTGCGCTGGATGATGGTACAGACCTTTGCGGCCTCGACCTGCACCACTTCCTTCCTCTGAATGTCCAGCAATTCGCGGCTGTTTATCTCGATGGTTTCACTGATGCTGTCATCACCAGACCCGACAAGCGACAGGGCCAGACGGCCCGTGGCTTGCGCCTGCGCCAGGCGGGCGACCTGTGATGGGGTGGCCAATACGGTGACCGTCCGGGCGACGGTGGCACCGGCGTTGGCGTCGGCTTGCTGGTCCACCGCGATGATCCGGGTGGAACTTTCGATCAACCGGGTGATTTCGCCTCCGGTGCCGTCAACGGCACCGGTCCAGTAGACATCGACGCGGTCGCCGGGCTGCACAAAGCCTGACACGCCCGATGCAACGTCGACTTTAATGGCAAAGGCCCGCATGCCCTTGGCAATCTGGCCCGTCAGGCCGGCCCCCTGACCCGGTTCGGTAACCTTGGAGGTCAGGATGGGTTCAAACCTGTCCATCGGGCGCAGGATGTAGCGGCGCTCCTTGACCCCGGCGGGGAAAAGCTTTGCCTCTTCGCTGAACACGCCTTTAGGCAGTGAATTTTGTGGCCAGTAAACCAGTTGCACATCTTCAGCGGTCAGTTCTTCGCCGAAATTCTTGGTCTTGGTGGCGACGTAAACCTGAACAATCGGGCCGACCTTGGCCCGCAAGGCGCGTTCCTGTTCAAGCTGCGTTTGCGTCTGGCCGATATAGCCCTTTGCCAAATAGACTGCACTGCCCGCGAGGGCGACACCGGCCACAAGCACCAGTCCGAACATGCCGCGCATTCAAATACCCTTTCCAGCGAAGAGCGGGGGCGCATGTTGCGCTGCCACTCATTAATTCTTATGCCTTACGGCTGTCCCATAGCCCCATTGATCGCGGCAATTGCCGCCGCGAACACTTCGGGGGTAAAGATGGTGAAGACCATCAGCACCAGGCCAACCACGGCGGCGGTCAGGACCACCCAGTCGACGGTGACGGCACCACAGTCGTCGTTCCAGAATTGGTCGAGTGGCCGGTGGCTGGTCGCGTTTGGGAGTAACGTCATGAAACTGTTCCCGTTTCAAGTGATCAGTGCTGTGTGATCAGCCACTCTAGCCGCCCCGCCTTGCGGTGATGGTTCCTGTGGTGAACGCTCGTCTGCGCCAAATTCCTTGGGTAGCCTCTTGTACATGCGTTTGACGATTGGGCAGCATCACAGATGGGAAAGGGCGCAGACCGGGAGACCGGTCCGCGCCCTGAGGCTTAACCGGACAACAGAAGGTTGTCCTCGCCTGATATCAAGTACCAGGAGTAGGGGTAGGAGCAGGAGTTTCAGTGGTATTGCCCGTGATCGAATTGGCGATTGTTCCGCCGGCGGTCGTGATCGCCCCGCCAACCTGGCTGATCACCAGCAGGGCCAGGCCCACAACAGCGGCGGTCAGGACGACCCAGTCAACGGTCACAGCGCCGGATTCGTCGTTCTTGAAGTTTTTGATCATGTTCAGCATGGTATATCTCTCTTTCACGTGTTGCTTTGGTTGGTTGCACCGCGCGGCGTCTTTGTCGGTCTGGCCTCTGTTCCGTTCCGTCTTCCGTTCGGTATGCAGTTGTTTTCCCCTGTAACGGTGGCAACATCTGGGCGCGGAGCAGGTGTTTTCCGGAATTTTACCGATTTCCGGAAATTCCATGTCAAGCATCTGAAATAGAACAATTTTATTTTTTGATTTTGGCCCGCGACACGCCGCCTGTTTGCCAATTGCGGCAAATTCGCCAGATTTGGCGGTCGATTTTCGCGGATGGATGGTCTGAAAGCGCAGGT
Organism: Pseudotabrizicola sp.; assembly: GCF_030656345.1. Classification (GTDB taxonomy): domain Bacteria; phylum Pseudomonadota; class Alphaproteobacteria; order Rhodobacterales; family Rhodobacteraceae; genus Pseudotabrizicola. Next base: position 261,794 of record NZ_JAUSNR010000026.1, on the reverse strand, counting down.
CGTGCCAGACTGACATCAAGAAAAACAACAGACAGGCATCGAGCAGCGATGCGATTCATGGCAGGACTTCTGGCCGCAGGACTGGCTGCCGCGCCCCTTGCGGGCGTGGCGCAAGGCCTGAGCGGCGAACGCGACTTCTCGTTCAAGCGGGTGAAGGTCGGCGAAGCGGTGGGCAAGGCCCGGATCGTGCAGATCGACCCGGTCGAACAGGCGCGGCTGCTGGCCCTCGCGCCGAAGGTAAAGCCGCGTGACCCGACGCCAGAGCCGGATGCGGTGACAGCGGTGGCGGGGGCTGCCGCGCTGGCCCCGCCCGGCGCGCTGACGCAGGTGCCGCCGCGTACCGCAAGCTATGACTGGTTCTGGCAGACCGTGCCCACCAGCCGGGGGGCTGTGGCAGACCGGTTCCCGCTGGCGATGGCGACCCTGTCCAAAGGGCCCAGGGGCAGCGGCGTGACGGCCCCGCGCCTGCAGCACATGCAGGGCATTGCCGAGAAATACGGCAAACACATCCTGTTGGCCACCATCGGCACCGATGTATCCCCTGCGCTGGTGCTGGCGGTGATTGGCGTGGAAAGCGCCGGGCGCGCCGATGCGGTGTCATCGGCCGGGGCGCAGGGGCTGATGCAGCTGATCCCCGCCACTGCCACGCGGTTCGGTGTGACGGATTCGACCGATCCGGCGCAGAATATCAAGGGCGGGGTGGCCTATCTTGACTGGCTGCTGAAAGAGTTCAACCGCGACCCGCTGATGGTGCTGGCCGCCTATAACGCAGGCGAGGGGGCGGTGCGGGCCAATGATGGCGTGCCGCCGTACGCTGAGACGCGGGACTATGTGCCAAAGGTGCTTGCGGCCTGGCAGGTCTCACAAGGGCTGTGCCTGACGCCGCCGGAGCTGGTGACGGACCCTTGTGTGTTCAAGGTGATCTCTGCGGGCGGCTGAGGGCGCGTTTGGGGCTGGTGTTGCAAAGGGGGGCTTCCGCCCCCCTCGTCGCTTCGCTCCTCACCCCCGGAGGATATTTTTGAACAGATGAAGGCGGTCAGGTTGCGAAGGCATCGGCCCATTCGGGGTGTTTGCGGCGCTGTGCGTTCACAAAGGGGCAGAGCGGCACGATCTTTATGCCGCGCGTCCGGGCATCGGTCACCATGAATGCGACCAGCGCCACCCCCACGCCGGTGCCGCGCAGGGCATCGGGCACGCTGGTGTGGTCGGCGATGATCAGGGTGGGGGTTGTGACCGAGAAGGTAATCTCGGCCTCTACCCCGTTCCGGGTCAGGACGTATCGGCCTTTGGTGGCGTGATCTTCACGCTGCGGGGGGCGGTCAGTTGACAAGCGTGGCCTCTGTCGCGGCGCGCAGATCGGCCTCGGTCACGCCATCGGCCAGTTCCACCAGTTTCAGCCCGCCGGGGACGACATCGAGCACGCCAAGGTTGGTGATGATACGATCCACCACCGCCTTGCCAGTCAGCGGAAGGGTGCAGGATTTCAACACCTTGGACTCGCCATGTTTGCTGGTGTGGTCCATCACCACCACCACGCGGCCCACCCCGGCCACCAGATCCATCGCGCCGCCCATGCCCTTGACCAGCTTGCCCGGGATCATCCAGTTCGCCAGATCACCGTTTTCAGCCACCTCCATCGCGCCGAGGATCGCCATGGCGATCTTGCCGCCGCGGATCATCGCAAAGCTCTGGGCAGAGTCGAAAAACGCGGTCTGCGGCAGCTCGGTGATGGTCTGCTTGCCGGCGTTGATCAGGTCGGCATCTTCTTCGCCTTCAAACGGGAAGGGGCCCATGCCCAGCATGCCGTTTTCCGATTGCAGGGTGACATTGACGCCCGGCGGAATGTAGTTGGACACCAGCGTCGGGATGCCGATGCCAAGGTTGACGTACCAGCCGTCCTGCAGTTCGCGCGCCGCGCGGGCGGCCATCTGGTTGCGGTCCCACATTACACGGATTCCTTTTTACGAACAGTGCGTTGCTCGATGCGTTTTTCGTGCTGGCCTTGGATGATGCGGTGCACATAGATGCCGGGCAGGTGGATGGTGTCGGGGTCAAGTGCGCCGAGCGGCACGATTTCTTCGACTTCCACGACGCAGATCTTGCCGCAGGTGGCGGCGGGCGGGTTGAAGTTGCGAGCGGTCTTGCGGAAGATCAGGTTGCCCGACGGGTCCGCCTTCCATGCCTTGACGATGGACAGGTCGGCGACGATGCCGCGTTCCATGATGTAGTCCTGACCGTCAAAATTCATCACCGGCTTGCCTTCGGCAATCACCGTGCCAACGCCGGTTTTGGTGTAGAAACCGGGGATGCCGGCCCCGCCTGCGCGCATACGTTCGGCCAGCGTGCCTTGGGGGTTGAACTCCAGCTCCAGCTCGCCGCTCAGATATTGTCGCATGAATTCAGCGTTTTCGCCGACGTAGGACGAGATCATCTTCTTCACCTGACGCGTTTCCAGCAGGACGCCGAGGCCAAAGCCGTCAACGCCTGCGTTGTTCGAGGCGACCGTCAGGTCTTTCGTCCCCGCGTCGCGGATCGCGGCGATCAGCAGTTCGGGAATGCCGCACAGGCCAAAGCCCCCCGCCGCGATAAGCATCCCGTCAAACAGCACCCCGTCGAGTGCCGATCTGGCATCCGGATAGACCTTTTTCATGCTGACCCTTCCCGCAAAATCCTGAGCTTCATAAAGCGGAGGAACCGGGGCGGTGTCAATTGCCGCAGGGCAGCATAAAACCTGAAGCGGTGTGACGACGCGGGTTTCGCGCTGCCCCCCCTTTTCCCCGCCGCCCGCTTCGCTATGCTGGCGCTGCGCTGCCCGCGTGGTGAAATGGTAGACACATGAGACTTAAAATCTCCCGATCGCAAGGTCGTGCCGGTTCGAGTCCGGCCGCGGGCACCAGTTTTTCAGGGCAGCGGAGGCGGGCCGGGGGGCTGAGGGTGGAAATCGTCGCAAGGCGCTGAAATTGCGGGAAATTCCGGGTATGATTTACGTCTGATTCACGTCTGGTTTGCGTATGGTTTACGTCATGACGTTTGTGCGGTGATGCCGGGGCCTTGCGGGTCTGATCCGGGGGTCGCGGGCACTGTCAGATCGGGCCCTCTTTGACCGATTCCATCGCCACATAGGTTGAGGTGTTTGCCACATGCGGCAGGGCCGAGATGCGTTCGGCCAGCACGCGGCGATAGGCCTGAATATCCGCCGTGCGCACTTTGAGCAGATAGTCGAAGCGGCTGGCGATCATGTGGCATTGCTCGACCTCGGGCACGGTCATTACCGCCTTGTTGAAGGCCTGCAGCGCGGCTTCGCGGGTGTCGGACAGCTTGACCTCGACAAAGGCCACATGGGCCTGACCCATTTTGATTGGGTCGAGGCCCGCGCGGTAGCCGGTGATGACGCCCAGCTCCTCCAGCCGTTTCATGCGGGCTTGCGTCGGGCTTTTTGACAGCCCGATGCGGCGCGCGAGTTCGACGGCACTGATCCGGCCTTCGGAGGACAGGATGCGCAGGATGGCGTGGTCAAAGCGGTCCAGATCGGGTGGGGCAGAGTGCATGGCATTTTCCCTGATTTGCGGGCGGAATGGCTGTGAGAGTGATCATAATCGGGACAACAGCCTTTTGATAGCGCGGTATGATGGGACAAAAAGGAGATGCCAGATGCCGCGCGATTCCCACGCCTCCCCCCTTGAGATCATCCGGAATGAGGCGCTGCGCGATGAGGCAGCCCTTGTCGGTGCGCTGATTGCCGAGGCGGATCTGGCCCCGCAGGCGCGGGCCGCGATATCGGCCGATGGGGCCGATCTGGTGACCCGTATCCGCAAGAGCGCCAAGCCGGGGCTGATGGAGGTGTTTCTGGCGGAATACGGCCTGTCTACCGATGAGGGAATCGCGCTGATGTGTCTGGCCGAGGCGCTGTTGCGGGTGCCCGATGCCGACACGATGGATGCGCTGATCGAGGACAAGATCGCGCCGAGCGATTGGGGGCGGCATCTGGGGCGGTCGGCCTCCAGTCTGGTGAATGCGTCGACATGGGCCTTGATGCTGACCGGCAAGGTGCTGGAAGAGCGCGAGCCGGGGGTGGCGGGGCATCTGCGCGCGGCGGTCAAGCGGTTGGGCGAGCCGGTGATCAGGCGCGCGGTGGCGCAGGCGATGAAGGAGATGGGCCGCAACTTCGTGCTGGGCGAGACGATTGATCGGGCGATGGACCGGGCGCGCGAGCTGGAGGGCAAAGGCTATACCTACAGCTATGATATGCTTGGGGAGGCTGCGCGCACCGAAGGTGATGCGCGGCGCTATCATCTGGCCTATTCGCGCGCGATTTCGGCGATTGCCGGGGCGGCCAAGGGCAATGACATCCGCGCCAATCCCGGCATCTCGGTCAAGCTGTCGGCGCTGCATCCTCGGTACGAGGTGGCGAAACGCGCCCGGGTGATGGCGGAACTGGTGCCGCGGGTGCGCGCACTGGCCGGGCTGGCGCGGGCGGCGGGCTTGGGGTTCAACATTGATGCTGAGGAAGCGGACCGGCTGGAGCTGTCTTTGGAGGTGATCGAGGCCGTGCTGGAGGATACGTCCTTGGCCGGATGGGACGGGTTTGGCGTGGTGGTGCAGGCTTATGGGCGGCGGGCTGGCGCGGTGATCGACTGGCTGCACGATCTGGCGCAGCGGCTGGACCGCAAGCTGATGGTGCGGCTGGTCAAGGGCGCCTATTGGGACGCCGAGGTGAAGCGGGGGCAGGTGCTGGGGCTGGAGTCGTTTCCGGTGTTCACCCGGAAAGAGGCGACGGATGTGTCCTATATCGCCAATGCGCGCAAACTGCTGGGGATGACCGGGCGGATTTACCCGCAGTTCGCCACCCACAACGCCCATACGGTTGCGGCGGTACTGCATATGGCAGGGGAAATGGGCGTCGATGCGATGGCGTATGAATTCCAGCGGCTGCATGGCATGGGCGAGCGGCTGCATGACATTGTGCTGACCGGGCGGGGCACGCGCTGCCGGATTTACGCGCCGGTGGGGGCGCATCGGGATTTGCTGGCTTACCTCGTGCGGCGGCTGTTGGAGAACGGGGCGAATTCCAGCTTTGTGAACCAGATCGTCGATGAAGATGTGCCGCCCGCGCGGGTGGTGGCTTGCCCGCTGACGGCGGTTGAGGGGTTGAGCTTGCCCAACAAGGCGCTGCTGACCGGGCCTGAACTGTTCGGCACCCGGCGCAATGCGCGCGGGTTTGATCTGACGGCGGCCCCGGATCTGGCGGCTGTGGAGGCGGCACGGGCACCGTATAAGGATGAGGTGTTCGAGGCGGGGCCGATGCTGGCCGGTCGCGTGGCGGGCGGGTTGCGGCATGAGGTGCGTGACCCGGCGACAGGCGCGCGGGTGGGGTTTGTCACCGATGCGGGGGCACCGGATGTGGATTGCGCGCTGCGGCTGGCCGAGCCTTGGGCGGCAGAGGCCGGGGTGCGCGCCGAGGTGCTGAGGCGCGCGGCGGATCTGTATGAGGCGGAGTTCGGTACGGTCTTTGCGCTGCTGGCGCGGGAGGCGGGGAAGACGCAAGGTGATGCGGTGGCGGAACTGCGTGAGGCGGTGGATTTCCTGCGGTATTATGCCGATGGGGCGGGGGCCCTGGCGCATGGCGCGCGGGGCGTGTTTGCCTGCATCAGCCCGTGGAACTTTCCTTTGGCGATTTTCACCGGGCAGATCGCGGCGGCGCTGGCTGCAGGCAATGCGGTGCTGGCCAAGCCGGCAGAGCAGACGCCGCTGATTGCCGGGTTTGCGGTGGGGCTGATGCACAAGGCGGGGGTGCCCGTGAGTGCGCTGCAGCTGTTGCCGGGGGATGGCGCGGTGGGCGCGATGCTGACGGCGGATGCGCGGGTGGCGGGGGTGGCCTTTACCGGCGGCACCGATACGGCGTTGAAGATCCGCGCCAGCATGGCCGATCATCTGGACCCGGGCGCGCCGCTGATCGCCGAGACGGGGGGCTTGAATGCGATGGTGGTGGACTCGACGGCCCTGCCGGAGCAGGCGGTGCGGGACATTCTGGCGTCGTCGTTTCAGTCGGCGGGGCAGAGGTGTTCGGCGCTGCGGTGCCTGTATGTGCAGGAGGATATCGCCGATACCGTGCTGGAGATGCTGTTTGGCGCGATGGATGATCTGGCGCTGGGCGACCCGTGGGATCTGGCAACCGATGTCGGGCCGGTGATTGATCGGCAGGCGCAGGCGGGGATTGTGGAGTATGTGGCACAGGCGCGGGCCGGGGGGCGGGTGCTGAAGGAGATTGCGGCACCGAAGGCGGGCACCTTCGTCGGGCCGGTGGTGATCAGGGTGCCGGGGATTGCCGCCATGCCGCGCGAGATCTTTGGCCCGGTGCTGCATGTGGCGACCTTCCGCGCGGCGGATCTGGAGCGGGTGACCGGGGCGGTGAATGCCACGGGGTACGGGCTGACCTTCGGCTTGCACACGCGGATCGACGACCGGGTGCAGCAGATTGTCGGCGCGCTGCGGGTGGGCAACATCTATGTCAACCGCAACCAGATCGGCGCGGTGGTGGGCAGCCAGCCCTTTGGCGGCGAAGGGCTGTCGGGCACCGGGCCAAAGGCGGGGGGGCCGCATTACCTGCACCGCTTTACCGCAGAACCTGCGCCGCTGGCGGGGGATGACGGGGCGGCAGTGTCCACAAGTGCCACGCAACTGCGCGCGGCGCTGAGCGCGCCACAGGCCGTGCCCAAGCCTGTGACCATCGACCTGCCGGGGCCGACCGGCGAGTCGAACCGGCTGACGCGCGTGGCGCGGGCGCCGGTGCTGTGCCTTGGACCATCGGCTGCACAGGCGATGGCGCAGGCCACTGCCGTGCGCACCCTGGGCGGTGTGGCGGTCGAGGTGCCGGGGCTGGACCCGGCGGCGCTGACCGGGGCGGAGGGGTTTTCGGCCGTGATCTGGTGGGGCGATGCGGGTGTGGCCCGCGCCTGCGCGCAGGCGCTGGCAGCCCGGCCCGGCCCGATCCTGCCGTTGATCACGGGTATGCCGGACGTGGCCCATGTGGTGCTGGAACGCCATGCCTGTATCGACACCACGGCGTCGGGCGGCAATGCGCAACTGCTGGCCGAAGTCGCGGGCTGAGGCGGCGGATCTGACGGAGCGGCTGCGCCGCATTGTTTTTGCCTCGTCGCGCGCGTGCCGCGCGTCTCCTCAGGCGTGCGCGCTCCGCGCGGGAGTATTTGGGTCAAGATGAAAGCCGGGAGGTCTTTCTTCGTGATTTCATCTTGACTGAAGTACTCCGGGGTTTGCTGCCGGTTTTGCCACCGGTTCAAGAAACCGGCGGCATGGGGGGCTGGCCCCCGGGGGTGACGCTGGTGCGAGGGCCGTAGGGTTGGGCACCTGTGCAGGGCTTGACGGGGGCGGGGTGATGGGAAAAGTTGGCGCCTATGTTTCCCATTCGCGATCATAACCCGTCAGGGCGCTGGCCCTTTGTCACCTATGCGCTGATCGCCGCGAATGTGGCGGTATTTGCGCTGTTCAATCTGAGCTTGGGCGAGCGGGATCTGACGTATTTCTTTTACGACTGGGGATTTGTGTCGCGGTTCGTGACGGAAGGCTTAGGCCTGCACGGCATTGTCACCCATATGTTCCTGCATGGCGGCTGGATGCATCTGCTGGGCAATATGCTGTTTTTGTTCATCTTCGGTGACAATCTGGAAGATGAGATGGGGCATGTGGGTTTTGCGCTGTTCTATCTTCTGTCCGGGCTGGCGGCGGTGGCGCTGCAATACGGATCTGATCCGGTTTCGGATATTCCCATGGTGGGCGCATCGGGGGCGATTGCCGGGGTGATGGGCGGGTATCTGTTGCTGTTTCCCAAGGCGCGGGTGGATGTGCTGATCATCATCGTGATCTTTTTCCGCATCTTCCCGATTCCGGCCTGGCTGGTGCTGGGGATCTGGTTCGGGTTGCAGCTGTTCAACGGCGCGATGACGCCGCTTGCCGGTGGCGGGGTGGCCTATTGGGCGCATGTCGGCGGCTTTGTCGCGGGGGCTTTGATGACGGTTCCTATCTGGCTGCGGCGTGGCGGTTTCGGGTTCTGGAACCGCACGCATGGCGTGCCGCCGCATCCGGAGGCGCGCTATCAGCTGTCGCGGTCGCGGGTGCCACAGGTGCCCCGGCGACCGCGATAGTCGCCGGAGTTTTGCGGTCAGGCGTCGTTGCGGATGATCTTGCGGAACGATTCGAACAGCGCCTCGTTCCCGGCAATCAGGCTGCCGTCTTCGAGCGGGTCCTGGGTTTCGCGGATGCCGGTGACCATGCCGCCGGCCTCTTTCACCAGCAGGATGCCGCCGGCCACGTCCCATGAGTTCAGCTCGCGTTCCCAATAGCCGTCAAAGCGCCCTGCGGCGACATAGGCCAGATCGAGGGCGGCAGAGCCCCAGCGGCGCACGCCGGCGCAGACCGGCATCAGCCGGGCCAGATCCTGCAGGGTCGCGGGCAGGGTTTTCTTGGCCCCGAAGGGCACGCCGGTGGCGAACACCGCCTCGGACATCGTGCGGCGGCCCGAGACGCGGATGCGGCGGCTGTCGTTCAACCAGGCACCCGAGCCTTTTTCGGCCCAGAACATTTCATCCTTGGCGGCGTCGTAAACCACCGAGGACACGATCTCGCCCTTGTGTTCCAGCCCGATGGAGACTGACCAATGCGGCATGCCGTGCAGAAAATTGGTGGTGCCGTCCAGCGGATCGACGATCCAGCGGCGGGTGGGGTCGGCCCCGGCGCTGGCCCCGGTTTCTTCGCCCAGCCAGCCATAGGTCGGGCGGCCGCCCATCAGGTCTTCGCGGATCATCCGCTCGGCCTCGCGGTCGGCCTTGGACACAAAGTCGCCGGGGCCTTTGGTGGAGACCTGAAGGTTTTCAACCTCGCGGAAGTCTTTCACCAGAGAGCGGCCCGCGCGGCGCGCGGCCTTGATCATCAGGTTCAGGTTGGCGCTGCCTTGCATCTTGGACTCCGTTCGGTTCAAGCGCCCGCGTATAGGGCGGACAGGCCCGCAAGGGAAGGGGGGATGGGTGATTGCGCGCCCCGTGGGTGAAACGGCGCGGCGGTGCCGGGGTCAGCCGCGTTGCAGTTTGACCGGCTCTGACCGGCCCAGTTTCAGGAAATGCGCCATGAAGGGTTTGGCGGCATCCTCGTCCCGGGTGGCGGCGAACAGGCGTTTGGTCACGGTTTGCGGCCCGAGCGGGCGGGTGACGTAATCGGCATTGCTTTTGATGTCGCGCAGCACCCAGTCGGGCAGGACCGAGACGCCGCGGTTGGAGCCGACCAGCATCAGGATCACCGCCGTCAGTTCCACCGGGCGCTGGCCGCGCGGTTCGACCTTGGCGGGGGTGAGGAGTTCGGTGAAGACATCGAGTTTGTCGCGGCCGACCGGGTAAGTGATCAGCACCTGATCGCGGAAATCCTCGGCGCTGATGAAGGGTTTGGCGGCGAGGGGGTTCTGGGCCGAGGCCAGAAACACCGGATGATAATCGAACAGCGGGTTGTAGGTGAGGCCGGGCAGCGGTTCGGGGTTGGAGGTGATCACCAGATCGACCTCTTCGCGCAGGAGCGCCGGAAAGCTGTCGAAGGCGAGGCCCGCGCGGATGTCGACATCGACCTCGGGCCAGGCCTGGCGGAACTGTTCGAGCACCGGGAACAGCCAGTCGAAACAGGCGTGGCACTGGATGGCGATGTGCAGCCGCCCGGACTTGCCCGAGCGCAGGGCGCGGAATTCCTCCTCCATCAGCTCGATTTCCGGCAGGATGCGGTCGGCGGCGCGCAGCATGCGGATGCCTGCCGCCGACAGGCGCATGGGTTTGGAGCGGCGCACGAACAGCTCCATCCCCGCCTGGTCTTCAAGGTTGGCGACCTGATGTGACAGCGCCGATTGCGTCATGTTCAGCAGGTCAGCGGCGCGGGCGAGGCCGCCTGCCTGATGGATGGCGCGGATGGTGCGCAGGTGGCGGAGTTCGATATACATGAGGTTCACCACAAGATGATCGTGAAGATTATGAATTTGTCTCACATCGACAAATCTGCGACAAGGGGGCATCACAAGGAGACGATCATGGCCACGCCGCGCATCTCGTTCGAGTTCTTCCCGCCCCAGACGCTGGACGCATCGTTCCGTCTTTGGGAAACCGTACAGGCGCTGGCCCCGATGCAGCCGGAGTTTGTGTCGGTCACCTATGGCGCGGGCGGCACCACCCGCAAGCTGACGCATGAGGCGGTGACGGCGATCGGCAAGAATTACGGGCTGAATGTGGCGGCGCATCTGACCTGCGTGGATGCGACGAAGGCGGAGACGCTGGAGATTGCGGCGGCCTATGCGGATGCGGGGGTGACCGAGATCGTGGCGCTGCGCGGCGATGCGCCCAAGGGGGCGGAGCGGTTCAGCGCGCATCCCGAGGGGTTTGCATCATCGGTGGAGCTGATCGAGGCGCTTGCCGCCACCGGCAAGTTCAAGCTGCGGGTCGGGGCCTATCCGGAGCCGCATCCGGATGCGGCGGACAGCCTCGCCGATGTGCGCTGGCTGAAGCGCAAGATCGATGCGGGGGCGAGCAGTGCGATCACCCAGTTTTTCTTTGATGCCGATACGTTTTTCCGCTTCCGCGACCTGTGCGTGAAAGAGGGCATCACCGCGCCGATCATTCCGGGGATTTTGCCGATCACCAGCTGGGCGGGCGCAAAGAAATTCGCGCTGCGCTGTGGCTCGGATGTGCCGGCGCGGCTGGATGACGCGTTCACCACCGCCGCGCGCGACGGGCGTGAGGAGCTGTATGCCTTGGCCCATTGCACGCAGCTTTGCGACAACCTGCTGCAAGGCGGGGTGGAGGATCTGCATTTCTATACTCTGAACCGCCCGCACCTGACCCGCGAAGTGGTGCGCGCTTTGGGAATTCAGCCCGAGCTGGTGCCCGAGCTGGTTCTGGAAAAGGTTGCCTGATCACAGGCTGACGGCGTCTCCCTGAGGCCCTTGCCACACGTGGCTTGGGCCTCTTTTTTTGGCGTGGAGCGCGCCCTGTTCGCCCATGCTGCCCAAGAGCAGCCTGTGCAAATGCGGGTTTCCTGCCGCGCTTCGCCCCGGTAGCATGATGCGAATTGCAAAGAGGACGCCATGGCAAACCCCATCTATATTCTGAACGGTCCCAACCTGAACCTGCTGGGGATGCGCCAGCCCGAGATTTACGGGCGTGAGACGCTGGAGGATGTGGCGGCGGCCTGCACGGCGCTGGCCGGGGAGATGGGGCTGGAGGTGCGGTTTCACCAGTCGAATCATGAGGGTGTGATCATCGACTGTATCCATGAAGCGCGGGTTGCCGGTTCGGGGGTGATCATCAACCCCGGCGCGTTCACCCATACCTCGGTCGCGATTCTGGATGCACTGAACGCGTTCGAGGGGCCGGTGCTGGAGGTCCATATCTCGAATGTGCACAAGCGCGAGGCGTTCCGGCATCATTCCTATGTGTCGCTGCGGGCAGATGGGGTGATCGCCGGGTTCGGGACCGAGGGGTATCTGCTGGCATTGCGGCGGATGCGGACGCTGGTGCTGTCCTGAGAACGGTCGCTTGGGGAGAGGGCGGATGCCTCCGGCGGGAGTATTTGGGAAAGCTGCAAATCCCCGGTTTGAGTGGCATCCGGCTGCGCGCCTGTTTGGCGCTGACGGGGGGGAGGTGTCGCATGGGGCCGCTTTCGCGCCCGAGGTGGCGGACCGGCCCGGGGGGACGGCGCTTGTGGCGGCTTTGGCGGGGCAGGGGGCCGGGTTTCGGATTGGCGGGGAGGGTGCTGTTGAAGCCGGGTCTGGCTGTTTTGAGACGCTGACCGGCGGGTCTTTGGGCGGGGCGCGGCGGGTGGTGCGGAGCCAAGGGTCGTGGCTGGCCAGTTTTGCGGTGAATGCGCGGCTGTTCGGGATCGGGCCGGGCGTGCGGGTGGCGGTGCCGGGGCGGTTGTCGCAATCGCTGGCGCTGTATGCGGCGCTGGAGGGGCTGGCGCTGGGGGCCTGCGTGCATCTGCTGGACGGGTTGCGGGTGGACCGGATGGCGCGGGCAGTGGCGGAGCGCGGGACCCATGTGATCTATGCGACCCCGGTGCATCTGGCGCAGATGGTGGCTTGCGGGGTGGTGTGGCCCGATCTGCGGTTGGTGCTGGTGGGCGGGGCCAAGCTGGAGGCGGGGCTGCGTGTGGCGCTGATGGCGGTGGCACCGGGGGCGGAGGTGCGCGAGTTTTATGGCGCGGCGGAGGCGAGTTTCATCACGCTTGCCGGACCGGGCGACGGGGCCGAGACGGTGGGGCGGCCCTATCCGGGGGTGGAGTTGCGGATCCGTGATGGTGAAGGCCGTGATCTGCCTGCGGGGGCGGTGGGGCAGGTCTGGCTGCGCAGCCCCTATGTGTTTCAGCGCTATGCTGGCGACGATCCGGGATCGGCGCGGTGGCATGAGGGGTGGTTGTGCGTGGGCGAGATCGGGGCGCTGACGCCGGCGGGGCTGGTGTTGCGCGGGCGGGCCGGGCGGATGGTGACGGTGGCCGGGCAGAATGTGTTTCCCGAGGAGATCGAGCGGTTTCTGGCGGGTTTGCCGGGGGTTGAGCGGGCGGCGGTGCTGGCGCGGGCCGACGGCTTGCGCGGGCATGTGCTGATGGCGGTGCTGACGGGCGACCGGGCGTGTGAGGGTGAGATCATGGCAGCGGCGCGGGCACGGCTGGGCGCGACGCTGGCCCCGCGTCGGGTGATCTGGCGGCAGGACTGGCCGGTGCTGGGGTCGGGCAAGACCGACCTTGGCGTGTTGCAGCGCGAGGTGGATGCATGGCGGTGATTCTGTCGGCGCGGCGGACGGGGGTTGTGCCCAAGGGCGGGGCTTTTGCGCGGTTGTCGCTGGAGGAGCTGGCGGTGCCGGTGCTGCGCGCTTGCCTTGCGGATGCGGGGCGCGTGGCGGTGGATGAGGTGATCTGCGCCAATGCCATCGGACCGGGGGGCAATCCGGCGCGGCGGATCGCGCTGGCGGCGGGATTGCCTGAGCGGGTGGCTGGACTGACGATTGACCGGCAATGCGCGGGAGGCCTTGATGCGCTGCTGCTGGCGGCGGCGCTGGTCGATGGGGGCTGCGCCGATTTTGTGCTGGCGGGCGGGGTGGAGAGCTTTTCGCGCCGGCCGTTGCGGTTTGTGACCGACCCGGAGGGTGGGGTGCCGGTGGAATATGACGAGGCGCCGTTCACGCCATGGCCTGCGCGCAATCCACGCATGGCAGAGGCGGCGGCGGCTTTGGCGGCGGTGTGTGGCTATGATCGCGCGGCGCAGGAAGCGTGGGCGGTGCAAAGCCATGCGAAAGCGTTGGCAGTTCAGGACTGGCCCGAGATTGTGCCGCTGGCGGGGGTGGTGCGTGACGCCTTTGCCCGACTTCTGACCCCGGCGCTGCTGGCGCGGGCGCCGGTGGTGGCGGGGTCGGTCACGCGGACCACGGCGGCGGTGGCGGCGGATGGCGCGGCGTTCTGTCTGGTGGCGGCGGATCGCTTTGCCTCGGCCGGGGCCTTGCGCATCCTGGGCGGGCGCACCTTGGGCGCGGACCCCGAGCAGCCGGGGCTGGCCCCGGTTCCCGCGATTGCGGCGGCGTTGCGGGGGCTGGGGCTGTCTGCGGCGGAGATCACGCGAAGTGAGATGATGGAGGCCTATGCGGCACAGGCGATGGCCTGTGTGGCGCGGGCGGGGCTGGATCCGGCGCGGGTGAATTGCCAAGGCGGCGCGCTGGCGCGGGGGCATCCGATCGGGGCATCGGGGGCGGTGCTGGCGGTGCGGCTGTTTCACAGCCTGCGCGCGGGCACTGGCCTTGCGGCCATTGCCTCGGCCGGGGGGATCGGCACGGCGCTGGTGGTGCAGCGATGATGGTCGTCAGGCTGGACGCGCGGGCCTGAACAGATTCAGGTTCAGGTTCAGGTTCAGGCGCGGGCCAGCAGGGCACCGGGGCGGGCGCGGGCGATGGATTGGGTGACCAGACCGGCCAGAACCGCCTTGATCACATCGCCGGGCAGGAAGGCGAGGCCCAGCAGCGCTGCCTCGGCCCATGTCTTGTTCAGCACGATGGCCATGCCGGTGATGCCGCAGACATACATCACGCCGATGCCGCCGATGACCCCGCCAGCAATTGCAGCCCAGAACGGCGGCAGGGTCGTGCGCTCCATGATCCAGCCCGCGACGAAGGCGGCGAGGGGGAAGCCGACCAGATACCCGGCGGAGGGGCCGACAAAGACGCCCAGACCGCCGCGCCCGCCGGACAGCAGGGGCAGACCAAGCGCGACCAGCAGCAGGAACAGCAGCACCGCAAGCGTGCCGCGCTTTGCCCCCAGCACGGTGCCGCACAGCATGACGCCCAGCGTTTGTGCGGTGACCGGCACGGCACCGGCCAGATAGAGTGGCGGCACCAGACCCAGCACGGCGATCAGGGCGGCGAACAGGGCGATATGGGTCAGGTTGCGTTCCATCGGGTCCTCCGGGGTTTTTCCGGGTCTTACCCTGTGCCGCCACGGGCGCGCAAGGCTTGCGCGACCTGTTCGGCATCATCGAGCGCGGCAAGGGCTGCCGGGGCGGCCAGCCGCCAGCCGGGCTTGCGGGGGGAACGGGCGCTGTAGGCCTGCGACAGCTGGCCCACGCGCTCGGACAGCACCGGAATGAAGCGGATCACCAGTGCTATGGCGAGCGCCAGCCTGCGGGGTGGCAGCAGGGGTGAGAGCGGGCGGGCGAGACGTTCCAGCACGCTGATCATGTCGGACAGGCGGGTGGTCATGGTGACCAGATTGGCCGCCGCCACGGCGGCGGTCATCCGCAGCAGAATGGCCGTGCCCGCCGTCAGGTCATCGCGCCACAGGTGCCACAGGGCGATCAGCGCCACAAAGGGCCAGAGCGGGCGCAGCATGCGCGCGCCGTGCCGGGCGAAGGGCATGCCGCCTGTCAGGTAGACAGCGATGATACCCAGCAGGGCAAGGCTTAGGGTCAGCGGTGTGGTGAGTTGAAAAAGGACAAGGGTGAAAACCGCCAGCGCGCCCAGCTTTACGCCCGCAGCCACGCGGTGCAGCGGCGTGTCAACCGGCGAGGTCAGTGTCAGCATCCATCCCCCCCAGCCGCTGCATCTCGGCGTCAAACTGTGGCAGCACTCTCGCCGGAGGGCCATCGGCAGCGACGGTGCCGCCGTCGAGCCAGACCACCCGGTCACAGCCTGACAGGCTGGCCGGGTCGTGGGTGATGGTGATCAGCCGTTGCGGCAGGGCGGCAAAGCTGCGGGCCAGCCGGGTTTGTGTGGGTTGGTCCAGCCCGGCGAGGGGTTCGTCGAGCAAAATCGTGCGCGGCTGCATCAGCAGCACCGCTTGCAGGCAGAGCCAGTGGCGCTGCCCTTGTGAAAGGGTTGCCACGGACGCGCCCAACCAGTGGCTGCGGCCATGCTGCGCCAGAAGCGCGATGACGCGGGACTGTGCCTCGGCTTTTGGCACCCCCATCTGGATCAGCCCGAAGGCCAGTTCTTCATCGACCGTGGGGAACAGGATCTGGTGATCGGGGTTTTGGAACAGGATGCCCAGATGGGCCAGCATCGCCTTGCGGTCATGGGCGGGGTCGCAGCCTTCGACCCGCACGGTGCCATGGTCAGGCGCGATCAGCCCTGCCATCAGCCGCAGCAGGGTGGATTTGCCCGAGCCGTTGCGCCCGATGATGCCGATGCGCTGCTGGGACAGGTGCAGCGACACCCCGTGCAGGACCGGGCGGCCCGACAGGGTGACAGCGGCATCGGCGAGCAGGATACCATTATGGTCTGTCGGAGAGGGTTGGTGCATCGGGGGGCCCTGGCTGTGCGCGCCCCGGTCTTACCGGCTGTGGGGTGAAGTGGAAAGCCCGCAGCGGGGGGGCGATCGTTCAGGCCAGCATCGAAAAAGGCGGCACCGGGGTTCCGGTGCCGCCCATTCGTGTCCCGCTGCGGGATCAGGCCCGCAGTGTCAGATCAGCAGTGTCAGATCAGCAAGCGGCGATAAAGCGGTTGCCGTTCTGGTCGCGGTAGTAGCACTGGCCGCGCTGGGGGGCCGGGCCGATCAGGGTGGATGCGGCCACGCCGACAGCGGCACCGATCAGCGCGCCACGGGTGCTGTCTGTCGCGGCAGCGCCGACAGCAGCACCACCCAGAGCGCCAAGCGCAGCGTTTTGATCCGTGGTCTGGCAAGCGGTCAGCGACAGAGCGACGGCGGACATAAGGAAGAACTTTTTCATGGGGCAGCCTCGTTGAGTTATGGACGATCTCTAAATGATCTGTGTGCGGTATAACGCGCGGGATCGGGATCGGTTCCACACCAAGCTGTGATCACAGGAAAAGCGGCAAAGAACGGTCATTGTGGGGCTGGCGGGGCAGGGCTGTCAGTTTGTGCCGACCAGGGCGCTGTCGAGTTCCCGGTTCAGCTCATCGAGGGCCGGCAGCAGGTCCTGACGCACGGCGAGCGGCAGAGCCGGGCCGGACAGGGTGCAGATCTGGTTGCAAACCTCTTCCACCCGCTGCGCCTGAGCGCCAAGCCGGGAAAACCCGAAGCTTGCAGCGGTGCCGGCAATCTTGTGTGCGACCTTGCAGATTTCCTGAGCGACCGGCACCGGGTCATCGCCCGCCTCCAGCGCGCCACGCTCGATATCAATCTCGATCCGCCGCGATGCGGTCAGGTCCAGAAATTGCGGCAGCAGCGCCCGCGCCCATGCCTCTGCCGGTTGAGTCATCCTTGCGTGCCTTATCCTGCCAGAAACTGAAGCTGATAGGCCGACTGACCACGGACCGAGGCCCGGGCGCGGCCCAGCATGGTCTTGACCGCCGAGGTCGAGAACAGGCCCGAATGCACCGTGGCACCGACCCGCACTTCAAGCATCGGCAGGCCAAGGCTTTCATAGACCGCGTCATAGACCATCAGCTCGGCCGCCAGCTCATGTTCGATCTCGAAGGTGTCGACAGGTTGCTGGCGGTTCAGGATGCAGACAAATTCGCCACTGCCGGCATAGGCCAGCAGGAAGGACTGGCGCTTCATGCAGGCGGCGATGGCCGATCCGACATCGGCCATGCAGTCCAGAAATTCCATCCGGTTCAGGCGGCGGAACAGGCTGCTGCCGCCGACGACCTGAAAGGCAATCGCGGTATGGCTGTGCAGTTTCAGACGGCTGAGGGTCAGCAAATGGTTTTCCAGCGCAAGGTATTCGATCAGCGATCCACACTTCGGCAGGGCGACCGGCTCTTCGAAAGCAAAGCGCATTCCGGGAACGTCGTCCATCGATTCCATGGCGAATTGCAGCGACCGGGCCAGATTGTGTTCCTGCACCAGCCGATCCAGCATGCCCAGCCGGGCCTGCAGTTCAATGCGGTTGATCGGCTTGGTCAGATAGTCAGTGGCACCGACCGCAAAGGCCTGATCGACATAATCGCGCCCGACCATGGTTGTCACCATCATGATCGGCGTCGTGCTGTGATGGGCCATGGCGCGGATGTGCTGGCAGGCCTCGATCCCGTCCATTTCGGGCATCTGGATGTCCAGCAGGATCGCGTCAAACTGTTCGTGCGGATTGGACAGGCGGTTGAGCGCTTCGGCGGCAGAGGTGACGCAGACCGGGGGCTGGTAGCCAAGCTGGCACATCATTTTTGTCAGGACGAAATGAAACGCCGGATCATCATCAACTGCAATATAGCGCATATTGGCTGACATTCGTACCACCTTCGGTTGCTCCCCTCACCCTAAGCTGGTCTTTGAGGCATAAATTAGGCGGAATTTAAGTATTTGTTAATCATTACATCTTCGTCAGAGCCCGGGCGCAGGCCTACAAGGTCTCGATAGCGCGGCCCAGAAGGCGCAGAACGGTGCTGCGGAACACATCACTCTGGATGGGTTTCGGGATGACCGCATCGGCCTGATCGCCGACACCGGGGGTGCTGGCGTGATCGACGTCGGCGGTAAACTGGATCATCGGGGTCATGGTGTTGATGGTGCTTGCGGCCTTGAGATGGCGGATCACCCGGTCGCCGGAAATCAGCGGCATGTGGCGGTCAAAGATCATCAGATCAAAACGCTGCGAAATGGCAGTTTCCAGCGCCTGCTTGCCATCGGCGGCGATCCCCAGTTCGATGAAGGGAAATTCTGCCAGAAGGTGGCGGACGATCTGCTGATTGATCTCATCATCTTCGGCAAGCAGAACAACCGCAGGCAAAGGCCCGGCATGTGATGTCATCTGTGCAATACTCCCAGAACTCATACTCACACAAATCTCCTGACGAAGCAGTTACAGACTTAATGTCCGGGTAACCTATTCCATCAGATTGTGGCTGCACAATGGAAGTCTCGTGTCTAATCGGGGCAGATTTCACGGCGCGGGGGCTGGTGGGCAGGTCAGGTCAATCTGACGTTGCAGATTGCAAGCTGTGGTTGTGGCGCGTTCAGGCGCAGGTTGTTCTATGCCCGCGTCAACAGAATTGAAATCGCATGGATCAGCTCGGCCTGCCGGAAGGGCTTGGGGACATGCGAATCAAACCCGGCCATGATGTATTCCGACACCTGATGCGACATGGCATTGGCGGTGACCGCGATGGCCGGAACCTGCGATCCCGGCAGGCCGGTTCTGCGGATGGCCTGCAGCGCGCTGGTTCCATCCAGCACCGGCATCGCGATGTCGAGGACCAGCATGTCAAACGGCAAGCCCGAATACGACCGGGTGCGCCAGATTTCGACCGCTTCGGCCCCGTTGTTGGCCAGCACGATCTCGGCCCCGGTGTCTTTCAGCATTTCGGTGATCACGATCCGGTTGGTCGCTGAATCGTCGGCGATCAGCAAGGAAACCCCGGACAGGGACACCAGCCGGGTCTTTGCGGGCGTCTTGATGTCCTGCACCAATGCGGCCTCGACCGTTTCGGCCAGCGGCAGGGTGATCTTTACCCGGGTGCCACCCCCTGTCTCGCTGTCGACCTCGACCACGCCGTGCATCAGCTCGACCAGATTGCGGACGATCGGCATGCCAAGACCAGTGCCGCCAAACCGGCGCGTGGTGCCGCCTTCGGCCTGTTCAAAGTTGTCGAAAATCCGCCTGACCTGATCGGGGGACATGCCGATGCCGGAATCCCGGACCTCGATGGTCAGGGGCTTGCCGGGGCGGGCCGACATGGTCAGTGACACAGAGCCGCTTTCGGTGAATTTGATCGCGTTGCTGAGCAGGTTGTTCAGAATCTGCTGAATCCGGAAGGAATCGCCAAGCCGCGGCTTTTCAGAGCCGGAGTTGGTCAGCACCTGGAATTCCAGGCCCTTTTCCTCTGCCCGAAGCCCATGAAGCGGTTCGACCTGACGCGCGATCTCGGCTGGTATGAACGGGATCTGTTCAATGACCATCTTCCCTGCCTCAATTTTGGACATGTCCAGGACCTCATTCAGGACATTCAGGAGCAACTCACCCGAGCGGCGGATGGTTCCGATCATTTCTTTTTGACGCGGGTCCTTGATCAGCCCGTCCAGCAGCTCTGCCATACCCAGTACGCCGTTCAGCGGGGTGCGGATTTCATGGCTCATATTGGCAAGGAAGGTTGATTTGGACTGGCTGGCCGCCTGTGCCTCCACCAGAGCCTGTTCCAGCCGGGCGGCCTTGTTCAGCTCGTCGGTGATGTCGACAAAGGATGCGATGGTCAGCTTTTCGGAATTGGTCCGGTCAATACCATGATGCGGCACGGCATTGACCGACAGGATGCGCCGGGTGCCATCGGGCAGTTCGATCGCCATGCGCAGATCACGCACGATGGTGCCTTCGTCCTTGGCCCTGCCGCATGGCATGGCTTCGGGGGGCATCGGAAGGCCGTCGGTATCGGTGATGCGCCAGATCGGGTCGGTGAAGGTCATGCCTTCGATGGTGTTGCGGTCCCGGCCCAGAATGCGTTCCGCCTCGGCATTGGCATAGGTGATGCGGTCCTGAGTATCCATCACCACGATGGCGGAAATCGAGGTGTCCATCACCTCGGTCAGGAAGGATTGATTGGACAGCACCAGATCTTCCAGATTTTTACGTTCGGTGATGTCGAGGTGGATGCCGACAACACATTTGTGTCTGCCATCGGGCAAACGCTCGGTGACGGCAGAGCGCGACATGATCCACGCCCAGCCACCATCCTTGCGCCGCATGCGCAGCTGATGTTCGCGCACGATTTCGCGCCCGTCCGGCAATGGGGCAAAATCCTGCGCCTCGGTCCGGTCCAGATGCAGCAGGTCATCGGGGTGCACCAGTGACCGGAACATCTCATCCGACGGCTCACCCAGTTCTTCGGGGGTGTAGCCCAGCATCTGCGCATAGCGCCCGCCGATCCGCAGCGCCCCGGTTTCAACCTGCCAGTCCCAGGTGCCGACATCGGCGCTTTCGATGATCTGCGCCAGCGAATCGCGCGCCTCGGCCAAAGATCTGTGCGCCTCGTCCAGCGCCTGAAGCTGGCGGTGGCGTTCGGTGGTGTCGATCCGCACCGCAATGCGGCCGCCGTCGGGGGTGCGCAGGTCGACGCGCCGGATCCATCGACCCTCGGTTGCCATCACCTCGTCGATGTTGGGGTTCAGGTAGCGTTGCCATTGTTCGGCAACCCACGCGTCGACGCGGCCGACGGCGTCGAGAAAGATCCCCTTTTTGAGGCCAAGATCCAGCACCTCCTGCTGGTGGACACCCGGAAGCAGGATATCGGCCACTGCGGGATGCATCTGCTTGTAGGCCGAGTTGGCAAAGACCAGCCGTTCATCGGCATCCCAGATCAGCACGCCGTCGGGCAGTGTTTCAATGGCGTTGTGCAGCTGGGCCCGCATCCGGTCGGCCTCATCCGCCAGCTGTGCGGCCTGTGCCTCGCTTGTCTTCTGCGCGGTGACATCGGTTTCGATCGTCACATGGCCGGTCACGTTGCCGTCGCGGTCAAACAGCGGCAGGATGTTGAAATCGATCCAATACGCCGTGCCGTGCCGGTCGAAATTGATCGTCTCGCCGTGATAGGGCACGTTGCGCGCAATCGCATCGTCAACCCCTGCCTTGTTTTCCGGATCTTCGTGGGTGCCCCGCACCAGCGTGGCCAGATCCCGTCCCACCACTTCGGACACCGCCCATCCGGTCCGGCGTTCCCAGGCCTGGTTTGCCCAGGTGATCCGCTGTTCGGGGTCGACCACCACCACCAGGTTGGACATGTTTTCCACGACCCGGTTCAGACGGCTGAGGTCGTCGGATTTCTGCATGTCGCGGGTGACGTCGCGCACCACAAAGATCGCCGTCGGAGTTTGGTCGGGGTTTTCACCCATCTTCCGCGCGCCGGTGGTTTCATACCAGCGCATGCCCACGGGCGAATCCAGCCGGAAGCGGGTCGGTTCGCTGCGGCCGGTTTCCAGCGCCTCTGCCAGTGCCGCGCGGCTTTTGGCGGCGACATCGGGCGGCAAAATCTCTTCCAGCGTGCGGCCGGGCAGGCTGTCGCGCGCATCGCCCAGAAGCTCTGCCGGGCCGGCGATGAAATCGGTGTAGCGCCCGTCGGCGGTGATCTCGAACACCAGATTTGGCAAGGCGGCAAGAATGGCGGTCAGCCGGTCATAGGCGGCGATGGCGTTGTGCTCTTCTTCAGACGGCCTGGACCGCTCGGACGTCAGCCCGGTATAGCCCAGAAATGCGCCCGCCGCATCGTGCCGCGGGGTTCCGTTGCTGCGCAGACAGCGCAGGCTGCCGTCAGGCATTTTAAGCGCATGGACATGGTTGCGGATCGGCACCCTTTGCCGCATCCGCGCCTGCAGGCTGGACCAGTCTACCCCCGCCCAGTCGGCTGGTCGCAGAGGTTCTGCCTGCGCCGCTGCCTCTGTGCCATCGGGTGCGGGGGGGCACAGATAGGTCAGCGCGCCCTGCGCATCGGTTTCCCAGATCCACACACCGCACAGTGATGCAAGCTCGGCCAGACGGGTGGCATTGAGGCGCGAACACCAGCGGTCCAGCGCCATACGCAGTGTTGTGCGCAATGTGCCCAAGTCCGCTGTAAATTCGGGGGGCAGCGGCTTTTTGCCAAGCGTCAGGACCAGTGCCGCCGGTTGCCCGCAGATCTCGCCCAAGGCGAGCCTGCGCCGGGGGCCTTTGGTCAGGTCATCCGAGATGTTGCCCGCAGCCACCGCCGCCGACAGGTCCTGCAATGCCTGCGCGGGTTGGGCAAGACGCACGGCAGCTGTGGTGTCGGGCGGGCCGACCAGCAGCAGACCCGTTGACGCACCACTGCGCGCGATCACCCAAGCCAGAACAGTGTCGATCCTGTCCTGATCAGCGAAATCTTCAAGGGTCTCAGGAGGGACAGTAGTGAACGACATCAGGTGTGACAGTCTTCCGGTATCTGGGTTGCAGGCGCGCTGCGCAACCATCTACTACCCATTCGCGAGCAATTGTCACTGCTTTCTCAACCACAAGCGCATATTTGATGTCGTCCCGATGCGCTGTGGTCAGAATGCCGGGAGGGTGTCGCTGTGCTTGCCGTAGCGTCATGCAGGCGCTGCGCTTGTGCTTTGCGGTGTGCCGCCTGCCAGCACAAGGCTGACAGGCGGCACATATGCCCCCAAGGTCAGCCGTTGCGCGCAGCGGCGACCGAAGCTTCCAGAATGTCCAGCCCCTCAGTGAAATGCGCATCGGGAATGGTGATCGGCGCAAGAAAGCGCACGACATTGGCGTAAACGCCGCAGGTCAGCAGGATCAGCCCGCGCTTCTGCGCCTCGGCCCGGACGCGGGCGGTGAAGCCTGCGTCGGGTTCCTTGGTGCCGGGGTTGGCAAATTCCACCGCCACCATGAAACCGGGACCGCGGATATCAATGATTTCGGGCGCGGTGGCGCGGATCGATTCCAGCCGCTGCTTCAACCGGCTGCCCAGCTCATTGGCCCGGGCGCACAGGTCTTCATCCTCGATGACATCCAGCACCGCATTGGCGGCGGCAATGCCCAGCGGGTTGCCGGCATAGGTGCCGCCCAGGCCCCCGGGGTTGGCGGCATCCATCAGCTCGGCCTTGCCGGTGACAGCGGCCAGCGGCAGCCCGCCTGCCAGCCCCTTGGCCATCGTGGTGAGGTCGGCGCTTACGCCGTAAGCCTCCATCGCGAACAGATGGCCGGTGCGGGCAAAGCCGGTCTGCACCTCATCGGCGATCATCACGATGCCATGTTTGTCGCACAGCGCACGGATGGCTTTGACCAGATCGGCGGGGGCCGGGTAGAAGCCACCTTCGCCCTGCACAGGTTCAAAGATGATCGCAGCCACCCGCGCCGGGTCCAGATCGGATTTGAACAGCTTTTCAATCCCGGCCATTGCATCCTTGGTGGAAATGCCATGCGGCTCCATCGGGAAGGGCACGTGGAACACGTCGGGCATCATCGCGCCGAAGCCCTTTTTATAGGGTTCGACCTTGCCGGTCAGCGACATGCCCATGAAGGTGCGGCCATGAAAGCCGCCGCCAAAGGCGATCACCGCATTGCGCCCGGTGGCGATGCGGGCGATTTTCACCGCGTTTTCACAGGCCTCGGCCCCGGTGGTGACAAAGATGGTCTTTTTCTTGAAATCGCCCGGCACCTTTTCGTTCAGCCGTTCGGCCAGACGGATGTAATTCTCGTAAGGCATCACCTGATGGCAGGTGTGGGTAAAGCGGCCCAGCTGTTCGGTCACCGCCGCCATCACGCGCGGGTGGCAATGCCCGGTGTTGACCACGGCGATCCCGGCAGCAAAGTCGATATAGCGGTTGCCCTCGATATCCCAGACCTCGGCGTTCAGCGCGCGGTCGGCATAGATCTGGGTCATCATCCCGACCCCGCGCGAGATGGCATCTTCCCGGCGCAGGGCAACTTCGGCGTTCAACATGGCTTGGCGCTCCCATCTGGCCCGACATGGACCGTTGGTTGATATTTGATCAAACTTTTGCTGCGGCGTCTATCGTCTTCCCGACAGGTGGCGGCCTGTTTTCGTCGAGTTGCCTTAAAAACGCCTGCATGGGTTTTGCGATTCACCTGCTGTTAACCTTACCCGGTGCAGTCTGGCCCTGCGAATGAGGCGAGGCGGACATGGGACTGACATCCAAACCCACACCCCACCCCACACCCCTGGACGATGATCCTGTGGATTGCCTTCGTCTCATTCGTTCCCGACGGGTGGGGCCGGTCACCTGGCACCGGCTGCTGGCCGAACATGGTTCTGCGCGGGCGGCACTGGCCGCCCTGCCGGATGTGGCCCGCGCGGCGGGGGTGGAAAACTACGCCGTCTGCCCGGTCGAAGTGGCCCGCCACGAACTCGCACAGGGCCGCGCCGCCGGGGCGCAGCTGATTGTGTGGGGGGCCGGGGCCTATCCGCTGCCGCTGTGCGACCTGCCCGATGCGCCGCCGGTGCTTTGGATCATGGGCGATGCGGCGCTGCTGCACCGCCCGCTGGTGGCGCTGGTTGGGGCGCGCAACGCCTCTTCTCTGGGGCTGCGCATGGCGCGGCGTCTGGCCGATGGCGTGGCGCAGGCCGGGTTTGTCACCGTGTCCGGTCTGGCGCGCGGCATCGATACGGCGGTGCATGAGGCGACGTTGCTGACCGGCACCGTGGCGGTGCAGGCGGGCGGGGTTGATGTGGCCTACCCGGAAGAAAACGCCCGGCTGATGGCGCAGATCGCCGAACAGGGCTGCCTTGTGTCGGAACAGCCCATGGGCCTGCAACCGCAGGCGCGGCATTTCCCGCAACGCAACCGCATCGTGTCGGGCCTGTCGCGCGCCGTGGTGGTGGTCGAGGCGGCATCCCGCTCCGGCTCTCTCATCACCGCGAAAACTGCGCTGGATCAGGGGCGCGATGTGCTGGTGGTGCCGGGCCATCCGTTTGATGCCCGCGCGGCAGGCTGCAACATGCTGCTGCGCGACGGGGCCACGCTGATCCGCGGGCCTGCCGATGTGCTCGAATCAATCGGCGGCACCGTGGTCGACTTTCCGGCCCCCCCGCCCGAACCTGTGGCCGACCCGGTTCCCGGCCCCAGCCCGGCGCGGCGCCCGTTGCCCGAAATTGCGGCAGTGCACAGCCAGATCCTGTCGCGGCTGGGGCCAAGCCCGCTGGCCGAGGATCAGCTGATCCGCGACCTGTCGATGCCCCCCGCCACGGTGGCCCAGCATCTGCTGACGCTGGAACTCGATGGCCGCGTGCACCGCGCGCCCGGTGGGCTGCTCAGCCGCGTGGACTGACAGGGCGGGCTGACGGGCCGGAACGCCCCGCAGAGTGGTGCGCGGATTGTTGCGCGGATTGTTGCATTGACATTCACACCGCTTCGCCCACATCTTGCCGCGCCTCTCGGGGCTTTCGTGCAAAAAGGGAATTTCATGGCCGTCGTCGTAGTCGAATCTCCTGCCAAGGCCAAGACAATCAACAAATATCTTGGGTCCGACTATACGGTTCTGGCCTCTTACGGCCATGTCCGCGACCTGCCGCCAAAGGACGGGTCGGTCGATACCGAGCATGATTTCGCGATGAAATGGGAAGTGGCGGCGGACAGCAAAAAGCACATCCGCGCCATCACCGAAGCGCTGAAAACCGACGACACCCTGATCCTGGCAACCGACCCTGACCGCGAAGGTGAGGCGATTTCCTGGCACCTGCGTGAGGCGCTGGCGGGCAGCCTGAAGAAGGGCAAAACCGTGTCGCGCGTCACTTTCAACGCCATCACCAAGGATGCGGTGACGCTGGCGATGAAAAACCCGCGTGAGATCGACACGCCGCTGGTCGAGGCGTATCTGGCCCGGCGCGCGCTGGATTATCTGGTGGGCTTTACCCTGTCGCCCGTGCTGTGGCGCAAGCTGCCGGGGTCGAAATCGGCGGGCCGCGTGCAATCGGTCTGCCTGCGCCTGATCGTCGAGCGTGAGATGGAGGTGGAGGCATTCCGTGCCCGCGAATACTGGTCGGTGCGGGCGGTGCTGGTCACCCCGCGCGGGCAGGAGTTTGAGGCGCGGCTGACCGTGCTTGGCGGCAAGAAGTTGGACAAATTCGACATTACCACGTCGGAGGCGGCCGAACTGGCAGTGCAGGCTGTCACTTCCCGAACCTTGACCGTGCAGTCGGTGGAGGCCAAGCCCGCCACCCGCAACCCCTATCCGCCCTTCATGACCTCGACCCTGCAGCAAGAGGCCAGCCGCAAGCTGGGCATGGGGGCCAAGCAGTGCATGAGCACGGCGCAGCGGCTGTATGAGGCCGGGCACATCACCTATATGCGGACCGATGGCATCGACATGGCCCCCGAGGCGGTGACGCAGGCGCGTGAGGCGATCAAGGACCGCTTTGGCGCGGCCTATGTGCCGGACCAGCCACGGATCTACAAGAACAAGGCCAAGAACGCGCAGGAAGCCCACGAGTGTATCCGCCCGACCGAGATGGCGGCGGCACCGGAAAAGCTGCGCCTGTCGGAAAAGGATCAGGCGAACCTGTATGACCTGATCTGGAAGCGCACGATCGCCAGCCAGATGGCAGCGGCGCGGCTCGAACGCACCACGGTGGATGTCGGCAGTGCTGACGCGCAGGTGACGCTGCGCGCCACGGGGCAGGTGGTGCAATTCGACGGTTTCCTCAAGGTCTATGACGAAGGCCGCGATGACGAGGATGAAGAGGGTGGCCGCCTGCCGCAGATCATGCAAGGCGAGCCGGCGGAAAAGCGCGACATTTCGCCCGAACAGCATTTCACCCAGCCCCCCCCGCGCTATACCGAGGCGACGCTGGTCAAGCGCATGGAAGAACTGGGCATCGGGCGGCCATCGACCTATGCCTCGGTCCTGTCCACCATTCAGGACCGGGAATATGTCCGCAAGGACAAGAACCGGCTGATCCCGGAAGACAAGGGGCGGCTGGTCACGGCGTTTCTGACCAATTATTTCCGCCGCTATGTCGAGTATGATTTCACTGCCGATCTGGAAAACCAGCTTGATGACGTGTCTGCGGGCACGCTGGATTACAAGGATGTGCTGGAGCGGTTCTGGCGCGACTTCTCGGCCGCCGTGGCCGAAACCGCCGATCTGCGGATCGGCGAGGTGCTGGAAAAGATTGACGAATTCCTGTCGCCGCATCTGTATCCGCTGCGGGCTGATGGATCAGATCCGCGGATCTGCCCCACTTGTGGCACGGGTCGGCTGCATCTGAAAACCGCGCGCTCGGGGTCGGCGTTTATCGGCTGCGGCAACTATCCCGAATGCCGCTACACCCGCCCGATTTCGGGCGGCGAAGATGCGGGCGGGGCGGATGGCCGGATTCTTGGCAATGATGAAAACGGCCTGCCGATTTCGCTGCGGGCGGGCCGCTTTGGCCCTTACGTCCAGCGTGGCGAGGCGACGGAGGAACAGCCCAAACCCGACCGCGCCAGCCTGCCCAAGGGCTGGGGCGCGGAAAGCCTGACGCTGGAACGCGCGCTGGAATTGCTGTCCTTACCCCGGCTGATCGGGCAGCACCCCGAGGATGGTGAGCCGGTAGAGGCCGCGATCGGGCGCTACGGCCCATATGTCAAGCATGGCAAGGTCTATGCCAACATCCCCGATGTTGAAGAGGTCTTCACCATCGGCATGAACCGCGCGATGGAAGTGCTGGCGCAAAAGGCCAGCCGCGGGCGCGGGGCGAGCGCTCCGGCAGAGCCGATCAAGGCCTTGGGCGACCACCCCGATGGCGGGGCGATCACCGTGATGCCGGGGCGCTATGGTCCTTATATCAAATGGGAAAAGGTCAATGCGACCATTCCGAAAGAGATCGTGCCCGAGGACATCAATCTGGATCAGGCGCTGGAGCTGATTTCGGAAAAGCTGGCCAAATCGCCGGGCAAGAAGAAGGCGGCACCGAAAAAGGCAGCAGCCAAAAAGGCCGCGCCAGCAGCGGAAAAGGCTGCGAAGCCTGCGGCCAAGAAAGCGCCTGTTAAGAAGGTTCCGGCCAAGACTGCGGCGGCAAAACCGGCGGCTAAAAAGCCTGCGGCTAAAAAAGCCACGCCCAAGGCTGCCGAGTGATCACCCCGCCTTGATCACCCAGTTCGCGGGTTGATCAGCCGCCCCATCACGGCCCCGGCGCGCAGCACCCCGATGCGCGCGCCGTGCTCCTCCACCGCCATTTCGGCCACACCGTCGCGCATCGCGGCCATGATCTCGCGCACCGGGGTTTCCGGGCCAACCACATGGCTGGCATCGGTCTGCCCCGCCACCATCACATCGCGCGCGGTCAGCACTGACAGCGGGTTCATATGGGCGACGAAGTCCTGCACATAGGCGTCTACCGGGTTGGCGATGATGTCGCGCGCGGTGCCGGTCTGCACGATCCGCCCGCCCTCCATCAGCGCGATGCGGTTGCCGATCTTGAACGCCTCGTCCAGATCATGGCTGACGAAGATGATGGTGCGTTTCAGCTTGGCCTGCAGGTCCAGCAGCTCGTCCTGCAGTTTCGCCCGGATCAGCGGGTCCAGTGCCGAAAACGGCTCGTCCATCAGCAGGATCGGCGCTTCGGTGACAAAGGCGCGGGCAAGGCCGACGCGTTGCTGCATGCCGCCTGACAGCTCACCCACCTTGCGGTCGGCCCATTGTGTCAGGTTCACCAGCGCCAGCTGCTCATCGACGCGTGCCCGTCGCTGCGCTGCATTCTGCCCCGCAAGCTCCAGCCCCAGCCCGACATTTTCGCGCACCGTGCGCCAGGGCAGCAGGCCAAAAGCCTGAAACACCATGGCAATGCATTCGCGCCGCACCTTCAGCAATTCGGCGGGCGCGGCACTGGCGACATCGCAGCTCCAGTCGCCGTCACGCACCAGCACCCGTCCGCGCACCACAGGGTTCAGCCCGTTGACCGCCCGCAGCAGCGTAGATTTGCCCGATCCGGACAGTCCCATCAGCACCAGAATTTCACCGGTGGCCACGGTCAGGCTGCAATCATGCACGCCCAGCACCTGCCCGGTTTTTGCCTGTACTTCGGCCCGGCTCTGCCCCTGATCCATCAGCGGCAGGGCACGCTCCGGATGATCGCCAAAGACAATCGACACCCGGTCAAATTCAA
Organism: Pseudotabrizicola sp.; assembly: GCF_030656345.1. GTDB lineage: Bacteria > Pseudomonadota > Alphaproteobacteria > Rhodobacterales > Rhodobacteraceae > Pseudotabrizicola. Next base: position 232,767 of record NZ_JAUSNR010000026.1, on the reverse strand, counting down.
CGGCGTTCATGACCGCACCCTCAGCATCCGGTCCAGAATGATGGCCACCACCACGATGATGAAGCCCGATTCAAACCCCAGCGAGGTGTTGACCGAATTCAGCGCCCGTACCACCGGCACGCCCAACCCGTTGGCCCCAACCAAAGCCGCAATCACCACCATCGACAGCGACAGCATGATGGTCTGGTTCAGCCCCGCCATGATCTGCGGCAGCGCATAGGGCAGTTCCACCTTCCACAACCTCTGGCTGGGGGTGGCCCCAAAGGCGGTTGCCGCCTCCAGCAGCGGCGTGGGGGTGGAGGACACCCCCAGATGCGTCAGCCGGATCGGCGCGGGCAGGACGAAGATCACTGTGGCGATCAGCCCCGGCACCATGCCAAGGCCAAAGAACACGATGGCCGGGATCAGATAGACGAAGGTCGGCAGCGTCTGCATCAGGTCCAGCACCGGCGACATCGCGGCATACAGCCGGGGCCGGTGCGCGGTGGCGATGCCGATCGGCACGCCGATTCCCATGCAGACCACGCAGGCGGACAGAATCAGAGTCAGGCTTTCCATCGTGGCCATCCAATAGCCCTGATTGAGGATGAACAAAAATCCGATCAGCACCCCCAGCGCCACCGTCCAGCGCCGTTGCAGCGCCCATGTCAGGGCAACAAAAACCGCAACAATGATCAGAGGATGTGGCGTCGACAGGGCCCACAGGATGGCGGCAATCATCGCCTCCATCACATCGGAAATGGCGTCGAACACCCCGGCCATATTGTTGTTCAGCCAGTCAAACACCGCTTTCGCGGTCCTGCCGACGGGAATCTTGTGATCAGTCAGCCAATCCATGCAAATCCCGTGCCCATTCATCTTGACGAAAATACTCCGCGGGGGTCCGGGGGCGCGAAGCCCCCGGGATGTTCCGCCAGAGTGACGTTCAGTTCATGGTCACCGTCAGTTCAGCGCGGCAGCCACGGCGGCCTTTGCGTCGCCGCCATCCTTGGTGGTCACGCCGTCCAGCCAGGCCTCCCAGGCCGCCGGATTGGCGGCGAGCCAGGTCTTTGCCGCAGCCGCCGGGTCCTCGCCGTCATTCAGGATCGCCCCCATGATCTCATTCTCCATGGCCAGCGTAAAGGACAGGTTCTGCAACAGCTTGCCGGTATTCGGGCATTCCGCGACATAGCCCGCGCGGGTGTTGGTGGCCACCACGGCTCCGCCCAGATCGGGGCCGAAGTAATCATCGCCGCCGGTCAGATAGGTCAGATCAAAATTGGCGTTCATCGGGTGCGGTTCCCAGCCCAGAAACACGATCGGCTTGCCGTCACGGTCGGCCCGCGTCACCGCCGACAGCATCCCCTGTTCCGAGGATTCGACGATCTTGAACCCGTCCAGCCCGAAAGGCCCGCCCTCGATCATGTCGAGGATCAGCCGGTTGCCGTCATTGCCCGGCTCGATCCCGTAGATCTGGCCGCCGAGCGCGTCTTTATGCGGCGCGATGTCGTTGAAATCGGCGATGCCAAGGGCGGCCCCCGCGGCATTGGTCGCCAGCGTGTATTTCGCGCCTTCCAGATTGGTGCGCACCGTGTCGACCGTGCCTGCCTCACGATATGGGGCGATATCGGCCTCCATCGTCGGCATCCAGTTGCCGAGGAACACGTCGATGTCATTGCCCGCCATGCCGGTATAGGTCACCGGCACCGACAGCAGTTTGATTTCGGTCTGATAGCCCAAGGCGTCAAGAACCACCGTCGCGGCGGCGGTGGTGGCGGTGATGTCGGTCCAGCCGACGTCCGAGAAAATCACCTTGTCGCAACTGGCGGCAAAGGCGCTGCCGGCGAAAGCAAAGGTGACGGTGGTGGCCAGAAGGGTGGAACGGAGGGTCATGTGGCATTCCCTGTTTTTTGTTGATTGACGAGTCAATGAACTTCAAGCTTACTTGGTTTGGCAAGGAATTTCCACAAGGTCACACCAGAATGCCCAAACTCGGGATGGAGCCTATCCGAAAGGACGCGCTGGTCAAAGCCACGATCGCAGAGATCGGGCGGGCCGGCTCTCTGGACGTGACGGTCTCCCAGATCGCGCGGCGGGCGGGCATGTCACCCGCTTTGGCGCATCATTACTTTGGGTCCAAGGAAGAGATGTTTCTGGCCGCCATGCGCCACATCCTGTCTCTGTACGGGGCCGAGGTGCGGGGCGCGCTTGCCGCGACCCAAGGGCCAGAGGCGCGTCTGGGCGCGATTCTGCGCGCCAGTTTCAGTCCCGGCAACTTCCGGCGCGAGGCGGTGGGGGCCTGGCTGAATTTCTGGGTTCTGGCGCAGACCGTGCCACAGGCACGGCGGCTGCTGGCGATCTATCAGCGTCGGTTGCGGTCGAACCTGATGGCCTGCCTGCGCCCGCTGGCCGGGGACAAGGCTGCGGCTCTGGCCGATGGGCTGGGCGCGCTGATCGACGGGCTTTACTTGCGCGAGGTGCTGAAATCCGGCCCGCCCGATGGCGCGGCGGCGGTGGCCACCGCGCTCAACTATCTGAATTCACATCTTACGGGGGATGACGCATGAAAGCGCAACCAACCGCCAGCCATTTCATCGATGGGGCTTACGTCGAAGACACCGCAGGCGCGGCCATCGATGTGATCTATCCCGCCACCGGCGCGGTGATCGCCCGCCTGCATGAGGCGACACCGGCACTGATCGACCGTGCCCTGTCCTCGGCCACCCGCGCGCAGGCCGCATGGGCCGCCACCCGCCCGGTCGACCGTGCCCGCATCCTGCGCCGCGCCGCCGACATGATCCGCGACCGGGGCGAAGAGCTGGCGCAGCTGGAAACGCTTGACACCGGCAAACCCATTCAGGAAACCCGCTTTGCCGACTGGCCCTCGGGGGCCGATGCGCTGGAGTATTTCGCGGGACTTGCACCGACGGTGACGGGTGAGACGATCCCGCTGGGCAGTGATTTCGTCTACACCCTCCGCGAACCTTTGGGGGTTTGCGTCGGCATCGGAGCGTGGAATTACCCCAGCCAGATCGCCTGCTGGAAATCTGCGCCTGCTTTGGCGCTTGGCAATGCGATGGTGTTCAAACCGTCCGAGGTCACCCCGCTTGGCGCGCTGAAACTGGCGGAGATCTATATTGAGGCCGGTCTGCCAGCGGGCCTGTTCAATGTGCTGCAGGGCAGGGGCACCGTGGGGGGGGCGTTGGTAACGGATGGCCGCGTCGCCAAGGTCTCGCTTACCGGGTCGGTGCCCACCGGGCGCAAGGTCTATGCGGCGGCTGCCGGGGGGATGCGCCATGTCACGATGGAACTGGGCGGAAAATCGCCCCTGATCATCTTTGATGATGCCAGCCTTGAAGATGCCGTTGGCGCCGCGATGATGGCCAATTTCTATTCGGCCGGGCAGGTGTGCAGCAACGGCACACGGGTTTTCGTGCAAAAGGGCATCAAGGATGCCTTCCTGTCCCGCCTGAAAGCCCGGTCAGAGGTCATGGTTCTGGGCGATCCGCAGGATGATACGACGCAGATGGGGCCGTTGGTGTCTGACGCGCAGCTGACCAAGGTGATGGGCTATATTGACACCGCCAAAGCCGAAGGCGCGCGGCTGATCACCGGCGGCGGGCGTGCGGCGCTGAACACCGGCTATTATGTGCAGCCCACCGTTTTCGCCGATGTTACCGATGACATGACGATTGCGCGCGAAGAAGTCTTCGGCCCGGTGATGGCCGTGCTTGATTTCGACACCGAGGCAGAGGCGGTCACCCGCGCCAATGCCACCGAATTCGGGCTGGCGGCGGGTGTGTTCACCGCCGATCTGACCCGCGCCCACCGGGTCATCGGCCAGTTGCAGGCAGGTACCTGCTGGATCAACGCCTATAACCTGACGCCCGTGGAGGCACCGTTTGGCGGCATGAAAGCCTCGGGCGTGGGGCGGGAAAACGGCCATGCGGCGGTGCAGCACTATACCCAGATCAAATCGGTCTATGTCGGCATGGGCCCGGTCGATTCCCCTTACTGAAGTAAAGTCAAAGACATGCATGCGGATTACATCATCATCGGGGCAGGCTCTGCCGGTTGCGCCATGGCGTACCGGCTGGCCGAGGCAGGGCGGCGCGTCACGGTGATCGAGGCGGGCGGGTCGGATGCCGGCCCCTTCATCCAAATGCCCGCGGCCCTGTCCTACCCGATGAACATGGGCATCTACGACTGGGGTATGCAATCGGAACCCGAGCCGCATCTGGGCGGGCGGCGGCTGGCCACCCCGCGCGGCAAGGTGATTGGCGGGTCGAGCAGCATCAACGGCATGGTCTATGTGCGCGGCCATGCCCGCGACTATGACACATGGGCCGAGATGGGGGCCGATGGCTGGGGCTATGCCGATGTGCTGCCCTATTTCAAACGGATGGAGCAGTCGCACGGCGGGTCGGGGCCAGAGTATCGCGGCACCGACGGCCCGTTGCACATCACCCGTGGCCCACGCGACAACCCGCTGTTCAACGCTTTTATTACGGCGGGGGAGCAGGCGGGCTATCCGGTCACGCAAGATTACAACGGCCAGCAGCAAGAGGGCTTTGGCCCGATGGAGGCCACGATCTACAAAGGCCGCCGCTGGTCTGCCGCCAATGCCTACCTCAAACCCGCGATGGCGGGCGGCAATGTGCATCTGCTGCGTGCCAACGCGCGGCGGGTGGTGATTGAGAATGGCCGTGCGACGGGGGTGGAGGTCGATCAGGGCGGCGCGCCCTTTGTGGTGAAGGCGGGGCGTGAGGTGATCATCGCCGCCTCATCGCTCAACAGCCCGAAACTGCTGATGCTGTCCGGCATAGGCCCGGCGGCAGAGCTGGCGCGCCATGGCATCCCGCTGATCGCCGACCGCCCCGGCGTGGGGGCGAACCTGCAGGACCATCTGGAGATTTACTTCCAGTTTGCCGCCGCCCTGCCGATCACCCTCTACAAACACTGGAATATCTGGAGCAAAGCACTGATCGGGGCGCAATGGCTGTTCACCGGCAAGGGGCTGGGGGCCAGCAACCAGTTTGAGGCTTGCGCCTTCATCCGCTCCCGCGCGGGGATCGAGTATCCCGATATCCAGTACCACTTCCTGCCCATCGCGGTGCGCTATGACGGAAAGGTCGCGGCGGGGGGGCATGGCTTTCAGGCGCATGTCGGGCCGATGCGATCAAAATCGCGCGGCTCGGTCACATTGCGGTCTGCCAACCCTTCGGACAACCCGGTGATCCGTTTCAACTACATGTCGCATCCCGACGACTGGGCCGAGTTCCGCGCCGCGATCAGGCTGACGCGCGAGGTCTTTGCCCAGCCCGCCATGGCCCCTTTTGTCAAATCCGAGATCCAGCCGGGGCCGCAGGTCCAGAGTGATGACGAGATTGACGCTTTCCTGCGCGAACATGTCGAATCTGCCTACCACCCCTGCGGCACCGCCCGCATGGGGCGGCGCAGTGATCCGATGGCGGTGGTCGACCCTGAATGCCGGGTGATCGGAGTTGATGGCTTGCGTCTGGCCGACAGTTCGGTGTTCCCGCAGGTGACCAATGGCAATCTGAACGCGCCGTCAATCATGGTGGGGGAGAAGGCGGCGGATCACATTCTGGGCCGCACACCGCTGGCCCCGATGAACCTTGGCCCCTGGATGAACCCGGCCTGGCAGGTCGCGCAGCGGTGATGGCTTCGGGCAACAGGCTTAACGCACGTTAACCATTTGTTAACTTTTGCCTTGCGAAGCTGAGCGGATGGCCCGAACTCTGGGCCATGTTAACAATTCGTTCCGTTCTCGTTCTGCTGGCCCTGTCACTGGTCGCTCCCGCCGCCGCTGTCACCCGCGACGGTGCCGCGCGGGTGATCGACGGCGATACGCTTGACCTGCAAGGCCAGCGGGTGCGCCTGTTTGGCATCGACGCGCCGGAACGGGGGCAGAGCTGTGACCGCGCGGGGCAAAGCTGGGACTGTGGTGCATGGTCGGCCCAAATGCTGGCCCGCGCGATCGGCAACCGCAAAGTGACCTGCACGCGCGAAGATACCGACCGCTATGGCCGCATGGTCGCCACCTGCACGGCAGGCGGCAAGGATCTGTCCCGCACGATGGTGCAGACCGGGGCGGCGCAGGCCTACGCCCGCTATTCCAAGCGCTATGTCGCGGATCAGGTTGTCGCCAAAGCCGCCGGTGTGGGTCTCTGGTCCGGCCGCATGATCACCCCCGAAGCCCACCGCCAGACTGCGGCCCCCGCCGCACAGCCCGCCCCCGCAGGCTGTGCCATCAAGGGCAATATCGGCCAGTCAGGCCGCATTTACCACCGCCCCGGCCAGCGCGACTATGCCGCGACCCGGATCGACACCCGGAAGGGCGAGGCATGGTTCTGCACCGAGGCCGAAGCAAAGGCCGCAGGTTTCCGCCCCGCGCGGCGCTGATTTGATCAGGGTCAAGGCGCGCCCTGCGCCGCCTTGCTAAACTTCCCCTGACGCAATCAGCAGGAGGCGCAGATGTCCAACACCCCGCATGAACTGGCCGAAGAATTCCCCGGCCAGGCCGACAAGATCCACGCCCTGAAACTGGCAGACGCGCATTTCGCCGGGCTGTTGACCCAATACACCGAACTCAACCGCGCCGTGCACCGGGCCGAAACCCGCGTCGACACGCTGAGCGAAGAGGCCGAAACCGCCCTGCGCCGCCAGCGCACGCATCTGAAAGACCACATCGCGCATCATCTGGCGCATGGTGCCGACAGTCACGGCTGAGATCACCGGGGGCAGGGGGGGCGGTGCCCCCCCGCGCTTCGCGCCCCTTGAGTATTTCCGTCAAGATGAAAGCCGATCCTTGGCCCTGGATTGCAGCTTTCCCAAATACTCCCCGCGCGGAGCGCGCAGGCCAGCCACCGCGGTTTCCCGCTGGTCAGCCAAGGATTTCATAGGGCAGCACATCGCGGCGATCGGGGTTGACGCGCAACCGGCGTTCCAGCGGCGGGACAGAGCGTTGGTGGCATTCGGGGCGTTCGCAGATCCGGCAGGAAATGCCGATCGGCTCGAACCGGCCCTTCAGGTCCAGCCCGTCGGAATAGACAAGGGCACCCGCATGCTGCACCTCACACCCCAGCCCGATGGCATAGCGCCGGGTGGGGGCGTGGAACGCGCCGCCGGGCTTTGACACATCACGCGACAGGCACAGGTAGCGCACGCCATCGGGCGTCTCCGCCAGTTGGCGCAGAAAACGGCCCGGGGTTTCAAACGCCTGATGCACGTTCCACAGCGGGCAGGCCCCGCCAAAGCGCGCGAATTGCAGCCTTGTGGCCGAATGGCGCTTGGTGATGGTTCCGGCCTGATCGACCCGCACGAAAAAGAACGGAATGCCCTTGGCACCGGGGCGTTGCAGCGTCGACAGCCGGTGCGCCACCTGTTCGATGCTGGCCCCGAACAGATCGGCCAGCCGTTCCAGATCATGCCGGGTGCTGCCCGCCGCATCGAGAAACGCACGGTAGGGCAGCAGGGCCGCCCCGGCGAAGTAATTGGCCAGCCCGATCTTGGCGATTTCGCGCGCCTCTGGCGTGTGAAAGCGGGCCAGATCCAGCGTGGCGTCCAGCAGGTCATTCTGGGTGATCAGCGCCACCTGATGCAGCAGCTGAAACCGTTGTGTCGGCTCGGCGCTGCGGGCCGAGACATCCAGCCGTTTTGCCACCGGATCATAGCGCCGCATAGCACCCGTGTCGCTGAAATGCAGGCTGATGCCACGTTTGTCCAACGCATCGCGGGCGGCGGAAATCACATCGCGGCGGCCCTGCGGGCCGGTGACAAAATGTTCGGCGGCGCGGTCAACGGCATCAAGGTAATTGTCGCAATAATGAAAGAAATCGCGCACTTCTTCCCAAGGCGAGGGCCGTAATGCTGCATCTTCACGCCCCAGCGCCTCATCCAGCGAAGCCAGACGCTCGTGGGTCTGGCGGTAAGCGCGGTGCAGGTCGAGGAAGGTGCGGGCCAGCGCGGGCGCGTTCGAGGCCGCCAGCCGCAGATCGGCCAGCGGCGGGCTGGCACCCCCGAACACCGGATCGGCAAGCGCCTCTTTCATGTCGCTCACCAGCCGTTCGCTTTCGCCCACGGTCAGTTCGGTGACATCCAGCCCGAATTCCTGCGCCAGTGCCAGCACCACCCCGGCAGAGACCGGGCGGTGGTTGTTTTCCATCTGGTTGAGGTAAGGCAGCGAGACCGACAGCCGGTCGGCAAACAGCTTTTGCGTCAACGCAAGCCGCCCACGGATTTCGCGCAGCTTCGCTCCGGCATAGAGCTTCTGAGTGGCCATGCTGTTCCCCCGCTTTGCAAAGCCATTGTCGCCTTTGCAAAGCCCCCGTCAAGCGGTCACAGCGTCAGGCCGACAGCCCCAAGGCCCGCGCCCGCCGCATCACCCACAGGATCGACAACACCGCCCCGACCGATGAGGCCAGCATCAACAGGACAAGCGGCGTCTCGGACGCGCCCGGCCCCAGAAGCGCCCCGGCAGCGGCGGCCAGTGCAGCGCCCCCGCCGATCATGATCGCGCCGCCAAGGCCCGAAGCTGTGCCGGCCAGTTCGGGCTTTATCGAGAGCAGCCCGGCATTGGCATTGGGCAGGGTCATGCCATTGCCAAAGCCGACAAAAGTGGTGAAGCCAAAGAACACGAAAGCCGAATGCAGCCCCGCCAGTGTCAACGCAGCAAGGGTGGCCAGACCGCCCAGCGTGATCAGCGCGCCGATGAACACCATGCGGTTCATCCCGATCCGTACTGAGAACCGCCCGGCCACGAAATTGCCCGCCGCATAGCCCACCGCTGTCAACGCAAACAGCGCGCCCACGCCTGATGCGGACAGGCCGAACACCTCGGTCCCGACGTAAGGCGCGCCGCCCAGATAGGCGAAGAATGACCCCGACGAGAACGCCGCGCACAGCGCGTAGCCCCAGAACCGCTGCGACCGCAGCAGTTGCGGATATTGCCGCAGTTGCGCGCCCAGCGTCACCGGGCGCATTGCCGCCGTTTCCCCCAGATCGGCCCATGTCAGCCACAGCGTGAACAGACCCAGCACCAGCAGCAGCCCGAAATTCGCCTGCCAGCCAATCGCCTCTTCCAGCACGCCACCGATCACCGGGCCGATCATCGGCACGATGCTCATCCCCATGGTGACATAGCCGATCATGCTGGCGGCCTGCGCATCATCGGCCACCATGTCGCGCACCACGGCACGCGACAGGACCATGCCCGCCGCAATCACCGCCTGCGCCATGCGGAACACCAGAAACACGGTCGCATTCGGTGCCAGCAGCGTGCCGAGCGTCGCGATCAGGAACAGCACCAGCGACCACAACAACACGCGGCGGCGCCCGAAACGGTCGGAAACCGGACCGATGACAATCTGCAACACCGCCGACAGCGCCAGATACAGCGCCACCGACAGTTGCATCAGCGCATAGGGCACCCCGAACCACGCCGCCATTCCGGGCAGCGACGGCAGAAAGATGTTCATCGTCAGGGCCGAAAGCCCTGCAAGCAGGATCAGCGTCGCAATATGCGGCGGTGTCTTGCGGTTCAGAAAGGTGCTGTCAGCCATAATGCCCTTGCTAGACGGACGTTTAGGCCCTGTCCACGCCGTTCGGGCAGAGAGGCCTGTGCACCTATGCCCATTTATGAAATATGAAAAATGCCCCCAGCCCGATGAACGCAAAGCCCACAAGATGGTTCCAGCTCAGCGGCTCTTTCAGGTAAAACACCGAAAACACGGCAAATACCGACAGGGTGATCACCTCCTGGATCGTCTTCAGCTCAGCCGCGCTGAAATGGCCGTGGCCGATCCGGTTGGCGGGCACCATCAGCGTGTACTCAAAAAACGCGATCCCCCAGCTGATGAAGATCACCGCGATGATCGAGGTTTCCTTGAACTTGAGGTGGCCATACCAGGCAAAGGTCATGAAAATGTTCGACATCAGCAGCAGGCCGATGGTCAGCACGGGAACGGAAAAGGGCAGGGCCATGGGGCGGGGTTCCTGAGTGGGGGGAGAGGCAACCCGATCTGTAGCTGATCCGTTTTCAGGGCGCCAGATTGCGGCGCGAGTGCAGTTTACGGGGTGTGGGCGCGCCTCCTGCAAGGCCATCTGTCCAGCGGAAAACGTGGTCGCAATCTCTGCCTTGTGAACGCTCGTGCTTTGCGTCTCCCCACTTTGTGCCGCAAACTCCGTCGCGGATGCCAACCCCGCCGCTGCCCGACCCGAGGTGATATGCTTTCACGCCGCACGTTTTCCGCCACTCTGGTCCCGGCAGTGCTGATCGGTGGCGTGGCCGCCCCGTCGCTGCTGCGGGCGCAATCGTCCCTGTCTGACCTGCGCGAAACGGCCACCGGCCTGCCGCAGTTGCACGCCATTCTGGTGCAGCTTGGCGAAGACCGGCTGATGGCCGAGGCCCCGCGTGGCCGGGGCCTGACTGCGGCGGCGAATATCAAATCTTGTTCCAAAAGCGTTCTGGCGCTGATCCTTGGCACGGCCATCGCGCGGGGCGAGATTGCCGGACTGAACGCCCGTCTGCGTGATGTCGCCCCCCGCCTGATCCCCGCTGATGCCACCGACGGCGTGGGCGATCTGACGATGGAAGATCTGGTCACCCTGCGCGCCGGGTTGCAGGGCACGTCGGGCGGCAATTACGGGGCCTGGGTCGGCTCGCGCAACTGGATCGCCTATGCGCTGCGACAGCCCCGGATTGCGCCGAACGGCGGGCGGATGATCTATTCCACCGGCACCACCCATGTTCTGGGGGCCGCGATTGCGGTGGCCACCGGCAAAGACCTGCGCGCCCTTGCGCGGGAACGGTTGGGCGCACCGCTGGACATTGATGTCGCCTCCTGGACCCGCGATCCGCAGGGTTATTACTTTGGCGGCAATGAAATGGCCCTGTCGCCGCAGGCGATGCTGCGGGTGGCGGTGATGATGCGCGATGGCGGCACCTATGATGGCAGGCCGGTGATTGCCCCTGATTGGGTGAAGGCATCGCAGGTGCCGCAGACCGCCTCGCCCTATTCCGGGTTGGGCTATGGTCTGGGCTGGTTCATCAGCACCACCGGCTGGGTCATCGCGCGCGGCTATGGCGGCCAGATCATCGCCAGCCATCCCGAACGCGGCCTTGCCGTGGCCATCACCTCGGACCCAACAAAGGTCGCCCGGTCCGGCGGCTATTTCGGCGATCTGATGCGCCTGCTGGATGGGCCTGTTCTGGCGCTGGCCTGACGGTGCGATCAGGTTCTTCCTGACGTGCCGCCAGCGCGCATTTCAGGACGGCGGTACTACGGACTATTCAAGTTTGCAGTTTGCATACTGGCCTTCGCGAAGACTATGCAAATTTTCCCAATTCCGCTTTGCGCCTGCAGCATTGCACCCTATGTTGCGCGGTATTCCTAGGGGGGACTCGCGATGAAGGATATTCTGGCCCAGCTCGAAAGCCGCCGCGATACGGCCCGCCAAGGTGGAGGGCAGCGCCGGATTGATGCGCAGCATGCCAAGGGCAAGCTGACCGCCCGCGAACGCATCGACCTGCTGCTGGATGAGGGCAGCTTTGAAGAATTCGACATGTTCGTCGCCCATCGCTGCACCGATTTCAACATGCAGGAGGACCGGCCCGCAGGCGATGGCGTGGTCACCGGCTGGGGCACGGTCAATGGCCGCATGGTCTATGTGTTTTCGCAGGATTTCACCGTGATGGGTGGCTCGGTTTCCGAGACCCATGCCGAAAAGATCTGCAAGATCATGGATATGGCGATCCAGAATGGTGCGCCGGTCATCGGCATCAACGATTCGGGCGGCGCGCGGATTCAGGAAGGTGTGGCCAGCCTTGCCGCCTATGGTGAGGTGTTTCAGCGCAACATCATGGCCTCGGGCGTGGTGCCGCAGATCAGCCTGATCATGGGCCCCTGTGCGGGTGGCGCGGTCTATTCGCCCGCGATGACCGATTTCATCTTCATGGTCAAAGATTCCAGCTACATGTTCGTGACCGGCCCCGATGTGGTGAAGACCGTCACCAATGAAGTGGTCACCGCCGAAGAGCTGGGTGGTGCGGCCACCCATACCAAGAAATCCAGCGTCGCCGACGGGGCCTATGAAAACGATGTCGAAGCGCTCGCCGAAACCCGCCGCCTGATCGATTTTCTGCCGCTGAACAACCGCGAAAAGGCACCCGTGCGCCCGTTTTTTGATGATCCGGCACGGGTCGACAAAAGCCTTGATACGCTGATCCCCGACAATCCGAACCAGCCCTATGACATGAAAGAGCTGATCGCCAAGATCGCGGATGAAGGCGATTTCTTTGAAATTCAGGCCGCGTTCGCTCCCAATATCATCACCGGCTTTGTCCGGCTGGAAGGCCAGTCGGTGGGCGTGGTCGCCAACCAGCCCACGGTGCTGGCCGGCTGTCTGGACATCGACTCCAGCCGCAAGGCGGCGCGATTCGTGCGGTTCTGCGATGCGTTCGAAATTCCGATCCTGACGCTGGTTGATGTGCCTGGCTTCATGCCCGGCACCAGCCAGGAACATGGCGGCGTGATCAAACATGGCGCGAAACTGCTGTTCGCCTATGGCGAGGCGACGGTGCCCAAGGTCACTGTCATCACCCGCAAGGCCTATGGCGGGGCCTATGATGTGATGGCGTCCAAGCACCTGCGCGGCGATTTCAACTATGCCTGGCCCACAGCGGAAATCGCTGTGATGGGGGCCAAGGGCGCGGTCGAGATCCTGTATCGCAGCGAGTTGGGCGACAAGGACAAGATCGCCGCCCGCGTCCGCGACTATGAGGACCGTTTTGCCAATCCGTTCGTTGCGGCAGAAAAGGGCTTTATCGACGAGGTGATCATGCCTGCCTCGACCCGCCGCCGCATCTGCCGGGCTTTCGCCGCGCTGCGCACGAAGAAGTTGGCGAACCCGTGGAAAAAGCACGATAACATTCCCCTTTGATCACGACAGGACAAAAGGGGTGGACCAGTGGCAAACATCAATCGGCAAAATCCGGCAGGGCGGGGCAGTCATGACTGACCCGTTCACCCCCCCAACGTCCGGTGAGCCGGAGCTGATCGAGGTGCCCTCGGGCCAGCCGGTGGTGTTGCAGGATGTGATCTGGAACGCCCCCGGCCCGGAAGGGCTGGCCGTGCGCTTCCGCTTCGTCGCGCCGCAGATCGCCCGCGATGGCGGTACCGTGCCCTATGAATCGGCGGCAGAGGACATTGCCCATCTGTGTGAGACCTATGCCCTCCCACGGCTGAGCGAATTTGGCCCGCAGCCGACGCAGATCATCATCTCGCTGGCCGATCAGGCGCTGCCATTTGGCGAAAGCGCCCCCGAGGCGACGCAGTTTTTCGAATCCTTCACCCATCAGGACGGCCACTGCATATGGGAGATCTTCTGATGTATCCCCAAGATGTAGTTGTCGCCCCCCTGTACGCCCTGCCTGCTGATGTAGCAGAGTCACAGGCACCAAACTTGGCGCGGACCCCATGTCAAACATGGCGGCAATCCGCTACAGTTCTCGCAGGCCGGTCCCAAGCGGCCTTTGCCTCAGATGAAGGGTGTGCTATCGGATGTCCCGATGCAACCTTCCAAGAATATAGGAGACGAGGATGTCGAAGAGCACGAAAACTATCCTGGCGCTGTGTGTTGTGGCCTTTGCGGCTGCCTGCGCACCCAAGCAGTCTGAAGTCGTTTATGTTGACCAGCCGGTTTCGTCCGAGCCAGTCTACACCGGCAAATACAAATAATCCGGTCGGGCGGGCTGCCGGGGACTCTCTGGTCAGACCCGCCCAATCCACCACCCGACCCATCGGCCCGCGCCACGGCGCATCCCGGTCCGGTCTGCCGCGCCCCGTCGCAGCCGCCGTTTTTCCCCAACATTCGCTGACCGACCCCCGGCTGTTTCCGGCAGCGCCCCTTGGCGTTCTGCCCGCATGCGCCTATGGCTGTGCCCATCCATCCACAGGGGGCACATCATGCTGAAACATCGCGGCTTTCCCGGCCGCCTTCCGGGCACCGATTTTCAATTCACCATCCGCCGCGCCAACAAAAAGGACGGCCCGGCCAAAATCATCAAGCGCGAACGCTACCGCGACCGCAAGCAGGCCGACCGCAAGGCCGACGAGGGCTTTCTGGCTGCCCTCTGGCAGTGCTTTGGCGAAGAGCCGTTCGAGCGGGGCAATCTGGATGCCGGCCGTCTGTCATGGCTGTTCGGGCGCGAGGTCATTCCCGCCGAAGATCCGTTCGATCCCGAAAGCTATGACGCGCTGCTGCGCGTCAACGTGAAGATCGCGCAGGTGTCGTTTCCGGCGGTCTTCGCGGCGGATGCCGAAGAAGTGATCTGGGACGACACCGATGACGGGGATGACGATTGATGCGCGCCGTTCCGCCGATCCTTTCGCCGCTGTGGCAAAGGCCCGCGCATCACAGCGCAGGCGGCGGAATTGCGTTTGATTTCAACGCGCACAATCCTCATCCTCTCCCTTATCCGGCGCGGACTCCTCATCCCCACGCCGGTCTCCACATGACGACCCTTTCTTTCCCCTTGCGGTCCGGTCTCTTCAGGGCCGGGCCGTCCTTTTGTGGGCGGCAAAGCCTCGCCTATGGCGCGGGTCACAAAAAATTCCCCTTTTCCATGGCCATGGATGGAGTAGAGTCAGCGTTAATAAAAACCCTGACACGAGGCAGTCAAAAATGGTCACGAAACACACAATCATCGCATCTCTTCTTGCCCTCTCGCTTGCTGGCTGCGTCCAGCAGGGTGGCGGCTATGGCAATTCATCGCCGCTCAACAGCGCGGCTGTGCGCACCGTTGGCGGAGCCGCAACCGGCGCGCTCGTCGCAGGCGCAACCGGCGGCTCACGCACGCAAGGTGCGCTTATCGGCGCTGTTGCGGGCGGCGGCTCGTGCATCATCCCGGGCACCAACAACTGCTACTGACCTGCCCGCCGCATCGCGGCGCGGGTTGAATACAGATCATTCGAAAACGGGGTCTTCCAGCCATATCGGCTGGAGGGCCCTTTTCATTTGCGGCGCAAGGTCCGGCCCGGCCCTGCCCGAGGGGAGAGAGAGCCGATGTTCAAGAAAATCCTGATTGCCAACCGGGGCGAAATCGCCTGCCGGGTGATCAAATCCGCCCGCAAAATGGGAATCAAGACGGTTGCCGTCTATTCCGACGCCGACCGCAACGCGCTGCACGTCCGCATGGCGGATGAAGCGGTGCACATTGGCCCGTCACCCGCCAACCAGTCCTATATCGTGATCGACAAGATCCTCGACGCCGTGCGCCAGACCGGGGCCGAGGCTGTGCATCCGGGTTACGGATTCCTGTCGGAAAACAAGGCCTTTGCCGCCGCCCTTGAACAGATCGGCGTGGTCTTCATCGGCCCGCCATCCCCGGCGATTGAGGCCATGGGCGACAAGATCACCTCGAAGAAACTGGCAATGGAGGCAGGGGTTTCCACCGTTCCCGGCTACATGGGCCTGATCGCGGATGGGGATGAAGCGATCAGGATCAGCGGCGAAATCGGCTATCCGGTGATGATCAAGGCGTCAGCGGGCGGCGGCGGCAAGGGCATGCGCATCGCATGGTCCGAGTCGGAAGTGCGCGAAGGCTTCCAGTCCTCGAAGAACGAGGCCGCCAGCAGCTTTGGCGATGACCGGATTTTCATCGAAAAATTCGTGACCCAGCCGCGCCACATCGAAATTCAGGTGCTCGCTGACCAGCATGGCAATACTGTCTATCTGCACGAACGCGAATGCAGCATTCAGCGCCGCAACCAGAAAGTCATCGAAGAGGCCCCGTCGCCGTTTCTTGACGCCGCCACCCGGAAGGCCATGGGCGAACAGGCCTGTGCGCTTGCCCGCGCCGTCGGCTACACCTCGGCGGGCACCGTTGAGTTCATCGTTGATGGGGAGCGCAACTTCTTTTTCCTTGAAATGAACACCCGCCTGCAGGTCGAGCATCCGGTGACGGAACTGATCACAGGCGTCGATCTGGTTGAACAGATGATCCGCGTCGCAGCGGGCGAGCCACTGCCGTTCAGGCAGGAAGACCTGAAAATCAACGGCTGGGCGATGGAATCGCGGCTTTATGCCGAAGATCCCTACCGCAACTTCCTGCCCTCCATCGGTCGGCTGACCCGCTATCGCCCCCCGGTCGAGGGGCCGACCGCCACCGGCATCGTGCGCAATGACACCGGCGTGTTTGAAGGCGGCGAGATCAGCATGTTCTACGACCCGATGATCGCCA
Organism: Pseudotabrizicola sp.; assembly: GCF_030656345.1. Classification (GTDB taxonomy): domain Bacteria; phylum Pseudomonadota; class Alphaproteobacteria; order Rhodobacterales; family Rhodobacteraceae; genus Pseudotabrizicola. The sequence continues at coordinate 216,524 of NZ_JAUSNR010000026.1, read as the reverse complement.
AGCTCTGCACCTGGGGCCCGACCCGCGCCGACGCCATCAACGAAATGCGGCTGGCGCTCGACACATTCGAGGTGGAAGGCATCGGCCACAACCTGCCGTTCTGCTCGGCGGTGATGGACCACCCGCGCTTTGCCTCTGGCAACATCACCACCGCCTTCATCGCCGAAGAATTCCCCGACGGCTTCCACGGCACCACGCTTGATGCGCAGACCCTGCGCCGTGTCGCCGCCGCCAGTGCCGCGATGAACCGCGTCGCCGAAATACGGCGCACCCGCATTTCCGGCACGATGGACAATCACCAGCGCCGTGTCGGCGATGCCTGGGTGGTCAGCCTGCAAGGCAGCCAGCACCGCGTCACCATCGCCGCCGACAAGACCGGATCGACCGTCACCTTTGAGGATGGCGAACAGATGCGCGTTCAGTCCGACTGGACCCCGGGCGAAAGCCTTGCGCGACTGACGGTCGACGGAACGCTGATGGTGCTGAAATCCACCAAAATCCCGATGGGCTTCCGCATCCGGCTGCGCGGGGCCGATCTCAAGGTGCTGGTGCAATCGCCGCGTCAGGCCGAGCTTTATGCCCTGATGCCGGAGAAACTGCCGCCCGACACCTCAAAATTCCTGCTCTGCCCGATGCCCGGCCTGATCGTTTCGATCACCGTGGCCGAAGGCGATGAGGTGCAGGAAGGCCAGCCTCTCGCCACGGTCGAGGCGATGAAGATGGAAAACATCCTCAAAGCCGAACGCAAGGGTGTGGTCAAGAAGATCACCGCCAGCACAGGGGCCAGCCTGAAGGTGGACGAGATCATCATGGAGTTTGAATGATGCCCGCCGCCCGACAGCGACAGCCGGATCTATCGACCGGCCGGGCTGCGCTCCAGCATTTCCTGCCGGCGCAGCGGGAACTTGTCAATCGCCGCGACGATTTCGCGCACCTCCCAAGGCAGGGGTTTGCGGATCACCGGGCGCAGATCCTTGTCCATCAGCACCAAGGAAAACCCGCGCGGGCGCAGGCGCATCCGCCAGTCGCCCCGCGCCTCGGGGTCGGTGTCGATGATCAGCGCCACGTCGCGCTGTTCCAGCGCCGGCAGATCGCGCATCAACAGCTCCATCTGGCGCAGGAAATTCGGGTCCTCGGGGCTGTCGCCGAACACCACCACCGGGCGTTGTTCGTACAAAAGATCGGCAAAAACCACATCCGCAGCGTTGCGCGGGCCATAGGGCACCGGCTCCGCCACCACCTCAGCCTCGACGACCACCTCAACCTGAACTGACGGATCAAGCGCCCCCGCCTCCTGTGCAAAGGCGACCAGTGGCAGCAGTGCTGCAAGACCAAGAGTATAAAGCGGTTTCATGCATTTCCCCATATGTCTGAACATAGGGCGGCGCGACCGGAAACCCAAGAGCAGAAGCCACAAGCAGATGCCAAGATCGGACGGAGAACACAGATGACCGACGCGCTGAACCACTGGGCTGCCCTCGCCACCAAAGAGCTCAAGGGCAAAGACCCCGAAAGCCTGATCTGGAACACGCTGGAAGGCATTCCGGTCAAGCCGCTGTATACCGCCGAAGACACGGCCAACCTGCCGCATATGGGTGGTGTGCCGGGGGCTGCACCGTTCACCCGCGGGGTGAAGGCCACGATGTACGCGGGCCGCCCCTGGACCATCCGGCAATACGCAGGCTTTTCCACGGCGGAAGAGTCGAACAACTTCTACCGCAAGGCGCTTGCTGCCGGGCAGCAGGGCGTTTCGGTCGCCTTCGACCTGGCCACGCACCGGGGCTACGATTCCGACCACCCGCGTGTGGTGGGCGATGTCGGCAAGGCGGGCGTGGCGATTGACAGCGTAGAGGACATGAAGATCCTGTTCGACGGCATCCCGCTGGAAAAGGTCAGCGTTTCCATGACGATGAACGGTGCAGTGATCCCTATTCTGGCCAGCTTCATCGTGACCGGGGAAGAGCAGGGTGTGGACCGCAGCCTGCTGTCGGGCACCATTCAGAATGATATTCTGAAGGAATTCATGGTCCGCAACACCTATGTCTACCCGCCGGAACCCTCGATGCGGATCATCGCGGACATCATCGAATACACGTCCGCGCAGATGCCGAAGTTCAACTCGATCTCGATTTCCGGCTACCATATGCAGGAAGCCGGGGCCAATCTGATGCAGGAACTGGCTTTCACGCTGGCGGATGGGCGTGAATACGTGCGCACCGCGATTGCGCGCGGCATGGATGTGGATGCCTTTGCCGGAAGGCTGTCGTTCTTTTTCGCCATCGGCATGAACTTCTTTATGGAGGCCGCCAAACTGCGCGCCGCCCGGTTGCTGTGGCACCGGATCATGTCGGAATTTGCGCCAAAGAACCCGGTTTCGCTCATGCTGCGCACCCATTGCCAGACCTCGGGCGTGTCTTTGCAAGAGGCCGACCCCTACAACAATGTGATCCGCACGGCGTATGAGGCGATGTCGGCGGTGCTGGGCGGCACTCAAAGCCTGCACACCAATGCGCTGGATGAGGCGATTGCTTTGCCCACCGAATTTTCGGCCCGCATTGCCCGTAACACCCAGCTGATCTTGCAGGAAGAAACCGGCATCACCCATGTCGTCGATCCGCTGGCTGGCAGCTATTATGTCGAAACCCTGACGCATCAGCTGGCGGAAGAGGCGTGGAAGCTGATCGAAGAGGTCGAGGCCATGGGCGGCATGACCAAAGCGGTCGCCACCGGCATGCCCAAGCTGCGGATCGAGGAATCCGCCGCCCGCCGTCAGGCCGCGATTGACCGGGCCGAGGATGTGATCGTCGGCGTCAACAAATACCGCAAGGCCACCGAAGACGCGATTGATATCCTCGATATCGACAACGTCGCTGTGCGCGAAAGCCAGATCGCCCGGCTGAAAGCCACCCGCGCCGCCCGGGATGAAGCCGCCTGTCAGGCGGCCCTTGCCGAGCTGACCCGCCGCGCCGGCGAAGGCGGCAACCTGCTCGACGCTGCCGTCACCGCGGCCCGCGCCCGGGCCACCGTAGGGGAGATTTCGGACGCCATGGAAAAGATCTTCGGCCGCCACCGGGCAGAGGTCAAAACCCTCGCCGGGGTTTACGGTGCCGCCTATGAGGGCGACGCGGGGTTTGAGGCCATTCAGGCCGATGTCGAGGCCTTTGCCGCCGAGGAAGGCCGCCGCCCGCGCATGCTGGTGGTGAAGATGGGGCAGGATGGCCATGACCGGGGGGCGAAAGTCATCGCCACCGCCTTTGCCGATATCGGCTTTGACGTCGACGTCGGCCCCCTGTTCCAGACCCCGGAAGAGGCGGCGCAGGATGCCGTCGACAATGACGTGCATGTCATCGGCATCTCGTCACAGGCCGCCGGTCACAAGACGCTTGCGCCCAAGCTGGTGCAGGCACTGAACGCGGCCGGGGCGGGTGATATTCTGGTGATCTGCGGCGGCGTGATCCCGCAGCAGGATTACCAGTTCCTGTATGACAACGGCGTCAAGGCGATCTTCGGCCCGGGGACCAATATTCCCAGTGCCGCCAAGGATATCCTGAACCTGATCCGCCAGACCCGGCGCTGATGCGGCACGCGCGCGCGCCGGTCGGGCCGGGGGAGCGCTCCGCGCGGGAGTATTTCAGAAAGGTGCAATCAACGGGTCGGTCCCCTGATTTGCATCTTTCAGAAATACTCCGGGGGGAGGCGAAGCCGGGGGGCTGGCCCCCCTCTTACAGCTCGATTTCCCCCTGCGGGTCCGGCAACAGGGTTGGCGGCAGGGGTTTGGGCGCATCCTTGCGGCGCGGGATCAGGATATCGCCGTTGTCGAGCACACGCGGCGCGTCGTAATTGCGGATGTCGTCGATCAGCGCCATCAGGTTTTGCAGCGCCGGTTCCATCTCGGACAGCGCTTTGCCCATTTCGTTCAGCGCCGGTTCCATCTCGCGCATCAACCCGCGGAACAGCAGTTTTGCGCCTTCCTGCATCAGATCAAAGCCCTTTTCATCCTCAACCTGCGGTGCGGGCAAGGTTTCAGCGGGCAGCGTTTGCGCAGGCAGGGGCAGGGCCGCGAACAGCGCAAGGGGCAAGGCGAGGGTCAGGACCAGCTGTTTCATGTGCAGATCATGCCAACGGACGCCGGGATTGGCAAATCACGTCTGAGGGCCAGCCGCCTCCGGCCTCCGGGTCGGGTTGACGCTTCACGGCAGGGTCAGGTCAATCGTCACCGGGAAATGGTCTGACGCCTGCAGCAGCGCCTCGTGCAACTCGGGCGTGTTCAGGCAGGCGGGATCGTTCCATGGGTGCCAGATCCGCCAGGCGGGGTGGGTGGCGGCCAGCCGGGGCGAGACCATGATGAAATCCAGCAGTGCCTCGAAATAGCGTTTTTGCGGGTTCAGCCAGAACCGGGCGGTGGTTGGGGTCAGGTTCATCCGCCCCGCCCGCGCCATGGCGGCATGCGGGTCATACATCCGCGCCTCGGGCGGCACATCGACCCCCAGCACGATTTCCACCCCGGAATGACCGAACAGCTTTTCAAACTCGTCCAGACCCGGCCCGTCGTTGAAATCGCCCATCACCAGCAGGTCATCGCCACGCGCCAGATGCTGCTCGACCCGGGCGCGCAGCCAGATGCATTCGGCCAGTTGCTTGCGGCGGTTCTCGATCGACAGGCGGGTGATCTCTTCTGGCGTGCGCGCGCCATGCGGGGCTTTGGATTTCGCGTGCACCCCGATCAGCCGCAGCGCCCGCCCACCCGCCGTTTCCACCGCCAGTTCCAGCGGCGGTTTGGAAAATCGGATCAGATCGGGGGCGGCGTCGGCGTTCAGGTCATAGCGGAAGGTGCCGTCAAAGCGCGGTGCATCCCGGCTGCCCTTCCTGCCCACCGGATCATGCCGGGGGGTCAGCCGGGCGGGATCATAAAGCAGCGTGATCTCCTGCTCGGTGTCCGACATGAAGCCCATGATGGCGCGGCTGGTGCGCAGGCCGTAAGCGCGGGCAAAACTTTCCAGCGCGCGGGCAGAACTGCGTTTTGACCCGGTATCGGGGGCCTCGATCACCATCACCGCATCGGCGTCCATCGCGGTGAACACGATCCCCAGCGCACCGGCCTGCACGGCGCGGCTGATCTGGTGGCGGGCGGACGGGGCGGCATCGGCCAGCAGCCGCCCGTCATCATCAAACAGGGCGTTGAACCATTCGACATTGTAGGTGGCGATGCGCAGCCGTTCCGGCGGGGCCATCAGGCGGCCCGCTGCCCGGAAATCTCATCCCAGGCGGCGTTGATCGCGATCAGGCGGCGTTCGGCCAGCTTCACCGCCTCGGCCGGTACGCCGCGCGCGATCATCGCGTCGGGATGGCTGTCCTTGACCGCCTGCCGCCACGCCGCGCGCACCGCAGGCATCGGCGCATCGGGCGTCACGCCCAGCACGTCATAGGGATCACGCGGCGCGCCTTCGACAAAGCGCGCCCGCATGGTGGCGTAGCAGCGGTCGTCGAGGCCAAAGATGCGGGCCACCTCGCGCAGGAACGCATCCTCCGCCGGGTGAAAATCGCCATCCGCCATCGCAATGTGGAACAGCCCTTCCAGCAGGTCGATCAGCACGTTGCGGTCATCGGCGCACAGGGCCTGCCCCTCGGGGCGGAACATCGCTGCCACCTTGCGGGCATAGGCATCAAAGCCCGCCACATCCTGCCGCGCCAGATTGAACACGCGGGCGGCATTGGCGGCCTCTTCATCGGGGATCGCAAAGATCCGGCGGAAGGTTGCAACCTCATGGCGCGACACCTCGCCATCGGCCTTGGCCATCTTGGCCCCCAGAGCGATGACGGCAATGGTGAAGGCGACCGACTTTTCCGGGGTGGACTGCACGCCGCGCAGCCGGTCGAACACCACCGACAACCCTTCGCCAGCGGCAAGGGCAGACAGCGCGTCGGCAATGCGGATCCAGATCGACATGGCGGCAGGATAGCGCGGCCTGCGCGGGTTGTCAGGAGAGGATTTTCTGCATCAGCACAAGATCCATCCAAGCCCCGAATTTGCGGCCCACCTGCGGCATCAGCCCGACCTGAACATAGCCCATTTTGGCATGAAACGCCCGGCCCGCCGCATTTTCCGCCGTGACCCCGGCCACCATCACATGTGCGCCAGCTTTTGTTGCATGGGCTTCCACCGCCGCCATCAGCGCCCGGCCAAGGCCCTGTCCTGCGGCGTGCGGGGCCAGCAGCACGGTATGCTCCATGCTGTGGGCATAGCCGATGCCACCGCGAAACTGGTCATAGGTGACAAAACCCTGCACCCGGCCCTGACCCTCGGCCAGCAGAAAGCAGCGCTGGACCTGTCGCGCGGAAATCAGCGCCGCCACCTCATCGACTGGCTTCTCGGCTGCGTTGAAGGTGGCCACGGTCTCACGGATGTAGTGGTTCCAGATCGCGGCCACCGCTTCGGCGTCGCCCGGCACGGCATCGCGGATCATGCCAGCACGCGCCGCCCGTGCGGCGTGTCGATCTCGGCCCGCAGGGCCAGCGGCCCGGCCTCGACCACCACACGCGGGTCCGCCAGCCCGGCCAGCGCCACGCGCAGGCCCGCGGCGTCGGGATGCGTGATCACCAGCCGCGCCAGCCGTGCCCCGCTGTCAGGCAAACGCGGGGCCGGATGCGGCCCCTGCCACTGGATCAGCGCCGGGAACGCGCCGCCGAACGGCAACTGCCCGTCGCCGGGCACCCCCATCCGCCAGCGCAGATCGCCGCGCGCCAGATCCACCGCCACGCCCGCCCCGTCCGGGGCCTGCGCCAGGGCTGCGTCCAGATCATCGCAGGCCACGACCCAGTTGGTCAGTCGTGGCACCCCCGCAAAGCCGTCCAGCCCGAACCAGCGCGGCCATCCCGGGGCGGGGGCCGCCGGATCAATCGCAATGACCTCCAGATAGGCATCCCCCAGCCGCAGCAGCCGGTTGTGCGTGCCCATATGCGGGTGCTGACCGCCCGCCACCAGCGGCAGGCCCAGTGCGTCCTCTGCCCACGCCGCACCTTCGTCCAGCGCCGTACAGCTTACCGCCAGATGGTCAAACCTCAGCATTTTCCTCACCCGGTTGCAGCACCCGCCCCTTGGCCCGCAGTGCCTGCGTCAGCGAAGAAAACCGCGCCTTGGCCACCTCGCCATACAGTCCGACCCCCAGTTCGGTCAGTTGCAGGTCCAGCGTGCGTTTTTTGGGCTTCCACACCAGTGCGCCTGCCTCGGCCGGGTCGCCCGCCGCAAACATCGCGCCAAAGCGCATGGCCTTGCCCAGCACCTCGGCCTCCTGGATCTCATCTTCCGACAGCAGCCGGAACAGCGGTTCAAGGCGAGAGCCGGAGCGGTTGTTCTTGTAGCGGTGCAGCAGGGACAACCCCAGAAACACCCGGCCCGGATGGTCCAAGCCCCCAAGGTTGGCCCGTGTCGCATTGTCGAAACACACATCTGCCCGGTAATCGGGGTGCGCCCGCCAGGTGGTGTCATGCAGCAGACACGCCGCCTTGATCAGCCGCAGCCGTTCTTTGGACAGGTCCTTGAACAGCGGCATCAGAAAGGTGAACAGCGTCTTGCCGGTGCCGGGCAGTCGCGCGCCGGTCTGTTCCGCCGCCCGTGCCGCCTCGATCAGCGGGTCGCGTGCGCGCAGTTTGTCGGGCATCTGCTCATACAGCAGCCCCTCGCGGATGCCATAGGACGAGATGTCGATTTCCGACGGTTTGAAAACCCGGATCAGCTCGCGCAGCACCTCACAGGCCAGCGGCACCAGCTCCATCCGTTCCTGCGATGTGCCGGTGCGGCCCCGCAGCATGGTCAGATCGGCCGTCTCCAGCCAGTCCAGTGTGTCCAGCGCCGATTTGGTCGGCATCCGGTATTCGTGCAACACGGTCAGCGGATAATTCCGCCGTTCCATATCCAGCCGCGCGATCACCCGCCACGACCCGCCCACCATATAGAACCGCTCGCCCTCGGACTTCATCTTGCCCTGCACGCTGGTCAGCACCCGCTGAATCAGCGCGCGGCGTTTTTCGACGCCGCCTTCCACCTGTTGCAGGCGGAACGGCCCCAGCTGGGTGGATACCCGCTTGCCGACCTTGCCGTCGCCGACCCGCGCCAGCTCCATCGAGTTGCCGCCAATGTCGCAGACCACGCCCTTGGCCTCGGGCCAGCCCAGCAGCACGCCCTGGGCCGACAGCCGCGCCTCTTCATCGCCGTCAATCACATGCATCCGCAGGCCGGTCTCAGTCAGCACCTGGGCGCTGAATTCGGGTCCGTCGCTGGCCTCGCGCATGGCAGCCGTCGCCACCACCGTCAGCGGGGCCGCCCCCATGCCTTCCGCCAGCAGAGAAAACCGCTTCAGCGCTGCCAGTGCGCGCAGCTTGCCCGCTGGATTCAGCATTCCGGTTTCGCCCAGACCCTTGCCCAGACCGCACAGGATTTTCTCGTTGTAGAAATAGGCAGGTGAACGTGCCGCGCCGTCAAACACCACCATCCGGACCGAGTTCGACCCCACATCCACCACTCCCACGCGCGACAGGGCGCGTACTGACGGGTCTTCAAACAAGGACCGCCCGAACGGGCCGAAATCTTCATCCTCCGCATCTGCTGCGGTTGGGTTGTGCGTGCTGTTCATCTGGTCCCCGGTGCAATGCAAGCGGACCTTGGCGCAAGGTCCGGTGTGACGTCAATCAACCTGCCGACTGTGGCCGGGCAGGGGCAAAACTGGCTTTGCCAGGTCACTCTTTCAACGCCGCCAGCTTCGGCACATCCTTGGCCCCCGCCGTACCCCGGCCCGACAAAGACGGGTTTTCCATGAAGAACGTATGACAGGCGAACAGCTTGCCATCCCGTGGCTGCAACTCCCGCACGGTGGTGCCATCGGGGTTCAGCACCCACGACTGCGCCTCATCCGCCAGGTTGGCCGCCATGATCTGGCTGACGATCTGGGCTTTCACCGTGTCATTATGCACTTCGACCAGCGTCTCCACCCGCCGGGTCAGGTTGCGCCCCATCCAGTCGGCACTGGAGAAGAACACCCGCGCCTGTTTGCTGGGCAACCCATGGCCCGACCCGAAGCACACAATCCGGCTGTGTTCCAGAAACCGCCCGACGATGGACTTGACGCGGATGTTCTCGCTCAACCCCTTGATGCCCGGGCGCAATCCGCAGATGCCGCGCACAACAAGGCTGATCTTCACCCCGGCTTGAGACGCCGCATAAAGCGCGTCGATCACCTCGGGGTCGATCACGCTGTTCATCTTGGCCCAGATCTCGGCCGGCCGTCCGGCGCGGGCGTGATCCGCCTCGGCCGCGATCAGGCCCAGCAGGCGCGGTTTCAGGCTGATCGGGGAAATCGCCAGATTTTCCAGCCCCTCGGGCTGCACATAGCCGGACAGATAATTGAACACCTTGGTCGCATCGCGCCCCAGCGCCGGGTCGCAGGTAAAGAACGACAGGTCCGTGTAGATCCGCGCGGTGATCGGGTGGTAATTCCCGGTGCCGTAATGGGTGTAAGTCACCAGATTGTCACCCTCACGCCGCACAACCGTGCTGATCTTGGCGTGGGTTTTGTAGTGGATGAACCCGTAAACCACATGCGCGCCTGCCCGTTCCAGCCGCCGCGACTGGCGGATGTTCGCGGCCTCATCAAACCGGGCCTTCAGCTCCACCAGTGCTGTCACCGATTTGCCCGCCTCGGCCGCCTCGCACAATGCACTCACAATCGGGCTGTCCCAGCTGGTGCGGTACAGCGTCTGCTTGATCGCCAGCACATTGGGGTCACGCGCCGCCTGTTCCAGAAACCGGATCACCAGATCAAACGTTTCATACGGGTGGTGCAGCAGGATATCCTTCTGCCTTATCGCGGCAAACAGATCGCCCTCATGGTCCTGCACCCGTTCGGGCACGCGCGGCGAAAACGGCGGCCACAACAGGTCAGGTCGGCTGGACAGCACCAGTTCTTTCAGATCGGCAATGCCCATCAGGCCCTTGACCTCCACCACCTCAGACTCGGTGACGGACAGTTCCTCCATGATCAGCGCGCGCAGATCGGCCGGTGCCCCCGCCGTCATCTTCAGCCGGATCACCTCACCCCGGCGCCGCCGCTTCAGTGCCGTTTCAAACTCGCGCACCAGATCCTCGGCCTCATCCTCGACCTCCAGATCGCTGTCGCGCAACACCCGGAACGCGCAATGCCCCCGGTCGGTATAGCCGGGGAACAGCATGTTCAGATGCAGCAGCAGCAGTTCTTCCAGTGGCAGGAAGCGGTTTACCCCCGGCTTGCCCGGCAAGGGCACAAAGCGCGCAATCTGCTGCGGGATCGGCAGCAGCGCTTTCAGCGTACGGTGATCGGTCAGCCGCTCCAGCTCCAGCGCCAGGGAAAACCCGGTGTTGGGAATGAACGGAAACGGATGCGCCGGGTCGATCGCCAGCGGCGACAGCACCGGAAATACCTTGTGCAGGAAATGCGCTTCCAGATGCCGCAGATCCGCCGCCGTCAGCTTGGACCGCGTGACAATGCTGATCCCCTGGGCCTCCATCTCACGCTTGAGGCAGTTCAGCACGGTCTGCTGGCGCTGCATCAGCTTGCGGGCATCGGCCTGTATCAACACCAGCTGTTCGGCCGGTTTGCGCCCGTCTTCCGACAGTCCGGCATTCGCCGTACGCACCAGCGCGCGCAGCCCTGCCACCCGCACGGTAAAGAACTCATCCAGATTGGTGGCCGAGATCGACAGGAACCGCAGCCGTTCGAGCAGGGGCACATTGGGGTTCGCCGCCTCATCCAGCACGCGCCAGTTGAAGGCCAGCCAGCTCAGCTCACGGTTGAAGAACCGCCCCGGCCCGGTGATCTCGGCCTCGGGCAGCGAAATGGGGTCGGGGAAGGGGGCCTTGAGGAAATCTGCCTGTGTCATGACCGGGGCTTATGCTGCAAATTGCTTACAGTTTTGTGACAGTGTTTTGTGTGACAGTCTTTTGTGTGGCAGTGTTTCATTCCGCATCATCCCTGTCCAGCAAGCCCTGCGCTGTCGCCCGCGTAATGGGCTTTCCCTGCGCCAGTGCGCGTGCATCCATCGCCGCCACCAGCGCGCGCGCCGCATCGATAGACCGTTCCATCCGCGCCACCAGCCAGGGGATCAGCGCCGGTGCCACCACAGTCTGCCGGTCGGCGAACAGCTTGACCAGCACCGCCGACAGCAGCGCATCATCCGGGGCCTCCAGCCGTGCGACCGGCGCTGCCTCCATCCGGCTTTTCAGGTCTGGCAGGGCCAGCCCCCAGTCGCGCACCGGCCCCCGCGCGGTCAGCAGCAAAGACCCGCGCGGCACCACCAGATTGTGCAGGTGGAACAGGGCGACCTCGGCCTCTGCAACCCCTGCCACCGCGTCGGCATCCTCGACCACCACCGCGCCCGCCTGCGCCAGTTCCGGCAGTTCTGCGGCCTCCAGCCCGGCCCCGCACACCATCACCGCCCCCGCCAGACCGGCCCACAGATGGGCCAGATGGGTCTTGCCCGCGCCGGGCGGCCCCACCAGCAGCATCTTGCCACCCGGCCAGCCGCGCCAGCCTTCTACCGCCGCCAGCGCATGCGCATTGGCGACCGAGGCAAAGAAATCCTCGCGCCGGAACGCCTCACGCGCAGGCAGGTCAAAGGCCAGCTGACGGTTCACACCGCATCCTCATCCCGCCGCGCGGGCAGGATCACCGCCCCCGGCACCGGCGCATCCACCCCGCGATAGAGCACGCTGGCCTGATACTGCCCGATGGCAAAGCGCATCAGCACCCCCAGCGCCGCCGCCACCGGCACCGCAATCAGCATCCCCGCAAACCCCAGCAACGACCCGAATGCCGACAGCGCCAGCAGCAGCCACACCGGATGCAGCCCCACCGAACTGCCCACCAGTTTCGGCGTCAGGATATTGCCCTCGATGAACTGGCCAAGCGCGAAGATCGCCACCACAATTCCGATGGCAAACCAGTCGCCCCAGAACTGAAACAGCGCCAGACCAATCGCCAGAATCCCGCCGATGATCGCGCCGACATAGGGGATGAAACTCACCGCCCCGGCAATCGCGCCGACCACAAGGCCGAACTGCAGCCCGGCCAGCATCAGCGTTGCCGAATAATACACCCCGACGATCAGGCACACGGTCAGTTGCCCGCGCACAAACCCGGCCAGCACCTTGTCCATCTCCCGCGCCAGCCGCCGCACCGTGGCGACATGATCGCGCGGGATCATCGCATCGACCTTCGCCACCATCTTGTCCCAGTCCAGCAGCAGGTAAAACGCCACCACCGGCACCACGACGATAAAGATCAGCGCCGACAGCACCGACATGGCCGAGGTCAGCACGCCCTGTGCCAGATCTGCCCCCTTGGACTGGATGAACGCCCCGATATCATCCAGCGTCGTGCGCATGATGCTGGTCTCATCCGTCAGATCGGGAAACCGATCGGTCAGAAAGCTTTGCAGATTGCGCGAAATCTCGGGGGCTGCATTCACCAGCGCGGTGGTCTGCTGGATCAGCGACGGAATGACCGCAAGCACCAGCAGCACCACCACCAGAATCATCACCAGCGTGATCACCGCCGTCGCCGCCGCCCGGCTCAGCCCCAGCCGTTCCAGCCGGTCGGCCACCGGGTCAAGGAAATAGGCCATCGCGCCGCCAACAAGAAACGGCACCAGCACATTCCCCATCAGGAACATCAGGATCAGGAACAAAAGCCCCGCAATTCCCCAGTATTTCGCCTGCTGTGTGATCGGAAGTGCCATCGCGCGCCCCTTGATGTGCCAAGGCCAGATATTGCCGCTGGGGCGGCACAGCGCAAGGGGAGACAGGGGGAAGGGCTCAGCAGCGGTAGGGCGGGGTTCACCCCGCCTTTGCGACCGAAGGCGGGGTGAACCCCGCCCTACCGCAAAATCCATATCGTCTGGTCATTCCAAGGGCAGGGTGGGTCGTTCCGCCCGGCACGGGCGGGTTGACCCACCAATGCGCATCGCCGGCCAGTCAATTGCAGCCCTAAATCTTAACAAATCATGAATTCCAGAAACCTAACTTCTTGAAATCATGAAGCCCAACAGCTTGTAACACCGGGGGAAACCCTCACCGCCCTTGCCTGACCCCGGTGAAGCCGTTAGGAACCTTGCGACCCCCTTTTAGCGATAGGCCGCCCCAAATGCGTCTCTCCCGATACTTCCTCCCCGTCCTCAAGGAAAACCCGTCCGAGGCGCAGATCGTCAGCCACCGCTACATGCTGCGGGCCGGCATGATCAAGCAGCAGGCGGCGGGCATCTATTCCTGGCTGCCGCTGGGGTACCGGGTGCTGAAGCGGATCGAGCAGATCGTGCACGAAGAACAGGCCCGCGCGGGGCACATCCCGCTGCTGATGCCGACGCTGCAACCGGCGGATCTGTGGCGTGAAAGCGGGCGCTATGATGACTACGGGCAGGAAATGCTGCGCATCAAGGACCGCCACGACCGCGACATGCTGTTCGGCCCGACCAACGAAGAGATGATCACCGACATCTTCCGCGCCCATGTCGGCAGCTACAAAGACCTGCCGATGACCCTCTATCACATCCAGTGGAAGTTCCGCGACGAGATGCGGCCAAGGTTCGGCGTGATGCGGGGCCGAGAGTTCCTGATGAAGGACGGCTACAACTTCGACATCGACAAGGATGCGGCCCTGCACGCCTATAACCGCCATATGGTCAGCTATCTGCGGACCTATGAGCGCATGGGCCTGACAGCCATTCCGATGCGTGCGGATTCCGGCCCGATTGGTGGCGATGACACGCATGAATTCCTTGTGCTGGCCAGCACCGGTGAGTCCGAGGTGTTCTATGATGCCGCTGTGACCGACCTGAAGCTCGGCGCGCGCGAGGTCGATTTCGACAATCGCGACGAGGTGGCGGGCATCTGCAAAGAGTTCACCACCCTCTACGCCCGCACGGACGAGACGCACGATGCCGCCCTGTTCGACCAGATCCCCGAAGACCGCCGCAAGGTCGGTCGCGGGATCGAGGTGGGCCAGATCTTCTACTTCGGCACCAAGTATTCCGAAGCCATGGGCGCCACCGTGGTCACGCCCGACGGGTCCAAGGTCCCGGTCGAGATGGGCTCGCACGGCATCGGCGTCAGCCGCCTGCTGGGCGCGATCATCGAGGCGAGCCATGACGACAAGGGCATCATCTGGCCCGAAGGTGTCACGCCGTTCCCGGTCGGGATCGTGAACCTGAAACAGGGCGACGCCAGCACGGATCTGGCCTGCGAGGGGCTGTACAAGGCGCTGAAGGCCAAGGGACTTGAAGCGCTGTATGACGACCGTGAAGAACGTGCAGGCGCGAAATTCGCCACCATGGACCTGATCGGTCTGCCCTGGCGCATCACCGTCGGCCCGCGCGGGCTGGCAAACGGCGTGATCGAACTGACCAGCCGCCGCACGGGCGAGTCCGAGGAGATGTCGGCAGAGGCTGCGGTCGACCGCGTTGTGCAGATCTACGAAGGACATCGCTGAGGGGCAGACGCCGGGGGGCTGTCTGCCCCCCGGACCCCCCGAGAGTATTTGGATCAAGATGAAGGGGATGTCATGGCACGCGCATTGATCACCTGGGGCGGATGGGACGGGCACCAGCCCGATGTTGTCGCAGCCCTCGTTGCCGGATGGCTGCGCGAGGCGGGGATGGAGGTGCAGGTCACCGACAGCCTGTCGTGTTTTGACGATCCAAGCGCCTTGACGGACCTGAGCCTGATTGTCCCGGTCTGGACCATGTCTGAGATCGGCAAGGAACAGGCAGATCATGCGGCGGCAGCGGTCGCGGCGGGCGTGGGTCTGGCGGGCTGTCATGGCGGGATGGGCGATGCGTTCCGTACCTCGGTGACGTGGCAGTTCATGACCGGCGCGCAATGGGTGGCGCATCCGGGCGATGACGGGGTGCGCTACGGCGTGCGGATGGTCAGCGATGACCCGCTGGTGCAGGGCATCGCGGATTTCGAGGTTGAGACCGAGCAATACTATCTGCACATCGACCCGGCGGTGAAGGTGCATGCGGTCTGTGATTTCCCTGTGGTTGAGGGGCCGCATTCCCCGAACGGGCCGGTGGCGATGCCAGTGGTCTATACCAAACGCTGGGGGCAGGGGCGGGTGTATTACAACGCGCTGGGGCATCAGGCCAATGTCATCGACCATGGCCCGGCGGCAGAGCTGATGAAGCGCGGCCTGCTGTGGGCCGCGCGCTGACGCAACGTCAGACCCGGGACTGATTGACCTTTGGCGCTGCAACGCGATCTTTGGTCATTGCCGCTTGATCCGGAGCCATGATGACCCTGCCGACCGAACATCCCCGACTGATGAAGCGCCCGTTCAGCTTGGGCGAGTTGCTGGCCGACGGGGTGGTGCATACGCTGGCGCTGCTGGTCGGGGTCATGGGGTTTTCGGCGCTGCTGTATCACGTGCTGGTGCGGGCGGATTTCGGCCTTTTTGCTGCCCTGTCCGTCTATGCCGCGGGATTTTTCCTCATGTTCGGCTTTTCGCTCGCCTATAACATGGCCCCGCCCTCGGCGTTGAAATGGATGCTGCGGCGGTTCGACCATTCGGCGATTTATGTCATGATCGCAGGCACATATACGGCCATTCTGGCGCAGTTCGAGCCCGGGATGACTGTGTGGCTGCTGGGGGCGGTGGTCTGGGCCGGAGCCGTGCTGGGGGTCGTGGTCAAGCTGGCCCTGCCGGGGCGGTATGACGGGCTGGCGGTGATCGCCTATATCGCGCTTGGCGGTGTGGGGGTTCTGGCCGCAGGCCCTGCCAGCGCGGCGCTGCCGGAGGTGTCGCTGTGGCTGATCGTGCTGGGCGGGATCACTTACGTCGGCGGTGTGGCGTTTTACAAATGGCACCGGCTGCGGTTTCACAACGCGATCTGGCATCTGTGCGTGGCGATTGCTGCCGGGCTGCACTTTACCGCCATTGCTTTTGCTGTCGGCCACGGCTGATCCCGCCGAAGTGACGCCCGCTTGCCCGGCTTGTCTTGACGCGGCACGCCGCAACCGACACTGTCCGCGCAAAACATAAAGCAGAGCAGACATGCCCCAGACCGCCCCCTTTTCCCGCTTTGAACGGATGATCGCCTGGCGCTATCTGCGCGCCAAACGCGCCGAAGGCGGGGTCAGCGTGATGACCTGGATCAGCCTGATCGGCATCACGCTGGCGGTCTTTGCGCTGATCGCCACGCTGGCGGTTCGGGCAGGCTTCCGCGCGGAATTTGTCGATACGATCTTGGGTGCCAACGCCCATGTGACCGTTTATTCCGCCGGGCGCGCGGATGAGAATGGCAATCTGGTCAAAGGGTTCACCGAGTACGAGGCGCTGTCGCAGGCCCTTGCCGCCGTGCCGGGTGTGACCCGTGCCGCCCCGATGATCCGCGGGCAGGTCATGGTGTCAAGTCAGGGTGCGACCAATGGGGCCGAGGTATACGGCCTGTCGGAAGAGGATCTGAAATCCATCCCCCGGGTCGGCCTTGGGGCTGACGCCTATGGCGATATCGAGCGGTTTGACGAAGGCGTCGCCATCGGTTCGGTGCTGGCGCGCGAGTTGGGGGTGACGGTGGGCGAGCGGGTGCGGGTCATCTCGCCCGATGGGGTCAGGACCGCCTTTGGCACCAGCCCGCGCGTCAATGCCTATGAGGTGGTCTATATCTTCACCGCCGGGCGTTATGACATCGACAAGACCCGGCTCTATATGCCGTTTGCCGAGGCGCAGAGCTATTTCAACCGCGAAGGCATTGCCGATGAGTTCGAGGTGATGGTCGATCAGCCCGACAATGTCGACCGCTACGCCGCCCCCCTGCTGCAGGCCGGGGGCGATGATGCGATCCTGTGGACATGGCGGGATTCGTCGGGGGCCTTTCTGCGGGCGCTGGATGTCGAGGACAACATCATGTTCGTGATCCTGTCGATCCTGGTACTGATCGCCACAATGAACATCATTTCCGGCCTGATCATGCTGGTGAAGAACAAGGGCCGCGATATCGGCATCCTGCGCACCATTGGCCTCACCGAAGGATCGGTCCTGCGGATTTTCTTTATGTGCGGGGCTTTTACCGGGATTGTCGGCACGGTTCTGGGCGTGGTTCTGGGCTGTCTGTTCGCGCTGTATATCGACCCGCTGTTTTCGGCGGTGAACTACCTTGCCGGGGGCGGGGTCTGGGACCCGTCGATCCGGGGGATCTATGCGCTGCCGGCCAAGCTGCAATGGGCTGACGTTCTGTCAGCGGTGTCGCTGTCGCTGGGGCTGTCGTTCATCGTCACAATCTTTCCGGCCCGCCGCGCCGCCCGGATGAACCCGGTGGAGGCGTTGCGCTATGAATGATCACGCAACAGAGCTGGCGCTTGATCTGTCGGGGATCGAGAAGACCTATAACAAGGGCAAACCATCGGAGGTGATGGTGTTGCGCGGGGCGACATTGTCGGTCAAGCCCGGTGAGGTGGTCGCCTTGGTGGCCCCGTCCGGCGCGGGGAAATCGACGCTGCTGCACATTGCCGGGCTGCTGGACACACCAGATGTGGGGCAGGTCCGCCTGAACGGACGCGACATGAACGGGCTGCCCGACCGCGCGCGCACCGAGGTGCGGCGCGCAGATGTCGGCTTCATCTACCAGTTCCACCACCTGCTGCCGGAGTTTTCTGCCTTGGAAAACATCGTGATACCACAGCTGGCCAATGGGGTGGACGAAGCGGTGGCGCAGGCCCGCGCGATGGATCTGCTGGTCCGCGTCGGTGTGGGGCCGCGCGCCGGGCACCGCCCCGCCGCCCTTTCGGGGGGCGAGCAGCAGCGGGTGGCGTTCTGCCGGGCGATGGCCAATGCGCCGCGTCTGCTGCTGGCGGATGAGCCGACCGGGAACCTTGACCCTGCCACCTCGGATCAGGTGTTCGGCGCGCTGATGGATCTGGTGCGCGCGACCGGGCTGGCGGCGCTGATCGCCACCCATAACATGGAACTGGCGGCGCGGATGGACCGGATTGTGCGGCTGGATCAGGGACGCGTTGCCTGAGGGCTTGTGCCGGGGCGGTGGTCCTGTCACCCTATGGCTCAAATCCAGAAGGAGGCCGCCATGGCGCAGCCGTTGCCCATCATCTCGCTGTTTGCGGCCCTTGCTCTGGGGGCCTGCGTCTTTGCCACAGCGCCCGATCCGGTGCCGACCGGGGCGCAGGACTTTACCGATTTTTGCGCGGGGTGTCATGGGCTTAGCGGCAAAGGGACGGGTGAGCTGGCGGGCACGCTGGCACGTCGCCCGGCCGATCTGACCCTGCTGGCGCGGCGCAGTGGCGGCACCTTTCCGACCACGGCGGTGATGGCCAAGATCTGGGGCTACACGGGGGGCAAGGGCAGCGATGTGATGCCGAACTTCGGCCCGCTGCTGGAAAGTGAGCTGGTGGCTTACGATGGTGGCGACGGGATCATGACGCCGACGCCGGTGCGGCTGGTGCAGATTGCCCAGCATCTGCAGTCGATTCAGGTAAAATAATCAGTCACTTGCGGCTGGCCTGCGCGGTTTGTGTGCGCCCAAACCCGCCTGCAATTTCCAGCACCAGCTTGCGGCGCACCGCTTCGGCAAAGGTGTCGCGGCTGGTGGCGGCGACGACAAAGGCACCGGGGCCGCCGATGATCTGGTTCTCGTAGGCCTGCGCCAGATCCTGCGCGCGGCCGTCGCGCAGGATGGGCAGGCCGTTGATGGTGATGCCTGCCGCCAGCACCTCGGCCCGGGCATCGCTGATGCGGGGGCCAGAGAAGTTTCCGACGGAATCTCCTGAAAAATCAATGACCTGCCGCAGGCTGGTGATCTGGTTGTCCTCAATCAGCCGCTTGCCTTCCAGCAGTGCAGCGCCGATGGCATTGCGGCCATAGGCCATGCGGGGCGGGTCCAGCAGGCGGGTGGCGAAGGCCTGCGCCGCAGCCTCGCCGTCGATCACCGTCCAGTCGACCACCACCCCCTGATTGGCCGCCCATTCCACATATGTCACCGCAATGGTGCCGGTCAGGGTGGAAGAAATGGCATATAAAACATCAGGATGCGTGAGGGCACTGGCATAGCCCTGCCGCTGGAAGTCTATCTCTTCCTGATCAATCGAGCCGGAGGCATCGGCCAGCAGCACCAGTTCCAGATCCACCTCTTGCGCGAGGGCGGGCAGGGGCAGGAACAGCAGGGGGAGGAACCAACGCATGGCAAAGCGTAACGCGGATGGCGGACGGGTGCGATCACGTTGGCGTGGGTGAAAGACGCGCCAAACGCGGGGCGGGGCGCGGAAAATACGGCTGATTTACGTATGGCGCGCGTATGGCGCGCGTATGGCTTACGTCATGACGCTGGCGCCGGGGGCGGCGAGGCCCCCCGCCGGGGTTGCGCGACGGGCGGGGAGACCCCCCGCCGGGGCGCGAGCGCTATTGCTTGACCCGTTTTCCGGCAATTGTGGTGCCATCCTTGGACAGCCCGGCATTGGCGGTGGCCAGAACCTTGACGACCTCTTTCTTCGGCTTCTTGGTTTCCTTGTTGCCCTTGTTCTTTTCCTTGCCCATGGCGCGGTTCCTTTTTGGGAGGGTTCCCGCCAGCCCATGCCGGGGGGATCGCTGCCTGCCGGGGGCTTTGGGGCCACAGGGCGGAAGGCATCAGGGGCGGTCCCCTATGGGGCGGAGCCTGTGAGGGGAAGATGGGCGCTTGGCGGGGGGAAGGCAAGGGGGAGTGGGGGGATCAGAAAATAGTCAAGCGACTGTTTTCTATGCGTACGCCTAGGCACGCGTGCGAGGGCTAGCGGGGTGGTTTGCAGAGCGACGAAATCTATGGATTATCACAAGTCTCTGCCAACAGATTAATTATCTCAATTCTTTCCGGCTTTGGAAAAAAAGCGTTACTTATGAGCCATTTGATAGCTGCTGTGTTTCCAGATTCTATGCACATGAAAATTTCCGAATTCACGCTTCGAAATCCAGAGCTTACTCTTTTATTTAGGTGCGCTTGTTCGGTAAAAAAAGAGAAATTCATTAGCTTGAAGTTATCATTGATAAAGTTTTCAGTCCCCTTCCTTTCGAAGGACATATTTGGATGAATTTGCAGGTTAGGGCTCTTCTCCAATACTTCACGATAATTTGGGGGCGAATCAAGAAAGTTCTTCGCCAAAGGGAAAACTAGACGTCTAAGTCGAAATGCCACCTCGTCAAGTCTATGTAGATCTGTCAAATAAAGATCAATTGAATGATGTCTATAGCGAACGCTAGGGCTGCCATATTCTGCAATTCTCTCTACAAAATTGCTGAACGGTTCGAATCGTCTGCCGATATGCCCCCAATAATTTGGAAAGCCTCGGGGCGGACAGATTACCTCAGGAATCAAGTCACCACAAATTTCCTTTGCAGCTTTAAATAATCTAATAGTGTCATGCCCGTAACTCTGCGTCGATTCTCCATTCATGAGCAGAATGCCCTTGAGGTATTTTTCGAAGGATTGTGCGGCGCTCCAAAAGAATTGATAGTCTAGCTTATGCAAAATCGCCACACGAGCCATTAAATAATCTTCATCGGCTGCGTCTCGGTACATTCGCCAAACCAAGGACCTTGTTCTAACGCAAGTTGCTGGCGATGTTTCACACATTTAACTCATCCACAAACCGCGTGTTTTCCTGATTCTGCTGGAACTGCAGCACCAATTTGTCGCCCATCTGACCTTTAAGCAACTTGCCTCCTAAACCAACACCCGCTGCACAATCCCCGGCTCTTTCTCGATCAGCGCGAGCAGCACCCGCGCCGGGCCGTCGGGTTTGCGGCGGTTGTGTTCCCAGTTCAGCAGGGTGGCTTTCTTGACGCCGATGGAGCGGGCGAAGTCGGCCTGGCTGAGGCCGGTTTGGGCGCGGATGGCACGGACGTCGGGAATGGGCACCTCAATTTCGTGGGTCACCGCGCCGGTTTTGTCACCTTTGAGATAGGCTTCAACCTCGGTCAGACCTTGCAGGATGCTGTCATAGGCTTTGGTCACGATGTTCTCCCGTAGCTTGCAACGATCCGCTCGCCGATGCTGATCAAGGCGGCCTCTTCGTCTGGTTTCAGGTTTGACTTTGCGTTTTTGGCAAAGACCGTCATCAGAAACACCGGCTGCCCGCGTCCGGGCGCGTAGAAGTGGATGGAGCGGAAGCCGCCACTTTTGCCACCACCGTCGCGGGCAAAGCGCAGCTTTCGGATGCCGCCGCCAAGCGGAACCCCCGCTTCGGGATTGGCTGCGAGGAAGTTGATCAGATCAGTGCGTTCAGTATCCGTCATGATGGCTTTGGCCCGCCGCAGGAATTCGGGCATTTCGACAACTGTCGTCAACATTTATACGCCACTGACCTATATGTCAATGGCATACTTCCGTCACACATCCAGCTCCTCCACAAACCGCGCGTTTTCCTGAATGTACTGGAACCGCAGTTCCGGTTTCTTGCCCATCAGGCGTTCTACCAGATCGCCGGTCATCCCCGGTTCGTCCTCGTCGATCGTGACGCGGATCAGTTTGCGCGACTCGGGGTTCATGGTGGTTTCTTTCAGGTCCTTGGCGTCCATCTCGCCCAGACCCTTGAACCGCTGCACGTCGATTTTGCCTTTGCCGCCAAGGCCTTTGGCGAGCCAGAGGTCTTTTTCGGCGTCGTCGGCCACATACATGCGGCGGGCACCTTGCGTCAGGCGGTAGAGCGGCGGGCAGGCGAGGTAGAGGTGGCCCTTGTCGATCAGCGGGCGCATCTGGGTGAAGAAGAAGGTCATCAGCAGGCTGGCGATATGGGCGCCGTCGACATCGGCGTCGGTCATGATGATGATCTTGTCATAGCGCAGGTCATCGACGTTGAAGCGGGTGCCCATCGAGACGCCGAGCGCCTCGCAGATGTCGCGGATCTCGGAATTGTCGTTCAGCTTGTTGCTGGCGGCCCCCAGCACGTTGAGGATCTTGCCCTTGAGCGGCAGCAGCGCCTGCGTCTCGCGCGAGCGGGCGCCCTTGGCGGAGCCGCCGGCGGAGTCGCCCTCAACGATGAACAGCTCGGTCCCTTCGCGGTTTTTCGCGGTGCAGTCGGTGAGTTTGCCGGGCAGGCGCAGTTTCTTGGTGGCGGATTTGCGCTGCGTTTCCTTTTCCATCCGGCGGCGCAGGCGTTCATCGGCGCGCAGGATCAGGAAATCGAGGATGGCACCTGCGGATTTGGGGTCGGCGGCGAGCCAGGTGTCGAAGTGGTCGCGCACGGCCAGTTCGACATAGCGGGCGGCTTCTTCGGTGGCGAGGCGGTCCTTGGTCTGGCCGACGAATTGCGGCTCGCGGATGAAGCAGGAGACAAGGGCGCAGCCCCCGGTGAGCAGGTCGTCGCGGGTGATCTGCTCGGCCTTGCGGTTCTTGACCCGCTCGCCATAGGCGCGGATGCCCTTGAGGATGGCGGCCCAGAAGCCGCTTTCGTGGGTGCCGCCTTCGGGGGTGGGGACGGTGTTGCAGTAGGACTGGATGAAGCCGTCGCGCGCGGGCGTCCAGTTGATGGCCCATTCGACCGAGCCGGGGACGCTGAATTTCTCGGTGAAGCCGACTTTTCCGGCGAAGGGGCGGTCGGCGTAGGTGGTGGATTTCGCCAGCGTGTCGGTGAGGTAGTCGGCGAGGCCGCCGGGGAAGTGGAAGATGGCTTCCAGCGGGGTTTCACCATCATCGACGGCGGTTTTCCAGCGAATTTCGACGCCCGAGAACAGGTAGGCCTTGGAGCGCGCGGCCTTCAGCATGCGGGCGGGTTTGAGGGTGAGGGAGCCGAAGATCTCGGGGTCGGGGTGGAAGGTGACGGAGGTGCCGCGCCGGTTGGGGGCGGGGCCGACCTTTGCGACCGGGCCCTGCGGGATGCCGCGCGAGAATTCCTGCACGTAAAGCTCACGGTTGCGGGCGACTTCGACCCGCATGTGGTCGGACAGGGCGTTGACCACGCTCGCGCCCACGCCGTGCAGACCGCCGGAGGTGGCATAGGCGTCGCCGCCGAACTTGCCGCCGGCGTGCAGGGTGCAGAGGATGACCTCCAGCGCGGATTTGCCGGGGAATTTCGGGTGCGGGTCGATGGGGATGCCACGGCCATTGTCGCGGATGGTGACGGTGTTGCCGGCGTGGAGCTCGATCTCGATGCGGGTGGCATGACCCGCCACCGCCTCATCCATCGCGTTGTCGAGGATTTCGGCGACCAGATGGTGCAGCGCGCGCTCATCCGTGCCGCCGATATACATGCCGGGGCGCTTGCGGACGGGTTCCAGCCCTTCGAGCACCTCGATGGAAGAGGCGTCGTAGACCGGGGTCGCGCCGGAAAGAAGGTCATTGGCCATGGCATGCTCGATTCTTGTTCTGGGTCAGGGCTGGCGCGCATTAGATCACCCAAGGGACCGGGGACGCAAGACGGGGGAACGCAAGATGTGGGGGCGCAGGAGGGGGAGGCATTGCCGTTGTGCCCGCCGCGCCCTAGGTTCGGCAGGCAATATGGAGGATATGCGATGCGGGTGTTTTTCACGGGCGGATCGGGCAAGGCGGGCAAACATGTGATCCCTTATCTGGTGGGGCAGGGGCACAGGGTGCTGAACTTTGACCGGGTGCCGCTTGGGAATTCGGCGGGCGGCGCGGGCGTGCACGACCTGCTGGGCGATATCACCGATGCGGGGCAGGTCTATTCGGCGATGCATTCCCATGCGGGCTATGACGAGCTGGAAACCGGGCAGGGGGCGCGCGCCTTTGACGCGGTGGTGCATTTCGCCGCTGTCCCCCGGATGATGATGTGCCCGGACACCGAGACCTGGCGGGTGAATGTGGTGGGCACCTATAACGTGATCGAGGCGGCGGTGAAGCTGGGGGTCCGCAAGGTGATCGTGGCGTCCAGTGAGACCACCTATGGCATCTGCTTTGCCGACGGGGTGACCGACCCGCACAGCCTGCCGCTGACGGAGGCGTATGACATCGACCCGATGGACACTTACGGCACGTCGAAAAAGGTCAATGAGGTGACGGCGCGCAGCTTTGCGCAGCGCTCGGGCGCGGATATCTACGCGCTGCGGATCGGCAATGTGGTGGAGCCGCAGGAGTATGAAACCCTGTTCCCGCAGTATTTTGCCAACCCCGAAGTGCGGCGCAGGAATGCGTTCAACTATGTCGATGCGCGCGATCTGGGGCAGATCGTCGATCTGTGCCTGAAAAAGGACGGGCTGGGGTTTCAGGTGTTCAACGCCTGCAATTCGACCAATGGCATGAACATCCCCAATGCCGATCTGCTGGCCCGGTTCTTCCCCAACGTGCCAGTCACTGAAGAGCTTGGTCCATGGGACAGCCTGATGTCGAACCGCAAGATCCGCGATGTGCTGGGGTTTGAAGATGCCCATGACTGGCGGGACATCCTGCCCGGCCACGGCTGATCTGCCCGGGCCAGGGTTGATCTGAAGGAGCGGCTGCGCCGCGCGGTTTTTCCCTCGTCGCGCGGCTGCGCCGCGTCTCCTCAGGTTTGCGCTCCGCGCGGGAGTATTTGGATCAAGATGAAAGCACCGTCTTTGTTCGGGCCATTCATCTTGACAAAAATACTCCGGGGGGAGGCGAAGCCGGGGGGCTGGCCCCCCTACTCGGGTTCCGCGGCGCGCCGGGCCCAGACAGTGTTGAACGCAGGGCGGCTTTGGGCCGCAGCGAGCCAGCGGGCGGTTTTCGGGTGATCGCTGAGCAGGGGCGCGTAGGACTGGCCGTAGCGCAGGCATTCGGCGACCATGATATCGGCGACGGTGAAGCGGTTCAGCAGCCAGTCCTGGCTTGTCAGATGCTGTTCCAGCCGTGCCAGCGGGCGTTTGAGCTTTTCGGCGGCGAGGCGGATGATGCCCTGGCCGGTGGGGGTGTCGGCGTTGCCGTCGCGGGTGGTGTAGAGGATCTCGATCGCGGCGGGTTCTACGGCTGTGGCGGCAAACAGCGCCCATTGTTCCATCAGGGAAGCTTCGTCATCCGAGGCCGGGCCGAGGGCAGCACCGTATTTGCGGGCGATGTGCAGGCAGATGGCGAGCGATTCGGTGAGCAGCAGGGCACCGTCGCGCATGGCGGGGACCTGACCGAGCGGGTTGATGGCGAGGTATTCGGGCATCGCGGTGTTCAGGGCCACGCTGGCGGCGGTGGTTTCGGTGAGGCGGTAGGCTTGAATCACCGGGACATGGGTGAAGGGAGCCTGGCACTCTTCGAGCACCCAGAGGGGCCTGATCGCGCGGGATCGGTAAACGCCATAGATGGTCAGCATCGGGATCTGTCCTTTTGTGGATGCGGCGATAGCATCATGGCGGCGCGGGGCAGGCAAGGGGGGATTGGCCCGGTGTTTGCCAGACCGGGTGTTTGCCAGACCCGGTGTTTGCCAGACCCGGAGTTTGCCAGACAGGGGGCCGGCAATTCTGCGCCGGGGGGTGGCTGGCGGGCATGGCGGCGGGGTTGGCTTTGGGCTAATCTGGCATGATGCGAACCCTGTGGGCGGTCTGTGTTGCTGGTCTTGTGACTGCCCCTGCCGGGGCGGGGGCGCATCCGCATGTGTTCATTGATGCGACGATTGAGGTGATCTTTGACGCTGAGGGCCGGGCCGAGGCGTTGCGGATCGGCTGGGCCTATGATTCGCTGTTTTCCATGACCTATCTGGCAGAGAACGGGTTTGACCCGGATTTTGACGGGGTGTTGACCCCCGAAGAAGAGGCGGCTTTGGCGGGGTTCGATATGGGTTGGGATGCGGAATTTGCGGGCGACACCTATGTGCTGGTGGGCGATGCGCCCGTGGGGCTGTCGCGCCCGCTGGAGCCGACGGCGGGCTATCGCGACGGGTCTCTGGTGTCTACCCATTTGCGGCGGCTGTCCGCGCCGGTGGCCCCGGGGGACGCCGGGCTGGTGGTGCAGGTCTATGATCCGTCGTTCTACACATCCTATCTGATTGCGGCGACGCCGGTGCTGACCGGGGGCGCGGGCTGCCGGGTGCAGGTGTATGAGCCGGACCGGGAGACGGCGGATGCGCGGTTGCAGGCGGCGCTGGAAGAGCTTTCCGGCAGCGCCGATGTTGAGGGTGAGTTTCCGGCGATTGGAGCCGCCTATGCCGAGGAGGCGCGGATTTCATGCGCGCCGTGACCGGGGTTTGGCGGGGGCTGGCGCTGGCGGGGCTGGGGATCGCGCTGGGGCTGGCGGTGCTTTGGGCGTCGGGGGCGACCGAGCCTGTGGCGCGCTGGGCGGCGACGCAGCAGCGCGCGGTGCAGGATGCCTTGGCGGTGGCGGTGCGGGCCTTGCGCGCCGGGGAGCCGGGGGCGTGGTCGGCGCTTCTGGCGGTGTGCTTTGCCTACGGGTTTTTCCATGCGGTCGGGCCGGGGCATGGCAAGGCGGTGATCGGTGGCTATGGCATGGCGCGGCGGGTGCGGCTGCGGGCGCTGGCCGGGCTGGCGCTGGCCTCATCGCTGGCGCAGGCGGCTGTCGCGGTGGTGCTGGTGGCGGGCGGGGCGTTTGTGCTGGGCTGGAGCCGGGTGCGGATGGAGGGATTTGCCGAAACGGCGATGCTGCCGCTGTCGCATGGGCTGATCGCCGGGCTGGGGTTGTGGCTGGTGTGGCGGGGGCTGCGCGGGTTGGCGGCGGGGCAGCGTGGGACCGGGGTGGCGCAGGAGCATGAGCATCACCATCACGGCCATGATGCCTGTGGGTGCGGGCACGCGCATGGGCCGAGCGTGGAGCAGGTCGCGCAGGTCACCGGCTTGCGTGATGCGGCGCTGCTGATCGGGGCGGTTGCGCTGCGGCCCTGTTCGGGGGCGTTGTTTCTGCTGATCCTGACCTTTGCGATGGGCATTGGCTGGGCCGGGGTGGCGGGCGCATTCGCCATGGGGCTTGGCACCGCGAGTGTGACCGTGATGGTTGCGGGGCTGGCGGTCTGGGCGCGCGAGGGGGCCTTTGCCGCCCTGCCGGGCGCGGGGCTGGCGCGGGTGCTGCCGGGGGTGGAACTGGTGGCGGGCGCGGTGATTGCGGCGGTCTCGCTGAGCGTGCTGGCGGGGTCGCTCTGACGCTTGCCTAAGGGCAAGCGGCGTCGTATCGGTTTGCCTATGAATTCAGCACCTCTCTCTCCGCCTTCGTCGCCCTTGTCAGCGGCGGATCATGTCCGCGCCACGTTGGCGCTGGGCCTGCCGCTGATTGGCAGCCATGTCGCGCAATTTGGTCTGCATGTGACCGATACCATCATGCTGGGCTGGTATGGCGTGGTGCCGCTGGCGGCGGGCGTGCTGGGGGCGTCGAGCTTTTTTGTGATTTTCATCATGGGGTCGGGCTTTGCCAAGGCCGTGATGCCGATGGTGGCCAATGCGCAGTCACAGGGCGATGAGGTGCAGGTGCGCCGGGTGGCGCGGATGGGGTTGTGGCTGTCGATCCTGTTCGGAGTGCTGATCTATCCGGTGTTCTGGTGGTCGGAGGCGATTCTGCTGGCGCTGGGGCAGGCGACGGATGTGTCGGCGCTGGCGCAGGACTATCTGCGGGTTGTGGGTCTCGGGATGATTCCGGCACTGCTGGTGATGGTGCTGAAAAGCTACCTTTCGGCGCTGGAGCGGACGCAGGTGGTGTTGTGGATCACGGTGGCGGCGGTGCCGCTGAACGTGGCGATCAACTGGGCGCTGATCTTTGGCAACTGGGGGGCGCCCGAGCTTGGGGTGATGGGGGCGGCGGTTGCGACGGTGGTGATTCAGGTGGGGTCGCTGCTGTTCCTGTGCCTTTACGCAGGGTTGCTGCCCAGCCTGCGGCGCTATCAGCTTTTCATCCGGTTCTGGCGGCCCGACTGGGGCGCGTTCGCATCCGTGTTCCGCCTGGGCTGGCCGATGGGGCTGACCGGGCTGGCGGAAAGCGGGTTGTTTCAGGCGAGCGCCTTGATGATGGGCTGGATCGGCACGGTTGAACTGGCCGCGCACGGCATTGCGCTGGAGATCACGGCACTGACCTTCATGGTGCATGTGGGCCTGTCGAATGCGGTGACGGTGCGCACCGGCGGCTTTGCCGGATCGGGCAATTATGCGGCGATGCGGCTGGGGGCCAAGGTGGCGATTGTGCTGTCGGTGGTGGTGGCGGGGCTGACGATGGTGGTGTTCCTGACCCTGCCCGAGCCGCTGATTTCGGTGTTCATCGACCCGGCAGAACCGGCGCGGGGGATTATTCTGGCGGTCGGGGCCTCGCTTCTGGCCTGCGCGGCGCTGTTCCAGATGGCGGATTCGATGCAGGTGATGGCGCTGGGCCTGCTGGCGGGCGTGCAGGATACACGGGTGCCGATGATCTATGCCGCAATCAGCTATTGGCTGATCGGGATTCCGGCCAGCTATATTCTGGCGTTCCCGATGGGCTTTGGCGCGGTCGGGCTGTGGATCGGGCTGGTCATCGGCCTTGCCTGTGCAGCGGTGAGCCTGATGGCGCGGTTCTGGTCGCGGCTGCCTGCGGCGGCACCGCGGGGCTGAGGGCGGAGGGGGGCGCTGCCCCCCGCGCGTGCCGCGCCCCCCGGAGTATTTTTATCAAGATGAAGGCCATGCGCGGGATTGGGTTCATCTTGACAAAAATACTCATTCACCCGCGCCGCAAGAGCTGCGCTGGCACGGGCAGCGGCAGGCTGTGGCAAAGCATCCATCGCAATTGCCGGGTTGAGGGGGGGGCGGGGGCGCGCTATCTGGGGCGGGACCGAGGAAAGGGTGCTGCCATGCCTGTGTTTCTGAACTTTGCTGAGGCGGATTTCGAGGCGCGCTTTGCGCAACTTCTAGGGATGAAGCGCGAAGAGGCCGAAGATGTCGATCAGGCGGTGGCCGCGATCATCGCCGATGTGCGCCTGCGCGGCGACGCGGCGGTGCTGGAGCTGACGGCGCGGTTTGACCGGCTGGCGCTGGAGGCGGCGGGGATGGCGTTTTCGCCTGCCGAGATTGCGGCGGAGATTGCGAAGGTTTCCGCCGGGGACCGGGCGGCGCTGGAACTGGCGGCGGAGCGGATCCGGGCCTATCACGACCGGCAGCGGCCCGAGGATGCAAGCTGGACCGATGCGGCGGGGGCGAGCTTGGGCTGGCGCTGGACGCCGGTGTCGGCGGCGGGGCTGTATGTGCCGGGGGGGCTGGCATCGTACCCGTCCAGCGTGTTGATGAACGCGATTCCGGCCAAGGTGGCGGGGGTCGGGCGGCTGGTGGTGACGTGTCCCACGCCGGGCGGCGTCGTGAACCCGCTGGTGCTGCTGGCCGCACAGATCGCCGGGGTGGATGAGGTGTACCGCATCGGTGGCGCGCAGGCGATAGCGGCGCTGGCCTATGGCACCGCGACGATTGCGCCGGTGGACAAGATTACCGGGCCGGGCAATGCCTTTGTGGCGGCGGCCAAGCGGCGGGTCTTTGGCCGGGTGGGCATCGACATGATTGCCGGGCCGTCGGAGATTCTGGTGATTGCCGATGCCGGGAATGACCCGGACTGGATCGCGCTGGACCTGCTGAGCCAGGCCGAGCATGACCAGAGTGCGCAGGCGATATTGATCACGACTGATGCGGCTTTGGGCATTGCGGTGGCGGCGGCGGTTGAGGCGCGGCTGGAAACGCTGGCGCGGCGCGAGATCGCCGGGGCCAGCTGGCGCGACAATGGCGCGGTGATCGTGGTGCAGGATCTGGCGCAGGCGGCGGCGCTGGCCAACCGGATTGCGCCCGAGCATCTGGAGATCATGGTGGAGGATTGCGAGGCTTTGGCCGCGCAGATCCCGCACGCGGGGGCGATCTTTCTGGGGCCATGGACGCCGGAAGCCATCGGCGATTATGTCGGCGGGCCGAACCATGTGCTGCCGACGGCGCGGTCGGCGCGGTTCTCCAGCGGGCTGAATGTGCTCGATTTCATGAAGCGCACCACGATGGCGCGGATGAGCCCGGGGGCGCTCATGGCCATCGGCCCCAGCGCCGAGCGGCTGGCGATCAGCGAGAGCCTTGAGGCGCATGGCTTGAGTGTGCGGGCGCGGCTGGACCGGCTGAACGGGTAACGCCGCCCTTGCGCCGCGCGCGAGGCTCGGGCATCACCTGTGTATCACCGCGCAAGGCCTGCCCCAATGATCACTCCTGCGACCAACCGCATCTGCCATATCGAGATTGACGACAAGGGCCTTGCCCGCCCCACGGCGGAGATCGAGCAGGAGCGCCGAGTGGCGATCTTTGATCTGCTGGAAGAAAACTCCTTTGCCCTGCCGCCGCGCGACGGGCGGCCGGTGCCTGCGGGGCCCTACCGGCTGGCGCTGGCGATCCGCGAGGGGCGGCTGGTGTTTGATCTGGCCAGCGAGGCGGGCGAGGCGGTCGGGGCGTTCCACCTGTCGCTGGGGCCGTTCCGGCAGGTGGTGAAGGACTACTTCCAGATCTGCGAGAGTTATTTCGAGGCGGTCAAGCGCCTGCCCCCGAGCCAGATCGAGGCGATCGACATGGCCCGGCGCGGCATCCACAACGAAGGTGCCCGGGTGTTGCAGGAACGGCTGGAGGGCAAGGCCGGGGTCGACAATGACACGGCCCGGCGGTTGTTCACGCTGATCTGCGTGTTGCACTGGGGGTAGGTTTTGGCTGATTTCCCCCAGTCGGTGTTGTTTTGTTGCGACCATAATGCGGTGCGTTCGCCCATGGCCGAGGGGCTGATGAAGCAGTTCTACGGCCAGCGCGCCTATGTGCAGTCTGCGGGGGTGCGCAATGACATGGAGGTCGACGGGTTTTCGGTCGCCGTCTGTCAGGAGCTGGGGATCGAGCTGTCGCGGCACCGCAGCCGCAGCTTTGACGAGATGAAGGAATGGGGCGATGATCTGTCGCAGTTCGACCTGATCGTCGCCCTGTCGCCCGCCAGCCAGCGCATGGCGCTGGAGCTGACCCGGCATTTTCATCTGGATGTGGAGTATTGGCCGATCCTTGACCCTACCGGATTGGGCGAATCGCGCGACCACAAGCTGTCGGCCTACCGTCAGGCGCGCGACCAGATCCGCGACCGGATGATCGCGCGCTTTGGCCCGCCAAGGGATGCGGGGGCGGAGTAGGGCGGGCCGGGTGGTGCGGGCGGGGTCAGACCGGCTCTGCGATGACGGGCGGTGCCGTGGTCGCAAGGATTTTCGGCAGGTTGCCTTCGATCCAGCCGGTCAGGGCCATGACATGCACCGCCGCCTCGGCCCCCAGCGGGGTCAGGCTGTAGCTGACGTGCGGCGGCACCACGTCGCGCGCGACGCGCAGGACAAAACCATCCGCCTCCAGCTGTTGCAGGGTCTGGGCCAGCATCCGTTCGCTGACCCCGGTGATGCGGCGGCGCAATTGGGCAAAGCGGTGCGGGCCGGTGGCCAGCGTGACCATCACCAGCGTGCCCCATTTGCTGGTCAGATGCTGCAGAATGGCGCGCGACGGGCAGGTGGCGGCAAGAACATTGCCCCGGTCCCAGTGGTCGATCAGGCTTTGTGCGGTGGGGAATGGGGTCATGTGCGCCTCTGCATTACACTAACATAAATGTAGGTACTTACGATTCGGAAGTACAGGCGATATCTACTGTCGCATCGCATATACAGGAGACCGCCATGACCACCATCGCTATCACCGGCGCCACCGGCCAGCTGGGCCGCCTTGCCATCGCTGCCCTTGTCGCGCGCGGGGAAACCCCCATCGCCCTTGCCCGCAGTCCGGAAAAGGCCGCGGACCTTGGCACCGAGGTGCGGGCCTTTGACTATGCCGCCCCGGATGCGGCGGCGCTTGCGGGCGTGGATGTGCTGGTGCTGATTTCGTCGAGTGATTTCACCGACCGCGCCGGGCAGCATGCCAATGTGATCGCGGCGGCCGTCGCGGCGGGGGTGGGCCGGGTGGTCTATACCTCGATCCTCAAAGGCGATGCCTCGCCGATGCTGCTGGCGCAGGATCATATTGCGACTGAGGCGGCGCTGAAAGCCTCGGGGCTGAGCTACACGCTGCTGCGCAACGGCTGGTATCTGGAGAACCTGACCGGATCGCTTGGCGCGGCACTGGCGCATGGGGCGGTGATCGGGTCGGCGGAAGGCGGTCTGTTCTCTGCCGCCGCGCGCGTGGATTTTGCCGAGGCAATTGCGGTGACCGCCGCCACCCCGGGCCATGACAATGCGGTCTATGAACTGGCGGGCGACAGCGCCTTTACCATGGCCGATTTCGCCGCCGAACTGGGCCGCCAGACCGGCAAGGCCATGCGCTATGACAGCCTGCCCGAGGCGACCTATGCCGGTATCCTCACCGGCTTTGGCCTGCCCGAAGGGTTTGCCCGCATTCTGGCCGACAGCGATGCCAAGGCGGCCAAGGGGGCGTTGCATGATGACAGCCGCACCCTGTCGCGCCTGATCGGCCGGCCAACCACGCCGATGGCAGAGGCAATTGCGCAGGCGCTTGCAACTCTCTGATATTTGCAGCTTTCCCAAATACTTCGGGGGTGTGGGGGCTGGCCCCCACTCCACCACCGGCCAAAAGGGACTGGCCATCCGGAGGATTGCCGCTATCGTGCGGTCAAAACCCCGGAGTTGCCCGATGTCCCAAGCCGAAGCCACAATTGCCGCCTATTACGCCGCCTTCAACGCAGGCGACACCCAGGGCATGCTGGAACTGGTCACCGATGAGGTCGAACACCGCGTGAATGAGGGCGGCATCCGGCGCGGGCGGGACAAGTTTGCCGCGTTCTGCGCGCATATGGGTGTCAGCTACCGCGAGCAGTTGCAGGATCTGATGATCTTTACCTCGCCCGACGGCACGCGCGGCGCGGCGGAATTTACCGTGCATGGTGAATATCTGCAGACCGACCCCGGCCTGCCAGAGGCGCGGGGGCAGCGTTATGTGCTGCCAGCGGGGGCGTTCTTTGATCTGGCGGACGGCAAGATCACGCGGATCACCACGTTTTACAATCTGTCGGACTGGGTGGCGATGGTCTCGGCATGACGGATCACCCCCCGCAGCGGCCCGATCTGCCGGATGGCATCCATCTGCGCGCCCTGCAGGGGGCCGAGCTGGAGCAGCATCTGGATGCGGTGGCGGGGTTGCGGATCGCGGTGTTCCGCGACTGGCCTTACCTGTACGACGGCGCGCTGGAATATGAGCGGGATTATCTGCAGACCTATCGCGATTCTGCGCAGGCCCTGCTGGTGGGCGCGTTTGACGGTGACCGGCTGATCGGCGCGTCAACCTCGACCCCGATGGAGGATCATGCGGCGGAATTTGCAGCCCCCTTTGCCGGGCTGGGGTTGGCCCTGACCTCTATTCTTTACGGTGCGGAATCGGTGGTGCTGCCTGAATATCGTGGCTTTGGACTGGGCCACCGCTTCTTTGACCTGCGTGAAGACCACGCCCGCAAGCTGGGGCGCAGCCATGTGGCCTATTGCTCGGTCCAGCGGCCTGAGGATCACCCGTTGCGGCCTGCCCAGTACCGCAGCAATGATGCGTTCTGGCTGGGGCGTGGCTATACGCCGCTGCCGGGGGTGATTGCGGAATTTTCCTGGCGCGATGTGGGCGATGATGCCGAGACCAAGAAACCCCTGCAATTCTGGATGCGAGACATATGACCTCCTTTACCCTTGCCGCTGCCGCCTATGATCTGACCTGGTTTGATCATTTCGACGATCACGCCGCCAAGCTGGGCACCTGGGTGTCAGGTGCGGCAGACAAGGGCGCGAAACTGCTGGTGTTTCCGGAATACGGCGCGATGGAGCTGTCCAGTCTGGGCGGGCGCGATGTGGCGGCGGATCTGGAGGCGGGGCTGCATGAGGTGGCGCGGCACGGCGCCGCCACCGATGCGCTGCATCTGGACCTGGCGCGGGCGCATGATTGCCTGATCCTCGGGGCCTCGCGGCCGTTCTTTATCGGCGCGCGTCCGGTGAACCGCGCCACGCTGTATGGGCCGGACGGGATCATCGGGCATCAGGACAAGCAGATCATGACCCGGTTTGAGCGGGAGGAATGGGACGTGGTGGCGGGACAGGGGCTGACGCCATTTGACACCGATCTGGGCAGGATCGGGGTGATCATCTGCTATGACAGTGAATTCCCGCTGCTGGGGCGGCATCTGGTGGATCAGGGGGCCGAGATTTTGCTGGCCCCGTCCTGCACCGAAACCTATGCTGGGTTCAGCCGGGTGCGGATCGGGTCGATGGCGCGGGCGCTGGAAAACCAGTGTGTCGTGGCCCATGCGCCCACCGTGGGGCCTTGCGATTTCTGCCCGGCGGTGGATCAGAACACCGGGTCGGCGTCAATTTACGGCCCGCCCGACACCGGGTTTCCGCCCAACGGCATTCTGGCCGAAACCGTGCTGAACGCGCGTGGCTGGGCGGTGGCAGAGGTCGATCTGGAGGCGATCCGCCATGTGCGGCGCGATGGACGGGTGCTGAACCATCTGCACTGGGATGAGCAGGCGGCGCGCACCGCCGGGTGATTTTCCTGCCGGGGCCGCTCTGCGTGCCGGACAGCGCATATCGCTGTGGCCGGGCGGATCGATGGGTTCGTCAGGCGCGAACAGCGGCGCGCGGCAGAGAAAGCTCTTGAAAACCCCGGGAATCGGGCGCATATGCGCCGCACATGGCCTGCGGTTCCCGCGGGCTTATACTTATTGGAGTGACCATGGCCAAGGAAGACATTCTCGAATTCCCCGGTGTCGTCAAGGAACTCCTGCCGAACGCGACATTCAAGGTTGAACTCGACAATGGCCATGAATTGATTGCGGTGATGGCAGGCAAGATGCGCAAGAACCGCATCCGCGTTCTGGCAGGCGACAAGGTACAGGTGGAAATGACCCCGTATGACCTGTCGAAGGGCCGTATCAACTATCGCTTCAAGTAAATTGCGGCTGATCCTTGGTTCCGCCAGCCCGCGCCGGAAAGAGCTTCTGGCGCAGATCGGGCTGACGCCTGATGCTGTGCTTCCCCCCGACATCAATGAAGATCCGCGCCCGCGTGAATTGCCGCGCCCCTATTGCGCGCGGATTGCACGGGAAAAGGTGCTGGCGGTCGACGCCGGGCCCGATGATGTGGTGATCTGCGCCGATACCACGGTGGCGCTGGGGCGCCGCATTCTGGGCAAACCCGCCAATGCGGGTGAGGCGGCTGCGTTCCTGACCCTGCTGGCCGGGCGTCGGCATGAGGTGATCACCGCCGTGGCCGTGCGCCGGGGCGACCGGATTCTGACGCGTGAGAGCGTCAGTGCCGTCAAGATGAAGCGGCTGTCGGATGCCGAGCTGAACGGATACCTTGCGTCGGGCGACTGGCAGGGCAAGGCGGGCGGCTATGGCATTCAGGGCCTTGCCGGCGCGCTGATCCCATGGATTCAGGGCAGTTTTACCGGCATCATGGGCTTGCCCGTGGCAGAAACCGCAGTTTTGCTGGAGGCCATCGGCTATCCGGTCTGGAGGCAGGCATGATTGGTCGCGTGGTGATTCTGGACGAGGCGGGCGAGCGGCAGATGGCGGCGCTGGTGGTGGACGGGCGGCTGGAAGAGCTGTCGGTGGACCCCGACGGCGATACGGTGCTGCCCGGTGCGATCTACCGCGCCATCGCCGACCGGCCTGTGAAAGGGCAGGGCGGGATTTTCGTGAAACTGCCGGGTGGGTCAGGCTTTTTGCGCCAGATCAGCGGCATTGCCCCCGGTCAGCGCATTCTCGTGCAGGTGACGGGCCCGGCAGAGGCTGGCAAAGCCATTCCGGTCACCGCGCGGCTGCTGTTCAAATCGCGCTTTGCCATCATGACTCCGGGTGCGCCGGGGCTGAACATCAGCCGCCGCATCCGCGAAGAGGACGCGCGGGCCGAGTTGGATGTGCTGGCCAGGGCCGGCATGGCGGGAGCGTCGGAAACGCTGGGGCTGATCCTGCGGTCATCCTGCGATGGGGCAGAGCCGGAGGCAATTGCCGAAGACATCGCCGCGATGCGCGGTCTGGCCGAAGCGGTGCTGGCGGACGTCAGGGGCGACGCCGAACTGCTGGTCGATGGCCCGGGCGCGCATGACATTGCGTTGCGCGACTGGCTGGACCCGGTGCCCGATGACGTGGTGACGGAACCCGGCGGCTTTGCCGCGCATGGGGTCGATGCCATGGTGGCGGCGCTGATGACCGCGCGCGTTGATCTGGTGGGCGGCGGGCATATGATGGTGGAACCGACGCGGGCACTGGTGGCGGTGGATGTGAACACCGGGCCGGATACCAGCCCGGCGGCCAGCCTGAAGGTCAATATCGCCGCCGCGCGCGATCTGCCGCGCCAGCTGCGGCTGCGCGGGCTTGGCGGGCAGGTGGTGGTGGATTTCGCGCCGATGTCGAAGAAAGACCGCGCTATCCTGGATCAGGTGATCAAGGCCGCGTTCAAGGGCGACGGTGAGGCCAATCTGGCCGGTTGGACCACGCTGGGCCTGTACGAGCTGACCCGCAAACGCGACCGGCTGCCGCTGGCCGAGGTGGCACGGGGGCTGTTCGCATGACCTGCCCGATCTGCAAAAAAGAGACCGATCCGAAGTACCGCCCGTTTTGTTCACGCCGTTGCGCCGATGTGGATCTGGGGCGCTGGCTGACGGAAAGCTATGCGATTCCCGCGCCCGAGGGTGAGGAAGAGACCCCGCCAGAGCCGGATGACCAAGACCGCGAGTCGCGCCACTGAAGGCGGACCGGGCGGGCGGGCAAAAAGGCGAAAAAGCCTCTGGACAGCCCCGCCGCCCTGACGTATCACCCGCCAACCGAAGGCAGCGGTGCTGCAAGGTCCGGTGCCCGGATAGCTCAGTTGGTAGAGCAGCGGATTGAAAATCCGCGTGTCGGCGGTTCAAATCCGTCTCCGGGCACCATTTAATTTCATTGAAATCATTGTGCGTTTCTGTCCGTTTGATGGCGATTGCGGCTTTGGTCTGCTGTTTGCGGAAGCAGGTCAGACACCGCGCCCTGCCACGCGGTTTTGAGCGGTGCCATCGTCTTGCGGCTCAGCGCGGCAAGGGGACGGACCACGATGGGGGCGCAGGCTCTCTCACGGAGTCAGGGCCGGATACGTCGTTTGCGGCGATAAACGTGTTTTTCATTCCTCTCTGACTATCCTGCCCAATGGGTGCTCGGATAAAGGACATGTCTGGATGTTTAAAAGGTTTCGGCGCCGAAATGGGGGCAATCCCCCGGCAGCACTGCTGCAAAGTGCTGTCGCACAGGCGATCGATGCCGTGGTGCTGATCGATGTGTCGAATGCGGTCACGTATTTCAACGCGTCGGCTGAACGATTGTGGGGCTACCGCCGCGATGAGGTGCTCGGCAAAAACGTGTCGATGCTGGTTCCCGAGGCCCACCGGCACAATCATGATGCCCTGATCGACGCCAATCGCACGACCGGCATCAACAAGATTGTCGGGACCAGCCGCGAGGTCATCATTCACCGCAAGGACGGCTCGACCGTGTCTGCAAGTCTGGCCTTGTCGAAGATGCAAGTCGGCGGGTCCTGGGCTTATGCCGCATTCATACGGGACAGGTCGACGGAGATCGCGACGCGCAACGACATTCTGGATCGTGCCGGTGCCAGCGTCGATCTGGTTGCCATGGATTGCGAAAAGGTCGCCGGTCTTTCGACCCAGATCAGCCAGGGTGCGGCGCGTCAGGCCTCGTCTGCCCAGCACGCGTCGGCCGCGATGGAACAGATCACCGCCTCGATGCGGAATTCGGCAGAGAACGCCGCGACAACCGAGAAGATCGCGACAAGCTGTTCGCGGGATGCGCAACGCGCTGGTGAGTCTGTGTCCCGCGCTGTTCAGGCGATGGCGGAAATTACCGAGAAGATCAGAATCGTGCAGGAAATCTCGCGCCAGACAGATCTGCTGGCGCTGAACGCGGCCATCGAGGCGGCGCGGGCCGGGGTTCATGGCAAGGGATTTGCAGTCGTGGCCTCGGAGGTGCGCAAGCTGGCCGAGCGCAGCCGCGTGGCCGCCCTTGAAATCAGCCGTCTGTCTTCCGAGACTCACGAAGCCTCGCAGGAAGCGGGCCGGGAGATTGCGGCCCTTGTCCCCGAAATCGCCCGGACGGCGGACCTTGTGCGCGAGATTTCGGCGGCAACCCGGGAGCAACAGGTGGGTGGCGAGCAAATCAATCAGGCGATCCGCGACCTGGACCGGGTGATCCAGGACAGTGCCGCCACGGCACATTCCGCAACCGAGACCGGCGCTTCGCTCAAAACCCGATCCAGCGATCTCAGCACGCTGATTGCGTCGATGCGCAGCGGCAAAGAATGAGATGCCTGCCGGTTTTTGGGCTGGTCTGGGGCTGATTTCCACCCATTTCGGATTTCAAAGCGGGTGATGGTGCTGGGTGCGCAGGTCTCACCCGCAGGATGGCGGGCCTTTGACCGCAAGGTCCGGCCCGCCAATGCTGCGATGCCAGCCTTTGCTGGCCTAAACGCCGGATTGGCGGCGCAGTTCGCGCAGCTGGTCGGCTGTGATGTAGCCGGTGGCGCGCAGGCCTTCGTCGCGCTGCCAGGCCGACAGGGCGTTGCGGGTGTTGGCCCCGAAGACGCCATCGACGCCGCCGGTCCGGTAGCCCAGCGTGGTCAGCCGGCGCTGCACCTCGCGCCGTTCGGCGACGGTCAGGCTGAGCAGACGCTCTTCGGTGCGGTCATCCACGGCGTCCGGGTCGGGTGTTGTCGGTGCAGGGCCTGCGACCGGACCGGACTGGCGGTCGATCAGGGTGACCTGCGCTGCAGTGACATAGCCGGTGGAGGTCAGCTTGTTGGCGGTCTGCCAGCGGCCGATGGCGGCGCGGGTGTTTGACCCCCACAGCCCGTCAGCCACGCCGGTGGGATAGCCCAGTTTGCTGAGCTGGGTCTGAATACGCACCCGCTGGGCGCGGGTCAGGCCAATGTCCGCCTCGGCTGCGGCGGCGCGGGCCGGGCCGCTGAGCGGCGGGGCGGGTTCCGCCGGGGCGGGCGCCGTGACCGAGGCCCCCAGCCTGCGCAGCGCGCGTTCGGCATTGGCGCGGTAGGCCCCTTGCGGATGTTGCGAGAGATAGCCGCGATAGGCGGCGACGGTGTTCTGGCTTTGCGCCTGGGTGAAGGCGGTTTTGTCCAGTTCCTGAGTGACCAGCGATTTTGCGACACCCGAGAGGATGTCGCCGAAATCCTGCGCGCTCGCGGGGGCGGCAACGCCGAGGCCGGCAATCAGCAGAAGCGGAAAAGTCAGGGTGCGCATGGCGTGTTTCCTTTCGGACGATGCGGCCCCGGCGACACAGGTCTGTCGTCGGGCCTGTCCACGCGTTAAACGCCTGAAACGCAAAGTGGTTCCGTCCCGGCTGCGCGGGCGGCCTGACGGGTCAGAACCATTGCCCCGGTTCCATCAGCCCCAGATCCATCAGCTGCTGGCTGTGCCATTCAAAGGCGGTCGAGTTGCGCCAGCGGAAATCATGGATGTCAAAGCGCGAGCCGGGGTTGGTGCGCAGGGCCTTGGCGGTGCGGAACGACACCAGCGCCGTGGTGATGTTGTTGTGCCACGGGCAGGCATAGGTGTTCATCTCTTCATCCGACAGGGTGAAATCGGGGCGCAGGGTCAGGCCGGGGCGCGTCTTGAACAGGCAGATCCGGTCGATCTTGCGGCGTTGGGGCGAGACGTGTTCCTCAAACCGCCAGCGGAGGCCGCCAAAAAAATCGAGCTGTCGTTCCTTGGGGTGATTGTGGTTCAGCGGGTCGGCGCGGCCAAGGGCGTAATAGCCCGACCTGTCCAGATGTGCATCCGACAGCGACACGGCGTTGGGCGACAGGTTCAGATCGCCGGCATAAAGGTCGATGGTGTAGGTCAGGATCGCATCACGCCGTTCTTCGGTGTGAAAGGCCAGCAGTTCCAGCACATTGCGGGTCTCGCAGAACGGGTAGAACAGGTATTCGGCGTTGTAGCCGTAGAACAGCCAGACACCCGGCACCGCCTCGATGATGCGGTTGACGGCGCTGACCAGCGCACCTTCGGCATGGACGTCATGATCGACGCGGTGGATCTTGTCCGCAACGCTGGCGGGCAGGGTAATCTCGGCCGGGGCCAGCAGCACAATCGTCGGGAAGCCGGCGGTCTGGAGGTGGCGCAGGGTGGTGTCCACCTCGACCGCGTCTTCGGCCATGATCACCGCGACCGGGCCCTTGCCGATGATGGCGCGGGCGGTGGTCAGAAAGGGGGTCAGTCCGCTGTGGCGCATGTATCCTCCGCTGCGGATGGCTGGCCCGCTGATCTTGGGCAGAATCGGCGAAGGGCGCGCGCATTGCAAGGGGCTGGTCGCCGATCTGCGGCCTGCGTTGCGCCCGGGGCCGCTTCGCGGTAGAAGGCGCGCTGATCCACGGCGGGGTAGCCCATGTCTGATGCCAAGAAGCTGTTCATCAAGACCTATGGCTGTCAGATGAACGTCTATGACAGCGAGCGTATGGCCGAGGCCATGGGCGCGGATGGCTATACGCTGACCGACGTGGTGGAAGACGCGGATATGGTGCTGCTGAACACCTGCCACATCCGCGAAAAGGCCAGTGAAAAGCTGTTTTCCGATCTGGGGCGGTTGCGGCCCTTGAAGGACGCCAAGCCCGATCTGAAGATCGGGGTGGCGGGCTGCGTGGCACAGGCCGAAGGGGCCGAGATTCAGCGGCGGATGCCGTTGGTCGATATCGTTGTGGGGCCGCAGGCCTATCACCGGCTGCCCGCTCTGGCGCGGGCTACGGGGCCGCAGGTGGATACCGAGTTTCCAGCCGAGGACAAGTTTGACCATCTGCCGGAGCGCAAGGCCCTGCGTGGGCCGACCGCGTTTCTGACGGTGCAGGAAGGCTGCGACAAGTTCTGCGCGTTTTGCGTCGTGCCCTATACGCGCGGTGCCGAAGTCAGCCGCCCGGTGGACCGGATCTTGCGCGAAACCCGCGATCTGGTGTCGCGCGGCGTGCGTGAGGTCACGCTTTTGGGTCAGAACGTGAACGGCTATCACGGCGCGGGCGAGGACGGCGCCTGGACTTTGGGCCGGCTGATCCGGGCCTTGGCGGCAATTGAGGGGTTGGAGCGTGTGCGCTATATGACCAGCCATCCCAATGACATGGATGATGACCTGATCGCGGCGCATGGTGATGTGCCGCAGCTGATGCCCTATCTGCACCTGCCGGTGCAGTCCGGGTCGGACCGGATCTTGAAGGCGATGAACCGCAAGCACACGCGGGATGACTATTTCCGGGTGATCGACCGTATCCGCGCGGTGCGGCCCGATACGCTGTTTTCGTCCGATTTCATCGTGGGCTTTCCCGGCGAGACCGATGCCGATTTTGCCGACACGCTGGATCTGGTGCGGCGGGTGGGGTACGGCCAGTCTTATTCGTTCAAGTACTCGGCCCGGCCCGGCACCCCGGCGGCGGAAAAACCGCCGGTCGAGGCGGCGGTGGCCGACCGGCGTCTGCAGGAATTGCAGGCGCTGATCTTGGACCAGCAGCGCGCGGGGCAGGAAGCGATGGTCGGGCGTGAGGTGACGGTGCTGTATGAAAAGCCCGGGCGTCAGCCGGGGCAGATGGTGGGCAAGTCCGACCACCTGCATGCGGTGCATGTCCATGATGAGGCCGGGCGTGTGGGCGAACTGGCGCGGGTGCGGGTGTTAGCTTCGTCAGCCAACTCGTTGTCGGCGGTCAGAATTTCCTGAACCTGATCAATCTGGCCGCAGGCCGGGGTTTGTCTTTGTCGCGGCGACAATGACACAAGATGCTGCGGCAGATGCGGGGGGCTTGCCCAAACTCTGCCGTATAAATGCCCTGAATTGTTCAGATTTCGCTTTACTTCACTTTTTCTCGACGTCAATTCTTGTACCATAATTCTGCTTGTGAATTGGTATGAACGGGGGTTGCGGCTGTGGAACGGTTTTCCAAAGCGGTGCGGATGATCCTTGGGGGCGCGGCGCTGGCTGTCGGCATGTCGGGCGTGACATCCGCATATGCGCAGGGTGCCCCCGAAGTTGTCGGCAAGATCGAATGGGGCGTGTGGATCGACGATGACGGTTGCATGCACTGGTGGGCCGATGGCGGCCTTGAGGGCTATATGGTGCCGCGCCGCAATCCCAAGGACGGCAAGCCGGTCTGCCTGAAGCGCAACACCTGTCTGGTGGAAAACACCGACCAGCTGTTTGCGACTGACAGTGCAAAGCTGACGGCGCAGGGCCGGTCGCGGTTGCAGTCGTTCTTCCAGAACGCCGGGGCGTTTGGCTATGCCGTTTATGGCCATACCGACAGCCGGGCATCGGATGAATACAACATGGGCCTGTCCAAGCGCCGTGCCGCCGCCGTCGCCAATGTGGCCCGGTCGGTCGGGGCGCATGTGGAACGCGAAATCGGCTATGGCGAGCGTCAGCCCGTCGCCTCGAACAGCTCTGCTGCCGGAATGCAGAAGAACCGTCGGGTCGAAGTCGTCTGCTACCGGTGGTGATCAGCATGAACAACACATTCAAAATCAGCGCAGCACTGGCGGCCTTGGCCCTGAGCGGTTGCGTGAGCGACGGCCTGACGCCCTATAGCGGCCCGGATTCGGTTATTGCGACCGGAGTCGATAAAGGGCGCGATTCGGGCGTTCTGCGCCATGGGCATGCGGCGATCGCCTATGACCCTGACGGCTGCCAGAACTGGATCATGGACGACGGTGTCGAAGGCTATTCCAGCCCGCGTTTTGACCCGGTGTCGGGTCTGCCGGTCTGCAACAACCACTTCCCGCCGGGAACGGTCATCAGAAACTATCAGACCAATTCGCCGGGGATTCGCGATTATGTGCCCGGCCCGGGCATCCGCACCGTGGTGCGCCGCACCAACTGACGCATTGCTGCGGCACGTTATTTGGGGGTCACGGGGAACCGTGGCCCCTTTTACTGGTTTGTGGGTCAGATCCGGCGGTGCCTGCGTTTTGGGCGGTTGTCACAATTCCGTGCGCTGGCTGGATATAAACTCTGCTCGATACGAAATCGATGCTTGCCAGATCATGTGACGCGGCGCACGATACATACAGGCCCTAGCTGTAAGGAGACCTCATTGGGCATCAGCGCGCTGACCCCCCCGACCAAACCCGAGGACATGATCGAATCTGTTCTCGAATTTCCGGACAATCGTTTGCTGATTGACCTGTGCGGCGAGTTTGATCGCAATCTTGCACAGGTGGAACACCAGATGGGCGTTCACATTCTGCGGCGGGGCAACCGCCTTGCGGTGATCGGGGACAAGTCCGC
This sequence comes from Pseudotabrizicola sp., assembly GCF_030656345.1. Classification (GTDB taxonomy): domain Bacteria; phylum Pseudomonadota; class Alphaproteobacteria; order Rhodobacterales; family Rhodobacteraceae; genus Pseudotabrizicola. The sequence continues at coordinate 173,330 of NZ_JAUSNR010000026.1, read as the reverse complement.
GCGGGATCAGGCGGCAGCCGTGCTGCGCAGCCTTTATGCCCGGCTTGAATCCGGTCGCACGGTCGCCGCCGGCGATATTGACGGCGCGATGCGTCTGGGTCAGGCCACTCTGAGCCCTGAGGGCGAACAGATTGAATTGTTCAACCCCGGCATGGAAATCCGCACCCGTAAAAAGCCGGTCGAGCCGCGGACCGAAGCGCAGAAAGCCTATGTCGCCAATCTGTTCAGTCACGAACTGGGCTTTGGCATCGGGCCTGCGGGCACCGGCAAGACCTATCTGGCAGTGGCGGTCGGCGTGACCATGCTGGTGTCGGGCGCGGTCGAAAAGATCATCCTGTCGCGTCCTGCTGTGGAAGCGGGGGAGCGGTTGGGGTTCTTGCCCGGCGACATGAAAGAGAAGGTCGATCCCTACATGCAGCCGCTCTATGATGCGCTGAACGATTTTCTGCCCGCCAAGCAGGTTCAGAAGCTGCTGGAGGAAAAGCGGATCGAGATCGCACCGCTGGCCTTTATGCGCGGGCGGACCTTGGCCAATGCCTTTGTGGTGCTGGATGAGGCGCAGAACGCCACCACCATGCAGATGAAGATGTTCCTGACCCGGTTGGGGCAAGGCAGCCGCATGGTGATCACCGGCGACCGTACACAGGTTGACCTGCCGCGCGGGATGCCGTCCGGGCTGGCCGATGCCGAGCGGATTCTGGCCGGTGTGCGCGGGGTGACGTTCAACTACTTCACCTCGAAAGACGTGGTGCGCCACCCGCTGGTGGCGCGGATCATCGAGGCCTATGAGGCCGATGAGGCACCACAGGCCTGAGACAGGGGCCTGCTGAAAGCGCCGGGGGGCTGTCTGCCCCCCGGACCCCCCGAGGATATTTACGAACAGATGATGAGGCCGGCCGCCGATTGGCTTGCCCGACGCTGTCGCTTGGGGTAGGGCGCGGGCATGGAACCGCTGGTCGATTGTGTGATTGAGGATGCCCGATGGGAGGCGTTGGGGCTGGAGCCCTTGTCCGTGCGTGCGGCGTCGGCGGTGCTGGCGGGGCTGGGCCTGCCGCAGCAGGGATTCTCGCTGTGCGTGATGGGCTGCGATGACGCGCGGATTGCGGTGCTGAACGCAGAGTTTCGAGGTAAGCCGGTGCCGACGAATGTCCTGAGCTGGCCATCGGAGGATTTGGCCGAGGGGGCAGGCATTGAGCCGGCGCGGCCTTTGGCGGGTGAGGCGGCGGAGCCGTGGTCGCTGGGCGATATCGCGATTTCCTATGACACCTGCGCGCGTGAGGCGGGGGCGGCGGGCAAGCCGCTGGCGGATCATGTGACGCATCTGGTTGTTCATGGGGTGTTACATTTGCTGGGGTATGATCACATTGATGATGCCGATGCGGCACTGATGGAAAAACATGAGGTGGCGATACTTGCCACCCTTGGGGTTGATGACCCATATTGATGGCGCACCCGGTTTTTGGGTGCTTTTCTGGATAAGGACCGATGGGCAGTAGTAACGACGGGTCTACGGCGGCGCAGGGCGCGCCGTCTGATTTACAGACCGAAGAAGATCAACCTCCGAGTAGAAGTCTGTTCGGACGGTTGATGGGTGTGTTTTCCGGGGCTGACAGTCCGGCGGGTGGCCGGTCGGATGACCCGGCACCGACGGTGCCAAACGGGGGCGCGTCTGTGCCGGGGCTGAACAACCTGCGCCGGCTGCGGGTGGATGATGTGGCAATCCCCAAGGTTGATATCGCCGCCGTGCCCATCGACATCGGTCGCGATGATCTGGTCGAAGTGTTCCGCGAACAGGGGTTTTCCCGGCTGCCGGTCTACAAGGGCACGCTTGACCATCCGCAGGGCCTTGTTTTGCTGAAAGATCTGGCGCTGCAGCACGGGTTCGGGTCCTCGGGCCGGTTTTCGCTGCGCAAGCTGTTGCGGCCCCTGTTATTTGCACCGCCGTCGATGCCGATCGGCGTGCTGCTGCAGAAGATGCAGCGTGAACGGGTGCATATGGCGCTGGTGATTGACGAATATGGCGGGGTGGACGGGCTGGTGACCATCGAAGACCTGATCGAAACCGTGATCGGTGAGATCGAGGATGAGCATGACGAGGACGAAAGCCTGCTGTGGAAAGAGGAAAAGCCGGGCGTGTTTCTGGCGCAATCCACCGCACCGCTGGAGGAGTTTGAGGCCGTTATCGGCATGAAGCTGCGCAACGGCGAAGATGATGACGAGATCGACACGCTGGGCGGGCTGGTCTTTGTGCGCATCGGGCGGGTGCCGGTGCGGGGCGAGATTGTGCCGCACGAATCGGGGGCGGAGTTCGAGGTGGTTGACGCCGATCCGCGCCGGATCAAGCGGTTGCGGGTGCGTCTGCCGGGAAGTCAGCGTGATCCGGTTGTGGCCGAGGTACCCGGAGCGGCGGTCGCCGCATCTTCGATGCCTGTGTCTTCCCTGATGGAGAAGGTCGCATCTTGACTCTGCGACGCAGGCTGTTTGCGTTCGCTCCGGTCCGGCGGGAGGCGGGGCTTGATCTGCTGGCGGGGGTGGCGGTTGCTTTGGGGCAGGCGCCGCTTTCGGCCTGGTATCTGGCGTTTCCGGCGCTGGTCTGGGCGCTGGTCCGCATGGCGCGGCCTGCGTCGGCGGCGGGTGCCGCATGGGCCGGGCTGCTGGTGGGGGCGGGGTATTTCGGGGCGTCGCTCAACTGGATCGTGTCGCCGTTTCTGATTGACCCGGTGGTTTATGGCTGGATGGCCCCGTTTGCGGTGGTCTTGATGGCCTTTGGCTTCGGGCTGTTCTGGGCGGCGGCGGCGGCGCTTGCCAGCCGCTTTCCGATCCGGCCCCTGGCGCTTGCCGCCACGCTTGGCGTGGTGGAGCTGTTGCGCGGCTATATCCTGACCGGCTTTCCCTGGGCACTGGTCGGGCATATGTGGCACGACTGGCCGGTGGTGCAGACGGTTTCGCTGTGGGGGGCGACGGGGCTGACGGTGGTGACGCTGGCACTGGCCGCGCTGCCACTGCTGCACCGTTGGTGGGGGGCGGGGGTTGCCGCCGCGATGGTGCTGGTGGGTACGGGTTTTGGCCTGTGGCACCTGAACCAGCCGGAGCCTGCGGTGCGGGCAGCATCGTTGCGGCTGGTGCAGCCCAATGCCGAGCAGCATCTGAAATGGGACCCGGATCAGGCGCGAATGCTGTTCCAGCGCCAGCTGGAGTTTACCCGCGCCGCCACGCCCGCCGATCTGACGATCTGGCCGGAAACCGCGGTGCCCTATCTGCTGGAATATTCGCCCGAAGTGGCCCCGATCATCACCGACGCCTCGGGCGGCAACCGGGTGGCGATTGGCATTCAGCGGGTGGAGGGTGACCGGGGCTGGAATTCCTTGCGCGTGCTGGAAGGCGACGGGCAGGTCAGCGCCACCTATGACAAGTTCCATCTGGTGCCGTTTGGCGAATACATGCCGATGGGTGATCTGATGCAGGACTGGTTCGGCATCGGGGCCTTTGCGGCGCAGGTCGGCAATGGCTATTCGGCGGGGACCGGGCCGCAGGTGATTGATCTGGGGGGGGCGCTTGGCAAGGTCTTGCCGCTGATCTGCTACGAGGCGGTGTTCCCGCAGATTGCGCGGAGCGCGCCTGAGCGTCCGGACTGGATGCTGCAGATCACCAATGACGCGTGGTTCGGCACGCTGACCGGGCCGTTTCAGCACTTTGAGCAGGCGCGGCTGCGGGCGATTGAACAGGGGCTGCCGCTGATCCGCGTGGCCAATACCGGGGTGACGGCGGTGATCGATGCGCGCGGGCGCGTGGTGCAGTCGCTGCCGTTTGGCACGGCGGGCTATCTGGATGTGCCCTTGGTTCCGGGCGCGCTGGCGATGACGCCTTATGCACGATGGGGGGACGCCTTCGCGATTCTGGGGCTGATCGCTCTAATTGGAGTTTCATTCCTGCGCCGCGGCCCCCGCGTTGCTTGACGCACCCGGCCATTGGCCTTAGGCACCTGACTGAACTGCCACAACGGCTTCCTGGCGTGGCAGGGATCATTCAAATGGAGCACGACCCCAATGAGCCGTAAGAATTACGTATTTACCTCGGAATCCGTTTCCGAGGGGCACCCTGATAAGGTCTGTGACCGTGTGTCGGATGCCATTCTCGATGCCTTTCTGACCGAAGACCCCAATGCGCGCGTCGCCTGCGAGACTTTCGCAACGACCAACCGCGTGGTGGTTGGTGGCGAGGTGGGGTTGTCAAGCAAGCAAGCCACCGACGCCATGCTGGAGCGTGTCGAGTGCATCGTGCGCGACTGTGTCCGCGACATCGGCTACGAGCAGGAGGCGTTTCACTGGAAGACGCTGAAAGTGCAGAACTATCTGCACGGGCAGTCGGCCCATATCGCGCAGGGCGTGGATAAGGACGGGGCCGGCGATCAGGGCATCATGTTCGGCTATGCCTGCCGCGAGACGCCGGAACTGATGCCGGCCCCGCTGCAGTATGCCCAAGCCATCCTGCGCCGTCTGGCCGAAGTGCGCAAATCGGGCGAACAGCCGACGCTGGGCCCGGATGCCAAATCGCAGCTTTCCTTGCGCTATGAAGATGGCAAGCCGGTTGAGGTGACATCCATCGTGCTGTCGACACAACATGCGCTGGAAACCCAGACCTCTGCCGATATCCGCGCGATTGTAGAGCCTTATATTCGTGAGGTTTTGCCGGATGGCTGGCTGACCGAGGCGACGAAGTGGCACGTGAACCCGACGGGCATTTTCGTGATCGGCGGGCCGGATGGGGATGCCGGGCTGACCGGGCGCAAGATCATTGTGGACACGTACGGGGGGGCTGCCCCGCATGGCGGTGGCGCATTTTCCGGCAAGGACCCGACCAAGGTGGATCGCTCGGCCGCCTATGCCGCGCGCTATCTGGCCAAGAATGTGGTCGCCGCCGGGTTGGCCGACCGCTGCACCTTGCAGGTGTCTTATGCCATCGGCGTGGCGGAACCGCTGTCGATCTATGTTGATACCCACGGCACCGGGCAGGTGGAGGCGGCGGCGATCGAGCGCGCCGTTGCCGCCTGCATGGACCTGACGCCGCGTGGCATCCGCACCCATCTGAACCTGAACCGGCCGATCTATGCCCGCACCAGTGCCTATGGCCATTTTGGTCGCGCACCGGACGTAGATGGCGGATTTAGTTGGGAAAAAACCGATCTGGTGGAGGCGTTGAAGAACGCCGTCTGACCATAGACCTGCGCGCGCCCGGGCCTTCCGGGCGCGCGCGGCGGCGCGTCGCGCCATGCCAAGCCTTGACCCGAACGGCCCGGCCTGACATCAGGCGCGCCAGAACCGGAAACAGGATCAATCTGCATGGCCGAGCCAACGGAACGCCGCAACTTTTATGGCCGGGTGCATGGCAAGACCCTGCGCGCCAGCCAGAAGGACTATCTGGAAAACGATCTGGAAAGCCTGCGCCTGCCGGGGGTTACGGTCGAGGACAACCCTGACCGCACGCCGCTGGACATCGCCACGCTGTTTCCCACCCCGCGCCCGCTGTGGGTAGAGGTCGGCTTTGGCGGCGGGGAACATCTGGTGCATATGGCCGCGCTCTATCCGCAGGTTGGCATCATCGGCTGTGAGCCGTTCGTGAATGGCATTGCCATGCTGCTGGGCAAGATCAGGACTGCGGGGGTGACGAACCTTTGGGTGCATCCCGGCGATGTGCGCGATCTGTTTGATGTGCTGCCAACCGCCTGTGTTGACAAGGTTTTTCTGAACTACCCCGACCCCTGGCCCAAGGCCCGCCACCACCGCCGCCGCTTTGTGACGCCGGGCTATCTGGCGCTGCTGGCGCGGGTGATGAAGCCGGGGGCGGAGTTCCGGGTGGCGACGGATATTGAAGATTACGTGCGCCAGACGCTGGAAGAGGTGCCGGTCGCCGGGTTCGATCTGATCCGTCAGACCGGCGAGGGCGAGGCGTGGGACGACTGGATTTCCACCCGCTATGAGCAAAAGGCGCTGCGCGAGGGGCGGGCGCCGCATTACCTGACGTTTCTGCGCAAGGGCTGAGGTGGCCGGCTGACGCGGCATGCCCCGACCCCCACGAGGGGGAGGGAGTTGGCCGGCAGGTGGTGCTTGGGGCTGGTGGGATGGGGTGGTTTTGCGTGACCGGGTTCCGGGGGCGCAAGCGTTTGAAAACGGGCGAAATTCCTGGTATGATTGAGGTCTGATCCGCGTATGGTTTGCGTATGGTTTACGTCATGACGTGTGTGCGGGTCTTGGTGGCCTGACCATCCCGGTCAGATCTGCGGGATCGCCCAAGCCTCGCCGGGGGCGAGGGGGCGGAAACGGTCGGCGGTGATGTCCTTGGCGGTCAGCGCGGACTCCAGCGCGGTCAGCGGCGCCTCGCGCGGCTCATCCGTCAGCTGGAAGGTGCCCCAGTGGTGGCCGATGGCATGGGTGGCACCTGAGAGCAGGAACCCCTCGACCGCCTCGGCCGGGTTCTGGTGCTGGCCTTGCATGAACCAGCGTGGCTCATACGCGCCGATGGGCAGGATGGCGGCGCGGAGGGGCCCGTGTTTTGCGGCCAGATCGCGGTAGGGGCGGCCTTGGTCAAAGCCGGTATCGCCGATGTGCAGTAGCTTGCCCGTAGGCCCGGCGATCACGAAGGCCGCCCAGAGCGCCATCGAGCGGTCGCCGATCCCGCGCGCGGACCAGTGGTGGCAGGGTTCAAAATGCACCGTCAGCGGGCCAAGCGGCACCGCATCACCCCAGTCGCCGGTGGTGATGCGCGCGTCGGGCACCGTGCTGCGGATGATCGCATCATTGCCCAGCGGCGTGATGATCTGTGGCGCGTGGGCGGCATGCAGGCTGGCCAATGTGGTCAGGTCAAGATGGTCATAATGGTTGTGGCTGAGCAGGATGGCATCAATCCTTGGCAGGTCGGCAAAGCCGATGCCGGGGGCGGCCACCCGTTTCGGCCCGGCAAAGGCCAGCGGGCTGGCGCGGTCTGACCAGACCGGATCGGTCAGGATGTTCAGCCCTGCCGTCTGGATCAGCAGCGTGGCGTGGCCGACCATGGTGATGGTCAGATCCTGCACCTGTGCGGCAGGTCTGGTGGCGGCGACCGGCACCTGAGCGGGCCATCTGGCGCGTGCGCCGTTGACCTGCCATTTCAGCACATCGCTGAAGCCCGAAAGCGGCGTGCCCCCCGGATTGAAGAACCGCACCCCGTCGAAATGGTCCGAGGGCTGGCCAGCATAATAGCGGTTGCGGGATGAAGACAAAGCCATGCCGGAAGCCCCCCCGCCGATGCCCAGGGCAGCGAGAAAGGCAGCTCCTTTGAGGAATTTCCGGCGTTTCATACCGCAGCGATATGCGCTTTGCGCCGCGCGGTTCAACCCCCCATGGACCGCCGCATCTGCTTGCGCTATCAGGCGGGCGTTCACATTCGGGAGAAGATGATGTCCGGCCATGGCGATGCACAACCGATGACTTCCGCAAAATGCGGGCCGCTGCGCGGCACCGCTGCGGTGCCGGGGGACAAGTCGATCTCGCACCGGGCGCTGATCTTTGGCGCGATGGCGGTGGGGGAGACGAAGATCACCGGGCTGCTGGAAGGGCAGGATGTGCTGGATACCGCGCGTGCGATGCGGGCGTTTGGGGCGGATGTGGTGCAGCATGGCGCTGGCAGCTGGTCGGTGCATGGTGTGGGCGTGGGCGGGTTCATGGAACCGGCGGATGTGATCGACTGCGGCAATTCCGGCACCGGGGTGCGGCTGATCATGGGCTGCATGGCGACCACGGCGATGACCGCGACCTTCACCGGCGATGCGTCTTTGCGCAAGCGGCCGATGGGGCGGGTGACCGACCCGTTGTCGCTGTTCGGCACCCAAGCCTATGGCCGCAAGGGTGGCCGCTTGCCGATGACGGTGGTGGGGGCCGCGACCCCGGTGCCGGTGCGCTATGCCCTGCCGGTGGCGTCGGCGCAGGTGAAATCGGCGGTGCTGCTGGCCGGGCTGAATGCGCCGGGTGAGACGGTGGTGATCGAGCGCGAGCCGACGCGGGACCATTCCGAACGGATGCTGCTGGGCTTCGGGGCCGAGCTGTCGGTGGAACAGGGGCCGGAGGGGCATGTGATCACCCTGAAGGGCCGGCCAGAGCTGCGCCCGCAGACGGTGGCGGTGCCGCGCGACCCGTCCTCTGCCGCGTTCCCGACCTGTGCGGCGCTGATTGTCGAGGGGTCCGACATTCTGGTGCCCGGCGTCAGCCAGAACCTGACGCGCAACGGCCTGTATATCACGCTGGCCGAGATGGGCGCGCAGATTGAGTTTCTGAACCCAAGGGAAGAGGGTGGCGAGCCGGTGGCCGATCTGCGGGTGCGGTTTTCGGACGACATGCGCGGGATAGAGGTGCCCCCCGACCGTGCGCCCAGCATGATCGACGAATATCCGATCCTGTCGGTCGTTGCGGCCTTTGCCACCGGCCGGACGGTGATGCGCGGGGTGAAAGAGCTGCGGGTCAAGGAATCTGACCGGATTGACGCGATGGCGCGGGGGCTTGAGGCTTGCGGCGTGAGAATCGAGGAAGATGAGGATACGCTGATCGTGCATGGCATGGGCGCGGGCGGTATGCCGGGGGGGGCTGTCTGTGCCACCCATCTGGATCACCGGATTGCGATGTCGTTCCTGATTGCCGGGATGGCGGCGAAGGCGGCGGTGTCGGTCGATGACGCGTCGCCTATCGTCACGTCTTTCCCGATCTTTGAGGGGCTGATGAACGGGCTTGGGGCTGCGATCCGGCGCGGATGATTGAGGCTGCGCCGGGCGGAACCGGCGTATGCCTCCGGCGGGAGTATTTCAGAAAGGTGCAATGCACAGGGTCGCTCTGGATTTGCAGCTTTCTGAAATACTCCCGCCGGAGGCGTTCAGGACGAAACCCGTCCCGGTCTGGCAGAATAAGAGGGCACGCATGATCTTTACAGTTGCCATCGACGGGCCGGCAGCGGCGGGCAAGGGCACGATCAGCCGCGCGGTGGCGGAGGCCTTTGGCTTTGCGCATCTGGATACCGGGGCGCTGTACCGCGCGGTCGGGGTCAAGGGCGGCGATCCGGTGCTGGCGGCGCAGAGCCTGACGGCTGAGGATCTGGCCCGCGACGATCTGCGCACGCTGGGCGCGGGCCAGGCGGCCAGCCGGGTGGCGGTGAATCCCGAGGTGCGGGCGGCCTTGCTGGCGTTTCAGCGCCGCTTTGCGCGGCGGGACGGCGGGGCGGTGCTGGACGGGCGCGACATCGGCACGGTGATCTGCCCCGAGGCGGAGGTGAAGCTGTTTGTGACCGCCAGTGCGCAGGTGCGGGCGCAGCGGCGCTGGCTGGAGCTGGGCGGAGAGGCGGGCGAGCGCCCGCTTGCCGGGGTGCTGGCCGAGGTGCGTGAGCGCGATGACCGCGACATGAACCGCGCCGATGCGCCGCTGCGGCCGGCGGCGGATGCGGTGATGATCGACACCTCTGAGCTGACGGCAGAGGCCGCGATTGCGCGCGCGGTGGCAGTGGTACGGGCGCGGCTGGCGGTGATGCCGCGCGGTTGAACAGGTCTTGTGCGCGCGTGCACGATGGTTCTGCGGGAAGCTGCTCTGAATACGGTTTAAGATAGCCGACAGGCGGCCCAAGGACGGGCCTGCGACAACAAGGCGATTTATCCCATGCTGAACGAAAAACTGAACTGGCGCTACGCCGCCAAGAAAATGGACCCGTCCAAGCCGGTTCCGCAAGACAAGGTTAACCGCATTCTTGAGGCGATCAACCTCGCCCCCACCTCCAGCGGGTTGCAGCCGTTTGAGGTGATTGTGGTCACCAACCCCGAGGTCAAGGCAAAGCTGCGCGCTGTGGGTTATGATCAGGCGCAGATCACCGATGCGAGCCATGTTGTGGTGTTTGCCGCTTGGGACAATTACACCGCTGCACGTATTGACGCCGTGGTCGATCAGCTGGTCGAAGAGCGCGGTATCCCACGCTCGGCCGTGTCGGATTACTATGACAACCTCAAGTCGATGCTGCTGCCCCGCACCGCCGAGGTGAACTTCGAACATGCCGCGCGTCAGGCCTATATCGCCTTTGGCATCGGCCTGACCGCTGCCGCGTTCGAGGCGGTGGATGCGACCCCGATGGAAGGGTTTGACCCGGCCGCCGTGGATGAGATCCTTGGTTTGCGCGCGCTGGGCCTGCGCTCTGTCACGCTGATGCCGCTGGGCTACCGCGCCGCGGAAGGTGACTGGCTGCAAGGCATGAAGAAAGTGCGCAAGCCGATGGCAGAACTGGTGACCGAGGTCGCCTGACCCGACGGGCCGCGACCACTTATGGCTTTGAACAGGCGCGGCATCCGATGGATGCCGCGCCTTTGTCTTTGGTTGGGTCAATGGCCCTTCGGTTTCGTCTGTGCAGCGGCCACGCTTCTGCGCTATGGCTGCGCGACATAGGATCGCGGCAAGGGAAGACCGGCCATGGCGCAGGCGCGCATCGTGTTTCATCTGCCGGGGCGTCACCGCGACGATTGGCGCGACACCCGCCATCTGCTGCTGTACCGCCGGATCGAAGCGGCGCTGGTGCCGCTTGGCGCAACCATTGCGGTGCGCGACCGCCGGGACGGGCCGTTTCAGGGCGGGGAGACGCTGGCCTATGATGACGGGGATCTGCATATTCTGGATACCGGGCGGGCGCGGGGGCCGGGGGTTCTGAATGCCGCGCTCGCCTATCTGCACCCGTTCTGGCATCTGGACCCTGTGGGCGTTCTGGCGGAAAGCAGCATCGGGGCGCGGGCGTTTGATCCGGCGCGTGTGAGGACACAGCCTGCCCGCGCGTTCTATGAACGGATGCAGGCGCGCTATCCGGCGCAGCGGCGGTCGCGTCGGGAGCAGGAGGCCGAGTTGAGCCGGTTTCCGGCGGGGGCGATCTCGGTCTTTCTGCAGGGTCCGCTGCCGGAGGAATACGGGCTGACCTATGCGAGCGGAGAGGCGATGCTGCGCGCGGTGGCGCAGGGGGCAGGGGGGCGGGCGGTGCTGGTCAAGCCGCATCCGCTGGCGGTCGAGCATGATGCCGGGGTGATTGCCCGGGTTGTGGCCGACGGGCTGCCGGTCACCCCGACCAGTGCGAATGTGACTGATATGATCGCGGCCTCGGTGGCGACGGTCAGCATGAATTCTGCCTGCGCGATCGAGGGATTTTTGCAGCGCAGGCCCGCCATTCTGTTCGGGCCGTCGGATTTTCAGCATCTGGCCGAAACGGTCCGCCAGCCGGAAGATTTTCCGCAGGCGCTTGCCCGCGCGCTGGCCGGACCGGAGCCGGAGTATGCGCGGTTCCTGTTCTGGTATTTCGCGCGCAATTGCCTGAACGTCTCGGGGGCGGGGTTTGCGCAAAAGGTACTGGCGATCTTTGCCGGGGCCGGATTTGCACCGGACAGGCTGGGCATCCGTGCCGATCCGGGCTGATCGCCCCTGTTTGTCTTGCCCTTGGCGTGATCTTTGGATATAGGCCGCGCATCCTGACAGGAGTCTTATGGCCGTTTTCATGGGCCGTGTTCTTGTTCTGCCAGGCGGATCAAAGACCGGCGGAGCCAACCGCAAGGCCAGAAAACCACGAAAAAGGACAAACTGCATATGTGCGCTAAAGCTACCATGGAAGACTTTGAAGCCCTGTTGAAGGAAAGCTTCGAAATTGACACGCCCGAAGAGGGATCTGTTGTCAAAGGCAAGGTCATCGCAATCGAAGCGGGCCAGGCCATCATCGACGTCGGCTACAAGATGGAAGGCCGCATCGATCTGAAAGAATTTGCCAACCCCGGCGAGCAGCCTGACATCAATGTCGGCGACGAAGTCGAGGTCTATCTGGACCGCGTGGAAAACTCTCGCGGGGAAGCCCAGATCAGCCGTGAAAAGGCCAAGCGCGAAGAAGCCTGGGATCGTCTGGAAAAAGCCTATGCCGCAGAGACCCGCGTCGATGGCGCGATCTTTGGCCGTGTCAAAGGTGGCTTTACCGTCGATCTGGGCGGCGCTGTTGCCTTCCTTCCCGGTAGCCAGGTTGACGTCCGCCCGGTGCGTGACGCTGGCCCGCTGATGGGTCTGAAGCAGCCGTTCCAGATTCTGAAAATGGACCGTCGCCGTGGCAACATCGTTGTGTCGCGCCGCGCCATCCTGGAAGAATCGCGTGCCGAGCAGCGGGCCGAAGTCATCGGCAACCTGACCGAAGGTCAGACCGTCGATGGCGTGGTCAAGAACATCACCGAATACGGTGCGTTCGTTGATCTGGGCGGCGTTGACGGCTTGCTGCACGTGACCGACATGGCCTGGCGTCGTGTGAACCACCCGTCGGAAATCCTTGCCATTGGTGAGACTGTCAAAGTGCAGGTCATCAAGATCAACAAGGAAACCCACCGTATCAGCCTTGGCATGAAGCAGCTGCAGGAAGATCCGTGGGATGCGGTGGAACGCGCCTATCCGCTGAACTCGGTCCACAAGGGCCGTGTCACCAACATCACCGATTACGGCGCATTCGTTGAGCTGGAAGCCGGTGTCGAAGGTCTGGTTCACGTGTCGGAAATGTCGTGGACCAAAAAGAACGTGCACCCCGGCAAGATCGTGTCGACCTCTCAGGAAGTCGACGTCATGGTGCTGGAAATCGACAGCGCCAAGCGCCGTGTGTCGCTCGGCCTCAAGCAGACCCAGCGCAACCCGTGGGAAGTGTTCGCCGAGAACAACCCTGTGGGTTCGACCATCGAAGGCGAAGTCAAGAACATCACCGAATTCGGTCTGTTCATCGGTCTGGACAACGACATCGACGGCATGGTTCACCTGTCCGACCTGTCGTGGGACCAGCGCGGCGAAGATGCCATTGCAAACTATCGCAAGGGTGACACCGTTAAGGCGTCCGTGTCTGAAGTCGATGTCGAGAAAGAGCGTATCTCTCTCTCGGTCAAGGCTTTGGGCGAAGACACCTTTACCGATGCGGTTGATGGCGTGAAGCGCGGCTCGGTGATCACGGTCGAAGTGACCGCGATCGAAGAGGGTGGCGTCGAGGTGGAGTATAACGGCGCCAAGTCGTTCATCCGCCGCAGCGACCTGAGCCGTGACCGTGGCGACCAGCGCCCTGAGCGGTTCCAGGTTGGCGACAAGGTTGACGTGCGCGTCACCAACATCGACGCCAAAACCCGCCGCATGGGTCTGTCGATCAAGGCACGCGAGATCGCCGAAGAGAAAGAAGCGGTTGAGCAGTATGGCTCGTCCGATTCGGGTGCATCGCTGGGGGATATCCTTGGCGCAGCGCTGAAAGGCGACAAGAACTGAGGCTTTGACCTCAATTGTTGATGAAAGGCCCCGCCGAAAGGCGGGGCCTTTTTGTATCTTACGGGGATTCCTGCCTTTTCGTTTGTGTGACGCCGTTTTTTTTGCCTATAGTCGGATCACAATAATTAACGTGGCAGCAGCATTTGCGTGATCGCAGCGCGAGCCGGCCACAGGGGGGACACTTCGGATGATCCGTTCGGAACTGATCCAGAAAATTGCGGATGAAAACCCGCATCTGACGCAGCGCCATGTCGAGCGCATCGTCAACACGGTGTTTGAAGAAATCATCGAGGCGCTGGCCAAGGGGGACCGGGTAGAGCTGCGCGGCTTTGGCGCGTTCTCGGTCAAGGCGCGCGATGCCCGTGTCGGCCGCAACCCCCGCACCGGCGAAGCGGTGGAGGTCGAGGACAAGAAGGTGCCGTTCTTCAAGACCGGCAAGCTGCTGCGCGACCGGCTGAACGGCAAGGGCTGAGGCCGCTGTTGCCCGGACTGTGACACGCGCACCCCTTGCGCCGGGCGGCTGCAATGCCGATACTTGGTCCCAGACCTGCCACCGGGAGTTTGTCCATGATCCGTTATCTGCGCTATCTGTGGCTGGCCGTGCTTGCCATCACCCTGCTGACCGTGGCGCTGGCCAACCGCGCCCCGGTGACGCTGCGGGTCTTGCCCGATGATCTGGCGGCGTTTTCCGGCTTTGGCTGGCAGATTGATCTGCCGCTGTATGTGGTGATCTTTGCCAGCATTCTGGCGGGCGTGCTGATCGGCTTTGTCTGGGAATGGTTCCGCGAGCACAAATACCGGGCCGAGATGAGCAGCAAATCCCGCGAAGTGTCCAAGCTGGAGCGTGAACTGGCAGTGATGCGCGACACCAAGCCGGAACAGCGCGATGATGTGCTGGCGATCCTGGACCAGCGCAAGGCGGGCTGATTTCCTATGGTTGATATCAGGGTCAAGATCTGCGGTCTGCGGACCGTGGAAGATGTGGCGGCTGTCGCGGCGGCGGGGGCGGCCTATATGGGATTGGTGTTTTTCCCGAAAAGCCCGCGCCATCTGACGATTGCGCAGGCGCGGGTGCTGGCGCTGAGTGCTCCGGTCGGGCTGGCCAAGGTGGCGCTGGTGGTGGACGCCGATGACGCGAGCCTTGACGCGATCACCGAGGCGATGCCGTTGGATTTGTTGCAGTTGCATGGCCATGAAAGCGCGGAACGCGTGGCCGAAATCCGCGCCCGCTATGGCCTGCCGGTGATGAAGGCGGTGGGTGTGGCCGATGAGGGGGATCTGGCACAGGTGCTGGAATATTCGCTGGCGGCGGATCAGATTCTGGTTGATGCCAAGCCGCCGAAGAATGCCGATCTGCCGGGTGGCAACGGGCTGTCGTTCGACTGGAGGCTGGTGGCGCAGCGGCGCTGGCTGCGGCCGTGGATGCTGGCCGGGGGGCTGACGCCGGACAACGTGGCCGAGGCGATCCGGCTGACCAATGCGCGGCAGGTGGATGTGTCATCGGGGGTCGAGTCTGCGCCGGGTGTGAAGGATGCGGCGCGGGTTGCGGCCTTTGTTGCGGCGACCCGCGCGCCTGCGGTGCCGAGGCTGCGCTGAATTTGGGGCGGCTGCGCTGGGGACGCCTGCGGGTGCCTCCGGCGGGAGTATTTTTGTCAAGATGAATGCGGCGGGTCAGACATGATAAGGGGGGCAACATGTTGCCCCCCTTTGACTGTCTGTCCTGCGTGGCGGGCTTACATAGCGGGCAGGATGGTCAGGTCGCGCAGCACCTCATCGGTGCCGGTGATGGCCCAGGACTGGATGACTGCGCCGGTGGCGAGGTCAACCGTGTGCAGCCCGCCATTTGCCGCCAGCCATGCGGTGTTGGTGCCGTCTTCGGTGGTGCCGATGTCAAAACCGACCGGGCCGTCGAGTGTGGCGCCGACCATGCCGATGCTGGCGTTGGTGCCATCGTTCGGTGCGGTTTGCTGCAAGAGGGCGGACAGGCCAGTGTCGATGTTGTACATCGCGGTGCCTTCGGGTTTGCCATAGCTGTTGCTATAGGCGGTGGCGGCGATCATCAGGCCGGAGCCCGCGTTCGCATCGTCTGCTTCCCATGTCAGTCCGCCGTCCACGGTGACTTCGCCGGTGTCCATGTTGATGCGGTGGTTGGTGGTGCCGGACATGAAGCGCAGGCGGTCGGCTGCCGGGTTCACATCGACGATGACGGTCGCGCCATCCGCGATCTCCATCATGGTGTTCATGGTCGACAGCGGGGTGGTTTCACCCGTCATCGGGTCGATGGTGACGATGACCTGTTCATCGGTCACGCCGATCACGGTCATGGTGCCGGGGCGGTAGTCGATGCCGTGCAGGCGGGTGACGCCCTGTACCTCGACCGTGCCGGTCACGGCGGCGGTTTCCGTGTCGATCATCACCAGCGTGCGGTCGCCGGTCAGGCCAAGCGCGGTTTGCGCATAGGCGGGCGCGGTCAGGGCAGCGGTTGCCAGAAGGGCGGTCAGGATGCGTGTCATGGTGTCACTCCGATTTGGTTTGGGTGGCCGTGGTGGCCGTTGTGGGGTGGATACGTATCGGTTTCCGCCAGAGTTTCAGGCCGCGTGATAACGAAAGCGTCATCACCGGAGCATCGCGCGGCTTTACCCGACCCGGTCGGCGCGCTAGGTAGTCTGACCGGGACACAGAGGGACGCGCGCCATGGCCGAGGACGGAATCAACAGCTTTATGACCGGGCCGGATGAGGCCGGGCGTTTTGGCATTTTTGGCGGGCGCTTCGTGTCGGAAACGCTGATGCCGCTGATCCTGGAGCTGGAAGAGCGCTACGAATTTGCCAAGACCGACCCGGCGTTCTGGGCCGAGATGGAAGATCTGTGGACCCATTACGTGGGCCGCCCCTCGCCGCTGTATTATGCGGAACGGCTGACCAAGCACTTGGGCGGTGCCAAGATCTATATGAAGCGCGACGAGCTGAACCACACCGGCGCGCATAAGATCAACAATGTGCTGGGGCAGATCATTCTGGCGCGGCGCATGGGCAAGACCCGGATCATCGCGGAAACCGGGGCGGGCCAGCACGGGGTGGCGACCGCGACGGTCTGCGCCAAGTTCGGGCTGAAATGCGTGGTCTATATGGGCGCGCATGATGTGGAGCGGCAGGCGCCCAACGTGTTCCGCATGCGTCTGCTGGGGGCAGAGGTGGTGCCGGTGACGAGCGGTCGCGGCACGCTGAAGGATGCGATGAACGATGCGCTGCGCGACTGGGTGACCAATGTGCGCGACACGTTCTATTGCATCGGCACGGTGGCGGGGCCGCACCCGTACCCGGCGATGGTGCGCGATTTCCAGTCGATCATCGGGAAAGAGGTCCGCTGGCAGTTGGCCGCGCAGGAAGGCGAGGGGCGTTTGCCCGATACCCTGATCGCGGCGATTGGCGGCGGGTCGAACGCGATGGGGCTGTTCTATCCGTTCCTTGATGATCCGTCGGTCGGGATCATCGGGGTTGAGGCGGGCGGCAAGGGTGTGGACGCCCGGATGGAGCATTGCGCCAGCCTGACCGGCGGGCGGCCCGGTGTGCTGCATGGCAACCGCACCTATCTGCTTCAGGATGAGGACGGGCAGATCCTTGAGGGGTTCAGCATCAGCGCGGGCCTCGACTATCCCGGCATCGGGCCGGAACATGCCTGGCTGCATGATGTGGGGCGGGCGCAGTATGTGAGCATCACCGATGCCGAGGCGCTGGAGGCGTTTCAGCTGTCCTGCGCGCTGGAGGGGATTATTCCGGCGTTGGAGCCAAGCCACGCTTTGGCGCATGTGATGAAGATCGCGCCCGGCCTGCCTGCGGACCATATCATCGTGATGAACATGTGTGGCCGGGGGGATAAGGACATCTTCACCGTGGCCAAGCATCTGGGCTTTGACATGAAGATCTGACCGGGCCTTTCCGGTTGCAACCCACCCCCGCAGGCGATGGCTGGCGGGGGTGTTTGTTTGCCGGGGTCAGGTCAGATGGGGCGGGCCTGCACTGTCGCGGTCCTGCACGGCGATCTGCATGCCGCGCCCGATACGGTGGGCCAGCGCCGACCATGCGGCGGCGGTGTCGGGCGGCAGTGTGCGGTGCAGGACAGAGTCGAACAGCCCGAGCCAGACCGCAAACATCGGCGCGCGCACATCGCCTGCGGCCATGTGCACCGCCATCGGGTTGCCGTCATATGCGCGTTCATACAGGATGGCATTGCGCCAGAACCGGGCGATCTTTGCCTCATGCGCGGGCCAGTCGGTGACATGGCGCGCAAACACCGGGCCAAGGCCGGGGTGCGTGCGCACGCAGGCGTAGAACTCGGCCAGCGTGGCATCTATCTGGTCGGCGGTGATGGCAAAGCGCGGCGGGATCATCGCACCGGCATCGCGCAGATCGGGCGCGGGGGCAAGGCTGTGCAGTGTCGCAGCGCTCAGTCCGGTTTGCCTGCCGGATCGGTGGCATAGGTCTGCAACACCTCCAGCGGCAGAACCTGCAGGGTGATGGCGTGGGTGGCGGCAAGGTTGATCTGCGGGGCGGCACCTTCCTCATGCGCCTGCAGGAAGCGCCCGGCGCAGAGGCACCAGCGGTCACCGGGTTTGAGGCCGGCAAAGCCGAATTCGGGGCGCGGGGTCGACAGATCGTTGCCAAGGTATTTCGACATGGCGAGGAATTCCGCCGTCATCACCGCGCAGACCGTGTGCAGGCCACGGTCCATCGGGCCGGTGTCGCAGCAGCCGTTGCGGAAAAATCCGGTCATCGGTGCGGTGGAACACGGCTCCAGCGGGCCGCCCAGCACGTTTACAGAAGGTTCTTTCATGGCGCATTCCTTTTTGCCGATGATAGGCGGTGCGGTGCGGGTGTCCAGCCCGGGCGTGGGTGGTGTGATGCCGCGCTATCTGTGCGCGGTGATCTGGACCGCCGCCGATCTGGCGCGTATAAGGCGGCCTATGTGGATGATCCGGATCATAGCGCGAATTAGCCGCCCGGCGTTTTGACGGCTTCGTTGAAACGTCCGGGACGCCCTTTGCCAGCTGCGCGGCCTGTGTGCTGGCCGCTGTCTCCACTCCCCCTTTCCAAGGATTCCGCCGATGTGCGCCGATACGCCTGACACCGCCGTTGAGACTGCCGTGCCCGATTACCGCGAGACCGTTTTTCTGCCCGAAACCAGCTTTGCCATGCGGGCGGGCCTGCCGGCGCGCGAACCGGAATGGCTGGCAAAATGGCAACGGCTGGGGGTTTATGACCGCCTGCGCGAGAGTGGCAAGGGTCGCGCGCCGTTCGTGCTGCACGATGGCCCTCCTTACGCCAACGGGCACCTGCACATCGGCCACGCGCTGAACAAGGTGCTGAAGGACATGGTGGTGCGCAGCCAGCAGATGATGGGCCGCGACGCCCGCTATGTGCCGGGCTGGGATTGCCACGGCCTGCCGATCGAGTGGAAGATCGAGGAGCAGTACCGATCCCGCGGGCTGGACAAGGACGATGTGGATATCGTCGATTTCCGTCAGGAATGCCGCCGCTTTGCCGAGGGCTGGATCGACATCCAGCGCGATGAATTCAAACGTCTGGGGATCACCGGGAAATGGGACCGGCCTTACTTGACCATGGACTATCACGCCGAGGCGGTGATCGCGGATGAGTTCATGAAGTTCGTGATGAACGGGTCGCTGTATCAGGGGTCAAAGCCAGTGATGTGGTCGCCGGTGGAGAAAACCGCGCTGGCCGAAGCGGAGGTGGAGTATCACGACCATACCAGCCATACGATCTGGGTGCGGTTTAAGGTGGCTTCGGTCTCGCGCCGAAGCTACGGCTTGCGTGGTGGTCCTGTCGAAAATCGGCAAGACCTGCTTAACATTTCAGACGAATATGTCTCGCGTCGCGAACTTGTGGACTCCGATGCATCTGTTGTCATCTGGACCACTACGCCATGGACGATTCCACAAAACCGCGCCGTCGCCTATAACCCGGCAATCGCCTATGGGATGTATTCGGTCGACGCGGTGGTTGAAGGCGCGACCGCCAAAGCCGGTGAAAAGATCGTCGTTGCCGATGCTCTGGCCGAAGGTGTGATGAAATCGGCGAAGGTCGAGGGCTTTACCCGTCTGCGCGATGTGACGGCGGCAGAGATGGGCGGCGTATTCCTCGCCCACCCCTACCGTGGCATCCCCGACGGGAACGGCGAGTGGGATTTCGACGTGCCGCTGCTCCCCGGCGACCATGTCACCGATGATGCGGGCACCGGGTTTGTTCACACCGCGCCCAGCCATGGTGATGACGACTATCAGTTGTTTGTTAAGTTCCAGGGTCCCGATTACCCTGATCTGAAAATGACCTATAACGTCGAGGCCGATGGCAGCTATCGCACCGATCTGCCGGTGTTCGGCGGGCAGGCGATCCTGACGGCGGAGGGCAAGGAAGGCCCGGCCAATGTGTCCAACATCAAGGCGCTGCACGCGCAGGGCGCGCTGCTGGCCAAGGGCAAGCTGAAGCACAGCTACCCGCATTCGTGGCGGTCAAAGGCACCGCTGATCTTCCGCAACACGCCGCAGTGGTTTGTCGCCATCGACAAACCGCTGGACGATGGCATGAGCACCTATGGTGAGACG
Organism: Pseudotabrizicola sp.; assembly: GCF_030656345.1. Taxonomy (GTDB): domain Bacteria; phylum Pseudomonadota; class Alphaproteobacteria; order Rhodobacterales; family Rhodobacteraceae; genus Pseudotabrizicola. The sequence goes on along the minus strand of NZ_JAUSNR010000026.1, from coordinate 153,408 downwards.
ATCCGCAAACGGGCGCTGAACTCGATCAACCAGCTGGTGACATGGACCCCGCAGACCGGGCGCAACCGGCTGCATTCGATGATCGAGGCGCGGCCCGACTGGGTGCTGTCGCGCCAGCGGGCCTGGGGCGTGCCGCTGACCTGCTTTGTCAAAAAGGGGGCCAGGCCGACGGACCCGGACTTCCTGCTGCGCAATGCAGAGGTGAACGCCCGCATCACTGCCGCCTTTGAGGCCGAGGGCGCGGATGTCTGGTATGTGCAAGGATTCAAGGAGCGGATGCTGACTGGCATCGTCGATCCGTTGGAATATGAACAGGTCTTCGACGTGCTGGATGTGTGGTTCGATAGCGGATCGACCCATGCTTTCGTGCTGCGCGACCGCGAAGACGGGGCAAGCGATGGCATTGCCGATCTGTATCTGGAAGGCACCGACCAGCATCGCGGCTGGTTCCACTCATCCATGCTGCAAGCCTGCGGCACCAAGGGCCGCGCGCCGTACCGCGGCGTGCTGACCCACGGGTTCACGCTGGACGAGAAGGGCATGAAAATGTCCAAGTCGCTGGGCAACACGGTTGCCCCGGAAGAGGTGATCAAGGAATACGGCGCCGATATCCTGCGGCTGTGGGTGGCGCAGTCTGACTACACGGTCGACCTGCGGATCGGGAAGGAAATCCTGAAAGGGGTCGCCGACAGCTACCGGCGCTTGCGCAATACGATGCGTTATATGCTGGGCGCGTTGCACAGCTTTTCCGAGGCTGAACGCCTGCCGGTGGAGCAGATGCCGGAACTGGACCGTTGGGTTCTGCACCGGCTGGCCGAGCTGGATGTTGAAGTGCGCGAGGGGTATGCGCGCTATGATTTTCAGGGCGTGTTCCAGAAGGTGTTCACCTTTGCCACCACCGATCTGTCGGCGTTTTACTTCGACGTGATCAAGGACACGCTGTATTGCGACGCGCCGGATGCGGTGACGCGCCGTGCCGCGCGCACGGTGCTGGATCTGCTGTATCACCGGCTGACCGCATGGCTTGCGCCGATTCTGGTGTTCACGATGGAAGAGGTCTGGCTGGAACGCTTCCCCGGCGAGGACTCGTCGGTCCATCTGACCGATTTCCCGGAAACTCCGGCCAGCTGGCGCGATGATGCGCTGGGCGCGAAATGGGCGCAGGTGCGGCAGGTGCGGCGGGTGGTGACGGCGGCGCTGGAGGTGCAGCGCACCGCCAAGGTGATCGGATCATCGCTTGAGGCGGCCCCGCAGGTAACCGTGGACGCCCCCGCTGTGCAGGCGGCGCTGGAAAAGGTCAATCTGGCGCAGGTGGCCATCACCTCGGCCCTTGCGCTGAACACGGGGGCCGTGCCGCAGGCTGCGTTCACCCTGCCGGATGTGCCGGGGGTCGGCGTGGTCTTCGCCCCGGCAACCGGCCAGAAATGCCAGCGCTGCTGGCAGATCCTGCCCGATGTGGGCAGCCACAAACACCCCGGCGTCTGCAAGCGCTGCAACGACGTTCTGGGCTGACCTGCGGGTGTGCAGACGGGGGCCTGACAGGCCGCAAGCAAGGGGCCGGTTCCGGTGACGGATCTGGCCCGGTGCTGACGCGCGGGGATTGCGCCGGCTATGGCGGCGCGCCCGCTTTGTGCTGGCTTTGCGGCGCGTTCTTGGTTAGTCTTTGAGACAGACCCGGCAAACGGGCAATCGGCAGTGCAGGCTTTACAGGCGGTTTTTCCATGACTGAAATGGTCTATGGCTCCAGTCCCGTTCGGGTGACAGAGCCGGTGCTTCCCCGTTGGTGGCGCACCATCGACAAATGGTCCCTGACCGCCGTGATGGTGCTGTTTGGCATCGGCCTTTTGCTGGGGCTGGCGGCGAGCGTGCCGCTGGCCAGCCGCAACGGGCTGAATGATTTCTATTATGTGCAGCGACAGGCGGTGTTCGGCGTGATCGCACTGCTGACCATGGCCGGGGTGTCGATGATGCCGCCGGTGATGATCCGGCGGCTGGGGGTGATCGGCTTTGCCGGGGCCTTTGTTGCGTTGATGCTGCTGCCCATGTTCGGCACCGATTTCGGCAAGGGGGCTGTGCGCTGGTTTTCCTTTGGCTTTGCCTCGGTGCAGCCGTCCGAGTTTCTGAAACCCGGTTTCATGGTGATCGTGGCCTGGCTGATGGCGGCGGGGCAGGATCTGAACGGTCCGCCCGGCAAATCGGTGTCGTTCGGGCTGACCTTTGTGGTGGTCATGCTGCTGGCGATCCAGCCCGATTTCGGGCAGGCGGCGCTGATCCTGTTCGGCTGGGGTGTGATCTATTTCGTGGCAGGGGCACCGATGACGCTGATTGCGATCATTCTGGGGCTGGTCAGTTTTGGCGGCACGGTTGCCTATGAAAGCTCGGAGCATTTTGCCCGCCGGATCGACGGCTTTCTGAACCCCGAAATCGACCCCCGCAGCCAGATCGGCTATGCCACCAATGCGATTCAGGAAGGCGGCTTCTTTGGCGTCGGCGTTGGCGAGGGGCAGGTCAAATGGACCTTGCCGGATGCGCATACCGATTTCATCATCGCGGTGGCGGCGGAAGAATACGGGCTTATTCTGGTGCTGGTGATCCTTGCGCTGTACGGCACCATCGTGGTGCGCAGCCTGTTCCGGCTGATGCGCGAACGTGATCCGTTCATCCGGCTGGCGGGCACCGGGCTTGCCTGCATCTTTGGCGTGCAGGCGATGATCAACATGGGGGTGGCGGTGCGGCTGTTGCCCGCCAAGGGAATGACGCTGCCCTTTGTCAGCTATGGCGGGTCGTCGGTGATTGCGGCGGGCATCACGGTGGGAATGCTGCTGGCCTTGACGCGCACGCGCCCGCAGGGTGAGATTGGCGATATCCTGCGCAGGGGGCGGTGATGGCGCGCGAACCTTTGCTGTTGATCGCGGCGGGCGGCACCGGGGGGCATATGTTCCCCGCGCAGGCGCTGGCCGAGGCGATGGTGCGCAAGGGCTGGCGGGTGAAACTTTCAACCGATGCACGCGGCGCGCGCTATGCGGGCGGATTTCCGCATGTGGTGGCGGTGGAGCAGGTGGCATCAGCCACATTCGCGCGCGGCGGGGTGCTGGCGCGGGCGTTGGTGCCGTTCCGCATCGCGGGCGGCGTGCTGGGCGCGGTGGTGGCACAGCTGCGCGACCGCCCTGCGGTGGTGGTGGGGTTCGGCGGCTATCCGACGATTCCGGCACTTGCGGCGGCCTGCGTCTTGCGGCGGCCACGGATGATCCATGAACAGAACGGGGTGCTGGGGCGCGTGAACACCCTGTTTGCGCCCCGCGTCGACATTGTGGCCTGTGGGACATGGCCGACCGATCTGCCCGAAGGTGTTGTGGGCGAACACACTGGCAACCCGGTGCGGCTGGCGGTGTTGGACCGCGCGGGGGCGGGCTATATCGCGCCCGGTGATTACCCGATGTCTTTGGTGGTGATCGGCGGAAGCCAGGGCGCGCGCATTCTGTCCGATGTCGTACCGGCGGCGGTGGCGATGCTGCCCGATGCGATCCGGCGCAATCTGCGGGTGGCGCATCAGGCGCGGGCCGAAGATATCGACCGGGTGGTGGAGGTCTACGCCGAGGCCGGCATAAGGGCCGAGGTGCAGCCGTTCTTCACCGACATTCCGGCGCGGTTGTCCGAGGCGCAGCTGGTGGTGTCACGCTCAGGCGCGTCGTCGATTGCTGACATTTCAGTGATCGGGCGTCCGGCGATCCTGATCCCCTATGCGGCGGCGACGGGCGACCATCAGGCCGCCAATGCGCGGGGATTGGCCGGGGCAGAGGCGGCGATCGTGATTCCGGAAAAGGTGCTTGACGCGCAAAGCCTCAGCGGCCACATGGCGGCGGTGCTGTCGCAGCCTGATGCTGCCAGCCGGATGGCCGTCAATGCGTTGTCGCAGGGCCGTCCTGATGCCACCGGCCGGTTGGTGGCCCTTGTCGAAGCCCTTGCCGCCGAAGCGCTGCCAGAAGGAACTCCACGATGAATGCTGCCACCAAACTGCCGCTGGAGCTGGGGCCGATCCATTTTGTGGGCATCGGCGGGATTGGCATGTCGGGGATCGCCGAAGTGCTGATGACGCTGGGCTATACCGTGCAGGGCTCGGATTCCAAGGCCAGCAAAATCACCGACCGGCTGGTATCCTTGGGGGCCACGGTGTTTGAGGGGCAGGCGGCGGAGAATATCGGCAACGCGGCGGTGATCGTGATTTCCTCGGCCATCAAGAAGGGCAATCCGGAACTGGAAGAGGCGCGGCGGCGCAAGCTGCCGGTGGTGCGCCGGGCCGAGATGCTGGCGGAACTGATGCGGATGCGGTCCAACATCGCGGTGGCGGGCACGCATGGCAAGACGACGACGACGACGATGGTCGCAACCCTGCTGGACAAGGGCGGGTTTGACCCCACGGTCATCAACGGCGGGGTGATCCATTCCTACGGCTCCAACGCGCGGGCGGGCGCGGGCGAATGGATGGTGGTGGAGGCGGACGAATCTGACGGGTCTTTCAACCGTCTGCCCGCGACGATTGCGATTGTCACCAACATCGACCCTGAACATCTGGAACATTGGGGCAGCTTTGACGCGCTGCGCAAAGGCTTTCTCGATTTTGTGTCGAACATTCCGTTCTACGGTCTGGCGGTATGCTGCACCGATCATGCCGAAGTGCAGGCGCTGGTGGGCCGGGTGGCGGACCGGCGGATCGTCACCTTCGGCTTCAACGCGCAGGCCGATGTGCGGGCGGTGAACCTGAGGTTTGAAAATGGCAGCGCATTCTTTGATGTGCTGCTGAACAACGAAGACGAAGGTTCGAAAATTGAAGACTGCGTGTTGCCGATGCCGGGGGATCACAACGTCTCCAACGCGCTGTCGGCGATTGCGGTGGCCCGGCATCTGGGAATGAAGAAGGATGAGATCCGCGAGGCGCTGGCCAGCTTTGCCGGGGTGAACCGCAGGTTCACCAAGGTGGCCGAAGTGAACGGCGTGACCATCATCGACGATTACGGCCACCATCCGGTGGAGATTGCCGCCGTGCTGCGCGCAGCCAGGCAATCGACCAAGGGCCGGGTGATTGCGGTGCATCAGCCGCATCGCTTCAGCCGGTTGTCCAGCCTGTTCGAGGATTTCTGCACCTGCTTCAACGAGGCGGATGTCGTCGCCATTTCCGAAGTTTACGCGGCAGGCGAAGACCCGATCCCGGGGGCCAGCCGGGATGATCTTGTGGCCGGGCTGATCGCCCATGGCCACCGCCATGCCCGCGCTGTGATAGATGAGGCTGACCTTGCCCGCCTGTTCCGCGAACAGGCGCGGCCCGGTGATATGTTTGTTTGCCTTGGGGCTGGTACGATCAGTGCCTGGGCCAACAATCTGCCCGCAAAACTGGTGGTGAAAGCCGCATGACGACAGCCCTTTTTGCCGCATTGCTCTGGCTGGTGGTGGCGAATGTCATCGCGATGCTGCCAAGCCGCGACCAGCACTGGCGCGCGGCCTATGCGTTGATCGCCATTGGCATTCCGCTGGTTGGCTGGGTCACCGCGCAGAACGGCCCGGTCTGGGGGATGCTGATCCTTGCCGCCGGGGCCAGCGTTCTGCGCTGGCCGCTGATCCATTTCTGGCGCTGGTTGCGCAGCAAGAACGGCACACCGGCGGAATAGCGCTGCCTCAGGCGCGGCCCTGATCGGTGGCGGGCGGGTAGGGTTCGGCCCGGCGTGGGTCCACTTCGCGAATGGCAGCACTTGGGTCCATTGTCGGGCTTGCCGGTCGGGGCAGTGGCGGCGTGGCACGCATGCGGCGCACATTCCACAGACCAAAGGGGACCCCGGTAGCAAGGCCGACCAGCCCCGCAATCACAAACAACTGCCAGCCGTAATACCCGGCGGTCAGGCCCGCGATGATAACGATGCCGGCAGCGACGGCGACCGCAAGTGGGACGACGGTGGATCGCAGATATGGAAAAGCCATGGTGTGTTCCCCTGTCTTTCTGAAATTACTTGATAGTTGTCAACGCCGCCGGGCAGGCTTGCGTTCCCTGATCGGGGGAATGCCGGTTCCAACGTGCCGTTTCTCGCCTGAATCCGCCTGCATCCCGGCCCGTTTCCGCGCAGCGGGATGTGCGAGCCGTGGCGGGGCATGCCGATCCGATCTGCACCGAATTTCCGGAACCATGGCGGGTTTGAGCCGTTGCTTATGGGTACGGCAGACGGAAAGGTCACTCCTGACCGGGTCTGCGAAAACTGGAGGACTTGCTATGCAAACGCAATCTTTTGCGGACACCACTTCGACCATGCCAACGGGCAGCGGCCTGATTTCCGGCAAGAGCATTCAGGGAACCCGGGTCTATAGCCCTGCAGGGGATGAGCTGGGGCATATTGAGGATGTCATGATCGACACGTCTTCGGGCAAAACCGTGTACGGTGTGCTGGAATTCGGCGGCTTTCTGGGCATCGGCAGTGACCATCACGCCATCCCGTTCGGCAAGCTGAAATACGACACCTCGCGCGAAGGCTATGTCACCGACCTGACCAAGGAGCAGCTAGAGAATGCCCCGAAGCAGGACGAAAGCTGGCGCGAAAACCGTGACTGGCAGCAGCGCAGCCATGAATATTACGGTGTTGCCCCTTACTGGCTGTAAGGATTTGACAGTGCCCCAAGGTTGGGCTGACAGCTGAGCTGTAAGGTTCAAGGCAGATTTCCGGGGGCGGGCGCAGCATGGCTGCGCCCGCTTTTGTTTGCGCCATGGGGTGGCTGCGGGTCTTGTCTTTGGCAGGCGGGCGCGGCTACCAAGGGGCATGACCCAGACACTACCCACCCCGCGCGGTACCCTGACACCGAACCGAGTTCTCGCCGATCTGACATGGCTGCGCGTGGGCGGGCCTGCGGACTGGCTGTTCCAGCCTGCGGATCTGGATGATCTGGCGGCGTTTCTGGCGGCTTTGCCCGCTGATGTGGCGGTGTTCCCGATGGGGGTGGGGTCGAACCTGATCGTGCGGGACGGGGGCCTTCGCGCCGTGGTGATCCGGTTGGGGCGCGGGTTCAACGGGATTGAGATTGACGGGGGCCGGGTGATCGCCGGGGCGGCGGCACTGGATGCGCATGTGGCGCGCAAGGCGGCCGAGGCGGGGCTGGACCTGACATTTTTGCGCACCATTCCGGGCAGCATCGGCGGGGCGGTGCGGATGAATGCCGGGTGCTACGGGTCTTATGTGGCCGATGTGCTGGAAGAGGTGCGGGTGGTGCTGCGGGACGGGCAGGTGGTGGATCTGCCCGCATCGGCGCTGACCCTGCGTTACCGTCAGTCTGATCTGCCCAAAGGGGCGGTGGTGGTGCGCGCCACGTTTCGCGCCCCGGCGGGCGACCCTGCGGCGTTGCAGCAGCGGATGGACGAGCAGATTGCCAAACGCGACGCCAGCCAGCCGGTGAAAGACCGCAGTGCCGGATCAACTTTTCGTAATCCGGTCGGCTATTCCTCGACGGGCCAAGCCAATGACAGCCACGCGCTGAAGGCGTGGAAAGTCATTGATGACGCCGGAATGCGCGGTGCCAGCCTTGGCGGCGCCCAGATGAGCCCTATGCATTCGAACTTCCTGATCAACACCGGAGGGGCCACTGCCGCAGATCTGGAAAATCTGGGCGAGGCGGTGCGAAAAAAGGTTTTCCAAACCAGCGGGATCACGTTAGAGTGGGAAATCATGCGGATCGGCGAAGCGTAACGGCCCAACGGCCCGCAAAATAACAAGAATAAGGGTCCAAAGCGACCCGAGAGGCAGTAAATGGCGGGTACACTTGGCAAGGTGTCCCGCGTGGCGGTTATCATGGGTGGGCCATCCGCAGAGCGGGAGGTTTCCTTGTCCACAGGTAATGCCTGTGGAAATGCGCTGCGCGAGGCGGGATATGACGTGGTCGAGGTCGATGCTGGCCCGGACCTGCCCGCACGACTGAAAGAAATTTCCCCCGATGTTGTGTTCAACGCCCTGCATGGCCGCTGGGGCGAAGACGGCTGTGTTCAGGGTATGCTGGAATGGTTGCGGATTCCTTACACGCATTCCGGGGTGCTGGCGTCCTCGCTGGCGATGGACAAGCAGCGCACCAAGGACATCTACCGCGCCGCCGGTCTGCCGGTGGCTGCGTCGCTGATCGTGGCGCGAGATGCGGTCGAGGCCGGGCATGTGTTGCCGCCGCCCTATGTGGTGAAGCCGAACAACGAAGGTTCATCCGTCGGTGTGTATATCGTGTATCCGGGCAGCAATGCGCCGCGTCTGGCATCGGCGATGCCTGTGACGGTGATGGTCGAGGCCTATGCGCCGGGGCGCGAGCTGTCGGTTTCGGTGATGGCCGACCGGGCGCTGTGCGTGACCGATATCCTCACCGATGGCTGGTATGACTATGATGCCAAGTACAAACCCGGTGGCAGCCGCCATGAGGTGCCTGCGCAGATTCCGGCCGAGATTGAAGCCGCCTGTCTGGACTATGCCCTGCGCGCGCACCGGGCGCTGGGGTGCCGTGGCCTGAGCCGCACCGATATCCGCTGGGATGAGAGCAGGGGTCTGGACGGGCTGATCCTGCTGGAAACCAATACCCAACCGGGAATGACGCCGACATCCTTGTCGCCGGAACAGGCGGCGCATATGGGCATGACGTTCCCCGAGCTGTGCGCCTGGATCGTGGAGGATGCGTCATGCAACCGCTGAGCGCACCACGCCGCGCCACATTGGCCGCCATTCCGCTGCGCCGTGACCCGGCCCCGACGAAATGGGCCTACCGCATGCAGCGGTTGTGGCTGACCCCGCTGTTCCGGGTGATGTTCCGGGTGGGTCTGCCGACATTCGTTCTGGCCTCGACGGTTGGTATCTTTCTGGCAGATCAGGACCGCCGCGACATGATTTCCGGCGGTATCACCGAGATCAGGCAGCAGTTCCAGAACCGGCCGGAGTTCATGGTGGGTCTGGTCTCTGTTACCGGGGCCTCGCCCGAGCTGGCTGATGCGGTGCGCGCGCGGCTGGATCTGAAGCTGCCGCAATCGTCGTTCGACATTGATCTGGCGGCGGCGCGGGCGCGGATTCAGGAACTGGACGCGATTGCGCGCGCCGATCTGATCGTGCGGTCTGGCGGCGTGCTGGAAGTGGCGATCACCGAGCGCGAACCGGCGCTGCTGTGGCGCACCCCGGACGGGATCGAGATGCTGGACGCCACCGGCCACCGCGTCGCCAGCCTTGCCGAGCGCAGCGACCGGCCTGATCTGCCGGTCATTGCCGGGGATGCCGCCGACAGTGCCACGCCCGAAGCGCTGGCGCTGCTGCAGGCCGCCGCGCCGATATTGCCGCGTGTGCGCGGGTTGGTGCGGGTGGGGGAACGGCGCTGGGATGTGATCCTGGACCGCAACCAGCGCATCATGCTGCCGCAGGATCAACCGATTGCCGCCATCGAACGGCTGATTGCCCTGCATCAGGCGGGGGATTTGCTGGGGCGGGATATCCTTGCCGTGGATCTGAGAACGGAACATCGCCCCGTGCTGCGACTGGCGCCTTATGCGCTGAACCAGTTGCGGCAATCACAGGGCATCGACACAAGCGGGAGCGAGCTATGACCGATCTTTATCAGGCGCAACGCGCCATGCGGAACATGCGCCGCGCCGCCATGCAACGCGGCGTCATCGCCATTCTGGACATCGGCACGTCAAAGATCGCCTGTCTGATCCTGCGCTTTGACGGGGCGGGCAGCTTTGGCGATGATACCGTCGGCCCGATGGCCGGGCAGTCGTCGTTCCGGGTGATCGGGGCCGCCACCACGCGGTCGCGCGGGGTGCGCTTTGGCGAGATCACCGTGATGGCGGAAACCGAACGCGCGGTACGCACCGCCGTTCAGGCCGCGCAGAAAATGGCGAATGTGCGGGTCGATCATGTGATCGCGTGCTTTTCGGGGGCGGAGCCGCGCAGCTATGGGCTGGCAGGCGAGATTGATCTGGAAGACAGCGTTGTCACCGAACAGGATGTGGCCCGCGTGCTGGCCGCCTGTGACGTGCCCGATATCGGCCCCGACCGCGAGGTGCTGCACGCGCAGCCGGTGAACTTTGCGCTCGATCACAGGTCCGGCCTTGGCGATCCGCGCGGGCAGATCGGCAACCGGCTGGCGACCGACATGCACCTGCTGTCGATTGACGGCAATGTGGTGCAAAACATCCTGCACTGCATTCAGCGCTGTGATCTGGAACTGGCGGGGATGGCCTCGTCAGCCTACGTGTCCGGAATCTCGGCTCTGGTCGAGGATGAGCAGGAGTTGGGGGCCGCCTGCATCGACATGGGCGGCGGGTCGACCGGCATTTCGGTGTTCATCAAAAAGCACATGATCTTTGCCGATGCGGTGCGGATGGGGGGGGATCATGTCACCTCCGACATCTCCAAAGGGTTGATGGTGCCGCTGGCGGTGGCCGAGCGGATCAAGACCAAGCATGGCGGCGTACAGGCCACCGGCATGGATGACCGTGAGATGATCGAAGTGGGCGGCGATTCCGGCGACTGGGAGAAAGACCGCCGTCAGGTCAGCCGGACCGAGTTGATCGGCATCATGCGGCCACGGGTCGAGGAAATTCTGGAAGAGGTGCGGGCTCGCCTAGATGCGGCGGGCTTTGACAGCCTGCCAAGTCAGCAGATCGTGCTGACTGGGGGCGCAAGCCAGATACCGGGGTTGGACGGGCTGGCCAGCCGGATTCTGGGCCAGCGGGTGCGTCTGGGCCGCCCGCTGCGGGTGCAGGGGCTGCCGCAGGCGGCCACGGGGGCAGCGTTTTCATCCACCGTGGGGCTGTGTCTGTTCGCGGCGCATCCGCAGGATGAATGGTGGGACTTCGAAATTCCGACCGAGCGTTACCCTGCGCGGTCGCTGAAGCGGGTGGTAAAATGGTTCAAAGACAACTGGTAACCCCCACATTCTGTGTGGACGGCGAAATCCCGCTGAAAAACCTGCTTTATACCCCATATTTTGTGGGGTATTGACGCTTTTTTAAGTGACGACTGACGGCCTTGTAGATATTCTAGCGGTTAATTCGGGGAGAGACGCGTCCGGGACAGGCGCAGATATCCCGATCAGGAAATCATACGCGGCGGCACTACGACCTCTGGCGGCGCAACAAAAAGACAGGCGGATAGGCAATGGCACTCAACTTCATCGTGAACGCGCAGCGCGAAGAGCTGAAGCCCCGGATCACCGTGTTTGGTGTCGGTGGTGCAGGGGGCAACGCGGTCAACAACATGATCGAGCAGAACCTTGAAGGGGTGGAGTTCGTCGTGGCGAACACCGACGCGCAGGCGTTGCAGCAGTCGAAGGCCACGTCGAAGATCCAGATGGGCATCAAAGCGACCGAGGGCTTGGGCGCAGGGGCCCGCCCGACCGTGGGCGCCGCTGCAGCGGAAGAAACGATTGAAGAAATCGTCGACCATCTGGCCGGCGCGCATATGTGCTTTATCACCGCTGGCATGGGCGGCGGCACCGGCACTGGTGCGGCCCCCATCATCGCCCAGGCCGCGCGTGAACTGGGTGTGCTGACGGTTGGCGTTGTGACCAAGCCCTTCCAGTTCGAAGGCGCCAAGCGGATGAAACAGGCCGAAGACGGGATCGAGGCGCTGCAAAAGGTGGTCGATACGCTGATCATCATTCCGAACCAGAACCTGTTCCGGCTGGCCAATGAGCGCACCACCTTTACCGAAGCCTTCGCCATGGCCGATGACGTGCTGTATCAGGGCGTCAAGGGTGTGACCGACCTGATGGTTCGTCCCGGCCTGATCAACCTCGACTTTGCCGACGTGCGCGCGGTGATGGACGAGATGGGCAAGGCGATGATGGGCACCGGCGAAGCGTCGGGCGAAGATCGTGCGGTTCAGGCGGCAGAGAAGGCAATTGCCAACCCGCTGCTGGACGAGATCAGCCTGAATGGCGCCAAAGGTGTCCTGATCAACATCACTGGTGGTTACGATCTGACCCTGTTCGAGCTGGACGAGGCTGCGAACATCATTCGTGAAAAGGTCGACCCGGATGCGAACATCATCGTGGGCTCGACCCTGGATGTGAACATGGAAGGCATGCTGCGCGTGTCGGTTGTGGCAACCGGCATCGACGTGGCCGTGGCCAAAGCCGAGGCCCCGGTGGCGCGCCGGTCGATGGCGGCACCGCTGCCATCGCACCTGACCGCCCCGACCGAGGCTCCGGCCCAGCAGCACGCCGCCTATGCGCCTGCACCGCAGCCGGCACAAATGGCCCCGGCACCACAGCCGGTTCAGCCTGCCGCCCAGCAGCCGCAGCTGTTTGATGCCGTGGCCGCCCGCGCGCCCTATCAGGCGCAGATGGATGACCACAGCGACGAGATGCCCGAACCGGCCTATCGCCCGCAGCCCGCCGCCGCGGCCCCGTCGCGCGGTGTGCCGATGCATGATGATGCGGCGGCCTTTGTCGCCCCGCGCCCGCGTGCGGCTGGCACGCCTTCGCCCGAAGCTCTGGCCCGGTTGCAGGCCGCCGTGTCGCGCGGCCCGGGGCAGTCCGCTGCCTCGCGTCCTGCTGCTGCCGCACCGCAGCCCGCTGCCGCCCAAAAGGCCGCAGAACAGGCGCGCCCCCGCTTTGGCATCGGCTCGCTGATCAACCGCATGGCCGGTGGCGGTCATGAGCAACAAGCGGCGGACCGCCCGGCCCCCGCACGTCAGCAGCCCCCGGTGACATCTTACGATGAAGAACCGGAACTGAGCGCCGATCAGGAACGGATTGAGATTCCAGCGTTTCTGCGTCGGCAGGCGAACTGACACAGCACTGTAACAATTGCAGGAAAGCCCGCCGTTTGTGCGGGCTTTTTTGTTTCGTATCAACCGCTTGCCGGGCGTTCTGGCTGTCGCTTTCCGACATAAAGCGTGAGTTGGCTTTTGCGGCCTGAATCCTTAATTCAATATCAAGAAACAAGTCGTCCTGCGATTGCTGCCGGGCGAATCTTATTTATCCGAAAGACCAGAGGTCTGACTGTGCAGAATACGCTGAAATCCGCTGTGGTGTTTGAAGGTCGGGGTTTGCACTCCGGCGCGCCTGTGCGCATGGTGGTGCGGCCTGCTTCGGCAGATTATGGCATCTGGTTCAAGCGCACCGATCTTGTTTCCGGTGATCCGATGATCGCCGCCCGTTGGGATCAGGTGGTGCCGTCGCGCCTGTGCACCCTGATCCGCAACGACTCGGGCACTGAAGTGTCCACCATCGAACATGTGATGGCTGCCCTTGCGGGCTGTGCGATCCACAATGCGGTGATCGAGATTGATGGCCCCGAAGTGCCGATCCTTGACGGCTCTGCCGTGGCCTTTGTCGATGGCTTTCTGGCCAAGGGTCTGATCGAGCAGTTTGCTCCGGTGCGGGCGATCCGGGTTCTGAAGACGGTCGAGGTGACCGAGGGTGAGGCGCTGGCGCGTCTGGACCCGGCGGATATGCTGGAGATCGACTTTTCCATCCAGTTTGAGGACGCCGCCATCGGGTTTCAGGCCAAGCACCTGAACCTTGCAAATGGCACATTCGTGCGCGAACTGGCCGACAGCCGCACCTTTTGCCGTCAGTCCGATGTGGATGCGATGCGCGCGCGCGGGCTGGCCCTTGGCGGCACGCTTGATAATGCGGTGGTGTTTGAAGGCGACCGCGTGCTGTCGCCGGGCGGCCTGCGCCATGAGGATGAACCCGTGCGCCACAAGATGCTGGACGCGATGGGCGATCTGTATCTGGCCGGGGGGCCGGTTCTTGGCCGCTATACCGGCATCCGCGCCGGTCATGCGATGACCAACCGTCTGCTGGTGGCTTTGTTTGCCGATCCGACCGCCTGGCGCATGGTGGAATGCAGCGCGCTGACCGTTGGAAAACTGCCCGGCGTGGGCGTGCATCGCAGCGACCTTCGCGCAACGGCCTGACAGGGTTGTGATCCGGGGTGCAAAGGCGTTTTGCGCCCCGGATTTTTCTGTGCTAGGACGTCTGCAACAAGGCGGACACCGCGCGACATCTTGCGCCGGGTCCGGGTGGATTGATGGATAGGCAGACGATGGCAGTCGGAAAATCGGGCGCGAAATGGCTGAGCATCGCGCTCGTTCTGTCGATTCTCTCGGCCTGTGGTGCGCGCACGCAAGAGCGGTCGCTGGACAGCTACACGGCCGAAGAGATTTACAAACAGGGCGAGCTGCAGCTGGAAACCGGGTCCAAGCCGAAAGAGGCGATCCGGTATTTCCAGGAGGTTGAACGGCTGTATCCCTATTCGGAATGGGCCAAGCGGTCTTTGATCATGCAGGCGTTCAGCCAGCACAAGGCCAAGGAATACGAAGAGGCGCGGTCTACCGCGCAGCGTTTCCTTGACACTTATCCCGGTGATGATGACGCGCCCTATGCCGCCTATCTGATGGCGCTGTCTTATTATGACCAGATCGACGAAGTCGGCCGCGATCAGGGCCTGACCTTTCAGGCCTTGCAGGCGATGCGTGGCGTGATCGAACAATATCCTGACAGCGATTACGCGCGCTCAGCCATGCTGAAATTCGAGCTGGCCTTTGACCATCTGGCCGGCAAGGAAATGGAGATCGGGCGGTATTACCTGAAGCGCCGCAACTATACTGCCGCTATCAACCGCTTCCGCACCGTGGTGCAGGATTTCCAGACCACCACCCATACCGCCGAGGCGCTGCACCGGCTGGTTGAGGGGTATCTGGGTCTGGGTCTGAATGCCGAGGCGCAGACAGCTGCGGCGATTCTGGGCTACAACTACCAGTCCTCACCGTTCTACGACGACAGCTTCCGACTGCTGAAAGGCCGCGGGCTTGCCCCCGAGGCGCAGGGCGACAGCTGGCTGAGCCAGGTCTATCGCCAGATGGTCCGGGGCGAGTGGCTGTGATCACGGCGGGGTGAACCCCGCCCTACGGGAAAACCTATGCTCCGTTCGTTAGACATCCGCGATGTGCTGATCATCGACCGGCTGACCCTTGAACTGGGGCCCGGGCTGAATGTGCTGACGGGTGAAACCGGCGCGGGCAAGTCGATTTTGTTGGATGCGCTGGGGTTTGTGCTGGGCTGGCGTGGCCGGGCGGAACTGGTGCGGTCCGGGGCTGCACAGGGTGAGGTGACGGCGGTGTTCGACCTGCCCCCCCGCCATGCGGCGCGTGCTGTGCTGGAAGAAGCCGGGATCGAGGCCGAGGATGATCTGATCCTGCGCCGGGTGAACACGGCAGATGGCCGCAAGACCGCCTTTGTCAATGATCGCCGGGTGTCGGGTGAGGTGCTGCGCGCGCTGTCCGAAGTGCTGGTGGAACTGCATGGCCAGCATGATGACCGTGGCCTGCTGAACCCGCGCGGGCACCGGGCGCTGCTGGATACCTTTGCCGGGATCGATCTGTCCGCTGCGCGTGCGGCCTGGGCGGCGGCGCGCGTCGCGCGCGGATCTTTGGCGCAGGCCGAGGCGGCACTGGCGGCGGCGCGGGCCGAGGAAGAGTTCCTGCGCCACGCGGTGGCCGAACTGGACAAGCTGAACCCCGAGCCGGGCGAAGAGGCGGTGCTGGACGCGCGCCGCCGGGCAATGCAGGGGGCAGAACGCATCCGCGCCGATGTGGCGCGCGCCTTGCAGATGCTGTCTGAAGACGGGGCCGAGGCCGCGCTGCGCGACGCGACCCGCTGGCTGGAAGGCGCGTCGGACAAGGCCGAAGGCGCGCTGGAAGCGCCGCTGGCCGCCATCGCCCGGGCGCTGATCGAGCTGTCGGATGCACAGGCCGGGGTCGAGGCCTGCCTAGCTGGGCTGGACGTGAATCCCGGCGATCTGGAGGCAGCAGAAGAGCGATTGTTCGCCATCCGCGCCTTGGCCCGAAAGCATGGGGTGCTGCCCGACGATCTGGGCGGCTTTGCCGGGGATTTGCGGGCGCGCCTGCTGGCGCTGGACAATGGCGAGGCCGGGATCGGCGCGTTGCGCCAAGCGGTTGCGGGGGCCGAGGCGGCCTGGGTTGCCGAGGCGGCGCGGCTGACTGCGGCGCGCGTTGAGGCTGCGGCGCGGCTGGACCGGGCAATGGCGGCGGAGCTGGCCCCGTTGAAGATGGAGCGCGCGGTGTTCGTCACCGAGGTCACGCGCAGCGATGGCGGGCCTGAGGGCGCGGATGACGTGACCTTTACCGTTGCGACCAACCCCGGCGCGCCGTCGGGCGCGCTGAACAAGATTGCATCCGGTGGCGAGCTGAGCCGGTTTCTGCTGGCGCTGAAGGTCTGCCTGACCGCGCAGGCCGAAGGTCTGACGATGATTTTCGACGAGATCGACCGCGGCGTGGGCGGGGCCACTGCAGATGCGGTGGGGCGGCGGCTGAAGCTGCTGTCAGACACCGCACAGGTGCTGGTGGTGACGCACAGCCCGCAGGTGGCAGCCCTTGGCGCGCATCACTGGCGGGTGGAAAAACGGGTGGAAGCCGGGCAGACCCTTTCGACCGTGCTGCCGCTGTCGGCGACAGATCGGGTGGAAGAAATTGCGCGGATGCTGTCGGGCGACACCGTGAGCGACGCCGCGCGCGAGGCGGCGCGGGCGCTGCTGGGGTAGCGGGCGGCGTTTTCTTGCAGGTGCCTTGTGAGGGCCGGCCATCAGGCAAGAGAAAGAGCGCTCCGCGCGGGAGTATTTCAGCAAAGGTGCAATGGCAGGGGCAGGGGCAGAGTCAGCTTTCGACCATCGCAAACGTGGCGGTCAGGGCTTGCCAGCCGTCGCCTTTGGCCGCCAGAACGGCGGTCAGCAGGGCACCGATGCGCGGGAGTTCTGCCCCTGTCGCATCGCGCAACCCGGTGACGACATAGCGCTGGTGCAGGATGGCCGCCCCCGGGCCGATGGGGCGCAGGGTGGTCTTGCCGCTGACCAGACGAGCCATGCGCGATAGGCCGTTGAATTCCTGCCGGATGCCCTCGGTGATCGCCTTGCGGCCTTCGGCCCAGTGGCCAGTCAGCGCGTGGAAGCTGCCGTCTTCGGCAAACAGGGCGGCGATGCCGTCGGCATTCTGGCTGCCGAAGGCATTCGCGAAGGCGCGGGGGAAATCGGACGCATCGCTCATTGCTGCAAGGCCGGAGCGCTGCAGCGATGGCCCTTCGGGGCAGGGTCAGAAAGGGCGGTTTCAGGGCGCACGTGTATCCTCCGGCTGGCGCGCAGATTAGTGCGCGGCGGGGGCGGCTGCAACCTGTGTCAGCGCGGTGGCCAGGTCGCCATAGCCGGTAAACCGCCGCACATAGGCAAGGTTCAGCCTGCGGGCGCAGTCTTCCGCCTTGGCGTTCAGTGCAGCGTCGTTGATCTGGGCCTGATAGATCAGCGTGGTGTAATTGCCGAAATACATGTCGCGCAATTCCGGGTGCCGGTCGAGACCCATGGGCCGCCAGACGAAGGCGTCGAACTGGCGCACCAGAAAGTCGGTCAGATAAAACGCGGTGAATTCGTCGTCGGCCTTGGCGGCAAAGGCGGCGTTGCCTTCAAAAAAGCTGTAGCAATGCGGACCTTCGATCATCTGCACGCCAAGTTCGGCACACTTGGCCTGCAACAGGCCGCCAGTGCCGCAATCGGCGTAGACGATGAAGATGTCGTCATAGGCGGCGCGGTGGCTGGCCACCGCCTGTTCCACCGCCGCCGGAATCCGGTCGGGCCAGAGGTGCAGGTTGGCAGGCAGGCACTGCAGATCAAGATGGGTCCAGCCGTTCAGCCGCTTGAGCGCAAGGATTTCATGCGCGAGCGCGCCGCAGGCGATCAGCAGAATGCGACCAGAACCCGTGGCTGGAAGTCCGGCAGTGGCAAGGGTGGCATCATCGGGTGGCGTCAGCGCCACTGCCGCAGGCCCAGCATCAGGCTGCCAGCCAACGCGGCAAGGGCGACGGCCATCATCGGCACCTGCACCCAGAAGGCCAGGGCCAGCGTGGCACCAGCCGCCGCAATCACGAACACAAGCATCGCCAGAAACAAGGGAAGGGGCATCAGATTCTCCTCTACCTGTGATGAATGTGGCGCTTGGGTTCGCAAATGCCAAGCCCCCCCGGCACGAAAAAGCCGCCCGGTCAGGAAAAAGCCCCGGACGTCAGGGACGCCGGGGCTTTGCGAGGGGGAGGGCTGTCAGGCGCTGAGCTGGTTGTGTTTGCGCGCCACCCAGGCCTTGGCGGTTTCGACCGCGACGGCGGCGTCGCGGCAATAGGCATCGGCGCCGATGGCGCGGCCGAATTCCTCATTCAGCGGCGCGCCGCCGACCAGCACGATGTAATCATCGCGCAGGCCCTTTTCCTTCATCGTGTCGATCACGACCTTCATATAGGGCATGGTGGTGGTCAGCAGCGCCGACATGCCGAGGATATCTGGCTTTTCCGCCTCAAGCGCATCGAGATACTTTTCGACCGAATTGTTGATGCCCAGATCCAGCACCTCAAACCCCGCACCCTCCATCATCATGGCGACAAGGTTCTTGCCGATGTCGTGGATGTCGCCTTTGACGGTGCCGATCACCATCTTGCCCATGCGCGGCGCGCCGGTTTCAACCAACAGCGGCTTGAGGATGAACATCCCCGACTTCATCGCATTGGCCGACAACAGCACTTCGGGCACAAACAGGATGCCGTCGCGGAAGTCGTTGCCAACGATGGTCATGCCCGCAACCAGCGCCTTGGTCAGCACGTCATAGGGGGTCCAGCCGCGCCCGATCAGGATGTTCACGCCATCCTCGATCTCTTCCTTCAACCCGTCATAAAGGTCGTCGTGCATTTGCAGCACAAGTTCGTCATCCGAAAGATCAGCAAGGATGATTTCGTCGTCGGCCATGGGGTGCGCTCCTGCGGCGGGATGTCTTGCAGCCTGCATGGGGCCAAACGGCAAAGGCAACTTTCCGGTTTGCGACATGCCCGGATTGAAAGCCGACAGCAGGGCGCGGCGGGCCACCGGGGGTTGCAGTTTGTTCATGTTGCGTTCATGGTGGGGTCATGTGTGAGACCCATGTCAGACCGTGATCCGACCCTGCTGCCCGGCCAGCGGTTGCGGGCCCGTGGGGCCGCGTCAAATGCGGTTGGCCGGTTCGAGCCACAGGCGCGGGTGCGGGTGGATGACGGCTGGGACATTGCGGAAGACGACCGGCTGGTGCGCACCGAAATCAGCATGGAGCGGCCGCGGTCGGCGCTGAGTTACAACCGCTCGCCCGATCTGCCGTTTGACCGCAGCGTGAACCCCTACCGGGGGTGCGAACATGGCTGCATCTATTGCTTTGCCCGGCCGAGCCATGCCTATCTGAACCTGTCGCCGGGGTTGGATTTTGAGACAAAGCTGATCGCCCGGCCCGGTATCGCGGATGTGCTGGCGGGTGAGCTGCGCGCCAAGACCTACCGCGTGGCGACAGTGGCTTTGGGCACCAACACTGACCCCTATCAGCCCTGCGAGACAGAGCATCTGCTGATGCGGCAGGTGTTGCAGGTGTTGTCGGATTTTGGCCATCCGACCGCGATCACCACAAAGGGCACGCTGATAGAGCGCGACATCGACATTCTGGCCCCGATGGCGGCCAAAGGGCTGCTGCGGGTCGGGATTTCGGTGACCACGCTGGATGCGGGGCTGTCGCGGCGGCTGGAGCCGCGCGCGCCCACGCCTGCGCGGCGGCTGGAGGTGATCCGCCGGCTGGCGGCGGCGGGCATTCCGGTGCGGGCGATGATAGCCCCGGTCATTCCGGGGCTGACCGACCCTGAGCTGGAACCGCTTCTGACCGCCTGCCGTGATGCGGGGGCGCAAGGTGCAAGCTGGATCGCGCTGCGCCTGCCGCGCGAGGTGTCGCCGCTGTTTCAGGACTGGCTGGCGCAGCATGTGCCGGACCGGGCGGCCAAGGTCATGGCGCGGGTGCGCGAGATGCACGGCGGGCAGGACTACGATGCGCAGTGGGGGCGGCGGATGCGGGGGGAAGGCGTCTGGGCCGATCTGATTGCGCAACGGTTTGACAAGGCAGCGGCGCGGCTGGGGCTGGCGAAGGCGATGCCGCCGTTGCGCTGCGATCTGTTTGCCCCGCCGCTGCGGGCGGGCGATCAGTTGTCGCTGTTCTGACGGGAACGGATTCTCTGCGGAAATCCTGAAGAACAGGTTTTCTGCGAAACCCTTGCGGGGCGGGATCTTTCGCAGAAAGATCGCACTTGGGGATTTCCGCAGAAAAACCGGCTTTCAGCCCCGGCGG
The DNA here is from genome assembly GCF_030656345.1 of Pseudotabrizicola sp. Lineage (GTDB taxonomy): Bacteria > Pseudomonadota > Alphaproteobacteria > Rhodobacterales > Rhodobacteraceae > Pseudotabrizicola. The sequence goes on along the minus strand of NZ_JAUSNR010000026.1, from coordinate 133,219 downwards.
TTTTTGCGTTCGCGCTTCGGATCATTCGACGTGTCGCCGGTGCCGTCTGAGGCCGAAGAGAATCCGCCGAGCTTGGCAGAGATGTCTTCAAGCGTCGGGCGCGGGCCTTTGGGCGTGTTTTCCAGGGCGGCGCGCATGGCTTTCAGATGCTCGGGCATGGTACCGCAGCAGCCGCCAATGATGCGCGCCCCGGCATCGCGCGCCAGCACGGCATATTCACCCATCAGTTCCGGCGTGCCATCGTAGTGGATATGGCCGTCGTGATATTTCGGAATGCCGGCATTGCCCTTGGCAATGATCGGGACTTCGCTGCTGGTCGAGACAAAGCCCAGCACCGTGCGCATCAGGTCCGACGCGCCCACACCGCAATTGGCCCCGAAGGCCAGCGGCGGGTTCGCCAGTTTGCCGACCATGTCAGCCATTGCTGCCGATGTGGTGCCCATCATGGTGCGGCCAGCGGTGTCAAAGCTCATGGTGCCGCACCACGGCATCCCGGCCAGCGCCGCCGCCTCGGCCGCGGCCTTGTATTCTTCGGGCGCAGAGATGGTTTCGACCCAGAGCACATCGGCCCCACCCGCCTTGAGCCCTTCGGCCTGTTCGTGGAACATTTCAACCGCAAGCGCATGGGTCAGCGTGCCCATCGGCTCGAAAATCTCACCCGTGGGGCCGACGGACCCGGCCACCACCACGGTGCGGCCCGAGGCATCGGCAATCTCGCGCGCGAGGGCCGCACCGACGCGGTTCAGCTCATGCACGCGGTTTTGCGCCTGATGCAGCTTCAACCGGCTGGCGTTGCCGCCAAAAGTGTTGGTGAGAAAGATATCAGACCCGGAGTCGACCGCACCGCGATAGAGTTGGCGGATATTGTCGGGCTGGTCGATGTTCCAGAACTCCGGCGGCTCCCCCGAAGACAAGCCCATGTTGAACAGGTTGGTCCCGGTCGCGCCATCGGCCATCAGCCAGTCGCGGGCAGAGAGCAGCTTTGAAAGGGCGTCTTGGGGCATTGTGACCTCGGCTTGGTTCGGGAGCGCGTCAAGGGAAGTGGCCAGCGGCGCGGTCGGGGCGGTGTGATCGGGCCCCGGCCCAGTGTTGGTGCCTGTGCTGGCCGGACCGGATCAGATTTCGGTCATCAGCTGCGCTTTGGCGACCGGCATCATTTCAGCCATTTTCAGACGGATATCGTCTGCACTGGCCTTTCCGGCCAGATCTGCCGCGACCTTGCGCACCACGTCTTCGATGCCCGCCTCTTCGAAGTCGGCCTCAACCACGGTGATCGCATAGGCCGCCGCCTCGTCCCCGGTTATGCCCATCAGGTCAGCGGCCCACAGGCCCACAAGTTTGTTCCGGCGCGCTTCGGCGCGGAACTGCATTTCTGCGTCATGGGCAAACTTGTTTTCAAACGCGTTTTCGCGGTCGTCGAAGGTGGTCATGCGCGGGCCCCTTGGTTGAACATCTGCTGATCCTGATATGCCCTTCCCGCAGCGTCGCCGCAAGGGGCGGCAGGACCTGTACGACCTGCGCCCATTGGCTTGCAGCGGGCAGCCGCATACCGTATAGGCCAGACAAAGTCAGATGGGGCGGTGCTTCACCGCCCCTTCCTGCATTGGTCGCGGAGAGTTCATGGCACGGCGCAAGAAGGTCTATGAGGGCAAGACGAAGATCCTCTATGACGGTCCGGAACCCGGCACATTGATTCAATATTTCAAGGATGAAGGCATCTCATCCGAGACCCCGGTCACCAGCGAGGCCAAAGGCACCGAGGGCAAGGGCGTTCTGAACAACCGGCTGTCGGAATTTTTCATGACCGGCCTGAACAGCATCGGCGTGCCGACTCACTTCATCAAGCGCCTGAACATGCGTGAACAGCTGGTGCGGATGGCCGAGATTCTGCCGCTGGAAGTGGTGGTGCGTAATTTTGCCGCTGGTGAGTTGTCGTCCAAGCTGGGCATCCCCGAGGGCACGGCGCTGCCACGTCCGATTGTGGAGTATTACTATAAGGATGACCGGCTGTCGTCGCCCATGGTGGCTGAAGAGCATATCGTCGCCTTTGGCTGGGCCACCCAGCAGGATCTGGATGATGTGGTGGCGCTTGCGTTGCGGGTGAATGATTTCCTGTCGGGCGTGATGATGGGTGTGGGCGTGCGGCTGGCCGATTTCCGGATCGAGGTGGGCCGGGTGTGGGAGGGCGATTACATGCGTCTGATCATCGCCGACGAGATCAGCCCCGACAACTGTCGGCTATGGGACATGCGCCCGGTCATCGACCGTGGCGATGGTCAGCCGGTGGCAGAGCCGGGGCCGATGGCGGATGTCTATACCGAGCTTGCGCGACGCCTGGGCGTTCTGCCCACCAATGTGACGCATTCCCCCAAACCGACGTTGATCAATTAGCTGCGCGCAGGGCCGGGTCAGCCGGGCCTGCGTCTGGTGATCCCCGCACGCCCCCTTGCTCCGAACGGGAGGGGGCGGTAAGGGAGGGGCGAAATCCGGTCAGCCCCGATGCCGGTCAGTCCCAATCCCGGTTAGTCCCAATCCCGGTCAGTCAATGAGGAATTGCCATGAAAGCCCGCGTCACCGTCATGTTGAAGAACGGCGTTCTGGATGTGCAGGGCGAAGCCGTGCGCCATGCGCTTGGCACACTGGGGTTTGCGGGGGTCAATGGGGTGCGTCAGGGCAAGGTGATCGAGCTGGATCTGGCCGAGACCGATGCCGCCCGTGCTGAAGCCGAAGTGAAGGCGATGTGCGACAAGCTGCTGGCCAATACGGTGATCGAATCCTACCGCGTCGAGCTTCTTTAAGCGACTGACTGCACGCTCGGCGCTCCTTGCGGGCGCTTCTCGCGAAGAGCGTGATGCGGGAGCGATGAGCGGCTTGCGTTGCAGGGGGCTTCCGCCCCCCCGTCGCTGCGCTCCTCCCCCCTGAGAGTATTTCTGTCAAGATGAAGCCTGGCCGCGTTTTGTAAGACGCAGGCGGATGCCGTCTGAAGCGCGCACGGTCAGGTGGGCGACGGGGGTAGGGATATCGTCCGGAATGGCGTCGAACTGCCAGTGGCGGATCAGGTGGGCGAGCAGCAGGGGGCCTTCGACCATGGCAAAGCCTGCGCCGGGGCAGACGCGCGGGCCGGCGGAGAACGGCAGATAGGCGTCACGCGCGCAGGTTCTGTTCTCCTCACGCGACCAGCGGTCGGGGTCGAAGCCATCTGGATTGGTCCAGAGCCGTTCGTGCCGGTGCAGATGCCATGGCGACAGCACGATCTGCGCACCGGGGGCAATGGTGCGGTCGCGAAAGCGCTCCGGGCAGCGGTTTTCGCGCACCATCATCGGCACAGGCGGGTACAGCCGCAGGGTTTCACGGAATACGTCGCGGGCGAATTTCAGGCGCGACATCGCGGCGAAGTCGGGCTGATCGGGTAGAGTTGCCGCCTCTGCCGCGACACGCGCCTGGGCCTCGGGGTGGGTGGCCAGCAGATAGAGCGCCCAGGCGAGGGCGGAGGCGCTGGTTTCATGCCCGGCGAGGAAGAAGATGGCGACCTGATCGACCATCTCTTCGGTGCTGAAGGTCTGGCCCGTCTGCGGGTCTGCGGTCTGCATGATTTTGGTGGCCAGATCGTCCGGCGCGGTGCCTGCTGCAATCTCTGCCGCGCGGGCGTTGGTCATGGCGGTGATCAGGCTGCGGATCTTTGCCGCCGCGTGCCGCGTCCCGCGCCGGTGCGGGCGCGGAAACCAGCGCGGCAGGGGCAGGAAAGCGGCGAGGTTCAGGATCGGCTGGCTGCGCTGATAGGCGCGGAATTCGTGGAACACCGCCTGTGCGGTCTGGTGTTCGATGGGGATGGAAAACAGCGTGCGGAAGATCACATCGGCGGCGGCGTGGCTTGTTTCCTCTTCAATCTCCACCATGCCCGCGCGCAGCCGCGCGGCAGCCGCCTGCGCTGCCTGCCACATCGCGGGGAAAGTGTCGCGCAACCGGCCACCTTCAAACGCCGGGTCGATGATGCGGCGCTGGCGTTCCCAGACTGCGCCATTGGTGACAAAGACTGAATTGCCCAGAAGCGGGGTCAGCCCCTCGCGGATACGGTTGGATTTGGGGAAATCGCACGCGCGGGATTTCAGCACCAGATCAATCAGTTGCGGGTCATTGCACAGGTAGCTGCGAAAGAACGGCGTGCGGAATTCAGCCATCCACGCCCGGTACAGCCGCGCCGGTTGTGCCGAGAGGATGTCGCGCCGGAACAGCCGCAGATGGCGCCACAGCGAGACGCGGTCGGGGCGGGGGATGGGTTTGGGCGGGATCATGCCGTTGTGGTATAGCGGTTGACGGGGGTGAGGATACGGCTTTTTGACGGGGCGCGGCTGGCGTAGCGCGCGGCAAGGGTCTGCGGCCCGGCGGTGATCTGGAAGTAATCGTAGTCGCCGGGGCGGTCAAAGGCGCAGAGGTACTGGAAATGCAGGCGGAAAAACCGCCAGCGCAGAGCCTTCCAGCGCGCGGGCGACAAGGTCTGGGTGAAAGCGGCTGACAGCACCAGCGGCCAGCGCTGACCGGGTGGGGCGACGCCCGAGACCGCCACCGGATCGCACAGCGCGAAGGCACAGCCATCGCCGGGGGCGGTAACATCGACCCATGTGATCTGGTCGCGCGTGGACAGAAAGGCCAGATCGCCGCGCAGGCGGGTCGCACCGGGCAGGAAACTGACCATCGGCACCACTTGCCCGAGGCTCAGGAAGGCCAGCGGCGGGTGGCCTGCGGGCAACCCTTCGCGGATCAGGTCCGACAGGATCGACACGCCCAGATGCGCGCCCGAGGAATGGCCGACCACCAGCACCTCGTCGCAATCGCTGTCCAGCGCGGCGCGGATGACGGTGGCAAACGCGGCCATCCGCGCCTCCAGCGCCGGGGGGTTGGCACCTTTCCAGCGGGCGGAAAAGGCATAGTCGTGCATCAGGTAGTAGGCGAAGACCTTGTTATCGCGTGCCTTGAACCAGCGCAGGATGAACGGGATGGGGATCAGCCCTGTGATGATCAGCGCGGGGTGGGTATAGGCCGCGACGATGCGGCCAAAGCCCCAGCCAATGGTGCAGGCAAGCGCCAGTTGGCCCAGCAGGAACACAATCGGGTATAGCGCCGCGATCACCGGCCCCTTGCGCAACCGCATCAGCCGGAACAGCGTGCCGGACGCGATATAGGCCCAAGCAGTGCGCACAAGCTGCGCGTAAGTGGCGGGGATCGAGTTTGACATGCTGCTGCGCACGATATCGGACCAGACCAGCACCTCGACCTCTGCCTGCGCTTGGCTGCCGTTCATGGTGCCCTCAACGCGCCAGCCGTAGGGGCCTTTGGTGGCTTTGGGATGCAGGCAGATGGTGTAGCCGGATATTGCGGCCTGATCGGCGGATTCCCTGCGGTACAGCTCGCGGTAGCGGCGGGGGTGGATCGGATCGTACCCGGGAATATAGAACACGCGGCGGCGAAAGGGTTTTGAGCCTTGCGCCGCTGTGTCTGTCGTCATGGTCTCGACTTTGGCCATCCGTCTCTCCTGCAGCGCGCAGTCTAGGCGGGATTTCGGGCGGAAATAAGGGGGTTCAGCCCAGAAGCGGGATGCCGAAGCGGTCAAAGGTTTCCAGCAGCCACCAGCTGAAATCGGTAAAGGCCCCGGTCACCAGTGCAAGGCCGACAACCAGCAGCAGGATGCCCATCACCCGCTCGATCATCTTCATATGGGGTTTCAGGCGCTGCATCAGGCCCAGCGAGCGTTCGACAAACAGCGCGGCCAGCAGGAAGGGCAGGCCAAGGCCAAGCGCATAGACCCCCAAAAGGAACGTCCCGCGCTGCACCGATCCTTCCTGGGCCGCCAGCGACAGGATCGCGCCCAGTTGCGGGCCGATGCAAGGCGTCCAGCCGAAGGCAAAGGCCAATCCCAGGACGTAGGCACCAAACGCGGTGCCGCCCCGGTCACCGGCATCCAGCCGCGCTTCACGGTCGAGCAGGGGAATGCGGAACAGGCCAAGGAAATGCAGGCCGAAGATGATGACCACGACACCTGAAATGCGTGAGAAAAGCACCTGATTTTGCAGGAAAAACGCGCCGAACACCGATGCGGTGAAGCCCAGCAGCAGAAACACCGTGGACAGGCCCATGACAAAGAACAACGCGGGCACGATCACCCGGCGCCGTGCGGTGGCGTTGTCGCGCATGTCGCCCATCGAGATCCCGCCCATATAGGCAAGATAGGGCGGCACGATGGGCAGGACGCAAGGTGACAGGAATGACAGCACACCCGCCATCAGTGCGATCAGCATGGCGGGCAGCAAGGCCGCGTCGATCAGATCGATTCCGAACATTGGTGTCCCCTTTGGCCAGGTGATAGCTTGGTCCGCTGTTCGCGTCACGGGGGCGGGGTGTCACATCGGCGTGGCCCGGGTGAAACATCGTCAAATGAAACGGGGCGGCAGATTGCGCTGCCGCCCCGTTGTTCTGATTGGCCTTAGCGACCCAGTGTCCACCAGCCCTTGCGCTTGGGCTTGGCCGGGCCGTCATCTTCGGCCTCTGGCTCGGGGGCGTCGTCAAGGCCCGGGTCAGCAGCCAGAGAGGTCTGGGGTGCCGCCGGTGCGTCCGAGGGTGCGGGTTGCAGCACCGGCGCGGGTGCCGCCACCGGCTCGGGCTGCGGTGCGGGTTCGGGCGCAGGTACCGGAGTTGGTTCCGCAACAGGCTCGGGCGCGGGGGCAGGCTGCACCGCCTCTGCCACCGGAGCCACGGCTTCGGCGACGGCAGCCTCTGTTGCCTTTGGCTTGCGGGTCCGGGTGCGCTTTTTCGGGCCCTCTGCTGCAGGTTCTTCTGCAACGGGTGCCGCCGCCGGTTCCGCAGCTACCGGCTCTGACACCACTGCAGCGGGTTCCGCGCCTGCGGGGGCCGCTTTTGGTTTGCGGGTCCGGGTGCGCTTTTTCGGGGCCTCAGCCTCGGCTGCGGCGGGTGCAGGGTCGGCTGCAACATCAGCCTGTGCCGGAGCCTCAGCCGAAGCGTCGGTTTCGCTCAGGTCATCGCCATCATCCGCATCGCCATCGTCAGCAACCGCATTGCCATCGGCGTCGGTCCCGTTCGGGCCGGTGCCTTTGCGGCGGCGCCGACGGCGGCGTTTCTTCTTGGTGCCGTCGCCTTCGCGCGCCTCCTGCCGGGGTGCGGGCTTGTCTTCCGTGTCAGCCTCGGCCTCGGTTTCGACTTCGTCTTCCACATCATCTTCGATCGGCAGATCTTCGTCTTCTTCCTCGGCCACAGGCGCACCCATCAGGCTGGAGTTGCCCGAGATCACCGCACCCGGTTCCGGCACCACGCGCAGCGCGGTCTTGAACTTTTCGATGGTGTAATCGGGGCTGATCATCGACGGATCCGCCTCCAGCCGCACGGCCATGCCATAGCGGGCCTCGATCAGCGCGATATGTTCGCGTTTCTGGTTGATCAGGTAGTTGATGATCCCGACCGGAGCCTTGAGCAGCACTTCCTTGGACCGCTTGCGCGTGCCTTCTTCTTCCAGCGCGCGCAGAACCTGCAGCGCCATGGAATCGTCCGAGCGGATCAGCCCGGTGCCGTGGCAATGCGGGCAGGGCTGGGTGGTGGATTCGAGCATGCCGGGGCGCAGGCGCTGGCGGCTCATCTCCATCAGGCCAAAGCCCGAAATGCGGCCAACCTGAATGCGGGCGCGGTCGGTTTTCAGCTTGTCTTTCAGCTTCTTCTCGACGGCGGCGTTGTTGCGACGCTCTTCCATGTCGATGAAGTCGATGACGATCAGACCGGCAAGGTCGCGCAGACGCAGCTGGCGGGCCACCTCTTCGGCAGCCTCCAGGTTGGTTTTCAGCGCGGTGTCCTCGATGGAGCCTTCTTTGGTGGCGCGGCCCGAGTTCACGTCGATGGCGACCAGCGCCTCGGTGATGCCGATGACGATGTAGCCGCCGGATTTCAGCTGCACGGTCGGGTTGAACATGCCGCCCAGATAGCCTTCGACCTGATAACGGGCGAACAGCGGGGTCGGGTCCTGATACAGCTGCACCGCGCGGGCGTGGCTGGGCATGATCATGCGCATGAAGTCTTTGGCGACGCGGAAGCCTTCGGCCCCTTCGACCAGAACTTCGTCAATCTCACGGTTGTACAGATCGCGGATCGAGCGTTTGATCAGGTTGCCCTCTTCATAGATCGGGGCGGGGGCGATGGATTTCAGGGTCAGCTCGCGGATCTGTTCCCACAGGCGCATCAGGTATTCGTAGTCGCGCTTGATTTCCGCCTTGGTGCGCTTGGCGCCCGCCGTGCGGATGATCAGGCCGGCACCTTCCGGCACCTCGATCTCACCGGCGATTTCCTTGAGCTTCTTGCGGTCGGGCGCGTTGGTGATCTTGCGGCTGATGCCGCCGCCGCGCGCGGTGTTGGGCATCAACACGCAGTAGCGACCGGCCAGTGACAAGTAGGTCGTCAGCGCAGCGCCCTTGTTGCCGCGTTCTTCCTTGACCACCTGCACCAGCATGATCTGGCGAACCTTGATCACTTCCTGGATTTTATAGCGCCGGGCGCGGGGTTTGCGCGAAGAGCTGATTTCTTCCGACACATCCTCTTCGGCGATCGATTCAATCTCATCGTCGGTTTCCGAGGCGTGATCCATGGCGCGGTAAGGCGTTTCACCATTCCCGTTGCCCTTGTCAGCGCCGTTGTCACCGCCGTGATCGTGGTCATGATCCTGGGCGCCTTGGTCGTGCCCGGTGGCCGCTGCGGCGGCGTCGCCGTCCTGGTCCTCGTCCAGATCGACCACATCCATGCCGGCCGGGCCGGATGTTGTGGCATCCTGAACCTTTGCCTCTTCAGCGGCGGGCTTCGGACGGGGCGACCGGCGGCGAGAGCGGCGGTTTTCTTCCTCTTCCTCGGCGCGGGCATAGGCGCGTTCTTCTTCGATCAACGCTTTGCGGTCGGCGACCGGGATCTGGTAATAATCGGGATGAATTTCGGCAAATGCCAGAAATCCGTGCCGGTTACCGCCGTAATCGACGAAAGCCGCCTGAAGCGAGGGTTCGACCCGCGTTATCTTGGCAAGGTAGATGTTCCCTGCAAGCTGGCGTTTGTTGACGGTTTCAAAGTCAAATTCCTCAACCTTGTTTCCGTCGACCACAACCACCCGGGTTTCCTCGGGGTGGGTGGCATCAATAAGCATCTTCTTGGCCATAACATTCCATTGCGCCTGAGACGCATCAAACCCTCTGGCGGACCAGAGGGGCAATGATACGGGGAAAGGCGTCTTGTTCGGGCGGGCGCGCGCGTCAGGCGTGACGGCAGGATGCCCATTGGGCACCCCACGCCGTCTATCGTCTTTGTCGCGCGCGTCATCGCGGTTCAACTCTGAGGGGCGATAAGCCCCCCACCTTTAAAAAGCCCGTGCATCCAAAGACTTGCGGGCAATGACAACAGCCTTTCGGCCGATCCGGCTGCTTGCTTTTGCGCGCGTTTCATCGCGTCGGCGCTGGCAGGCAGAGAATTCTGTGCACAAGATACCCCATGCCCGCCAACCCTAGCGGGAAAGCGCGCGCAAGGGCAATGGGCAATTTCGCGGCAAATGTTGCGGTTGCGGTGCAGCCGGGCGGGGTTTGCGCTGCTGCCGGTCAATATTTGGCGGGCACATACAGCTCTGGTGGCAGGACAGCGCGTTCGTAGTCTGGGTTGAACACGCGTTCGGGCAGGTGAACCTCTTCATGCGGAACAGGCTCGTACGGGATCAGGCCAAGCAGGTGGTCGATGCAGTTCAGGCGGGCGCGCTTTTTGTCGTTGCCTTCCACGATATACCACGGCGCTTCGGGAATGTTGGTGCGGGCCATCATTTCCTCTTTCGCCTTGGTGTACTGCTCCCACCGCACCCGGCTTTGCAGATCCATCGGCGAGAGTTTCCACTGCTTCATCGGATCATGGATGCGCATGAGGAACCGCATCTGCTGTTCTTCATCGGTGATCGAAAACCAGTATTTGATCACCGTGATGCCCGACCGTACCAGCATACGTTCAAATTCCGGTACGTCGTGGAAGAACTGCTCGACCTGATCTTCACTGGCAAAGCCCATCACCCGTTCCACCCCGGCGCGGTTGTACCAGCTGCGGTCGAACAGCACGATTTCGCCGCCTGCGGGCAGGTGTGGCACATAGCGCTGGAAATACCACTGCGATTTTTCACGGTCGGATGGCGCGGGCAGGGCGACCGTGCGTACCACGCGCGGGTTCAGGCGCTGGGTCAGGCGTTTGATGACGCCGCCTTTTCCAGCGCTGTCGCGGCCCTCAAAGATCACCACGACTTTTTTGCCATGATACTGCACCCAGTCCTGCAGCTTGATCAGTTCCGACTGCATTCGGATCAGCGCATGGAAATAGGCGTGCCGGTCGATGGTTTCGGGGTGCTTTTCCTTGTAGATCCGCGCGATTTCCAGCGACAGCTGGGCATCTTCCAGCTCCAGCTCGAAATCCTCGTCAAAGGTGTCGGCCAGTTCAGCCTGAAGCCAGTCTTGCGCGGGGGTATTCGAAGGGGTGGTCACGGCGGGCACCTTTCAGGTTTTCCCGCCGTGAATACCTTTCGCTGTGTAACAGCAGTGCGACGGGATCAGGTGTAATCCTGCCGCTGCAAGCCGTATTTCGCCATCTTTTCGTTCAGCGTCCGGCGCGGCAGGCACAATTCGTCCATCACCGCGACGATGCTGCCCTTGTGGCGGCGCATGGTGTTGTCGATCAGCATTTTCTCGAAGCTTTCGACATATTCCTTCAGCGGTTTGCCTTCGGTGGTCATCGCCGGACCCGACGCCTCGTTATCCGCCATCAGCAGGCTGGCGATGGAGCCTGACCCGCGCCGGTTCTGCAACACGGCGCGTTCGGCGATGTTGACCAGCTGGCGCACATTGCCGGGCCATGGCGCCTGCAACAGTTGTGCCGCCTCTTGCGCGGTGACCTGCGGTGCCTCGCAGCCGTATTCTTCGGCAAATTGTTCGGACATGCGGGTGAACAGCGTCAGAATATCCTCGCCGCGCGCGCGCAGCGGCGGGCACAGGATGGTCATCGCGCCAAGCCGGTAGAACAGATCGGCGCGCAGGATGTCTTCCAGCGTCTTGTCCGCCGCATGTTCATTGCAGATCGCGATGATCCGGGTTTCAGGCGGAGTGCCGGACTCGTTGATCAGGGTCAGCAGGCGGGCCTGCAGCGAATGGCTCAGCGCCTCCACATCTTCCAGACACAGCGTGCCGCCACGCGCCTCTTCGACCAGCGGGATGGTGCCATCTTCCGCCGGGCCGAACAGTTTCGACGACAGCTGATCTTCCGACCATGCAGCACAAGAGATGGTGACGAACTTTTTCGACGCGCGCGGGCCGACGGCATGCAGCGCATGGGCGACCAAGGTTTTGCCGGTGCCGGTTTCGCCGTCGATCAGCACGTGAGAATCCGCCTGACCCAGATCGAGGATATCCTCGCGCAACCGCTCCATCACCGGGCTGCCGCCGATCAGCTTTTTCATCAGCACCGAGCCGTCAGACAATTCGCGGCGCAGAGCGCGGTTGTCCAGCGTCAGGCGGCGGGCCTGCGTGGCCTTTTTCGCCAGTTCCGTCATCCGGTCGGGGTTGAACGGCTTTTCCAGAAAGTCATAGGCCCCGACCCGCATCGCCTCGACCGCCATCGGCACATCGCCGTGGCCGGTGATCATGATGACGGGCAGCCCCGAATCCATGCTCATCAGCCGTTTCAGGAAGGCCATGCCATCCATTCCGGGCATCTTGATATCGCTGACGACCACGCCGGCAAAATCGGCGCTGATACCTTTGAGCGCATCTTCGGCACTCGCATAGGTTTCGGTGTCAAAGCCCGAAAGGGCCAGCCACTGACTGATGGATTGACGCATATCGGCTTCGTCATCGACGATGGCCACTTTCATTGCGCGCGACATGAAAACCTCATTCCGCAGCTTCCTGCTCGTTTATAGGCCTCATCAGAGGCAATTGCATTTCAAAAACCGCGCCGCCACCTTCGGCATTGCGCGCGGTCAACCGGCCGCCCAGATCGCCAACGATACCGCTGGAGATCGCAAGACCAAGGCCAACGCCTTCGCCGGGTTTCTTGGTGGTGTAGAAGGGCTCGAAAAGGTTATCCAGTTCGGCAATCCCGTGCCCGTTGTCGCGGACCATCAGCATGGCGGTGTCGCCCTGCGACAGGATCAGATCGATCTGCGGGCCCTGCCGGTCCTTGGTCGCGTCCAGCGCATTGCGCAGCAGGTTGATGATCACCTGCTCCAGCCGGATCCGGTCTGCCATCACCATCACCGGCTGGCGCGGCAGGGTGCGGGTGATCTTGACCACCCGCGCTTTCAGCTGGGGTTCCATCATCGACAGGGCCGAGCTGAGGGCCTGGCGCAGATCGACCGGCTCGAACGCCTCACCGCCCTTGCGGGCGTAGGATTTCAGCTGGCGGGTGATCGCGCCCATCCGTTCGATCAGATCGTCGATGCGCTGGAATGACGACAAGGCTTCTTCCGGGCGGCGGCGCTGCAACAGCAGGCGGGCCCCGGCCAGATAGGTTTTCATCGCAGCCAGAGGCTGGTTCAGCTCGTGGCTGACGGCTGCCGACATTTCCCCCAGCGCCGCCAGTTTGGACGATTGGGCCAGCGTCAGTTCGGCCACGGCCAGATCTTTCTGGACCTTCTCGCGTTCGGCAATCTCGCGTTGCAGCCGGGCATTGAGCAGCCGCAGCTCTGCCGATTCGCGCTGAAAGCTCATGCTTTGCGACCAGGCCTTGCGCGACAGGCCATAGAAGGTCAGCGCCAGCAGAATAGCAAAGCCCATGATCTCCAGCGCCAGCACGCCATTGACCCGTTCGCGCACCGAATCGTAGGCGGTGAAGGTCACCATCCGCCAGCCCCGGAACGGCACGCGGGCCTCGGTTTTCATCACGGCCTGTCCGGACAGATAGGCGTCGGGCGGGTTCTGGGCCCAGTCGGCCGTGGCCTGCAACGCGCGGCCGATGGCGGTGGGGGGTTCGCGCGCCGCCATCGCCTCGGTCAGGGGCAGACCGCGCCAGCGGGGTTCGGTGGCCAGTATGACCGTGCCTTCGCTGTCGGTCACCAGCACGGCATCCTGAAATCCGGTCCAGGCGCGTTCGTATTTCTGCAGGTCGACCGCCACCGCGATCACACCGACGGAACGGCCATCCACGATGATCGACCGGGAATAGGTGAAATCGAACCCCGCCGTGCCGCGCCGCGCCACGGTGAAGATCGTGTCCTTGGCCCGCAACGCATCAACGTAGAAGCTTTCGTTGCGGTAGGGGGTGCCCAGCAGATTGCGGTTGGTCGCGCCGACCACCCTGCCATCGCGGTCCATCAGCATGATCGAGGCCACGCCGATTTCGGATTGCACCTTGATCAGCCGTTGCGAGGTCTGGGAAAAATTGCCGTTGCGCAACGCCTCACCAAAGGCGGGGTCGGTGGACAGCAGCAAGGGCACGACCGAGGTGCGCTGCAGTTCGGAAATCATGTTGCCGGAGTACAGCGCCAGCCGCAGATCGGCCCGGTTGCGCGTGGTTTCGGAAAACCGTTCGGTCAGCCAGCGGTTTGTCACCAGAACCACGCCGATGGCGAGAACAACCATCAGCGCAATCACCAGTTTCACGCGCCAGGAAATCCCCTGCGCGTCTTCGCTCTGGTCTGCTGGATAGGTTCTGTCCGCCATGCGCCGGACTCTAGGCCCAGGTCACGACCGCCTCAAGCGCTGGCCGGTCAGGCAAGCGCCATCCCGCCCATCAATGACCGGAACATTCCGGCACCATCGGTGCCGCCGTGAACCGGCTCACACGCACGCTCGGGGTGGGGCATCATGCCCAGCACCCGGCGGTTTTCGGACAGCACACCGGCGATGTCGGCCATCGAGCCATTGGGGTTGGCCGCATAGGTAAAGGCGATGCGGTCTTCGCCCTGCAGTTTTGCCAGACCTTCGGCGTCGATGGTGTAGTTGCCATCATGGTGGGCGATGGGAATTTCAATCTCTTGCCCGCGGCCATAGGTGTTGGTGTAGGGGCTGTCAGTCGTGGCCACGCGCAGGGCCACGCGTTTGCAGGCGAATTTCAGACCTGCGTTGCGCATCAGAACCCCGGGCAGCAGGCCCATTTCTGTCAGCACCTGAAACCCGTTGCAGATGCCCAGAACATAGCCGCCCTTTGCCCCATGCGCCTTGATTGCCGGGGCTATCGGCGACTGCGCCGCAATGGCCCCGCAGCGCAGATAGTCGCCAAAGGAAAATCCGCCCGGCACGCCCACAACATCGGTGCCATGCGGCAGGTCGGTATCCTTGTGCCAGACCCGCGTCACCTGAAAACCGGCCTGTTCAAAGGCAAGTGCCAGATCCCGGTCGCAGTTCGAACCGGGGAAGGTGATGACAGCGGCTTTCATGGGACTCTCCCTGAGGATGCGATGCAGTGGCCATAGCGCAAGCCGCGGTCCGCTTCCAGTCCGCGATTGGGCTATTTGCGCTGATAATGCTGCAGCACAAACACCCGGATGGCCGAGGCCAGCCCTTCATCGCCCTGACGGCCCGCGTCGATGCGGGCGGCAAGGGCGTTGACCGTTTCGCCCTGATCGGCCGCGATGGCGCGGAACGCCTCCCAGAAACTGACCTCCAGCGACACGCTGGTGCGGTGGCCGTGCAGGGTCAGCGAATGTTTCACGGGGCGTGTGGTCATCTGAACAGTCTAGCGCCGGAACGGAGCCGGGCAAAGGGCAGATGGGCGGATGAAACACAGCTTTGCGACGGTTGGCGGGAACCGAACGGCGGCAAGCGGGTTGGGCCTGTGACCAATCGTTAATATGCCTGCTGAAGGGACACCCTGCTGATGCTGCCTGTTGCCACCTATCGCCTGCAACTGCGCAACGGCGTGACCTTTGACCGCGTGATCCACGACCTTGATGCGATTGCGCGGCTGGGGATCAGCCATCTGTACCTGTCGCCGGTCTTCACCGCGACCACCGGATCGACCCACGGATATGATGTGACCCGGCCCGATGCGGTGGACCCGGCCTTGGGTGGGCTGGAGGGATTCTGCCGCTTGGCTGATGAAGCGCGGGGCAGGGGTTTGGGCCTTATTCTGGATATCGTGCCGAACCACACCGCCTTTTCGCTGGAAAACCCGTGGCTGTGTGATGTGCTGCGGTATGGGGCAGCCAGCCGCTACGCCCGGCACTTTGACATTGACTGGTCTGCGGGCCGTCTTGCTCTGCCATGGCTGCCGCGCACGCTGGAGGCGCTGCGTGCCGAGGGGGCTGTGTCTGTGCAGGAAGACGCGCAGCTTGGGCCCGTGCTGGCGGTGGCGGATCTGCGGGTGCCGCTGCATGGCGGCGGTGAAGGCACGCTGGATGCGGTGCTGGACCGTCAGCCCTGGCAGCTGATCCATTGGGAGGCCGAAAGTGACCGGATCACGCACCGACGCTTTTTCAACATCACCGACCTGATCTGCATGCGGGTGGACCGCGACGACGTGTTTGACGACATGCACCGCCTTGTCCTTGATCTGGTAGACAGCGGGCACGTGCAGGGGCTGCGCGTGGACCATGTTGACGGGCTGCGCGTGCCGGGGGCCTATCTGGCGCGGTTGCGCAAGCGTGTGGGGCCGGATGTGCCGGTCTGGGTCGAGAAGATCCTTGTCGGTGATGAGCCGCTGCCGGACTGGCCGGTCGAAGGCACAACCGGCTATGAACACGCCCGCAGCTTCGCACAGGTGCTGACGCCGGAAAGGGGGGCGCAGGCGCTGACCAAGCTGTGGGCTGATGCCACCGGGTGCAGTCCCGACTATGCTGCGACCCTGAAGGCGGCAAAGCGTGACATTCTGCGGCATGACCTGGCGGCCGAGGTGCTGCGGCTGGTTGAAGCGGCCAGCGCCGCCCTTGCCGACGACATCCACCATGACCCCGGACCGGAAACCCTGCGCCAGTCGGTGATGGGCATGCTGGAGTCGATGCCGGTCTATCGCAGCTATTTCGGGGAAAGCGGCATGGCCGCAGACTTCGCCGATCGGACCGCCGAGACGATGCGCGAGTTTGTGCGGCTGCATGTCCGCCCGCCCACCACGGCGCTGCGTCTGATTGACTGTGTGGTGCAGGCGCAGACCCCGGCGGAAATTGCGTTCCGGGATCTGTTTCAGCAGACCAGCGGGGCGGTCATGGCCAAATCGGCCGAGGATACGACCTTTTACCGCTTTGTCCCCTATCCGGCAGCCTGTGAGGTCGGGGCGTCGCCGGATGATGTGTCGTTGAACACGGATGAATTTGCCAGACTCACCGCCGGGGTTGCGCCGGGAGCGATGGTTCTGACCTCGACGCATGACACCAAGCGCAGCGAGGATGCCCGGATGCGGCTGGTGGCCTGCGCGCAGTTGCCTGATGCGGTTCAGGTGCTGTGGCGTGACCTGTGCGCAGTGCCCCGCGTGACAGAGGCCGAGCGCGACGGGCTGCGCAAGGATGAGTTGTGGGTGCTGATGCACGCGTTGCTATCCGCGTGGCAACCGGCAGAGGATGTCCCCGATCTGGCCGAAAGGGTCGTCGCCTATCTGGAAAAGGCAATGCGCGAGGCCAAGGACATCACATCGCCCTCGTTCCCCGATGCGCAGGCCGAGACTCCGGCCCTTGCACTGGCGCGTGACCTTGCCAGGGAATGGCAGACGACGCTGCCAGAGGCTGCGGCGGCGCTGATTGATCGCGGCGAAGTGCTGTCGCTGGTGCAGCTGGCGTTCAAATGCCTGTCGCGCGGAGTGCCGGACATTTACCGTGGCTGCGAGGGGCCGTCGTTCTGGCTGACTGACCCTGACAATCGCATCCCGGTTGATCCGGTGCAACTTTCAGCCTTGCAGCATGTCGACGGCTTTGCAGGGCGGAAATACCGGCTGACGCGCTGTCTGCTGCAACTGCGTGAGGAGCGTATTGCCGACCTGCGTGGGCCGGGTGCGACCCGGGTGGTGCAGGCAAACCGCTGTTACAGTGTGCGGCGCGAAACCGCATCGGGGGAAATCTGGGTTGATATCGACGTCGATCAGGAACCGACCGTCCTTGTGAAACCCCTGGCCCTGCAACGCTTGCGCACATTTGCCGCGCGATAAAGTAAAGCCCCCCGGTCAATGCAGACCGGGGGGCTTCGGGTTTTGCGACGGACCGCAGCGCCGCCTGTCAGAATTTCAGGCTGAAATGCTCGCCCATATCGGGTTCTTTGCCGGTGACCTTGGACTTTGCCAGCTCAAACGCAAAGCCAAGCCCGCCAACGGTCAGCCAGACCTCGGCCATGGCAGGTGTCAGCTTGATCAGCCGGATGTCCGGATCGTCGATCCCGTCAAACCAGCTGCTGGCGACCGGGTTCCACAATTCTTCCAGCTTGGCGCGGTCCTGCACCAGTGCGGCATTGCCTTCGATCCGGGCGTGGATGTTGCTTTCCCCGGTGACGATCAGCGAGGCGTCGGTCTCCCCTTGGGTGACCGCATCGACCAGCGCTGTGCCTTGTGCCGTGATGAACCAGATGGCCCCGTCTTCCTTGCGGGCATAGGGCGACATCGGCACGTGCCGCGCCGAGCCGATGCCCAGCATGGCGGAATTGACGTCTTCCAGTTCTTTCCAGAATTTCTCAGTCGACATGGATCACCTCATTTACGTGCATCGGGGCCCGGGCTGTTGTGCCAGACGTGCCCCTTCGCGCATCAACGCGGGGCGCATGGTGGCGGTTCCTTTGCGGGGCTGGATTGCCCGGAACAGCGTTCACGCTGTTGGCATTTGGTGCGCGGGCCTGCCGCGCCTATCTTTCACACAGCCGTTTGCCGGGTTCCGGCCGCATCCAAGGGAGCCGCAGCCGCATGACCCAGACACCCACCCCTGCCGAGGCACGGGGCCTGCAATCGGCGCGCGAGATCGAAGGCCACCTCAAGGCGCTGGAAACCTTTACCCCGATGGCGCTGGGCGTCTTGTCGGTCGCATCGGGGATCTACACCTATCTTGGTGTGTCGTCCTTGCTGAATGACACGGGTGCTATGAGCTTTTTTGCCGCCGTGGCCTATTCGCTGGCGGTCTCGGTCGCGATCTTCGTGTTCTGGAGCTATCTGATCCGCCTGCTGCCCGCGATGCGCAGTGCATCGTCCCGGCTGGGGCTGTTTTTGTCGATGGCGCTGGGGTCTGTGGCGATTATCGCCATGTCCAGTTGGCTGAACGCGGCGGCGCTGGCGGGATCTGCGGCGGTGGAACAGCATCTGGCGAAAACCGTGCAGCAGTATCAGGTCGGGCTGGAGCAGGCCAACCGGGTGACGGTGGCGGCGCAGGGGCTGGGGCTGGATGTTGCGCGCACACGGCAGAGCTTTCAGGATCTGTCGGCACAGGAGGCGACGGGCAACTTGTCGGGCACGGCGGGGCGCGGCGCGGTGTTCCGCGTGCTGATCCAGAAAGCGGATGAGCTGGCCGGGCTGGAAGCCCAGATTGCAGCGCAGGCACCGCTGGTGGATGCTGCGTTCTCTGAGGGCAACCAGATCCTCAGCCGGATGCGGGCGCTGACGGCATCGGCCGGGGACGTTGAACAGCGGTCGGTGGAGTTTGCGGAAGAATCCGTGCGTTTGGCCGGGCTGATCGCGCAGTTGCGGCAGTTGTCGGTGGCCCCGCTGGTGGCGCGGGCGGCGCAGGATCTGTCGGCGTCAGTGGTGGTGCCGGAATTGGACGGATCGACCGACAGCATCCGCAGCGGTCAGCGCAGCACGATTGATGCTGTGCTGACCCTGCTGGCGCAGCGGGCGACGACGCTGAAGGCGGCGGCGGATGAGGTGCTGGCGATGCCAACGCCGGATGACACCACCTATGCCCCGATCTCCACTGCCGATGCGGTGCTGCGCTATGCGGGCGATTTCATCCCCTCCTGGGCGGGGGCAATTGCCATTGACCTGCTGCCTGCCGTGCTGGTGCTGATCATGATGGTGGCCCAAAGTGCCATCCGGTCAGACCGGGGCACTGCAGCGCCCGAAGAGACGATGACACTGTCGGAGATACGCGCTGCCGTGACGGCGCTGCGGGCGCTGGAGCAGCCCGCGCCACAGGCCCAGGCGCAACCCGTGGCGCAGCCGGCGGATGACCGACCCCCCACCGACCGGCCTGTACCGGTGGCTGCGGTCACCGACCCGGTAGCGCCAGAGCCGCCTGTACCGCATGTGTTCAGCGGCAGGCGCTGAATGGCTGGCGAGAAGAAACTTCGCTCGGGGCAGGTGCTGCAGGCCATGCTGGCGGCACAGATCGCGCTGGCCGGGCTGATTGTGTTCGGCGATTTACAGCGCGTCCTGCCGGGCCTGTGGCAGGGCAACCCGGCCCCGCCTGCCGCAGTGCCCGTGCGGCCCGGCGATCAGACCCGCCGCTACACCCCGCGCGACCTGCCGCGCGAACAGCCCGCCGGGCCGGATTTTCCCCGCAGCGATTCGGTGCCCGAGCGGTTGCAGTTCACGCAAACACGGTCGGGCGGTGTGGCGACGGTCCTGCTTGAAGGGGCAATCGCCCCCGGCGACAGTGCCCGCTTTGCTGAGTATCTGAAGCAGCGCACGGCCCCACCCGACCTGATCGCCCTGCACAGCCCCGGCGGATCGGTCACCGATGCGCTGGAGATCGGGCGGATGATCCGCGCGGTAGAGCTGCCGACGCGGATGCAGGCGGGGGCGGCGTGCTTTTCCGCCTGCCCCTACATGCTGGCTGCCGGAACCGAACGGCAGGTCAGCCGCAAGGCCCTCGTCGGGGTGCATCAGCATTATTTCGGCGAAAACACCCTGCTGCCCGCCTTTGTCGCGGTGCAAAGCATCCAGCACGGTCAGGGCGAGGTGCTGGACTATCTGGACGCCATGGGCATCGACCTGCGCCTGTCAGCCAAGGCGATGCAGACCCCGCCGGACAATATCTACATTCTGCTGGAAGAAGAGCTGACCGGCTTTGCCCTGGCGACAGAGATGGTGGATTGACTGACAGGTGCCGGATCAGGCCTTGAAGCCCGGTTTCCCATGCCACTGCCAGGCATCACGGATCATCTGATCCATGGTCGAATGCGCACGGGTCCAGCCCAGCTCGGTTTCGGCGCGGTCGCTGCCCGAGACCAGCACGGCGGCATCGCCGGGCCTGCGCGGGCCTTCGGTCATCGGCACCGGGCGGTTGGTGACCTGACCGGCATGGCGGATGACATCGCGCACCGAAAACCCGGTGCCGCTGCCAAGGTTGAAAGACCGCGATCCTTTGCCATCAAGCAACCATTTCAGGCCCAGCACATGGGCATTGGCCAGATCGGTGACGTGCAGATAATCGCGGATGCAGGTGCCGTCTGCGGTCGGATAGTCGGTGCCGTGCAGCACAAGCGCATCGCGCCGCCCGGCAATGGCGTCCAGCATCAGCGGGATCAGATGGGTTTCGGGCGTGTGCTGTTCGCCCAGCTCGCCTTCGGGGTCCGCGCCTGCGACGTTGAAATAACGGAAGATCACGTGTTGCAGGCCGAAGGCCGCTTCAAAATTGCTCAGCACGTCTTCTATCGCGCGTTTCGATGCGCCATAGGCGTTGATCGGGCGCTGCTGGGTGCCCTCATCCAGCATCACCCCGTCCTGATCGCCATAGGTGGCGCAGGTGGACGAGAAGATGAAATTCATGCAGCCCGCCGCCACCGCCGCCTCGGCCAGATTGAGCGCGCCGCCCAGATTGACGCGCCAGTAATGGCCCGGGTCCTTCATGCTTTCGCCCACCAGCGACAGCGCCGCGAAATGCAGCACGGCGACCGGAGCATACTGCGCAAAGGCAGCATCAACTGCGGCGCGGTCCAGCAGATCAGCTTCCACCAGCGGGCCGTATCTGACCGCGTCGCGCCAGCCGGTTGACAGATTGTCGAAGGTGACCGGAACGAATCCGGCCCCCGCAAGCGCCTTGCACGCGTGCGAGCCGATGTAGCCCGCGCCCCCTGTCACCAGAACATGATCCAACGGCAGCCCTCCCTGATGTTCAGCTTTGGTGGTGCCATGCGGCTCCTGCTCTAACAACCACAAATCATGCCAGACGTTCCGCACCCGCAGGTTAGGGCAAATGGGCTTGAGCCTTTGCGGTGGCTGGCCCATACCGCAGCAGGTGCTGGCTTTGGCCGGACAAGGGCATCGGTGGGCGTGGGGGGCGGGCAAATCAGTATGCAGACACAGCTGAAACTCGTGGCACTTGTCGTGACTTACAATCGTCTGGCGCAGTTGCAGCGCACCATTGCGGCCTTGCTGGCCTGCCCGGACGCCCTGCTACAGACCGTGGTCGTTGTGGACAATTGCAGCACTGACGGGACGGCGGCTTGGCTGGCGGCACAGACCGACAGCCGTTTGCAGGTGGAGAGTTTGGCCGAAAACCGGGGTGGGGCGGGCGGCTTTGCCCATGGCATCGCCTTTGTCCGCGCCGAGCTGGACCCCGACTGGCTTGTCGTGATGGATGATGATGCGCGGCCGCAGGAAGGTGCGGTGCAGCAGTTTCACAGCCTGTTGCACCAGGGCGCTTTGGATGGCGTCGAGGGCGTTGCCGCTGCGGTGCGCCATCCGGACGGGCAGATCTGCCGGATGAACCGCCCGACGGTGAACCCATTCTGGCACCTGACGGTGTTTGTGCGCACCTTGCTGGGGGGCGGGCGGAACGCGTTTCATCTGGGCAACACCGCGTTTGAGGGGGCGCAGATCGTGCCGGTTGACGGGGCGTCCTTTGTGGGGCTGTTCTTGTCGCGGCAGGGTCTGGCGCGCGCGGGGGTGCCGGATGCGCGGCTGTTTCTCTATGCCGATGATGCGATCTACACCATGACCCTGACCCGGCGCGGCGGCAGGCTGGTGTTTGCGCCGCAGATCCGGTTCGAACATGACACAGGTTCGCTGTCGGCGGCTGGCATCGTGATGCCGGTGTGGAAGGTCTATTACTACCATCGCAACCGCCTGTTTCTGTACCGCCTCGCCGCCGGACCCGCGTTCTGGCTGTTGCTGCCACTGTGGGTGTGGAGCTGGCCCCAGCTGGCGCGGCATTACGCCCCTGCCGACCGTCCGGCCTTTCGCCGGCTGATCTGGCGGGCGTTCCGTGATGCTGTCCTGCGCGACACGTCGCTGGATCATGCGGGGGTGATGCGGCTTGCGGCCGGGGAGGATGACCCCCGACCAGTGACGCGCGATATTGGTTAATCAATCCCTACCAGTGCCGCCGCAGCGGTAAAACGGCGTCAGCCAATTTGCGACTACGGTACGGGCTTGCACAGACCTTACCCAGGAGCCCGCAGAGATGCCGGACACAACGCCCAATCTTGCCATGCCCTATATTCTTCCGGCACAGGCGCAAAAGCATGTCACGCACAACGAGGCACTGCAGATCATCGACGCTGCCGCCCAGTTGTGTGTCGAGGCCATCGGCCAGAACACACCGCCCGAAACCGCGCAGAACGGGCAGGTCTGGGCCATCGGGGCCGCCCCGACCGGGCTTTGGACCGGGCAGTCGGGCAAATTGGCGATTCATGCCGGTAATGGCTGGCTGTTTGTACCGGCGCAAGAGGGGTGGCGGGCCTGGGACCGCGCCACGGCCACGTTGCAGGTGCGTCAGGCCGGGGACTGGGCGCAGTTGCCGATGGATCAGCTTTCGGGCCTTGGAATCGGGACAGGGTCTGATGCTGTCAACCGGCTGGCAGTCGCCTCGCAGGCGTCGTTGTTCAGCCATGACGGGGCGGGGCATCAATTGAAAATCAACAAGGCGGCCCCGATCGACACCGCCAGCCTGTTGTTTCAGACCGGCTGGTCCGGGCGGGCCGAGATGGGGCTGGCGGGGAATGATGCCTTTGCCATCAAGGTCAGTGCCGATGGCGCAGCGTGGTCCGAGGCGCTGGGCACCGTGCCCGCAACCGGGCAGCTGCGCTTTCCCGCCGGGGCACTTTTGCCCGGCGGCACGGCAGTCGACCCGGCGCTGGGGTTTGACGGCGATGGCGGCACCGGGCTGTTCAGCCCCGCTGCGCATCAGATCGGCCTGAGCACCGGCGGGGTTGCGCGGGCGGTGGTAACCGACACGGCGCTGCAGCTGTCGGTGCCGGTGACCGGAACGGCGGTCACGCAAAGCGCCAGCGATACCACCGCCG
The DNA here is from genome assembly GCF_030656345.1 of Pseudotabrizicola sp. Lineage (GTDB taxonomy): Bacteria > Pseudomonadota > Alphaproteobacteria > Rhodobacterales > Rhodobacteraceae > Pseudotabrizicola. The sequence goes on along the minus strand of NZ_JAUSNR010000026.1, from coordinate 110,078 downwards.
GGCGCTTGCTGAAGGTGGGGGATTTCGGCATTGGTGCCAGCCTGCTGCTGGCGGATTTTACCCAAGATATCGCGCCGGGGGTCTATACCTATCAGGAGGCGACAGCTGTCGGCGCACCGGGTAGCGGTGCTGCTTTTTCCGGCAGCGCCATTGTCAGCAAAGCCACGAGCGGCGGCTGTGTGATCATCGCGGCGCGATTGGCCAGCGGGGCAGATATCAGGTTCTGGCACGGTCGCCGCACCACGGCGACCGGCCCTGTGCTATGGACCGAAATGTTGCACCAGGCCCGGGTTGTCGGCACGGTTGCACAAACGGCGGGTCTGCCCACCGGGGCGGTCATCGAGCGCGGCACCAATGCGAACGGCAATTTCACGCGCTTTGCGGACGGGACGCAGATCTGCTGGCGCGATCTGGCTGCGCCCTCGCTGGCGGTGACCACCGCGCGCGGGGCGCTTTTCACCAACAGTTCTTTGACCGTTCCCAGCTTTCCGATGGCCTTTGTCGGGGCACCGTTGGTAACGTTGCGGGGGGGATTCGCAGCCTCGGCCGATGGTTGGCTGACGATGAACGGCAGCCCCACCACAACCGCGCTGACCAATGGCGTCTTGCGCGCCTTTTCCGCCGTGGCGCTGACCGAAGAGTTCCGCTGGGGCTATACCGCCATTGGCCGCTGGTTCTGAGGGGGATGCTGTGCCGGGGTGAAAGGGGCAAGGTTGATTTTTCCCCCTGGCCCCGGCACAGTCGCAGAATTGTGCCAATGCGAGTGAAAGAATGCCGATGCCAAGCCCCACTGATACGGATCTGTCCCCCCTGTTGGTGGTGGCAGGTGACGACCCCTTGGCACCACCGATCGCCGCGCAGCTTGCGGCCCTGTTTCCGGGCCGGGAATTGACCCGCTTTCCTGATCTTGAAGCGGCGGTCAGTGTCGGGGGGGACAGCGAGATCATCGTCCCTGTCACACATCCCGTCGAGGCGATTGCCCGGCATCTTTCCGCGCGTGGCAGTGTTGAAGGCGCCCTGACCGACTGGAAGTCAGCGGCAGAGCCGCTGCTGCGGGCCGCGCGTCGGGTGCGTCGCCGGCTGCGTCTGGTGGATGCGCGTGGCCTTGCCAGCGCCGAGGCGCAGGTGCTTGCCCAACTGGCGGAGGCAGGCGAACCGGCCATCGTCAAAGACCTTCCGCCGCCCCTGGATCCGGTCTTGCTGGTCATCGCCGAAGCGGCCTTGCTGCGCGATCCCGAGGCATCGCGCCTTGCCGACGAAATCGCGGCCCTTCGTCGTGGGGGCGACGGTGGCGGTTTGTCTGTTGTGGGATGTCAGGCTGCGTTGCAGGTCCATCGGCAGGCGAAAGTCGAAGCGGACCGGCTGCAGGAAGCGGTGGCCGCCCTGGAGGAAAAGGCAAATCTGCTGGATGCCGAAGTCAGCCTGCTGCGCGAAAGTCTGGCACTGCGGCTTGGCACCGACAGGATTGCAGGCGATGACGCTGGCCAAAAGCGGCTGGCGGCCTTGCCCGCCGGGTTGCGGTCGTTGCACGATACCCTTGCCGATCTGAAACTGCAGACGGCCAAGGTGCAGGCATTGCAGCACCAGCTGGACACAGCCACAGAACAGGCTGCCGGGCGAGAGGCCACACTGGCCGCGATTTTGCTGAAGGATCAGCAGGTGATTCTGGCTGGAACCGAGAGCAAAGCGCGCGCTGATCAGCTGGAGCGGGAGCTGCACAGCGTTTACGCGTCAAGATCCTGGCGCGTCACTGGCCCTTTCCGGGCGCTGCGCGCCACAGGCTGACGGCCTGACCCGAGGCTTGCCAGTCAGCTATCTGTCGCGCTCAGCCCTTCGCGCCCTGACCCCGTGAATAGACATCCTCGTACCGGATGATGTCGTCTTCGCCCAGATAGCTGCCGGTCTGCACTTCGATCAGCACCATCGGCAGCTTGCCGGGGTTTTCCATGCGGTGCACGGCCCCCAGCGGAATGTAGACCGACTGGTTTTCGGTCAGCAGCCGGACGTCGTTGTCGACGGTCACCCTTGCTGTGCCCTGCACCACGATCCAGTGTTCAGACCGGTGGTGGTGTGATTGCAGGCTCAGCGCTGCACCGGGGTTCACCACAATCCGCTTGACCTGAAACCGTGATCCGATCACTAGGCTTTCGAACATGCCCCAGGGGCGGTGGTCGGTCGGGAAGGTGGTGGCCTGCGCGGCACCGCGCGCCTTGAGGATGGCGACCGCCTCTTTCACCCGCTGGCTTTGCGATTTATGCGCGACCAGAACCGCATCGGTGGTGGCGATGGCGATGATGTCGGTTAGGCCGATCCCGACCAGTTCAATCCGCGGGGTTTCCGACCGCAGCAGCGTGTCTTCGCAATCAATCGCGGTGGCGTTGGCCGAGGCGACATTGCCCGATGCATCGGGCCCGGCCTCTTGCCAGACCGCATCCCAGCCGCCCAGATCGGACCAGCCGGCGGAAAATGGCATCACCGCAAGATTGGCGGCCTTTTCCATGATCGCGTAGTCGATCGAGATATCGGGCACATCGGCCCAGGCCGCCGGGTCCAGCCGGGTGAAGGACAGGTCGGGCTGGGCTTTGGCCACAGCCGCCTGCACCGGGCCAAGCACCTGCGGGGCGTGATCCTGAAACGCCTTGACCAGCGTGGCGGCGGTGAACAGGAAAATCCCCGCGTTCCACAGGAAATTGCCAGCATTCAGCATCGTCGTGGCCGTTGCCGCGTCAGGCTTTTCGACAAAGCGGGCCAGCGATTGCGGGGTATCGGCCATCGGGTCTGCCCCCGCTGCCAGTTCCAGATAGCCATAGCCGGTTTCGGCCCGGGTGGGCGTGATGCCGAAGGTGATGATATCGCCCGCCATCGCGCGCGCGGAGGCGGCATGAACCGCCGCGCGGAAGGCCGCATCATCGGGCACCACATGGTCAGACGGGGCCACCAGCAGCAGGGCATCCGCATCAAGCTGCTGCAGATGCAGGGCGGCGGCCAGAACGGCGGGGGCGGTGTTGCGCCCCTCAGGCTCGATCAGGATCGCCTGCGGGGCGGCTTCGATCCCGGCCAGCTGTTCGACCACGATGAAGCGGAAATCATTGCTGGTGATGATGACGGGGGCAGAAAACCCATCGCCTTTCAGACGCCGGGCAGCAGCCTGAAACAGGCTCTCATTTCCGGTCAGACGCGAAAACTGCTTGGGAAAGGACTGCCGCGACAACGGCCACAGCCGCGTGCCCGAACCGCCGCACAAAAGGACAGGGTAAATACTGGGTGTCATGGTCTGACCTGCTTACTCTTACTCACACAACCTGAAACGCTGGCAGAAAACACGATAAGGGTCCCTGTGATGCCGCCCGCCATAAACACCTGACCCGTGTGACCCATCCTGTCCAGCCGTTTCTGCATGTGTTTTTTGCCCGATCCTGTGTGCATGTCAATGAAAGCACGGGTGAATGGCCACGACACGGCCAAGGGGCGGCACATTTGCGGCGGCGCGACGGACCGGCTGGTGCCGGGCGGATGAAACTGGCATTCTGCTTTGGTCGTCTCGGTTCCTTGTTGCTGTTCAGGAGTGTTCCCAGTGCCCCATCCTTGTGTCGAAGACTCTGCCATCACGCTGCACCGCCTGCGGCAGGCCACCATCATGGCCCCCGCCGAAGAGGGGGGGCACATCAGCCCCAATGTCTATTTTTCATGGGACAGCGCGCAGGCCGAGGTGGCAATCGCGGTGCAATCGGCTCCCGGCCAGCTTCTGACGGCAGAGGTCACGCTGCAAGGGTCCCCGCGCTGGTTTGCGCTGAACATCGGTCTTGGCGCGGGCGCTTTTGCTGCTGGGGACAGTTTTGGTCTGGTGATCGACGCCAGCAGCACTGTGCCGTTCGATTGCCAGCCGTTTGTCCGCTCCAGCAAGGAAGACGAGACCCTAGATACCATCCTTGCGGAAGAGATCAGGCTGACACCCGCTGGCGGCGCATCGGTTATGCTGCACTGCATCGCGGCCAGCGATCCGCTGGTCTGGGCCGGGCAGTTCCACACGCTGATCCTGCCGTTGCCCAAACAGAATTTCCGCCTTGACCTGCGCGATTTGCGGCTGCTGCATCTTGGCTCGGGTGAGGCCGCGATGGCGGGGCAAAGAACCCTGACAGCGGTCGCCGTCTGACGGGTCAGAAATCGATGCCGCTGCGTTCCACCCGGTGAAAGGGCCGCGACAATCGCTGCGCAACATCGGAAAAAGAGCTCCAATGGCTGGCCAGCAGCAGCGGTGCCGAGGTCAGCAGCATCAGGTCGGCCATCGCATATTGCAACTGCCGGGGCGAGCGGTCGTACGATTCGCGCGGCAGAAAGCGCAGTTTGTGGCCAAACCTTTCGGACAGCGCGGCATAGGTTGCAGCCAGATCGGCGGCGACAAAGGCGTGTCTGGCCCCCTGATCAAACGCCCGCGTCAGGCGGTCGACAAAGCGGGACACATCACTTTTCATGCGCCATTCGATCAGCTCGCGGTGCCGCTCTGCGGGCCAGTTTTCAGGGGATTCATGCGACAGATGGTCGAAGGCCGGGCCGGTGGCCATGCGGATATGCGCCGCCACGTCCGACGGGTGGCGCACTGTTTGCACCAGATCCCAGACCGGCTGTGACGGCACCAACCGGCGCAGAAAGACCTGCTCTTGCGCCATGCTGGTCAGGCGGGTGGTCAGGGAATAGGCCGACCGGATATAGACATCACCCCCGGTGTCCTTGCCCTCCAGCACCGCTGCGCCATGCGCCGATCCCGGCTCGATCTCCATGTAATTATAGACCTTTGTGGCCCGCGCGCGGAAACTGTCGGCGCTGTCATCCTCGATCACCGGGCCGGGGTAATCCAGCAGATCGGCCAATCGCGCCTGACAATGGTGGTCGGGCCGCCAGACCACAACCAGTTGCCGCCCCGTCCCCCTTGCGATCACCGCAGCCGACGCCATGGCCCGCAGCCGGTTGCATAGCCCGTGCTGGGTGTCGATGAACAGGTGCGCGCGGGCAGCGGGCATCAGCCGTGCCCCCGGACCCGCGCGCGCTGGTCAGGAGGCGCGCAGCGCATCGGGGTCAGTCGACAGGAACCAGTCATAGGTCTGCGCGAGTCCGTCACGCAACTCGATCCGGGCCCGCCAGCCCATGCCGGCCAGCCGCGACACATCCATCAGCTTTTGCATCGTGCCGTCGGGCTTTGTCGGGTCCGTCTCTATCTGCCCGCCAAAGCCGGTCACTTCGGCGACGGTGCGGGCCAGATCAAGGATCGTGATATCCCGCCCGGTCCCCACATTGATGTGGCTGAGCATCGGTTGCGTGTTTGCGTCATACACGTCTTTTGGCAGATCCAGCACGAACAGGCTGGCCTCGGCCATATCATTAACGTGCAGGAATTCGCGTCGGGGCTGGCCAGAACCCCAGATCGTCACCCGCTTTTCACCGGCGCGGGCGGCGGTGTGAAACCGGCGGATCAGGGCGGGCAGCACATGGCTGTTCTGCGGATGGAAATTGTCGCCGGGGCCGTAAAGGTTGGTTGGCATCACCGACCGGAAATCGGTGCCGTGCTGCCGGTTGTAGCTTTCGCACAGCTTGATCCCGGCGATCTTGGCGATGGCATAGGGTTCATTCGTCGGCTCCAACACGCCGGTCAGCAGGGCACCTTCCGCCATCGGCTGTGCGACCGCGCGGGGGTAGATGCAGGACGACCCCAACTGCAACAGCCGTCTGACCCCGGCGGCATGGGCCTGATGGATCACATTGCATTCGATCATCAGGTTTTGATAAATGAAATCCGCCGGATAGCTGTTGTTGGCATGGATACCGCCAACCTTTGCGGCGGCCAGAATCACCACATCGGGCCGTTCCTTCTGCATGAAGGCCTGAACCTGCGTCTGGCTGGTCAGGTCAAGCTCGGCATGGCTGCGGGTCAGCAGGGTCAGCGCTTCGCCCGCTGCAACACGCGCCTGCAACAGGCGCAGGATGGCAGACCCGACCATGCCCCGGTGTCCGGCGATGTAGATTTTCATTGGTCAGGCGTTCCAGAATAATTCAACCAGAACGATACTGACTGCACAGTCCTGTGGCAAGACGATCTGCGCCCGGCGGGAGCGGGCCCTGCAGCAGGCAACACGCACCAGTCGCAGGCCGTGCAACCCCGGACCAAACCCGTTTGCAGGCACTGCATCTTAATCGTCGTTAACAGTCCGTTAATAAACTGGCGATATCGCAGAAGGGCATAGCGCAGATCACCTCAAAACGGGCAGCCCCCCTTTGCAGCAGATGTACGAACTTTACCTCGAGTCTTTGCGCCAGGATGGCAGCCTGCATGACAGGATCATCGGCGAACTGGCGGCGTTGCAAAGCAGCCCGGTTGTGGCGCGGAACAGCCATCTGCGCGGTCAGTATGTGATTTTCGCCCGCCTGATCAACCTGCGCCTGCCGCTGCCGGAAGGGCTGCTGCGCCTGCCCGAGCAGAGCGATGATCCGCTGGACGGTCTGGCGGACTTGCCCGTTCCGGACAGTCAGGCGGTGGCAGAGGCAGAGGCGGATCTGGCCAAAGATCCCTGCCGCCCCGATCTGTGGCTTGCGGTGGCGGCGGGGCATCTTCGCGGTGGCGATCCGGCGCGCGCGCATCAGTTGCTGCGGCGGCTGGCCGCATCCGGATACCCCGAACGGGCACAGGCGCAGGCAATCCTTGCCCGCAGCGTTGCTCTTGCCTACCGGCGCGCCGCCTGATCCGCCGTTCAACCGCTACGCGCCAAGGTGCAGACCCAAGAGAAGAGTGCCGCTTGATCACCCTTGTTACCACAATCGGCAATCTGCCCGCCGACCGCCGCGATCCGGTTCTGGCGGCCCTGCGGGCCAATCTGGCGCTTGCGGCTGTGTCAGAAATTGTGGTGCTGACCGAGGGCAGGCCGGACTGGTACATCGCGGCCGCCGCCTCCGCTGGCGCGTCAGGGCGCGTCCGGATCGAACACACCGGTCAGCGGCCCACCTTTGCCGATCTGTTCACCTGCGCCAACCATTGCCTGACCCATGGCGCGCAGGCGGTGGCAATGTTGAACGCCGATATCAGCCTGGCCGACGATGGCTCGGCCGCGCGGTTGACTGAAACGCTGGCGGCGATGGCAGGCGAGGGCGCGCCGGTGGTGTTTGCACTGACCCGGCATGATCCGCAGGATGGCGAACTTGCCCTGACGCTGTATGACGGCAACGGTCTGCCCAACACCCTCTCGGCCGATGCCTGGGCGTTCTGCCAGCCGCTGCATCTGACGCGTGATCTGTTCTATTGCCCCGGCCAGATGAACTGCGACATGCTGCTGACCCATGATCTGCTCGGGTCGGGCTGCGAGGTGTTCAACCCATGCCTTGATATCGTGCTGCAGCACCATGAGCAGCCCAAGGACGATGCGTATTATCGCGAGGTCAATGCGGACGAGACGTCGCAGGAAATTCTCTGGCGGCACACCAAACAGAATGCGGTCTACCCGTGGAACTACTTTGGCAACCCTTGGGTGTCGACCCGCTGGCTTCGCGCCGGTTACCGACCGGCACCGGCCAGCACCAACCGGCCCAGAATATATATGGCGGTGCCGGCAGGGCTGGAACACGCTCTGGCCGCGCATCTTGCGCCCCTCTGCGCTCTGGCTGACCGGCACGCCTGCGAAGTCATGATCCTGTGCGATGCCGACCCGGACCGGATCATCGCTGAAAATCTTGCCGTGCTGGCCGAATATCCGGCAGCGTCGGTCCTGAGGCCCTGCGACGGCGTCGCTGCGCTGCGTTGCGCACTGCTGAACGGCGATCACGGGACCCTGCAATCTCTGGCCTTCGTTGCCGATATCGACCGGATCGATGCGGCGCTGCTGGCCGAGGTTGAAGGGGTTTTCCTGACCCTGACCGCAAACACTTTGCCTGCGCCCGTGGCGCTTGGCTGCACGCTGATGACCTCGGTGTTCCGGGCCGATGCATTCATGAACGGGTTTCTGACCAATTGCACCCGGCTTGACGGCTATGGCAGCCAGATCGAACATGTGTTCCTTGTCTCGACCCTGACGGCCCATGAGGCCGGTCTGCTGGATGCCCATCTGTCGCGCTATCCCACCGCGACAGTGCTGTGGTTCCGCAAGGACCCGGGGCTTTATGCCTGCTGGAACATCGGCATCAGGGTGGCGCGCACGCCCTATGTTTCCAACGCCAATGTCGATGATCTGCGCGACCCTGCCCATGTGGCCACGCTGGTTGCCCAGCTGGACAGCCGGCCCGAGGTGCTGGTGGCGGCCAGCGCCCTGAACCCGTTCTATGTCTTCCCCGATGACGGAACCCTGCCCGACAACCGCGACGCCTGGTATGCCGACCGGCCCGGTGCCTTCGGGTTCTGCGATCTTGCTACGCTGACGGATCAGTCCCCGCCGGGGCTGGAGCCGTTCAACTTGCCGCATTGCATGCCGGTCTGGCGCCGCGCGCTGCATGCCCGCTTCGGCTGGTTCGATGAAGGGCGCTATGGCACCTTTGCCGACTGGGCGTTCTGGCTGAAGGTGCTGCAGGGTGGCGGATCGGGCTGGCTTGATCCGGCCCCGTTGGGGTTTTACTTCGTCAATCCCACGTCGCACAACCGTCGCGGTACCGATCTGGACCGTCTGCACAAGGTGGTGGAGGATGAGTTTCTGCCGCTGTTTCTGGCCCGGCGCAGCGGGGCGCAGCCAAAGCGGAATGGACCGCCCGCCGGTCTGCCGCGCAAGCTGTGTCTGGGGGGAACGGCCCGCGACTATGGCCAGCACCGCAACAATTTCAACGCATTGGTCAACGCACTGACCCCGCTGGAAATCGACGGGGAGGATGGTGTGCAGGTCATCCCCTTTCTCGAACGGCAGTTCGTCTGGGGCGATGCCGAGGGCGAGGCGAGATCCCCAAATCCCTGCGCCCTGACGCGGCCCTGGATCGGCATTCTGCATGTCCCGTTTGAAACGCCGGACTGGTTTGAACCTGCAACCCGGCCCGAGACCTTTCTGACCTCCGCGCTGTTCCGGCAATCATTGCCCGCCTGCCGGGGCATCCTGACGCTCGCGCAGGATCTGGAGGCGGATCTGAACCGTTTCTTGCCCGGCGTGGCGACCCTGTCGGTCAAACACCCGACCAGATATGACGCCAGACTGTTCGACCCTTCCGCCTATCGCGCCGCGCCGGCGGTGGTGCAGGTGGGCGACTGGCTGCGGCGGCTGCAGGCGATCCACCGGCTGCGTGCGCCCGGGCACAGGCGGATCATGCTGCTCAAACAATGGACGACGGCGTTTTTGCAGCGCGACATCGCCGTCTTCGGCGATCAGCGCGACCCGGGGGTCGAGATGGTGGCGTTCGTCCCCAACGCCCGCTACGACGCGCTGCTGTCATCCTCGGTGGTGCTGTGTCTGCTGTATGGCACGGCGGCGAACAATGTGGTGATCGAATGCATCGCCCGCGCAACGCCCATCCTGATCAACCCGCTGCCTGCGGTGATGGAATATCTGGGTGCCGACTATCCGCTGTATGTGACGGATGAAGCCGGGGCGGACCGGGCGCTGGCCACGCCCGGTCTTGTAGAGGCGGCCCACCAGTATCTGTTGCAGCGCCGCGCAGTGATTGACCTGAGCTATGAGGGGTTTTGCCACGCTGTGGCGCAATCCGCCATCTATGAGGCGTTGCAGACGGCCCCATGTCTGACGCGTAAAATTTTAAACAGTTGAGGAAAAGCGATGTCCTTCAGTTCTGCGGATTTCACCGGCCACTTTGATGAGTTGATGAAGAGTATTTCCGAAAGTAAAGTCGGGGGGTATCCGCTCAGCTATCAGCGGGTTGATCAGAAGACAGAGCCTGTCATCAGGAAACTTGAACTGTTCCGAAACCGCAATGTTCTTGAAATCGGCAGCAATTTTGGCATGTACACCATGCTGACAAGCCAATTTGCAAAGACGGTGACCGGTCTTGAAATTGACAGGTCAATTTTTGACATCAGCGGCAGGTGGCTGCAATTTTTCAAGGACAAGGGCTACAGCTTCGACAATATCACGCTTTTGAATGAAAGCGCCGCAACCTGCACGCGCATTGACTATGATGCCCTGCTGCTGACCCTGGTACTTTATCATCTGTCAGATGATGAAATTGACCTGATCATTGAAGATGCAAAAAAGAAATGTGACTGCGTGGTCATACAATGCCGTCCCGGCCGCATTCTTGCCGCCGAACGCGGATCGTTTTCCGGGCATATCAGCAAGAACACGCGGTTTGACGGTGTTTTTGACATTGCCGGAAACATCCGGTTCCTTGAGGCGCTGGGCATGAAAAAGATCTCGGTAGCGGTCAGTGAAAAAATGCTCGGGTCCGAGGTGTTTCCCGTTCTGACGGGAGAGCGCTAGGTGCTGCTGTCCGACATTGATTTCAGCGGGTTGACGGATTGCACCGATCCAAACCGATGGGGGGCTGGCACGACGCAGGACAGGCGGATGTTCCGGACCAACGACCGATATTACAAGGTCTGGGGAGAACATTTCGTCGCGCGGACGGTCGCGGCGGTCGGGGGAAAGTTTGTCACTGTCAGGAATCTGAAACTGCTGCACGGTTTTGACACGGGCTTGTTCCTTCCGGAACTGAGCGGTGCGCTGGAAGAGTTCATTTACGATCCGGTCGGCATCCTTCGCGGCTATGTGACGCGTCGAGGCGAACACCCGGCCGTCATTCCGGATGATTTTGTCGACCGTCTGTTTGGCGCGACAGTGCAAAGTGGCTGGGTGTTCTCCGATCTTAAAACCGGGAATGTCATCAGAATTGGTGACATGTATTCGCTGATCGATTTTGATACCCATCTGTCATCGCTGGCCGCGTTCGATCCGGAGTTTGAACGGAAAAGTGGCAGCCTGCGCGATCATGTCATCACCAGATATAAGGACCGTTTGCTTGACCATATTGGCAAACAAAAACGCTGACTCTCACATCCTGCAATCGACCTGATTGGGTTGGTGGTGGAAACTGCAACGTCTCAGAAACTGGAACAACCATGACCAAACGCGCCCTTATTACCGGCATTACCGGCCAGGACGGTTCTTATCTGGCGGAATTACTGCTGGACAAGGGGTATGAGGTGCATGGCATCAAACGGCGGGCATCGCAGTTCAACACCCAGCGGATTGACCATATCTATCAGGACCGGCATCTGGATAATGCCCGGTTGCGCCTGCATTACGGCGATCTGTCCGACACGTCGAACCTCACGCGCATTCTGGCGCAGGTGCAGCCCGATGAGGTGTATAATCTGGGCGCGCAAAGCCATGTCGCGGTCAGCTTTGAGGCCCCCGAATACACCGCTGATGTCGATGGCACCGGCACCCTGCGCCTGCTTGAGGCGATCCGTTTTCTGGGGCTGGACCAGAAGACGCGCTTCTATCAGGCCTCGACCTCGGAACTCTACGGCCTTGTGCAGGAAACGCCGCAGCGCGAAACCACGCCGTTCCACCCGCGCAGCCCCTATGCGGTGGCCAAGCTTTACGCCTACTGGATCACGGTGAATTACCGCGAGGCCTACGGCATGTTTGCCTGCAACGGCATTCTGTTCAATCATGAAAGCCCGCGCCGGGGGGAAACCTTTGTCACCCGGAAGATCACCCGCGGACTGGCCAATATCGCGCAGGGTCTGGAAACCTGCCTGTTCATGGGCAACATCGATTCCTTGCGCGACTGGGGCCACGCCAAGGATTACGTCCGCATGCAATGGATGATGCTGCAGCAAGACAGCGCCGAAGATTTTGTCATCGCGACCGGCAAGCAGTATTCCGTGCGCGAGTTCATTACCTGGAGCGCGGCCGAGCTTGGCCTGACGCTCAGCTTTCAGGGGGAAGGGGTGGATGAAGCCGCCACGGTGGTGGATGTGCAGGGCGACAAGGCCCCGGCGGTGCGGCCCGGCCATGTGGTGCTGCGCATTGATCCGCGCTATTTCCGCCCGGCCGAGGTGGAAACCTTGCTGGGTGATCCGACAAAAGCGCGCGAAAGGCTGGGCTGGACGCCCGAGATCACCGCGCAGCAGATGTGCGCCGAAATGGTGGCGCAAGATCTGAACGCTGCCCGCCGCCACGCGCTGCTGAAGGCGCATGGCCACGACGTTTGCGTCAGCCGTGAAGACGGCTGACCGCCAAGCGACGCAGCCTCCGCAACCTCCTGCCAACTTTGCAGCCTCATGGCTGATCCGGTTGCGCGTCGGCCAACCCATCGACCCCGGTGTGGGATCGTTTCAATCCCGCCTGCGCGTGTGGGTCATGAGGCTACTGGGCCGCAGGATCTGCGTTCCACCAGACGACAGGCGAATTCGATGCGGCGGGCGGGCAGGTGGGCCCCAAGGCTCAGGTCGCGCACCAGATCAACCGCCGCTGCCCCGATGTGGCGCATCGGAATTTCAAGCGCAGTCAGCGCGGGTGAAAAGAACGCTCCCTGCGCCAGCCCGTCCATCCCAAGGACGGACACCCTGTCAGGCACCGCAATCCCCAGCGCGGCAAGCCCCTGCAACGCCCCGAGCGCCAGAGAGTCACTGGCGCACAGAACGGCGGTGAAATCCACGCCCCGCGTGCGCACCCTGTCGCGCAGGGCGGTTGCGGCGCAATCGGGCAGCCAGTCGGCGACATCCATCTGCAGATCGGCGTCAAGCGTTGCCCCGCCCGCCGTCATCCGGTCGCGCCAGCCTTCGGCCCGGCGCTCAATCGTGCGGCGGCCCCGGCGGCTGAGAAACAGGATGCGGCGATGGCCCAGCCGCATCAGGTAATCGGTCGCCATCGCGGCAGCGGCGCGGTTGGACGGTGCAACCGACGACAGCTGCATCAGCGGGTCATCGCCATTGACCAGAACCACGGGTTTGCGAAGGGCGCGGGCGGGGGTCAGCATATCTTCGTCATCCAGCGTCAGGAACAGCAGGCCCGCGACGCGCGGATCTGTGGCAGCCTCTGCAAGGGCCTGCCGTTCCTGCTCGGTGCTGGTGATCGCCTGCGTAATCACCTCAGCCCGCAGCAGGCGGGCGCGTTCCTCGATGCCCTGCATGACGTTCAGGGTGAACTGGCTGCGAGCGTAATCTTCCATCGCGGCGGCGCTGGCCAGGATCAAGAGCCGCTGACCGGCGAGGGTGGATGGCAGGGCATAGCGGAACTCCTGCGCCTTGCGCTGGATCTTTTCCACCAGTTCGGGGCGGACGCCCGGCGCACCGGAAAGCGCGCGCGACACCGTGGCGATAGAGACATCACAGGCGCGGGCCAGATCATCCAGCCTGATGCGACGGCTGGGCTTGCCACTTTTTCCGGGGGGACTTGCTGTCATGGGTGTCTTTCCGCTCTGCTGCCCCACTATGCAAAAAATTTTCATGTTGTGCAAAAAAATTGCAGCGCCATGATCTGCAAAAGGGCCGACAGACAGGCCCGGATACATCGACCGGGGAGGGGAGATGCGACCACAGGCTGATCAGATCAGGCTCAAATTGCGTCAGCTGGTGCAGGGTCTGACCGACCTGCGCCATGACGGGCAGTTCGACGAGCCGAATCTTGATGGAACGGCAGGCGATTACATCAGCTTTGACAGTTGGGAATGGCCGCAAGGCGTGGGGCTGTACGGGCTGGCGCAGCTGTGGCGGCGCCATCGTGACCCGGCATTGCAGACGCTGCTGGAGAGTTGGTACGCGCGGCATCTGGCGGCAGGGCTGCCGGGGCTGAACATCAACACCACCGCGCCGATGCTGGCGCTGTCCGTGCTGTGGGGGGAAACCCGCGATCCGCGCTGGCAGCCGGTGCTGGACGAGTGGGCCAACCGCCTGATGGCGGATGCGCCGCGCACGGCCGAGGGCGGTTTGCAGCATGACGTGTCCGACAAGGTGAACCCCGGTGAGTTGTGGGATGACACGCTGTTCATGGCGGGGCTGTTTCTGGCGCGCTATGGCCACGCCTCGGGCCAGGCAGAGCTGGTGGATGAGGCGATCCGGCAGTTTCTCGTGCATGCGCGCTATCTGTCGGACCCGCAGACCGGGCTTTGGTTTCATGGCTGGACCTTTGACGGGCGGCACAACTTTGCCCGCGCCCGCTGGGCCCGCGGCAATGCCTGGATCACCGCCTGTATACTGGATCTGTTCGAGGTGCCGGATCTGCCGGGGTCTGTCAGGCTGTATCTGACAGAGGTGCTGAAAGCGCAGGTTTCGGCGCTGTTGCCGTTGCAGACCGCCAGCGGCGCGTGGCGGACCTTGCTGGATGACCCGGGCAGCTATGAAGAAATCAGCGCAACGGCGGGCTTTGCTTATGGCCTGCTGAAGGCGGCACGCCAAGGCATCGGCGGGCCGGACTGGGCCGAGGCGGGGTGGCGCGGGGTGCAAGCGGTGCTGGCGAATATCGACGACGCGGGCACGGTGCAGAACGTGTCTTACGGCACCCGCATGGGACCAGATCTGCAATTCTACCGCGACATTCCCCTGCAACCCACCGGATACGGTCAGGCGCTGGCGATCCTGTGTCTGGTCGAGGCCGAGGGCCAGCTGGCAACAGAGAAGGTGGCATGATGGACGTGCGTTATGGCGGCAACCCCGCCGATGTGATGACCGCAACCAGCGACCGGCTGCGCGCCGACTACATGGTCGAAGGGGCCTTCGCGCCGGGGCAGTTGCGGCTGACCTATACCCATGTCGACCGGATGATCCTTGGCGGTGCCGTCCCCACCGCTACCCCTTTGGTGTTCGGTGACGGGGCAGAGCTGGGCACCGAGTACTTCTTCTCTGCCCGCGAGGGCGGGCTTGCCAATCTGGGCGGACCGGGGGTGGTTACAGTGGATGGCGCGGATTACACGATGGCCAACCGTGATATCCTGTATATTGGGCGCGGCGTGCAACGGGTGGAAATGCGCAGCGATGATGCCGCCACCCCGGCGTGGTTCTACCTCAACTCCGTGCCGGCGGGAGCGGATCACCCGACCCGGCTGATTCGGCGCGATCAGGCCAAACACATCCAATTGGGCGATCCGGCCAAGGCCAATGTCCGCAGTCTGGCGATGTACATTCACCCCGAAGTCTCACCGTCCTGTCTTTTGCTGATGGGCATCACCGATCCGGCCCCCGGCAGCATCTGGAACACCATGCCACCGCATCTGCACGAACGCCGGATGGAGGCGTACTGCTACTTCGACATGGGCGCTGATGACCGGGTGATGCACTTCATGGGCCGCCCCGACGCAACCCGGCATCTGGTCATTGCCAATGGCGACATGGTGCTGTCGCCCGCATGGTCCATTCATATGGGGGCGGGCACAGGGCCCTATGCCTTTGTCTGGGGCATGACCGGCGAAAATCAGGCCTATACCGACTTTACCCCCGTTCCCATCTCATCGCTTAGGTAAGCATCCGACATGCAAGGCTTTCTGTCCCACCCCCTGACCCCCGGCGCGGCCCTTGGCTACTGGCGCCTTGGCCATACCGTCGAGGCGCGGTTCGACCTGCCCGACCTGCCGATGAAGGGCGAGATGGACCCGTTCTTTTTCCTGACCAAGGACAAGAACTTCATTCCGCACGAGTATCCCTGCCGCACGCAGTTTGCCGCGGACCGACGCGACCAGAGGCCGCAAGTGCAGGGCGGGTTTGAAGGTGCGCGCAACTGGCTGCCCTTTGGCTCGCCCCGGCTGGATCTGTCGGGCTTCTGGTTCCGCCCCACCCATATTGCGACATGGGCGGAAACCGTGATCCGGGCGCAGGCGGCAGGGCAGGCGCGGTTGCGGCTGCGCACCTGTGGCGGGGCGGTTCTGTTTGTGAACGGGGCCGAGGCGGGCTGGATGGCCCCCTACAAACGCAACGCCGAAACAGCGGCCGAGTTCACGGTGGCGCTGACCGCGGGTGACAATACGGTTCAGGTGTTCTTTGACGATCTGGCTGAACGCGATGCGCGCTATTACATCCAAGCCGACTGGCTGGATGGCCCGCAGGCCGAGGCTGGCATCCCCACCGCCTGCACCACCGACCGCGCCCGCAGGGTGGAAACCGCGCTGGCCACGATGCACTTTGACCAACCGGCCTATACCGGGGGTGAGGTGGCCCTGGTCCTGCCGCAGCCGATGCCGATGGCGGTGGATGTGGCGATACGGGTGGAGGGCGATTTCATGTCGCACCATCCGGCGGCCTTGCAGCGCCACCTGCCCGCAGGAGCCGATCGGCTGGTCATTGACCGGGCCGCAAACCTGCCCGGCGATTTCCGGCATTTCATCCCAACACTGACCGCAGACGGCTTTGCCGCCACCCGCACCTTTGGCGTCGAGGTCTGCGATCTGGCCGCACAGGGCACGGTTCCCGCCACGCTGGAGGCGCGGATCGACGAGGCGCTGACATGGGTGGCCACCCGCGCCGAACCTGACACGGTGGCGGCACTGGCACGGCTGGCGCAGGGGCTTTCTGGCCCCGAGACCGAAGCAATGATCGACGCGACCCTCCCCGCGATCGAGGATTGCTGGGATTGCGCCGATTTCGCGCTGGTGCCGCTGCTCTGGGGGCGCACCCGGTTCGGGCATCTGTTGTCTGACCGGGTGCGTGACCGGATTGATGCGGCGATCCTTGGCTATCGCTACTGGATGGATGAACCGGGCAATGATGTGCAGTGGTATTTCAGCGAAAACCACGCGCTGCTGTTCCATACCTCGGCCTATCTGGCGGGCCATCTGCTGCCCGGTGCCACCTTCCGCCGGTCTGGCCGCCGTGGGGCTGAACAGTCGGCCACCGGGCGTGACCGCGTGCGGGCATGGCTGGACCATTTTGAGGCGTGGGAGATGGCCGAATTCAACTCTGCCCCCTATTTCCCGATTGATCTCAAGGGCCTGACTGCGCTTTACGCCCTCGCCCCCGATGCCGATATCCGGGAACGCGCAGGCCGCGCCGTGGTGCGGCTGGTCGAGGTGGTGGCCAATTCGGCGCATCATGGGGTGATCACCGCTGCACAAGGCCGCAGCTATGAGCACACCCTGCGCGCGGGCCGCACGCTGGAGTTGTCGGCGATCACCCGCATGCTGTGGGGGATGGGCAGTTTCGGCGCGCGCTTTCACTGTCTGCCGGGGCTGGCGCTGGCGCTGCGGGATCATGGGTTGCAGCTGGACCCGGCGCTGTCCGCCCGCGCCAGTCTGGCCTCGGGCGAACAGGAATGGGTGTTTGCCCAAGGCGAGGGGCGGTTTGCAGCGCTTTACCACGCGAAAACCCCCGGCTGGGCGATGGGGTCCACCGCCGCCTATCGCTGGTTTGACTGGGGCTATCAGGAAACGCTGCTGCATGGCCGTCTGGGGACCAACCCCGACGCGCAGATCTGGATCAACCATCCGGGTGAGGTGATCCATTCCGGCTATGGCCGCCCGTCCTATTGGGGTGGATCGGCCTCGGTGCCACGGGTGCAGCAATATCGCGGCCTGGCGCTGGTGTGGTTTGACGGTCAGCCGGAGCAGCCTGATTTCACCCATTGCTGGTTCCCGGCACTGGGCTTTGATGACACCCGCCTGACCGGCAATCTGGCGGCGGCCATGGCGGGCGACGGGGCGATGGTGATCCGTGCCTCTGGCCCCTTGGACATGGTGGCTGACGGGCCAACCGCAGGCTGCGAATTGCGGCTGGCGGGGCGGCAGGGCTGGTGGATCGTGCGGATGGGCGAGGCGGGGCAGGGGCTTGACGCTTACGTTGCGCAATGCGCGAAACTTGCGCCTGACACAGACGCAGATCCGCGTGCTACAGTCACGGTGGACGACCCAGAATACGGCCCGGTGCAGTTCTTTGCCGATGGCCGGATCGGGGCAGAGGGACGGATCATAGATCCGAAGGAATGGACGGTCGTGGGGCACAGAACCCTGCACCGCTGACGACGACCCCGGCGGGAGGGCCGGGACAACACATGGAGGAGACTGCAATGAAACATACAATGATCGCACTGGCCCTTGGGGCCAGCCTGATGGGCACCACGGCACTTGCCGGTGACGTGCGGCTGATGTGGTATTCCGATGGGGTGGAGGGCGAGGTGATGAAAGACCTCGTCGCCCGTTTCAATGCGGAAAACCCCGGCATCAACGTCATACTGGACGAAGTCGCCTATAAGGTTGTGCAGGAGCAGCTGCAGATTCAGCTTGAGGCCGGGTCGGGCCCCGATATCGCGCGGGTGACCAACATCAAGACGCTTGCGCCACACTGGCTGGACCTGACGCCGCATCTGACCGATGCCGAATACTGGCGCACCAATTTCGGCGCACATGCCGACTGGATGCGGACAGACGGCAGCGACGCCATCACCGGGTTCATGACCCAACTGACGCTGACCGGCGGCTTCGCCAATTTCACCTTGTTCGAACAGGCCGGGGTGGCGCTGCCAGGTGCGGGGGCAACATGGGATGACTGGGTTGCTGCCGCCGATGAGGTTGCCAAATCGCAGGGCACAGCGGCGGCCTTTGCCATCGACCGTTCGGGCCACCGGATTTCCGGGCCAGCGGTGTCTTATGGCGCGAACTATATCGCGGCAGACGGCACGCCCGCGCCGGTGGATGACGGCACCAAGGCCTTCGCCGAAAAGCTGGTGGGCTGGGTAGAGGGCGGGCAGATGCTGCGCGACACCTGGGTTGCGGCATCGGGGTCGACCTATCGTGCGGCGGCGGATGATTTCATCAACGCCGCCATCCCGTTCTATTACTCGGGCAGCTGGCAGATCGCAAATCTGTCGACCAAGATCGGCGACGGGTTTGACTGGGTGGCCACCGGCTCGCCCTGCGGCACGGCTGGCTGTTCCGGTCTGGCCGGGGGTGCAGCTTTGGTTGCGGTGAAATACACCCAGAACGCCGAGGAAGTGGCGAAAGTCATGGAATATTTCGCGCGCGAAGACATCGTGAAAGAGTTCTCTGAACGCACCCTGTTCCTGCCCGCCCATGCCGGTGTGGTGGCCGCTGGTGGCATGAACTGGCAGACCGAAGATCCGAACGTCAAGGCGGCGCTGGATGCTTACGTGGCGGCTGCAGGCGAAACCCTGCCAGCGGCGGATGCGCTTCCGGCGTGGAAATGGGCGTCACCTTACTACGGCGCGCTGGTCAACCGGATCAGCCAGGTGATGGCGGGTGAGCTGACCCTGGACGATGCCTATGCCCGCATCGATCAGGACATCACCGAAGCGGTCGCGGCGGCGCAGTAGGCCATGACCGGGGTAAAGGGGATGTTGGGGGCCGTTGTGGCGGCCCCCCTGGGCTGGCTCGCCCGTTTGCTGGATGCGCCCTTGCGCCTTTGGCAGCGGCTGGCGGGGCAGAATGGCATGGTGGCGTTTTTCCTGCTGCCGAACATGGCGATTTTCACCGTGTTTGTCCTGCTGCCGCTGGTGATCAACGTCGCTTATTCGATGACGACCGGAGCCGCCCTCTTTTTGCCCGAACGCACCTATGTGGGTGCAGCGCAGTATGAACGGCTGTTGCGCTGCACCGATTACACCAATCTGATGACCTGCCAAGAAGATCAGTTCTGGATCGCCCTGCGCAACACCGGCACTTTTGTCGTGTTGCAGGTCACTCTGCTGATCGTGGCCGCGACCATCACCGCGCTGATCCTGAACCGGGCGCTGCGCGCGCTCAGCTTCTGGCGGGCGGTGTTCTTTTTCCCGGTGCTGTTGTCGCCGGTGGTGGTCGGGTTGATCTGGCGCTGGATCCTTGACCGCAACGGCGTGCTGAATGCGGCACTGGTGGGCATGGGGATGGACCCTGTGAACTGGCTTTTGGATCGCAACTATGCGTTTTCCGCCGCGATTGGCGTCACGATCTGGGCGCATCTGGGGTTCTTTGCCCTGATCCTGCTGGCCGGTCTGCAAGCGATTCCACGCGATCTCTATGAAGCCGCCGAGATGGATGGCACCCGGCCCGCCCGCGTGTTCTGGCGCATCACCCTGCCGCTGTTGATGCCCAATATGCTGGTGGTGATCGTGCTGGCCCTGATCCGCGCGGTGCAAGTGTTTGATGAGGCCTATGTGCTGACCGGCGGTGGCCCCGGCACCGCCACGCTGTTCCTGACGCAATATATCTATGAGGTCGGCTTTGCCTCGCTGCTGAAAAACCCCGGACTTGCAGCGGCGGCGTCGATCCTGATGGGGGGTGTGCTGATTGTGCTGACATTGCTGCAGCTGGCTCTGGGCCGCTGGAACGAGCGGAAAGGAAAGCTGAAATGAGCCGCGCCATGGCATTCCTGACCCGCCGCAAGGGCGGCACCGGCTGGGACTGGACCGATGTGTTCACCTTCGTCTGGCTGGGCTCTGCCGTGTTCATCATGTTCGGTCCTGCGCTTTGGCTGGTCATGTCGTCGTTCAAATCCCCGGCCCAACTGTCGGAATTTCCGCCGACCCTGCTGCCTTACGCGTCGCAAACGGTGGTGGTCGAAGGCTATGACCGCCCGCTGCCGTTGTTTTCCGTCACCGATGACGACGGCACCCGCACGCTGGCCGAGGTGCGCCGGGTGGGCACCGTGGCGCAGATGGTGGACCCGGAAAGCCCTGCGGAGGTGCAGCGCATCAACATCGCCAACCGCACCCCGGTGCGCGCGGTGGGGTTTTCCTGGGACAACTACCTTGACCCGTTCCTGCGCTTTGACTTCCTGACCTACACGAAGAACTCGATCTTCGTGACGGTGGTGGCGACGCTGATCACCCTTTTGACCAATTCGATGGCGGCCTTTGCCCTGTCGAAATACGAATTCCGCGGGCGGGGGTTTGTGGTGGTGCTGATCATCGCCACGCTGATGATTCCGCTGTCGGTCATTCTGGTGCCGCTGTATTCGATTGTGTCCGGGGTGGGGCTGATAAACTCGCTCTGGGGGGTGATCCTGCCCACGGTTGCCACACCCACCGGCGTGTTCCTGCTGCGGCAATACATGCTGTCGATCCCGGATGAGCTGCTGGAGGCGGCGCGGATGGACCACGCCAGCGAATGGCAGATCTATTGGCGCATCGTGCTGCCGCTGACCGCGCCTGCGCTGGCGGTTCTGGCGATTTTCTCGGTGGTCTGGCGCTGGAATGATTTCCTGTGGCCGCTGATCGTGCTGTCGCGCCAAGAGGTTTATACGCTGCAAGTCGGCCTGAACGCCTATGCCGGAGAGCTGAACGTGCAGTGGCACTATCTGCTGGCGATGACCGTTATCACCATGATCCCGGTCGTTCTGGTCTTTATCTTCCTGCAACGGTTCATCACGGCGGGTATCGCCGGAACCGGGTTGAAATAGGGGTTCCCGATGGGACGCATACAGTTGCACGACATCCGCAAAAGCTTTGGCGCCGTTGATGTGCTCAAAGGCATCGACCTCACGGTGGACGAGGGCGAGCTGGTGGTGTTCGTCGGCCCGTCGGGCTGTGGAAAATCCACGCTTTTGCGGATGATCGCGGGGCTGGACAAGCCAACAGCGGGCCGGATCGAGATTGACGGGGCGGATGTCACCGCCCGGTCGGCCGCAGACCGGGGGCTGGCGATGGTGTTCCAGTCCTACGCGCTTTATCCGCATATGACCGTGCGGGCCAACATGGCCTTTGGCCTGCAAAACACCAATATGCCAAAGCCCGAGATCGACACCCGCATCGCCGAGGCCGCGAAGATGCTGGAGATTGAACCGCTGCTGGACCGCCGCCCCGGCCAACTGTCCGGCGGGCAGCGGCAGCGCGTGGCCATCGGCCGCGCCATCGTGCGCCGCCCGACCGCGTTTCTGCTGGATGAGCCGTTGTCGAACCTTGATGCCGAATTGCGCGTCAGCATGCGGGCGGAGCTTTCAGCGCTGCACGACCGTCTGGGGGCCACGATGATTCACGTCACCCATGATCAGGTCGAGGCGATGACAATGGCCGACCGGATTGTGGTGTTGCGCGCCGGAAAGGTGGAACAGGTGGACACGCCCCTGAACCTGTTCAACCGCCCCGCCAATCTGTTCGTGGCGGGCTTCATCGGCGCGCCGGGCATGAACCTGTGGCCCGGGCAGGCCGAGGCCGGTTCGGTGCGGCTGGACAATGGCGCGCTGCTGCCCCTGCCAGCGGGTCTGACCGTGCCGGATGGGGCAGTGACGCTGGGCATCCGCCCGCAGCATCTGCGGCCCCAGTCCGGCGGTCCGGTGCAGGCAAAGGTGCGGCTGATCGAGGCGCTGGGACCGGAAAGCGTGGTCCACGCCGATATCGGCGAAGGGCACGGGTTGCTGGCCGTTCTGCCCGGTCAGCCTGATCTGGCACGCGGGGCGGTGATTGAACTGGGCTATGATCCGCAGGCGGTGCATGTCTTTGGCGCGGACGGGCAGCGGCTGGGTTAGGTCAGCGCGCTTTCCATGAAATCCAGCATGGCGCTATGCATCGTTTGCGTCTCCACATGGCCCGAGGCGGGTTCGCGGTGAATCACCAGCCGCCCACCCTGTTCGGCATAGGCTGCCCGCACCTCTTTCAACGCCACATCGGCGGCGGCAGGCGGCGTCAGCGGGTCCAGATCGCCCAGACCGATAAACTGCGCGCGTGGCGCGATCATCCCGGCAATCTGTCCGTTTGACGCCCGCGCAAGTAACCCCGGCACAGTCAGGTAAATCCCGTGCAGATCGTGCTTGCCAAGGGCGATCAGGGCGCGGAAATCGGCAAAGCAGCATTCATGCGCCACTGCGCGCAGGCGCGGGTCCAGCGCCCCCAGCCAATAGGCCAGCGTGGCCCCCATCGACAGGCCGAACACCCCGATCCGGTCGGGATCGACCTCTGGCTGCAGGCGCAGCCAGTCCAGCGCCGCGATGTTCTCGGCCAGCATCTGCCCGGCAAGCGAGCGGCCTTCCCACAACAGCGCCTTGGTCGCGGCACTTTCGCCTTGCCCGGCGCGGCTGCCAAAGCACGGCATGTCAAGGCACAGCGACGCAATCCCGCGCGCGGCCAGTGCCCGGCCGGTCGGCGCGAACAGGGCGGGGCGGCCTTGAATCACCTCGGCGGCACCGATGTCATAGCGGTTGCCATGGGCGTGCAGGATCAGGACCGCGGGCAGGGGGGCAGTGTTGTCACGCGGGCGGCACCAGAAGGCGCGGATGCTCTCGCCGCCGCTGCTCAGCGCCAGTTCTTCGGCATGGCAGGTCGCATCTTCACTCACGGTGGCCGTCTTACGACCCGCAAGCGGTGGAACCGGCAGGCGCAGTCCGAACGCCGAGAAAAGCTCATCGCGTGTTGCTGTCATGAAGAACCCTTCCCGTTGCCCGACGAGTCCAGAGTGACGGCAGGCCCGCTCCGGGTCCAGACGCAAGTCGCGCGCGCGCCACGCATCTGTTCTGGACCTTTGCTCCATACCCGACTATAACAGTCAGGTTAATGGAGCAGTCCCCATGCAGGCAATCGCGCAGACGCGTTCTTATCCCCGCCCCATCGCTGATATTCCGGCCCCCGTTGCCGCATTGCGGCGATTGGCACCCCGCTGTCAGGCCGGGGCGCGGCTGGATCTGTTCCGGGCCTGCGCGATGCTGTCGACCGATTCCGGCGTCGCGGCCCGCAGCTATGCTGAAGCGCTGTTGCGCGGGCTGGCCGTGGTTCTGGGCAGGGTTCCGGTGCTGCATCAGCCGGGCGCGGCAGAGCTGTCGTTTGATGAGGCATGGATCGCCAGCCTGTTGGGTGCTGCGCAGCGCGGGGATGAGGCCAGCATGCGGTTTTTGCTGGCGTCGCGCCTGCCACGCCATGCCCGGCGGCAGATCGGCTGGCTGGCCGCACAGCTTGCGCAGCGTCAGGCGCAGATGTGACTGACTGATTTTGTCGGATTTAGAATTATTCTAAAAGGGGTTGCCCGTACCCGCCATTGCCCCTATCTTGTGGTTGCGGGTAGCCAGCCGACGTGCAAGCCAGTCCCGCCCCAGAATTCCGAACGTATTTTTCAGGAGGTCAGGCATGGCGCAAGCTTCAGCCCAAATCAGCCCATCCGCGCGCGAAGCCGTGTGTGAAGCGCTTAATCAAGGCGTCGCCGAAACGGCTGTCGCCACGATGCTGGCGCAGAATTTCCATTGGAACGTGGCCGGCATGGGCTTTGGTCCGCTGCACGCGCTGTTCCAGACCATGTATGAAGATCATTTCGTCGCTCAGGACGATCTTGCCGAACGGATCAAGGCACTTGATGGCCATGCCGAAGGCCAGTTGTCGGCGATGCTGAAGCGGTCAAAGATCGCTGAACATGACGGCCATGCCAAGGCGGAAGCCATGGTTTCCACGCTTCTGGCAGCACAGGAAACGCTTGCTGCGACGATGGCGGGCATATCTGCGGTGGCCGAGGAAAATGGTGATCTGCTGACGCAGGATCTGGCCATCGGTCGCGCCCGGACCCATGAGAAATTCGCATGGATGCTGCGCGCCCATCTGCGCTGACGCGTGCCGGCTTAAAGCGGGCTTTTGACATCCCGCTTTTCGCACCGCTTTACGTAGGCCGGTGCCCAGTGGCGATAGCGTCCAAGATCATTCTGCTGATGCACCAGCATGTCGATAAAGGCCTGCTGGTGTTTCTCTTTCTTAAGCTTCTTGAACAGGTCTTTCTGATCCTTCGTCATCGAGCAGCCGATGCAATGGCCCTCGCGCTTGAATTTGCAGACGCTGATGCAGGGAGAGGGAAGTCTGGTCATAAGATCCTTGCAGGGCAGGCGGGCCCTTTGGCTGGGGTCATTTGGTCAGAATCAGCTTACCCGCACGGGTGATCCGCAAGGTATACACCTGCCCGTCCAGAACAATATGCGCAACCTGTCCGCCCTTGGTCAGCGCCATCGCCTCATGCGCAGGGGCGTGATCCAGTGGAAGGGTTGGGGGCGTCGGTGTGTCTTGCATTGCGGGCGGGCCTGGCAGCTGTGGGATCAGGCCGATGGCCAGAGGCTGAATAGGTGAGCGTTTTGATCGGGAAAGTCAATCCCGAGTCTTTTACTTTCGCCAGTCTTTTGCACAGCTGACAACCAGACTGAAGCGCTCTGGCCGATGACGCGCCAGCTTACCGCCGCCCTACAAACTCGAACCGGAAATCGGTTTCGGCCCCGGCAGGCGGTGCCGGGAAGGGTGCTGCGCGGCGGATGTGGTCAAGGGCCGCGCGTTCCAGCGACGCATCGCCGGTGGATTTTGCCACCCGCGCCGAGGCCAGACCGCCAGAGGGTGCCACGCGGAACACCACCACCACGGTGCCGCGCGCCTGTGTGGCGGCCTTGCGTGTCCGTTCGATCTTGCGCAACACCAGACCGGGATAGCTGGAGCGCGCAGCATTGCCAGCCTGCGCGGTCTGCGCCCCCGATCCGCCAGTGGCGGCGGCAGCGGCGGCTTTTTCCTGCCCCATCTGTGCGCCCTTGCGGGCATTGCGGTCGGCATTGCCCGCCGGGACCGGCGTAGATTGCGCCACTGCGCGTTTTTCGACTGGCTTTGCGGGGGCCTCGGCGCGCGCGGGTGGGCGGGGGGAGGTATCGGGGGCCGATGATGCGGTTTCGACCGGGGTTGCGAGTTCTGGCGGGGCCGCGACAGCGGCTGCCGCCAAGGCAGCAGGCACCTGTGGGGCCAGTTCGGGCTGCACTGCGGGCGCATTGTCCACGGGTGGCATGGCGGCCAGATCCGCCGTCTCGGACGGCGGCAGCAACAGCGGCGGGGCCGGGGTTGCGGTCAGCGGCGGGGCGGTGGCGGCCACTTGTGTCGTCACCGGCACGGCGCCCAGCGGTGGCGCGGGCGGCGCCTCGGTCGCGGCAACCGGCGTGGCACCTTGGGCCAGATCCTCAAACGCCTCACCCAGCAGGGCGACAGTTGCCGCCCCCCCGCCTTCGACCGCAAATTCATCTGGCTGCGGGGCGATGGCGATGGCGGCGGCGGCGTGCAGCGCACCCGACAGGGCGAGGGCGATCACAAACGGCAGGCGGGGGTGCTTCATGGCGCTGACCTGTCAGTCACCAGCCGGACTTCGGCCGCACCCGCCATGCGCAGCGCATTGGCGATGCGCAACAGATCCTGTGCGGGCAGGTCGCGGGCGGGCACAAGGCGCAGACCCTCGGCCCCATCAGCGATGCGGGCGGCGGCAAATTCTTCGGGCGTGATCACCTCACCCCGCCACAGGGTCGTGCCATCACTGCGCACGGCCAGGGCATCGTCGGGGGCACGGGTGGCCAGAGCATCGGCGTCGATCAGCTGGATGTCGCGGTCAACCGGGGCGGTGACCTGTCCGGCCACCAGAAAGAAGATCAGCATCAGGAACACCACATTGATCAGCGTGATCGTGGGTTCCGAAGGGCGGCGGGGCAGGGCGGCAAGGCGCATGGCTATCCTCCGATCACGCGCAGGGTTACCCCCGGCAACTCGCGCAGAACGCTTAGCGCATCGACCAGCCGCTGGGCCGTCACCCCTTCGGTCGGGGCCACGATCACCAGAACCGGCGCGCGCGCCAGCAGGGCTGCGGGCACCGAGGCAAGGTCAAGCGCGTTGGTGTCCAGCGTCAGGCTGTCGGGCATCAGACGCAGGAATGTGGGCGCCTCGGCCTGCGCCGCCGCCCCGCCGGAGGCGGTGGTCAGCGGCAGATCGCCAAAGCGGGTAAAGGTTGAAGACAGCATGAAAAACAACAGCAAAAGGAAGATCACGTCGATAAGAGAGGTCATCGACAACGCCCGCCGCCGCGTGGTTTTCCTAAGCCGGGACATAGGCCCCGTCCGTCTGCACAGCGGGTTTCACCATGGCGACCATGCCGGGGCACAGGGCCGCCTCGATCACGGCGCCCGCCATCCGCCGCTCGGACGCCATGCGCGATTCGAGCCAGGACAGCAGCGCCGAGACCGGCATCGCCACGGCCAGACCGGCGGCTGTGGTCATCAGCGCCACCCAGATGCCACCGGCCAGAACAGACGGGTCCACCGCCGCGCCCGCACCCTGCATCGCGCGGAAGGCGTCGATCATGCCCAGAACGGTGCCGAACAGCCCCAGCAGGGGGGCAATTTGCGCCACGGTGTCCAGCAGGCGAAAGCCGGATTCCAGCCGCGCCAGCCGGTCTTCGGCCAGCGTGTACAGGCGGTCGCGCGCACCCTCGCTTTGCGCCTGCAACGCCTCGGCCAGCAGCGGGGCCAGATGGCTGGGCGCGGCTTCGGCCAGCGCCCGGGCGCGGCTGTTCTGGCCGGCATCATGGGCGGCGATGGCCGCCTCCAGCCCGGTGTGCCGCCCGACGCCTGCGGCGCGGAACTGCCACAGTTTCCACAGCACAACCGCGCCTGCCAGCACCGACAGCGCAAGGATAAGCGCCACCACCGGCCCGCCCAGTTCGATCAGACCGCGCAGGGCATCGCGGGCGTCTGTCAGATGAATCATCCTGCCACCTCTATACCTTCTACGGTGCTTGCGGGGCTCAGCGCTGCGGCGCAGGCTGCGGGGTCTGCGCCGTCACAGGCCGACACCCCGTTCAGCAGCACCTGTCCCAGATCGTCACAGGCCAGCCCGGCCACATCGAACTGACGCACCCTTTGCCGCCCCATGGGCAGGGCGGCAAAGTCGAACAGGGTGAACTGCGCGACCTGACCGGCCTTTGTGAACAAAACCGCCTCGATCACCAGTCGGGTGATTTCGGCTTCGGTCTTGTTGTCGGCCACAAAGGTCAGTCGGCAGGCCTCTGGTTGCGGGTCCAGCGTGTTGAGGCTGATCTGCAAGCCCTGCGCCTGCGCCCGATCCTGCGCCTGTGCGGTGCCTGCGGCGATGGCAAAAGCCATCGCCGCAAACGTCAGCCGGATCACCATGTCAGCGCCTTGGCGACGCTGACCTTGAAGGTCCGCCCGCGCCCGCGGTCTGCCGACAGGTTGTTGCGGAAATCCCGGTCCAACACATTTTCCACCGCGAGCTGCACGTCAAAGCCATCCAGCGCGCCCGATTGCGGTTTGAATGACACGAACAGGTCATGCGTGGCGTAACCGCCATAATTTGTGAACGTGATCGCGCCGGTGGTGACGTTGCGGCTGGAGGTTGTGATGCCGTCAACGAAAGTACCGCGCCAGCCGTATTCGATGCCGCGATCCGGAACGCGGCCCCCAAGGGTCAGCGCCAGCTGATCTGCCGGAGTGGTGGCAATGGTATAGCCATAATCGCGGTCCTTGCCCGACACATGGGAATAGGCAAGCCGACCAAAGATGCGCTCTGCCTCATACCCCGCCTCGATCTCGGCACCCTGGAATTTGGCCCGGGCAATATTGCGGTGGAACACCGTGTCGGTGGTGGCGGTGGTGGTGATCAGGTCGTCAATGTTGTTGTGGAACAGTGTGGCCTTGATCTGCAGACTGTCATCTGCGGCAAACAGGCCCTGCCGGGTCCATGACAGGCCAAGTTCAAGGTTGGTGGCCTGTTCCTTGTTTAGATTAAGCGCCGGGTTCTTGGTGGCAGAATAGGAATACAGCTCGTCCAGTGTCGGCAGGCGTTCGGTCCGCGAGACCGAGCCGAAGACCGACAGGTCCTCGGTGACCTTGTACAGGGCGGCAAAGGTCAGGGCTGTTGCCTCGTCCTTGACCTGTTCCCCACCGGGCACCGATGGATGTGCCTTGCGGTCTCCAAAGTCAGCCCGGGCACCGGCGATCAGGGTCAGGCGGTCGCTCAGCACCAGTTCTGATTGCGCATAGACCCCGATCTTGCGGTCGGTGCCTGCGGGGTGAAAGCCCATCGGGCCTGCGCTGTCGGCGATGCGCTTCTGGTCGGTGGCCTGCAGCCCGAAGGTCAGGAAATTCTCCCACCCGGCCCCTTGCATGGAGGTGGTGTTTTCAACCTTCAGCATCGCGGTGCGATAGGCGTAATCGACGTCACAGAACACGTTCTGGTTGGACAGTGTCGGCAGACAGACCTGCGGCGCCCCGGTCAGGTCGCGGGCGTCGCGTTGCACCACGCGGGTGTCAGACCAGGACAGTTGAACCGATGGGTTCAGCCAGGCCAGATCGGTGGTGGCCTCCCATTTGGCGCTGAGGGTAGTGTCGGCGACGTCACGGCTGACGATGCCGAAGGCATCGGCGATGGCATTGCCGCCCCCGGTCTGCGACAGGGTGGCGTTGTCATTGTCGGACTCGAACCGCTGCATCGAGAGCTGCAGGGTCTGCGTCTCGCCCAGACGGAATTTGCCCTTGACCAACGCGGATGGCGACGAACTTTCCGTGCCGCGCAGGGTGTTGCCGGCACCATCCTTGTAATCGTTTGATGTGCGGTAGCCCAAAAATGCCAGAAACTCTGCCCCCGGCGCAGGGCGCGTGGCCAGAATGCCAGAGACAGTCATCCCGTCGCCGTTGCTGTCATAGCCGAATTTCAGCCGCGCCGCCCCGGTCTTGCCTTCGGGGATGAAATCGGATGCATCCTTGGTTTCAAAATTCACCGTGCCGCCGATGGCCCCTGACCCATACAGCACCGCAGACCCCGGCCCGCGAAGCACCTCGACCCGGCGGTAGAGTTCGGGGTCGGTGAAGAACGACCCCATGCGGTACTGCTCGTAGAACTTCGGCACGCCGTCGACGTTGACGATGATGCGCGCCTCGCTCGCGGTCTGTTCGGTGGTGCCGATGCCGCGGATGTTGAAGGCGGTGCCAAGCGGGCGGTCGGACCCTGCGGTCTGTACCCCCGGCACGTTGCGGAACATCTGGCCGATGGTGGCGGGCTGTTCGCGGTCGATGTCTTCCTGTTCCACTGCGGTGACAGCTTGCGGCGTGTCGATCGCCACTTTTTGTTGCCCCGCACCCAGAATCAGGCGGCCCAGAAACGTGCCGCCGCCCGCTGCATCCTGTGCAGTGGCCGGAGCGGCGATGGCGATGATGGCGGCGGTGGTCAGCAGGCGGGCGAGGCCCGGAATGATGGCTTGCCCCGGCTTTTGCGGTTGCATTCAGTGTCCCCTTGGTCGCGACGGTTATGGTCGGCTGGCGGAACGCTGGCACCCTGCGGGATCGCTCTTGACCCCGTTCGACTCGGCTTCTAGATTGCCAGAGTAAATCCGTCAAGTATTGCGCCGCGCCATCCAGCCCTGGGGTCTTACCCCCGCCAGACATGCGACTGCCCCCGCGTCAAAGAACCCGCGTCAAAGCCCCATGTCCAAGGATGACCCCAATGCTGCTTTCCCCCGATGTGATCGAACGGATCACCCATGCCCGCACCGAACACCCAAAGCTGCGCGAGCGTGATCTTGCCGCCGCTATCGGCCTGTCAGAGGCCCATCTGGTTGCCGCCGAGGCGGGTGCCGCTGCCACCCGGATCATCGCCGATCCGGCGCGTCTGTTGCCGCATATCTGCCAGATGGGGGATGTGATGGCGCTGACCCGCAACGAAAGCGCGGTGCATGAACGGCGCGGGGTCTACAAGAATTTCCACTCCGGTGCCCATGCGTCGATGGTGCTGGGTGACGAGATTGATCTGCGGATTTTCCCGCGGCACTGGGTGCATGGCTTTGCGATTCAGCGCGAGACGGAACAGGGCGTGAAGCGCAGCATTCAGGTGTTCGATGCGGCGGGCGATGCGGTGCACAAGGTGCATCTGGGCGCCGAGTCCGACATCGCGGCCTTTGAGGCTGCGGTGGCCGATCTGGCCCTGCCGGTGGATGCGCCGTTCGAGATCACTGCCCGCGCCGCGCCGGACGCGGCGCGCATTGCCGAAGACAAGATTGATGCCCTGCGCAGCGAATGGGCGCAGATGACGGATACGCATCAGTTTCTGGCGATGGTGCGCAAGCTGAAGATGAACCGGCTGGGGGCGAACCGCGCCGTCGGCCCCGATTTCGCGCGGCAACTGCCGGTTGAGGCGGTGTCATGGGCGCTGGAACGGTCAGCCGAGGACAAGCTGAAGATCATGATCTTTGTCGGCAATGAAGGCTGCATCCAGATCCATTCCGGCCCGGTCCACCGGGTAGAGCCGATGGGCCCATGGCAGAACGTGCTCGACCCGCGGTTCAACCTGCACCTGCGCGCCGACCATATTGCCGAGGTCTGGCTGGTGACCAAACCCACCAAACGCGGCCCGGCCGTTTCGGTCGAGGCGTTTGATGCGGCGGGCCGGCTGATCCTGCAGATGTTCGGCAAGCGGGCCGAGGCGGACACCGACACCTCTGGCTGGGACCGGATGACGGCAGGTCTGGCGGCAGAGGTGATGGCATGAGACGCGCGCGGGTCTTGTCTGTCGGCGGGCTTCATGCCGGGCTGACAGGTCTGGTTCTGCTGCTGGCCCTGTCCACCTTTGCCCGCGCCGAAGAGGGCCCGCGCCGCGTGATCGCGGCGGGCGGGTCTGCGGCGGAAATCGTGTTTGCGCTGGGGCAGGGCGACCGCCTGATCGCGCGGGATACCACATCAACCTTCCCCGAAGCGGTGCTGGTCCTGCCCGACATTGGCTATGTGCGGCGGTTGTCACCTGAAAACCTGATCGCGATGGAGCCGGACCTTATTCTGGCCGAACATGATGCCGGTCCGCCGGAAACCATCGAGCTGCTGACCCGCGCCGGGGTGCCGCTGGTGACCCTGCCCGAGGCGCAGACCCCGGCGGATGTGCTGGCCAAGATCGCGCTGGCGGCAGAGGCGCTTGGGGTGCCCGGGCTGGGTGCGGAACTGGCAGCGCGGACGCAAGCTGATCTGGACGCGGCCGCCGCCGCAGCGGCCTCAATGCCCGCGCGGCCTCGGGTGCTGTTCGTACTGTCGCTGCAGGGCGGGCGCATTCTGGCAGCAGGCAGCGACACTTCGGCGGCGGCGATGATTGCGCTGGCGGGCGGGGTCAATGCGGTTGACGGCTTTTCCGGTTATAAACCCCTGACGGATGAGGCGGCCATCGCGGCAGCCCCCGATGTCATTCTGGCGATGGATCGCGGCGGCGAAATGGCACTGGCGGCGGCGGAACTGGTGGCGCATCCTGCTTTGGCGCTGACCCCGGCCGGGCAACGGGCGCGGGTGGTGCGGATGGACGGTCTGTATCTGCTGGGCTTTGGCCCAAGGACCGGCGCTGCCGCGCTGGAGTTGAACGCGGCCCTGCGCGATGCCCTCACTTTGGGGCGTGGATGATGGTGGCACTGGATGCGGCGCACCCCTTGGGTGACCGCGACGCACAGGCGCGGGTGACGATGCTGGCACTGTCGGTGGCGCTGCTGCTGACCGCTGGCCTCAGCCTGTCGCACGGGGCGTCGGGGGTTTCCCTCGGGTCGCTGGTGGACGCTTTGGTATCTGGTGAGGCCATGCCGGACCGTGACCGGCTGATCCTGTGGGAAATCCGGTTGCCCCGGATGCTGACCGGCGTGCTGGTCGGGGCGTCACTGGCAGTGGCGGGCGCGGTGATGCAGGGCCTGTTCCGCAACCCGCTGGCCGATCCGGGGCTGGTGGGCGTCGGGGCCGGGGCCGGTCTGGGGGCGGTTCTGGCCATCGTGCTGGGCGGTCTGGCACCGCTGTGGATCACGCAGGCGGTGGGCTACCATCTGGTGCCGTTCGCAGCATTCCTTGGCGGCTGGGTATCGACGCTGCTGCTGTACCGGGTGGCCACACGGGCGGGGCGCACCTCGGTGGCGACCATGCTGCTGGCGGGCATTGCGCTGGGGGCACTGGCGGGGGCGGCGACCGGGGTGCTGGTCTATATCGCCGATGACCGGCAGTTGCGGGATCTGACGTTCTGGGGGTTGGGTAGCCTTGGCGGGGCAAGCTGGCCCAAGCTGCTGGCGGCAGGTCCGGTGATGGCGCTGGCGCTGGTGGCCGCGCCCTTTCTGGCGCGCGGGCTGAATGGTCTGGCACTGGGAGAGGCGGCGGCGCATCACATCGGCCTGCCGGTGCAACGGGTCAAGGCGGTGGCAATCCTGACCGTGGCCGCGGCGACCGGGGCGGCGGTGGCGGTGTCGGGCGGCATCGGCTTTATCGGCATTGTGGTGCCGCATCTGTTGCGGCTGGCAACCGGGCCGGACCATCGGTTTTTGCTGGTCAACGCCGGTCTGGCCGGGGCCACGCTGCTGCTGCTGGCCGACCTGATCGCGCGCAGCATCATTGCGCCTGCGGAACTGCCGATCGGCATCGTCACCGCCACACTGGGCGCGCCGGTGTTCCTGTGGATTTTGTTGCGCCGTCGCGGGTTGGTGGATCTGTAAATGCTGATTGCAAAAGATATCCGGGTGTCCTTGGGCAAAAGCCCTGTCCTGCACGGCATCAGCGCCGAGGCGCGGCCGGGTGAGGTGACGGTCATCGTCGGCCCGAACGGCTCTGGCAAGACCACGCTGCTGCGCGCGCTGACCGGCGATGTGGGTTTTTCAGGGCAGGTCAGCCTGAACGGGCGCGATTGCGCGCGGCTGCGGGCATGGGAGCTGGCCGCCGTGCGCGGCGTGCTGCCCCAGGCCTCGGCGCTGGCGTTTCCGTTCACAGTGGCAGAGGTCGTGCGGCTGGGCCTGACCGCAGCCCCCCATGCCGGGCGGGCCGATCTGGTGCCGCGCGCTTTGGCAGCGGTCGATATGGCGGGGTTTGCCCCCCGGCTGTATCAGGAGCTGTCGGGCGGCCAGCAGGCCCGCGTGCAGCTGGCCCGCGTGCTGGTGCAGGTCTGGGAGCCTGTGGTGGACGGCGTGCCGCGCTGGCTTTTTCTGGATGAACCCGTGGCAAGTCTGGATATTGCGCATCAGCTGGGCGTGGTCCGCCTGATGCGCGACTTTGCCGGGCGGGGCGGCGGTGTGGTGACGGTGCTGCATGACCTGAACCTGACGGCCATGGCCGCCGACCGGGTCTGGCTGATGGATCAGGGGCACATGACCGGGCAAGGGCCGATGGCGGACGTTCTGACCGACGCCGCGCTGGAGCGCGCCTATGGCTGCCCGCTGCGCGTCGGCCGTCTGCCGCCTTCGGGCTGCTGGTTTTCGCTGCCACAAGCCGCAGGCGCGGCGTAAGGCACGGCACCGCGTCGGGTCCCGCTCCGCGCCACCCTCCCGGCAACATCGGTTCATTCGTGCAGGGGGCCGCCCGCCTTTCCGTGGCTTTGCTTCTCGCCCTTGCGCTTGCCATCGGGATCGTAGTGTTCGATCAGAGCGTTGATTTCTGATCCGAACAGGATCACGAGCCCGGCAATATAGAGCCAGAGCATCAGAATGATGACAGCACCGATCGAGCCATAGGTGGCGCTGTAATCGCCGAAGTTCTGGATGTAGAGGGTGAAGGCCAGCGACGCCAGCACCAGCGTGACAACGCCCACCACTGCGCCCGGCGTTATGAACCGGAATTTCTGCTCGACGTTGGGCGCGTAGCGATAGACCATCGCGAACCCCAGCAGCAGCGCACATACGATCAGACCCCAGCGCAACACCCGGAATGCGAGCACGATGATCCCGTTCTCGCCGACCCGGTTGAACAGCCAGCCCTCGATGACACCGCCGAGAACGATCAGCGTGAACGCCCCGATCACCAGCGCGACGAAGGCAACACTGAGCACGAGTGCGACGACACGTGCCTTGATGAAGCTGCGGGCCTCTTCGACATCATAGGTGATGTTGAGTTGCTGCATGACAGCATACATCCCGGTGGACACGGTCCACAAAGTGAACAGGATGCCGACCGACAGCAGACCACCGCGCTGCTCTTGCGTGACCTCTGCAACGGTCGTTTCCAGAAGGACTGCGGCTTCGCCCGGCATTGTCGTATGCAGAAGCTCCATGATGGCCTGATCGACGTTCTGGATCGGCAGATAGGGGATCACCGCCATGATCACGATGAAAGCAGGAAATATCGCCAGCGTCAGATAGTAGGCAAGCGCCGCCGCCCCGTTGAAGATGTTGTCCTCCGAAATCTCGGCGTAGAGGTCGATCCAGAATTGACTGGTAAGCATGGGGCGGAACATGGCGACCTCCAATTGCACTTTGGCAGCGTTGTCTTGTGATACAACCTGCGGACCCGGTCCGGGTTCCGCGCCTTCGGCATCGCCACGGGCGCGGCACAGCCAGGCACATCACGTCACGACCGCCCTCGCACCGACGGTGGCCCCGCGCCGATACGGCACCCAGTCGCGATGGTGGCACCTTCTGGGCGACCGGCAGAATATCGAGGTCACCCGGATAGTCGCGTCGATGGCTTGCCCCCGCCTGACGCGCCGGGGCGCTGCGCTCTGCTGCCCTGTCTGATCCGCGACGTGGCCGACCGTCGCCATCTGAGCCGCCTGCCCGAAGGAGCGGTGCGCGCGTTGGCCATCCCCCAGCTGCACCATAGCGCGCTGTCGTCATGGGGCCTGAAGGGCTATGGTAATCCCCCCATTTCTAACGGGATGCACTGGTAGAACTCACGCGGCCAGTTTCAGTTTCTGGGGTGTGATGCCGCCGATACCCATGTTCGGGCGGTCGTTGGTGTAAGTCCAAAGCCATTTCGGGGCGTGGTCCTGGGCCTCATCGATGGTGCATCTTGATGGGAAAATTCTACTTCCCCAGCCCCTAACTTTCCGGGGGATTCCCACTTTCACTCTGCGGGTTGAACCGGGTGAGTTGATGTCTTTCCTTGGCCCTTCGGGGTCGGGCAAAACCAAGACGCTGAACTTGATTGCCGGGTTCATGCTCTATCCGGGATCAGCGATGAAATACGAGGTGACACTCACTGATGGCAGCCATGTCATCGCCCGCACCCCCACACAGGACACGCCTTTTGCCATCGCCAGCACGGTCGACTTGGCCTGGAACCCAAAGGATGGCACGCTTCTGGCTGATGATGGCTCGACGGCGGGGCATGAAGGATAAGATGAGGAACGCGATGAAGAACGGCGATGTGTCTTTCTGGTTTGCCGATATGGGCGGGCTGCCCGGATACAGGGCACCGCTGCCCGGCGATATCGATGTTGATGTCTGCATCGTGGGGGCGGGGTTTACCGGGCTGTGGACCGCCTATTATCTCAAGGCTGCAAATCCCGGCCTGTCGGTTGCCATCGTCGAGAAAGAGTTTGCGGGGTTTGGGGCCTCGGGGCGCAATGGCGGCTGGTGTTCCGGCGGGTTTTCGTGGAACCGCTCGAAATATCTGTCATCAGGCACCCGCGACGGTGTGATCGGTTTTGAACGGCAACTGCGCGCCACCGTGGATGAGGTGATCCGCGTCTGCGAGGCGGAAGGCATTGACGCCAACATAAGGCGCACCGATTGCCTGACCTTTGCCTGCACCCCCGCCCAGATGGAACGGCTGCGCGCCGAACAGGCCGATGACATGGCATGGGATGTGCCAGAGTCGCGCAGCCATCTGATCGGTGCCGCCGAGGCCGCCGCCCGCATCCGCGTCAAGGACGTGCAGGGCGCATTGGTGACAGGGGGTGTCGCACGCGTGCAACCCGCCAAGCTGGTGCGCGGTCTGGCCGAGGCCGTCGCCCGAAAGGGGGTTGCGATCTATGAACAGACCACCGTGACCGGCATCAGCAAGGGCCGCGTGACCACACATTGCGGCACGGTGACGGCGCATCGGATCGTGCGGGCGACCGAGGGCTTTACCCATGGCATCCCGGGCAATGCGCGCGAATGGATACCGCTCAACAGCGCCATCGTGGTGACAGAACCCGTGCCCGAAGCGATGTGGGAGGAACTGGGCTGGACCGGATATGAAGTGTTCGGCGATGCGTCGCACGCCTATTGCTATGCGCAGCGCACACAGGACAACCGCATTGCGATGGGCGGGCGCGGGGTGCCGTACCGGTTCGGGTCCAAGACCGATTTCAATGGCGAGACGCAGGCCGAAACTGTGGAAAAGCTGAAAGACATTCTGTACCGGATGCTGCCCCAGACCCGCGCGCTGGCACTGGACCACGCTTGGTGTGGCGTTCTGGGCGTGCCGCGCGACTGGTGCACCACGGCGGGGCTTGATCCGAAGACCGGCATCGGCTGGGCCGGGGGCTACGTCGGGCTTGGGGTGTCGACGTCGAACCTGTCGGGGCAGACTTTGGCCGATCTGGTGCTGGACAAGGGCACCGAGCGCACCACGCTGCCTTGGGTAAACCGAAAGCCCCGCAAATGGGAGGTGGAGCCGTTCCGCTGGCTTGGGGTGCATGGCATGTACTGGCTGTACAATCTGGCCGACCGGCGGGAGGCAGCGCGCGGCGGGCAGCGCACCTCGCGGCTGGCAACGCTTGCAAACCGCATTGTCGGGCGCTGACACCGGCACAGCCCGAAACGACTGGAGACAGCATGATTGACCTTTCCGTTTTCACCGGCCTTGCCGGGATCGATATACCTCAGAAGGTGCTGTGACGGGCTGACGTGCCGGTGCCCGCCCGGGTTCACTCGCATCGGCTGACGCCGGATCGAAGGCTAACAGCGGTTGAAAGCCGATCCCTGTCCCTGCGCTGGCTGAGGGAGGCAGGGCAACAGCTGCTCACAACAGGCCTTGTGCAAAGCCGATCGCGACAGCTTGCTCGCGGGTCGTGGCACCCAGTTTGCTGCGGGCATTGCGCAGATACAGTTCCACGGCTGCGGAGCTGAGGTCGAGGGCGCGGGCGATGTCCTTGGTACGCTGGCCCTGTGCCAAAAGCGCAAGACACTCTGTTTCGCGCGGGGAGAGCGATTTGGCGCGCGCGACCAAATGCGCGCGGCGAAGCACATCATGCGCATGTCTCGCCGCCAGCCGGAGCATGTGGCCGCGATCGGCACGCAGGGCGTCAACTTCGGCCCTGGACAACGAGGAACCGATATTCCATCCGGCAACCCCTTGAGGCCCAGCCCGCCGGATCGTTGAGGAAAAACCGGCATTGATGCCGAACTCAGCCGCTTCGCTGATCAGGGTCATCTGCGCTTGTGACAGCCATTTTTTGTGACTGTCTGCATAGGCAACGCCCGTACTGACCGGCGTGAAGCTGGTGCAACAAATGCTGAAAAACGGGTCGATCTGCGCATAACCGCAATCCCTATAGCGGATGACCCACTCTGGCTGCAGTGTTGTCAGCATGGTCAGCTCGCCGCTTTTGTCCCCGGGGTGGGTGCCGGTGTGGGTGCCGGGCTGGGCGTCGATATAAATCAGCTTGTCAAAGCCGTTGTCTGCAAAAAATCTCGCACTCATATCCCAGAGCATTTGGGGGCAGGCCCTGCCGCCCGGACCGCCGACATCTGTCAGGGCATCAAGAAAGTCATCAACCCGTGATTTTTGCAAGCAATCATGCCTCTGAATCTAAGGATTTCCTTATATTGGCACAGCAAGGGCCAGCGGTCTACCGTTGCAGGCATCGGCCAGTTTCCCGCGTCAGACGGTTGGCATCGCTGCTGACGCAGTCCGCCATGTTCACCCGCGTCTGATCGCGATGCGGATCAGGCCGATCGCGCACCCGCCGTCGGACCTGCGGCGGTGAACGCGATTTTGTCCTGCTGGAGAAGACCTCATGATCCGACTGCTCCCTGTTATTGCTGCGCTGATGCTGCCGGCGACCCCTGCCATGGCCGAGCGTGTGTCGGTGCTGGTGTTCGATGCTTCTGGCTCGATGTGGAACCGGGTCGAGGGCGATCTGACCCGGATCGAGGTGGCGCGTGATGTGATGGGCGATTACTTTGCCAGCCGTGATGGCGCGGTGCCGCTGTCCGTCATCGCCTATGGCCACAACCGGCGCGGCGACTGCAGTGATATCGAGGTGATTGCACCGCTGGGGCAGACTGCCCCCGGCACGCTGGAGAGCCGCCTGCGCGGGCTGATGCCGCGCGGCATGACGCCGCTGACCGACAGTCTGAGGATGGCGCGCAGCCAGATTCCCCCCACGGCAGAGGCGGCGGATATCATCCTTGTCACCGACGGGCTGGAAACCTGCGCGGGCGATCCTTGCGCGCTGGCCGCCGAACTGGCCGCCGAAGGCATCGACATCCGCGCCCATGTGGTGGGGTTCGGGCTGACACGGCTGGAAGTAGAGGCGCTGTCGTGCATCACCGACCAGACCGGGGGAATGCTGTTCCAGACCAATTCCGGCGCGGAACTGGCGGATGCGCTGCAACAGGTGAGTGCCGTGCAACCTGCGCCCGGACCGGAGCCGGTCGTGGAGCCAGATCCCTCACCGCCAGAGGCCGCGTTTGATATCAGCGACAAGGCCGAGGCGGGGTTCACCTACAACATCACATGGCGGGGGGAGGCCGGCTCGACAGACTATCTGGGATTTGTGCCATTGGGCGAAGACCAGGCCCCCTCGTCACCCGGTTTTGGCCCGATCAACGTGATGTCGGGTGGCGTACCGCGCAATCCGGTGACGCGCACCGCGCCAAAGGAGCCGGGGATGTATGACCTGATCATCCGCGCAGCCGGTGGCGTGATCACCGCACGGCAGGCGGTCGAGGTGGTGCCCCCCGCCATGGGCTTCGATCCCATTGGATCGGTTGAACCTGGAAGCAGAATACCGATCACTTTTCGTGGGCCGGAACAGGTCGGCGAACTAATCGTGATTGCTGACATCGACCAGCCGGTGAATGAACATCAGCGCTATGACTGGGCCTATTCGCTGTCAAGAGGCGGGTCTGTCGGTCTGCGGGCACCATCCGACCCCGGTGAATATGAACTGCGCTATCTGAACCCGTCACGGACCGAGGTGATGTTTGGCCGCCGCTTCGGTGTGGGCATCCCGTTTGACGATGCCGACCTGACCACCAGCAGCGATCTGGCCGCGCAGGCCGCCGCTGCCACGCAAGGTGAGGCGGCGCAGGACAATATTGCCGCC
Source organism: Pseudotabrizicola sp. (assembly GCF_030656345.1). Lineage (GTDB taxonomy): Bacteria > Pseudomonadota > Alphaproteobacteria > Rhodobacterales > Rhodobacteraceae > Pseudotabrizicola. Next base: position 70,503 of record NZ_JAUSNR010000026.1, on the reverse strand, counting down.
GTGCCCGCCACCTTCCGCCTGCCGTCCGGTGTGCCCCAATCGGATGTGACATGGGACGCGGTGCCGCTCGACCCCGACATGTCCCCCGAGGCATGGGCCCCGACGGACAGCGGGCCGGTGATTTCCGGCACCTTCGAGCCGGGCCGCTGGCGGGTGACGGCCACTGCGCCGGGCGAAGTGGACCTGTCGGCAGAGGTCGAGATTTTTCCGGGACAGGTGAATGACTTCACGGTTCAGGTTCAGAGGCAGGTTCAGGCCGGAGGCGAGGAAGACCACGGCACGTTGATGGACGGCCCGTGGCGGGTGCTGGCGGTGCCGCCGCGCGACGCCCCTGCCGGAGCCGCGACCGAAGTGATGGACATGCTGCGCATCACCCTGCGCACCCGTGCCGATGCCAATGGCTGGGACGGCACCTTCACCCCCACCCCGATGCTGGTCGGCCCGCAGGCCCCGCTGGACTCTGCCGCACTGGACAGTGCGACCGAGGAGGAGGGCACCCTCTTCGTGCGGTTTCAGCTGCCCGCCGTGTCGCCGGAAGCCTTCGTGATCTCGCTGGCACCCTATGGGGACGGCTACTCCGGCACGATGGTTTCCGGCCCGAACAGCCTGCCGGTGGTGGTCTGGCCGGAGGCTGTGGCCCTGCCCTCGCTGGCGGCGTTGCAGGACCAGTTGTATGGCCCGGACCCGGAGGGCGATCGGCAGGGCAGCCTTCCGGCCCCGGCCACCCAGTCCATGGGCTGTGATGAGGCGATCTGCCAGCGGGTGAACTTTGACCACGGGCTGGAAGCACAGGTGCCGCGCGGCTGGATGATGTGGCAGGTGGAGCATGTTGACGGCGCGGTGACCGCGCAATTCACCAATGGCACCGATGTGCTGATGCTGATGGGCAATGCGGTCTGGCCGCCCGAATATGGCCCTTGCCTGCCCACCGCAGCCGGGCCGCTGTGCTATTGGTCCAACGCCTCTGCCGAGGCGCAGATTGCCGCCGCCTTCATCGCCGCCAACACGCGGCTGACGGGGGCAGAGGCGGGGCAGGGCGTGACGATCAGCCTGCCGACCGAGCCGGTCTTTGCGGGGACGGACGGCTATTTCCCGGTGACGCTGACCGGGCCGCCGGGCTTTCAGGGCAGGATCACCATGACCCGCGCCGATGCCCCCGATGGCCCGGCGCTGCTTTCCGAAGACGCCGGTCACATGCTGCGCGCGCAGGATCAGGTTCTGCCGGTGCCTGACCAACCTGGCCGCTATGAGGTGCGGATCACGGATGCAGGCGGAACGCTGGCCGCTACCGCTGTGTTTGAGGTGCTCGGGGGCGATGCGGGCGAAAGCGTCGGCAGCATGGCCATCGAGCCCGATGACGGTGCGCGTTTTGTTGGCCGTGGCCCCTATCTGGCCGGGGCAGAGGTGCTGGTGCAGATCAACCGGGGGCAGGACAAACGCGGCAGCGACCGGGTGGTGGTGCTGGCCGGCGGCACCGACCACGCTTTGCCGGATCAGGGCGCATGGCTGGATGAATTCCGCGCCTCGATTCGGATGCCAGATGCGCCGGGCCGCTATCTTCTGGCGGTGTTCGATACCGAAAGTACCAGTTTCCGTGCCCTGACCGAGGTGGAGGTGGCGACATCCCCGGTGCCGGAGCTGCGGCATTTCAACCCCAACCCGGCAGTGCGCAGGCCCTACAGTGTGTCCCCCCGCGCGCGCATGGCGATGGCGGACCGGCTGGCCATCGTCGACCCCGGCGGGGCGGTGGTGGCAGAGGCCAGCCTGTATGAGGTTGTCACCGGCGAGATGCGCATCCCGGACGGCACCTCCGGCCCGCATGAGCTGCAATATCTGGCGGGCGGTCAGGTTCTGGCACGCGAAAAGCTTGATGTCGGTGGCCCGCCGGTGCTGGTGCCCTCGGGCGGCAGCGATGGTCCGGCAGAGCTGACGATGGAAGGCGACCTTGTTCCCGGTGGTATGGTCCGGGTGTCGGTGCGCGGGATGATACCGCCGCAGGCCACCGCAGGCTTCATCGGTGCGGACAAACCCGACCGCACCATTCTTGAAACCGGCAGCCGGGTGACACCGGACGCGCTTGAGGTCGAGGTGAAGGTGCCGGAAAAGCCCGGGCCATGGGTGCTGCGCCTGATCGACCAGAACCTGATCCGCGTGGCCGAAGTCGTGCCCGGCGGTGCGTCGCCTGCGGCCCCTGCCGCCACAGGTGGCGGCACCATCATCCCCATCGACCTTGGCACCCTTTCTCCCGAAGAGTTTCGCGCCCGTCTGCGGCCCGGCCAACCATAGGAGCAGTCCGATGCGCAGATTTTTTCCCCTGAGTGCCGCGCTTGTCCTCGCCTCTGCCCCGGTGGCACAGGCCGAGCGGGTGCAGGTCGCCGATTGCGCCCCCGGCGGCTGCATGTGCTATATCTCTACCATGACGCTGCAAGAAATCGCTGCCACATTGCCCGGCCAGATCCCCGACAATGCGGGCGAGCTGACGCTGGTGGATGAACCGGGCGGCTTCAGCTGGCGCAGCGAAACCCCGGCGCAGCTTGACCGGATGTTCGGCGGGCCGGGGTCGTGCCCGGTCTATCTGGCGGGTCCGATGGTGCCCGAAGATGGTCGCTGGCAGATCACCACCGGGGCCACCGATACTTCGGCCTGCCCGATGCTGGCCGGAAACACGCCGCCCACCAACCTGAGCGGTGAGACCCGGCAGATCAACTGGAACGGCAGCTTTCACCCCGACAAGCTGATGAGCGAGGCTGCCGGCATGGTGCGCTGGTCCGGCGTTACCGGCTCGGGCAACTGGCGCGGGGTGGTGGCGGACCATTCTCTGGCAGACAGTTCCGGGGCAACGGGTGCCAGCGTGATCTGGACCTTGTCGCTGGTCAGCCCGACCGAAGTGCGCGGCAAAAGCGTGTTTGACTACAACATCTCATCAACCGCCGGAGACGCGGCGGCAAACGCGGTGCTGGCGGGGTTGCAATGCCGGACCGTGACCCCCTTTGCCGCCCGAAAGGTCAACTGACGCGCAACGCATGACGGCCAGGCTGGGCCAAAACCCGGCTTCCTGACGCGATGAGGGGGCATCGTGCAGGTTGACAGCTACACCGGCCACGATGCTCTCGCCGAACCAAAGCGCGGCGTCAGTCAGGGCGCGCTACGGCTATCAGCGCGCTGCCTAGCCCATCTGGTGTTTCAGGATGACGGGGATGATCAGATCTTCCTCATCCTCCAGATGCCGGATCAGCTGACGCTCGAACGGCGCAAGGCTGGTGTGAAACGCCAGCGCCGCCTCGCGCGGATCGCTCGCCTGCAGGGCATCGTTGGCCGAGCCGACAAAGCCATCGAGCAGCGCGTCCAGCGCGTGGTGGTCGCGGTCCAGCAGCTCAAACCCGCGCGCAAGGCGCGGCTCCAGCTTGACCATGGCGGGGAAATAGCTTGCATCTTCAACCTGATGATGCCCGATCAGCCCCTGCACCAGCTGCTCGCCGCCGCGCAGCAACCGGCCCTGCCAGCGCTGCGGGTCGATCCGCCCGCCGCTCATGTGTTCGGCGTCCAGCCGCAGGCCTGACATCAGGTCACGAAAGCCAAGGTGGCGGTCCAGCCAGAAGGCCGACAATCCTTCAAACCCCGGTACATCAGACCACCGCTCGCGCGGCCAGTCGGCCAGCAGGGTCATAAGGTCGGGCGGCAGGCGGTCGCGGCTGGCAAGATCATCTGTCATGTCCCCCACATATCGCATCGCGGCGCGGCTTCAACCACTCTTGACCCCTTGCAGCCTTGGGCAGATCACTAGCCCAAGCCAAAAAAGGACATGCCTCATGCATCACCGATCCATCGCCGTCTACGACCGCTTTCTTGCCAACCTGTCGCGCCTTCTGACCAAGGCTGAAGCGCATTGCACCGACCATGCCATCAAGCCCGAGGCGATGCTGACCTTCCGCCTGTTTCCCGACATGTTGCCCTTTGTCCGTCAGGTGCAGCTGGCCTGCGATTTCGCCGCCCGCGCCGCCGCCCGGCTGGCGGGGGAGGACCCGAAAAGCTTTCCCGACACCGAAACCAGCTTTGCCGAGTTGCAGGCCCGGATCGTGGCGGCGCGCGGCTATATCGCCGGGTTTGACGCGGCCCGCTATGACGGGGCGGAAACCCGCAAAATCACGCTGAAAATGCGCGGGCAGGATGTGACCATGACCGGCGAGACTTTCCTGAACCTGTATTCAATGCCGCAGTTCCACTTCCACCTGACAACGGCCTACAACATTTTGCGCCACAATGGGGTGGCTTTGGGCAAGGGCGACTATATGGGGGGCTGAGGGCTCAGGCCGCGCGGCGGGGTGCAGGTTCGGGCACCGCCTGCACCTCATCGGCCCCTGCGGTGCGGCCTGCCAGCAGGGCGACCACGATCAGCAGCAGCGACAGCACCCCGTAGGTGACGCGGAAGCCGATGGCTTCGGCGACAAAGCCGATGCTGGCGGGGGCCACCAGAATGCCCGCGTAGCCCACCATCGTCACCGCCGAAATCGCGGTGCCGGACGGGATGCCGGGGTAGTTTCCAGCAGCCGAAAACAGGATTGGCACCATGTTCGCCACCCCCAGCCCGGTGATGAAAAACGCAGCAATTGCAAGGGTATCGCTGGGGGCCCCGGCCGCCAGCATCATCCCCGCAGCCGCCAGCACACCCGAGATCCGCAGCGTCAGCACCGCGCCAAAGCGGTTGCGCACAGAGTCTCCGGCAAAGCGCATGATCGCCATCGCGCCAGCAAACACCGCAAAGCCAAGGCCGGACCGGAACACATCCGAGCCGAGGTCCTTTTGCAGATAGATCGCTGCCCAATCCAGCACCGCGCCTTCGGGCACCATCGAAAACAGCGCCAGTGCGCCCAGCAACCACAGCCCCGCTGCGCGTGGCAGCAGCACGGTCTTTTCGCCCGTGACGGCGACCACCGGGGCAGGGGCCTCACCCCGCAGGAAGGGCATCACCGCCAGAACCACTGCTGCCGTGACCAGCGCGACCAGCCCGGCCTGCACATAGGCCCCCCAGTGTGAAATCACCCAAGCCCCTGCAAAACCACCGAAAAATCCGCCAAGGCTCCAGAACCCGTGGCTGGAGGACATGATCGCCCGGCCCAGCCGCCGTTCGACCTCGACCGCGTTGGCGTTCATCGCGACATCCATGCAGCCGATCAGCGCGCCCAGCAGCGCCATGGCGGGCACCAGCACGGGCAGTGACGGGGAAAAGACCACCACCGGCAAGGCCACCGCCGAGGACAGCGCAAAGACGCGCAGCACCGCGACGGACCCGAAGCGCGCGATCAGCCGGCCGGTGAACAGCATGGCCCCAACCGCGCCCAGACCCAGCACAAGTATCAGTAATCCAAGGGTAAATTCGGTGATCTGATGGCGCGGCAGCAGCAGCGGGATCTGCGGGGCCCAGGCCCCCATGACAAAGCCCGCCGCGGCAAACATCATCGCCACCGCCCAACGCGCCCGCTTTGCCTCTGTCATGGTCATCAGAACGCTCCCTTGTCCGCAGCACTGCGTAAACCGGGGGGCGGGATGGGGAAAGCCCTGCAGGCTTCACAGATTATGTCAGCGCTAACAGCGCCACACTGCGACAGGTGCCGCACAAAAGAAAACGGCGAACCGGGGGAGGACCGGTTCGCCGCAAAGCCTGTTGGCGCAGGGAGGAGGAGCGCGCCTTCAGGAGGCCGGAGTCACTTGCGTGACGTATCGGTAAGTTGCCGTAAATAGGGGATTATTTCCCGTAGGCGGCTTCGTGTGCGATGTCTTCGATCGACACGCGGGCGACGTTGATGTCAGCCAGATCGCGGTCGGACATTGCCGACAATTCGTTCAGGGTTTGCAGATAGACCGCGCGACGTTCGCGGGCCACATTCCACTTGGCCAGAACATCGCCCATCCATCCACCGACCTGAAAGCCAGCAACCGTTTGCGTGTTCGTGTAAGCCATGATCGTTATCCTCTTCATCATCTTCGGATCGGACAAGGCGGCCCATCCGCCCTTTCCGTTGACGCTAACATGGGGGTAATGCTGCGCGTGCACAATCCGCCGATTGGCCAAAGCCGATATGCAGCCTGTGCATGGCTTGTCGGGTCAGAGGGCTGCGGGCTGGGGTCCGGGCCGTAAAATCCGGCGTGTGTTTTACGTCTGTTCTGCGTCTGGTTTGCGTCTGGTTTGCGTATGGCTTACGTCATGACGTTGGCGCCACGGCGTCAGCGCCTGCCCACCAGGGCCAGCATCTGCACCGCAGCGGCCTCGGGCGACAACTCCCCCGCCTCGACCCTGGCACCGAAAGCGGCCATCGCGCCCTTGGCCGGTTCGCGGTCCAGCACCGACAAGAGGCCGCGCCGCACCTCTTCGCCAAACCAGTGCCGGGCCTGATGGGCGCGGCGGCTGTGCCAATGGCCGTGGTCGCGCCGCCAACCGGCCAGCGATTGCATGTCGGCCCATGCCTCGGCCAGCCCGTCGTTTTCCACTGCCGAGACGCAGACGGCTTTGGGAAAGCCTTCGGGGTCTTGCGGGCGGCGGCGCAGCAGGTGCAGGGCACCGGCGTAATCGGCGCGGGTGCGCATGGCGGCCGGTTTCAGATCGCCATCGGCCTTGTTGACCAGAATCATGTCGGCCATTTCCATGATGCCGCGTTTGACGCCCTGCAGTTCATCACCGCCCGCCGGGGCCAAGAGCAGGATGAACAGGTCGCAGATTTCGGCCACCACGGTTTCGGACTGGCCCACGCCCACGGTTTCCACCAGCACCACGTCGAAACCAGCCGCCTCGCACAGCGCCACCGCTTCGCGCGTGCGCCGCGCCACGCCGCCCATCTGCGCCTGACTGGGTGAAGGGCGGATAAAGGCGGCAGGTTCGCGGCTGAGGCGTTCCATCCGGGTCTTGTCGCCGAGGATGGAGCCGCCCGACCGGGCCGAGCTTGGGTCCACCGCCAGCACCGCCACCCGCAGACCCTGCGCCACCAGCATCATGCCGAAGGCTTCGATAAAGGTCGATTTGCCCACCCCCGGCGTGCCGGACAGACCGATGCGCAGGGCCTGCCGCCCGGCCGCGCGGGCTTGCGCCACCAGATCCACCGCCTGCGTGCGGTGATCGGCGCGCGCGCTTTCCACCCGGGTGATGGCCCTTGCCAGCGCCCTGCGGTCGCCCGCGATCACCGCCGTGGCCAGTTCGGTCATCTCCATCGGTATGCCCATCCGTCACAACTGCTTGATCCGGCGCGGTCTGCGGCACAATTTGCCCCGGCGCGCGCTGCGGATCGTTCCTTGTTGCCTTTCATGCCCTATACTCAGGGTCTATGCCAGCCTGTGTGGTGGTGCCGGTCTACTTGGTCTTGCCGGGCTGGCCGGTGTTTCAAGGAGCGTGTGATGTTTGCCCCAAGTGTCCTTGCCGGATCTGCCGCCCGGTGCGCCTCTCTGTGCGCCGCCCTGTGCCTTGCCGTGCCGGTGGCCGCGCAAGACACCAGCGTGGCGCGCTATACCATCACCGTCAGCGGGCTGACGGCGGGGCGGATGACGCTTGCCGCCAACCATGACGGCGCGGGCTATGCGCTGACCTCGAATGCCGCATCGGCCGGTCTGGCCGGGCTGTTCCGGTCGTTCAGCCTGACCACGCGGGCGCAGGGCCGCGACCGGGGCGGCGAACTGGTGCCGGAGCGCTATTCGTCGCAAAGCGAAGGGGCGCGCGCGGGGCGTGGGGCCGAGCTGACGTTTCAGGACGGGCTGGCCACCGTGGTCAGCGCCGCTGCATCCCGGCCCGATGCGCCGCTGGTCGACCCGGCAGAGCATCGCGGCGCGGTGGACCCGCTGACCGGGTTTTATGCCGTGCTGCGCGACGTGGTGCCCGAGACGGCCTGCCGGCTGGATCTGCGGATGTTCGACGGGCACCGCATCAGCCGGGTGACGCTGTCGCAGCCCGTGCCGGGGGAGGGCGGGCTGACCTGTCAGGGCGTCTATCGCCGGATCGACGGCTATCCGCCGCAGGATCTGGCGGAACGGGCGACGTTTCCCTTTGTGCTGCGTTATACGGCGGGGGCGGATGGCCGGTTGCGGGTGGCCGAGGTGTCGATGGACAGTCTGTTCGGCCCGGCCCGGATGATCCGCGACGAGTAAGGGGCGGGGGCATGGGTGCGCCGCCCCCTTGATCTGCGCCGCCACTGGGCCTAACCCCTGACCTATGTCAGATACGCTTCCCCCCACACCCCTTCCCATTGATGAGGTGATCCCCCAGCTGCAGGCCGCGATGGCGGTGCGGGGCATGGCGGTGTTGCAGGCCCCGCCCGGTGCGGGCAAGACCACCCGCGTGCCGCTGGCGCTGCTGGCGCAGGTGACGGGACGGATATTGATGCTGGAGCCGCGCCGGTTGGCCACCCGCGCGGCTGCGGCGCGGATGGCAGAGACTTTGGGTGAGGCGCTGGGCCAGACGGTGGGATACCGCATTCGCGGCGAGTCGAAGGTGAGTGCGGCGACGCGGATCGAGGTGGTGACCGAGGGCATCCTGACAAGGATGATCCAGACGGATGCCGAATTGCCGGGCATCGGGCTGGTGATCTTTGACGAATTTCACGAACGGTCCTTGCAGGCCGATCTGGGGCTGGCTTTGGTGCTGGAAATCCGGGGCGCGCTGCGGCCTGACCTGCAACTGCTGGTGATGTCGGCCACGCTGGACGCCGCCCCGGTGGCGGCGCTGATGGGGGATGCGCCGCTGATCACGTCAGCGGGCCGTGCGTTCGAGGTGGAAACCCGCTGGCTGCCCCGCCCGCCCGATGCGTCGATGCGGTACGAGGCGGCGGTGGCGGGGCTGATCCGGCAGGCGCTGGACGAGGTGCCGGAGGGCGATGTGCTGGCCTTTCTGCCGGGCGAAGGCGAGATCCGCCGGGTTGAGGCGCAGCTGCAGGGCGTGCCGGGCCTGACCATCCGCCCGCTGTTCGGGGCGATGGAGTTTGCCGCGCAGCAGGCGGCCCTTGGCGCGGCTGCGGGGCGCAAGCTGGTGCTGGCGACGTCGATTGCCGAAACCTCGCTGACCATTCCGGGGGTGCGGGTGGTGGTCGATGGGGGCCGCGCGCGGCGGGCGCGGTTTGACGCAGCCTCCGGCATGTCGCGGCTGGTGACGGAACGGGTGACGAAGGCCGAGGCGGAACAGCGCCGGGGCCGGGCCGGGCGGGTGGCACCGGGGGTGTGCTACCGGCTGTGGACGCGCGGCGAAGAGGGCGGGATGGCGGCGTTTCCGCCCGCCGAGATCGAGGCGGCGGACCTGACGCTGCTGGCGCTGGAGCTGGCACTGTGGGGGGCAGTGGACCTGCCGTTCCTGACCCCGCCGCACCCCGGCGTGCTGGCCGAGGCGCAGGGGCTGTTGCGGGGCTTGGGCGCGCTGGAGGCGGGCGGCGGGATCACAGCACATGGCCGCGCGCTTGCGGCGCTGCCGCTGCACCCGCGGCTGGCACATATGCTGGTGATGGCGGGGCCGGGGGCCGCGCCGCTGGCGGCGCTGCTGGCGGAACGCGACCCGTTGCGCGGGGCTGGGGCCGACCTGCTGGCGCGGTTGAAGGCGGTAGACAAGCCGCCGCCCGAGGCGCACCGCGCGACGATTGAGCGTATCCGGGTGGAGGCGCGCCGGTTGGGGCGTCTGGTGCCAAAGGCGCGGGTGCCGGACTTGTCGCCCGCGCAGATGGCAGCCCTCGCCTATCCTGATCGCATTGGCTTGCGCCGTGCGGGTGATGCGCCGCGCTGGGTGCTGTCGGGCGGCAAGGGCGCGGCGATGGCGGCGGGCCAGCCGCTGTCGGGCGCGCGGCTGATTGTCGCCACCGATCTGGACGGCGACCCGCGCGAAGCGCAGGTGCGGCAGGCGGTGGCGATTTCTGAGGCGGAGGTGCGGGCGCTTTTTGCGGATCAGATCGCATGGGCCGAGGTCTGCGAATGGTCGCGCCGCGACGGCCGCGTGCTGGCGCGCAGGCAGGAACGCTTTGGCGCGCTGGTGCTGACGGAGCGCGTCTGGCCTGACGCCGCGCCCGAGGCACTGGCGCGCGCTGCGGTGGATGGGCTGCGCCAGATCGGCCTGCCATGGACCGCGACGGCCCGCCGGTTGCGTGCCCGCTTGCTGCTGGCGCGGGGCGACGGTTGGCCGGAGCTGGACGATGCGGCCCTGCTGGCCAGTGGTGAGGACTGGCTGCTGCCGCATCTTGCGGGCAAGCGCACGGAAGCCGATCTGCGCGGGCTGGATCTGACCGAGCCGCTCAGGGCGCTGGTCGGCTGGGACCGGATGGCGCAGACCGACGCGCAGGTGCCGGGCAGTTTCGAGACGCCGCTGGGGCGCAAGGTGCCCATCGATTATGACGGCGACCACCCGGCGATTGAACTGCGCCTGCAGGAGTTGTTCGGCGTGACCCGCCACCCCACGGTCGGGCCGGGGCAATTGCCACTGCGCATCACCCTGCTGTCACCTGCCCGCGCGCCGGTGCAGGTGACGCTGGATCTGCCCGGGTTCTGGGCCAACAGCTACGCTGAGGTGCGCCGCGACATGCGCGGCCAGTACCCGCGCCACCCCTGGCCCGAAGACCCCACCGCCGCCGACCCCACGGCGCGCGCCAAGCCGCGCGGGACGTGAAGCAGTTGAGCGGCTGCGCCGCATTGTTCTTGTCTCGGCTCTGGCCTGCGGCCAACCGCCTCGGATCTGCGCTCCGCGCGGGGAGTATTTGGGAAAGCTGCAAGGCGGGGATGTGCTCTTATGGCTTGCAGCTTTTGCAAATACTCCGGGGTTTGGGGCAGCGCCCCAATTCTTGGCCAGCAAAAGGGTGAATCGCTTGACGAGGGGGGCGATCGCGCGTAAACGCAGCCATCGAATTCGAGGTCGCGCCTGCGCGGGCCTTGTTGTTTTTGCACCTTACGCCCTGCTGGCGTTGACTTGAAGGATTACGACGATGTCGCGCGTCTGCGAACTCTCGGGCGTTGGCCCGATGACCGGTAACACCATCAGCCACGCGAACAACAAGTCGCGTCGCCGGTTTTTGCCGAACCTGAATGATGTGACCCTGATCTCGGACACGCTTGGCCAGTCGTTCAAGCTGCGGATCTCGGCCGCGGCCCTGCGCACGGTCGATCACCGTGGTGGTCTGGATGCGTTTCTGGCCAAGGCCAAGGATGTCGAGCTGTCGGGGACGGCGCTGAAGATCAAGAAAGACATCGCAAAGGCTCAGGCCAGCGCCACCGCCAGCGCCTGATTTTTTCTGACGCGACACGATAAGCCCGCCCGCAGGATTGCGCGGCGGGTTTTTGTGTTTTCTGTCGGGATTTGAGTATTTTTGTCAAGATGAACGGGCTGGCGCGTGCTGGCCTGATCCCTGTGCGGGTCATCGTTTGCGGGGGGTGGTCTGGCAGGCGGTGTGCGGGGTGCGGCAGCTGTGCCGGTGCCCGCGCCCCATGAGGCGCGCGGGTCATCGCTGACGGGGTTTCAGGCGGATCAGCGGGCGCAGTAGGCCTCGGCCTGCTGGCCGAAGGTTTTGTAGCGGCGCCAGAAATCATTGTCATTGTCGGACTTTGACATGCGCACCTTCTGGGCGCGGTCAGGGTCCTTGAAGAACGCCGCCGCCTTGCGCTGGTCGCCGCCGCGCAGGGTCATGTCGGCGACCTGCTGCACGCAGGCGCAGACCGAGCGGTTTGCCGCCTTGCGGTCGGAACTGAGGCAGGCGCGCTCAATCGGTCCGGCAAGGGCGAAAGTGGTGGACAGGGAAAGGAGAACGGCAGCGCAGGCTGCCAGGGCCACAGGTTTCATCATGATCATCTGCCTCATTGCCGGGGACGGGGAGGACCCTCCGCCACTGGTCGTTTTCTGCCACCGATCATGCCGATTCGTGTGGCCAATTTCAATGCCGCGCTGCCGCTGGGCGGTGGATTGCCGAGACGGGGCGCCCCTTGCGGTTAATCTTTGAGTGGCACACCAGATCGGGCGCCAGGATGGGGGAGGTGCGGCGCGCTGCCCCGCCGCGCGGTGGGGCCGGTGCCGTTGCCGTCGCCAGGCCGGGCCAGAATCACCCGCTTTGCCCCGGCGCAAAGGCTGCAATCGGGCGCTGCGGGGCGGCAAGTGCTGCATGCCTCTTCCCGGCCCCATATTTCCAAGCTATATGCCGCGCATGACCCAGCTTGACCTCATCCGCAATTTCTCGATCGTGGCCCATATCGACCACGGAAAATCCACCCTCGCCGACCGGCTCATTCAATTGACCGGCACGGTGGCTGCGCGCGATATGAAGGCGCAGATGCTCGACAGTATGGATATCGAGCGTGAGCGCGGGATCACGATCAAGGCCAACACGGTGCGGATCGAATATCCGGCCAAGGATGGCAAGACCTATATCCTGAACCTGATCGACACCCCCGGGCATGTGGACTTTGCCTATGAAGTGTCGCGGTCCATGCGCGCGGTTGAAGGCTCGCTGCTGGTGGTGGATGCCTCCCAAGGGGTGGAGGCGCAGACGCTTGCCAACGTCTATCAGGCGCTGGATGCGGGGCATGAGATTGTGCCGGTGCTGAACAAGATTGACCTGCCTGCGGCGGAGCCTGACCGGGTGAAGGCGCAGATCGAGGATGTGATCGGGCTGGACGCGTCAAACGCCATCAACATTTCCGCCAAGTCGGGGCTGGGGATTCCGGACGTGCTGGAGGCGATTGTGACGCGCCTGCCCGCGCCCAAGGGCGACCGCGATGCGCCGTTGAAGGCGATGCTGGTGGACAGCTGGTACGATGCCTATCTGGGCGTTGTCGTGATGATCCGCGTCATCGATGGCGTCGTGCGCAAGGGTGACCGCATCAAGATGATGCAGACCAATGCCGTCTACGGTGTGGACAAGCTGGCGGTGCTGAAACCGCAGATGGTGGATATTGACGAGCTGGGGCCGGGCGAGATCGGGATCTGGACCGGGTCGATCAAGCAGGTGCGCGATACCCGCGTCGGCGACACCATCACGTCGGAGAAAAAGGGCTGCGAGACGCCGCTGCCGGGCTTCAAGCCCGCGCAGCCGGTGGTGTTCTGTGGCCTCTTCCCGGTGGACGCGGCGGATTTTGAGGATCTGCGTGATGCGATTGAGAAATTGCAGCTGAACGATGCGTCTTTCAGCTCGGAAATGGAAACCTCGGCCGCACTTGGTTTTGGCTTCCGCTGCGGCTTTCTGGGCCTGCTGCACCTTGAGGTCATCCGCGACCGGCTGGAGCGGGAGTATGATCTGGACCTGATCACCACCGCCCCGTCTGTGGTGTTCAAGCTGCATATGAAGGATGGCGAGATCCGCGATCTGCACAACCCCGCCGATATGCCCGACCTGACCTATATTGACCACATCACCGAGCCGCGCATCAAGGCCACCATCATGGTGCCCGATGACTACCTTGGCGATATTCTGAAACTCTGTCAGGACCGGCGCGGCATTCAGCTGGATCTGTCCTATGCCGGGTCGCGCGCCATGGTGGTCTACGATCTGCCGCTGGCCGAGGTGGTGTTCGACTTCTACGACCGGCTGAAATCGGTGACCAAGGGCTATGCCAGCTTTGACTATGTGATCTCGGAATACCGGGAGGATTTTCTGGTCAAGATGTCGATTCTGGTCAACGAGGAACCCGTCGACGCCCTGTCGATGATGGTCCACCGTGACCGGGCCGAGGCGCGGGGCCGGGCGATGGTGGAAAAGCTCAAAGAGCTGATCCCCCGGCACATGTTCAAGATCCCGATTCAGGCGGCGATTGGCGCGCGGGTGATCGCGCGCGAGACGTTGAGCGCGATGCGCAAGGACGTGACGGCGAAATGCTACGGCGGCGACGCGACCCGGAAGCGCAAGCTGCTGGACAAGCAGAAGGCCGGGAAGAAGAAGATGCGTCAGTTCGGGAAAGTGGAGATTCCGCAGGAGGCGTTTATTTCGGCGCTGAAGATGGATGGGTGAGTGGGAAGATGAAAGGCAAATTATATCAAAATGACTGCGTGTCTTTACGCTTTTTCGAGCGTTCCATTTTATGTAACAGATTGTCTTGCAACAAATCGTTATGATTTATCCACTCCAACGGTTGCGGCAACAATAAATTCAGATAATATTGGCGATGCATCTGACAGAAATCGCCTTTTTCAGAAGTATTTTCTTGGTCCTAAAGGTGAAATTTTCTCTTTCGCTGGCCCTTCTTCCAAAATTCTTGAGTTTATTAGTGAAATTGTACCGCGACTTGACGGTATTCCGGTAAATCAACGGCCTATGCAGTATGTGGCGAACGTGCTGGATCAGTATAATCGGGCTCGCAATGGACCAGTAGTTTCCATGATTGCATCCTGTCCATTTCCAGAAAAAAATGCCTTGAACACTGCGTGCTGTAGTCAAGCAGTAACAAAGACAAGTGATCTTTTTGAAACTATTTTTGCTATCGGTTCCGGTGCTGAAGAGTTGGCACAGCTTTTTAAAAGATATGGAACGCGCGCGTCTGGTCAACACCACGCAATGTATCAGCTTCCCGCGGAAGCTGCGGTTGGGGCTGTCGGTGCTGCAAACGGGACACTCGCATTCCAAAGCTATGATGAGACAGCTTCCGGTAAGATGACTTGGGGCGGCTATCTTCAGTTAAATTTATACGACTTTCAACGAAGACGATGGTCTTGTGGTCCATCTTGGCTACACATTGGTCTTATGTGCACGCAACGAGGATCAAAAAAATTTGACAGTTTTAGAAATATTGTTGCTTACCAACCAGATGAAAGCGGCAAGAGCAAGATTGGGGTCTTTCACATCCTAGATGGCCTCTCCGTTGTCATCAGGAACTTTGTCATTAATGATCCGGCAAAGTTTTACAAAAATTCAATCGATGCTGATCGCGCCCAAAATGATTGGAGTCAGTTTGCGCCCCAAAGAGTGACTTTTACGGTTGTTCGGCCTTGGTCAAACGATAACTTTTTTCTTCATCGCACTCTTGATCTAAGGGAGATGAGGCATTTCCATTTTAAAACAACGGCAAAAGGATTAGAAATTAATTTTACTGATTACATCAGGGTGAAAATCCTTGAGCCAATGGCCAGTCACGAATAATTTGGAGTTGAGCGTAGAGTGCGCTTCAGCGCTCATCTTCACCTACCCATGCAACGATAAACCCCTCCAGTGCTAGTCCGTGTTCGAGGCAACCGTCACCACCAGCACCAGCAGCCGCCCATCCTCGATCCGGTAAACAATCCGCCAGTTCCCGACCCGCATCCGCCACTGGTCCGCGTCGCCCACCAACCGCATGCCCCTGACGGTCTCCGGCTGCTCCGCCGCGGGTCGCCCCGGCGCAGCTGCGGCGCAGGGTGTCGGGCACGGTCAGCAGTGCGCCGTTCAATCTGGTCGGGTTAGCGGCTTAGCCTGTGCAGATTCCGCGGGGTCGATACTGTGATGCGCTTCTGAGCGCAGGACTTGCCCCGGCTTTGCGTGAAATCCGGGGCGTTTTGCCTGTATCCGGGCGGAATACATAATCTGAAATCGGAATATGTTTGATCCAGATCAACCCGGCACCGGCAAACATGTGCCAAAGACACGGGATATTCGAGGAGGAGCATTCCATGACCCTGACCGGACTTCCAACGTCCCGCCGTGGCTTTCTGGGCCTTGGCGCGGCCGGGCTGGCTGCGGCCAGCCTTGGCCTGCCTGCGCGCGCCGCGCGTGTGGCCACCAAGGCGCGCATCGTCATCATCGGGGCAGGGGCCGCAGGTACGGCGCTGGTCAACCGGCTGGTGGACCGGCTGGAGGGCGCGCAGATCACCATCATCGACGCCCGGGCCGAGCATCTGTATCAGCCGGGCCTGTCGCTGGTTGCGGCCGGGTTGAAGCCTGCCTCCTATACCGTGTCGCAGACCCGCGACTGGCTGCCGGATGGCATCACGCTGGTTTCCGAAAACGCCGCCGCCATTGATCCGCTGACCAAGACCGTGGCCACGACCGGCGGGCAAACGCTGGCCTATGACTTTCTGATCGTCGCGCCGGGGCTGGTGCTTGACCACGACGCCATCGACGGGTTTTCGCTGGATATGGTGGGCCAGAACGGCATCGGCGCGCTGTATGCCGGGCCGCAATACGCCGCCAAAACCTGGGAGGCGGCGCGCAGGTTCACCGAACAGGGCGGCGTGGGTCTGTTCACCCGCCCGGGGACCGAGATGAAATGCGCGGGCGCGCCCCTGAAACACACCTTCCTGATCGACGACATCGCCAGCCGGGGCGTGGGCACCGGCAAATATGAAATCCACTACGCCGCCCCGCAGCAGGCGCTGTTTTCCGTGCCGATCGTGCATGAAAAGCTGCGGATGCTGTTTCAGGACCGTGGGTTCAACACCTATTATGGCCGCACGCTGAAATCCATCGATCCGGGCAGCAGACGCGCCACATTCGTGGAAACCAAGGTCGATGCCGGGGTGGAAACCAAATCCGATGTCGAGATGCCCTATGATTACCTGCACGTCATCCCACCGCAACGCGCGCCCGAGGTGATCCGCCAGTCGGGCCTGTCATGGGCCGACAAGTGGACCGATCAGGGCTGGGTCGAGGTGGATATGAAAACCCTGCGCCACCTGCGCTATCCCGATATCTTCGCGCTCGGCGATGTGGCGGGCGTGCCCAAGGGCAAGACGGCGGCGAGCGTGAAATGGATGGTGCCAGTGGTCGAGGATCATCTGATCGCCGCGATTGAGGGACGCGAGGGCACGGCGGTTTATGACGGCTATACGTCATGCCCGATGATCACCCGGGTCGGCCGCGCCATGCTGGTGGAATTCGACTATCATAACAATCTGGTCCCGTCCTTCCCCGGCATCATCGCGCCGCTGGAAGAGCTGTGGATCAGCTGGCTGATGAAAGAGGTGGCGCTGAAAGCCACCTATAACGCGATGCTGCGCGGCAAGGCATAAGGGGACCATCATGAAAGAGCTGACATTCGGAACCCTGATCGCGGTGTTCGAGGAAATCTTCGGCCGGGCCCTGTTCTGGGCGATGGTCGCAGCGGCGGTGCTGGTGACGCTGGCGTATATCTACGTGCTGGTGCGCGACCGCTCGGTGTCGTGGCGCAAGTTCCTGCTGGCGCAGCTTTCGATGCCGTTTGGCGCGGTGGCAGCCGTGCTGTTCGTTCAGGTGATGACCAGCTCGCACCTGCGCGACCTTGGCGGGCCGGTCGATCTGATCGTGCTGCTGGGGGTGGCGGGGATGGGGGCCATCGGTGCCGCAATTCTGGTCTACACGCTGCAGTCGCTGCTGTTCAAAAAGGCTGCAACCTAAGTCAGAGGTCATCCCGCTGACCCGCAAAGACGCGGCTGCCGCTTCGTTTGTCAGAACTGCGTGCGCAGCCAGCTCCAGCCCCAGTCCACGATCCGTTTGCGCAAGGGGCGGTTCTGCCATTCGGCCAAGGAAACGGGCCGCGCATCGGTCAGGTCGGCATCAAACACCGCGGATTCGCGGCGGGCAAAATCGGTGTCATAGACATTCAGGTTGGCTTCGTCATTCAGCCGGAAGGACCGTTCGTCAAAGTTGGTCGACCCGACCGAGGTGAACACCTCGTCCACCACAAGCAGTTTGGCGTGTGAAAACGTCGGCTGGTATTCGTGAATCCGGATGCCCGATTCCAGAAGCGGCCCCCAGAATGCCCGCGAGGCATGGCGCACGGCCTGATTGTCGTTCAGCGGGCCGGGCACCAGAATATCAATCTCTACCCCCCGGGCGCGGGCCGCCAGAAGCTGGGCAATGGCCACGTCATCGGGCACGAAATAGGGGGTCGCGATGCGGATACGCTGTTCAGCGGCGGCCAGTGCCGTCATCAGCATCAGGTGAATGTAATTCCGGCTGCCGGTGCTGCTGATGACCAGTTGCGCCACCGCGTCCCCAGCGGGTTCAATCGGCGGGAAAAAGGCGGGCGCCTGCAAAACCTCGCCGGTATCTTCCACCCAGTTGGAGACGAAGGCCCCCTGCATCATCGCCACCACCGGGCCCGAGACGCGGTAATGCGTTTCGCGCCATTCATCGGGGTTGCGGGCATTGCCCAGCCATTCGTCGCCGATCCCGACCCCGCCGGTAAACCCGGTCTGGCCGTCGACGATCAGAAACTTGCGATGGGTGCGGTTGTTGATCCGGTCCAGCGTATACCAATGCGGCGGACGAAAGCGCACGACCCGCACCCCGGCGGCCTCCATCCGGGTGATCAGATCGGCCTCCATCGGGGCCGACCCTACCCAATCGAGCAGAACCCGCACCTCGACCCCCGCCTGCGCGCGTTCCGCCAGCGCCGCCGCAAAGTCGCGCGCCACGCGGCCCGACCAGTAGATATAGGTTTCAAAGTTGATGCTGACCTCGGCACCGCGAATGGCGTCCAGCATCGCGGGAAAGATCTGATCACCATTCACCAGCGTGTCGATCCGGTTGCCGCCCAGCAGGTTGGACCCGTAAAGCCCCGACATGCTGCGCCGGAAATCGGGGTCAGAGGCCCCAAGCTCCGCCTTCACCGGGGCGCGCAATTCGCGCTGGTCCGGCAACAGGTTCAGCACCACAATCGCAATCCCGACCGACACGACCATGACGGCACCGATCAGACCAGCGCGGCGCATTCTAGACATCTGGCATCTCCGGGTTCAGTGGTGGCGCATATCGGCCCGCCACAGGATTATGGTCGGCATCTCGCATGGTTCAAAGCTCCAGACGGGCCACGACCGGCAGATGGTCCGAGGCCCGCCGCGCCACCTCTGTGCCATGCACTGTCCCCGTGCTCAACCCTGCACCACCTGTCGCCATGATCCGGTCAAGCGGCAGCAGCGGATAGCGGGCGGGGAAACTCGGCACCGACACCCAGCCCGGAAATGCCGCGCGCAGCGGGGCCAGCGCCGTGCCCCCGTCAACGCGCCATTCGTTCAGATCGCCCATCAGAAGCGTGGCCCGCGGGGGCCGTTTGGCCAGACAGGCCAGCAGATGCCGGACCTGCGCTTTGCGCGATGCAACCAGCAGCCCCAGATGCGTGCCGATGACCCGCAGCGGCTTTGCCTGATGGGTCAGATCGACGATCATCGCGCCGCGCGGCTCGAACCCCGGCAGGTCGATGTAGTCGGTTGCCTCCACCTCCGCATCGCGCAGCAACACCACATTGCCGTGCCAGCCATGCGCCTGCGTCAGACCAAGCATCGGCACCGCGACAAGCCCTTGCTCGCGCGCAATGGCCTTGAGGTCCAGCAGGCCGCGCCGGGTGCCGAACCGGGTGTCGGCCTCTTGCAAGGTCATGATATCGGGGGTGATCTCGGCAATGACCGAGGCTGTGCGCAACAGATCACGCCGCCGGTCCCCGCCGACGCCCTTGTGAATGTTCCATGTCGCGACGGTCAGACCTGTCATCGTCACAACCGCCCGCAGGCCCGGTGCCGGGTATCTAACACGGCGTCTTCCGGCAACTCACCCAGATCTGTTCCATCGCATCGTTCCGTTTTTTGGGTCTCTAACCCAACTTTTCACCGGCAGGTTCGTTCCCTGCGCCGCAAACGTGCCCCGCCCTTTGCAAGGAACCTTCGTCCGCAGGACGGGTTGTCATGGCGAAAGTGAGGTGTGCCATGAACCGCAACGAATTCGAAACTCTGGAAAGCCATATCGAGGCCCGGGCCGTGCGCATGTGGACAGACGCAGGCAGCCCGGAGGGCGGGCATGCCCGCTTTATGGATCAGGCGCGCGAACTGGTCGCGATTGAAGAAAATGATCCGCCAACGCTCGATCCCCACGAGGCCGAGCGGCCGGTGATTGAAGAGGCCTCGATTCAAGGCAATCTGGGCGAGTTTCCCACGCTTCGCGATCAGGGCGAAGAGATGACTTTCCCTGACGCCGACCCGGATCGGGGCGAGGACCAGTACGCCGAGGATAACACGCGGCTTTCCGACGGGGATGCGTCGGACACGGGCGGCGTGCTGCCCGAAGAGGATGTGGCCGAGGATGACCTGCCCGATGTCTCCGGTGCCGATGCAGATATCACCGCAAGCACGCGCAACGCAGATGACGCGCCGCCGAATGATGATCTGAACGACGACGGCCTGCCTGATATCAGGAACCTTGACTAACCAGCAGCGTGTGGGCCGGGCATCTGCCTGGCCCGGACGGTGTCGGGGGTGACTGCCGAAAGCCGTTTTGGACGGAACTGTGCCCCTGAGCCGTGGCCGCCCGCGACGGCATCCTCCGGACCAACACTGCACGCCGCTGCCCCCTGATGCGGGGGCGGAGCGTCCCGTCGGGCGGCCTGTGCTGCCGCCTGATGCGGGGTGCCCGGCCCGTAAAATGCCGCATTGACATACCCGAGTAATTCACTCAGTAATACGCCAGACACTTCCGCCTTCCCCTGCAGGACAGGGGCGGCAGAGGCGGGACTCTGGGGACGCCATACGATGCGAGTGAAGCGGAAACTGCAACGATTTGAACCGGATCGCCGCAATCGTCACGCTCTTTTTCTGCAAGCCGGAGTGGCTGATCAACCGCGCCCGCGGCATGCTGTGGGGTCAGGATTGTGCCTTGCACAGACCGTTTGCCGACACACAGGCCATGGCCAGAGGACGGGTGCAGCATGACTGCCCACAAACCCCATCGTGGCGGGGCCACCGTCGGTTTTGTCACCGAACTTGACGCTGTTGAGGCCGGGGCCGTGCGCTACCTGCGTCTGTGGGGCGAAGGGGCGGTTGCGCAAAGGCATGTCCGGACCGACTTTGCCTCGGCTTTGGGGGTGGACGCCGGGCAACGTGCCTTGCAGGCCTTTGCCGAACTTTGCGACCATTGCCTGCATTATGGCAGGCGGCCTTTGGTGCGCCATCAGGTGATGTGCCGGTGCCTTGGCGCGGACGAGGCCTGTTTTGCCAATTTCATTGCCGCCGCCGCAGAGGGCGACCGGGAAGACGCGATATTGATCGCCACTTTGCTGGTGCGCGCCGACATGGCGATGTGCCTGTTTGACCACGCGGCGACGGTCGGCCATGCGCTCAGGCGTATGACGCAGCCCGGCCTGCACGCTTCACCCAGCCGGACCGTTCACTAGAAAGGGACCAGACCCGATGCCATCGTTACACCTTACTGTCAGCGCTTTTGCCCTCGGCCTGACCCTTGCGACTGCGGCCAGCGCCCAGGTCAGCCGGGACGCTGTTGTGGCCACCTATGCCGACATTGCGGCAGCAAAATATGCCGACAGTCTCGACACGGCGCGGACTTTGCAAACGGCAATCGCGGCACTGATCGCCGACCCCGGCGAGGCGACGCTGCTGGCGGCGCGCACGGCCTGGATCGCCGCCCGCGTTCCCTATCAGCAGACCGAGGTCTACCGCTTCGGCAATCCGATTGTCGATGACTGGGAGGGCAAGGTGAACGCCTGGCCGCTGGACGAGGGGCTGATCGACTATGTCGACGCCTCTTATGGCGGGCCGAGCGATGCCAATGAACTGGCGGCGCTGAACGTGATTGCCAACCCGCAGATCACCATTGCGGGCAAGGTCATTGACGCAGGCACGATCACGCCTGCGCTGATCGCCGATACCCCGAACGAGGCTGACGGGATCGAAACCAACGTCGCGCGCGGCTATCATGCCATTGAATTCCTCCTCTGGGGGCAGGATCTGAACGGCACCGGGCCGGGGGCCGGGGAGCGGCCACATACCGATTATCTGCAGGGTGAGGGCTGTACGGGCGGCAACTGCGACCGGCGCGCCGACTATCTGATGGCGGCGACCGATCTGCTGGTCAGCGATCTGGAATTCATGGCGGCTGAATGGGCCGATGGGGGTGCCGCACGTGCGGCGGTGGTGGCAGATGCGGGTGCGGGGCTTGTCGCCATGCTGACCGGCATGGGCAGCCTGTCCTATGGCGAACAGGCGGGGGAGCGGATGCGGCTGGGCCTGATGCTGAACGACCCCGAGGAAGAGCATGACTGCTTTTCCGACAACACCCACAACAGCCATTATTATGATGGGCTTGGCGTGCAGAACGCCTATCTTGGCCGCTATGTCCGGCCCGACGGGTCGGTGATTGAAGGGCCGTCGCTGGCCGCTCTGGTGGCCGAAACCGACCCGGCGCTGGATGCCGAGATGCGGGCAAAGCTTGATGCCACGATGGCGGCCCTTGGTGCGATCAAGGCGGCGGCAGAGGCTGGCTTCGCCTATGACATGATGCTCGAACAGGGCAATGCCGAAGGCGAGGCGCTGGTGATGGCCGGGGTGAACGGCTTGATCGACCAGACCCGGTCGATCGAGCGGATCGTCACCCGGCTGGGCCTTGACCGGATTGCGTTTGAAGGGTCTGACAGCCTCGACAACCCGTCGGCGGTCTTTCAGTGACCAGCGGCGCGGCGCGCTGATACGCTTGCTTGCCCGTCGGTGACGGGCAAGGACAAACAACGATACCGGCGGCGTCTGCGGCGGCCAGCACATTGGCGGATTGCGGTGTTTCTGGCCGCCGCGGAGAGGCGTCGCCTGTCCGGAGATTGGATCGACTTTTAAAGCTTGGAGCGGAAGACCATGCCCTCACTGCGTCTGCGATGGATCAGGCCGGGCAGGCTTGCGGTGATCGCCGGACTGATCGGAACTGTGGCATGTGCCCAAGGCCCGGGCGACCTGCCCCTGCTGGGGGACCCGCATCTCAACATCATCCCGCGCACAGCGGCAGAGGCCGCGCGGATTGCCGCCGCAACCGCGCTGGCCGATGATTTTACGACCCCCCAGGCCTTTGAAGGTTTGCCCGCAGGGGCGGCCACGGTGCGGGCGCGCACCACGGCGGACGCCTTTTCCGACCCGTCGGGCAATATCAGCTTTGACCGCGAGCTTGATTTCCGGGTTGGCAACGGCCTGTTCCGCAAGCTCTGGGTGTCGGCGCCGTCGTCCACGCTCGCCTCTGACGGGCTGGGACCGTTGTATAATGCGCGGGCCTGCCAGAGTTGTCACATCAAGGACGGGCGCGGCCATCCGCCGGAAGGGGCAGAGCAGTCTGCCGTGTCGATGTTCCTGCGGATCTCGATCCCGGCGGATACCGATGTGCTGATGGCCGGGGTCGCCGAGTATCTGGCAACCGCGCCCGACCCGGTGTATGGTGGGCAGTTGCAGGATTTCGGCACCGCCGGGCATGTGGCAGAATACCGGCTGGATGTGGCCTATGAAGAGGTCGCGGTGGCGCTGTCGGAGGGCGAGTCCGCCTCGCTGCGGCAGCCGACCTACCGGGCGGCCGATCTGGGCTATGGACCGCTGCACCCGGATGCCATGCTCAGCCCGCGCGTCGCCCCGCAGATGATCGGCCTTGGCCTGCTGGAGGCCATTCCCGCCGCCGACATTCTGGCGCTGGCCGATCCCGATGATGCAGACGGCGACGGCATCTCGGGCCGCCCGAACATCGTCTGGTCGGTCGAATACGGCATGCCGATGCTGGGCCGCTTTGGCCTGAAGGCCGGGACGGCGACCATCCGCGAACAGTCGGCGGCGGCGTTTTCCGGTGACATCGGCATTTCCACACCGCTGTTTCCAGACCCCTGGGGCGATTGCACCGCCGCACAAACTGCCTGCCGCACCGCTATTCATGGCGATGATGCGGGACAGGGCGGGCTGGAGGTTGACGCGCAAGGCCTTGATCTTGTGACCTTCTACAGCCGCAATCTGGGGGTGCCCGCCCGGCGCGATGAAGCCGGGCCCGAGGTGCTGCGCGGCAAGGCGGTGTTCTATCAGACCGGCTGCACCGGGTGCCACCGGCCCGCCTTTGTCACCCACCGTCTGGCCGATCAGCCCGAGCAGAGCTTTCAGCTGATCTGGCCCTATACCGACCTGTTGCTGCACGACATGGGCGACGGTCTGGCCGACAACCGGCCCGAGGCGCGCTCGACCGGCACCGAATGGCGCACCCCGCCGCTGTGGGGCATCGGCCTGACGCAACAGGTCAGCGGCCACAGCACATTCCTGCACGACGGGCGGGCGCGGACCCTGCTTGAGGCCATTCTGTGGCACGGTGGCGAGGCGCAGGCCGCGCGGGACCGGGTTGTCGATATGCCTGCGGCTGATCGTGCCGACCTGATCCGCTTTCTGGAAAGCCTATGAAACACGTCTTTCTGCTCGCCCTGCTTGCCATGGCCTCGCCGGTCCGCGCTGATGTCGACGGCGTGGTGGCGTCGCATATCCTGCCGGGCTTTGCGCGCTTTGCGCAGGCGGCAGGCGCGCTTGACAGCGCAGCGCAATCCGATTGCAGCCCCGGACATGTTGAGCCTGCCTTTCAGGCGACGTTTGATGCGTGGATGGCGGTGGCCGACCTGCGCATCGGCCCGTCCGAGATGGGCGCGCTGTCGCTTGCGTTCTGGCCTGACGATCGCGGCGTCACGCCGCGCGCGCTCAACGGGCTGATTGCCGGTGCCGATCCGGTCGGGCGCGATGCGCTGGCCTTTGCCGAGGTGTCGATTGCGGCGCGCGGCTTCTTCGCGCTTGAGATGCTGCTGCATGACCCGGCGTTTTCGGATTACGGACCGGCGGAGTATACCTGCACGCTGGTCAGAACGGTTACCGCCGATCTGGCGCGGCAGGCGAAGGCGCTTGATGCGGGCTGGGCGCAGGATTTCGCGCCGGTGCTGATCACCGCCGGGGCGGCGGGCAACGCAACCTATCTTTCCCCGGACGAGGCGGTGCGGGCGCTTTACACCCAGCTGTTGACCAGCCTTGAGGTCACCGCAAACGCGCGGCTTGGCCGCCCGCTTGGCACGTTCGAGCGCCCGCGCCCGCGTCAGGCCGAAGCCTGGCGGTCGGGCCGCAGCCTGCGCAATGTGGTGCTGGCGGTCGAGGCTGCGCAAGCTCTGGCCCATGGTCTGTCCGACGGCGACCTGCCGCTGACCGATGCGGCGGTGGTCCGCGTGCACGCCGCTGCAAGCGCCATCGCCGATCCGGCCTTTCAGGATGTGGAGGCTCCGCAGGCCCGCCTGAAGGTCGAAGTGCTGCAACAGGCGGTCCAAGCCATGCGCAGTGCCGTCGTGACCGAGATCGGCGATGCGCTGGGGATTGCGGCCGGTTTCAATTCTCAGGACGGAGACTGACAGATGACCACCCGGCGCGGTTTCATTGCGGGCCTGCTGGCTGCCGGAGCGGCACCCGGCATCGGCTGGGCTGCCGTCGGCAACCCCGCCTATCTGGCGGCGGCAAAAGAGCCGGATGGCGGCTTTGCGCTGTTCGGTCTGGCGGCAGACGGGTCCGAGACATTCCGCGTGCCGCTGCCTGCACGCGGCCACGCTGGCGCAGGTCATCCGCGCCGGGCCGAGGCGGTGGCCTTTGCGCGCCGCCCCGGCACGTTTGCCGTGGTGATCGACTGTGCAACCGGGCGGGTGATGCAGACGCTGGCCCCTCCCGAGGGGGTGCAGTTCAACGGCCATGGTGTTTTCGCCAAGGGCGGCGCGCTGCTCTTCACCTCTGAACAGCGCAGCGACACCAGTGCGGGGGTGATCGGCCTGTGGGACGTTGATGCGGGTTATGTGCGGATCGGCGCGATGGACAGCCATGGCATCGGCCCGCACGACCTGCGGCTGATGCCGGACGGCAAGACGCTGGTGATCGCCAATGGCGGCATCGCCACCGATCCGACCGACCGGACCAAGCTGAACCTGGACACGATGCGGCCCAACCTGTCCTACCTTTCGCTTGACGGCGCGCGGGTCGGACAGGTCGAACTGGCCCCCGACCTGTGGCAGAACTCGATCCGCCATCTGGCGGTGCGGGCGGATGGGCTGGTCGGCTTTGCGATGCAGTGGGAAGGGGCGGCGGGCGCTGCACCGCCGCTTCTCGGGCTGCACCGGGCGGGGAAGGCTCCCGTGCTCGCCTCTGCCCCGCCTGCGGAGCAACTGGCGATGCAGGGCTATGCCGGCAGCATCGCCTTTGGTGGCGACGGGTCGGAACTTGCCATCACCTCACCGCGCGGCGGGCGGCTGCATCGGTTTTCCGACGTGGGCACCTTCCTTGGCGTGGTGTCGCGCAGCGATGTCTGCGGGCTGGCGCGCCATCCGGAGGGGCTGATCGCCAGCGACGGGTTTGGCGGCATGGTCTCGGTCATCAGGGGCATTGCCAGCCCCATCGCCCGCGCCGACCGCGCCTGGGACAATCATATCGTCAGCCTGTCCGTTGGCTGAAACCGCCGGGCAGCGGGGGCGTCAGGTTCTTACAGTTCGATGACATTGACCTGCGGGCAGACGGCACGGGCGATGTCGCACAGATGGCGATGGTGGGTCAGATAGATCACCTGACCGACGCGCGCCATGTCGGCCAGCAGCGCAAAGGCCGCAGCGGAACGGTCGTCGTCAAAGGTTTCCATGATGTCATCGGCAATAAAGGGCACCGTGGGGCGGCTTTGCGCCAGCTCGTGATAGCCTGCGATGCGCAGGGCAAGGTAAAGCTGAAACCGCGTGCCCTTTGACAGATCAACCGCCAGTTTCGCGCCCCCCGTCGTGGACAGCGCGACCAGAACCTCTTGCGCGCCGTCGGGCTGCGCGGCAAGGCCGGAATATGCGCCCCGGCTAAGCTGGCTGAACGCCTCTGACGCGCGCGTCAGCATGGCGCTGCGGTGCTGGTCGCGATAGCGGCGCAGGCCGGCCTCAAACGCGATCAGACCGAAGCGACCGGCCAGATGCGCCTCGGCCCGTTCACGGATGTCGAGCAGAAGGTTTTCGCGCGTGGCGGCGATCCGCGCCAATGTGTCATCACCGCCCACCGCCTCGATCCGGCGCTTTGCCTCCTGACAGGTGCCATAGCGCGCTTCGGTGTCGCTGCGCAGCAGGTGCTGATCGGTTTTCAGGCGGGCGATCTGTTGCCGCAGGGTCTCCATATTTTGACCTTCAGCCGGGGCAGGGCGGTCGCGCAGGTCGTTGCGCAGGGTGTCGATGGTCTGGCGCAGGCTGGCCGCCTCGCAGCAACGCGCGATATGATCCGCCAGACTGCCCTGCGCGTCGGTCCAGCCAAGGGTTGCGCCAAGGGCCTGCGCATCGGCGTTCCGGTCAGCCAGAGCGCGGCGATCCTCAAGGTCTTGCTGATGCTCGCGGGCGATCTGACCGGACAGTGTGTCGTGGTCGCGGGCCGCATCCTGCGCGCGTCGCAGGCGGGTCAGCACGTCGGGCCATGCTGTGGATTGATCAAGCGCGAGTGCGGTCAGAATGCCAGCCCTTGCCTCGGCAAAGCGCAGGCGGTTGGCTTCCATCTTGTCGATGCGGTCGTTCAGGGCGGCGGCAGTCTGATCCGCAACGCCCAGTTGGTCGAGCAGATCAAGACTGGCTCCAAGGCCGGGATCGTCGTTGGCATATCCGGCAAGAATGCTGCCCCGGCAGCCATTCATCCAATCCCGCCGCCAGCGTTCCACTGCGGCGCTGGCGTCTGTTTCGTCCTGCTGCCGCTTTCGCAGATCAGAAGCCAGCATCGCCAACCGTTGCCGCGCCTCGCGGCGCTGATCCGATGCCTGAACCCGGGCCACGGCTTCGGCAAGCAGGGTCTCGAACAGGGCGGCCGTCCCGGCGGGTTTGTGCAGGGCGGTGGTGAGGGTGTGGGTGGCGGCCTCCAGCACCTCTTCACAGCGGGTGAGGGCGGTTTCAGCATCGCGCAGCGCGCGGCACTCGGTCAGCGCGGCATTGCGCAGGTTAAGCCATGTTTGCAGGCCCGCCAGCGTTTCCCCCTGCAGGCCAAGGGCGGCGCAGGCGGCGTCGATGGCTGCCCGGGTCTTGGCCTGATCGCCCAGGGCGGCGGCCAGCCGGGCCTCGGCTTGTGCCAGCCGGGCCGCCGTGGCCTGCTGCGCGGTCTGATCCTGCGCCACGCGCCGCGCCTCGGCCATGGCTTCGGCCAGCACGGCACCGATCCGGTCATCCTCGCGCATCGCCTGTTCGAACCGGCGCGCGCTGGCCGCCGACAGGTCGGCCAGATGCGCCGCCCAAAGCGCCTCGCGGCTGCTGCGGGCGCGGGCGGCATCGGCCAGGGTGATGCCGGTCGCCGATTGCGCTGCCGTGCGCGAAGACGCCTCGGCCTGCAGATTGTTTGCCGCGTCGCGCAGGGCGGTGGCGTCGCGCATGGCGTCAAGCTCTTGCTGGCGGGCGCTGTCCTGTGCCTGCTGCCATGCCCCGATCTGCCAGGCGGCAGGCACCGCCAGCGCCGCCAGACCGTTCCCATCCCCGGCCCAGGGTGCCAGCGCGGCGATGGCGGTTGCCACCCTGCCAGCGGCCTGATCGCGGTCGCGCCGCGCGCCGGTCAGCGCATGAACCGGGTCCTGCGTCCGCAGGCGGGTCAGAAGTGCTGCAAGGGCCGCCGCATCTTCATCAGGGCCGGGATCGCCCAGCCGTGCCCGCTCACGCTCCAGCAGGTCGGCGGCTTTGCGCGATTCCTCTGCAGCGGTGGCAAGCCTGCCTTGCAGGCCCGAGCGCGCGGCCAGCAGGGTTCGCAGCGTTGATATCTGCGCGCCCGTCAGGCACAGATCGGCGGCGCGCGCACCTTGCTGACCAAGCTGCGCCAGAAGGGTCTGCACGCGGGTATTGGCATCTGCGGCCTCTTCCCGGCGGCGGGGCAGATCCTTGAGGGCGGTGTCATGTTCCGGGCGCAGGGCATCGGCGGCCTCAATCGCTGCGGCCTGCGCCAACGCGTCCGGATCGGCGGCGAGCGCGGCCAGCTGCTCGGTCAGCGCCTGAAGCCGCAGCGCGCGGTCGCGCATGCGGTTGGTCAGATCGCGGCGGTCGTTTTCGATGTGCAGGCCCTGCTCCTGCACGGTTGGCGTGGCATCTGGCAGGTGCTGCAAGGGTTCAAGCCGCTGCGTCAACGCGGACAGCTGCGCCAGCAGCGGCAGGGTGCCTGCCAGCTCTTGCAGCCGGTCGAGCTCGGCTTGCGCGGCATCTTCGGCGGCGCGGGCGTCCCGCCAGTCCTGTTCGGCGGCAGCCGCCTCGCGCATCAGTTTTTGCAGGGCACCGGCGGACACTTCCAGCTCGCGGCGTTGCTTGTCCAGCTCGGCAAGCTGCTTTTTCGCGTCGTAAAGCCAGCCACTGCGCTTGCCGCTGCGGTGGAACCCGTCGAAGCCGCTGCGCAGGGTTTCCAGCTGGGGGGCAAGGCTGGCCAGACCGGCGCTTGCCGAAAACAGCATCTCGCCCAGATCGCCACGGCTGGCCAGAATGCTGTCGCCGCCACGTTCAAGTGTTTCATCATCCAGCGAGAACATCGCCGAATACCCCTCACGCGACAGCCCGCCCAGTGCCCCTTGCAGAACCGCCTCGGGGATCGGGGCGTCGTGCCGGTCGAGCAGGCTGCCCGTGTTGCGTTTCAGCCGCCTGAGATTCAGCCCGACACCGGCATGGGTCAGTTGCGCGCCGATCTGCATCGTGGGGCCGGGATGCAGGAAATCATATCTGCTGCGGCTGGGGACGCCGAACAACATGTCCAGCCACGCGGCAAACAGCGTGGATTTTCCGGCCTCATTCGGGCCGAAGACAATATGCAGATCGGGCGCGCCCGGGCCGGGCGTCGCAAAGGACAGGCTGCGGTCGGTAAAGCGGCCGTATCGCGTCAGGGTCAGGCAATCGAGCCGCATCAGCCGGTCGCATCCGCAGTCAGACCGGCAAGGATACGCGGCGCGCCCTGCGCCAGAAGGTCATGGCAACGGCGCGTCAGCGCGGCCTCATCCTGCCCCAGAATGTCGCGCAGATCGTGGGGAAGATCGCGGAGCAAGTCCTGCGCAGCCGCCACAAGCGCCGTGGCCAGCGCAGGATCTTGCGGCAGGTCTTCCAGCACCACCCGCACCAGTTCGGCAGGCAGATGGCTGCCTGCGCTGTCCGTGACCTCCGCGGTCAAGTGCAGTTCCAGCTTGTCGATCCAGACCCCCGCTACAGCCGCAAAGGTGCGGGCCTCTTCCGTCAGGCGATCCAGATCGCGGGTGATGCGCCAGGCCAGCGGCGTCGCGCCGCGCAGCACCGGGCGGATCACCAGATGGTCTTCGCTGCGCCCGGCCTGTCCGGCCTGACGGATCGCGCGGTCGAGGGTTGAAAGCAGATCTGCCCAAGCGGCAATCCCGCCACAGTCCACCATGATGCGGTCAAAGCGCAGGCAGGCCACCGGCCGTTGTTCCAGCGTGACCGTATTGTCATCCGCCACATGGACCAGTGTGACAGATGCCGGTCCCGCCTCGCCGATGTCGCGGCCCTGCGGGATGCCGGGCATCACAATCGTGGCGCGCCCGATGTGTTCGGCGCGGCGGTGGATGTGGCCAAGCGCCCAGTAGTCGTAGCCATGCGCGTCCAGATCGGCAAGGCTGCAAGGCGCGTAATTGTCGTGGCCGGGGCTGCCGTTCAGGCTGGTGTGCATCAGGCCGATGTTGAAGGCCCCGGGGCGCGGCGCGGGATAGCGCGGCAACAGGCTTTCCGGCGCATGCGGATCGCGGAAGCTCAGCCCGTGGATGGCGACGGGCTGACCGTCGATGTTCAGCTCTTCGGTCGATGCTCTGGCCCCGAACAGGTGTGACGTGTCCGGCAGATCCAGCTCGCCGGTCTGGCGGGCAAGGGCATCATGGTTGCCACGGATGATAAAGCAGCGGATGCCAGCCGCCTGCAGCCGCAGCAGTTCCTGTTTCAGAAATCGCGGGGTTTTGGTCGAGCTGTAGGTGCCATCCCACAAATCCCCGGCGATCAGCAGAAAGGCGACCGTCTCGGCCAGACACAGATCGACGATACGCGAAAAGGCGGTGCGCGATGCCACACCGACCTGATGCGCCAGATCAGCGTCCCGCAGGGCAATTGCCTTCAACGGCGCATCAAGGTGAAGATCGGCAGTGTGGATGAACCGGAAGGCCAAGAATGACACCTGAAATATCTGTTCAGGCGACTATGGGGCGGCGTGGCACCAGCGGCAAGGGTACATGTCGGTGAGGCTCCGGCGCGTGTTTGGCCTCTGGGTGCCTGTGGCAGATGCCACAATAGGGAAGGGCGACCCTGCCAGTGGCAAGGCCGCCCTTTGGAGGCATTATGAAAGACGCTGATCAGGCGGCTTCAAGCGCTGCGGCATTCACCGAAGACTCCGCCAGTTTGGTCAGCGTTTCATCCGTGGCCATTTCTTCCTGCAAGGTCTCACCCAGCAGGGCGGCGGCCTCGTCCATGCCCAACAGTTCGGCCCAGGCTTTCAGCGTGCCGTAGCGGGCCATCTCGTAATGCTCTACCGCCTGCGCGGCGGCAACGAGGCCCGCGTCGATCGCGACAGAACCCTTGAAGGAATCAAGCACTTCTTCGCCTTCTTCGATGATCCCCTCGATGGCCGGGCAGGTCTTGCCACGTGCGGGTTTGCCCAACAGTTCAAACACCTGCTGCAGGCGCTCGACATGCACCTGCGTTTCTTCGGCATGGGTGGAAAACGCAGCCTTGAGCTCTTCGGATTGGGCACCGCGTGCCATCTTTGGCAGGGCTTTCAGGATCTTGCGCTCGGCGTAGTAGATGTCCTTGAGGTTTTCCAGAAACAGGTCGTTCAGCGTTTTCGTTTTCATGGTGTGCTCCATACGGTTGATCTCTGCGGGCCGCAGCCCGGATCGACGCAGGTGTAACCGGGCCGTGGGGGATTTGTTCCGGCCGGTGCCGGTGCCGCGCGGTGCGGGAACCATCGCCCTGCTTTCGCCGTTCAGTCTCAGTCCCGCCATCTGGCGGACCAAGGCAAGAGGATCTGATGTCCGACACACCGCACCCCCCATCCCGTCCCGGCACGGCGCAACCAGCCGTGAAACCGGACCGTGATAGACCGGACCCTGATAGACCGGACCGCGACGGCACTGCGCCCTTTGCCCCGGACGACGCAGGTCCGACCCGGTCGCAAAAACAGCCCGGCCAATCGTTGACCGACCCACAAAAGGAGCCGCGTGATGCCGAATGAACCCAAGCCCGCAGCCGAAAAGCGGCCGCCACGCCCTGATCGCCAGAACGCTCAGGATGACCACGAAGGATCAGCGCATTCCCCGGAAGAGTTCAAAAAGGCATGGCCCGATAAAGACGGGACCGGCCACAAACAAGGGTGATGGCACAAAGGGCAGGCCGGACACTTAACCGCGTGACCCGGCCGGAAGCTCTAGATGTCGTCGGCATCCGGCTTGTTGGCGGCTTTCTGCGCAGCCGTATCCCGTTCGTCAAACTTTGCCTGCAGACGGATGGCGAGTTCCATGATCTCTGCCGGAACAGGCTCTGCCTTGATGCTGTCCAGAACGGATTCTGCAGTGACGGCCAGAAGTGTGTCCGGGGTTTGGATGATCTTGTGATCTGTTTTCATTCCAAAACCCATCCTCCGTGGAAAACGCAAATAGCGATATGACAATGATAGTCTAATCCGGCGCTGCGTGTAGATCAAAGACTTCTGAAAGAAAACAAAGAATCGTTATTGTTTACCGTGTTGCATGCTGGCCGACTTTGAACTGCGACCACACCGGAACCCGGCGCAATCTGTCCGCGTTGTTCAGACAGTCTGCACCGTGCAGATCTGGGTCATCAACCATCTGACCACAAAATCACGCTGAATGATAGCGTCAATGCGACAAGATATGGGGTAGAGTATGGAGTGCAATTCAGTGACAGACGACGATGGTTGCAAGATTCTGGTGATGGAAGACGATTATATCGTCGCACTGGATCTGTGTGCCCATGTCAAAAGCCTTGGCATCACCGTTATCGGCCCCGCTGGCAAGGTGCGCGATGGTCTGGAACTGGCCCGCAGTGCCCAGACGATGCATGGCGCGCTGCTGGATGTAAACATTTCCGGCCAGACAGTATTTCCGGTCGCAGATGTGCTGATCGAGCGGAATATTCCGATCACCTTCGTCACCGCCTATGACATGGCAACGCTTCCGCCGCAGTACCGCAAATTCCGCCAGATCGACAAGCCGATGGACCCGGCCGAGGTGTCGCAGGCGCTGGAAGAGATGTGTCAGGACAGGTTCCGCAATCTTACACCACCGACCACGGCCTGAAGGCCCGGCGGCGCTGAGGCTTCAGTGCATCAGGTCGCGGCCCTCGGTCTCGGCAATAGTGCGCATCAGGCCTTCCAGCCAGGGGCTGACATTGGCCGTCGGGGGCAGGCTGTCGTCACAGGCGATGGCCCGGTGCAATGTCAGCTCCAGCAGACGGTCAGCCGCACCTTTGTCCTGCATCAGCGCCCGCGCCCGCAACCGCAGCTGGGGCAGTAGTTCGGAAATGCTCTGCGGATTGGCCACGCCAGACCTTGCCAGCACCTGCACCGTGTACAGGGGGGCGGTTGGTTTGTTGATCAGCACGATGTCGGCAAAGCGGGACGGCAGCAACGGCCGGTCAAACCCCGTGTAAAATACGAACGGCACACCGTCGCGCATCATCTGATCGGCCAGCGGAAACACCATCTGACCTTTCAGATCGACATCCAGCACCGCCATCTGGCTGGATTGCGCCAGTCGCGTGGCCTCGGCCAGACTGGCGCAGGGGCCAAGCACCTTCGCATTTGCGGCCCGGAACACATTGGCCAGTTCTGAGGCTACGAAATAGTCATCCTCGGCAATCAGCACACGTCTGCCTTGAAAATCGAATTGCATGCTATACCCCCGGACCCCAATCAATAAGACAACGCTAGCACATTTCCTAGCAGATCGAATTGTCGCAGGACACAGCGATGCACGCAGTTGAGAACCTTTTGATTTATCAGCAGATAAGATCGGAACATTTCCGCCGACCCATGCGTTCTGACTAGGATTCAATAAGAGTTGCCTTCCTGTTCCTTGCGTTGCAGTCGGGTGGCCCGTTCCAGCCAGAGGTGAAAGATGGTCAGCAAGCCTTTGCCGCAAAGGCCCACCACATCCGCCCCTCTGGCGGCAGAAACCGGATCGGCGGACGACGAAGCGGCACGCCCGGCACGCGCTGGCGCTGGCACCAGCTGCGCGGTTCTGTGCGACAGTGAGGTCTACCGCACCTTGCTCGACTCCATTGATCAGGCGTTCTGCGTCGTCCAGATCGTGACCGGCCCCGACGGGCAGCCCTGCGATTACCTGTTTGTGGAAGCCAATGCGGCGTTTTCCCACCACACCGGGCTGGTTGATCCTGTGGGGCGTACCGCGCTGGAACTGGTTCCCGATCTTGAACGCTCATGGATCGACACCTATGCCGAGGTGGCCAGAACCGGGCAGAGCATCCGGCAGGAATATCAGGCAAAACCGCTGGGCCGCTATTTCGATGTCGTTGCCGCCCGCATCGGGGATGACGGCAGCCCCAACGTCGGGATTTTCTTTCGCGACATCACAGAGCGACGGGCACAAGAGGCCGAGCTTGAGGAGATCAGCACGCGCAAGGCGGTTTTGCTGGCCCTGTCCGATGCCCTGAGCGGGGGGGGCGAAGCAGAACGCACACAGCAGACCGCGCTGCGGGTGCTTGCGGACCATCTGGGTGTCGACCGCGTCGCCTGTTTTGAGGTGTCAGAAGGTCACTTCAGGGTCGTGCAGGACTGTTCGCGGAGCGATTACCGGGTCGATGGCACCGACCAGACCCGCCTTTTCGGGCGGCCGTTGCCGGAGGTGTTTCCCGACGCCGGGATGGTGGTCTTTGATGATACTTCGACCGAGCCCGCTTTGCCGCCCGCCGCCCGCGCCGCGCTGGCCGATGGGGGTGTGCGCGCCTGTGTCGGCGTTCCCCGGCTCAAAGGCGGGCTTCTCAGCGGCGGACTTGTGATCCACTCTTCCACCCCCCGGCACTGGTCCACGGCAGAGCTGACGCTGATTGCCGAAGCGGCGGACCGGATTTTGCCGGCGATTGAGCAGTCGGTGGCGGAAACGGCGCTGCGCGAAAGCGAAGAAAAGTTCCGGCAGCTTGCCGATCTGGCACCGTCCATCGTGTGGACCGCCTCGCCCGAAGGCACGGTCAGCCATGTCAGCAAACAATGGCACAGTTTTTTCGGAACGGGTGCCGATGATGCCAAAACGGGTCCGGCAGCGCTTTTTGTGCACCCCGATGACCGGGACCGCGCCCGACTGGCGTGGGACAAAGCCCGGCAAAGCGGCAATCCGTTTGAAATGGAAGTGCGGCACAGGCGTCAGGACGGGGTCTATCGCTGGTGCCTGACACGGGCGCGCGCGCAGCACCGGCCCGATGGCAGCGTCGCCGGGTGGTTCGGCACCACGACCGACATCGACGACCAGAAGCGCACCGAAGACGCGCTGCGCAAAAGCGAGGCGCGACAGGTCTTTCTGCTGTCGCTTGCCGATGTGCTGCGCGCGTCGCCCACCGCACTGGTCGCCCAAAAGGATGCCTGCAGGCTGCTGGCCGATCATCTGCAGGTCGACCGCGCCCTGCTGGCCGAGCTGGACGAGGCGACGGGCAAGGTCCATATCGCACAGGACCATTTTCCCCCGGCGTTGCAATCGGTGGCGGGCAGCTTCCGCGCCGAAAGCTTTGGCCTTGCCATGACCCTGCTGCGCAGGGGCGAGCAGTTCATGGTGC
The DNA here is from genome assembly GCF_030656345.1 of Pseudotabrizicola sp. Lineage (GTDB taxonomy): Bacteria > Pseudomonadota > Alphaproteobacteria > Rhodobacterales > Rhodobacteraceae > Pseudotabrizicola. The sequence continues at coordinate 35,064 of NZ_JAUSNR010000026.1, read as the reverse complement.
GCGACATGCACACGCACGAAGCGCTGCCGGTTTTTGTCCGCACCCGTTTTCTTGCCGGGCAGATTGCGGCCTGTCTGTGTGTGCCGGTGATCATCGGTGGTCAGGTTGCGGGGGCGGTCTGTGTCACCGCGCGTACGGCGCGGAACTGGTCTGACGCCGAAACCGAACTGCTGGCCGAGGTCGGCCAGCGGATATGGGCCGCCGTCGCCCAAACCCGGTCGCAGACCGCACAGCGTGAGATCAACATGCGTTTCCGCACCTTGGTCGAAGGCATTCCGCAACTGGTCTGGCGCGCCGCTGCCACCGGCCGCTGGACATGGGCCAGCCCGCAATGGACCAAGTTTACAGGATTGACCGACGCCGAAAGCCAGAACGCCGGCTGGCTGGATGCAGTGCATCCCGACGACAGGCCGCAGGCAGACCTTGCCTGGAGCCAGGCGCGCGACCGCGGCCTGCTGGAAGTGGATTACAGGCTGCGCGATCAGGAAAGCGGCACCTATCGCTGGTTCCAGACCCGGGCCTTGCCGGTGCGCGATTCCGCAGGAAATCTGGTTGAATGGCTGGGCACCTCGACCGATGTGCAGGATCTGCATGATATGCACGAACGCTTGCGGACGCTGGTTGCGGAATTGCAGCATCGCACCCGGAACCTGATGGCTGTGGTGACCTCGATCACAGACCGGACCCTTGCGTCCAGCGAGACGCTGGAGGTTTTCGGCCCGCTGATCCAGTCGCGGCTGGGGTCAATCGCGCGGACCGGCGGTCTGTTGTCGAAACTGTCGGATGACGGGCAGATCACCTTTGACGAATTGCTGGACAGTGTGTTCCGGGGGCACGGCATCGACATGACCGCTACCCCCGGATTGTCGGTCGGCGGGCCGTCCGGCATCCGCCTGCGCTCGTCTTCGGTGCAGACGCTGGCGCTGGCGCTGCACGAACTGGCGGCACAGGCGCTGGCGCAGGGCGGGTTGCAGCAGGGCGGGGGTGGGCTGACAGTGCTCTGGCAACTGCGCCAGACCAGCGAGACCGACCGGCAACTGACATTGGCATGGACCGAGACCTTTGCCGCCTCTGCACCGCACCGCAATGGCGACGACGACCCCGACGGACGCGCCTTTGGCCGTGAGATGATCGAGCGTGCGTTGCCCTATCAGTTCAATGCGGAAACCGAATACAACCTCTCGGCCAAGGGCCTGTCCTGCCGGGTTGTCCTGCCGTTGGGTCCGCTGCGGGCCTGACCGTCGCAACACAGAGCAGGAACTCCGTCATATGAAAAAGGGCGCACAACCGTGCGCCCTTTGAATTTGTGTATGCGGTCACCGCTGGGCGGTTCTCACAGATCCGAGGTTGCAGCGCAGATCGCCTGCAGGTTTTCGGACGACACTTCCATCATGTCGGATGCGCCGGTGGTCGAAGTGTCCCCGGCTGCCCCGGTCGCGGCGGTGCCCATGCCGGTTGCATCGGTGCCTGTTGCATCAGTGCCGGTTGCGGCGGTGCCGGTGGTATCCGTTCCGGTTGCGCCGGTCGTGTCGGTGCCGATCGCCCCGGTCGAGTCGGTTTCGACCGTGCCGGTTGCGGTTGTATCGGTGCCCAGAGCATCAGTTCCGGTCGTGCCGGTCGCAGTCGTATCCGTCCCGGTTGCGGACCCGGTCGCATCGGTTCCCGTGGTGCCGGTCGCGCCCGTGGTCGTATCGGTACCCATGCCCGTGGTGCCGGTTGTATCGGTGCCAAGCGTCGTGTCGGTCGTGCCTGTCCCGGTCGTGCCTGCTCCGGTGGTATCCGTGCCCATCGTGCTGCCGGTGTCTTGCATGAAGGCCATGCAGTCGCGGCGGATCATGGCGCGGTCTTCTTCAGACAGGGTCGCCCACTGGCTTTCGATTTCCGATGCCGACCGCACCGTATTGCCGTCGTCCCCGAACATGGCCGAGCTGAGCGAGGTGGACCAATCCGATCCGAAGCTGCCCGCCATCGGGGCTGTGCCGTCGGTCGTGGTTGTTCCTGTTGTTCCGGTGGTGCCGTCAGTGGTCTGCGCCATCGCCACCGAAGCTGTCAGTTGTGCTGCCACCGTGAGTGTAACAAGGGTCAGTTTCATTGTCGTCTCCATTCATCAAAAAGGTTTATGCCGCCCCGGCCCTGGCCGGAGTATGCGCGGCGTTGATCCTGTTTCCGGGCCGTCCGCAGATACGCAAATCGGTGCGTCATCTGCTGTTGGCCCTGTGCCTGCGGGTGCCGTCAGCCCGGATGCATCTTGCCTGCGCAGCGCAGACAGTCTGTCCGGGAGTGACCTTGAGCTTCCTCTCCGGACCTGCGCCCGGCTGCCGCTTGCTGACGTCCTCCACGCCTTATCCAACTGGCCGATGTCGCCTTTGTTCCCTGCTGATGTCGCATTTGGAATGACAGGGAAGGGGGGCGGATAAAGGGACGGACAATGGGCGGATGCTGCAATGACGGGCAGATGAAAGGGGACAATCCATCTGCCCGATTGTCCCTGCCGGGTGAGGGACATCCCGGCAGGTACAATGCCATTGCACGAAACCAGTCTTGTGCCAGACCGGGCCTTCATCGGCGCGCCCTGAAGGGGCGCGCCATCAGCTGACTGTAAGCGCCGGACCCTGCCTGCGCCTGCAGGGCGGTTACAGTTGGGTGTTGCCTTTACCAGAGGCTTTGCCCGCCCCCAGCCCGTTGGTGTCGTCGGCAGACAGGCTGGTGCCGGTCAGCGGTTGCGACCCGATTTGTGACTTCACACGCAGGTTGTTCTGCACATGGGTCACGCCTGCGATCCGGTCCACGCAATCTTCGGCGCGGCGCTTGCTCTGGCGCGAGTCAACCGTGCCGGACAGGGTAACCTCTCCCTGTTCGACCGACACTTCGATGTCAGAAGCGTCCAGCCAGGAATCATCGCTCAGATGATCGTTCACATCGTCGCGGATGCGGTCGTCAGACCGGGTGTAGCCCTTTGGGCCCTTGCCGCGATGGTCTTCATCGCGACGTCTTTGGGCATCGTTGTCGCCAAACCATGATGCAACCTCATCGCCCGCACGCTCCAGAAATCCGCGCTCATGGCCCTGATCGGCCGGGCCCTGATCGCGTGAACGCTGATCGCCATAGCCGCCGGAAAACCGCTCCTGACCGGAATATCGGCCGCGATTGCCATAGGACGGGTTGCCGTAGCTCTGATCCCCATAGCCCCGGTCGCCATAGTTCGGTGCACTGCCGCTAAAGCCACCCTGTCCGCCCCGCTGGCCGGAGCCTTCATAGCCCCGTTCGCTGCCATATCCGCGGTCACTGTCTGGCCCTCTGCCGGACCCACGCCCGAAGGTTTGGTCAAAATCATCCGCCAAAGGCCGGCTTTGCGCAAATTCATCTTCGCCGGACCCGCGCGGATAGCTTTCGTCCGGGCGACCATAGCTGCCAGCATCGCGACCGTAGCCACTTTGCTGACCGTAGCCACTTTGCTGGTTGTCCTGTCCCCCCTCGCGGCGGCGCGACTGCGGGTCGTCACTGCCCTGTGACCGTTCACTCCGGGCGTCGGCCTCGTAATGTCTTGATCTGGCCATGTCTGGCCCTCCTCTCTTCATTTCAAGCACAACGACGTGGTGTCGTCTGCGATGTGTAACCGGACCGGACGGCAAATGTTCCGCTTGGTGGCGGCACCGGAACGGGCGTTTGGGACAAAGCTGGTGCGCGGGAACAAAGCCGGGGGGCACGCGGTTCACCGCAGGTATGCCCACACACACCCATCCCAATCGGAGGATAAGACATGTCAGAAACACTTCTTGCGGTGATTGTATTTGGCGCGCTTCTCGCCATTTCGTTGATCGGCTTCACCCTGTCGTCGCGCGCCAGCGAACGGCAGGACGCCACGCGGGGGCTTCACCCTTCGCGTCATCCCACCGCGCCGCTGCCGGAACCGGGCACGGCCCGCACCGACCGCTGATGTCCTGATCCGGGTGGCGGCACCCTTGCGGGCCGCCACCCGCCCAGCAGGTCCGCGTTACACAGGGATGTCGCAGCTGCTGACCAACAGCACCGGCCACAGCGTCAGCAGGGTGGACCAGATCCCGATCCATCCGGCCAGACGCACAAGCCGGTCGGTCAGGGCCGGGCCACGCGGTGCAGCGCGCAGCAGAATAAAATGCAGCCCCAGCGCCGCCAGCCACACCGCCACCATTCCCACCACATGCAGCGAGCCAAGCGGCGTGGCGACAAACGGCCAGCCCCAGGCGCAGCCCAGACCATGCAGACCATAGACCGCCGAGAACGCACCTGCCCACAGGATCAGCGGCGCCAGAAAGAACACCAGCCAGCGCATCAGCCAACCTCTTGCAACAGGATGACCAGCGCCGAGACGGCGGCGGTCACAAATGCGAAATCCTGCCACAACCGCCAGACCGGGGCCGTGCCCCGGCGGCTGTGCGACACCCGGCCAAGGGCGGCGTCGCCCTGTGTGCGCAGGGCCAGCAGCGCGGCAATCCCGGCATGCACCCCGACATAGGCCAGCAGCACCGCGTGCAGCGCATCGCGGGCATGGCGGCGCGGGTCGTCAAGCATCATCGCGGCCCCGGCAACCGCCAACAGCGCCACGCAGCCTGCGCCAAGGCCAAGCACCGCCCATTGCCGCCCGCGCGGGCTTGCGCGCATCGCCTCGGCCCGGCGTGATGCGATGCTGCCAAAGGCCAGCGCCAGCAGCGCCACCCCGGCGGTCAGCGCCAACAGTGCTCCGGGAATCTCTGACGGCGGTGCGGGCCAGCCCGGTGCCACCACCGACAAGAACGCCACCCCGAACAGCAGGGACGCAAACAGCGTGCCATCCGCCACCAGCGTCGCAACCGCGCCGCAATAGGCCAGCGACACGCGGCTGTGCCAGTGCAGCGGCAGCTCTAGGCCCGGGGCAACCGCGACCGGCGCATGGTCATGGCCGGTGCCCATGATCGCGCCCCAGCGCCAGACCATCACCACGATCAGCATCAGGGCCAGCGGCACCAGCGCATAAAGCCCCGCCAGCATCAGCCCGACGAAACTGCCGATGGCGGCGGACGTGGCCAGTGGCAGAAGCGTGTTGCCCGGCAGCACCGCCACATGCGATGGTCGGCCCGTGCCGGGGTCCACCACCAGCGTCTCGCGCCAGCCGCGCGGTGCACCGGGCAACAGCCCTTCCCCCCGGGCCAGCGGCAGGATGACCGTCGATGGCGCAGGCCCCTCGGCGGGAAGCGATGCGAAGTTGTAGGCCGGCGCGGGCAGGACCATCGCCCAGTCCAGCGTCGGGGCCCCCCACGGGTTGCGGCGGCTTTGGCGGCCGAAACGGAACTGCATCACGATGTCGAAGGCGAAGACCACGAAGCCGGTCGCCATGACCATGGAAAAGATCGACGAAATCAGGTTGAGCAAAATCCACTCAGGGTTGTCGGGATAGATGCTGATCCGGCGCGGCATGCCCAGCAGGCCGGTCAGGTGCATGATGAAGAATGTGCCATGAAAGCCGATCAGCACCAGCCAGAATGCGGCCTCGCCCAGCCCCTGCACGCGTCTGCGCCCGGAAATCAGCGGCATCCAGTAGGTGACCGCCGCCATCATCGGAAACACGAAGCCGCCGATCAGCACGTAGTGCAGGTGCGCGGTCACAAAGGCGGTGTCATGCGCCTGCCAGTTGAACGGCACGATGGCCAGCATCACCCCTGTCAGCCCGCCCATCACAAAGGTCAGAAAGAACCCCAGCACATACAGCATCGGTAGATGCAACTGCGGCTTGCCCTTCCAGATCGTGCCGATCCACGCAAACACCTGCACAGCCGTGGGCACCGCCACCAGCGCCGAGGCGGCACTGAAGAACGCCAGCGCCATATGCGGAATGCCCACGGCAAACATGTGGTGCACCCACAGCCCGAAGGACAGAAACACCAGCCCCAGCACCGCCGCCACAATCGCGCCGTAGCCCAGAATGGTGGTGCGGCACATCACCGGGATCAGCGTTGACAGCGCCCCGGCGGCGGGCAGAAAGATGATGTAAACCTCGGGGTGGCCGAACAGCCAGAACAGATGCTGCCACAGCAGCGGATCGCCACCGCGCGCCACATCAAAGAACGGCCAGTCAAAGGCGCGCTCGACCTCCAGCAGGATTGATCCGAGGATCAGCGGCGGAAAGCCAACCAGCATCATGCCCGCTGTGCCCAGCATGTACCAGCCCATCAGCGGCATTTGGGTCAGCGACATATTGGCGGCGCGGCAATACAGGATGGTCACGATAATCTCGACCGCGGCGGCCACGGCTGAAATCTCGACAAAGGTGACGCCGATCAGCCAGATATCTGCGTTGATGCCCGGCGTATGGGTCTTGTCGGACAGCGGCGTATACATGAACCAGCCGCCATCGGGGGCGACGCCGCCCAGCAAGGACAGTACGATGATTAGCCCGCCAAACAGATAGCACCAGTAGCCAAGCGCCGACAGGCGTGGAAACGCCATGTCGCGCGCGCCAAGGATCTTGGGCAGCAGCCACAGCGCCAGCCCCTCCAGCATCGGGATGGCGAACAGGAACATCATGATGCTGCCGTGCATCGTGAAGATCTGGTTATACAGGGCGGTATCCAGAAAATCGCCGCGCGGCGTTGCCAGTTGCGCCCGGATCAGCATCGACAGCACACCGCCGATGGCAAAGAACACAAAGGCCGTCGCCATGAAGCGCAGCCCGATCGAGGTGTGGTTGACCGACATCAACACCCCGCGCCAGCCGGGAAGATCGGTCCAGACCTGTGTCAGTTCCTTGTGCAGCCGCAGGGCGCGTTGCTGCGGGTTGGCGGCAACCTGCGCCACGCCGGACTGCACAGCCCCTGCCTGCACGGCCTGTGAACCGGCGTTGATATGGGTTTCGTTGGTCATGGTGTCACCTCTGCCCCGGCAAGGTCTGGCTCTGGGAACGCGCCTTCGGGGTAGACGACAACGGAAAACCGCATCACGTTATGACCAATCCCGCAGAATTCGGCGCACAGCCCTTCCAGCACTTCGGGCACATCGGCCTGCAGGCGGGCCACATTGACCCGCCCCGGAACGGCATCCATCTTGCCGCCAAGGCGCGGCACCCAGAAGCTGTGGATGACATCGCTGGACGTGATCTCGATATCGAAGGGCCGCCCGGCAGGAACGTAGAGCACATCGCGCGTGACGATCGCCGTGCCATCGGGGCCGGGCTGGGTGAATTCCCACTGCCATTTCCGGGCTTGGGCCTGAACCCGCAGCGCGCCGTCGTCGCGGGTCAGGATACGTTCGCCCACCCAGATGCCATAGCCCACCAGCACCACCAGCACCGAAAGAGTAAAGCCGACGCCAAGCCCCCAGATCCACAGACGCTCGCCCCCGGCGCGGCTGGCATTGCCCCGCCATGCCAGTCCCAGCAACACCCAGACAAAAGCGGTGATTACCGCAGCCCCGATCAGCATGGCCCACCACAGCCCCGCCACCAGCTCTGAAACCGGCCCTGCCGGGTCCAGCGTGGACAAAGGGCCGCCACAGGCCGCCAGACAGGGAACGAAAACGCCGATCAGCGCTTTGTTCCTGTGGCAGGGCCGCTTTGCGCGGCGTGCCTTTGGTTGTTTGAAAGGCTGCGCATGACCCAAAAACCGTCCCGCTCCCGAAAGTTCGTCGATCCCATCCAGAAGTTCGACGCGTTTAACGACGTTGAATCCACTGTCGCCATCGCCGGGCATCCGCTGCATGCGATGATGGTCGCCTTTCCCATCACCCTTGCCTTCTGCACCTTTGCCGCCGACGGGCTGTACTGGTGGACGGGCGATGCGTTCTGGCCGCGCGTGGCGCTGTGGTCTGCCGGGGTGGGTTTTGTCATCGGCGTGCTTGCCGGAGTTGTCGGCACGGTCGAGCTGCTGGCGGTGCGCGGCATCCGCGTGCGGTCGGCCAGCTGGACGCATTTCATTCTGGCGGTGATGCTGCTGTCGCTCTTGGGCGCAAACTGGGTGATCCGGCAGGGCGATGCCGAAGCCATCGTGCTGCCCTGGGGCATGCTGGTTTCCGCCATCTGTGCGGGAATGACCGCCATCACCGGATGGCACGGCGGCAAGCTGGTGTTCGACTATCAGATCGGCACGAAAGATGATCACAGGGACCCTCCCTGAGGTTCAAGTGCCAGGGCCGGCAACAGGTCGGCCAGCCAGGCCAGATCAGGCTTGGCCAGCGCCAGCCAGAGGATGACCGCAATCTGCGGGATGACCAGCGCCAGCGCGATCAGCGGCTGGGGCATCCTGTAGCGGCCGCCGGTTTCGCCGGATTTCAGGATCAGATGGCCGAGCCATGCGTGCACCAGCGCCATGCCTGCCACAAAGGCCAGCTTGATCAGCAGCCATGGGTCGTAGACATCGGCCAGAAAGATCAGCACCGTCCCCGCCGAAATCGCCACCACGGCGGCGGGCGAGGCAAAGGCGATGTAGCCATAATGGGTGATAAGCCGGTATTCGGTGAAATCGGATTGCGTCCTGGCCCGCCGGTAATGGTGCAACAGAAACGGCAGGCTGACCAGTGCCGCGCTCCAGCACAACAGGCCCGCGATATGCAGGAACTTGACCAGCGCGATCACGAGGCGAACCCCCGTGCCCAGCCGCGCGCGATAATGCGGAAGGCCAGTGCGGCAAGCGGCACAAAGCCCGGCACCCACATGATCAACCCGGCCAGTTGCTGATCGGCCAGCAGGCTGAGGCCAAACGCATCACTGCCCACCAGATGCTGCGGGTAAAGCCCGGTTGGCGCAAAGGTCAGCACCGCCCCGATCAGCCCCATGATGCCAGCCAGCCCACCGACCAGAAGCGCATCCATGAACACCCGCTCGGCCCGCGCGGCGGGCTGCAGCACCGCCGACCAGAACAGCCATGCCGGACCCAGCAGCGCGGCTTGCAGCAGCCAGTAGACACCCACACTGTTCCACGCCGCGCCATAGACCGCAGGGATGTGCCACAAGAGCAGCGCACCCGCCGTCAATGCAAAGCCGATGCCGCCAGCCGCGCGGCCCAGTGGCAGGGCGATGGCGAGGGCAGGGGCCACCACACTGATCAGTACGATGTGGTGCACCGACCGCGCTGCAAACAGCGCAACCGTCGCCGCGCACAAAGGCGACACAAAGGCGATGATCAGCCCGCCAAAGGCGATGGCAAGTGCCCCGGTATTCCTGGGGCCGGGTTCAGAATGGCGACGCATCCACAAAACCGCGACCGCCAGCGCCAGACCCAGCGACGCCAGCAGCACCGGGTCGGTATTCCACGCGGACCAAAGCCCGGCAGGCGCGACCAGTGGCCCGCAATAGGGGGTAGCATCTATCGTCTGTGACGTCAGCATCAGATCCATTTGCAGCACCACGCGACAGGGTTTCCATTGACGGGCTTGCGGGCGCTGACATCGCCCCGGCAAGCCAAGGTGCGGAACCCTGGCCCCGCACCTTTCTTAATTGGGGCAGGTCCAACCTGTTGGACCTGCCCCGTCTGCATGTAAAGCCTAGGGCAGGGCATAGGCGATGAAGTAATCGCCGATCGGCGTTTCCATGAAATTATGGCCGCCCGCATTGATGATCAGGTATTGCACCCCGTCGACCTCGTACATCGCCGGGCCAGCCTGTCCGCCTGCGGGCAGAGCGTCTTGCCACAGCACCTCGCCGGTTTCGATATCCATCGCGCGGATCAAATCATCGGTGGCCGCTGCGATGAAGATCAATCCGCTGGCGGTCACGACCGAACCGGCGTTGTTCGGCGTACCGATATCCAAAGGCAGCATTGACGGGATGCCAAAGGGGCCATTCTTGCGGGCCGTGCCAAAGGGCTTGTCCCACAACACCTGTCGGGTCGCCAGATCAATGGCCATGATGCCGCCATACGGCGGTTCCTTGCACAGCAGGCCGGTCAACGGCACCCGCCAGCCCGCATTGACCTTGATGGCAAAGGGCGTATCGGCCTGCGGGTTGATGCCATCAGGGTTGTTCTCTGCCCCCGGCTCGTCAATCGGGATGGCTCCGCGCCCGTCGGCCTCTTCCCGTGGCAACAGGCGGTTGAAGTTCGGCGTGTCGTTGTAATTGGCCACCATGATGCCGCGCACCGGATCAATCGCCACGCCACCCCAGTCCGAGCCGCCATTGTAGCCGGGATACTGGATCCAGTCGCGGTCCGCCGAAGGCGGGGTGTAGATGCCGTCGTAATTGGCCCGGCGGTACTGGATCCGGCACCAGAGCTGGTCCAGCGGGGTCATGCCCCACATATGGCGCTCTTCCAGATCGGGTTTCAGGGTGCTGGGAAAATCGACGACGAAGGGCTGTGTTGGTGACAGCCTTTCAGGTTCCACACCGCCTTGCGGCACCGGGCGCTCTTCGACTTCGACTAGCAGCTCGCCGGTTTCGCGGTTAAAGATGAAGAACATCCCCAATTTGGTCGGCAGGATCAGCGCGGGCACCGGACCGTCAGGGGTTGGAAAGTCAATCAGTGTGCCTTGCGATCCAAGGTCATAATCCCAGACATCATAATGCACGGTCTGGTAATGCCAGGCGACCTGCCCGGTTTCGACATCCAGCGCGACAAGGGCGGTCGAATACTCATTCTCGATGTCTGATCGCATACCGCCCCAGTAGTCGACAGACGGCACCCCATGCGGCAGGTAGACCAGCCCCAGATCGTTGTCCCCCGAAGCGATGGTCCAGACGTTCGGCGTGCCCCGCGTATAGGTTTCGCCTTCGGGCGGCAGGCCGGTTTCGCCGGGCCGGCCCATATCCCAGGCCCAGGCCATCTCGCCGGTTTCGGCGTCATAGCCGCGGATCACGCCAGACGGCGCATCGCGGCGCTGTCCGTCCCGGACCTGCGAATGCACCACAGCAATATTGCGAACGATGGTCGGCGGCGAGGTCGGCGCATACCAGCCCGGCACGGTGTGGCCGATGCCTTCCTCCAGGTTGACGGTGCCGCCGGTGCCGAAACCTTCACACAACAGTCCGGTACGGGTGTCCACCGCGATCAGCCGGGCATCCAGCGTGTTCATGATCACCCGCTCGGCACAGGGCTCCTCGGCGGCCAGCGTGGGAGAGGCATAATAGGCCAGACCACGACAGGTGGCGTTATAGGGGATCGCATCGGTCGGCACCTGCGGATCATAGCGCCAGTTTTCCAGCCCGGTGCGCGCATCAAGCGCGATGACCTTGTTCATCGCCGAACAGATCAGCACCTGATCGCCGATCTTGAGCGGAGTGTTCTGGTTGGAATAGCGATGATCTTCCTCAGGCATATCGCCGGTGCGGAACTCCCACACCCGGCGCAATTCGGTCACGTTCTGCGGGGTGATCTGATCCAGCGGGGAATAGCGTGTCGCGTGATGGGTGCCGCCATAGGCCGGCCAGTCGGCCCCGGCCTCGGGCATCGCGAAATTGATGGGCTCTGCCCCGGCGGGTTCGGAGGCGGCGGTCTGGTCTGCCGGGGTTTCTGGTTCTGGCGCTGCCGGTTCCGGTGCAGTCGGGGCGTCGGGTGTGACGGGGGTCGGCGCAGTGTCCTGCGCCTGCGCAATATGCCCGGATGGACCACCCAAAGCGGCCATCGCACCCAGCAAAGCCGCAACGGAAAGGACTCCCCGCTGTTGCGGGGAGCCAAGACGCCGTAGTGCCGGAATGGCCGCCAGCACCAACAGCAGGATCACGGTCGGGGCGACAAGCCGGGGCACCTGTGCCCACCAGTTGAACCCGGCTTCCCAGAACGCCCAGATCACGGTGCCGACAAAGGTCAGCAGATACAGCCAGACCGCCGCCATGGTCCTGTTGAACAGGCCATAGGCGGTTGCCAGCAACCCTGCGCCAGCAAACGCGTAGTACCACGACCCGCCCAGCGTTATCAGCCAGATGCCCCCTGCAAATATCGGCAACCCAAAGATCACCAGCACAACGGCAAGGACTGTAACCGCAATTGATGCGGCACGGTTTCGGCGAGGCAGAACGGGGGAGGGGTGGCGCATCAGACAGCTCCGCTGGACAGGATTATCAGTCCGTCAACCAGCATGTCGGGAAAACGTTCCCCTTTCCGTGCAGCGGAACTGTGTTTTTTTACATAGCCAGCGTCGCCTCGCGCTTCCAGAACCGCAGATCGGCGCAGGCCTCGACAAAGTCCACAATGGCGTCGCCAGAGGTCAGGGAAAAATACCCGTCGTCCAGCTTGGTGGTCAGTCCGCAGGCCTTGACCAGATCATTTGCCTGATCCAGCGCGATGAACTTGCAATGCGCGTGGGCGTCGCGCAGGAAATCCTGCGCCGAGGGGTTCATCGCGACGGTTGCCGCAGTGTCGGGCCCCAGCAGGATCGCCACCGCATCGAACAACACCGAAGGCCCGCCGCCGATCTTTTCATCCGCCGGGTGCAGGGTGCCGCCGCTGTCGGTCGCGCCGCCAATGGACGGGGCCACGATCTTCATCATCGCCCCGGCATCGGCAATCGCCAAGGAAAGACTGGCCAAAGCCGCCGCATCAACCCCGTCAGACATCAGAACGCCCACCGTGCGCCCGGCAAAGCTGAGCGGCCCGTTTTTCAGGATGCTCAGCGCGTCAGAGGGCACCAGATCGGTGCGGGTCGGCACCATGGTCGGCGCGGGTTCGGGCAGGGCCGCCAGCCCCAACCCTTGCGCCACCCCGGCCGCCAGATCACTGTCGATGTGGCGCAGATGGGCGACGATGCGGATGCGGATATCTTCGACCACGCATTTCGACAGCTCGAAGATCAGGGCGTTGCGGATATGGCCCTGTTCGATCTCGGTCTGGCTGGTGTAGAACAACCGCGCCTGACTGTAGTGGTCGGCAAAGCTTTCAGGCCGCAGCCGCCGCTTTTCGCCCTCATCGCGGGCTACAAAGCTGACATAGCCCTCCAGCGGATGCGCGCGTGGCCCTTCACCCCAGCCATTGGGTTCGTAATTGACCCGGCCCTTGCGGTTGGCGGTCTGCATATGGCCGTCCTGCTGGTAATTGCTGACCGGGCAGCCGCGCGGCGCATTGATCGGCAGTTTGGTGAAGTTCGGGCCGCCAAGCCGCTTCAGCTGCGTGTCGAGATAAGAAAAATTGCGGCCCTGCAGCAGCGGGTCATTGGTAAAGTCGATGCCCGGAATAACGTTCTGGGTGCAGAACGCCACCTGCTCGGTTTCGGCAAAGAAGTTGTCGACCAGCCGGTCGAGCGTCAGGGTGCCGATGATCTCCACCGGGCATTCTTCTTCGGGGATGATCTTGGTCGGGTCCAGCACATCGAAGTCAAAGCTGTCGGCAAAATCCTGATCGAACATCTGCACACCCAGATCCCATTCCGGCAGATCACCGGCCTCGATCGCCTCCCACAGATCGCGGCGGTGGCGGTCTGGGTCGGCCCCGTTGATCTTGACCGCTTCGTCCCACAGCACCGACTGCAGGCCCTGACGCGGTTTCCAGTGGAATTTGACAAAGGTAGACTCGCCGGCCCCGTTCACAAAGCGGAAGGTGTGGACGCCAAAGCCTTCCATCGTGCGGAACGACTTCGGAATCGTGCGGTCCGACATCTGCCACATGATCATGTGCATCGATTCCGGCGTCAGCGAGATGAAATCCCAGAAGTTGTCATGCGCCGATTGCGCCTGTGGAAAGCCCCGGTCAGGCGCGGGTTTGACGGCATGGACAAGGTCGGGAAATTTGATCGCATCCTGAATGAAGAACACCGGGATGTTGTTGCCGACCAGATCCCAGTTGCCTTCGTCGGTGTAGAACTTCACGGCAAAGCCCCGCACATCGCGCGCCAGATCTGCCGATCCCTTGGACCCGGCCACGGTCGAGAACCGCACGAAGGTTTCCGTGATCTTGCCCTCGGTCTGGAACGGGGCCGCGCGGGTGATCTCGGGGATGGCATGGGTGCATTCGAAGATGCCGTGAATGCCAAAGCCGCGTGCGTGGACCACGCGTTCCGGAATGCGTTCGTGGTCAAAGTGAAAGATCTTTTCGCGCAGGGCAAAATCTTCCAGCAGGGTCGGGCCGGTCGGGCCAGTGCGCAGCGAATTCTGGTTGTCGGCAATCACCACGCCCTGGGCCGTGGTCAGCCGCGCGTCACCGTCGCCGGCATGCTGGTGAAATTCGCCACCCGCGCCAACATCAGACACCAGCGCGCTGAACGCGCCCTTTGCGGGGCCGGATTTGTCTTTTTTCATGGGAAACTCTCTCCTTGGTCGGATGAAGGCTGTGCTGTCTGTCCGGTCCGAAAACCGCGGACAGGGGTTTGTCCGGCGTTCAAACTCGCCAGATACCGGAATGTTCCGCCGCTGATCCGCGCATCACACGCCTTCGGGCAGGCACAGTGGGGCAGCCGCAGTGGGGCATGCAATGTCGCGGAAAATCAGCGTGGAACAAAACTGCAGCTTTGCCGGTTCACCAGCCCACTGCCGCCCAACCCCCCGCGCCAGAGGAGAGTTCGTTGCCATGACATGGACCTTGCGCCCGACCCGCACCGTCATCACCGCACTCGGACCCTCTGGCCCCCTTGATGCGGCGGTCGTCATACCGGCGCGCAATGAACAGCGGCGCATCACGGCCTGTCTTGATGCGCTGGCGGTCGCGGTTCACGGCGTGCGGCCCCTGAGGATCGGGGTGGTTGTGGTGGTTAACAACAGCAATGACGGCACCTGTGACAAGGTCCTGGCCTGGGCCATGGCGCATCCCGCCATCGCGGTGCAGGTGATGGACTGCGACCTGCGTGGCTGCGATGCCCATGCCGGTGCGGCGCGGCGTCTGGGGCTTGACCTTGCGATCCGGCGGCTGGATCGCAGGGGCATCCTGCTGACCACGGATGCCGACAGCCGGGTGCGCCCGGACTGGATCACGGCCAACCTGCGCGAACTGGCCCATGCCGACCTGATCTGCGGGGCCTTCGCGGCGGATCAGGTGGAGGCAAAGTCCTTGCCCGCCGCCGTTGCAATGCATTGCCATACCGAGACCGCCTATATGTCAGTTGCGGTCAGGCTGGCTGCGCTGCTGGACCCGATGCCGCATGATCCTGACCCGCCGCATCTGAACGCCTCGGGGGCCAGCCTTGCCTTCACCCGTCAGCTTTACGAGACGGTCGGCGGCATGCCCGCAATCGGGATGAGCGAGGACCGCGCCTTTGCCGCGCTGGCCGAACGCCACGATTTCCGGCTGCGGCATTGCACCAGCGTGATGGTCGACACCTCATGCCGGATGACCGGCCGCACCTCGGGCGGCATGGCGGGGGCGCTGCGCGAACGCGCGGTCGAGGCTGACCCGCAGGTCGATCAATGGCTGGAACCGGCGGCCACCTTTGTAAAGCGCTATCAGATGCGCGGGCGTCTGCGCGCGGTCTGGCCGGAGCCGATAGCGCTGCGGGCCCGCCTTGCCACAGCACTCGGGCTGGCCGAGGCCGCAGGGCTGATGGCGGACCCGCTGCCGTCGACATTCGGGGCCTTTCTGGAGCGGATCGAAACGCGCGCAAAGGCGCTGGCCCGTGTGCGTCTGCGCATCAGCGATTGCCGGGCCGAACTGCCAAAGCTCGAAGAGCAATACCGCGCGTTTTCTCAGCCGTCCCGGGCCGAGGCAGACCAAAGACAGCAAAGGCGGCGCGCGCAGTGATGGCACAGGAAAAATTGTCGTTCGCCGATCCGTTCGCCGATGCGCTGACAGCGGTGGCGTCGCGCGCAGGTGCGGCCGACCGGGGCGAGATCACGCTGGCCGCCGATCTGGCCTGTTTGCACGACAGCGGTCTGCTGATGCAGGTGGTGTGCGATTGCCTGCCGGATGGCAATGTGCTGGCCGGGGCGACGATGTTGCGCCGGATCGGCCGCGCCAGCCTGTCGGTGGGCCGCATTGTCGAAGGCCATGTGAATGCGCTGCGCCTGATCCAGCTGTACGGCACATCGGTGCAGCGCCAACAGGCGATGGTGGCCGCCCGCGGCCCGGCGAAAGACCACGGTCCCACGGTTTTCGGCGTCTGGGGGGCAGACGGAAAGCCCCCGGTACGGGTCGCCGACATGGACACGGCAACGGCAACGCTGTCCGGGGCAAAGCAGTTCTGTTCCGGCATCGGGCTGGTGTCGCGCGCGGTGATCCCAGTCACCACCTGCGACGGGGTGCAGCTTTTCCTTGCCGATGTTGATGAAGCAGCGCGCGGGGATGTCTCTGGCTGGACGGTCAGCGGTATGCGGGCCACCGCGTCGGGCCGCTATGACCTGACCGGGGTGGGCGCGCAAACGCTGGGCGACCCTGATGACTACCTGCGCGAGCCGCATTTCGAAGGAGGCATCTGGCGCTATTGCGCGGTGCAATGCGGTGGGCTGGAGGCGCTGGCCGAACAGGCCTGCCAGCATATCATCGCGCGCGGCCAGTCAGAAGATCCGCACCAGCGCGCAAGATTTGCCCGGCTGGTCGCCCATGCCCATACCGCGCGGCTGTGGGTGGACGCATCGTGCAAGCGGGTCGAACAGGGGTGGCAGGCGACAGGCGTGCCGCAGGTGCTACTGGCGCGCGAGGCGGTCGAACAGGCCTGTCAGGCCGGGATCGCGCTGACGGAACGGATCATGGGCACGGCGGCGTTCAATGCCGAGTCCGATGCCGACCGGATTCGCCGCGACCTTGGCTTTTTCCTGCGTCAGGCCAATCTGGACAGCAAGCTGGACAAGGCGGCCGAAGCGCTGCTTGCCCCCGGCACCGCGTTGATGAGCGAGGCCTTTTCGTGACGCCGCTGCTGCTGGCCGCCCGGACCGCGCCATGGGTCACGCTGGACGCGGTGTCGGGCGGCGGCGATGTCGTGCTGCTGGCCCCGCATCCTGATGACGAAACGCTTGGCTGCGGCGGCGCGATTGCGGCCCTGGTGGACGCGGGGCGGCGGGTGCAGGTGGTGGTGATGACCGATGGCTGCCAGTCGCACCCAAGGTCGCGCAGCCACCCGCCCGAAGCACTGCGCCGCCTGCGCGCGCAAGAGGTGACGCAGGCGCTGCACCTTCTGACCAAGGGGCGCGACCCGGGTCCGGTGCTGCTGGACTATCCCGACAGCCCGCCCTCGGGCGGCGATATCGACTTTGCCGGCGCGGTCGAACGTGTGCTGCCGCTGATCACCGACACCACCACCGCGCTGTGGACAACATGGGCCGGCGACCCGCACCCCGACCACGGCCGCACCGCGCGGGTTGCGGACCGTATCGCGCAGCTTCGCCCCGGTCTTGCGCTCTGGTCTTATCCGGTCTGGGGTCGCTTTGCCGAATGCCTGCCGGACCTTGACGGCACCCGCCTTGCAAGGCTGGACGTGCGCACCTGGCAGGACCGCAAGGCCAAAGCCGTGGCCGCCCATGCGTCGCAGATGACAGGCCTGATTGCCGATGATCCGGGCGGGTTCCGGATGACCGACAGCCTGCAGCAGCATTTCATCACAACCCCCGAACTTTTCCTGCAAAAAGGCTAAGCCATGTCAAAGGCATCTGAACATTTCGACAGTCTGTATCGCGCGGCCTCCGATCCTTGGGGATATCAGACCAGCGACTACGAACGGCGCAAATACGACGCAACGCTGGCCGCGCTGACCCGCCCGCGCTATGCCTGTGCGCTTGAGGCCGGGTGTTCCATCGGCGTGCTCAGCGCCCGTCTGGCGGCGCGCAGCGATCAGTTGCTGGCGCTGGATTTTTCACCGCTCGCGGTCGTGGGGGCAGCGCAGCGTCTGGCTGCATTTCCGCAGGCACGGGCGCTGCGTGCGACGCTGCCGCAGGACTGGCCACAGGGGCAATATGACCTGATCATGTTGTCGGAAATCATCTACTATCTGGCACCTGATGAGATTGATACCATGGCGCAGCGTGTCGCGCGCGATGCGACGGAGGGGGGCGAAGTTGTGCTGGTCCACTGGCAGGGCGAGACGCAGACCGAGATCAGCGCGAATGACGCGCGTGACCGCTTTTGCGCGGCACTGGCCCGGCAGCGCCCGTTCCGCGACATCGTTCACCGGACCGGCGGGTCTTATGATCACCGCACGCTTTTGCTGGGGCAGCGGAACTGATGACCCGTCCCGACACCCCCACGCCTGAGGAAACCAGCGCGCTGCGTGATGCCATTGACCGCGCTTTGGCCGCGCGCCACGAAAGCGGCAAGGCTGGTATCGCCGCCGCCGTGCTCCACAAGGGCCAGACCATCGCGACCGCCGAAAACGAGGTCCAGTTGCAATCCGATCCGACGCGGCACGCCGAAATGGTGGCGATCACCCGCGCCGCCGCCAGCCTTGGCAGCACCGACCTGTCGGGCTGCGTGATGATCTCGACGCTGCAACCGTGTGAGATGTGCCTTGCGGCCCTGCGCTTTGCGGGCATCCGCCGGGTGATCTTTGCGGCGACCCAAGACCGTGTCGCGGCAAAGTATTTCGTGTTCCCCCACCTGCGGATCAGTGATTTTCAGGCGGACGGGACCTTCACCGCCATCGGCGGCATCGACGAAGACCGGGTGCTGCCGCTTTATGAGACCGGAGAGGAATAGCCATGCCACCCGCCCTGACCGCCATTCTGGAAACTGCGCTTTACGTCGATGACATGGACCGCGCGGCCGAATTTTACGAACAGATCATCGGCCTGCCGGTCCTGCACGCCGAAGCCCGGATGCGCGCCTATGATGTGCGCGGGCGCAGCGTGCTTTTGTTGTTCCTGCGCGGCGGCACCACAGAGCCTGTGCGCACCAAAAGCGGCCTGATCCCCGCGCATGATGCGTCGGGCCAGATCCACATGGCCTTTGCCATCCCGCCCGATCAGCTGGAACCATGGCGCGACCACCTGACGGCTCATGGCATTGAAATTGAGGGCACTTCTGACTGGCAGCGCGGTGGGCACAGCCTGTATTTCCGCGACCCCGACGGCAATATGCTGGAGGTCGCAACCACCCCCGGACTGTGGAAAGGATTCTGAGATGCCTGCAAAATCAAAAGCACAGCAAAAGGCCGCCGGCGCCGCGCTTGCTGCCAAGCGCGGCGATGCGGATGTGAAAAGTCTCAAAGGGGCATCGCGCGAGATGCATGAAGACATGACCGAGAGGGAGCTGAAGGATTTCGCCTCCACCCCGCGCAAGGACCTGCCGTCAAAGAAGTAAACCTGACACAGAGCCCGCAGCGGTTAGGACACGGCCTGCATCGGCGGGATGATTTCATCCGGCGGGGTCTGGATCGGCTCGGGTGGCAGATCGGGCTGCGGGTCTTGCACCGGATCGGCATAGGGGTCCGGGTCCGGGCCCCGATCGGGCTGGGGTGGTTCGGGAAAATCCGGCGGCAGATCATTGGGCAGACCCGGGGTCGGCGGATTGATCGGCTCTGGTGTCGGTTCGCCGGGGGCGCGCGGGGCAGAGGGGGACATGCTGAGTTCCTTTTGTGCCGCGGATCTGTCGGGCGTTCGGGCCCATCCGCCTGAGGATCAAGCCGCAACCACCGCTTATGTTCCGCAAAACCTGCGGTGTCGCCGGATCGTGATGACGTGTCGCGGGCAAGCATCATGGCGGAATACCTGAAAAACCCCATAAAACCTGCCAATCTTCCGCAGTGAAGAGGGAACGCGGATGACAGATCCCGCGTTAACCATGGCGTCCCTGTAACGCCGGAATGGAGACTGTCTTCAATGCGTGACACGCTTGCCTCTACTGTTGCGGATGACGTTGTTCAGTTGATCCCGTCGCTGCGGGCCTATTCCCGCGCGCTGATCCGTCATTCGGACGAGGCGGATGATCTGGTGCAGGAAACCCTTGTCAAAGCGATTGCCAACGTGAACAGGTTTGAGCCGGGCACCAATCTGCGCGCCTGGCTGTTCACCATCATGCGCAACACGTTTTATACCAGCATCCAGAAACGGGTGCGCGAAAGCCCGGCGGCGGCGGATTGCGCCTCGGTGCAGGCGGTGACGCTGCCGGACAACGCGTCCTACATCGAAGGGCAGCGCATCATGGCCGCGATCAAGGCCTTGCCCGAACATCACCGCGAAATTCTGGTTCTGGTCGTGGTGTTGGGCGAAAGTTATGAAGACGCCGCTGTGATCTGCAATTGCGCTGTCGGCACCATCAAAAGCCGGGTCAACCGGGCGCGCAAGATGATCATCGACCAGATTGGCGTCGGCGATTTTCACGAGATCCTGTAGGCCGCACGTCGGGACACAACCCTCCGGGTCCGGCGCAACCTATGCGCGTGTGGCCGCACGGATGTTTGCCGCACTGTCTGCTTGCGTCAGGCAGATGGGTCACAGCGCAGGTGCCAGAGAAAACCGTTTCATTTCCTTGGGAACAATCCCCGAAATCTTCAGTTGTCGGTCTGTTGTCACAGGAGAAAACCACATGCGAAACCTTGATGTCATTACTCAGATCCTCATCATCGTCGGCGGCCTGAACTGGCTTTTGGTCGGGCTGTTCCAGTTCGACCTTGTCGCCGCGATCTTCGGGGGGCAGGCAGCGCCGCTGGCACGGATCGTCTATGTGCTGGTGGGTCTTTCGGCCATCTGGCAGCTGGTCCGCTTCAGCACCTTTCTTTCGGCCTCGGCGGCTGTCGGGTCGTCCCGTCCGCCCGTGAACCGGCCCTGACACGGCACCTTATCCCGGGCGCGGGGCAGGGCGGCATCGGCGTGCTGCCCTGCAGACCGCACTAGTCGGGGCGGCTGGGTTGTCCCGTGGCCCCCAAACCCAGAAAGGCTATGCGCATGGTAGATAAACCATCCCGCCCGCATCCCCCCGCAGGGACCGCTGCAGAACCCTCCGGCACTGCCGCTGCCAACGGGCATTGGGTGCACGATGACGTGGGGCCACGGTTGTATGTGCCGCCAGACGCCGGGGATGGCCCTGATGTTGCCACGGCGCAGGCGGCACTTGAAAGCCTCGATCCGGCATTGGCTGCCTGCGTTCACCTGACGCTGGACACCCGGGGTGATGACGGCCATCCCGGCGCGGAAACCGGCATCATCCTGTCGGGCACGCTGCCCGACAGCGCCGCCCGCGCCAAGGTTCTGCGCGTTATCAGCGCGGCCCTTCCCGGCACAGCGCTCGTCAACCAACTGACCGTCGATCACAGCAAAAGGATCAGCCGCCATGACACGCCCCGCGAATGAACCCTCAAAGCACACTCTTGGCTGGCTGACACTGGGCGCGATTGCGATCGGCGGGCTGATCGGGGCGGCCGTCCTGACCCGACAGCCCGCAACGCGCACCGCAGCCGGTACGGGCACCGACAGCGCGCCGGGCCGCACCGCCCGGCAGACCCGCTTTGGCCGGTTTGCCGTGGTCGGGCGCACCGTCACCATCCACCGCCCCCGGCAAGAGGTCTATGACCGCTGGCGCGACCCGGCCACCTTGCCCAGGGTCATCGACCATGTCAGCGGCGTCACCGATCTTGGCAATGGTGTGTTCCGTTGGGATATCGACGGCCCCATCGGCACCGCGCATCTTGAAACTGAGATCGTATCCGACCGTGAGGGCGAGGAAATTGCCTGGCGCTCTACCGAGGGGTCGCTGATCAAGACCCAAGGCAAGGTGATGTTCCGCGATGCCCCCGGTGATCGTGGCACCGAGGTCGAGGCAATCATTGCCTATACCCCAATGCTGGGCGAGCTGGGCCGCATGGTGGCAAAGCTGGCAGGCGTCGACCCGGAAACCCAAGGCAGACGCGCGTTGAAGCGGCTGAAAATGCTGATGGAAACCGGCGAAATCGCCACCTCCCGCAACCGCCGCGACCCCGACACCGATCCAGATACCGGCACCGCTGGCACCAAAAGGGACTAAGGAGAACCCCATGCGCGCACTGACATGGCACGGCACAAAAGATGTCCGCGTCGACACCGTTCCCGACCCGCAGATCGTCAACCCCCGCGACGCGATCATCGAGGTCACCTCGACCGCGATCTGCGGATCTGACCTGCATCTGTATGACGGGGTGATCCCGGGCGTCATGCCCGGCGACATTCTTGGCCACGAATTCATGGGCCGCGTCGTCGATGTCGGCCCCGGCAGCACCCTGTCGGTTGGTGACCGGGTGGTGGTGCCGTTCACCATTTCTTGCGGGGCGTGCTTTTTCTGCAGGCACGATCTGTTTTCCGCCTGCGACAATTCCAACCCCGTCGATACCCAGGACGCCACCGAGACGCAGTTCGGCCACGCGATGAGCGGGCTGTTCGGCTATTCGCACCTGACCGGCGGCTATCCGGGCGGGCAGGCGCAATATGTCCGGGTGCCGTTTTCAGATGTCGGCCCGATTGTCATTCCTGATGGTCTGGACGATGAACAGGTGCTGTTTCTGTCTGACATTCTGCCAACCGGCTGGATGGCCGCCGAAAACGCAAAAATCGAACCGGGCGATACCGTTGCGGTCTGGGGCTGCGGGCCGGTTGGCCTGTTCGCCATTCAAAGTGCGTTGCTGATGGGGGCAGAGACTGTCATTGCCATCGACCACCACAGCCGGCGTCTGGATCTGGCGCGCGGGCTGGGGGCAAAGGTCATCGATTTCCGCCAGACCCGCGTGCTGGAAGCGCTGACCGAGATGACCGGCGGCATCGGCCCGGATGCGGTGATCGATGCGGTGGGCATGGAAAGTCATGGCTTTGTCACCGACACGATCCTCGACAAGGCCAAACAGGCGCTTGGCCTGCCCTATGATGCCGCCCACGCCCTGCGGGAGGCGATCATGGCCTGCCGCAAGGGCGGTCGCATCTCGGTGCCCGGGGTGTACGGTGGCCTGACGCAGATGTTCCCGATGGGCGCCATCATGCAAAAGGGGCTGGAACTGCGCACCGGCCAGACCCACGTGCAGCGCTATCTCAAACCGTTGCTGCAGCGCATTGCCGAGGGCGAGATCGATACAACCTTTCTGATCAGCCACCGCCTGCCGCTGGAAGAGGCCCCAACCGGCTATGACAACTTTCTGAACAATCAGGATGAGTGGATAAAGGTCGTGCTGAAGCCGCATTGACGTGCGGATCCGGGCGGGCGATCTTTCCGCCCGTCACGGCGGTCGCGTCGGCGACGCTTCGGTCAGGGCGGCACCGCTCAGGGCATTATCGCTTGCGTGCAACCGCGCGTTCAGGCCGCAAAATGAAGGGGGTTGGCCTGATGGCTGCCCCCTTGATGTATGTCGGCACCGCCCTGCGTCCGCCGTCCCTCGCGCCGATTGAAATAGGCGCGACCCACTCGCGTGGTAGGCGAGCCCGTTCTGCGGAAAATCGCCGGTCGGTTTCTTAACACATTCTTGACTTGATCAGAAAATGCCGGATTATCGGATGGATAAAGGCGACCCTGCTCCAGCCTCTCGGACCCTCCTTCAACCTTTGGGATATCGCGTGGATCCTGTTCATCATCAGTCCATGATGAAAGATGCACTTCTGTCGGCTGCGGCCAGGCAGGGCACCGCCAGCAGGCTGTGGCAGCGTGACATGGTGCTGCCCCTTGCCGCGTTTGTTGTGCCGTTGTCGATCATGGCCACCGTGGCGTGGATGAACTGGGGGCCGGTTTGGGCCAGTGCCGAAGCCGACATGCGCCGTGCGGCTAGATCTGCCGCCGAATACAGCGAGCGGACGTTTGAAGGCTATATGGTGGCGGTCGGCCGGGCCAATGAACGGCTGCGCGGGCTGACCGATCAGGAGATCCGCGACCGCGAATGGGAACTGAGGCAGGATCTGGGGCGCATCACCGGCGAGCTGTCGCAAAGCCAGCTCAGCTACGTGATTGACCGCAATGGATATCCGTTGATTGTCACCAATATTTTTCCGGCCCCTGACGCCTCGCTGTTCGACCGCGATTATTTTCAGGTGCTCAGCGGCCCGGATGCGCCGGACATGTTCATCAGCCAGACCTTTGTCGGACGGTTTGACGGGAACTTGCTGTTTTCGCTCGCGCGTCGGCGCAGTGATACCGGAAACCCTCCGACCGAGGATGGGTTTGACGGCGTTGTCCTGATCTCGGTCAGCCCGGGGGGGCTGGCCGACGGGCTGGAACGCCTGCTGCCCACGCCGACCGACCGGATGGCGCTGATGCGGGCGGACGGGTATCTGATCGGGGCGACGGGCGGGCTGGTGAAAGACGGCGAGCCGCTGCCAAAGCTGCAAGACGGCAGCCCGTTCTACGATCATGTCCAGCGTGGCGATCCGACAGCGGTGCATCTGTCCACCACCGCCATCCCCGGCACCGAGGCGCTTGTGGCGATGCATGCCGTGGGCGAGCTTCCGCTTTATGCCATCAGCGCGCGGCCCAAGGCGCAGATCGTGGCCGCATGGCGGGCAACGCTGATGCCGTTGTTTGGGTTCGGCCTTCCCGCAACGCTGGCGCTTGTGCTGCTCAGCCTGCGGGTGGTGTTTGATCAGCGCCGTCTGAGGCAGCGCAATGTGACCTTGCAGCGCGACAACGCCCTGAACTCTGACAGGCTGGTGCGGGCAAAGCGCTTTGGCATGATGGGGGCCTTTGAATTCGACTTGCGCACGGGTGTCAGCCGCCGATCCCCCGAATACATGTCGATCCACGGCCACGACCCGGTTCCCGCCGAAGAAGCGCATGAAGACTGGGCCAAGCGCGTGCATCCCGATGATCGCGAGCAGGCCGAAAATGAGGTGTTGCGCGCGCTGTCCGATGCCAGCGGCGACACCAGCTATGGCCAGACCTACCGGATTGTGACCAAGGATGGCGAAACCCGCTGGATCGCCGCATGGGGCGAGATTGACCGCGATGCCCAGGGGCGCGCGGTGATGCTGCGCGGCATTCATGTCGACGTGACCCCGCTGCGCAGCACCGAACGGGCCCTGGCCGAAAGCGATGCCCGGCTGCGGCTGGCGCAAGAGGCCATGGGCATCGGGGCCTGGGAGTGGCGCGGCCACTCTCAGCCGATGCACTGTTCGCGCAAGGCGCTGGAGCTGTTCGGTTTTGACCCCGCCTCGGGTGCGGTGCGGATGCGCGATGTTCTGGCGCGGCTGCACCGTGATGACAGAAAAAGCATGGCGCAGGCCCTGCGCCAGATGCGCGCCAGCGGGTCGTTTCAGGCCGAGGTGCGGCTGCAACGCCCCGCGGGCATGGAAGGCGACGGCCCGCTGTGGGTCGCGCTGCGCGCCCGCACGGTCACCTCGCGCCGGTTGGGCGGGTCGCGTTTGATGGGCGTGGTCTATGACATCTCGGACCGGAAGCGGTCGGAAGAACTGGTAGTGCTGATGGCGCATGAGGTGGAGCATCGGGCCAAGAATGCGCTGACAGTGGTGGTCAGCCTGCTGCGCAGCGCCAAGGCAGACAGCGCCGAAGATCTGGCGCAGGTCATGACCGGCCGGGTCCGCGCGCTCAGTCAGACCATGGCGCTGCTGGGCAAGCAGCAGTGGACCGGGGCGGCCCTGCGCGACATCGTGGAAAGCGAGTTGCGGCCCTTCACGCTGGATGACAGCGGGTCCGATTTTGACATCACTCTGTCGGGGCCACCCCTGCGCATTGGGGTCAACGCGGCCCAGCCCCTGTCGATGGCGCTGCACGAACTGGCCACCAATGCCGCGAAATACGGCTCCTTGTCCGTGGCCAAGGGCAGGCTGACCGTCAGCTGGACCGTTGTCGACGCCGAAGTGCATATCCGCTGGCGCGAACAGGGCGGGCCATTGGTGACTGACCCAGCCGAAACCAAGGGCTTTGGCTCGCGCCTGATCGGCATTGTCTTTGAGGGCCAGATCGGCGGGCGCATCCAGAAGCGGTGGGACCCAGAAGGTCTGATCTGCGACATGGTTCTTCCCGCCTCGGCCCTGACGGCCGCCGATGCGGCGTCCGGTCATGTTTTTCCGACGGGATGTCATCAGGCCGACCGCGCCGGGTCGGCCTGATAACTGGTTTCAGTCTCGGGTCGTCTTTCAGGCTCAGGCTCAGACTCAGGCGCGCGGGCGTTTGCCCTTGCCGGACCCTGTGCCGGTGGAGGTGTCGCCGACGGTCAGGCCGTCGTCGCTGCCGACCTTGCCGGTGTCATCACCGCTGGCCGCGTCATCGCCATGCAACACGGGGTCAACCTGTGCTGTTGCGGTGTCGAATGCGGCAGTCGCCACCCGCTCGACCTTTTGCGCAAGCGTGGGGCTGGCGGCGTCGGGCAGCAGCCCTTCGTCATGCGCCGCTGCGGTTGCCGCCTGATAAGTTGTCCGGGCGGCATCGGCCATCCGGTCGCCCATTTCGCCGGTTGCGCGCGAGGCGGCGCTCAGGATCTTGTCGCGCTGCGGGCCAAGCACCCGGTCTTCCGCGCGGGTGCGCGGCATCGCACTGCCCAGCACCGCCCCGATGGCCACCGCCACCGCGCCCACCAGCAACGGCTGCGCCGTGATGGTATCGGTCAGCGGGCGCACGGATGATCCTGCCTTTTCCTTGGCAGCATCGACCGTCGACTGCACGCTTTCGGTGGCTTTGCCCATCGCATCGCGCACCTTGCCCGGTACGTCGCCCAAGGTCGCGCCAAGATCGGCTGCGGTCGCCTTCGCCTTGTCGGTCAGCGTGTCGCCGTCCTGCAGCCTGTCCTGACCGCCTGCATAGGACTGCCAGCGGTCGCCCGCCCGGCTGCCATAGCCGCTGTCACTCTCGCCGCGCCAGTCGTCGGCACTGCCACGCCAGGAGTCCTGCGCTGTGGGTGCAGAGGTGCCGCGCCCCATCATCAGCCAGGCAACCCCGGCCCCGATCAGCGCCAGCGCTATCGGGTTTTCCCGCACCTGCTGGCCTGCCGCATTCAGGGTGTGGCGCACGTTCTCGACGCCCAGAAACTGCCCTACATCATCGACCATCTGATCGACCGACAGCCGCTGTTTGATCTTGTCCAGCGTCTGTTCCACGCCTGCACGGTGGGCTTCGATTTCGTTCTCAAGGTTCTGTGCTGTGTCAGCCATCAGAGTTGCTCCTTTGCAAGCCGGACATCCCGGCTGGTTTGTTGTAAAGTGCGGTCCGGCAACAGTTCCGTGACCGCCATTTTTTTGCGCCCGGCTCCAACCAGAACCGCGCCGATGATACCCAAGATCGCACCCACGATGGCCGAGGCCCAGCCGGGCCCGACCCATGCCGCAAGCAGGATCACCAGCGCCTGAACCAGCACGATGGCGGCGACCAGCAGCAAAATGGCACCGCCCGCCATCATCTCGGCCCCGGCCCCCATGCCCCTGACGGCCTGCGCAATTTCGGTGCGGATCAGTTTGCCTTCGCCCCGGACGATCCCGGTGACATCACGCACCAGATCGGACAGCAATCCGCCAAGCCCTCCGGGCGGCACTGTCCCCTGTGGGGGGGGAATGTCGCGGTCATTCATATCGGCCAGACCCCGGCCGACCCGCAGCCGAACCGTCAGAGCTGTCGGCAAAGGTGCTGCCAGACCCGGTCTGGTCCCAGCGCTGCGAGGCATCGCCGAAAGCTGACTCGCCGGTACCTTGCCCTGCGGAATTCCCAGAGCCAGCGGCGTCATAACGCTGCGACGTGCCGTAGCGCTCCGACCGCGCCTGACCCGACAGGCCCGAAGACTGGCCCGGGTTTTTACGGCCCGACGACGTGTCCGACGCCACGATCATCCGCCCGGCCATCGCGCCGGTCAAAAGACAGCCCATCACGAATAGGGCGGGATTTTCGCGGCCGAACTGGCCCAGCCGCTGACCGATGTCGCGGATCGACTGACCTTGCAGCCGCGAAGAGACGTCTTCAATCAGATCGGCGGCCTGTTCGGACAGGGCGTTCGAGATGGCGGCACCTTCGCCGTCCTGATCCTCGCCCGCGTTCCCGCGCAGGCGGCTTGCGACCGATTGGAACTGGGTGCCGAAATCGGCGGCGCGGCGGTCCAGCTCGTCAAGGATCAGGGTAGAAATCGTCGATCCGGCGTTCTGCGCCTCGGCCTTCACCCGTTCTGCCGCGTCGGACAGCCGGGTCTTTGCATCATCATATTCGCGCCGGGCGGCCTTGGTCACCTCTGACTCGTCGTCCTGCGCATGGGTGTTCTGGTGATCGGTCTGCATGGTGGTCCTCCTGAAAGCCGGCTGGCATTGGCAGTGCCGGCATGTCCTGAGCTTCCAACCGCGGCCAACCCGATTTGTTCCGCCGCCCTGCGTAAAGTCTTTGACCCGCCACCGGGCGGAACAATGTGGCCGGGCGGGGGTTTGCCCCTGACGCGACCCAGGCGTCGCACCGAAAAGAGACCAGCCGAAAAAGGATGACACAGATGCACAAGGACCTCCCCCCTCAGGAACAGGATCATCAGCCCGGCACTGAAGCCGACATGACCCCCGCACCGGACTTCCAGCCGCATTTTCCCGGCTCGGGGCGGTTGCAAGGCAAGGTGGCGCTGATCACCGGCGGTGACAGCGGCATCGGGCGCGCCACTGCGGTGCTGTTCGCCCGCGAAGGCGCAAAAGTGGCGATCCTGTACAAGGATGAACACGGCGACGCCGATGACACCATCGACAGCATCACCGACGAAGGCGGCGAGGCGATGAAAGTGGCACTGGATATCGGCGACAAGACAGCGGTTGAGGCGGCGGTAAAATCGGTCATCGACCGCTTTGGCCGCATCAACATTCTGGTCAACAACGCCGCCGAACAACATGTGCAGGACAACATCGAAGATATCTCGGAAGATCAGCTGGAGCGCACCTTCCGCACCAATATCTTCGGGCAGTTCTTCACTGTTCAGGCGATTGTGGGGCAGATGCAGCGTGATGACACCATCATCAACATCACCTCGGTCACGGCGTTCCGGGGGCAAAAGCAGCTGACCGATTATGCCTCGACCAAAGGGGCCATTCTGGCCCTTACCCGCACCCTGTCGGCCAAACTGGCAGAGCGGGGCATCCGGGTGAATGCGGTGGCACCGGGGCCGATCTGGACCCCGCTGATCCCGGCCTCATTCCCGGCAGACAAGGTGGGCAGCTTTGGCGAAGACACGCCGCTGGGCCGGGCCGGGCAACCCAATGAGGTCGCCCCCGCCATTTTGTTTCTGGCTTGTCAGGACAGTTCTTACATCACCGGGCAAACCCTGCATCCGAACGGGGGGGAGCTGGTGGGAAGCTGAACGGGGTGCGGGGGCATGGTCATGTCCCTGCACATCCGCTGTCAGGGTTCAGATGCCGGCAACCACGCCGCAGATCGGGCGCAATTCCGCATCGTCGGCCGTCACACCCCCGGCAAGCCCGGTATAGGGTTGAACACCGTCTGCCGGGCTGTGCACTTCCGCACCCCCGACGGCTCCGGTGATCGAGGTCTGATCGGCGGCTTGGCCCGCCATATCCGGCGCAGTGTCGGCGCGTTGCGTCCCCTCATCGGCGGGCAGTTCCGCGCCATCCGCGTGCAGGGCGCGCTCTGACGCGGTGGCCCCCAGTTCGGTGTTCGATCCGCGTTGTTCTGACGGAACCGTAACACCATCAGTGCTGGTGGTGTTCTGCGCACGGTCGGCCAGAATGGCGCAGCGTTCCAGCACCGCCGCCTGATCGTCCTCGCTCAGCGCGGTCCATTGCGCCAGAATTTCATGCTGGGGGCGCAGGGTACGCAGGCCGTCATCGCTGAAAAAATTAGCACCCACCCGATCCCACCAGTTTTCTGCCGAAGGCAGATCGTCGGTGGCGGTCTGGGCGTAAACCGGGGGGGCAATCACGGCTGTCGCGGCCAGAAGCGCCGCGCAGGCAAGGGGGCGAAACATCGGATATCCTTTCTTTCATGTATGTCATTCATTGATTTGATCTGTGTCTACGAACGGCAAACCCCGCAAAATGTTCCTTCTGCGCAAGGGGCAGGGGGTGGCGGCGCAGTCGCGGCAGGCCGGGTTTTGCGTGCGTTACAGGGAACATTCGCGGCCCTGACGGCTTTAGGTCAGCCAGCAGCCGGGGCCATTGCGGGTTCTGGCGAACCGGATCGGACCCCTGCCCATGCCGCCAGACCACGCCAGACATGCTGACCCCGCAGGCCAGTTTTCCTTTCTCAGCGGGTTTGAAGGCACCCAGATGTTCGGCCATGACACCGATGTGCTGGACACCAGCGAACACGCGCGGCGCTATCCTGAGGATCTGGGTCTGCTTGCGGCGGACGGGCTGAAAGAATTCCGCTGCTGCATCCCCTGGCACAAGATCGAGCGGGTGCGCGGCATCTATGACTGGACATGGACCGACAGCTATCTGCGCCAGATCCGGCAGCTGCGTCTGCGGCCGATTGTCGATCCGCTGCATCACACCAGCTTTCCGCACTGGCTGACCCATGGGTTTGCCGACCCGCAGTTCCCGCGCCGGTACACCGCCTTTCTGGCGGCGTTTTCACGACGCTACCCTTGGGTTACGCATTTCACCGTGGTCAACGAGCCCGTGGCCACCGCCATTCTGTCGGGGTTCATCGGCGCGTGGTATCCGCACTGGCGGGGCCGCGACGGGGTGGCCCCGATGATCCTTGGCGTGGTGCGCGCCATCCATCAGGCCACCGCCATGCTGGAAGCATCAGTGCCGGGCCTGCGGATCGTGCATGTCGACACCTGCGAAAAGCACTGCGCGTTGGATGCCGCCTCGCGCGATCATGCCGCGTTCAGCAACCACCTGCGCTTTGCCGTGCTTGATCTGCTGCTGGGGCGGATGGACGCGGCGCATCCGCTGTATGCGTTGTTCCGGCGTCACGGACTGACCGCCGCCGAGCTGGCACTTTACCGCGATCAGCCGGCGCGCATCGACGTGCTTGGGCTGGATTACTATGCCCATAGCGAAATGGGCTGGACCCGGGCGGGCAGCAGCGATGCGTTCCGCCCGCTGGGCTTTCGTGGTCTGGCGATGGAATATATCGCCCGCTATCCGTTTGATGTGATGCTGTCCGAAACCAATATGCGCGGCCGGATCGAGGACCGGATGACCTGGCTGAAATACATGGTGCGAGAATGTGAGGCGTTGATGCCCGATCTGCAGGCGCGCGGGCTGCGGTTTGACGGCTTTTGCTGGTATCCGTTCATCGATTCCACCGATTGGGATTCGCTGTGCCGCACGCCTGACCGGAACATCGATCCGCAGGGCATCTATTATTTGTCCCACCGTTTTGACCGGATGCCGTCGGAACTGTCGCAGATTTACGCGCAGCTGGCAGCGGGTAAGATAGGGTCCGCCCAGATCCCGGCCTACCAGATGGAAACGCCGGTTCTGGTGCAGCGCCGGGCCGGAAAATTCCTGTGCCACATGGCAGATTTTGACTGGCAGGACGGCAGCCCAAGCCCGGCCGCAGCCCTGTGCCCGCGGGTGCTGGCCCTGTCGGGCGACTGATTGCGCGGGCGTTCACAGGCCGCAGGAACAAATCCCCCGCCAGCCGGTTGAGCGCCTCAGACCTTCAACACTCAGGTGCCCCCATGAATACCGCTTTTACGCCGTCTCCGCCTGCGCAGGGCGGGGTGCCGGATGTCCTGTATGCGCGTCGGACCATCGTGTGCTTTTCCCATCTGCGCTGGGGATTTGTGCATCAGCGCCCCCAGCACGTGCTCAGCCATGCGGCGCGGACCGACCGGGTGTTTTTCATCGAAGAGCCCATCGCCGCGCCGGGAGAGTCAACGTTCCGGATGCAGGTTGCCGCTTCGGGCGTGATGGTTCTGACGCCTTGCATCGACCCCGCAGCCGATCAGGTCCTTGAACAGCAAAAGCTGGTCGCCGACCTTCATCGCAGCCTGAAGGGCGATGTGGTGACGCACTGGTTCTACACGCCCATGGCCCTACGCTTTGTGCAGGACCAGCCCTGCCACCTGTGCGTCTACGACTGCATGGACGAGCTTTCCGCCTTCCGCTTCGCCCCGCCCGAGCTGAAGGCGCTGGAGCGGGCCTTGCTGGACCGTGCCGATCTGGTGTTCACCGGCGGGCGCAGCCTGTTCGAGGCAAAGCGCGCCCAGCACCCCGATGTGCACTGTTTCCCCAGCAGCGTCGATACCGACCATTTCGCACGCGCCCGCCAGCAGCTGACCGATCCGGGCGATCAGGCGGGTCTGGCACAGCCGCGCATCGGCTTTGCCGGGGTGATCGACGAACGCATCGACCTTGACTTGATCGCCACTGCCGCCGCCGCCATGCCAGAGGTGCAGTTCGTGATGCTTGGCCCCACCGCCAAGATCGACCCGGCCACCTTGCCGCGTGCGGCGAACATCCACTGGCTGGGCTGCAAGGATTATGCCGATCTTCCGGCCTATATGGCCAACTGGCAGGCGGCGTGGATGCCCTTTGCCCTGAACGACGCCACCCGTTTCATCAGCCCGACCAAAACGCCGGAATATCTGGCGGCAGGTTTGCCGGTGGCCTCTACCGCTGTTGCCGATGTGGTGGCGTCCTATGGCCGTCAGGGTCTGGTCACCATCACCGACGCCGCCACCGTGGCGACAGACCTGCGCGCCTGTCTGTCCCCCGCCACTGCCGATTGGTCACAAGCGGTGGACCGGGCGCTGCGGCAGATGTCCTGGGCACGGACCTGGCGGTCGATGCAAGCGCTGATGATGGCGCGCAGCAAGGTCGCAAAGGAGCCCGCCCATGTTTGACTGGTTGATCGTCGGGGCCGGTTTCGCCGGCAGCGTGCTTGCCGAACGCATCGCCTCGCAGCGCAAGGAAACCGTGCTTGTGATGGACAAGCGCGACCACATCGGCGGCAACGCCTATGATTACCATGATGCGGCGGGGGTTCTGGTGCACCGCTATGGCCCGCATATCTTTCACACCAACGCCGCCAGCGTGGTTGACTACCTGTCGCAATTCACCCGGTGGCGCCCCTATGAACACCGGGTTCTGGCCCAGGTCGATGGCCAGCTTCTGCCCATCCCCATCAACCTTGATACCGTGAACCGGCTTTACGGCCTGTCGCTCGATTCCGCCGGGATGGAGGCGTTTCTGGAAAGCCGGCGTGAACATGTCGCCGACATCAGGACATCTGAGGATGTGGTGGTTTCCACCGTCGGCCGCGATCTGTATGAAAAGTTTTTTCAGGGATATACCCGCAAACAGTGGGGCCTTGATCCGTCGCAACTGTCGCGCATCGTCACGGCACGGATTCCCACCCGCACCAACCGCGACGACCGTTACTTCACCGACCGGTTTCAGCAGATGCCCGCCGAAGGCTACAGCGCCATGTTCGCGCGCATGCTCGACCATCCCAACATCCGTATCGAGCTGAACACCACATGGAACGCGGCCCGCGACCGGCCAAAGGCGCGGCGCATCATCTATACCGGGCCGATCGACGAATACTTCGGCCATCGCTACGGGGCCTTGCCCTATCGCTCGTTGCGATTTGTGCATGAAACCCGTGATGTCGAATGGGCGCAGCCGGTGGCGGTGATCAATTACCCCCAGACCGAAGACTACACCCGCATCACCGAATACAAACATCTGACCGGGCAGACGCACCCGAAAACCAGCCTGACCTATGAATACCCCAGCGATGAGGGTGATCCCTATTACCCCATCCCGCGTGCCGAAAACCAGTTGCTGTACCGGATGTACCGTACTGCCGCCTCGCAGCTGGATGATGTCTGGTTTCTGGGACGGCTGGGCTCCTATCAGTATCTGAACATGGATCAGGTGGTGGGGCAGGCGCTGGCCACATTCACCCGCATCAATGCAGGCTCCGTGCCGTCCGCCTTTGAGAGCGCCGCTGAATAGGCGGCGCAAGCCCTGATGACGGCGGGTCCGATAGGAACCGGACGAGCCGGCCCGGCACCGCAGCGTATTGCGGTGCCGGGCCGGGCAGGGTCAGTCGACATGCTCGGGCAGGTTGCGCAGCTCGTCCTCGCTCCAGTCGGTCACCGCATGCACGTTGCCAGACTCGTCGCGCATGATGTCAAGATCATCGATGCCGATCAGCACCGGCTTTGCCCCGATGCCAAGAAATCCGCCGATATCAATCACGACCGAAGTTGCGACACCGCCCTCATGCAGATGCGAGATTGTGCCGATCTTTTCGTCATTCGCATCATAGACCGGCGCGCCGGTCAGGTTTTCTGCTGTCTGCTCGGCCAGACTCAGCCGGTTGTGGGTGCTGTGGTCCATATCCATCTCCGTTTTTGCGTTGGCTGCACACGACCCAACCTGCGTTGGTCGCCGGGATGGAAACTGGCTCGGACAGGCAATGTTCCCGCAGGGTGCAGGGGCCTTTGGCCGCGCCAGTGCCGGATGTGCCCGTCTAGGCAGCGCGCGGGGGGCAGCCCCTGAAGTCCACCGCCTGCGGGCCGCCGGCTGCAAAGCAGGGTTTGTTTTGTCATTGGGGTAAGTGGCTCACTCTGCTATGGTTTTGGCAATCGCCCGCGCCGCCGGTCGTGCCAACCGTAACCCACGGTTGGCAAATGCCGGGAATGTCGCAAAAGCCCCACACCGGCGCGCGTCCCTGCGGCTGGTCCGGGTGCCACCTGCCACCTTGGGAACGCAAGCCGATGGACGATCCGACACCCACCCGCCGCATCGTCGTGCCCGCCCGCCGTGGCATTCTGCACGCCCTTGACGCCACCGGCTATTCCCTCGCCGGCCTGCGCCGCCTGTGGCGAGAAACCGCGACGCGGCTGGAACTCGCCGCCGCCGCTGTGGTGGCCGTCGCCTTCCTGTGGCGCGGGGCCGAACTGTGGCACTGGCTGGTCGCCGCATTCCTGCTGGCCCTGATCCTGAGCGTGGAAGCGCTGAACACCGCCATCGAAGTCCTGACCGACCGGCTGTCGCCCGAATGGTCGCAAATGGCCAAAGACGCCAAGGACCTCGGCTCGCTCGCCGTCGGGCTGATGCTGCTGGTTGCAGGCGTGTTCGCGGCCTGTGTGCTGACGGGCCTGCTCTGACCCGCAGACCCACCACTCCAGTCGGAAGGATCCCAACGCAGGGCAGGGCCGGTCCAATTCCACAAGCGGCAACGCATCAAAGACCTGCAACCCCAGCCGTTTGCCACTGTCCCTCGCAACAACAGCCTTCTGAACCGCTCCGGGTCTTCCGGAGGCTCCATGTGTGGATGCCCCGGTTCATGCAAGGGTAAATTTGGTCTTGTCGCGGTTTGGTGCCGCTCCTTTGATAGCGTAATGTGCAGCAAAGGAGATGAACCATGGGCACAGTCAGGACGGAAGAATTTCGCAAGGATGCGGTGCGGATCGCGCTGACCAGTGGGCTTTCACGCAAAC
>NZ_JAUSNR010000015.1 GCF_030656345.1 Pseudotabrizicola sp. | reverse complement strand
GATCTCGGTGGCCTATCCGATCCTCGATGGCATCGGCGCCCTTGGCGACACCCGCCTGCACCCCCAACCGAAGAAACCCTGATCCATGCACCGTTTTGCCGTCATGGCCGACCCCCATCATCACGCCCTGTTCCCCGGCTATGGCGTGGAGGGCGTCACGTTTCAGGGCCGCCCCGGGGCCGCGCAACTGTGACCGCGACACACGCGCGCATCCCATGGTGTGTGGCGCGGTTTGGGCATAGTGTAGGCTGAAGTTGTGGGGGATTTGCATGATCGTTGAATTTGGTCACTTTGCCTTGGTCCTGGCACTCGCGGTTGCGGTGGTGCAGATGACCGTGCCGATGTGGGGTGCCTACCGGCGCAATGCGGCGCTGATGGCGGTGGCGGAACCGGCGGCAATGATCCAGTTCGTGCTGATTGCGGCCAGCTTTGCGGCGCTGACCTATGCCTTTGTGACCTCGGACTTTTCCTTGGTTCTGGTGGTGCAGAATTCCCATACGCTGAAGCCGATGCTGTACAAGATTTCCGGCGTCTGGGGCAATCATGAAGGGTCTTTGCTGCTGTGGGCGCTGATCCTCGCGCTGTTCGGGGCCTGTGCTGCGTGGTTTGGCGGCAATCTGCCGCCGACGCTGAAGGCGCGGGTGATCGCGGTGCAGGGGTCAATCGGCGTGGCGTTTCTGATGTTCATGCTGTTCACCTCGAACCCGTTTCTGCGCCTTGCGGTGCCACCGCTGGACGGGATGGACCTGAACCCGCTGCTGCAAGACCCCGGTTTGGCCTTTCATCCGCCGTTTCTGTATCTGGGCTATGTCGGCCTGAGCATGGCATTTTCCTTTGCTGTGGCCGCGCTGATCGAAGGCCGGGTTGATGCGGCATGGGGGCGCTGGGTGCGGCCATGGACGCTTGCGGCGTGGATATTCCTGACCATCGGCATCGCTTTGGGGTCATGGTGGGCGTATTACGAACTTGGCTGGGGCGGGTTCTGGTTCTGGGACCCGGTGGAGAATGCGTCCTTCATGCCGTGGCTGCTGGCGGCTGCGTTACTGCATTCCGCCATCGTGGTGGAAAAGCGCGAAAGCCTGAAGGCGTGGACCATTCTGCTGGCGATCATGGCCTTTGGCTTTTCGCTGATCGGCACCTTTATCGTGCGGTCGGGGGTGATCACATCGGTGCATTCCTTTGCCAATGACCCGGAGCGCGGGGTGTTCATTCTGCTGATCCTTGCGGTGTTCATGGGCGGTGCGCTGACGCTGTTTGCGTTTCGTGCGGGATCGATGGAGGCCAAGGGGCTGTTTGCGATGGTCAGCCGGGAATCTGCGCTGGTGGCGAACAACCTGCTGCTGTCGGTGGCGGCCTTTGTGGTGTTCATCGGCACGATCTGGCCCTTGCTGGCCGAGCTGTTCTTTGGCCGCACGCTCAGCGTGGGCGAGCCGTTCTTCAACGCGGCATTCTCACCCTTTGCGGTGGCTCTGGCGGTGATCCTGCCGATTGGTGCGATGATGCCGTGGAAACGGGGCGAGATCCTGCGCGGGCTGCGGCCGCTGATCCCGGCCATGCTGCTGGCCTTTGCGGTTGGCGCGCTGGTCTGGTCCATGCAGACCGGGCGCACGGCGCTTGGTCCGGTTGGGGTCGCACTTGGGATATGGGTGGTGCTGGGGGCCGGGATTGATCTGTGGAGCCGGACCGGGCGTGGGCCGGTTGCGGGCCGCGCGGCACGGCTGGCCCGTCTGCCCCGCGCCGACTGGGGCAAGGCC
Organism: Pseudotabrizicola sp.; assembly: GCF_030656345.1. Taxonomy (GTDB): domain Bacteria; phylum Pseudomonadota; class Alphaproteobacteria; order Rhodobacterales; family Rhodobacteraceae; genus Pseudotabrizicola. The sequence continues at coordinate 397,663 of NZ_JAUSNR010000015.1, read as the reverse complement.
ACGGCCCATGCCGGCATGGGGATCACGGTGTTTGCGGTCTGCGCGCTGATGGCGTGGAAGACCGAAGACATCCGCATCGTGCGCGAAGGCGGCAGCTATGCGCTGGGGCCGTATGAGGTGACGCTCGCCTCGGTCGAAGAGGTGCAGGGCCCGAATTACATGAGCACCATGGCCACGATGATCGTGCGCCGTGATGGCGCGCAGGTGGCGGTGCTGACCCCGGAAAAGCGGTTCTATCCGGTGCAGGGGATGCCGACCACCGAAGCCGCCATCGATTACGGTTTCCTGCGCGACATCTATCTGGTGATCGGTGATCCGCAGGATGGTGGTGGATATGCGGTGCGCTCTTATATCGAGCCCTTTGCCAACTGGCTGTGGGGTGGCTGTCTGATCATGGCCTTCGGCGGCTTTCTCAGCCTGAGCGACCGGCGTTACCGCATCGCGGCGGGGGCCACGCGCCGCGCAAACGCGGTTCCGGCGGAGTGAGGCAGATGAAGCGTTTCCTGCTGACCCTGCTGCTTGCCGCTGCCCCGCTGGCCCCGGTTCATGCGGTGCAGCCCGATGAGGTGCTGGCCGACCCGGGGCTGGAGGCGCGGGCGCGCGCCATCAGCCGCGATCTGCGCTGCCCGGTCTGTCAGGGGGAATCGATCGACGATTCCAACGCGCCGATCAGCCGCGATCTGCGGCTGGTGGTGCGTGAGCGGATCATGGCAGGCGACAGCGATGCGCAGGTGGTTGATTTCGTAGTCAGCCGCTACGGCGAGTTCGTGCTGTTCAACCCAAAGGCCGAGGGCGCGAACCTGATCCTGTGGCTGGCCGGGCCGGGGGTGTTCCTGCTGGGGGCTGCCGGGGCGCTGGTCTATATCCGCAGGCGCGGGCAGGCCGCCCCGGCAGAGGCCGCGCTGACCGCAGAAGAGCAGGCCCGCTTGCGCGATCTGACGGGCAAGTAAGGCGGGCAAGTAACCTGTGACGCCGCGTCCGGCTTTTTCTTGTGCGGCGGGGCGGTTAGTCTGATGCCGGAACGCAGGGGGGCCAGATGGACTACCAGACACTTATCGTGACGACCGACGGCGGCATCACCAGCATTGCGCTGAACCGGCCCGAAGTGATGAACGCCCTGTCCAGCCGGATGCGGGCGGAACTGCTGGATGCGGTGCGCCATGCCGGTAAAACCGCGCGGGTCATCGTGCTGACCGGGACCGGGCGCGCCTTCTGCTCGGGTCAGGATCTGGGGGACCGGGCCAAGATTGCCGAGATCGATCTGGAACGCACGCTGCGCGACGAATATGAACCGCTGCTGCGCGCGATCATGGATTGCCCGGTGCCGGTGATCGCCGCCGTGAACGGGGCTGCTGCCGGGGCAGGGGCCAATCTGGCGCTTGCCTGCGATGTGGTGATCGCGGCGGAAAGCGCCAGCTTCATTCAGGCGTTCACCCGCATTGGTCTGATGCCCGATGCAGGCGGCACCTATTGGCTGCCACGTCAGGTGGGCTTTGCCCGTGCCATGGGGGCGATGCTGTTTGCCGACAAGATCAGCGCGCGTCAGGCCGCCGACTGGGGCATGATCTGGGAAGCGGTGCCGGATGACGGGTTCACAGCCCTTGTCGCCGCACGGGCGGGCGCGCTGGCCGCTGGCCCGACGGTGGCTTACCGCGGCGTGAAACAGGCGCTGCGGCAAAGTTCCAGCAACGATCTGGACACGCAACTGGCGCTGGAGGCGCGGTTGCAGGGGGAATGTGGCAAGACCCGTGACTTCATGGAAGGGGTGGTGGCCTTCCTCGACAAACGTCCGCCCGCGTTCGAGGGGCGCTGAAAACGCTTCCCAAACCCGGTCTGCCCTGATTACGCTGGATGTCACCAGACACAGGCGGCGCGGGGGTGGGGCATGTGGATCAGGGTCTTGCAAGCCATTCTGAACAGGGGCATCCGGACCGGGTGCCTGCAGGTGCAGTTTCCGGATGGCAGCATCGGGCAATATGGCCCCGGCCCCGGCGTGCCTGCGCAGATGACGCTCACCGACCCTGACCTGCCCCGGCGCATCGTGCTGAACCCGCAGCTGGCGTTGGGGGAGGGGTATATGGACGGAGCCTTGCACTTTCCCACCGACGAAGACCTGCGCCGGTTTCTGCAGATCGCGGGGCAGAATGCGGTGGGCGGGGCGCTGCCCCTGCCGATGCGGCTGGCGCACCGGCTGCGCCGGATCGCGGCCAAACCGCTGATGCAGTGGAACCCGCTGGGTGTGTCACGCCGCCGCGTCCGGCATCATTACGACATACCGCAAGCGTTCTACGCGCTGTTTCTGGACGAAGACCTGCAATACACCTGCGCATATTTTCGCGACGATGGCATGACGCTGAAGGCGGCGCAGGCCGCCAAGATGGACCATATCGCCGCCAAGCTGTGCCTGCAGCCGGGGCAGCGGGTGCTGGACATCGGCTGCGGCTGGGGGGGCCTCGCGTTCTATCTGGCGCAACGGCACGGGGTGCATGTGACAGGGATCACCCTGTCGCCGGTGCAGCTGGCAGCGGCACAGGCCCGCGCGGCGGCGCTGGGGCTGTTAGACAAGGTGGCGTTCCGGCTGCAGGACTACCGCGATGTGCCCGACCGCTTTGACCGGGTGGTGTCTGTGGGCATGATGGAGCATGTCGGCGTGCCGCAGTATCAGGCCTATTTCGACAAGATCCGCGCGGTGCTCACTGAGGATGGCATCGGGCTGATCCATTTCATCGGGCGCCACACCCCGCCACGCGTGCTGTCGCCGTGGTTTCAGAAATACATCTTCCCCGGCGGCTATGCGCCCGCGTTTTCCGAGGTGATCCCACGGGTGGAACGCGCAAACCTTGTTGTCACCGATCTGGAGGTCTGGCGCGGCCATTACGAACGCACCCTGCGCCACTGGCAAACCCGGTTCCGCGCGCAGGAGCCGCAGGTCAGGGCGATGTTCGACGACCGCTTTATCCGCATGTGGTGGTGGTATCTGGTCGCGGCCGAGGTCAGCTTTACCCATATGGGCATGGTGCTGTTCCAGATGCAGATAGCACAGCACCCCGGCGCGGTGCCGCGGGTGCGGGAATATCTCTACCCCGGCACCCGCGCCGATGCGGGGTCGTCAGACCCCGCGTGACAGGGCCGCCACCCCGGTCCGCGCAATCTCGCGCAGGCCAAGCGGGCGCATCAGCTCGGCAAAGCTGTCGATCTTCTCGGGCGTGCCGGTCATCTCGAACACGAAGGATTCCAGCGTCGAATCCACCACATGGCCGCGGAAGATCTCGGCCAGCCGCAGCGCCTCGATCCGGTGTTCACCCTTGCCCGCCACCTTGAACAGCGCCAGCTCGCGCTGCACCGAGGGGCCTTCCTCGGTCAGGTCATGCACATCATGCACCGGGACCATGCGGCCCAGCTGCGCCTTGATCTGCGCGATCACCTGCGGCGTGCCCCGGGTGACAATGGTGATCCGGCTCAGATGCCCGGTGTGGTCGACCTCGGCCACGGTCAGGCTGTCGATGTTGTAGCCCCGCCCCGAAAACAACCCGATCACCCGGGCCAGAACCCCGGCCTCGTTGTCCACGATCACGGCAAGGGTATGGGCCTCGATCACCTCGGCATTGGGATCGCGCAGGTCATAGGCGGAATGGCTGCTGGAGCCTTGTTTGATATTGAGCGGCGACATGAGCCTGCCCTTTCATCTTGACAAAAATACTCTGGGGGTCCGGGGGCAAAGCCCCCGGGGTTATCAGCAAGACATCACACCAGCACGGCACCCCGTGCCCCGATCGCATTCTTGGTATCGGCGTCCCCAAGCAGCATTTCGTTGTGAGGTTTGCCCGACGGGATCATGGGGAAGCAGTTTTCGTGCTTTTCGACCAGACAATCAAAGATCACCGGGCCGTCATAGCGGATCATCTCCATGATGGCGTCGTCCAGATCCTTGGGGTCGCTGACCTTGATGCCCTTGCAGCCAAAGGCTTCGGCCAGTTTGACGAAATCGGGCAGGGATTCCGACCATGACTGCGAATAGCGCTCGCCATGCAGCAATTCCTGCCACTGGCGCACCATGCCAAGGCGTTCGTTGTTCAGGATGAACTGCTTGACCGGCGCGCGGAACTGCATCGCCGTGCCCATTTCCTGCATGTTCATCAGCCATGATGCCTCACCCGCGACATTGATCACCAGCGCGTCGGGGTGGGCGATCTGCACGCCGATGGATGCGGGCAGTCCATAGCCCATGGTGCCAAGGCCGCCAGAGGTCATCCAGCGGTTGGGGGCTTCAAAGCCCAGAAACTGCGCGGCCCACATCTGATGCTGGCCGACTTCGGTGGTGATATAGCGGTCCATCCCCTTGGTCAGCGCTTCCAGCCGTTCCAGCGCGTATTGCGGTTTGATGATGCTGGTGGAGGGGTTGTAGGTCAGGCATTTCACCGCCCGCCATTCGTTGATCTGCTTCCACCACGCGGCCAGCCCGGCCTTGTTGACCTTGCGGCCCCGCGATTTCCAGATCCGCAGCAGGTCTTCCAGCACATGGCCGACATCGCCGAGGATCGGCACATCGACACGCACCACCTTGTTGATGGATGACGCATCGATGTCGATGTGCGCCTTGCGCGAGTTGGGGCTGAAGTCCTTGATCCGTCCGGTGATGCGGTCGTCAAACCGCGCGCCGATATTGATCATCAGATCGCAGCCGTGCATCGCAAGGTTCGCCTCGTACAGCCCGTGCATCCCCAGCATGCCCAACCAGTTCTTGCCAGACGCCGGATAGGCCCCCAGACCCATCAGGGTCGAGGTGACGGGAAAGCCGGTGGCTTCGGCCAGTTCGCGCAGCAGCTGGCTGGCGGCGGGGCCGGAGTTTATGACACCGCCGCCGGTGTAGAACACCGGACGCTCTGCCGTTTCGATCATCTCGACCAGACGGGTGATCTGGTCGATATCGCCTTTTACCTTGGGCTGGTAATGGCTTGGCTTGATTTTCTCACGTGGCACATAATCGGCATCGGCGAACTGCACATCCTTGGGGATGTCGATCAGCACCGGGCCGGGGCGTCCCGAACGGGCGACGTGGAACGCAAGGTGGATGGTTTCCGACAGTTTGGCGGTGTCTTTCACCAGCCAGTTCATCTTGGTGCAGGGCCGGGTGATGCCGACGGTATCGGCTTCCTGAAACGCATCGGTGCCGATGGCAAAGGTCGGCACCTGGCCAGTCAGCACCACGATGGGGATGGAGTCCATTAGCGCATCGACCAGACCTGTCACCGCATTGGTCGCCCCGGGGCCTGATGTGACCAGCGCCACGCCGACCTTGCCGGTCGACCGGGCATAGCCTTCGGCCATGTGGATCGCGCCCTGTTCATGGCGCACCAGAATGTGGCGGATGTCGTTTTGCTGAAAGATCTCGTCATAGATCGGAAGGACAGCGCCGCCGGGGTAGCCAAAGACCACATCGACGCCCTGATCCTTGAGCGCTTGCACCACCATCCGTGCGCCCGTCATCGCATTCGTCCCCGCCATTGCCTTTGTCATCGTCCGTCTCTCCGCCTGTGCCAGTCTGGCCTGATCTGTCGCAACAAAAAGCCCCCGGGGTTTCCGGGGGCGCATGGGAACCTGTTATGGTCAACCGTTACCGGCCCATGCACCCAAAACCCCCAAGTACGAGAATGTGCAGCATTGCCGCCCCTCTAAGCTCTACGGAGGGCAAACTATGGTGGTGCAGCGGGGCCGTCAACCGCAAAAAATCTAATAATCTGTCGCAGGGGGCGGCTAAATTTGGTTTTTTCTTACGTTTTGGGGTGCCCTGCGGAAATTAATGCAAATTTCGCTGGGGTTTCGGGTTCGAAACCTCCCTGAGTCGCCCCCGCCGCCTGTGGCTGGCACAGGCGGCGGGGCTGGGATCAGGCCATCATCAGCGCGACATAGCCTGCGTAGACCGCCAGAAGTGCCACGCCTGCCATGCGGGGGATGCCCTTCAGCAGGACCGCGAACAACACCAGCACAACCGCGGTGCCGGCGACCCATGGCATATCGGCACTGGCAAAGCGCGGGTCGGCGGGGATGGGGGTGATCAGGGCGGTGATGCCGAGGATCGAGAAGATGTTGAAGATGTTCGATCCGATCACATTGCCGACCGCGATTTCGGTCTGCTTGCGGAACGCCGCGATGACAGATGTCGCCAGTTCCGGCAGGCTGGTGCCGACGGCTACCACGGTCAGCGCGATCACAGCCTCGGACACGCCGAAGGATTGGGCGATCAGCGTGGCGCTGTCGACCAAGAGCCGCGCACCGATTACCAGCACCACCAGACCGCCCAGCGTCTGCGCGACCGAAATCCCCATCCCGGCGGGCGGGATGGCATCCAGATCAGGCTCTTCCTTGCCCAGCACGAAGGCCATGATCATGAAAATCGCAAGCCCGATCAGCAGGATGACCCCGTCCATGCGTGAGATCACACCATCCAGCAGCATCACCCAAAGCGCCGCCGTGGCCAGCACCATGATGCCAAGGTCGCGCCAGACCTTTTGCAGCGGAATCATCAGCGCCGCGATGGTGGCCGAGGTGCCAAGGATCAGCAGGATATTGGCAATGTTTGATCCCAGCACGTTGCCGATGGCAATCGCGGGCTGACCGGCAAGGGCGGCCTGCACCGAAACCAGAAGCTCGGGTGCCGAGGTGCCGAAGCCCACGATGGTCAGGCCGATGACCATGGGCGACAGGTTGAAGTGGCGGGCGATGTTCGATGCGCCGCGCACCAGATACTCGCCGCCCAGAAACAGGGCGACGAGCCCGATGCAGAACAGGATGTAGGTCAAGATGGCTTCCCCGATGGTGGTTGATGGCCGATGGCCTTTTGTCCGCATGACTTTGGTGCGGCATGGGGAAATGCAAGGGCCGCGGGCAAAGTTCCTTGAGGTGCCCGGCTTTTATGGGCCGTTGGTGCTGTGAAAGCATGACCGGACCAGAAGCGCGCGGGCGTGGTCTGGCTCTGACTGCCAGCAGGAGGCAATTTCCAGCGCGAGATGGGCATTTTGGGCAGTGGCGGTCTGCGCTTCGCAATGGATCAGGTCCAGAAAGGCCAGATCGACCCGGGCTTCGTCCCAGTCGATCAGGCAGGGGCCCTGATCCGTCAGGATCAGATTGGCCGCGCCCAGATCGCCATGGATCGCTTGCGCGGGAAGACCCGCGACGGCGGCCCATGCGCTGCGCAAACGTGCCAGCAGGTCTGGCGGCAGGATGCCGAGGTCAACATCGCCGCTGCGGGTATGGGTGACAAACTCGGGCAGCGCACAAAAGCCGGGGCGCTGCGGCAGGGGCGGGCAGGCGGCGTGAAACGCGCGGATGCGGGGGGCGAGGGCTTGCAGGTCCGCCGGTTCGGGGATGTGGCCGCTGACCCATGGCTCAATCGTCCAGCCCTGATGCAGCAGCTGGCCCGAGGCGGAGGGGCGCAGGGCGGGCACATGAAACCCCGCAGCGCGGGCCGCGGCGTGAAGCGGTGCGAGCCAGCGCAGCTGGTCTTCGCTGCGGCGGGTGGATTTGGCGACGACGGGGCCGTCCGGCCCGTCGCAAAGCCAGACGGTGTTGCGGTGACCGCCGGTCAGGCGCTGCCGGGGGTGCAGGCCGAGCGCTGCCGGGGGCGCTGTCACCGGCCCCCCGCTCATCGACCCTGTCCGGTGCCTTGCAACACCCCGTGTTCCATGGCGTAGCGGGTCAGCCCGGCGGTGGAGCTGATGCCGAGTTTGCGTTTGATGTTCTTGCGGTGGGTTTCCACCGTGCGGACAGAGATATCCAGCGCGATGGCCACCTCTTTGTTGGACCGGCCCTGTGCCAGTTCCAGCAGGATGGTCTGTTCACGGCTGGTCAGCGGTTCGCGCGCGTTGTCGCCTGCGGGTTTCAGGCTTTGGGCCGCCCCGGTGCACAGATAGCGGCGGCCTTTCATCACGGTGTCGATGGCCAGCTTGACCTCTTCGGTCGGCACGTCCTTCAGCAGATACCCCATCGCCCCGTGGCTGAGCGCGGTGGAGATGTATTCGGGGCTGTCATGCATCGACAGGATCAGGATGCGGGTGTCGGGGCGGCGTTCGAGGATGATCTCGGTCGCGGCCAGCCCGCTGATCTGCGGCATGTTCAGATCCAGCAGCATCACATCGGGGTCAAGCTCGGCCACGCGGTCAATGGCATCGCGGCCATTGGACAGGGTGCCGACGACATGGATATCGTCATAGGTTTCCAGAATGGCGCGGATGCCTGCGGCCACCATCGGGTGGTCGTCCACGATCAGAACCCGGGTTTTGGTCATTGCGATGCCTCTGCGGTTCCGGTGGGGGGCAGCATGTGCGACAGCGGCACCTGCGCCTCGATCAGCGTGCCGGTGCGGGATGACAGGATGCGCAGGGTGCCGTCAAGCTGTTCCACCCGTTCGGCCATGTTGCGCAGGCCAAGCCCGTCGCGGCGGTCGGGTGGCATGCCGTTGCCGTTGTCCTCGATCCGGACCACCGCGCCATCCTTGGTGCCGCGCACCAGCATTCTGACATGTGTGGCACCGGAGTGGCGTTCGATATTGGTCAGCGCCTCTTGTGCGATGCGGTAAAGCGCGATCTTGGCCTCGGGGTCGAGACGGTTGCGGAACGGGTTGGTGACATAATCGACCGTGATGCCGGTGCGGCGGCCGAATTCTTCGGCCAGCGATTGCAGGGCCGGGCCAAGGCCAAGATCATCCAGCACGCCGGGGCGCAGGTCGCGGCTGATGCGCCGCACCTCTTGAATCGCGCCGTTCAGGTTCTCGATGCCCTGGCCAAGGCTTTCGCCGGCACTGGTGTCCCCGATGGTCAGCCGGCGGCGGGCGAGTTCGAGGGTGTAGCGCACGCCGACAAGGATCTGGCTGATGCTGTCGTGCAATTCGCGCGCGACGCGGCCGCGCTCTTCTTCCTGCGTGTCAAAGATACGCTGGGTCAGGGCCTTGAGCTTCTGATCGGCCAGACGGCGTTCGCGCAGGTTCAGAAACAGGCCCGACAGGAACACCGCCAGCACGGCGGCGGCAGTGATGGCCCCGATATAGACAAAGGTGCGGCTGACGCGGGCGGTGGTTTCAGCCCGGGCGGCGGCAACGGATGTCAGCACATCGTCGATGAACACCCCGGTGCCGACCGCCCAGCGCCAGTCCTGCAACCCGATGACATAGGTGATCATCCGCCCGTCGCGCCCGGTCGAGGGTTTGGGCCAGACATAGCTGTGATAGCCGGAGCCTGCCCGTGCCAGTTCGATCAGGCGGTCGACGACGGGGGTGCCTTCGGTATCTTTCAGCCCGGCCCAGTCTTTCTCGATCAGCCAGGTCTGGCGCGGGCTGACGATGTTGCGCCCGTTGTAATCGTAGACGAAGAAAAACCCGTCGGTGCCATAGGTCATCGCGGCAAGGATTTGCGCCACGCGGGTTTTTGCGCGCTGGTCATCGGGCAGGGCATTGCCGTAGATCGGACCAAAGGCGGTGCGGGCGATCGACAGGTAGTTTTTCAGCTCGGCCTGTTTGGTGGCGATCAGCTGGGTTTCGAGCACCGCGATTTCGCGTTCCGACATCTGCCGGGCCTCACGCGTGACCAGAACCGACAGCACCGCCATCGCCAGCACAAGCGGCAGCGTGGCCAACAGAAAAACCTTTTGCCCATAGCTGAGCCTGTGGCCGTCGCTGCGGCTGTCCCTGCGGTTGTCCCTGTGGCCTGTGGCCATGCTGTTCCCCCGACACTGACCGGCAGAGTGCGGGGGGATGCGGGCGCGGTCAACGGGCAATCCGGGGGCAATCCGGGCGGGCAATCCGTCACTGACATTTTTGTCGAATTGGCCCCTCTGTGCGTAGTTGTCGGTATTTCCGGCCCAACGTCCTCACGATAATGTCATCAGACCGCAGTGGTGGAGGCCGCTTGCAGGGCAATCAATAAACGGGAGGAGAGTGCCGATGGACCGTCGTTCCTTTTTGACGAAGGCTGCGCTTGGCGGAGGGGCGGCTGCTGCCGCGACCACGCTGGCAGCCCCGATGTATGCGCAGGGCAACCGCACGCTGACGCTGGTCACCACCTGGGGCCGCGGGCTGGCGGGGGTGCATGACTCTGCCCAGCGCTGCGCCGACATGATCACCGCGCTGACCGATGGCCAGCTGACGGTGGACCTGAAAGCCGCAGGCGAGCTGGTGGGGGCGTTCGAGGTGTTTGACGCCGTAACCTCGGGTCAGGCTGATATGTATCACGGGGCGGACTACTATTTTGTCGGTCAGCACCCGGCCTATGCCTTCTTTACCGCCGTGCCTTTCGGGATGACCGCGCAGGAGCTGGCGAACTGGTACTACCACAATGGCGGCATGGAACTGCATGACGAACTGGGCCAGATCTTTGGCATCAAGTCGTTTCTGGCCGGCAACACCGGCGCACAGGGTGGCGGCTGGTTCCGCAAGGAAATCACCGGACCCGATGATTTTCAGGGGCTGAAGTTCCGCATGCCGGGTCTGGGCGGCCTTGCGCTTGGCAAGATGGGCGCGTCGGTGCAGAACATCCCGGGCAGCGAGGTCTATCAGGCGCTGTCATCGGGTGCGATTGATGCCACCGAATGGATCGGGCCTTGGGCCGATGAAAAGCTGGGGCTGCAGGAGATCACCAAGATTTATTACCCCGCAGGCTTCCACGAGCCCGGCGCCGGTCTGTCACTGGCCACCAACCGCGATGTGTTCGAGAGCCTGACCCCGGTGCAGCAGAAGATCATCGAGATCGTCTCGGGCGACGGACACCAGTGGAATCTGGCGCAGTTCCTGACCCAGAACGGGGCCGCCCTTGCCCGCCTGCAGGCGGCGGGCGTGCGCACGATGGAATTCCCGGATTCGGTCTGGGATGCCTTTGGCGCGGCAAGTCAGGCGGTGCATGACGAGAACATGGGCGATGAGATCTACAAGAAGGTCTACGACTCTGCGATGGCCTCGATGAAGGCCTCGTCGTCCTGGCTGAAGATCTCGGACGGCACCTATACCGCGCAGCGCGACCGCGTGTTGGGGTAAGGGCTGTGCGCTGGCGGGGTTTTCCTGCTGGCGCTGCGTTTGTGGCTGACCCCGGGGGGATCCTCCCCCCGGACCCCCCTGGGCTATTTATGAACAGATGAATGGGGGGCGGTCCGGATTGTGGGGCCGGGTGCGGTTTGGATGAGACGGGGGGCGACGTGCTGGACGGCATTTTGTGGGTGATCGGCAATATCGGCATGGCCTTTGTCAACCTTGGGGTGGCGGTGGCCAATCCGGGGTTGTGGCTGAACTGGGCGGACCGGGAGGCGCTGGCGCGGTTCATCTTTTACGGGGCCTCGGTCGAGTTTTTCTTTGTGGTGATGACCACATTTCTGGTGCTGACCGCGATTGGCATGGTCCGGCGCGGCTTTCTGTGGGGGTTGGTGCGCGGGCTGGAAGGCTTTGCCAACGGGATCGGGCGGTTTGTGGCCTGGTTCGGGCTGTTGATGGTGTTGCAGCAAATCGTGATCATCTTTTTGCAGCGCATCTTCCGGGTGGCGGCGCTGGAGTTCGGGCCCTTTGCACCCTTTGGCTATCCGCTGCTGCCGGGGCCGTCATTTCTGCGCGATCTGTCGTGGTGGTCGGAAGAGCTGAAGCTGTACAACGCCATGATCGTCTGTCTGTGCATCACCTATACCTTTGTGCAGGGCGGCCATGTGCGGGTGGATCTTCTCTATGCCAATGTGCGTTTCCGCACCCGGCGGGTCATCGACATGGCAGGCTGTGTGCTGTTCATGATGCCGGTGGCGGTGCTGACCTGGCTTTATGCGTGGTTTTTCATGTGGCGGTCACTGGTCACGCCCAAGGTCTCGGCGAGTGACAAGCTGGAGTCGCTGCTGGCCAAGGCGCGGATCTTCAAATGGAATGTCGAGACGATTGCCTTTTCGCCCAACGGGTTTGACGCCTATTTCCTGTTCAAGCTGCTGATGATCGCCTTCTGCGCGCTGGTGTTCATCCACGCCTGGGCCTTCTTCTGGCGATCCTATCTGGAATTCATCGAAGGGCCGGAGGCCGAGGCGCGGTATCTGGACCGGGATGCGCCGGGCGGCAGTGCCCAGGACCTGCAATCACGATAAGGGACGGACGAGATTATGCTTTTTGGTCTGGACGGCGTTGAGGTCGGTCTGCTGATCGTGTTCCTGTGCCTGTTTGGCGGGATCATTTCCGGCTTTCCGGTGGCCTTTGCCATTGGCGGGGCCGGGATCATCGGCTTTGGCATCATTGCAGCGCTGGATTCGGCGGGGGTGCTGATCCATCAGGCGATTGATACCGGGTCGGCGGCGTACCGCGCCCTGCAGGCGCAGGGGGTGGCGGGGATCGACATCACCACCTTCCGCTATCCGGATCTGCCGCGCGTGGAGGTGTCGCTGTTTCCGGGCGGCTGGGAGGTGGCGATGGACCGCAACCTGTCGTTCATCGTGAACCGGATGAACGAGCGGGTGATCGCGGGGGCGTCGATCGAGACACTGCTGGCGGTGCTGATGTTCGTGATGATGGGCATTGTGCTGGAACGGTCCAAAATTGCCAATGACCTGCTGACCACCATGGCGCGGGTGTTTGGCCCGCTGCCGGGGGGGCTGGCGGTTTCGGTCGTGGTGGTGGGGGCGTTTCTGGCCGCATCCACCGGGATTGTGGGTGCCACTGTGGTGACGATGGGGCTGCTGAGCCTGCCCACCATGCTGCGCGCGGGCTACAGCCCGCAGCTGGCGACCGGGGTGATCGCGGCGAGTGGCACGCTGGGCCAGATCATTCCGCCGTCGATTGTCATCGTGCTCTTGGGTACGATGGCGGGGGATCTTTATGCCTCGGGTCAGGAGGTGCGGGCGCAGGCCGCGGGCTGTTCGGATGCGCTGACCTATCTGGGCCGGGCGGCGGTGGTGTCGGTGGGCACCCTGTTTCAGGCGGCGATTCTGCCGGGGTTGATGCTGGCGTTTTTGTACGCCGCTTACGCCTTTGGCTTTGCGCTGGCCAATCCGGGGAAAGCGCCCGCGATTCAGCTGACCGAAGGCAATGGACAAATCGTCACCCGGCGTGAGGCGACGATGTGGTTCCTGATCGTGCCGGCGGCGCTGATCGGCGGGTTTCTAATGCTGGCGCAGGTCAACCTGATCGGATCGCAGGACATGACGGTGGACAGTTTCAGCGATGGCGGACAAGGCGCGTCGCTGCGCACCAATGTGTCTGAACAATGCCAGGCCAGCATGATCGCCCTGCACGGGCAGGAGCGCTGGGATGCGGCGGTGGCCGAGCAGGCGTCGATTGCCGCAGGTGGCGGGGCGGTGCAGGCCCGTGCGCTGACGCCGGAGGAACGCGCTGCGGCACGGGTCGCGCGGGAGGACAGCCGGGCGCCCGTCGGCACCGGCGTGGCGGTGCTGTTCCTGCTGGCCGCGCTGACGCTGACCACGGCGCGCGGGCTGGCCCCGATGGCGGATCATCGCCCGGTCTGGGTCGGGCTGGCCGGGGTGGCGCTGGGGCTGGTGGTGGATGCGCTGTTCATCGGGCCGCTGATGTCGCCGGGGGTCAGCCTGCTGTGGCTGGCGCTGCCGTTCGGGCTGGTGGTCTGGGCGCTGTGGGCGGCGATGCCGATGCTGGTGCAGAACGACATCATAAGGGTGGTGTTTCCGCCGCTGGTGCTGGTGGTGGCGGTGCTGGGGTCTATCCTTGGCGGCATTACCAACCCGACACCGGCGGCGGCGTTGGGGGCAGGCGGGGCGTTGTTGCTGGCAGCCTATCGCAGGCTGAAAGATCAGGGGCGCAGCCCGCGCCTTATCATCGGGGCGTCCTTCGCGCTGGTGATCATGCTGCTGGTGGGCGTCAACTTTGACCTGCGGCTGGGGCTTGGCACCACCACGACGGAACAGATCGTCGCGTTCTGGGTGGCGATGGGGGCGTACAGTTTCACCATGTTCGGCATTCTCTATGCCTGCTGGGTGCTGTGGCGCGGGGCGGTGCTGACATCGGTGGTGCGCGAGACGGCGAAGATCACCAGCATGGTCTTTGCCATTCTGATCGGCAGCCAGATCCTGAACCTTGTGCTGATCAGCTTTGGTGGCGAGCATTACATCCAGAGCTTTCTGCGCAGTTTCGACAATGAGCTGACGGCGTTTCTGATCGTGATGCTGGTGCTGTTCATCCTTGGGTTCGTGCTGGATTTTCTGGAGATCATCTACATCGTGGTGCCGATTGTCGGGCCGGTGATCTATGGCGGCACCTTTGACCCGAGCTGGGTCACGATCATGATTACGGTGAACCTGCAGACCAGTTTCCTGACGCCCCCCTTCGGCTTTGCGCTGTTCTATCTGCGCGGGGTGGCCCCGAAAGAGGTGACAACGCGGCAGATCTATACCGGGGTGATCCCGTTTGTGCTGATCCAGATGGGCGCGCTTTTGCTGCTGTATTTCGCGCCGTGGATCGTGACGATTGTGCCCAACCTGCTGGGCTAAACGCCTGGGCGGCGGGGCTTTGCCGCCCGGAAAAAGCCCCTCTGCCAAAGCGCTTTGGATGGTGCTATCCAGCCTGTGACAGCGCAAGCATAGGAGGGAATCGCCATGGCGATCCGGGTAACGGTCTGGGGCGAGAATGTTCACGAGCGCAAAAACAAGATCGTGGCAGAGATATACCCTGCGGGGATGCATGCCGCGATTGCCGATGCGCTGAACAATGATGCCGGGGTGACAGCCTCGACCGTCACGCTGCAAGACCCCGAGCATGGGCTGACGGCGCAAAAGCTGGCGGAAACCGATGTGCTGATCTGGTGGGGCCATGCGGCGCATGGCGATGTGGCCGACGCGGTGGTGGAGCGGGTCTGCGATGCGGTCTGGTCCGGCATGGGCGCGATTTTCCTGCACTCGGCGCATTTTGCCAAGCCGTTCAAGCGGCTGATGGGAAGCCCCTGCAACCTGACATGGCGTGAGGCGGGCGAGCGCGAGCGGATCTGGCTGACCAGCCGCAACCACCCGATTGCCGCCGGGCTGCCCGACCATTTCGAGCTTGAGAATGAGGAAATGTATGGCGAGCCCTTTGGTGTGCCCGACCCGATGGAGACGGTGTTTGTGTCGTGGTTTCAGGGCGGCGAGGTGTTCCGGTCGGGCCTGACCTACAAACGCGGTGCGGGGTCGGTGTTCTATTTCCGGCCGGGGCATGAAACCTATCCGACCTATCACAACGCCCATGTGCAGCGGGTGATCCTGAACGCGGTGAAATGGGCCTATAACCCTGCGGCGCGGCTGGCAGAGCCTTCGGCGGCACCCAACGTGCCGGTGGCTGAAGCGCTGGAGCCGATTGAGGAGCGCGGGCCACGCCTGCACCATGACGGTGAGGAGGGGTTCCGGTGACGGTCCGGCTTTTGATCCTTGGCACCGGGGGCATGGCGAACAACCATGCCGAAGGGTTCGCTGCGATTGACGGGGTGGAACTGGTGGGGGGGGTCGATACGCGGCCTGCACCGCTCGCCGCATTTTGCGAAAAGCACAATATTCCCAATGGCTTTGCGTCGGTTTCTGAAGCATTGGATTGGGGCCAGTTTGATGCGGTGACCAATGTAACGCCAGATGGCGTGCATTTCGCCACCACCATTCCGATGGTGGCGGCGGGCAAGCATGTGCTGTGCGAAAAGCCGCTGGCCACCAATGCCGCGGATGCCGAGGCGATGGCAGTCGCGGCGGCAACGGCAGGCGTGGTCAATATGGTGAACCTGACCTATCGCAACGGTGCCGCGCTGCAACTGGCGGCCACGATGGTGGCAGGGGGGCTGATTGGCAAGATCCGGCACTTTGAGGCGTCTTACCTGCAAAGCTGGCTGACGCAGCCCGCCTGGGGCGAATGGCGCGACACGCCGCAATGGCTGTGGCGGCTGTCTACCGCGCATGGGTCAAAAGGGGTGCTGGGCGATGTCGGCATCCATATCCTCGACTTTGCCAGCTTCATCGCCGGTGAGGCGGCTGTTGATATTTCGGCCCGGCTGGCCACCTTCGACAAGGCCCCGGACGGGCGGATCGGGGATTACACCCTGGACGCCAATGACAGCGTGACGATGCAGGTGCGGCTGGAGGGCGGTGCCTTGGGTGTCGTGCATGCGACGCGCTTTGCCACCGGCCATATGAACGACCTGCGGCTGCGGATCTATGGTGATCTGGGCGGGCTGGAGGTGCGGTCCGAGAACCACGTCAGCCGCATGCTGGCCTGCACCGGGCCGGACCGGCTGACCGCAACCTGGCGCGAGGTTGAGTGCCCGCCGACCTTGTCGATCTATGAGCGCTTTATTGCAGCGATCCGGGGACAGGCCCCGGCGGTGCCGGACTTTGCGTGCGGGGCGGCGTTGCAGCGGCTGGTGGACCGGGCAGAGGAAAGTGCGATGCGCGGTGGTCTGGTGCTGCCGGTCTGATCATGTTCAGCCGGAACCTATCCCGGGGGTAGTCCATTGGTGTCGCCGTCGAGAGACCAATGGACTGGGGGGCTGGCCCCCCATTCCGCCGGTCAACCACGGGTGACCGCCCCGGCGGTTGCGCTGAACAAAGCCCGCGTGTATCAGGCGGAAAAGCCTGCTGGAGCTGGGGAGAGAGCGTATGCGTCGTGTCGTTGTGACGGGTCTGGGAATGGTGACACCTTTGGCCTGCGGGGTCGAGGAAACCTGGAGCCGGCTGATTGCCGGGCAATCCGGGGCCGGGCCGATCACGCGGTTCGATGCCAGCAATGTGGTGACGCAATACGCCTGCGAAATTCCGCTGGGCGATGGCACCGACGGCACCTTCAACCCTGATGACTGGATGGAACCGAAGGACCGCCGCAAGGTGGATGATTTCATCCTGTATGGCATGGCAGCAGCAGTGCAGGCGGTGCGCGATTCCGGCTGGGTGCCGGAAAGCGATGAAGACAAGGAACGCACCGGCGTGATGATCGGGTCGGGCATCGGCGGGTTGTCGACGATTGCGGAAACCGCTGTGCTGATCAAGGAGAAGGGGCCCAAGCGGGTTTCGCCGTTCTTTATTCCGGGGTCGCTGATCAATCTGGTGTCGGGGCAGGTCAGCATCCGCTTTGGCTTCAAGGGGCCGAACCATGCGGTGGTGACGGCCTGTTCGACCGGCGCGCATGCGATTGGCGATGCGGCGCGGCTGATCATGCTTGATGATGCCGATGTGATGGTGGCGGGGGGCGCGGAAAGCCCGATCTCTGAAATCGGGATTGCCGGGTTCAACGCCTGCAAGGCGCTGTCCACCAAGCGCGGCGATGATCCCACCAAGGCAAGCCGCCCTTATGACGCCGACCGTGACGGCTTTGTCATGGGTGAGGGTGCGGGCTGTGTGGTGCTGGAAGAATACGAACATGCCAAAGCGCGTGGCGCAAAGATCTATGCCGAGGTTCTGGGCTACGGTTTGTCGGGCGACGCCTATCACATCACCGCCCCAAGCGAGGACGGCGATGGCGGCTATCGCAGCATGGCGGCGGCGCTGAAACGCGCGGGCCTGACGCCTGCGGATGTGGATTACATCAATGCGCATGGCACCAGCACCATGGCCGACACCATCGAGCTGGGCGCGGTGGAACGGCTGATGGGCGATGCGGCGGCGGGGGCGACGATGTCTTCGACCAAATCCTCTATCGGCCATCTGCTGGGGGCTGCGGGCGCGGTGGAGGCGATTTTCTGCATATTGGCCATCCGCGATCAGGTGGCACCGCCGACGATCAACCTTGATAACCCGGCGGTGGTGCCAAAGCTGGATCTGGCCCCGAATGCGGCGCGGCATCGCAAGATTGATGTGGCGCTGTCCAATTCCTTCGGCTTTGGCGGCACCAATGCCAGCCTTGTCCTCGGCAAGGTGCGCTGAGCGATGTGGCGGTCCATAGCCTCGAACGCGCTGACGCTGTTCATTGTGCTGCTGGTGGTGGCGGCCGGGATTCTGGCCTGGGGGCGTGAGGAATACACCGGCCCCGGGCCACTGACCGATGCGATCTGTTTCCGGGTGGAGCGGGGGGCATCGCTGAGTCAGGTCAGCCGGGCGCTGGAGGCGCAGGGCGCGGTATCTGATGCGCGGATCTTCCGGATCGGCGCGGATTATTCGGAAAAGGCGCAGCTGCTGAAATTCGGCAGCTATCTGATCCCGCCGGGGGCGTCGATGGTGGACGTTCTGGCATCGCTGACCGAAGGCGGGCAGTCGACCTGCGGGCGTGAGGTGAATTTTCGCATCGGGGTGAATGCGGCGGATGTGGTGCTGCGTGAGCTGGATGCGACGACCAACCGCTATGTCGAGGTGGTGAAGTTTGACCCGGCGGTCGAGGCTTTGCCGCAGGCATATATTGATGTGGTCGAAGAGTCGGATATCCGGTTCCGGGTGACTTTGGCTGAGGGTGTGACCAGCTGGCAGGTGACAGAGGCGCTGAAACGCGCCGATTTCCTGACCGGCGAGGTTGCTGCGGTGCCACGTGAGGGGTCACTGGCCCCCGACAGCTATGAGGTCGACAAAGGGTCTGACCGGGCGGCGTTGCTGGCGCGGATGACCACGGCGCAGGAGCAGATTCTGGCGGCGCTTTGGGCCAGCCGGGTCGATGGGTTGCCCTATGCCACCCCTGAGGAGGCGCTGATCATGGCGTCCATCGTGGAAAAGGAAACCGGCGTCGCGCAAGAGCGGCGGCAGGTGGCGAGTGTGTTCGTGAACCGGCTGGAACGCGGGATGCGGTTGCAGACCGACCCCACAGTGATTTACGGCGTGACCATGGGGCAGGGCGTGCTGGGGCGCGGCATCCGGCAAAGCGAGTTGCGGCGCGAGACGCCGTATAACACCTATGTCATCGACGGGCTGCCGCCGACCCCGATTGCCAATCCGGGACGGTTGAGCATCGAGGCGGCGCTGAACCCGGATACCACCGATTACATCTTCTTTGTGGCCGATGGCACCGGCGGCCATGCCTTTGCGGTAACGCTGCAGGAGCATAACGCCAATGTGGCGCGCTGGCGCGAGATTGAGCGGACGCGCGGGCAGGAAAGCCAGACCGGGGTGCAGGGCGAATAGGCCCCGGCCGGGGCAGGGTTAACAAACGGTAAACGCTGCGCGCGCCAAGCCATTGATAAGGCTGAGTTTTTGGCTTGACTTGGCGCGCGGTCCGATGTATCACTTGTGGCATGCTAGAAGACGTGTCGAGAGCGGCGGGGTAACACCCCTGACCGCTCTTTTTCATGTCGCTCGACCGGAGGGATAGCGAGGCGGGTGGCAGCACAGCATGACAATCAACTTCACTGCGACGGAAGCGGACAAGACCCAAACGCCTGAGGACCTGTTGCGGGTGGCCGAGCAGCAAATGGGGCGCGCGGTCGTCAGGCTGCATCAGGTGATTCAAGAGGTGGAGGCCGGGAAGTTCGATCAGTTGGCCGAGGCGAAACGTGTCGCGGACAATCTGACCAGCTTTGTCCGGCTGTTCATGGATGAAAGGAACAAAGTTGACAAACTCCGCAAAACGCTTGCCGGGGCTGTCGGAACCGGCGAGCTCGACTTTGCAGCCGCGCGTGATGAGATCGGGCGGCGTCTGGCTCTCCTCCGCGACGCCGGAGGTGATTGACGATTTTCTCGGCGGGCTGTCGAACGATGCGTTGCTGGCGCTGCCGTGGATGTTCGAGTTCTGGGCGCTGCCGCATCAGCTGCCCCCTGAGGGTGCCTGGAAGTCCTGGGTGATCATGGGGGGGCGCGGTGCCGGCAAGACGCGGGCCGGGGCCGAGTGGGTGCGTGCGCAGGTGGAAGGTGCGCGCCCGTCGGACCCCGGCCGGGCGAGCCGTGTGGCGCTGGTGGCCGAAACGCTGGATGAGGCGCGCGAGGTGATGGTGTTTGGCGACAGTGGCATCATGGCCTGTTCGCCGCCGGACCGTCGCCCCGAATGGAACGGGTCGCGGCGGATGCTGACCTGGCCCAACGGGGCGACCGCGCGGCTATTTTCGGCCTATGATCCCGACAGTCTGCGGGGGCCACAGTTTGATGCGGCCTGGGTGGATGAGCTGGCAAAGTGGAACAAGGCCGAAGCAACCTGGGACCAGCTGCAGTTTGCGCTGCGGCTGGGGCCCAATCCGCAGCAGGTGGTGACGACGACGCCGCAGAACATTCCGGTGTTGAAGGCCATTCTGAAGAACCCGTCAACGGTGATGACCCACGCCCCCACCGATGCGAACCGGGCCTATCTGGCGAAATCGTTCCTGGAGGAAGTGCAGACCCGCTATGGCGGCAAGCGGCTGGGGCGGCAGGAGCTGGAGGGCGAGCTGATCGAGGATATTGACGGCGCACTGTGGACCATGGCGATGCTGGAGGCGGCGCGGGGGCCGGCACCGGAACGGCTGAGCCGGGTGGTGGTGGCAGTGGACCCGCCGGTGACATCAAAGTCCACATCCGACGAATGCGGCATCGTGGTGGTGGGGGTGCTGACGGAAGGCAATCCGCGCGACTGGCGGGCGGTGGTGCTGGAAGACGCCAGCATCAGCGGCACCCCCACCGAATGGGCGCGGGCGGCGGTGGCCGCCTATGAGCGGCACGACGCCGACCGGATGGTGGCCGAGATCAACCAGGGCGGCGACATGGTGGAACAGATGATCCGCCAGCAAGGCGCGCTGGTGGCCTATCGCGGGGTGTCGGCCACAAAGGGCAAGATCCTGCGGGCAGAGCCGGTGGCAGCTTTGTATGAGCAGGGGCAGGTGGTGCATTGCGGTCAACTTCGCAAGCTGGAGGATCAGATGTGCCTGATGAGCAGCCGGGGGTTTAAAGGGGAAGGCAGCCCGGACCGGGTGGATGCGCTGGTCTGGGCCATGCATGAGGCAATGCTCGCGCCCGCAAAAGCCTATGGCGGCGATCCGCGGATGCGGGCTCTGGAACGGCGCTAGCGCGCATCGGGGTGTTCCCGAAAAACGGAGATCTGAAAACATGGTGTTCAACTTTCTGCGGCGGGCCGAGGCCTTGCCGGTGCCGTCTGCTGCGCTGGAATCCAAGGCCAGCGCGACCGGGCGGGTGGCGGCCTGGGGATCATCGGGGCGGGTGAAATGGAGCCCGCGCGATGCGGTGTCTTTGACCCGGACCGGGTTTCTGGCCAATCCGGTCGGGTTCCGGGCGGTGAAGCTGGTGGCCGAAGCGGCAGCGGCGCTGCCGCTGGTCTGTCAGGATGCCGAGCGGCGGTTTGACAGCCACCCGGTGCTGTGCGTGATCAACCGGCCCAACGGCGCGCAGGGCCGGGCCGAGTTTCTGGAGGCGGTGTACGGGCATTTTCTGCTGAGCGGCAACGCTTATCTGGAGGCAGTGCCGGGGGCGGGCACTTTGCCCGGCGAGCTGCATGTGCTGCGGTCGGACCGGATGTCTTTGGTGCCGGGGCCGGATGGCTGGCCGGTGGCCTATGATTACACGGTCGGCGGGCGGACGCATCGGTTTGACGTGCGCGGCGAGGTCAAGCCGATCTGCCATCTGAAGGCGTTTCATCCGCAGGATGACCACTACGGCCTGTCGCCGATGCAGGCGGCGGCGGTCGCGGTTGATGTGCACAACGCGGCCAGCTTCTGGTCCAAGGCGCTTTTGGACAATGCGGCGCGGCCTTCGGGCGCGATTGTCTATAAGGGGGTGGACGGGCAGGGATCTTTGTCGAACGACCAGTACGACCGGCTGGTCGGCGAGATTGAGGCGAACCATCAGGGCGCGCGCAACGCCGGGCGGCCGATGCTGCTGGAAGGGGGCCTGGACTGGAAGCCGATGGGCTTTTCGCCCAGCGATATGGAGTTCCAGCAGACCAAGGAGGCGGCGGCGCGGGAAATCTCGATCGCCTTTGGCATTCCGCCGATGCTGCTGGGGATTCCGGGGGATGCGACCTATGCCAATTATCAGGAAGCCAACCGCGCATTTTACCGGCTGACCGTGCTGCCGCTGGCGGCGAAGGTGCTGGCGGATGTGAGCCATTGGCTGGCAGGGTTCACCGCGGAAGAGGTCGAGTTGCGCGTCGATCTGGACCAGATCCCGGCGCTGGCTGCGGAGCGTGACCAGCAATGGGCCCGGGTGGGTGCGGCAGATTTTCTGACGCAAGCTGAAAAGCGCCGCCTGCTGGGTCTGCCGGCGGTGACGGACGAGGCATGACGATCCGCAAACCGGAAGGCTCACGGTTTCTGTTCGACAGTTTCGACGCGGCGGCGGCGCGGATCGAGGCGAATGAACGCGTGGCCCAGGAGCGTTGGGCGGCGCTGGAGTACCGGCTGGGCCAGATTGATGCCGTGCTGGAGCGTCTGGAAAAACGCATCTGGCTGGGCGTGTACGGGGTTGCGGCCTTTCTGCTGACGCAGGGGGCCGAGGCCATTCTTCAGGCGGCGATGAGGTGACGGAATGACTGAATATGGGGCGCCGGAGCGGAAATATCTGCGGCCGGAGCAAGGCTTGACGGTAACCGGCAGTGGAACGGTCGAGGGCTATGCCAGCCTGTTCGGCCTGAAGGATCAGGGCGGCGATGTGGTGCTGGCCGGAGCCTATGCAGGCAGCCTGAAGCGGCTGGCCAGTGCCGGGGCCAAGGTCAAGATGCTGTGGCAGCATGATGCCGCGCAGCCGATCGGGGTCTGGGACGAGGTGCGCGAGGATGCGCGCGGCCTGTGGGTCAAAGGCCGCATCCTGACCGAGGTGGCGCGGGGCCGTGAAGCGGCGGCCCTGCTGGCGGCGGGGGCGATTGACGGTCTGTCGATCGGCTACCGCACGGTGAAGGCCGAACGCGATGGCAAGGGCCGGCGGCTTTTGTCAGAGCTGGAGCTTTGGGAGGTGTCACTGGTGACCTTTCCGATGCTTTCCGAAGCGCGGGTGCAGGCAAAGTCGGATGACGGCTGGCACTGGCGGCAAATGGTGCAGGTCTTTGACGACGCGCGCCGACAACTGGCCGAGCGGTAACGCCCCGGCTTTCGTTCAAACATCAGGAGTGACGATGACCGAGAGAAAGGCTCGGGCCGGGGAAGATTTGCCCACGGCCCAGACTCCGGGAGCGGAGATCAAATCCGCAATGACCGGATTTATAAATGAACTCAAAGTGTTTCAGGCCGAAGTGAAACAATCGCTGCAACATCAGGAAGAGCGACTGACCATGTTGAACCAAAAGACCATGAGCTATGGCCGCCCGGCCCTTTCGGCAGCCGCCGATCACGATGCCCCGCATCAGAAGGCGTTTGACGCCTATCTGCGGTCAGGTGACGATGACGGGCTTCGGGGGCTGGTGCTGGAAGGCAAGGCGCTGAACACCGCCGTGGCGGCCGAGGGCGGTTATCTGGTGGACCCGCAGACCGCCGATACGATCCGGTCGCTGCTGGTGTCGACCTCATCGCTGCGGTCAGTTGCCAATGTGGTTCAGGTGGAGGCGATTTCCTTCGACGTGCTGATCGACCGGACCGAAGTGGGCTCGGGCTGGGCCACCGAGGCGGCGGCGCAGGCTGAAACCTCGACCCCGGCGATCGAGCGGATCTCGATCAAGCTGCACGAGCTGTCGGCGATGCCGAAGGCCAGCCAGCGCCTGCTGGATGACAGCGCCTTTGATGTCGAGGGCTGGCTGGCCGGCAAGATCGCCACGCGCTTTATCCGGGCCGAGGCCGCAGCCTTCATCAATGGCGATGGCGTTGACAAGCCGCGCGGCATTCTGCTGCCGACGAAGGTTGCGAATGCTGCCTGGACCTGGGGCAGTCTGGGTTATGTGCCGACCGGGGCTGCGGCGGATTTTGCATCGACCAATGCGGCGGATTGCATTGTCAGTCTGGTCTATGCGCTGGGGGCAGATTACCGGGCCAATGGGGCCTTTGTCATGAACTCAAAGACCGCAGGTGCTGTGCGCAAGATGAAGGACGCCGATGGCCGCTTCATGTGGTCGGACGGGCTGCAGGCGGGCGAGCCGCCGCGGTTGATGGGCTATACGGTGCTGATCTGTGAGGACATGCCGGATGTGGCGGCGAATGCCTATCCGGTTGCCTTTGGCGACTTTGCGTCCGGCTATACCGTGGCCGAACGCCCGGATCTGCGCATTCTGCGCGATCCGTTCAGCGCCAAGCCGCATGTGCTGTTCTATGCCAACAAGCGTGTGGGTGGCGATATCACCGATTATGCAGCGATCAAGCTGCTGAAGGTCGCGGTGTCGTAACGCCAGAGAATACGGCCAGCCTGATCTGTCAGGCTGGCCAGCTTTCGGGCGCGCGCAGGAAAACCCATGCCGTCTAGCTGCTCCCCCCCTCTGACCGAGCGGTGTGGGGCGCGCGCCCGATCTTTGGCGGGGGACGGGGCAATCGGAGAGAGTTCATGATGTTGACCGAGCTGACCACGGTTCTGCCGGAGGCACTGCCCGTACAGGCGATGAAAGATCACCTGCGGCTGGGGACCGGATTTGCCGATGATGGTCTGCAGGATGGTCTGGTTGCAGCCCATCTGCGGGCAGCACTGGCGACCATTGAGGGGCGGACCGGAAAGGCGCTGCTGGCGCGCCGGTTTCAGCTGCGGCTGAACCGCTGGCGCGAAGACAGGGGCGGGCAGGCGCTGCCGATGGCGCCGGTCTCGGCGCTGGTATCGGTGACGCTGCTGGAGGCGTCGGGAGAGGCACGCGTTTTGCCGGGAGAAAGTTTTTGGCTGGAACCGGATATTGCCCGCCCGCGGTTGAAAGGGATTGGCGGCGCGTTGCCGCAGATTCCGCAGGATGGTGCGGTCGAGATTGTGTTTGAGGCCGGGTTCGGGGCCGACTGGGGTGCCGTTCCGGCAGATCTGGCGCAGGCGGTGTTGCTGCTGGCCGCAGAGTTTTATGAGGCGCGCCATTCAGGTGGGAGCGGCGGGCCTGCCCTGCCGCTGACGGTGCAGGCCCTGATCGAGCGTTGGCGGACGGTACGGGTCCTGGGGGGGGCAGCGCATGATGCCGCTGCAGCTGAACCGGCACCTGACGCTTGAGCAATCGGTGTCCACCCCGGACGGCGCGGGGGGATTTTCGACCAGCTGGCAGGCTGTCGGCACGCTTTGGGCGCATGTGGCCCCCGGTGCGGGGCGCGAAGCCTCGGGCGAAGAGATCACGCTGTCGAGGGTGCCGTACCGGATTACCGTGCGGGGGGCACCCGTCGGGTCGCCGCAACGGCCGGTGCCCGGCCAGCGGCTGACCCAGGTGGGGCGGGTGTTTCAGGTGCTGGCGGTGACCGAGCGGGACCCGTCGGGGCAGTACCTGACCTGTTTTGCGCATGAGGAGGGACCGGCATGAGCTATGGCGCAGCGGCGGCCTTACAGACCGCCCTTTACAGCCTGTTGTCATCGGCCCCGGCGCTGGCCGGTGCCTTGGTGGTGGATGCCATGCCGCCATCGGCTGGGGCGGCGGCCTTTGTTCTGATCGGGCCGGAAGAGGTGCTGGACCAGTCGGACAAGAGCGGTGACGGCGCAGAACACCGGATCGTGGTGAGCGTCATCAGCGATGCCGCCGGATTTCTGACGGCGAAAACTCTGGCCACTGCGGTGTCGGACTGTCTGACCGGCGCCACGCCAGTGCTGAGCACGGGGCGCGTGGTCAGCATTCAATTTGCCCGGGCCGTCGCAAAGCGGTTGGGGGATGGCGACGTGCGGCGGATAGACCTGACGTTCCGCGTGAGGATCGAGATCTAACAGACTGACTTTTAATTATATCTGGAGATAAAGATGGCGGTACAGAGCGGTAAGGATCTGCTGCTGAAGGTGGATCTGACAGGAGATGGCACCTTCGAGACGGTGGCGGGCCTGCGGGCCACGCGCATCAGTTTCAATGCGGAAACGGTGGATGTGACCAGTCTGGAAAGCACGGGCGGCTGGCGCGAGCTGCTAGGCGGAGCTGGTGTGAAATCAGCGGCGATTTCAGGGTCGGGGGTGTTTCGCGATGCCAATACCGACGAACGGGCGCGCCAGATCTTTTTTGACGGTGAAGTGCCGGACTTTCAGGTGATCATTCCCGATTTTGGCGTGGTGGAAGGGGCTTTCATGATCACATCGATCGAATATGCCGGCAGCCACAATGGCGAGGCCACGTATGAGATGTCGCTGGCCTCGGCCGGCGCGCTCAGCTTCGTGGCGCTGTGATGGCGAACCCTTGGGCGGGGGAAGTGGCCGTGGTTCTGGACGGGCAGCGCCATGTGGCAAAGCTGACCCTTGGTGCCTTGGCCGAGTTGGAGGAAACGCTGGCGGCAGGGTCGCTGATTGATCTTGTGCAGCGGTTTGAGGCCGGGCGGTTTTCTTCGCGCGATGTTCTGGCACTGGTGGTGGCAGGCTTGCGCGGTGGGGGTTGGCAGGGGACGGGGGCGGATCTGCGCAGTGTCGAGATCGGTGGTGGCCCGATGGAGGCGGCGCGTGTGGCGGCGGAACTGCTGGCGCGCGCCTTTGCCCTGCCGGGGGAAACATGAGCGGCATCGACTGGCCGGGACTGATGCGGGTGGGGTTGCAGCAACTGGGGCTTGAACCGGCGGCCTTCTGGCGGCTGACCCCGGCGGACCTGAGGATCATGCTGGGGGTGGACGCCGCAGGCCCGCCCCTGACACGGGCGCGGCTGGCGGAACTGGCGGCGGCGTTTCCCGATACAGCAAAGGAGAGGGATGATGGCACGGATCGAAGAGCTGCAAGAGCAGGTGGCGGCGCTGGAGGCCACACTGGGCGCATCATCGGCGATGGTGAGCGCGTTTGAGGGCGAGCTGGCCAAGATGCAGGACACGATGGTGTTTACCGGGCGCGAGGTCGCCACACTGTCAAACGGGATCGGCGGTGGGTTGCGCCGGGCGTTTGACGGGCTGATCTTTGACGGGCTGAAGCTGTCGGATGCGCTGCGGATGGTGGCGCAGTCGATGATCAACGGGGTCTACAGCACGGCGATGCGGCCGGTGCAGAACGCGCTAGGCGGGCTGGTTGCGCAGGGCGTGAATTCGGCGATGAGCAGCATCATGCCGTTCCGTGACGGTGGCGCGTTTTCGCAGGGCCGCGTCATGCCCTTTGCCAAGGGCGGCGTGGTGAGCAGCCCGACAAGCTTTCCGATGCGCGGCGGGCGCGGATTGATGGGCGAGGCGGGGCCCGAGGCGATTATGCCGCTGGCACGCGGTGCCGACGGCCGGCTTGGGGTGCAGGCGGCGGGCGGCGGTCGCCCGGTGACCGTGGTGATGAACATTCAGACCCCGGATGTCCAGGGCTTCCAGCGCAGCCAGAGCCAGATTGCGGCGCAAGCCTCGCGCGCGCTGGCACGCGGACAACGGAACCGGTGAGGATAAGCACATGGCATTTCACGAGATCAGATTTCCGGCCAACCTGAGCTTTGGATCGGTCGGCGGGCCAGAGCGGCGCACCGATGTGGTGACATTGGTCAATGGCCATGAAGAGCGCAACACGCCTTGGGCCCATTCGCGCAGGCGCTATGAAGCCGGGGCGAGCCTGCGGACGCTGGATGACATCGATGCCCTGATCGCTTTTTTTGAGGCGCGGCGGGGCAAGATGCACGGGTTTCGCTGGAAGGACTGGGCGGATTACAAATCCTGTGCGCCCTCATTGCAGCCGACGCCGACAGATCAGGTGATTGGCACCGGCGACGGCGTTCAGACGGTGTTTTCGTTGAGCAAAACCTATCGCTCCGGCACCCAGACCTATGCCCGCCGCATCACCAAACCCGTGGCCGGAACCGTGCTGGTGTCGGTTGCCCGCGACCCCAAAGTGGAGGGGCTGGAGTTCACGGTTGATCCCACGCTGGGCGAGGTGAGCTTTGCGGTGCCGCCGGACCTTGGCGTCACGGTCTATGCGGGCTTTGAGTTTGATGTGCCGGTGCGTTTTGACACTGACATGATCATGACTTCGATCGCGTCCTTTCAGGCGGGCGAGGTTCCCGATGTGCCCGTGGTGGAGGTCCGGATCTGATGCAGGACGCCCTGAAACAGCATCTGAAATCCGGCTCGACAACGGTGTGCCGGACCTGGCTTGTGCGCCGCAAGGATGGCGAGACCTATGGCTTTACCGATCACGATTGTGATCTGAACTTTGATGGCGTGGTGTTTGCTGCGCGCACGGGCATGACCGCTGGTGTGCTGGAAAAAAGCACCGGAATGGCGGTTGATAATACCGAGGTGATGGGTGCCTTGTCCGATGCGTCGATCCGTGAGGAGGACATTCTGGCCGGGCGGTATGACGGGGCCGAAGTGACCACCTATCTGGTGAACTGGGCCGATGTGACCGAGCGGTCCATTCTGTTTCGCGGGACGTTCGGCGAAATGATCCGCAGCGGTGGTGCCTTCCGGGTTGAACTGCGCGGTCTGACCGAAAAACTGAACGTGCCACATGGCCGTGTGTATCATCCGGAATGCGGCGCGGTACTGGGCGATGGCCAGTGCCGGATTGATCTGTCCGCAGCAGCCTTTACGCGCGAAGGGCCACTGCAAGCGGTGATCGATGGCCGCATTCTGCACGTTCCGGCTGATCCCAGCTTTGCGGAAGGATGGTTTGTTGACGGTCAGGCGGTGATTCAATCCGGTGCCGGTAAGGGACAGGTTGGGCGGATCAAAGCAGATTCAACGGTTGGCGACGTGCGGATCATCGAATTGTGGCAGACGTTTTCAGTGCGGCCAATGGCACCGGATCAGGTCAGGCTTATCGCTGGCTGCGATCGTCGTGCATCGACCTGTCGGCAGAAGTTCAACAACTTCCTGAACTTCAGGGGGTTTCCGCATATTCCGGGTGAAGATTGGCTGCGGTCAAGCCCCGACAAGAGCGTCGGGAGGTAGCGGAATGGTATCCCTTGTGACCGCCGATTCTACCGATCCGGATTTCGGCAACCGGATCGTGGAGGAAGCCCGCAGCTGGCTTGGAACCCCCTATTGCCATCAGGCCACCACCCGAGGTGCAGGCACCGATTGTCTGGGGCTGATCCGGGGCATCTGGCGCGCTCTGATCGGGCCTGAACCTCTGACCCCTCCGGCCTATTCCATGGACTGGTCGGAACCCTCAGGCGAGGAGGTTTTGATGCAGGCTGCGGGGCAATGTCTTTGCCGCAAGCCTGATCGGGTGTTGGCGGTGGGGAATGTCATTCTTTTCCGCATGCGCAATGGGGCTGTTGCCAAACACTTGGGAATTGTCTCGGCGGTCGCGCCCGCACCGAAGTTCATCCACGCCTACACCGGCTACGGGGTTGTCGAAAGCTCTCTGTCCGGGCCATGGCTGCGTCGTGTCGTAGCCGTTTACTGTTTTCCTGAAAAGGTTGAATAATGGCTACAATCGTTTTTGCGGCTGCAGGTGCTGCCTTGGGTGCCGGAATGGGTGGCACGGTTTTGGGGCTGTCCGGTGCGGTCATTGGCCGAGCCGTGGGGGCGACCATCGGGCGCGCTGTGGATCAGCGGATCATGGGCCTTGGCTCTGACGCCGTGGAGGTCGGAAAGCTTGACCGCTTTCATATCATGGGGGCCAGCGAAGGAGCTCCGATTGCCAAATGCTGGGGCCGGATGCGGCTTGCAGGTCAAGTGATCTGGGCCTCGCCGTTCCGGGAGACCAGCAGAAAAACGGGCGGCAAAGGGATGCCATCGCCAAGGACGGTTCAGTATTCCTATACTGTCAGTCTGGCCATCGCGCTGTGCGAGGGCGAAATTCTTGGAATCGGCCGGATATGGGCCGATGGCGATGAAATCTCGCCCGCGACCCTGAACCTGAGGGCCTATAACGGAACCGAAGATCAGCTGCCGGACCCGCTGATCGAGGCGCGGATGGGCAGTCTTCATGCGCCGGCATATCGCGGCATCGCCTATGTCGTGATCGAGGAGCTTGATCTTTCAGCCTACGGAAACCGCGTGCCGCAGTTCAGTTTTGAAGTGATGCGCCGGGCGCAGGGGGCCGAGGCAGAGCAGGTTTCTGATCTGCAGGATGCGATCAGGGCCGTCGCGCTTATTCCAGGCACCGGCGAATATGCGCTTGGGACAAAGAAGGTGCGTGTGGAAAGCGGATTTGGCGTATCGCGCACGCTGAATGCCAATACGCCCAGCGGTGAGACCGATCTGGTCACTTCGCTGACCCAGTTGCAGCAAGAGTTGCCCAACTGCAAAGCGGTGGCGCTTGTCGTGTCCTGGTTTGGCAATGATCTTCGCTGCGCGTCTTGTGAGGTACAGCCAAAGGTCGAGCAAAAGGATATTGAAGCGGCGCAAAATCTGTGGCGGTCTGGCGGGGTGGGGCGAAATGAAGCCGCCGAAGTGCCGCGCCTTGAGGGACGGTCGATCTATGGCGGGACTCCGGCGGATTCGACGGTCATCGAAGCGATTGTCGCTCTGCGCGAGAGTGGCCAGTCGGTGATGTTCTATCCCTTCATCCTGATGGATCAGATGACAGGAAATACCCTGGACGACCCGTACTCAGAGAACGGATTTCAGCCCGCACTACCCTGGCGTGGTCGGGTTACAGTGTCTGTCGCACCGGGTCGGGATGGCAGCCCGGATGAGTCAGCCGCTGCTGAAGCTGAGGTTGCTGCTTTCTTTGGGGCCGCGCGCGTTGAGGATTTTTCCATCACAGGCAGCCAAGTCTTTTATCACGGCGAACCGAAATGGGGGTATCGCAGATTCATCCTACACTATGCCCATCTGTGCAAGCTGGCGGGTGGTGTTGAATCATTCTGTATCGGGTCTGAAATGCGTGGCCTTACGCAGATCAGGGGTCTTGGGCAGAGTTTCCCCGCTGTGCAGGCACTGATCCAGCTGGCCGCAGATGTGCGCAGCATCGTCGGGCCGGATGTAAAGCTAAGCTACGCGGCGGATTGGAGTGAGTATTTCGGGTATCATGTTAATGGGAATGTCTACTTTCATCTTGATCCGCTCTGGTCCAGCAGTCACATAGACTTTATTGGCATAGACAACTATATGCCGATTTCGGACTGGCGGGATACGAAAGTTCACGCCGATTCAGATTGGCTGTCGATCTATAACCTGGACTATCTCCAATCCAATATTATGGGGGGAGAAGGGTTTGATTGGTATTATTCCGGCCAAGAAGGTTTTGATGCCCAGAACCGTATAGAAATTCGCGATACTCACTATGGCGAAGACTGGATATTCCGGTACAAGGACTTGAAATCCTGGTGGTCAAACCCACACCACAACCGCATTGATGGTATACGTCAGGGGATGCCAACGGATTGGATTCCCGGGGCGAAGCCGTTTCGGTTTACCGAATATGGCTGTGCTGCGATTGATAAGGGAACCAACGAGCCCAACAAGTTTCTGGACAGCAAGTCATCTGAGTCCGCGATTCCTCGCGCGTCTACGGGTGCCCGGGACGACTTTATTCAGATGCAGTATTTTCGGGCGCAACATGCATTCTGGTCGGATCCGGCTCACAATCCTACGTCAGAGCTTTTTGCTGGGTCAATGGTCGATAGGGACCATTCCTACGCCTGGGCGTGGGATGCACGTCCTTATCCGGCCTTTCCCCGCGCGACAGATCTTTGGTCTGATGGGGATAATTATTTCCGGGGTCATTGGTTGAACGGTCGCGCAACCTCTGTGCCACTTGATCGCGCAGTCAGGGAGGTCTGTGAGAATTCTGGTGTGCAAGACATTGACACACAATACCTTTTTGGATTGGTCTATGGTTATGGAGTCTCCGAGAACCAATCCGGGCGGTCGAGACTGCAACCGCTTTCTGTCACCTATGGCTTTGACTGCACTGACAAGAATGGCATTCTAAGCTTTCAGACGCGTGGATTGTCTTCTGGTCTGACGCTGGACAAAGACCAGATTACCGTTGCCCGAGATAACTCTTCCAGCCTGCAGTTAACCCGATTGTCCGACAGTGATGCGGTGGGGAGGGTCCGTTTTGCCTATATTTCGGCGGATGGCGGCTTCAAAGCTTCAGTGGCAGAGGTTGCCCTTTCGGATGTGTCCTCACCGGCTGTCGTCGAGACTGAGTATCAACTGGTCTTGCCAGCAGATACAGCAAAAGCAACCGCGCGGAAGTGGCTAATTGAATCTTTGGCGTCGCGCGATCGGATCACACTGGATTTACCACCCTCAATGACAGACTTAAGGAATGGCGAGACACTTTCGCTGGACGGGCTGATCTACAGGATTGACAGCACTGAGTTTGACCAGAAGCTATCCATTGTGGCCAGTTGCATTGAACCGTCAATCTACCCCGTTCAAGAGCAGGAGACCGATCCCCAGAGATGGTTTGCGTATCGTGATGTTGGCCCCATCGCACGGGTGTGGCTGGATCTGCCCCTGATCACCGGCAGTCAGTCTCCCTATGCACCGTTTCTGGCGGTCACGGCTGATCCCTGGACCGGGCCCGCAGTCCTGTGGTCGGCAAGTGAAGATTCTGATTACTCTGTTAACAAAATATTTTATAGCACATCACACATCGGAAAAACTCTTTCTGATCTTGATGCATGCCGATCAGGGATCGTGGATCGTGGGCGTCAGCTGATTGTTGAAATACAGTCGGGTGTGTTGGAATCGACGTCGGCGACAGGTCTGCTTTCTGGAAAAAATCTTGTTGCTATAGGTGGTGACGACCCGGAGCAATGGGAGGTTTTTCAGTTTATGACAGCCGAGCTCTTGTCTCCCGGCGTATTTGCCTTGTCTATGCGGCTCAGAGGGTTGGCGGGCACCGATGCGTTCATGCCCATGTCGTGGCCTGCGGGGAGTCGAATCGTGCTGATCGATGATTCACTGAGTCAGATCTCGCTTGCCGATGACCATCTGAATATTGAACTTCATTATCGGCTGGGATTTTCCAGTGAAGGTATTGGCTCGGATGTCGTAAAATACGACATTCTCACATTCAGAGGTGCTGGGTTGCGCCCATTGTCTGTGTCTCACCTCAGATATTCAGTCGACGAACATGGCAACCACATATTTAATTGGATGAGACGGACCAGAACTGGTGGAGACTCTTGGGAAGGATACGATGTTCCACTTGGTGAGGAGCGCGAACTTTATTCCTTCGTTGTCAAATCGAATGAAGGCGCTGTTCTTTTTAGACAAGTCCTGTCTGAACCGAGCTTCCTGCTGTCGCTGAGTCAAAGGGAGTTGATCTGCGCCACGGGAGCATACTCAGTTGAGGTAAGCCAGGTTTCGTCTGCTTTTGGCACAGGGGCTGTCGCCCGGCTGGCGCTTCATCCGGAGAATTAGAGGCCTCCAAAAGACGCCCGCGACCCGCCTTACTGAACAACAGGGTTCGCAATCGGCATTGTTCTTCTGCCTTGGCCAGCGGTGGTTTCCCTAAGACACACATATCGGTTATACAAAGGTCGTTGAGGTCACGGTGAGCAGGTGGTGACATGGAATCGGTCAGACTGTATTCCCTGATCGATCAAGGTTCTTGGCTGGTTCGCCGTTGTTTCGGGGCGCGGTCTGGCGATGGGTCCTCTTATGTGAACGGATTGTCGATACTAAAAAATGAATGTAAATCGACCGCATAGGCTGTCCGTCGCCCCGATGATGGACTGGACCGACCGTCATTGCCGGGTGTTTCACCGCATGATGACGCGCCGTGCCATGCTGTACACCGAAATGATAACTGCCCAAGCGATCCTGCACGGGCCGCGTCCGAAGCTGCTGGATTACAGCGTGGCAGAGCATCCGGTGGCCTTGCAACTGGGCGGCTCGGTGCCGGGGGAGCTGGCGCAGGCGGTGCGGATTTCTGGCGACTGGGGCTATGACGAGATCAACCTTAATGTCGGCTGCCCGTCAGACCGGGTGCAGTCGGGTTGTTTCGGTGCGGTGTTGATGGAGCGCCCCGGGCTGGTGGCCGAGTGTGTCGCGGCGATGATCGCGGAATCTGCGGTGCCGGTGACGGTGAAATGCCGCATCGGGGTGGATGATCAGATTCCGGATGAAATCTTGCCCCATTTCATCGACAAGGTCTCGCGCGCGGGCGTAAGCCATTTCATCATCCACGCCCGCAAGGCGTGGTTGCAGGGTCTGTCCCCAAAGGAAAACCGAGAGATTCCACCGCTGGATTACGCGCTGGTATGTCAGATCAAGCGTGACTTTCCCGATCTGACGATCTGCATCAACGGCGGGGTCTCGACCCTGACCCAGGCCAAAGACCTGCTGGATCAGGGGCTGGACGGGGTGATGATCGGGCGCGCGGCCTATCACGATCCTGCGGCCACGCTGATTGGCGCAGATGCGCTGTGGGGCGACGGCTATGCCCCCGATGCGCATCAGGTTGTGCAGGACATGAAGCCCTATATCGCCGCGCATCTGGCGGCGGGGGGGCGGTTGCACCAGATCACCCGGCATATGCTGGGCCTTTTCGCGGGCCGCCCCGGCGCGCGTGGCTGGCGCCGGGTACTGTCCGAAGGGGCCACGCGCGACGGCGCAGGGCTGCACCTGCTGGATGCAGCCCTGGCGCAGGTTCAGGCGACGGCGGCCTGAGGGATCACACGACGCGACAGCGCCAGCGCAATTGCACCGCAGACCGCGATCGCCAGCAGCATTGGCAGGGCGGTGCCGTCAAAGAACGGTGCCGTCACCGCAATCATCGCCCCGCCTGCCAGCATCTGCAAGGTGCCGCCAAGTGATGAGGCGAGGCCCGCGATGTCGCCATGCTCTTCCAGCGCCAGCACCATCACCGTGGGGATGACCAGCCCCAGAAAAGCGTTGGCGATGAACAGCCCGGTCATCACCACCGGCAGATCGGCAAACCCAAACGCACCGATCAGCGCGAGGCTGACCGTGCTGGTAAAGAACCCCAGTACCGCCACCCGTACCACCCGCGCTGCACCAAACCGCAGACCCAAGCCAGCGGCCAGCTGTGAGGCACCGAAGAACCCGATGGCGTTGACTGCAAAGGCCAGCGAAAACCCGGTCGGCGACAGGCCAAAGGCCTGCGTATAGACAAACGGGCCCGAGGCGATGAAGACAAAGAAACTCGCCATCGCAAAGCCGCCAAGGAAGGTCAGCGCCATGAACCCCCGGTCGGACAGCAGGCGCTTTGCGCCGCGCATCGTGTCGCCCCAGACAAAGCGCTGACGCTGCGCTTGGGGCAGGGTCTCGACCAGCACAAAGCGGATCATCAACAAGGACAGCAGAGCAGCAATCGCCAGCACGCCAAAGATCCAGCGCCAGCTTGCCACGGCCAGGACGCCGGAGCCGGCAAGCGGTGCCAGCATGGGTGAGACCGAGATCACCAGCATGATCGCCGCCATCAGTCGGGTCGCCTGATGCCCGGTGGCCATGTCGCGGATGATGGCGCGCGGCACCACCATCACGGCCGCCCCGCCCAGACCCTGCACAAAGCGTCCGACCATCAGCCAGGTGATGCTTGGGGCAAGCGCGCAGATCAGCGTGCCCAGAAGAAACACCCCAAGCCCGGCATACAGAGGCGGTTTGCGTCCCGCCTGATCGGCCCAGGGGCCGTAAAACAGTTGCGCCACGCCAAAGGCTATAAAATACGCGGTGATCGTGCCCTGCATCGCCGCGACAGAGGTGCCAAGCCCGGCCCCGATATCGGGCATCGCCGGCAGATACATGTCGATGGCAAAAGGACCGACGCAGGACAATAGCCCCAGCACGAGGGCCGGGCGTAGCAAGGAAGGTGTCATGGGGAAGGACTCACGTCTGAAATAGGTGCGACTTGAATACACCGTTCCGGCAAGATTGGGTAGCCCACACTGGCCCCCGCAAAGCCTGCGCGCTATCAGCATGGGGCGGTCCCGGCACCGCGCGATCCTTCAAGGAGTTTTCCATGCCAGACGCCAGTCTTCTGATCCCGATGATCGCCATGCTGGCGGTGATCGGGGCTGTTGCAGGGGTGATTGCTGGCTTGCTGGGGGTGGGAGGCGGCATCGTGCTGGTGCCGGCGTTCTTCTACGCCTTTGGTCATCTGGGCTATGGCGGGCCGCAGCTGATGCAGGTCTGTCTGGCGACATCGCTCGCCACCATCGTCGTGACTTCACTCCGCTCGGTTCTGGCGCATCACAAGAAGGGCGCGGTGGACTGGGAGATTCTGCGGACATGGGCCCCCTATATCGGGGTGGGGGCGGTGATCGGGGTGTTCACCGCCTCGGCGCTGAAATCGGTGACGCTGCAGGCGATATTCGGTGTTTTGGGGATCATGGTCGGGTTGTACATGGCCTTTGGCCGGTCTGACTGGCGGCTGGGGTCCGAGATGCCAAAGGGTGCAAAGCGCGCCGGTTTCGGCGGCACGGTCGGTTTCCTGTCGGTGCTGATGGGGATTGGCGGCGGCAGCTTCGGCGTACCGCTGATGAGCCTTTACAACATTCCGATCCATCGCGCCGTCGCCACGGCTTCGGGTTTTGGCATGACCATCGCGGTGCCGTCGGTGCTGGTGTTCCTGTTCCTGCCGGTGGAAGGCGCGCCGCCCTTTACGCTGGGTGCGGTGAACCTGCCGTCGCTTGCGCTGATCTTTGCGATGACGATGATCACCACACCTTGGGGTGTGAAATTGGCACACGCGATGGACCCGAAACCGCTGAAGCGGGTGTTTGCCGTGTTCATCACGCTGGTGGCGCTGAACATGCTGCGCAAGGTTTTCGGGTATTGACCGCAGACACGGCCCCGGCAGACCCGGGCTGGCAACAGATTGGCCCGCATCCCGCCCTCAAGGACTGGGCCAGGGCGGCCTTGCCGCTGGCACAGCGGGTGATTGCGCAGAGCCGCGAGCCTTGGCGCTGCGGTGGCACATGGTTTGTCGGCGTCGATGCCCTGCCAAACGGGCCCGATGGCGCGGTGGCGGGGGCGGCCTTCCCCTGGAAGGCCCTGCCGCTGGCCCCTGTGGCGCTGCACCCCGGTCAGCTGTCGGTCATCCGCCCCGGTTATCCGCAACCCTCGCCTGACGAATCAGCCGCCGCCTTCGCCTTTCGCCAGACCCGCGATGCCGCCCATCTGGATGGGTTGCTGCCGATTGGCCCCGACCGCCGCCGGATGATCCGCGAGCCGCATCGCTGGATTCTGGGCCTGCCGCTGACCGATATCCGCGCAAGCCCGCTGGTGGTCTGGGAGGGAAGCCACAAGGTCATGGCGGCGGCTTTGCACGCGGCCCTGAACCCACACCCACCAGAACGCTGGGCGGATATCGATGTGACCCGGGCCTATCAGGCCGCCCGCGCGCAGGTGTTTGACACCTGCCGGCGCGTCGAGCTGCCCGCTGGCATTGGCGAAGCCACGCTGCTGCATCGCCTGACCGTTCACGGGGTGGCACCCTGGCACGGGGCGGGGCAGGGTGACCGGATCATCGCCTATTTCCGCCCGATGATGGCCACAGTGGTGGACTGGATCGCAGAGCCGTAGGTCAGCGCCGCAGGATCATCTCTCCCCCCGTGATTTCCACGCTGTAGCGGCCCAGATAGGCCATGCCCAGCAATGAGGTATCCAGATCGCCCTCGTTCACCACCGCGCTGATCCGGTCATCGCGGTACGGGCCAAGGCTGACGTCAGACAGCGTCACGCGCGCGGTGCGCACAATGCCGTTGGCCGTGCGGGCCTGACCGATGAAGGCGAGCGAAGACGGGTCCAGCCCCAGACGCTGGGCATCGGACAGGCTGAGCACCATGTCACTGGCTCCGGTATCGACCATGAAGGGCACTTGCGTGCTGCCGATGGTAAGGGTCAGGTAATAATGGCCATCGGGCGCGCGGGGCAGGCGGATCTCGCCGCCCTCGATCACCGCCTGCCGGGGCAGGATGTCGGTGCGAAGATCCTGCCACAGCCCGTACCCCGCCATCAGCCCGATCACGATCAGCCCCCAGGCGGCGGCGGTGCGCAGGGCCTGACCCATGCGGCCCCGGAATTCCACAATGATATAGCCGCCAACCGCCGCCAGCAGAAGGCCCAGATAGGCCAGTCGTGCGATCATGTCGCCGTCCATGCGGGCTCCTCTTACTGAAGGGTAAGATAGTGATGCGCCGCCGGAGCTGCAATCGCTGGCGGGTCAGATCAGGCCGGTTTGCCGGATGCCGTCGATCACAAATTGCACAGACAAAGCGGCCAGCAGCATGCCCAGCAACCGGGTGATGACGATGGTGCCGGTGCGGCCCAGCATCCGCTCCAGCGGCGGCGAGGCCAGCAGGAACAGGAAGGTCACAAAGATCATCCCCCAGGTCAGGCCCAGCACGGCGAAGGTGGCAGCCCAGTCGCCGCCGCCTTCACCGATCAGCAGGATGATCGAGGCAATCGCCCCCGGCCCGGCAATCAGCGGGGTGGCGAGGGGGAACACAGACGGGTCGTGGTCCGCGTCCACCGTCTGGCCCTCGCGCCGATGGGTGCGGCGTTCAAACAGCATGTCCAGCGCGGTCAGGAACAGCAGGATGCCGCCCGCAATGCGGAAGGCCGACATTGAAATGCCGATGAAGCCAAGGATAGCCTCACCCGCCAGCCCGAACATGGTCAGCAATGCGGTCGCGATCAGGCAGGCGCGCTGCGCCATGGCGCGGCGCTGTGGCGCGTCCATCCCGCGGGTCAGCGCGATGAACAGCGGCACCAGACCCGGCGGGTCGATCACCACGAACAGCGTGGCAAAGGCGGTGATGAGGAAGGCGGTTTCCATAGACACAGGCTAGCGACCTGCGAAGCACTTGCAAAGCGGCGCGCCGATTTTTCGTAGAAAATCGTGGAGGTCAGACGATGCGCGGGCCAAGCGTCGCGGGGTCGATGCCGGGGGTGGACCAGAAGTCGGTGGCAAACGCCGGCAGATCGGCCAGCACCCGGTCCAGATCGGCGCGGGCCACGCATTTGCGCAGCGCAATGGAGGTGGCGGCGACACAGGTGTCCGGCGTCAGGTTGTGGTGCGGGCGCAGCGCCTGTGCCTGTGCCGTCCAGTCGGCGCGGGTGCCGGGGGGCAGGGGCGGGGCGATGTGCCAATGCGCCACAAAGATCGCCCGCAGAACCGAAGGCAGGATCTGCGCGAAATCCAGCGCCTGTTGCACGGTCAGCCGGGCGCGGAACGCGTGCAGCACGCCTTCGACCGCCGTGTAGGCCATATTATCGCTGATCAGGCCCATGTCTTCGCGCGCATCGGCCAGAAAGGCCTGCCATTCCCGCGTTGCGTGCCGATAGGTCCATGGCATCGGCATGGGTTAAAGTTCGCCTATGATCCGAACCGCCTGCCGCCCATGCCGAGACCTGCACCCGGGTCTGCACTTGGCAGCGCGCGCCGGGGGCAGAGTGGCGGCAAGTCGGCGCGGCATCCGGTCAGGCCGCGCTTTCCAGCTTTTCCTGCGCCGTCAGCCACAGCGCCTCGGCCTTGTCCAGCGCGTTCATCACCTCGGCGTATTTCTTGTTCCAGGTTTCCAGCTCGCCGATGCGGGCGGCCTCATACAGCTCGGGGTCGGCCAGCTTTTTCGCCAGCCGGTCGCGCATCTCGTTCAGCTTGGCCAGCCGCTCTTCGCATTTGCGCACCTCGGCGCGCAGAACCAGCACCTCATCCCGGCTGGCTTTCTTGATCTTTTCAACCACCTTTGCAGCAGGCTTCTCCACCTCATCCCCGGCCAGAAGCATGCGGCGATAGGCTTCCAGATCTTCGGTATAGGGCGTGACCGCCCCGCCCTTGACCAGCCACAGCCGGTCGGCCACGAGCGACAACAGGTGCATGTCGTGGCTGACAAGGATCACAGCACCCGAATATTCGGTCAGCGCTTCGACCAGCGCTTCACGCGATTCGATGTCGAGGTGGTTTGTCGGCTCGTCCAGGATCAGCAGATGCGGCGCGTCCAGCGTGGCCAGCAGCAGCGACAGCCGCGCCTTTTGCCCGCCCGACAGGCGACCCACCACGGTTTCGGCCTGATCGGCCATCAGGCCAAAGCCCGCAAGCCGCGCACGCAGGCGCGGCTGGCCCTCGGCCGGGCGCTGGCGTTGCAGGTGTTGCAGCGGCGTCTCATCGATGTACAGCTCATCGACCTGATGCTGCGCGAAATAGCCGATGCGCAGCTTGGTCGAGCGGGTGATCTTGCCCGCCATCGCGTCGAGCTTGCCCGCGAGCAGTTTCGACAGCGTCGATTTGCCCTCACCGTTGCGGCCCAGAAGCGCGATGCGGTCATCCTGATCAATGCGCAGGGACAGGTTTTTCAGGACCGCCGGGCCGCCATAGCCCACCGCAGCGCCTTCCATATTGATGATGGGGGGCGACAGCTCTTCTGGTGCGGGGAAGGTGAAGACCACCTTTTTCGCATCTTCAGGGGC
This sequence comes from Pseudotabrizicola sp., assembly GCF_030656345.1. GTDB lineage: Bacteria > Pseudomonadota > Alphaproteobacteria > Rhodobacterales > Rhodobacteraceae > Pseudotabrizicola. Next base: position 357,536 of record NZ_JAUSNR010000015.1, on the reverse strand, counting down.
TGTGATGGTTTCCATCTTCTCCAGCATCTTCACGCGCGACTGCGCTTGCACAGCTTTGGAGGCTTTGGCCTTGAAGCGGTCGACGAAGGATTGCAGATGGGCGCGGCGGGCTTCCTGCTTTTTCGCCTCGGCCTGCAGCACGGCGCGACGTTCGGCCACTTGCCGAGCGAACTGGTCATAGGGGCCGGACCAATATGTCAGCTTTTTCTGATCCAGATGCAGGATGCCGGTGACGGCGCGGTTCAGCAGGCCCCGGTCGTGGCTGATGATCAGCACAGTATGGGGGTATTTGGTCAGGTAGGACTCCAGCCACAACGCGCCTTCAAGGTCGAGGTAGTTGGTCGGCTCGTCCAGCAACAGGTAATCGGGCTGGGCGAACAGCACCCCCGCCAGCGCCACCCGCATCCGCCACCCGCCCGAGAAATCCGAACAGGGGCGCTTTTGCGCCTCGGCATCGAAACCCAGTCCCTTGAGGATGCTGGCGGCGCGGCCTTCGGCAGACCATGCATCGATGTCGGACAGCCGGGCCTGAATTTCGGCGATGCGGTTGGGGTCTTTCGCCGTTTCAGCTTCGGCCAGCAGCGCGGTGCGTTCTTCATCGGCCTGCAGCACCGTGTCGATCAGCGAGGTTGACGAAGACGGCACCTCTTGCGCCACCCCCCCGATGCGGGCGCGGTTGGGCAGGCTGATGGTGCCGCCCTCCAGCGCCAGCTCGCCCCGGATCAGACGGAACAGCGTGGTCTTGCCCGCGCCGTTGCGCCCGACAAGGCCGACTTTGTGGCCGGTGGGAATGGTGGCCGACGCCCCTTCAAACAGGGGGCGACCTTCGACATTATAGGTGATATCTTCAATGCGTAACATGCGCCGTGGAGTGCCCTAGCGCGAGGGAGAGGTCAAGCGCTGGCGATGGGGTTGCCGCAGGTTTGCGTGCATCGTGTCGGTGGCGATGCGTCAGAGCGTGATGCGGCGCTTGTGCCAGGCGTACCAGGTGAGGGCGGCCATGGCGGCGGCAGCGGCGGCGGCGATGGCGGCCACCAGCAGATTGGTGCCGGCATTGCTGACAATGATGCCGATCAGCGCCCAGACCACGGTTGCGCCATAGACAGGCATCGCGGGCCGCAGCCATTGCACCATGCCGGCGACCGCCACCACGATCGCGATCATCACGATCGCGCTTTCGCTGTTGCCCAGCACCCCATAGCCCGCCAGAGCCACGCCCACCGACACCGCCGAGGCCGCTGACAGCCAGCCCGCATAGATCGCCAGCGGGGCGGACAGCATCCACGGGTCGTAAAACTCATCCGCCTGCAGAAACGCCACCATCGCGGTGGCCAGCATGAACAGGATGCCGACAGTGGCCAGCAGCGGAAAGGCGTTGGCGATGGCCAGCCAGACCGTGCCGATCAGGAGCGACACCAGCAGCGGCAGGCGCACCTCATCCCAGTCGGCGCTGTGGGCGCGTTTCCAGAAGCCGTAGATGGCATGCGCAATCAGCCAGAGATAAATCACCGACCAGATCGAGAACGCATAACCCGCCGGTTGCACGGCCGGATCGGCGATCTGCACCGGAAAATCTGTGGGGTCATAGCCGGTGAAGGGCGGCGTGACAAAGGGCGCGATGGCAAAAGCAAGCGTGGCGAGGATCAGAAGAATGGCGCGAAGGGTCATGGCTGGCCTTGTTGTGATGTCATCAGGCAAACGCGCCCTTGCGGTGTTGGTTTCATGCCAATTGCCCTTTGGCGGTGATTTTCGTGCGCCCGCCGAGGTAAGGGTGCAGCACCGCTGGCAGATCGACCGAGCCGTCGGCCTGTTGCCCGTTTTCAAGCACCGCGATCAGGCAGCGGCCCACGGCGAGGCCAGAGCCGTTGAGCGTGGCCACAAAATCGGGTTTCCCCCCCCCGCTTTCAGTTTTGGGGGCACGGTAGCGCGCGTTCATCCGGCGGCCCTGAAACTGGCCGCAGGTGGAGACAGAGGAAATCTCGCGATAGGTGTTCTGGCCGGGCAGCCACGCCTCCAGGTCAAAGGTGCGTTGCGCGCCGAACCCCATGTCGCCGGTGCAGAGCACCACCGTGCGGTAGGGGATGTTCAGTTTTTCCAGAATGGCTTCTGCACAACGGCGCATCCGGTCCTGTTCGGCCAGATGGGTGTCTGGCGTGCAGATGGTGACCATCTCCACCTTTTCAAACTGGTGCTGGCGCAGCATGCCAGAGGTGTCCTTGCCCGCCGACCCGGCCTCGGAGCGGAAGCATTGGGTATGGGCGGTCATGCGGATCGGCAGCGCGCTTTCGTCCAGAATATCCCCGGCGACCGTGTTGGTCAGCGTGACCTCGGACGTGGGGATCAGCCAGAAGCCTTCCTTTGTCGGGGCGCGTTCTAGGATGTCGTCCACCACATCCTCAAGCGGCGCGCCGGACGCAATCTTCTGGATATCCTGTTCGGTTTTGTAGCCAAGCGCGGTTCTGAGCCGGTCTGCTCGTCCCAGATACCAATCGCCGATAAACGAGTCTTCGGCGAATTTCGGCAGCTGGTTGGTACCGTACATCGCATCGTCCCTGACCAGGACCGGCGTCCACATCTCTTGCAGCTGGTGATCTTCTGTGTGGGTGTCCAGCATGAACTGCGCCAACGCCCGGTGCAGGCGGGCCATTGCACCGCGCAAAACTACAAAACGCGTGCCAGAGAGTTTGGCGGCCGTTGCGAAATCAAGGCCGGGCTTTGCCCCCGCAATCTCGAAGTGTTCCTTCGGCGTGAAGTCAAAGGCGCGCGGAGTGCCCCAGCGGTGCACCTCGACGTTGTCCGCCTCATCCGTGCCATCCGGCACTTCGTCCAGCGGCAGGTTGGGGATGCCCATCAGCAGGTCGCGCAGGGCGACGTCCTGTTCTCCGGCCTCGGCGGTCAGCCGGGCAATGTCGGCCTTGGTCTGCGCCACCAGCGCGCGCAGGCGCTCAAATTCGGCATCATCGCCACGGGCCTTGGCCGCGCCCACTTCTTTGCTGGCGCGGTTCTGTTCGGCCTGCGCGGTTTCCGCCGCCACGATCTTGGCACGGCGATCCGCATCCAGCGCCAGAATCTCCGACGACATCGCGGACAATCCCCGGCGGGCCAGTGCGGCGTCGAAGGCTGCGGGATTTTCGCGGATGGCTTTGATGTCGTGCATGATGGCCTCTTGCTGTGTCTGCGCCGCTTATGCCCCAATTGGGCACGCGGAAAAAGGGGGTGCGAAAAGCTGCGCCAAGGCCCTACCAATCTGCGCCCGCCCCGCATATATGGCAGGCCAAGGGTCGCAGACGGGCCCGTCTTGCAGCCGCACGCCCCCGCAGATAGGGTGCGCGGCAATGAAATCCGGGGCTTTTCCCCGCCGACAGTGATGAGGATGCCGATGTTTGCAACCCCCGCCTTCGCTCAGGCCGCCGGTGGCGGCGCTGCCGCTTTCACCAGCTTTGTGCCGCTGATCCTGATTTTCGGGATCATGTATTTCCTGCTGATCCGGCCGCAGCAGAAAAAACTCAAAGAGCACAAGGCGCTGGTCGAAGCGCTGCGCCGGGGTGATCAGGTGCTGACGCAAGGCGGCATCGTGGGCAAGGTAACCCATGTGAACGAGGACGGCACGATCGTGGTCGAAATCGCCGATAACGTGAAGGTCAAGATCGTCAAGGCGACGATCGTCTCGGTCATGAACAAGACCGAACCAGCCGCCGCCTGAAGGGGACGCCAGCGATGAACGCCATGCCGCTGTGGAAGCGTGTGATAATCCTTGTCATTTGTGCATGGGGGATCGTCGCGGCTGCACCCAACCTGAACTACAGCAATATCGAGCGTCACAATGACGCGCGGGCCGCGGTGGAAGCCGCAGGCGGCATCGCCACCCCGGAACAACAGGCCGATTTGGACCTGTGGCCGGACTGGCTGCCGTCCTCGCTTGTCAACCTCGGGCTTGATCTGCGCGGTGGCGCGCATCTCCTGGCCGAGGTCAGGGTCGAGGATGTGTACAAATCGCGGATGGATGCGCTGTGGCCCGAGGTGCGTGACCGTTTGCGCGACCAGCGCGTGGCGGTCGGCAATGTGCGCCGCCTGCCCAGCCCGGACGGCACCCTGCGGGTGGCAATCTCTGAACCCGCCGGCATGCCTGCCGCACTGCAGGCCGTGCGCGCGCTGGCCACCCCGGTGGTCAGCCTGACCGGCGTCGGCCAGAACGACATCGACGTCAGCGCCGAAGGGCTGGAGATTGTGATCCAGCTGTCACAGGCCGAGCGCAGCGCCACCGACGACCGCACCATCCAGCAAAGCCTTGAGATCGTGCGCCGCCGGGTGGATGAGGTTGGCACGCGCGAACCCACGATCCAGCGGCAGGGCGCGGACCGCATCCTGATTCAGGTGCCCGGCATCGGGTCAGCCGCCGAGCTGAAATCGCTGATCGGCACCACCGCGAAACTGACCTTCAACCCGGTGATCGGGCGCACCTCTGAGGCCGGGGCCAGCCCCGGCCCGCGCAACCTGCTGTTGCCGTCGATGAACGAGCCCGGCACCTACTACATCATCGAGGAATCCCCGGTGGTAACGGGCGAAGAGCTGGTCGATGCCCAGCCCGCCTTTGACCAGAACAACCGCCCCGCCGTGAACTTCCGCTTCAACCCGCAGGGCGCGCGCAAGTTCGGCGATTATACGGCGGCCAATATCGGCGCGCCCTTCGCCATCGTACTCGATGACGAGGTGATCTCTGCCCCGGTGATCCAGAGCCATATTGCCGGTGGGTCGGGCATCATCACCGGGTCTTTCTCGGTCGAGGAAAGCACCGAACTGGCGATCTTGCTGCGCGCCGGGGCCTTGCCGGCCGAGCTGACGTTTCTGGAAGAACGCACCATCGGCCCCGAACTGGGACAGGACAGCATCGATGCCGGCCAGACCGCGGCGCTGATCGCGATGGGGGCGGTCGTGTTCTTCATGATCGCCTGTTACGGGCTGTTCGGCACCTTTGCCACCGTGGCGCTTGGCATCAACGTGGCGCTGCTGTTCGGCGCGCTGTCCACCATCGGTGGCACGCTGACGCTGCCCGGCATTGCCGGCATCGTGCTGACCATCGGCATGGCGGTGGACGCCAATGTGCTGGTGTTCGAGCGGATTCGTGAGGAGTTGCGCAATGCCAAGAACCCGGCACGTGCAATCCAGCTTGGTTATGAAAAGGCGATGTCAGCAATCATCGACGCCAACATCACCACCTTCATCACCGCAACCGTGCTGTTTGCCGTAGGCTCCGGTCCGGTACGCGGCTTTGCCATCACGCTTGGCATCGGCATCATCACCTCGGTCTTCACCGCGTTGTTCGTGACGCGGGTGCTGGTCGAAATCTGGATCGGCTGGCGCCGGCCCAAGTCCATCATCGTGTAAGGGAGAAGATCATGGCTTTTCGTCTGCGGCTTGCGCCCGAACACACCAATATCAACTTCTTTGCCTATCAGCGCGTGACGCTGGCCATCTCCGCCGTGATGATGGTGGTGGCACTGACGTTGTGGGCGGTGATGGGACTGAACTTCGGCATCGATTTTCAGGGCGGCACCACGATCCGCACCGAAAGCAACCAGCCGGTCGATGTCGCCGCTTACCGCGCGGCGATGGCGGGGCTGGAGCAGGGCGATGCTGCGATCACCGAGGTGTTCGACCCGACCTTTGCCGCCGACCAGTTCGTGGCCCAGGTCCGCATCGCCGCACAGGACGGGTCCGAGGCGGTGACGCCCGAAACCATCCTGGCCGTTGAAGCCGCGCTGCAGACGGTGGACCCGTCGATCACCTTTCCATCGGTGGAATCGGTGGGGCCCAAGGTCTCGGGTGAGCTGATCCTCAGCGCCATTCTGGCGGTGATCGGCGCGTCGGGGGCGATTCTGGTCTACATCTGGCTGCGCTTCGAATGGCAATATGCGGTGGGCGCGGTGGCGGCCCTGGTGCATGACATCATCATCACCATCGGGGTGTTCGCGCTGTTCCAGATCAAGTTCGATCTGGCCATCGTGGCGGCCCTGCTGACCATCCTCGGCTATTCGATCAACGACACCGTGGTGATCTTTGACCGGTTGCGGGAAAACCTGATCAAGTACAAAACCATGCCCCTGCGCGAGGTGATGAACCTGTCGGCCAATGAAACCCTGTCGCGCACCTTGATGACCACCGGCACCACGCTGGTGGCGCTGATCGCGATGCTGATCTTTGGCGGCGATGTGATCCGCGGTTTTGTGTTCGCCATCACGTTTGGCATCGTCATCGGCACCTATTCCTCGGTCTATGTCGCCAAAAATCTGGTGCTGATGATCGGGCTGGACCGGACCGACAAGCCGAAGAAGAACGGCACCCCCGACGAATACGCCAATATCGACGCGTGATCCGATGCGCCTGACAGAGATCAGCTATGGCACGGCAAAAGCCATCGACGGCTACGGCCCGGGATTCTTCCGTGTGGATGGCCATGTGCTGCGCGGGGCCTGCCTGATCACGCCGTGGGATGCCGGGCTGTGGGGCGGGTTTGACGACACCGAAACGCCCTTGTCACTGGCCGGGCGCATCGACGTGCTGTTCGTCGGCACCGGCGCCGAAATCGCGCATCCGCCCGCCGGTTTCCGCACCCTGCTGGAGGCATCGGGCATCGGGGTTGAGGTGATGAACTCCCCCGCCGCCTGCCGCACTTATAACGTGCTGCTGTCCGAAGGCCGCCGCATCGCCGCCGCCCTGTTGCCGGTTCACAGCGTCAAGGGCTGAGGCCCCGGCCGTTCATCTTGACAAAAATACTCCCGCGCGGCGCGCTCCGACGCCAGCCACCCGCCTATTCGGCGGCAATCGTGATCACCGGCTCCATCTCTGCAAATTGCGCTTCCGACAGATGGCACTTGATCTGATGCCCGCCCGCCAGCACCTGTACGGGGGGCAGCACCGTGTCGCACAGATTGCCGGGCACTTGCGATTTCCAGCGGCAGCGGGTCTGGAACGGGCAGCCGGGGGGTGGGTTCATGGCCGATGGAATATCGCCCTCCAGCACGATCCGGCGCTTTTTCACGCGGGTGTCGGCGATGGGCACAGCTGAGAGCAGCGCCTCGGTATAGGGGTGATATGGCGGGGCGAAAACCTGATCGGTGGTGCCGAGTTCCACCACATGGCCAAGGTACATCACCATAACCCGGTCTGACAGATAGCGCACGATCGACAGATCGTGGCTGATGAACAACAACGTGGTGTGGTTCTCGCGCTGAATATCCATCAACAGGTCGGTCACTGCCGCCTGCACCGACACATCCAAAGCGCTGACGGGTTCATCCGCCACCACCACCTTGGCCCCGCCGGCAAAGGCCCGCGCAATGCCGACGCGTTGTTTCTGCCCGCCCGACAGTTGGCGCGGCATCCGGTCGGCAAAGGCGCGCGGCAGTTTCACCATGTCGAGCAGCGTCAGCATCCGGTCGACCCGGTCGGCGTCAGAGGTGCCCTTCTGGAAAATCTCCAGCGCGCGGATGATCTGGCGGCCCACGGTCATGCTGGGGTTCAGCGTGTCGAACGGGTTCTGGAACACCATCTGCAGCTTTGACACCGTATCGGTGTTGCGCGCCTGAATCGGTGTGTCCTGCACGTTTTCGTCAAACAGCATGATGCTGCCAGAGGTCGCAGTCTCCAACCCCATCAGCACCTTGGCAAAGGTGGATTTGCCGCAGCCCGATTCGCCAACGATGGCGAGGGTTTCATTCTCATGCGCCTCAAAGCTGAGGGATTCGTTGGCTTTCACCACCTTTTCCGCACCGCCGCCAAAGGCTCCGGCCGACACCGCGTAATATTTCTTCAGGTCCTCCATCTTCAGCACCAGCCGCCCGCGCGGCAGCTTCTCGGTCACCTTGCCGACCTTTGGCGGCGCGTCCCAGTCGATCTCGCGCCAGCGCAGGCAGCGGGTGGCGTGGCGGTCATGGCCCGGCACCGGGTCCATCGGCACCTCTTGCGCGTTGCACAGACCGTCGCGGAAATAGTCGCAGCGCGGGCCGAAGTTGCAGCCCGGGGGGCGTTCATGCGGCAGCGGGAAATTGCCCGGAATGGCGATCAGCGGGCTGGAATTCTTGTCCGCCCCCGGCAGCGGGATCGAGCGGAACAGCGCCTGCGTATAGGGGTGGCGCATCTTGTCGAACACTTCGATCACATTGCCGGTCTCTACCGCCTCACCGGAATACATCACGCACAGCCGGTCGCAGACATCAAGGATCAGGCCAAGGTTGTGGCTGATGAACAGCATCGAGGTGCCGTATTTCGTGCCCAGATCCTTGACCAGATCGACGATTCCCGCCTCGACCGTCACATCCAGCGCGGTGGTGGGTTCGTCCAGGATCAGCAGCGCCGGCTTGGCCATCAGCGCCATGGCGATGACGATGCGCTGCTGCTGACCGCCCGACAGCTGGTGCGGATAGGCGCGCAAGATGCGGTCGGGGTCGGGCAGGCGGACATCGGCGATGATCTGGCGGGCGAGGTGCAAGGCGTCGGCCCGGTTCATGCCCTGATGAATCATCGGCACCTCGGCCAGCTGATCGCCCACCCGCATCGCGGGGTTCAGGCTGGCCATCGGTTCCTGATAGATCATCGCAATTTCCGAGCCACGGATGTGGCGCAACTCTTCCTCGGTCATATGGGTCAGATCGCGGCCCTTGAACTTGATGGAGCCTGAAACGATGCGGCCGTTCTTGCCAAGATCGCGCATGACGGCAAGCGCCACGGTGGATTTGCCACAACCGGATTCGCCCACCAGCCCCATCGATTCGCCCGGCATAACGGTGCAGGAAAAATCCATCACCGCAGGGATTTCGCGCAGACGGGTGAAGAAGGAAATCGAGAGGTTCTCGATTTCGAGGATGGGTTTGGACGGGTCCCAGTCGGTCATCGGTTGTTCCTTTGTCGAACTGCGGGACCGGGGGCCAACCCCCGGACCCCCGGGATATTTATGAACAGATAATGATCAGTCGCGCATGGATTCTTCGCGCAACCCGTCGGCGAGGAGGTTGAGGCCGAGGACGAGGCTCATCAGGGCCAGTGCGGGGACGACGGCGGGGTGGGGGTAGATCGACAGCAGGCGGCGGCCATCGTCGATGGTGCTGCCCCAGTCGGGGGATTCAGGCGAGACGCCAAGGCCGAAAAAGCCCAGCGTGCCCAGAAGGATGGTGGTGTAGCCGATCCGCAGGCAGAAATCGACGATCAGCGGCCCGCGCGCATTGGGCAGGATCTCCCACAGCATGATGTACCAGGCACCTTCGCCCCGGGTCTGGCCCGCGGCGACGTAATCGCGCGATTTGAGGTCCATCACGATGCCGCGCACGATGCGGAACACGGTCGGGGCGTTGACGAAAACCACCGAGACGAAGACGTTCAGCAGGTTCGGGTCCATCGACCAGATGCCGGTGGGGTCCATGTTGAAGGCCAGCCCGGAATAGGCCCAGAGGCCGATGGCAAGCGCCACACCGACATAGAGGTTACGGCGCGCAGGCGTGGTGAAATAGCGGCTGTTCAGCAGCACCGAGACGAAGATCACCGGGAACAGGAACAGCACGGCGGCCAGCGCAATCGGCACGCCGGTCGAGCGGATTTCCGGCGTGACCAGCAGGTAGAACAGTAAGATCACCGGGAAAGCGAGGACCAGATTGGCGATGAAGCTGAGGCCGGTATCGAGCCTGCCGCCGAAATATCCGGCGGGCAGGCCAAGGGTGATGCCAACCATGAAGGCGATGACGGTGGCCGCGGGCGCGATGGTCAGCACCCGGCGCGCGCCCATCACCATGCGGGAGAACACATCGCGCGCCAGATGATCGCCGCCCAGCAGGTACCACTGGTCGGTATCGGGCAGCGGCGTGCCGGGCAGGGCGTTCTTGAGCCCCGAGAGCTGGCCGATCGGGTTGAAGGTGATGATCATGTCGGCGAAAATCGCCGTGAACACCCAGAACATCACGATGATGAAACCGGCGATCCCGACGTTTGAATCAAACAGCTTGCCATAGAGGCCAAGGCGGCGGCGGAACTGCAGCGACATCGCCACGGTTGCGGCCAGCGCGGCCCAGACCGGCCAGAACTGCACGGCCATTTTGACGAAGATCATCGGCCAGGAGAGGGGTTCCATACGCGTTATTCCTCAGCTCAGCCGGATGCGGGGATTCAGGAAGACATAGCCGACGTCAGAGATCAGCTGGGTGACCAGCACGACAAACACCGCCACCACCGAACAGGCCAGCAAGAGCTGGATGTCGTTGTTGCCGGCAGCTTGCACCAGTGTCCAGCCGAAGCCTTTGTAGTTGAACAGCGTCTCCACGATGACGACGCCGTTCAGCAGCCATGGAAACTGCAGCATGATCACCGTGAAGGGCGCGATCAACGCGTTGCGCAGCGCGTGTTTCAGGATCACCTGATGGAAGGCCACGCCTTTCAGCCGCGCGGTGCGGATGTATTGCTGGGTCATCACCTCGGTCATGCTCGCCCGCGTCATCCGGGCGATGTAGCCGATGCCGTACAGGGCGATGGTCATCACCGGCAGGGCGAAGTTCCAGAAGGTGATCTTGTCGATGGCCGATGTGGCGGTGCCCAGAAACAGCGTGCGCCCGCTGATCCAGCCCCATTCGGCCAGGATCGGCGAGATGCCGGTGGTGGCCGAGGCGAAGATCACCACCAGAATGACGCCGGACACATATTCCGGCGTGGCGGTGGTGGCGATGGCAAAGGTGGACAGCACCCGGTCGGTCCGGCTGCCCTCGCGCATGCCTGACAAGACACCGATGATCAGCGACACCGGCACCATCACCAGCATCACCCAGAGCATCAGCCAGCCGGTGGAGGCCAGCTTGTCGGAGATGGTTTTGCTCACCGGCTCGCGGAACACGGTCGAGGTGCCCCAGTCGCCCTGCAGGATGCCGCAAAAGCGCGGGGCCTCTTCGGCGGTGACAAAGCGGGTGATGCAGCGGCCGCGGGTGACGCCTGCGGCATCGGTGCGGGTCCAGCCCGGCACCACGCCCAGCCATTGGCCGTAGCGGGTGATCATCAACCCGCCGTGGCCGTTGTTCACGATCCACGAGTCCACCGCCTCATCCGACATGCGGACCGACCCTTCGGTGCGGGCCAGCTTTTCCAGATTGGGGGCAAGGTTGGTCAGGCAGAACACGATGAAACTGAGCGTCAGCGCAGTCAGAATCATCACGCCGACCCGGCGCAGCAGAAACGGCAGCATGGCTTTATCCTTCCTTGCGGGGGGCGGCGCAGGGCGGCGGCGAAAGGAGTGGCTTGAGCAGAAGGCGGACCGCGGCACTTGTGCCGCAGTCCCTTTGGTACGGATCAGGCGTCCAGCGACCACTTGTAATGGTGATGCTCGAACGACGGGTGCATGTCGATGTTCACCCCCGCGCGGGCATGGCGGTAGAGCGAGCGCCAGAACGGCTGGATGATATAGCCTTCGTCCTGCAGGATGGTCTGCAGCGTCACCATCACTTCACGCCGGGCATCGGCATCGGCCAGCGACAGGGCCTGCGTCATGGCGGCGTCGAACTCTGGCACGGCCATGCCGGTCTCGTTCCACGAGCCGGTAGAGGTATAGGCCAGCGCCATGTTCTGCACCGCCAGCGGGCGGTGGTTCCATGTGGTCGACGAAAACGGGTACTTCTGCCAGTCGTTCCAGAAGGTTGACCCCGGCATCACCGTGCGCTTGATATTGGCACCGGCGTCGCGCAGCTGTGCGGCCACCGCATCGGTCGAGGCGGCTTCCCAGCCATCATCGAGCGAGATCAGCTCGAATTCGGTGTCAGCCATGCCAGCGGCTTCCAGCGCCGGGCGCAGGCCGGCCGGATCGATGGTCTGTGCCGGAATTTCGGCATATTCCGGGTGGACCGGGCAGGCGTGGTGGTTTTCTGCCGTGGTGCCAAGGCCGTTGTAGCCCAGTTCCAGAATGACCGCCGGATCGACGGCTTTCTGGATCGCCTGACGTACCGACTTCTCCTTGTACAGATCGCCGTTTGCCGAGTTCATCCGCATCACAATGGTGGATGCGGTGACGGCTTCCAGCTTGTTCCAGCCCAGACCATCGAGCACGTCGATGAATTCGCCGGTGGATTCGTAGTTGCAGTCGATCTCGTCGGAACCGGCAAGCGCCACCATGGCGGCGGGGTCGGTGCCGAAGTCGATGTAGTGGATCTCATCAAGCGGCACGGTGCCGCCCCACCAGCTGTGGCCTTCATTGCGGGCCAGAATGGCGCGCTGGCCGACAGAGACTTCGCGCGGCAGGTAAGGGCCGGTGCCGATCGGATTGGCCGAGGGGTCAGAGCCATCGACATAGGACGAATGCACCACAGCCGCCGGATAGTCGGACAGGTTGGCAATCACGGCCACATCCGACATCGACATCACCAGCTGCACGGTCAGGTCATCGATCTTGACCACCGCACCGTCGCGCAGCGCTTTTGTGGTGTCATCGACCAGCCCGAGGAAGCGCGAGGCCATGGCATTGCCCTCGACCGATGCATCGGTCCACCGCTCGAACATGCGCACCACGTCATCGGCGGTAAACGCCTCGCCATTGTTCCAGGTGACACCGGGGCGGACGTTCAGCGTGTATTGGGTGGCGTCTTCGTTCGCCTCCCAGCTTTCCAGCAGGCGGCCTTCAAAGGTGCCATCGGGGTTGTATTGCACCAGATATTCCAGCCAGCCGCGATAGATGTTGGCGATATGCGGCCAGTCGGCGGTGCGCGGGTCTTTCTGGGCCTTTACCTCCATCCCGACACGCAGGGTGCCGCCGGTGGCAGCGGCCTGCGCCTGTGCCGGGGCATCAAGCCCCAGCAGGGCATAGGCAGCCGGGGCGGTGAGGCCCAGCGCGGTGGCGCGGCTCAGGAATTCACGGCGGCTGAGCTTGCCTGCGCGCACGTCGCTGGCAAGCATGGTCGCGGCCGGATGCAGCATCTCGGTCTTGATCGTCATCATATGTCTCCCTGATGGCGGGGCCATCTTGTTGGTTTTATAGGGTAGCGCCGGACTAAGCCCCGGTGGGGCAGTGACCAGTCTGTTGTTGCCCGGCACAGGCACAACTGCGCCGGGACATTGGCCCCATTGCGCAATACTTTGCGTCAGGCGTCAACGCCCGAAGTCGCCTCTTTGTGCCGTAAATACGACATGATGTCGACCGCCGACGCGAAATTAATCGCATCGGCCTGCCAAATTCGCTTCGGGATTCAGAGCTTTGGCCTCAGACCTCACGCCGGAAGGCGGTGGGTGAACGCCCGGTCAGGTGCTGGAACGACCGGGTGAAATACGCCGGAGAGGTAAAGCCAAGCGCCTCGCCGATCCGTGCCACGGGCATCCGGGTTTCGGCCAGCATGCGGCGCGCTTCAAAAATGCGGCGGTCCTGCAACACCTCAATGGCAGATCTGCCGCAGGCGATGCGGCAACAGCGGGTCAGATGGGTAGGGGTGACGCCAAGGGCGGCGGCAAAGTCACCCACCCCGGCCCCGGTGCGGAAATCACGCTCCATCAGCGTGGTATAGCGCGCCACCAGACGGCGGGCGGCATCGGGTTTGGGGGTTTCGGGCGCGGCCTTGACCGCCTGCCGTTCCAGCCAGACGCCCAAGAGGCCCAGATAATGCCGGGTGGCCCGGTCATGGGCGGGGATATCGCTGTCCATCTCGCGTTGCAGCGAATCAAGGATGACGTTGATTTCCTGCTGGGCATGTACCTCGCGGATGCGCAGATGCTGCGCCGTCTCGGGCAGGGTGACGCCACTGTCGCGGCCGAAAAACACAGCCGTGCCAAAGACCTGCGGCCCGACCTCAAAGCCGTGCATCACACCGGGCGGGATGAAGACGGCATTATGGGCGGTATAGCCACGGGTAACCCCGGCAATGGTGATGCGGCCCTGACCTTTGGTGAACCACAGCAGCATCGGCTCGGAAATGGCGCGCATCGCCTCCACCCGCCAGCGCCCACCGGATGCGAGGCGCGGAATCGCCGTAACACGCAGCTGCGACAGGGCCGTTTCTGCGCCCGGGGCGAAAAGGGCATGCGGGGCAGGGTGATCGTTCATGGCGTCCTGCTCATTTTTTTGACTGGGGACAGATAAACAGGGCATGGCACCCAACCCAAGCAGAATTATGACCTTGTCCACAGAACAAAGCCCCGCCTGTGGATAACTTGCCGCGCCCGGCAGTATTCTGCCGATGCTGGCAGAGGCTTTAGCCCGGCACAATCGCCCGCCAATCGCGCATCCGGTTGCGCAGCCATGTCCGCTGGCGTTTGGCATATTGGCGGCTGGCCAGCTTGGCCGCATCCATAGCCGCCTCCAGCGGCATCTGCCCGCGCAGATGTGCGATCAGTTCCGGCGCACCGATGGCCCGGGCGGAAGGGCGTTGCGGTTGCCAGAACGGCAGTTCGGCCCGAGCCTCGTCCAAAGCACCCTGCGCCATCATCTGATCGAATCGCCGGTCGATCCGGTCATTCAGCCATTCCACGCGCGGACGCAGCACCAGCGCCTCGGCCCGGTTCAACGGGATCAGCGGGGCGGGCGTGTCGGCCTGCCAGTCGGCCAGCCCCCGGCCAGTGGCGCGCCACACCTCCCATGCGCGCTGTACCCGAGCAGGATTGGCCAGATCGATGCGCGCCGCCGTCTGCACATCGAGCGCAGCCACCATCGCGGCCAGATCGGCCTCGCGCAGCGCATCCCCCTCGGCCCGCACCTCACGCGGAATGGCGGGCACTTCGGCCAGCCCTTCGGTCAGCGCCAGAAAATACAGGCCGGTGCCGCCGACAATCACCACCGGCCGGTCCAGCACGCCCGCCACCTCGCGCAGCCAGTGACCGACCGAATAGGGCTGATCGCGCCCGACATGACCATACAGCGCATGTGGCAGCGCTGCCTCATCCGCCACTGATGGCCGCGCGGTCAGCAGCCGCCAGCAGCCATAGACCTGCAAGGCATCGGCATTCACGATCACCCGCCCGTCGCGCGCCGCCAGGTCCATCGCCAGCCCCGACTTGCCGCTGGCCGTCGGTCCGGCGATCAGGACAGGTGCCTCGCGGGAAATCTGGGCCAGCCTCATTTTCAGTCCTTAAATATCCCACGGGGGTCGTCATTGGTGCGCCATTGGTTCAGGCCCACTGACGACGGGTGTGAAACCCCCGCTGCCTGGGCAGTCACAGGTTGAACCCGCCCCCGTTTTGCGACAGTTTGCGCCGCAGTCCAATTGCAAAACGAACCACGGGGAACACCCATGACCATAGCGAGCCTTGATGGCGGCGTGAAATACGACCGTGTGATGCTGAAAATCTCGGGTGAGGCGCTGATGGGCGATCAGGCGTATGGCCTGCACCCACCCACGGTGGAACGCGTCGCGCGTGAGATCAAGGCGGTGCATGATCTGGGGGTCGAGATCTGCATGGTGATCGGCGGCGGCAATATCTTCCGGGGCCTGCAAGGCTCTGCGCAAGGGATGGAGCGCACGACTGCCGATTACATGGGGATGCTGGCCACCGTGATGAACGCGCTTGCGATGCAAGCCGCCCTCGAATCGCTGGGGGTGTATACCCGCGTCATCAGCGCCATTCCGATGGATCAGGTCTGTGAGCCCTATATCCGCCGCCGCGCCGTGCGCCACCTTGAGAAAAAGCGGGTGTGCATTTTCGCCGCCGGCACCGGCAACCCTTATTTCACCACCGATACCGCCGCCGCCCTGCGCGCATCCGAAATGGCCTGCGAGGCGATCTTCATGGGCAAGAATGTCGATGGCATCTATGACAGTGACCCCAAGCTGAACCCCGATGCCAAACGCTACGCCGACATCACTTATGACGATGTGCTGCAGCGCAACCTCAAGGTGATGGATGCCTCGGCCATCGCCCTGTGCCGTGACAACCGTATGCCGCTGGTGGTGTTCGCGCTCTCTGAGCCCGGCGGGTTCAAGGGCATCATGGCGGGGCAGGGCACCTACACAATCGTGCACGACTGACACGCGCGGCGCGGCGTGCGCTGGCGGGGCTATACCCATGGCCCGGCATGGCTTATAGAACGTAAAAAACGCCCGGCTTACCCAAGGGTCGCCGGACGCTGACGAAGGAATGAACCGATGGCTGACGATTTTGAACTGGATACCGAAGATCTGACCCGCCGCATGGATGGCGCGATCAACGCCCTGCGCACCGAATTTGCATCGCTGCGCACCGGCCGCGCCTCGGGGTCTATGCTGGAGCCTATCCAGGTCGATGCATATGGCCAGATGACCCCGGTCAACCAGCTGGGCACCGTCAACGTGCCCGAACCCCGGATGGTGACGATCAACGTCTGGGACAAGGCGATGGTCAACAAGGTGGAAAAGGCGATCCGGGAGTCGGGCCTTGGCATCAACCCGCAGACCAACGGCACCATCATCATGCTGCCGATCCCCGAGCTGAACGAGCAGCGCCGCAAGGAACTGACCAAGGTGGCGGCGGGCTATGCCGAACACGCGCGCGTAGCGGTGCGCAACCTGCGCCGTGACGGGATGGACCAGATCAAAAAGGCCAAAAGCGACGGGTTGTCGGAAGATGACGTGAAATTCTGGGAAGCCGAAGTGCAGGATATGACAGACAAGTACATCAAGCTGGTCGATCAGACGCTTGAGGGCAAACAGGCCGAGATCATGCAGGTCTGACACAAGAGTTCTGACGGGCGGGGCCTCTGGCACCGGCCGTTGTTGGTTTTGGTAGCCGGACAGGTCGTCCGGACGGGTTTCGGGAAAAGGGACAGGGGTTTGGCTTCCACCATATCGGCAGATCACAACCTGCCCCGGCTGGCAGAACATGTCGCCATCATCATGGATGGCAATGGTCGCTGGGCGACAAGCCGCGGCTGGCCGCGTCTGGTCGGCCATCGCAAAGGCGCAGAACGTGTGCGCGAGATCGTGCGCTGTGCCCCCGATCTGGGCATCCGCTGGCTGACGATTTATGCCTTTTCCACCGAAAACTGGAAACGCTCCACCGAAGAGGTGGTGGGGCTGATGTCGATCTTCGCGCGCTATATCGAGCGTGAGGCCGACAGGCTGGCGGTTGAGGGCGTGCGGATGCGCTTTATCGGCGACCGCACCCCGCTGAACCCGAAACTGCGCAAGCTGATGGACGGGATCGAGGCGCGGACCGCGCCGTTTTCGCGGCTGAACCTGACTGTGGCGATCAATTACGGCGGCCGCGATGAGCTGACCCGGGTGGTGCAGGGCATCGCGCGCGACGTGGCCGAAGGGCGGCTGGCGGCGGATGCGGTGACCGACCGGCTGATCGGGTCGCGGCTGGATACGGCAGATCTGCCCGACCCCGATCTGGTGATCCGCACCAGCGGTGAGACCCGGACCTCGAATTACCTGCTGTGGCAGACGGCTTATGCCGAATATGAGTTTACCCCGACGCTGTGGCCCGATTTCTCGCCCGCTGAACTGGCGCAGATCGTGTCGCGCTTTGGCAACCGCGAGCGGCGCTTTGGCGGGGTTGCCACCGGATGACGGATGCCATCGCCCGCTGGGGAGATCTGAAAAAGCGGGCGATTTCCGCGGGTTTCATGCTGGCTGTGGGGGCAGGCGAGCTGTGGCTGGGCGGCACGCCGTTTTCGCTGCTGGTGGTGGCGCTGACCGGGGTGATGTTCTGGGAACTGGCCAATATGACCGCGCCGGGCCGCAAACGCACGCCGCTGGCGGTCGGGCTGTTCGCCGCCGCCTGTCTGGCCGGGGCCGAGCTGTTCCGTGATGATCTGGCCACCACATTGCTGATCCTGCCGGGGCTGGCACTGGCTCTGTCGCCGCGCCGTGACCGGCGCATTGCGACCGCTTACGGCATTGCCATCATGGTGGCGGGCTACGGGTTGATCGAGCTGCGCAGCCCCGGTGTGCCGGCGATCCTGTGGATCGTAGCGATTGTCATCGCCTCGGATGTGATGGGCTATTTCGTCGGGCGCGTCATGGGCGGGCCGAAGTTCTGGCCCGCGATCAGCCCGAAGAAAACATGGTCCGGCACCGTGGCGGGCTGGGTCGGCGCGGTTGCGGTGTCTTTGATTTTTGTCGCCACTGGCCATGCGCCCTGGCTGGCGGTGGCTTTGGCCCCGTTTGTCGCCTTTGCCGGGCAGTTGGGCGACATTGCCGAAAGCTGGATCAAGCGGCGGTCGGGGGTGAAGGATTCGTCGACCCTGATTCCCGGCCATGGCGGGTTTCTCGACCGTTTTGACGCGCTGATCGGGGCGGTGGTGCTGGTGATGCTGCTGGGTCTGTTCACCTCGCTGCCGATGCCCGCGCCGTTGGGGGGCTGAGGCGCGTGCGCAGCATCTCGATTTTCGGTGCCACCGGGTCGGTGGGGGAAAGCACCTATGACCTGATCTGCCGGGCAGGCGGGGCGGAGGCGTTCCGCACCGTCGCCCTGACCGGCGCTCGCAATGTGGCGCGGCTGGCGGAAATGGCGATTGCCCTGCGGGCCGAGGTGGCGGTCTGCGCCGATGAGGCGTGTCTGCCCGCATTGCGCGAGGCGCTGGCCGGATCGGGCGTGCAGGCGGCGGCAGGCGACACTGCGATTGCCGAAGCCGCCGACCGCCCCGCCGATTGGGTGATGAGCGCGATTGTCGGCGCGGCTGGCCTTGTGCCGGGCCTGCGCGCCCTGCGCCATGGGGCCACGCTGGCGCTGGCCAACAAGGAAAGTCTGGTAACGGCGGGGCCCTTGTTGATGGCGACGGCGGTGGCGCATGGCGCGCGGATTCTGCCGGTGGATTCGGAACATTCCGCGATCTTTCAGGCGCTGGTGGGCGAAGACATTGCTTGCGTCGAACGGATCATCCTGACCGCATCGGGCGGGGCCTTGCGCGACTGGCCGCTGGCGGCGCTGGCGCAGGCCACGGTCAAGGAAGCGCTGGCGCATCCGAACTGGGCCATGGGCCAGCGGATCACCATCGATTCGGCGTCCATGTTTAACAAGGCGCTGGAAGTCATTGAAACACGTGAGTTTTTCGGTGTTGCGCCAGACCAGATCGAGGTCATCATCCACCCCGAATCCCTGATCCATTCCATGGTTGGTTTTCAGGACGGTGCCATCATGGCGCATCTGGGTGCGCCCGATATGCGCCATGCCATCGGCTATGCGCTGAACTGGCCCGACCGTGCGCGCCTGCCCATCGCGCGGCTGGACCTTGCGCAGATTGCCACGCTCAGCTTTCGCGCGCCCGATCTTGCCCGCTATCCCGCGCTGCGGCTGTGCCGTGAGGTGATGGCGGCGCGCGGGCTTTCGGGGGCGGTGTTCAACGCCGCCAAGGAAATCGCGCTCGACCGCTTTCTCGATGGCGGCATCGGCTTTATGGACATGGCGGGCGTGGTCGAGGATACCCTTGCCAGCGTTATGCCGGAGATGTGCCTTGAAACTGACGTGATGACCCTTGAGGACATCCAGAACGCGGATCATCTTGCGCGGGTGCGGGCAGGTGAGGCCGCGACCGTGCTGGCCGGACGCCGTGCCTACTGAATTTTCGGCCCCCCGTGGCCGGGTATGATAAAAGAAGTGCCGCAGGCGGCATCGACACAAAGGAAAGCCCTTGGATCTGATTGGTCTTGTTCCCAGCTTTGGCGGTCTTGTCTGGACCGTGATCGCCTTTGTCGTCGCCCTGTCGATCATTGTGGCGATCCATGAATATGGCCATTACATCGTGGGCCGCTGGACCGGCATTCATGCCGAGGTGTTCAGCCTTGGCTTTGGGCCGATCCTGTATTCGCGCGTCGACAACCGGGGCACACGCTGGCAGATCGCGGCGCTGCCGTTTGGCGGCTATGTGAAGTTTCTGGGCGACAGCAATGCCGCATCGGGCAAGGATGGCGAGGTGATCTCGACCCTGTCGGAGGCTGAGCGGCGGCGCACGATGCATGGCGCGCCGCTGTGGGCACGGTCGCTGACGGTGGCGGCGGGGCCGGTGTTCAACTTCATTTCTGCGCTATTGATCCTGACCGGGCTGGTGCTGTGGTCTGGCGTGTACAGCGACGATACCGTGGTCGGCAAAGTCACGCCGCTGCCGTTTGAAGGCCAGCAATTGCGCGCAGGCGACCGCATCCTGTCGATCAACGGCACCGACACGCCCGATCTGACCCGTCTGGTCGCGGTGTCGGGCGATCTGCCTGCGGGGCCTTCGGTGTCCTACACGGTAGAGCGTGAGGGGCGGGTAATGAGCTTTGACGGCCCGCATCCGCTGCCCGCGCTGGCATCGGGCGTGCAGCCGCAAAGTGCGGCGTTCTACGCAGGGCTTCTGCCCGGCGATGTCATTCTGGCGGTTGATGCGGTGCCGGTGACGGTGTTTGCGGAGCTGCCGGCACTGGTGGCCGGGGCCGAGGGCCGCCCGCTGAACCTGACCGTCTGGCGCGCCGGGGAAACGTTCGAGACCACGCTGACCCCGCGCCAGATGGATCTGCCAAAGCGCGAAGGCGGGTTTGAGACCCGCTGGCTGATCGGGCTGAACGGCGGGCTGGGGTTCGAGCCGGAGACCCGGCATCCGGGCATGTTCGAGGCGGTGGGCATCGCGGGCGAGCAGACCTGGCGCATCGCCACCACCTCGCTTTCCGGGCTGTGGCACATGGTGGCGGGCAAAATCTCCAGCTGCAACCTGCGCGGACCGATCGGCATTGCCGAAAGCTCGGGGGCTGCGGCGAGCCAAGGGGTGGAGACCTTCATCCAGTTCATCGCACTTTTGTCGGTGGCCGTTGGGCTGATGAACCTGTTCCCGATTCCGGTGCTGGATGGCGGGCATCTGGTGTTTCACGCCTATGAGGCGGTGGCGGGCAAGCCACCATCGGACAGGGCGTTGCAGGTGATGATGACGGTGGGTCTGGCGCTGCTGCTGTCCCTGATGGTGTTTGCGCTGACCAATGACCTGTTCTGCCCGTAAGCCCCCCGCGTGACGCCATAATCGGGCCATATTCAGATGCTACGCCATGCGGGTGTCTGAAAGGGGTTCATCATGCAAATGGTCGTGCAAGGCTATCGTGGACTGTCATTTCTGGTCTGGCTGAACGCCGACCGGATCTTCACCATCGGCACGGTCGTGGCGGGGCTGCTGGCCGGCGCATTTCTGGGCAGCACTCTGGTAGAGCATTAACCTTTACGCCTCTGCCACGGCAGACCGGCGGGCGGGGTCAGGCGCAGGCCTGAACCCTGAAGCGTTCTTTGCCGCGGCGCCCGACCTGCTGCACGCACGCAACGCATGGCAATTGCTGCCGCAAACCTGCTTCCAACGCTTTGACAAGCCCCGCACTTCCGTCTAGTGAAGACACAACAGTTTGTTGATATGGGGCATTGTCATGCACGATACAGCGGGTGCCGCACAACGCGTGGCGCATGGCAAGGCAGGCGTTCGCAAACGCATTCTGACCGCGCTTTTCCTTTCCACCGCAACGGCTTCGGCGGCGATCTTCGCACCCGCCTCTGCGCAGCAATATGCGTTCAATCAGGTGGTGATCGAAGGCAACCAGCGCGTGGACAATGCCACAATCTTAGGCTTTGCCGGAATCAGGCGCGGGCAGGCCCTGTCGCAGGGCGGGTTGAACGATGCCTATCAGGGGCTGGTCCGGTCGGGCCTGTTCGAGACGGTGGAGATCGTGCCGCAGGGCGGTCAGCTGGTGATCCGCGTCAAGGAATACCCCATCGTCAACGTCATCAATTTTGAGGGCAACAAACGCCTGAAAGATGAGGATCTGGCCAGCATCATCCAGTCGCAGCAGCGCAGGGTCTATTCGCCCAGCGTGGCCGAGGCAGATGCGGCGTCGATTGCCGAAGCCTACCGCGCCCGGGGCCGGATTGCCGCCACCGTGACACCAAAACTGATCCGCCGCAGCGGCGGCCGGGTTGACCTCGCGTTCGAGATTACCGAAGGCCGCGTGACGGAAATTGAACGTCTGTCCTTCATCGGCAACCGCGCCTTCAGCGACCGCCGCTTGCGGCAGGTGCTGGAAACCAAGCAGGCCGGGCTGTTGCGCACTCTGATCCAGCGTGACACCTTCGTGGCCGAACGGCTGGAGCTGGACAAGCAATTGCTGCGCGATTTCTATCTGGCGCGCGGTTATGTCGACATTCAGGTCACCGATGCCTCGGCCGAAGTTGCGCGCGAGCGGGACGCGGTGTTCGTCAGCTTTGCCATCCGCGAAGGCCGGCAATACCGCTTTGGCGGCGTGACGACCGTGTCGGAAATTCCGGGCCTGGATGCTGCGGAATTCGGGGCGCTGTCGCGTGTACGCTCGGGCGTGCCCTATTCGCCGGTGGTGGTCGAAAACACCATTGCACGGATGGAAAATCTGGCGCTGCGCAAGGGGCTGACCTTTGTGCGCGTCGATCCGCGCGTCACCCGCAATGACCGGACCGGCACGCTGGATCTGGAATTTGCGCTGGTGCGGGGCGAACGGGTGTTCGTCGAACGCATCGACATCGAAGGCAATACCACGACGCTGGATCAGGTGATCCGCCGTCAGTTCCGCAGCGCCGAAGGCGACCCCTTCAACCCGCGTGAAGTGCGCCAGTCGGCGGAACGCATCCGCGCGCTTGGCTTCTTCTCGGACGCGCAGGTCAATGCGCGGCCGGGGTCGGCATCGGATCAGGTGATCGTCGATGTGAACGTGGAAGAGCAGCCCACCGGGTCGCTGTCCTTTGGCGCAAGCTATGGGGTGGAATCCGGCGTCGGGGTGAACATCGGCTTTTCGGAAGCGAACTTCCTGGGGCGCGGGCAGGCCCTGTCTGTGGCGATTTCAACCGGGACCGACAGCACGTCGTCGTCAATCTCGATCACCGAACCGGCGTTTCTGGGGCGGGATCTGTCCCTGTCTCTGGGGGCGTTCTACAACGTCACCAGCCAGAAGAACGCGATTTATGACACCGCCAATGTCGGCACGCGGGTCGCGCTGTCTTTCCCGGTGGGGGAGGTCAGCCGTCTGGAACTGCGCTATGGTCTGTCGAAGAACACAATCAAAGGGTATGAAGGCAAGGACGTTGGCGGCACGATAGAAGTGAACCCGACACTGGAGGCCGAATCTGCCCGTGACGGTGAGTTCACCTCGGCCGTCGGCTACACCTACAGCTATGACACACGCGTCGGCGGGCTGAGCCCGGATCGTGGCGTTGTGTTCCGCTTCAGTCAGGATTTTGCCGGGCTTGGCGGCGATGCTAAGTATATTTCCAACGAAGTGCAGGCACTGGCCGAACGCAAGATCCTGAACGAAGATGTCACCCTGCGCGCGATTTTCGAGGCCGGGGCGATTTCACCGATCAGCGGGTACAGCACCCGCGTCACCGAACGCTATTTCGGCAATGGCAAGATCCGCGGCTTTGAAGGCAACGGCATCGGCCCGCGCGATCTGGTGACGGATGATGCGCTGGGGGGCAATTTCTATGCCGTCGCCCGGTTCGAGGCTGATTTCCCGCTTGGCCTGCCCGAGGAATACGGGATCAGTGGCGGCATGTTCATGGACGTGGGCTCGGTCTGGGGTCTGAAGGGCGATGTGCTTGACGCCGACAACAACGCGATTGACACCGGGTTCAACCCGCGTGCGGCGGTCGGCGTGTCGGTGCTGTGGGACGCGCCGATCGGGCCGTTGCGCTTCAACTTCTCGAAAGCGCTGAAGAAAGAAGACTACGACAAGGAACGGTCGTTCGATCTGACGATCTCGACCCGGTTCTGATGACCGGCGCCGGGCTGCGCGCGGCTGTTCTGCTGGCCCTGGCCTGCGCCGGGCCGACAATGGCGCAGACGGAAGCACCGGCAGAGGCACCTGCGCCCGCCATGCAATCGGCTGTGGTGACTCTGGACCGGGGCCGCCTGTTTGAAGACACGCTGATGGGTCAGGCCATTCAGGCCCGGATAGAGGCGGCTTCGGCCGATCTGATCGCCGAAAACCGCCGGCTGGAAGCCGCGCTGGAGGCGGAAGAGCGGGCGCTGACCCAACGGCGCGCGACCCTGCCGGTGGACCAGTTCCGCATCATCGCCCGCGAGTTTGACAAACGGGTCGAGGAATTGCGGGTGGCACAGGAATCCAAAAGCCGTTCGGTGACCCGCGCCCGCGACATCGAACAACAGCGGTTTTTTGAGGCCGCAATTCCGGTGCTGGCAGAGCTGATGCAGGATCTGGGGGCGGTGGCGATCATCGACCGATCCGCCGTGATCCTGAGCTTTGACCGCATCGACATCACCGAACAGGCGATTGCGCGGCTGGATGCCCGGTTGGGCGACGGGACCGCAGTGCTGACCGGACCGGAGGCGGAGCCGCCTGCCAGCCCACCAGACGCGCCGGACATGCCAGTCGCGCCGGACGCTGGCACGCCACAACCCGCCGCGCCACAACCCTGACACGGTGCGTTGCGGCGATGCCTTGCCCCGGCGGGACGCAATTGGTAGCAAAGTCACAACAGTCATGTGGAACGCATGCAAGGACAAGACGGGGAACGTGAATGACCGAAACCACCGTGACCGCAGGCCAGACGGCCGATATCGCGCTGATCCAGCGCATCCTGCCGCACCGCTACCCGTTCCTGCTGGTCGACAAGGTGGTCGACATCCACGTCGACAAAAGCTGCGTCGGCATCAAATGCATCACCATGAATGAACCGCAGTTCACCGGCCATTTCCCCGGCGTGCCGATTTTCCCCGGCGTGATGATCATCGAGGCGATGGCGCAGACCAGCGGCATTCTGGTCGGCCTGTCGATGGATCTGGTCGACAAGAACGCCAATGTGTTCTTCATGGGCGTCGATGGGGTGAAATTCCGCCGCAAGGTGGTGCCGGGCGATGTGCTGGAGCTGCATGTCAAGGCGCTGCGCGGCGGTGGCCGGGTCTGGAAGTTCTCGGGCCGCGCCATGGTGGGGGATGAACTGGCCTGCGAGGCCGAATTCACCGCGATGTTCGACGTGCCGAAAAAGGCCTGAGCGATGAGCGTTGACGCATCCGCCCGCATTCACCCGATGGCCGTGGTAGACCCCGGTGCCGTGATCGGTGCGGGGGCCGAGGTTGGCCCCTTTGCGGTGATCGGGGCCGAGGTGACGCTGGCGGCGGGCGTGGTGGTGAAATCGCATGCCGTGGTGACCGGCTGGACGCAGGTGGGTGAGGGCACGGTGATTTTCCCCTTCGCCTGTGTCGGCGAGGTGCCGCAGGATCTGAAGTTCAAGGGCGAACGCACAAGGCTGATCATCGGTGCGCGTTGCCGCATCCGCGAAGGCGCGACGCTGAACACCGGCACGGAAGGCGGCGGCGGGGTCACGCGGATTGGCGACGACTGCCTTTTGATGACCGGCGCGCATGTCGGCCACGACGCCAGCATGGGCAACCGGGTGATCCTGGCCAATCAGGCGGCGATTGCCGGGCATTGCCAGATCGGCGATGATGTGATCGTCGGTGGGTTGTCGGGCGTGCACCAATGGGTGCGGGTCGGACGCGGGGCGATCATCGGGGCTGTGACCATGGTCACCAATGATGTGCTGCCGCATGGTCTGGTGCAGGGGCCGCGCGGGGTGCTTGACGGGCTGAACCTTGTGGGGCTGAAGCGGCGCGGGGTGGAACGGTCGGAAATCACCGCCTTGCGCGCGGGCTATCAGATGCTGGCGCAGGGTGAGGGGTCTTTCGTGGACCGCGCCCGGCGGCTGTCGGAAGAAACCGAGTCCGCCCATGTGCGCGAGATGACCGATTTCATCCTGTCGGCCAGCGACCGCAGCTTTCTGACCCCCAAATGACCCGCACCGCCGTGATTGCCGGGTCGGGGCACCTGCCTGCCGCTGTGGCGGCCGCGCTAAAGGCCCCGCTGATCTGCGCGCTGGATGGCTTTGTGCCAGAGGGCTTGGCGGTGGATATGGTGTTCCGGGTCGAACGGCTGGTGCCGTTTTTCCATGCGCTGGAAGATGCCGGTGTCACCCGCGTCACCTTTGCCGGTGCCGTGCAGCGGCCAAGGCTGGACCCGGCGCTGTTTGATGCGGGCACGGCAGGGCTGGTGCCGCGCCTGATGGCGGCGATGGCGCAGGGCGATGACGCCACCTTGCGCGCGGTGGTCCTGCTGTTTGAAGAGGCCGGGTTCACGGTGGCAGGCACGGCGCAGATCGCGCCGGATCTGGTGCCGGGGGCTGGCGTGCTGTGCGGCACCCTGAGCGCTGCGGATGAGGCGGATGCCACACGCGCGGCAGAGATTGTCGCCGCCCTTGGTGCGGTAGATGTGGGGCAGGGCTGCGTGGTGGCGCAGGGCCTGTGTCTGGCGGTCGAAGCGTTGCCGGGCACCGATGCGATGCTGGCGGGAGTTACGGCACTGCCGCCGGGGTTGCGGCCAGCGGGCACGCGCGGGCTGTTTTACAAGGCGCCCAAGCCGGGGCAGGACAGCCGCGTCGATCTGCCGACCCTGGGGCCGGACACGGTGGCGCTTGTGGCGCAGGCCGGTCTGGGGGGCATTGCGTGGCAGGCGGGCGGGGTGATCTGCCTTGACCTTGACGCGATGATCGCTGCCGCTGCGGATGCGGGCCTGTTCCTGTGGGCGCGCTGACGCTTTTCCTGATCGCGGGCGAGCCTTCGGGCGACCGGCTGGGCGCTGCCCTGATGGCGGGGCTGGTGGATCTGTCGCCCGGAGTGCAGTTTGCCGGGATCGGCGGGCCGATGATGCAGGCGCAGGGGCTGGACAGCCTGTTCCCGATGGAAGAGCTGTCGGTGATGGGTCTGGTCGAGGTGCTGCCGAAGTATTTCGCGCTCAAACGCCGGATCGCGCAGGCGGCGCAGGCGGTTCTGGCGTCGGGCGCGCAGGCGCTGATCACGATCGACTCGCCTGATTTTTGTTTGCGGGTGGCGGCCATCGTCAAGGCCGCGCGGCCCGATTTCCCCGTGATCCACTATGTCGCCCCCTCGGTCTGGGCCTGGCGGCCCGGGCGGGCGGCAAAGATGGCCCGCGTGGTCGATCATGTGCTGGCGCTGTTGCCGTTCGAGCCCCCGCTTATGACCGCCGCCGGGATGAGCTGTGATTTCGTCGGGCATCCGGTGGTGGCAGAGACTTTGGCCACCGAGGCGGAGGCCGAAACCATGCGCGGCCATGGCCCGCTGATCCTGGCCCTGCCGGGCTCGCGCAAGGGTGAGGTTTCGCGGCTGGCCCCGGTGCTTGGGCAAGTGGTGGCACAGATCAAGGCGGTGCATCCCGATGCGCGGGTGGCCTTGCCGACGGTGCGCGGTGTGGCCGGGCTGGTGCAGGATCTGACGGCGGATTGGGCGATCCCGCCCCGGATCATTCAGGATGCCCCCACCAAACGCGCGGCCTTTGCCGCGGCGGATGTGGCGATTGCCGCGTCGGGGACGGTCAGTCTGGAACTGGCCGCCAACGGGTGCCCGATGGTGATCGCCTATGACATGAACCCGTTGACGCTGTGGCTGATGCGCCGCGCGGCGCTGATTGACACGGTGACGCTGGTGAACCTTGTGTCGGACACCCGCGTGGTGCCGGAATTCATCGGGCCGGACTGCCGGGCCGGTCTGATCGCGCCTGCGGTGCTGCGACTGCTGGCAGAGCAGGGCGCGTCACAGCGCGACGCGATGCGGCTGACGATGCAGCGGCTGGGGCAGGGTGGCGCACCTCCGGGCCAGCGGGCGGCGGAGTCTGTGCTGGCGTTCCTCGGCGCGCGGGGATGAGCGTGACAAGGGGGCTGCCGCCCCCTTGGACCCCCGCGAGTATTTTTGTCAAGATGAAGGGCAAGGGGTGCCGGGCCCTGTCCGCGGATCAGCCTTCGCGCTGGCCGGCGACGATCTGGCGCATGCCTTCCAGTGGCACGTAGCCGCGCACCATGGTCTCATCAATCACAAAGGTCGGGGTGCCGTTGATCTCCATCAATCCGCCAAGCGCGTGGTTGGTGTCGATCACCGCCTGCACTTCCGGAGCGCGCATCCGGGCCGCAATCGCCGCCGGGTCATGGCCCAGATCGGTGGCCAGACGGGCAAGGGTTTCGGCATTGGCATCGCCGCGCAGGGCGATCAGCGCGTCATGGGCGGCTTTGTAGGCGTCATCGCCATGCAGCTGGCGCACCGCGATGGCGAATTGCGATGACAGCAGCGACTGTTCGCCAAGGATCGGGAATTCCTTGAGCACCAGACGGATATTGCCATCCGACTGGACCAGATCCGCCACCTCGTCATGCGCCTTGCGGCAATAGCCGCAGCGGTAATCGACGAATTCCACGATGGTCAGATCCGCCTCAAGATTGCCACCGGCCCAGGAGTTCGGATCGCGGTAGATCAGATCGGCATTGTCGCGCAGCATGGCCAGATCGCGTTCGACCGATTGCATTTCGTGCTGGCCCTGCAGCACCTCCATCGCTTCGACCAGCACTTCGGGTTCTTCCAGCAGGAAGGCCCGCACCTCGGCCCGGAACGCCTCACGCTCGGCCGGGGTCATCTCGGCCAGCGCCACGGTGGTTGTCATCATCATCGCGGTGATGCCGATCAGGGTTCTGAGGATCATGGGCTGTCTCTGGCTATGGTGTCTGCGGCGGCGCGCAGGTTTGAACGGGGTCGGGCTTGACCTTGCCCCGCGAACCGGGACACTTCGGCCAGACCATAGAGGGGCAGGCATGAAGAGTTCAAGACGGGGTGATGTCGATCCCTTTATTGTGATGGATGTGATGGAAGATGCACGCAGTCTGGAGGCGGCGGGGCGGTCGGTGATCCATATGGAGGTGGGCCAGCCCGGCACCCCGGCCCCGGCGGCGGCGCGGGCCGCACTGGTGCAGGCGATGGCGGCGGGGTCTTTGGGCTATACCGTGGCGCTGGGGCTGCCGGAACTGCGCGCGGGGATCGCGGCGCTGTACTGGCGCTGGTACGGGGTGGAGCTGGACCCCGCGCGGGTGGTGGTGACATCGGGGTCTTCCGCCGCCTTCCTGCTGGCCTTTACCGCGCTGTTTGACGCGGGCGACCGGGTGGGCCTGGGCGAGCCGGGCTATCCGAGTTATCGCCAGATCCTGCGGGCGCTGTCCTTGCAGCCGGTGGGCCTTCAGACGCAGGCGGAGAACCGGCTGCAGCCGGTGCCTGCCGATCTGGACGGCGTGGAGATGGCGGGGCTGATTGTCGCGTCGCCCGGCAACCCGACCGGCACGATGCTGGACCATGCGGCGCTGAAAGCGCTGATCGACCATTGCGTGGCGCGGGGGATTGCCTTTGTCTCGGACGAGATTTACCACGGGCTGCATTACGGCGCGCGCGCGGTGTCGGCGCTGGAGATCACGGATGATTGCTATGTGATCAACTCGTTTTCCAAATACTTCAGCATGACCGGATGGCGCGTCGGCTGGATGGTGGTGCCGCCGGACCATGTGCGCAAAGTGGAGCGGCTGGCGCAGAACATGTTCATCTGCCCGCCCCATGCCAGCCAGATCGTGGCGCTGGCCGCGCTGGACTGTATTGATGAGCTGGAGGCCAACCGCGCCACCTATGCGACCAACCGCCAGCTGATGCTGGAGGGCCTGCCGCTGGCAGGCTTTACCCGCATTGCGCCGCCGGACGGGGCGTTCTACGTCTATGCCGATGTGTCGGAGCTGACCACGGACTCGCTGAGCTTAGCGCGCGAGATCCTGCACGGGGCCGGAGTGGCGGTGACGCCGGGGGTGGATTTCGACCCCCATCGCGGGCGGCAGACCTTGCGGTTTTCCTATGCGCGGGGGACGGCGGATGTTGTCGAGGGGCTGGCGCGGTTGCGGACGTTCATGGCTGCACGTTCGGGCGGGATCGTGCGGGGCTGATGTGCGCCTCCGGCGGGGATATTTGGGAACAGATGAGGGGTGCGGTGTTCAGAATGCTGGCGGGAACGTGCGGGGCTGATATGCGCCTCCGGCGGGGATGTTTTTGGACAGAAAATGCGGGGGGCGCCCAGATGAGATTCTGGGCGCTGGTGGTTGGGCTGCTGGTCTGGGCCGGGGCGGGCGCGGCGCCTGCGCAGGAGCTGTCGGCGCTGGCGCGGCTGGTGCCGGGGCAATCGGGGATTGTGGACCGGCAGGGCGGTGTGGCGGTGGATCTGGCGCTGAGCCAGCCGGTGCCCTGGCGGGTGCGGGTGCTGGACGCGCCGCCGCGTCTGGTGCTGGACATGCGCGAGGTGGACTGGACCGGGCTTTCCGGGGTGGTGCGGCGCACGGATGCGGTGGTGGACATGCGGGCCGGGGTGGTGCGGCAGGGCTGGTCGCGGCTGGTGATGGAACTGTCCGGGCCGCATCTGGTGACGCAGGCCGGGATGGTGACCGGCGAGGGCGGCGCACAGGTGCGGCTGATGCTGGAGCCTGCGGGGGCGGCGGAATTTGCGGCGGCGGCGGCGCTGCCCGAGCCGGAGGGCTGGGCCTTGCCGGTGGGGGCCGATCTGCCGCGCGCGGCGGCCCCGCGCGGCACCGGGCCGCTGGTGGTGGTGCTGGACCCCGGCCATGGCGGCATTGACCCCGGAGCCGAGCGCGATGGGCTGACCGAGGCCGGGCTGATGCTGACCTTTGCCCGCGAGCTGAAGGACCTGTTGCTGCGCGATGGCGGGTTTATTGTGATCCTGACCCGGGAAGAAGATGTGTTCGTGCCGTTGGAGGCGCGGATTTCCATCGCGCGGGCGGCGGGCGCGCATGTGTTTTTGTCGCTGCACGCCGATGCCATTGCGGAAGGCGAAGCGGTGGGGGCGACGCTGTATACCCTGTCGGATGAGGCGAGTGATGCGGCCTCGCAGGCCTTGGCCGAACGGCATGACCGGGCGGACCTTTTGTCGGGTGTGGATCTGACCGCGCAGGATGATCTGGTGGCGACGATCCTGATGGATATGGCGCGGACCGAGACCGGGCCGCGCATCGAACGGCTGGCGCTGGCGCTGGAAGGCGCGATCAAGGCGGCCGGGCTGCGGATGCACCGGCATCCGCGCCAGACCGCCGGGTTTTCGGTGCTGAAATCGCCCGATATCCCGTCGCTGCTGGTGGAGCTTGGGTTTATGTCATCCTCGCGCGATCTGGCGCGGCTGACCGATCCTGAGTGGCGGGCCACGATGGCACTGGCGCTGCGCGACGGGCTGAAAGCCTGGGCGGCAGAGGATGCGGCGCTGTCGGCGTTGCAGCGCTAGCCGGTGACGATTGCGCGAGGCGGTGCCTGTGCCGGGGCGTTCGTTTTGACCGGGGGGCGCTGCCCATGTATAAGGCGCGCACAGGTTACAGGAGTTATCGGTTGATCCGCTTCATAGGCTCATTCCTTGGTGGCATTTTCACCATGATCACCATGGGGGTGCTGTTTGCAGCCCTGTCGGTTGGTGCGGTTTTCTATATGTATTCCCGTGACTTGCCCAGTCATGAGCGGCTGGCGCAATATGCGCCGCCCACCATCAGCCGAATCTATTCCGGTGAAGGCCAGATCATCGACGAATTCGCCAAAGAGCGGCGGCTGTTTGTGCCGGTCGAGGAGATTCCCGATCTGGTGAAACAGGCGTTCATCAGTGCCGAGGACAAGAACTTCTACACCCATGGCGGCTATGACGTCACCGGCATGGCAAGCGCCTTGCGTGATGCGGTGGTCAGCCGGGGGCAGAATGTGCGCGGCGCGTCGACCATCACCCAGCAGGTGATGAAGAACTTCCTGCTGTCGAGCGACCGGACAGGCGAGCGCAAGATCAAGGAGCTGATCCTGGCCAGCCGGCTGGAAGAGACGCTGAGCAAGGACAAGATCCTTGAGCTGTACATGAACGAGATTTTCCTCGGCCAGAACAGCTATGGCGTGGCGGCGGCGGCGCAGACCTATTTCAACAAACCGCTGACCGATCTGGCCCCGCATGAAGCGGCGATGCTGGCCGCGATGCCCCAGGCCCCCAGCCAGTACCACCCGGTGCGCGCCAGAGA
This sequence comes from Pseudotabrizicola sp., assembly GCF_030656345.1. Lineage (GTDB taxonomy): Bacteria > Pseudomonadota > Alphaproteobacteria > Rhodobacterales > Rhodobacteraceae > Pseudotabrizicola. The sequence continues at coordinate 325,700 of NZ_JAUSNR010000015.1, read as the reverse complement.
GCGGGTAACGCAGCGGCGCAACTATGTGCTGCGCGAGATGTGGCAGAACGGGTTCATCACCGAGGCAACCTATGAGGCAGAGCGGGTCCTGCCGCTGAAATCGGTGCAGAACGGCGATTTTCCCGCCTTCCGCGATGCGCTGCCGCCGCGCGATTATTTCACCGACGAAATCCGCCGCCAGCTGTCGGGCAGCTTTGGCGAGGAAGAGTTCTTTGGCGGCGGCTTGTCGATCCGCGCCACCGCAGACCCTGAAATGCAAAGCGCCGCAGCCGAAGCGCTGCGCCGGGGGCTGGAGCGGTATGACCGCAGCCAGGGCGTCTGGCGCGGCACCGGGCAGGTGGTGCCGGTGGATCAGCTGACATCGGAAGACAGCTGGCGCGCGGCTTTGGCCGAAGTTGCGGTGCCGCGCGACATTGCCGGCTGGTTCCCGGCGGTGGTGCTGGAAACCGGCGACCGTTCGGCCCGGATCGGCATTGAAGGCCAGCCCGAAGATGAAGACGGCCATTTCATCCCCGCCGATGACGTGACCTGGGCGCGCAAGCGGCAGGACGACGGGCGTCTGGGGCCAAAGGCGCAGCGTGCCAGCGATCTGGTGTCGGTTGGCGATGTGGTGCTGGTGCGCGCCGTCACCAGTGACTCTGATGGCAGCTTTGTGCGCTGGTCCTTGCGGCAGGTGCCCGAGGTGCAGGGCGGTTTCATGGCGATGGACGTGAACACCGGGCGCGTGCTGGCAATGCAGGGCGGCTTTTCCTATGAGGATTCGGTGTTCAACCGCGCCACGCAGGCCACACGCCAGCCGGGGTCGAGCTTCAAGCCCTTTGTCTATGCCGCAGCGCTGGATTCGGGCTTTACCCCCGCCACCATCGTCGTGGACGCCCCGATCGAGGTGAACACGCCGCAGGGGATATGGCGGCCCAAGAACGCGTCGAACCGGTTTTACGGGCCGACCACGATCCGCACCGGGATTGAGCAGTCGCGCAACCTGATGACCGTGCGGATTGCCGAAGAGATCGGGATGGATACGGTTGCGGGCTATGCCGAACGCTTTGGCGTTTATGACCGGTTGCCGGCTTTTCTGGCCAATGCGCTCGGCTCGCAGGAAACCACGCTGTTCAAGATGGTTGCGGCCTATGCCATGTTCGCCAACGGGGGGGAGCGGGTGGAGCCGACGCTGGTCGACCGGGTGCAGGACCGCTTTGGGCGCACGGTGTACCGCCATGACCAGCGGGTCTGCGAAGATTGCCAGCTTGCCAGCCTGAACCCCGGCGATGCGCTGCGGGTGACGTCCAAGCGGGAACGGGTGATGAATGCGATCACCGCCTATCAGCTGACATCTATGATGGAAGGTGTGGTGCAGCGCGGCACCGCGCGCGGCATCAATCTGCCGGTGCCGGTGGCGGGCAAGACCGGCACCACGAACGACAACAAGGATGTGTGGTTCATCGGCTATACCAGCAATATCGTGGCGGGGTGCTACATCGGCTATGACCAGCCGCGCACGATGAACGGCGCCTCGGGGGGCGGGTTCTGCGGCCCGGTGTTTGAACAGTTCATGCGGACCGCCATCAAGAAATACGGCGGCGCAAAGTTCAAGGTGCCGCCGGGCGGCTATTTCATCAACATCGACAGGTTCAGCGGGGCACGCCTGCCCGATGATGCCAGCGGTGACAATGTGGTCGCGGAATACTTCCGGATCGGTGAAGAGCCGATCTTCGGTCTGGGCGCGATGGTGGATGGCGGCTTTACCATGGGGGGCAACCTGCCCCTGTTTGCTTACGGCGAAACCGATGGCGGCGGGGGGGGCAGTTCGGCCACCGTCACCACCGCGACAGGCGAACGCAGGTCGGTGCCCGCCAAGGCCGATTTCGGCACGCTGAGTTCCGGCGGATTGTATTAACCCTGACGCAAAGGGCGGGGTAGGGCAGGGGCGCACCCTTGCCGCGCCGCGCCGTTTTCGCTATGTGCCGGGCACCAGCCCGAAGGATAAGACCCATGCGCGCCGAGACGCAGAACAACGTGAACGCCATCGAGAAATCGCTGAAGCTTCTGGCCCAGCGGATGGACCGGGAAACCGCGCCGCATCGGTTGGAAGAATTCAACGCGATGATCGAAGACCCGAACCTGTGGAACGATCCGGCCAAGGCGCAGAAACTGATGCGCGAGCGTCAGGGGCTGATGGAATCGATCTCGACATATGACATGATCGCCTCTGGTCTGCGCGACAATGTCGAGCTGATCGAGATGGGCGAGGCCGAAGGCGACGCCGAAATCGTGACCGAGGCGGAAAACGCCCTGCGAGATCTGACCAAAACCGCCGCCGCCAAAGAGCTGGAGGCTCTGCTGGATGGTGAGGCCGACAGCAATGACACCTTCCTTGAGGTGAACGCGGGCGCGGGCGGCACCGAATCCTGCGACTGGGCGTCGATGCTGGCGCGGATGTATGTCCGCTGGGCCGAGAAAAAGGGCTACACGGTTGAGTTGCAGTCCGAAACGGCGGGCGAAGAGGCGGGCATCCGGTCGGTGTCTTACAAGATCACCGGGCACAATGCCTATGGCTGGCTGAAGTCGGAATCCGGCGTGCACCGTCTGGTGCGCATCAGCCCTTATGACTCGGCGGCGCGGCGGCATACCTCGTTTTCATCGGTCTGGGTCTATCCGGTGGTGGATGAGAATATCGAGATCGACATCCCCGACCGCGACATCCGGATCGACACCTACCGCTCATCCGGTGCCGGTGGGCAGCACGTGAACACCACCGACTCGGCGGTGCGGATCACCCACTTGCCGACCAATATCGTTGTGACCTCCAGCATGAAATCGCAGCACCAGAACCGCGAGATTGCGATGAACGCCCTGCGCTCGCGCCTGTACCAGATGGAGCTGGACAAGCGCAACGCCGCCATCAACGCCGCCTATGACAACAAGGGTGAGGCGGGCTGGGGCAACCAGATCCGGTCTTACGTGCTGCAACCCTATCAGATGGTCAAAGACCTGCGCACCAGTGTGGAGACATCCGACACGCAGGGCGTGCTGGACGGCGATCTGGATCAGTTCATGGCCGCCACGCTGGCGCTGGACGTCTCGGGCAAAAGCCGCGCCGAGGCGAATGCGGACTGAGCCAGCCGGAATTCCACCCCTGAGATACATCTTTGAGCCGCCTGCGGTTTGCGCGTAGCTTTGCCGCAACGCAGGAGGGAATATGAGCGCAGGTGAGGTAAGGGCGGCGGCAGATCCGGCCAGTGAGATTGCAGAGCTGGACCTGTCGGATCTGCGTGCGGCACTGGCGGCGGGCTGGCGCGATTTCCGCACGGCACCGCTGTACGGGCTGATGTTTGCATCGGTCTATGTCGCGGCGGGCTGGCTGATATCCTACGCGCTGCTGGCCAAGGGGCAGGTGTGGTGGACCATCATCGCCGGGGCAGGCTTTCCGATACTGGGGCCGTTCATCGCCTGCGGGTTTTATGAGGTGTCGCGGCGGCTGGAGGCCGGGCAGACGCTGGACCCTGCCGGGGTGGCGGGGGTGATCTTCAACCAGAAAGACCGGCAGATCCCGTCGATGGCGGCGGTGGTGGTGGTGTTCTTCCTGTTCTGGAATTTCCTGGGCCACATGATCTTTGCGGTGTTTCTGGGCAATGCCACGATGACCAACATCAGCAGCAGCCTTGCGGTGTTCCAGACCGCTGAAGGGATGATGATGCTGGTGGTGGGCACAGCCGTGGGCGCAGGGTTTGCAGGTACATTGTTTGCGCTGACCGTGGTGAGCCTGCCGTATCTGCTGGACCGCGAGGTCGATTTCATCACCGCGATGATCACCAGCTTTTCGGTGGTGACGCAGAATCCGGGTGTGATGCTGGTCTGGGGGCTGTTGATTTCGGCGCTGCTGTTTGCCGGAATGGCGCTGGGGTTTCTGGGGCTGTTTGTGGTGCTGCCGGTGCTGGGCCATGCGACCTGGCACCTGTATCGCCGGGCGCTGCTGTTTGATGCGGCGTGAGCGCTGAGGCGGTATCGCAAAGAAAAAGCGCGCCCGGGTGGGGCGCGCTTTTGTCATTGCCAAGGTGGAAAAGCTCAGACGCCGTCGCCGGGCTTTTGCGCTTGGGCGTTGGCCCCCAGCGGCGGGGCCAGCTGCGCCTGCGGCACCGGGGCCGAAATGCGGCCCTGTGCCAGCGGGTCTTCCTGACGCTGGACCGAGCCTTCGAAATGGGCACCGGATTCGATGGCGATGGTCTTGTGGATGATATCGCCCTCGACGCGCGCGGTGGCGGTCAGGCGGACCTTGAGCCCGCGCACGCGGCCGATCACGCGGCCATTGACCACAATGTCATCGGCAACGATTTCGCCGCGGATGGTGGCGCTTTCGCCGATGGTCAGCAGGTGGGCGCGGATATCACCTTCAACCGTGCCTTCGACCTGAATGTCACCAGTGGTGCGCAGATTGCCCACGATCGTCAGATCCGACGACAGGACGGATGCGGAAACTTTGCCCTTGGGGGCGGACGGCGTGAAGTCCATGTTGGGTTTCGAAGCCTGGGATTCGGGGGCCTTCGACTTGTCGTCTGCCTTTGGCCCGGGTTCATTGATTCGGCTCTTAGAAAACATGGTTCGCTGCCTTTATGAAGGTCATCGGATTCACGGCTCTGCCGCCGATGCGGATTTCGTAATGGAGGTGGGTCCCGGTGGACCGGCCCGTGTTGCCCATATCACCGATCCGGTCGCCGCGCGATACCCTATCGCCGACCTTCACCCGGATCGCAGACATGTGAGCATAGCGCGTTTCGATTCCGAACTCATGCTTGATCTTGACCAGGCGGCCATAGCCCGAAGACCAGCCGGCAAAGGTGATCACGCCATCGCCGGTGGCCATGATCGGCATGCCGTGCGGGCCGGCCATATCTGTGCCCTCATGCATGCGGCGGCCCATGCCCTTGGGGTCGTTGCGGGTGCCAAAGCCGCTGGTCCAGCGGAAATTGCCTTTGACCGGCATCGCAAACGGCGCTTTGAAGGCTGCCAGACGATACAGGTTCATCCGGTCCAGTCCTTGCAGAATCGCATTGGCGCGCTGTTCATCCGCGTTGGAGGCAGAGCCACTGGTCGACAGGGTCAGCGGCGACAGCGGGCCGCCCTGACCGGAATAGCCGCGCCGCACCTGCGCGAGCATATCATCGGGCGACATGCCGGCCGCGCGGAACATCTTGTCGAGCGGTTCCATCGAGACGCTGACGGCTTCTTCCAGCTTGGCGAAAATTTCGTTGTTGCGCAGTTGCAGGGCCTTTTTCTCGGCCATCACCGTTTCAACCCGTTCGGCCGATTTGGTGGCGGCACCTTCCATCAGGTCGCGTTCCTGCGCGGTCGAGGACAGCGCTTCGGCCAGGATGCCGACCGTGGCCATCGCATCGCGGGCGCGTCCGGCGTCAGATTTGGTGGTGCCGTTTTCGGCGACCTGCGCAACGCCTGCGGCCTGCGCCTGCGCGCGCGCCTCATCGCGTTCCTTGATGGTGCGGCGCAGGGTGTTCTGGATCACGTCGATCCCGGTTTCCAGCTCGCGCCGGCTGTCTTCGGATGCCAGCAGGCGGCCCTGCATTTCGGCCACTTGCGTCAGCGCCAGGTTGAACCGTTCCTGCGCACCGGCGGCTTCGTCGGCGCGGGCATCACGGTCGAGGCTGAGCGCGTTGAGCCGTTGTTCATACAGCGTCTGCTGGCGCAGGGCCTGATCGCGGCCCGATCCGGCGCTGATCGAATCCATCAGGATGATCGCGGTGGCAAGGATGGTCCAGCCCAGCACCAGCGCGCCGCCGGTCAGGGCCACGGCCTGCGTGGTGGGGCGCAGCCGGATGAAGCGGGTTTCGGTGTCGGATTTCAGAAAGAGACGTTGTTCGGGAAAGTACCGCTCAAGTCCAAGATTGATGCGATAGGTCAGTCGCGTGAGCACTGCTGGCGTTCCGTTCGTGAGACACGGGAAGGGCGAATGCCCGCACCTCCCATGCGGGGGGCAAGCGCCTTCTGATTAGCCATCGCTTTTCAGTACCGCAACAATTTTGACCGGGGGGAGCCGCTAACCCGCCGGTTGAGAGGGTCAATCGGCGAGTTCCCGCCTATTTCCGGCCGGTTTGGTCAAGTCGGGTCGGGCAGGGGCCCGGGCTGGGTCCCGGTCAGCGGCCAGTAGAAATCAGGCGGCAGACCGGCATCGGCGCGCTTTTCCTCATTGAAGGGCGGCTTCAGACTGCCATGGAAATACTGGCGCACAAGGCGGTGGAACACGTCCTTTGGGTCAGACCCTTCGCGGCCACACAGCCAGTTGAACCATTTGGAGCCAGAGGCGACATGGCCCACCTCTTCGGCATAGATCACCTCAAGTGCTGCCACCGGCCCGGCCTCACCGGCCTTGCGGAACAGCTCGATCATGCCCGGCGTCACGTCCAGACCCCGTGCTTCGAGCACCATCGGCACCACGGCCAGGCGGCCATGCAGGTCATGCGCGGTGTCCGATGCCGCGCGCCACATGCCGGCATGGGCGGGCATGGCACCGTAATGGCTGCCAAGCGCCTCAAGACAATCGGCCATCAGGTTGAAATGCTTTGATTCCTCATCCGCCGCTTTCACCCAGTCATCATAGAACCCCAAGGGCATCGGGTGACCCGTGAACCGCGCGATGATATCCCAGTGCAGATCGACCGCGTTCAGCTCGATATGCGCGACCGCATGCAGCAGGGCGATGCGCCCGGTCGGCGATCCGGGGCGGCGGCGCGGCACGTCACGCGGGTCGAGCAGATCTGGCTTTGCGGGCCGTGCGGGGGCATCCGGCGGGGTGGCGGTGCCAATGGGCAAGGGCGTGCCCGCCGCCCGCGCCGTCCCCCAGTCGGCGGCATGCGCGCGCGACAGCGCCGCTTTCGCGCGCCCGTCGGCGGTGGTCAGCACCTGCACGGCCCGTTCGGCAAGGGAAAGCATCACAGTGCCTGTGCCGCCGCCAGCACCTCATCGGCATGGCCCTTGACGCTGACCTTGGGCCAGGCTCTCGCAATCTTTCCCTCACCGTCGATCAGAAAGGTGGCGCGGGTGATGCCCATATAGGTTTTGCCATACATGCTTTTTTCCGCCCAGACGCCGTAATCTTCGCAGGTCTGGCCGTTCTCATCACTGGCAAGGATGATCTGCAGCCCGTGCTTTTTGGTAAACTTGTCATGGGCTTTCACGCTGTCTTTGCTGATGCCGATGACGGTGGTGCCGGCGCTTGCAAATTCGGCGGCGCGGGCGGTGAAATCCTGCGCTTCCAGCGTGCAGCCGGGGGTGTCATCCTTGGGATAGAAGTACAGCACCACCTTGCCGGGGCGGAAAGCGGACAGCGTGACCGTCTCACCCCCATCGCGCGGCAGGGTGAAATCGGGGGCGGGTGTTCCGGTTTCCGGGATCTGTGCGGTCATCTCAGCGGCTCCTTGCTGTGCGAGTCACTATTCTTTGCGTTTTAGTTGCCGATCCGCGAAGATAAAGGCAAGCCCATGCTGACAAAGGGTATGAGGGACCGGAATTGGGCAAAAGGGCACAGGCGCGATGACGGACCTGTCAGCGCAGGACAAGCCGGTTGCCGGTGGTAACCCGGGCGCGGAGCGCGCGCCGGTGCCCAAAGCTGTGCCCAGATCTCTACCACGCTCGCACATGCGCCGGGCCGGGCGCTTGGGGCTGGCGACGGTGCTGGCGTTGGGGGTGGCGGCGGCCTTGGCGGTGCTGGCGGTGCTGGCGCTGACCGGCAAGCCGATCCGCCTGCCGGTCTGGACTGTGGCCGAGATTGAAACCCGCGCCAATGCCGCCCTGCAGGAGGTGCTGCCGGGGGCTGCGGTGTCTGTCGGCGGCATCGAGATCATGCTGGACCCGGACTGGACCCCCCGCCTCCGGCTGGAGGATCTGCGGCTGCTGCAGGGGCCGGGCAGCACATTGCTGGCGCTGCCCGATCTGCGGCTGAGCTTTGACGCGCGGGCGTTTCTGACCGAGCGCGCGCTGCGCCCGGCATCCTTGCGCATCATCGGCGGGGCGGTCACGCTGAAACGGCGGGCCGATGGCAGTCTGGATCTGCAGATCGGCGCGGCGGGGGCGGTGCCGCCGATCAACAGCCTGAACGACCTGTTTGCGCAGATCGACCGCGCGCTGGACGCGCCGCTGCTGTCGCAGCTGGACCGGATTGAGGCACAGGGGGCCAGTCTGACGCTGATTGACGCCCGCCTGAACCGGACATGGACGGTGGGCGACGGCAGGATCACGCTGGACAACCGCGACGATGTGCTGGCGGCCGAACTTGGGCTGACGCTGACATCAGAGGGCAAAGACCCGGCACAGGCTCTGGTCACGCTGGTGCGCCCGAAGGGGCAGGCGGTGTTGCGGGTAACGGCCACGGTGGATGGCGTGGCGGCGGCGGATATTGCGGCGCAAACCCCGGTGCTGGGGGTGTTTGCCGTGCTGGACGCGCCGATTTCGGGGCAGATCACGGCGGAACTGACCAATGACGGGCTGACAGCCCTAAGCGCGCAGATGGCGCTGGGGGCAGGGGCGTTGCAGCCCGATCCGGCGACGCAGGCCATCGGCTTTGACGGGGCCGCGCTGACCCTTGGCTATGACCCGGCGCAGGGTCGGGTGATGATCAGCGATCTGTCGGTCGAAGGCCCGACGCTGCGGCTGAAGGCGGCGGGGCATTCCTATCTGCTGGGCGATGCGGGGGAGATTCTGACCGGCCCGCTGGGGCAGCGCCTGCCCGCCGGGTTTCTGGGTCAGATCCGGATTTCCGAGGCGCAGATCGACCCCGAAGGATTGTTCGAGCGCCCCTTGCGGTTTTCCGCCGGTGCGATGGATGCGCGGCTGACGCTGGACCCGTTCCGGCTGGAGATCGGGCAGGTGTCATTGATCGAGGAAACCGGGCGGCGGCTGACCCTCGCGGGCGGGGTCGAGGCTTTGTCAGACGGCTGGCAGCTGGCGTTGGATCTGACGCTGGATGCTATCGCGCATGACCGATTGCTGCAGATCTGGCCCAAAAGCGCTGTGCCCCGCACCCGTGACTGGGTCGGGCAGAATGTGGCACAGGGCCTGCTGACCAATGTAAAGGCGGCGCTGCGCATCACTCCGGGGGCAGAGCCGCGTCTGGCGCTTGGTTATGAATTTGACGGCGCCGAGGTGCGGTTTTTACGCACCCTGCCGCCGATCCGCAACGGGCGGGGGCGGTCGTCGATCGAGGGTACGGCCTATACGGTGGTGCTGGATGGCGGCACGGTGGATGCGCCCTTGGGCGGGCAGATTGATGCGGCGGGATCGGTGTTTTCGGTGCCGGATGTGACGGCGAAACCGGCGCGGGCGGATATCCGGTTGCGCACCGAAAGCTCACTGACCGCCGCGCTGTCGCTACTCGATCTGCCGCCCTTTGGCTTCATGACCAAGGCCGGGCGCGCGCCCGATCTGGGGCAGGGCCGGGCGGTGATGGACACGCAGCTTTCCTTGCCGCTCGTGCGGCGGGTTGAGCTGGAGGATGTGGATTATGCGGTGCGCGGCCAGATCCTTGGCCTGTCGTCTGATGAGCTGGTGCCTGGCCGGACGATTACGGCCGAGGGGCTGACCCTGACCGCCAACCCGGCCGGCCTGCGGATCGAAGGGCCGGGGCGCATCGGGCAGGTGCCGTTTGATGTGGCCTTCACCCAAAGCTTCAGCCCCGATCAGCGCGGCAAAAGCCGGGTCGAGGGCACGGCCAGCCTGTCGCCCGCAACGGTGGCCGAATTCGGGCTGGGCCTGCCGCAGGGCATGGTCAGCGGCGCGGGCACGGCGAATGTGGCGATTGATCTGACTCGCGATGCACCGGGGCGGTTGCGGCTGACCTCTGATCTGGCCGGCATCGGGCTGACCCTGCCCGCCGTCGGCTGGACCAAGACCACGGGCGGCAGCGGGCGGCTGGAGGTCGAGGCGATTCTGGGCCCTGTGCCGCAGATCACCCGGCTGGCGGTGCAGGGCGGCGGGCTGGAGGCGACGGGCGATATCACGCTGCTGGACGGCGGCGGGCTGCAACGGGCGCGATTTAACGCGGTCCGGCTGAACGGCTGGCTGAACGGGCCGGTCACGCTGACCGGGCGCGGCGCAGGGCGCGCGCCCGATGTCGCGGTCACTGGCGGCACGGTGGATCTGCGCCGGTTTGAGGCACCGACCGGCGGGCAGGGCGGCGGGCAGGCGCAGACGCAAGGCGCGCTGTCGCTAAGCCTTGACCGGCTGATCATCAGCGAAGGCATCGCGCTGACCGGGTTCCGGGGTGATCTGTCGCAGCGCGGCGGGCTGAACGGCACCTTCCGCGCCAGCGTCAACGGCGCGGCCCCGGTCAACGGCGTGGTGGTGCCGTCGCGCCATGGCACGGCGGTGCGGCTGCAGGCGGGCGATGCCGGGGCGGCCTTGCGCGCGGCGGGGATTTTCGCCTCGGCCAGCGGCGGCCGGCTGGATCTGCAACTGACCCCGCGCGCGCAAAAGGGGGTTTACGACGGGCGGGCCGAAATCGGGGCCTTCCGGGTGCGCAATGCCAGCGTGCTGGCGGAACTGCTGTCGGCAATCTCGGTCGTTGGTCTGCTGGAACAGCTGAACGGCGACGGCATCGTGTTCAATCAGGCGGAGGCCGATTTCGTCATCACCCCGCAGGCGATAGAGATCACCCGCGGGTCGGCCATGGGGGCCAGTCTGGGGGTGTCGCTGGCGGGGCTTTATGGCACCCAGACCAAACGTCTGGCGATGCAGGGGGTTGTGTCGCCGATCTATCTGGTCAATGGCATCGGCGCGTTGCTGACGCGGCGGGGCGAAGGGCTGTTCGGGTTCAATTATGCGCTTGGCGGTACGGCGGATGCGCTGCAGGTCAGCGTCAATCCGCTGTCGATCCTGACGCCGGGGATGTTCCGCGAAATTTTCCGCAGCCCGGCCCCCATGCTGCGGCGCACCAACTGATCACGGGGTCCGGATGAAGCTGTCTGATTTTGATTTCGATCTGCCCGAGGCGCTGATCGCCACCCGGCCCGCCCGCCCGCGCACGGCGGCGCGGTTGCTGCTGGCCGAAGGCGATGGCATCGCTGACCTGCATGTGCGTGATCTGGTGGATCTGCTGCGCGCGGGCGACCTTCTGGTGCTGAACAACACACGGGTGATCCCGGCACGCCTGACCGGGCAGCGCAGGCGTGGCGAGGCTGTGGCGCGGGTCGAGATCACGCTGATGGAGCCTGCTGCGACCGGCTGGCGCGCCATGGCCAAGCCGCTGCGCAAACTGGCGGTGGGGGAACAGATTGTGTTTTCCCCCGCGCTGTCGGCAGTGGTGGCGGAGAAATCCGACACCGATCTGCGGCTGGAGTTCAACCTTGCGGGCGATGATTTTGATGCAGCCCTCGCGCAGGCGGGGGCAATGCCCTTGCCGCCCTATATCGCCGCCAAACGCGCCCCCGATGCGCAGGATGAGGACGATTACCAGACGGTTTTCGCCCGCCACAAAGGGGCCGTTGCGGCCCCGACCGCGTCTTTGCATTTCGATGCCGCCTTGCTGGAAGCATTGCGCGCCAAGGGCGTGGAGGTCACCGAAGTGACCCTGCATGTCGGCGCGGGCACCTTCCTGCCGGTCAAGGTCGAGGATGTGGCGACGCATAAGATGCATGCCGAATGGGGGCAGGTGACGCCACAGGCGGCGGCGCAGATCAACGCGACAAAGGCGGCGGGCGGGCGGGTGATCCCGGTCGGCACCACCGCGTTGCGCCTGATCGAAACCGCGGCGCGGTCGGGCCGGGTGGAGCCGTGGGAGGGCCCGACGGATATCTTCATCTACCCCGGCTTCACTTTCCACGCCACCGATGCGCTGATGACCAATTTCCACCTGCCGAAATCGACCCTGCTGATGCTGGTGTCCGCCCTGATGGGCAAAGACAGGATGGACCGCATCTACGCCCATGCCATCGGGCAAGGCTATCGGTTCTTCAGCTATGGCGATGCATCTTTGCTGATCCCGTAACGGTGGCGGGCAGCGCCGCCCCCCATTCCATCCGTCTTCCATAAGGGGGAAGGGAGGCACACGGGATTGTCTCTTGCGTTCCGGTGGCTGGCGTCGCAAAGGCCGCGTTCTGTCCGGAGAATACCTCCGACATGACTTTTTTTACGCGACCCGCCTAGACTGACCGGACTGACCAAAGGATACCTGCACCATGCTGACTGTTCTGCGCAACACCTGGGCGCTTTTGCTGGGGCTTGGTCTTCTGATGCTGGGCAATGGGATGCAGGGCACATTGCTGGGCATCCGGGGCGGGATCGAGAATTTCACCACGTTTCAGATGTCTTTGGTGATGTCGGCCTATTTTGTGGGCTTTTTGTTCGGCAGCCGTCTGGCCCCGGACATGATCCGTCGGGTCGGGCATGTGCGGGTGTTTGCGGCACTCGGGTCGATGATCTCGGCGGTGCTGATCCTGTATGCCGCAGCCCCCGACTGGATGGCCTGGGCGGCGCTGCGGGTGGTGATCGGGTTTTCGTTTTCCGGCGTCTATATCGCCACCGAAAGCTGGCTGAACAACGCGTCGACCAATGAAAACCGCGGACAGGCGCTGTCTTTGTACCTGATCGTGCAGATGATCGGGATCATCGCGGCGCAACTTTTGCTGAATGTCGGTGACCCTTCGGGCTATATCCTGTTTGTCATTCCGTCCGTTCTGGTGTCGCTGGCCTTTACCCCGATCCTGCTGTCGGCCAGCCCGGCACCCGCGTTTGAATCGACCAAACCGATGTCGTTCCGCCGGTTGTACGAGGCATCGCCCCTGGGCTGTGTCGGCATGTTCCTGCTGGGCGGGGTGTTTTCGGCGCAATTCGGCATGGCGGCGGTCTGGGGCACGCAGGCGGGGTTGAGCATTGCGGATCTGACGATCTTTGTCTCGGCGATCTATGTCGGCGGGCTGGTGCTGCAATATCCCATAGGCTGGCTGTCCGACCGGATCGACCGCCGCATTGTTGTCTTGTGGTTGGCGGTTCTTGGCGCGGTGGTGCTGATGATTCCGGTGATCTTCGATCCGCCGTTCTGGGTTCTGGTCGGGGTTGGCGCGGTCTGCGGCGGGGTGTCGAACCCGCTCTATTCGCTGCTGCTGGCCTATGTGAACGATTATCTGGACAAGACCGATATGGCCGCCGCCTCGGCCGGGTTGATGTTCATCAACGGCTTGGGGGCAATCTCTGGCCCGGTCATCACCGGCTGGATGATGGGTGTGATCGGGTCGTCGGGGTTCTTTTTGTTCATGGGCATCCTGTTTGCGGTTCTGGCGGCCTATGCCGGCTGGCGGATGACCCAGCGCCGCGAAACGCCGCAAGTCACCTCGGGCTACACGCCGGTGTCACCCACCGCGTCGATTGTGGCGGTAGAGACCGCCGCCATGGTCGAGGCCGAAGATGCGCGGCAGGGCGTTGACCGGAACTGATTTGCGTTTCCGGGATTGGCCTGTCAGGCTGACATAAAACAGGGGGACGGCATGTCTGATCCGGTAGAGGTTCTGGATTTCTGGCTGGGCGAGATCGGGCCGGAGGGCTGGTACAAAGGCTCTGAGGAGATCGACGACGCCTGCGCAGTGCGTTTCGGCGCGCTGTGGGACGCGTTGAACGAAGAGGGGCTGGAGCATTGGGTGGATGGCGTGGTGGGCACGCTGGCCTATCTGATCGTGGCCGATCAGTTTTCGCGCAACATCCATCGTGGCAAGGCGGAAGCCTTCGCCAATGACCCGCGCGCCCGTGACGCCGCCCGCCGCGCCATCGATGCGGGGTGGGATATGGAGGCCCCGGTGCCGGAGCGGCAGTTCTTCTACATGCCGCTGGAGCATTCCGAAGACATCGCCGATCAGGATCTGGCGGTCAGCCTGATGGCCACCCGGATGGAGGGCGACGCCGAGCTTTTGCTGCACGCCCGCGCGCACCGCGAGATCATCCTGCGCTTTGGCCGGTTTCCGTTCCGCAATGCGGCTTTGGGCCGCGAAACCACGCCGGAAGAGCAGGCGTTCATGGACGATGGGGCCTATGCTTCGGTGGTCAGTGCCCTGCGCGATAGCCATGCGTCTGACGCATAGGCCATAGGCGTCAGCTTCGTTGCTTGAATTTCAGGAATAGTTTAAGGGTAAACCACTTTTTCCAGGGAGGGACGAATGGCAGTTTCCAGCTTTGATCTGATCGTGGTGGGCGCAGGCCCCGGCGGCTATGTGGCGGCAATCCGCGCCAGCCAGTTGGGCCTGAAGGTGGCAATCGTCGAACGCGAGCATCTGGGCGGCATCTGTCTGAACTGGGGCTGTATCCCGACCAAGGCCATGCTGCGCAGCGCCGAGGTGTTCCACCTGATGGAGCGGGCCAAGGAATTCGGCCTGAAAGCCGACGGCATCGGCTATGACCTGCCCGCCGTCGTGGCGCGCAGCCGTGCGGTGGCCAAGCAGCTGTCGGGCGGCATCGGGCATCTGATGAAGAAGAACAAGGTCACCGTGTTCATGGGGGCCGCGACCCTGCCCAAACCGGGTGTGGTGTCGGTGAAGACCGACAAGGGCACCGAGGAATTGACGGCGAAGAACATCGTGCTTGCCACCGGCGCGCGCGCCCGCGAACTGCCGGGGCTGGAGGCGGATGGCGATCTGGTCTGGTCCTACCGGCATGCGCTGGTGGCATCCCGGATGCCGAAAAAGCTGCTGGTGATCGGCTCGGGGGCCATCGGCATCGAATTTGCATCGTTCTTCAACACGCTTGGCGCGGATACGACTGTGGTTGAGGTGATGGACCGTATTCTGCCGGTTGAGGATGCCGAAATCGCGGCTTTTGCGAAAAAGCAATTCGTCAAGCAGGGCATGAAGATCATGGAAAAGGCGGCGGTCAAGAAACTGGACCGCAAGCCGGGCGTGGGTGTGACCGCGCATATCGAGGTCGGCGGCAAGGTTGAGACGCATGAGTTTGACACCGTGATCTCTGCCGTCGGCATTGTCGGCAATGTGGAAAATCTGGGGCTGGAGGCTTTGGGCGTCAAGATCGACCGCACCCATGTGGTGACGGATGAATTCTGCCGCACCGGCGTGCCGGGCCTGTTTGCCATCGGCGATATCGCCGGGGCGCCATGGCTGGCGCATAAGGCCAGCCACGAAGGTGTGATGGTAGCCGAACTGATCGCAGGCGGCCATCCGCATGCCATCAAGCCGGGCAGCATCGCGGGCTGCACCTATTGCCAGCCGCAGATCGCCAGCGTCGGCATGACCGAGGCGAAGGCGAAAGAGGCCGGGCATGAGATCAAGGTCGGGCGCTTCCCTTTTATCGGCAATGGCAAGGCGATTGCGCTTGGCGAGTCGGAAGGCATGATCAAGACCATTTTCGATGCGAAAACCGGCGAACTGCTGGGCGCGCATATGATCGGCGCGGAAGTGACCGAGCTGATTCAGGGCTATGTGATCGGCCGCACGCTGGAGACCACGGAAGTGGAACTGATGAACACGGTCTTCCCGCATCCGACCCTGTCGGAGATGATGCATGAGGCGGTGCTGGACGCCTATGGTCGCGCCCTGCATATGTGAGGCACGATTTTTCCGCGAAAAATCAGGGGGGCCTCGGCCCCCCTCGGCCTTTGGCCTCACCCCCCGAGGATATTTGTGAACAGATGAGGGGTGGGTCATGCGGGCTGTGATGACGGTGCTGGCGGTCTGGTGTGCCGGGCTGGGGGCTGCGGCGCAATTTGGCAAGATATCGGTGCTGTATGACGGGCTGGCGGATCAGTACGCCGGGGCCTCGCCGGTGGCGCTGGGGCTGATCGTTTCGGTGGTCGGCCTGGTCGGGCTGGTGTTTGGCACCACAGCAGGGCTGTTTGTCGCCCGGATCGGGCCGCGCCGGGCGATTGTGGCGGCGCTGCTGATGGGGGCGGCGATGAGCGCGCTGCAAGCGCTGGGGCTGTCTTACCCGGTGATGATGGCCAGCCGCGTGGTCGAAGGCGTGTCGCATCTGGCGATTGTGGTGGTCGGGCCGACGCTGATTGCCGGGATGGCGGCAGAGCGGTTCCGGGCGCTTGCGATGACGCTGTGGTCCAGTTTCTTTGGCGTGACCTATGCGGTGCTGGCACTGCTGGCCCCGGCTTTGATGGCGGAGTATGGCGCGGCGGGCGTGTTTGTGGCGCATGCCGGCTGGATGGTGGCCATCGGCGGCTGTCTTGCGCTGCTGTTGCCGCCTGACCCTGCCGCGCCGCAGGCGGTGCGGCACAGTCTGGTGCGGCAGCATCTGGCGATCTATACCTCGCCCCGGTTGTCGGCCCCGGCGCTGGGGTTCTTTTGCTATACGTTTCTGTATGTTGCCGTCCTGACGCTGCTGCCGCCCGAGGTGCCTGTGGCGCAGCGGGCGGTGGCGGCGGCGGGAATGCCGCTGATCTCGATTGCGCTGTCGCTGACGCTGGGGGTCTGGCTGCTGGGCCGGATGCCAGCGGTGCGGCTGGTGCAGTGGGGCTATCTTGTGGCGGTGCCGGGGTTTGTGGGGCTGGCGCTGTTCTGGGGGCAGGGCGTGGGCATGGTGCTGAGTGCGCTGTGGGTGGCGGCGGCACTGGGCATCGTGCAGGGCGCGAGCTTTGCGTCGATCCCCGAGCTGAATGCCACGCCGGAAGACCGGGCGCAGGCAGCGGGGGCGATTGCGCAACTGGGCAATCTGGGCACCACCACCGGCACGCCGGTGCTGGCCGCGCTGCTGACCGGGGCCGGGCCTTGGGGGCTGGGGCTGGTGGCGGTGCTGGCCTGCGGGCTTGGCATTGCGCTGCACAGCGTGCAGGCGCGGCGACGGGCGCGGGGGATCTGAGCGGCTTTTTCGCGTGTTCTTAATCTGTTCTTAATTTGACCTTGGAGACTCAGGCGAAAGCCCCTATCTGTGATGCGGCATTGCGGGGTAGATCATGGCTGAGCAGAAGTTCATCGAGGTGCGCGGCGCGCGCGAACACAACCTCAAGAACATTAACGTGGATATTCCCCGCGATCAGCTGGTGGTGATCACCGGGCTGTCGGGGTCGGGCAAATCCTCCCTCGCCTTTGATACGATCTATGCCGAAGGGCAGCGGCGCTATGTCGAGAGCCTGAGCGCCTATGCGCGGCAGTTTCTCGACATGATGGGCAAGCCGGATGTGGATCACATCTCGGGCCTGTCGCCCGCCATATCCATCGAGCAGAAGACCACCAGCAAGAACCCGCGGTCGACCGTCGGCACGGTGACCGAGATCTACGATTATCTGCGCCTGCTGTTCGCCCGCGTCGGCACCCCCTATTCCCCCGCCACCGGCCTGCCGATCACCGCGATGCAGGTGCAGGATATGGTGGATGCGGTGATGGCGATGCCCGAGGGCAGCCGCGCCTATCTGCTGGCCCCGATCGTGCGCGACCGCAAGGGCGAGTATAAAAAAGAGTTCCTCGATCTGCGCAAGCAGGGCTTTCAGCGGGTGAAGGTCAATGGCGCGTTCTATGAGCTGGAAGAGCCGCCCGTGTTGGACAAGAAGTTCCGCCACAACATCGACGTGGTGGTCGACCGGATTGTGGTGCGTGAAGGGCTGGAGACCCGGCTGGCGGATTCGTTCCGCACCGCGCTGAACCTTGCCGATGGCATTGCCGTGGTGGAAACCGCGCCTGCCGAAGAGGGGGCGGAGGGCAAGCGCACCACCTATTCCGAGAAATTCGCCTGCCCGGTTTCCGGCTTCACCATTGCCGAGATCGAACCCCGGCTGTTTTCGTTCAACGCACCTTTTGGCGCCTGCCCGGTCTGTGATGGTTTGGGGGTGGAGCTGTTTTTTGACGAGCGCCTTGTGGTGCCCGATCAGGGGCTGACCCTGATGCAGGGCGCGATTGCGCCGTGGTCAAAGTCGAAAAGCCCCTATTTCACCCAGACCATCGATGCCTTGGCCAAGCACTATGAATTCGACAAGAAGAAGAAGTGGAAAGATCTGCCCGCCCATGTGCACCAGCTGTTCCTGCACGGCTCACACGGTGAGGAGATCGACTTTTCCTATGACGAAGGCGGCCGGGTCTACAAGGTGCGCCGGGTGTTCGAGGGCGTGATCCCGAATATGGAACGCCGCTACAAGGAGACCGATTCCGCCTGGTCGCGCGAGGATATGGAGCGGTTTCAGAACAACCGCGATTGCGGGGCCTGTGGCGGCTATCGCCTGCGTCCCGAGGCTTTGGCGGTCAAGATCGGCGGATTGCATGTGGGGCAGGTGGTCCGCATGTCGATCAGCGAGGCGTATGCCTGGATTCAGACCGTGCCAGAGGCGCTGACCGGACAGAAGAATGAAATCGCCCGCGCGATCCTGAAGGAAATTCGCGAACGGCTGGGGTTTCTGGTCAATGTCGGCCTGAATTACCTGACCCTGTCGCGCAATGCGGGCACGCTTTCGGGCGGGGAATCGCAGCGCATCCGGCTTGCCAGCCAGATCGGGTCGGGGCTGACCGGGGTGCTCTATGTGCTGGATGAGCCATCTATCGGCCTGCACCAGCGCGACAATGACCGCTTGCTGACCACGCTGAAAAACCTGCGCGATCAGGGCAATACCGTGCTGGTGGTCGAACATGACGAGGATGCCATCCGCGAGGCGGATTATGTCTTCGACATCGGGCCGGGGGCGGGGATTCATGGCGGCCGTGTGATCTCACACGGCACACCGGCGCAGGTGGCCGCCGATCCGGCCAGTCTGACCGGGCAATACCTGTCCGGCGCGCGCGAAATTGCGGTGCCGAAGGTGCGGCGCAAGGGCAGTGGCAAGAAGCTGACCGTGGTGGGTGCGACCGGCAACAATCTGCAGAATGTCACCGTGACTTTTCCCTTGGGTCGGTTTGTCTGCGTCACGGGCGTGTCGGGCGGTGGCAAATCAACGCTGACCATTGAGACGCTGTTCAAAACCGCCGCCGGCAAGCTGAACGGCGCGCGCGAAACGCCGGCACCCTGCGAGACGATCACCGGGTTTGAACACCTTGACAAGGTGATCGACATTGACCAGCGCGCAATTGGCCGCACGCCGCGTTCCAACCCCGCCACCTATACCGGGGCCTTCGGGCCGATCCGCGACTGGTTTGCCGGGCTGCCCGAGTCAAAGGCGCGCGGTTACCAGCCGGGGCGTTTTTCGTTCAACGTCAAGGGCGGGCGGTGTGAGGCCTGTCAGGGCGATGGCGTGCTGAAGATCGAGATGAATTTCCTGCCCGATGTCTACGTCACCTGTGAAACCTGCAAGGGCAAGCGCTACAACCGTGAGACTTTGGAAATAAAGTTCAAAGACAAGAGCATATCAGACGTTCTTGATATGACGTGTGAAGAAGCGCTTGGCTTTTTCCAGGCGGTTCCCAGCATTCGTGACAAGATGGATGCGCTGTGTCAGGTGGGGCTTGGCTATATCAAGGTCGGCCAGCAGGCGACCACGCTGTCTGGTGGCGAGGCGCAGCGGGTGAAGCTGTCGAAAGAGTTGTCGCGCCGCGCAACCGGGCGGACGCTGTATATTCTGGATGAGCCGACGACAGGTCTGCACTTTGAAGACGTGCGCAAACTGCTGGAAGTGCTGCACGAATTGGTGGAGCAGGGCAATACGGTGGTGGTGATCGAGCACAACCTTGACGTGATCAAGACCGCTGACTGGATCATCGACATCGGCCCCGAGGGCGGCGATGGCGGCGGGCAGGTGGTGGCCGAGGGCACGCCCGAAGATGTGGCACTGGCAGAGGCCAGCCACACCGGGCGCTATCTGAAAGACATGCTCAAACCCCGGCGGGTCGCGGCTGAATAGTGGTTTGCGATCGGGCGGCTGCGATCCGTGGACACGAATGGAGACAGCCGGAATGCGCTTGCGCTGCTGGCTTTTCCCGCGCGCATGGGGTGTTCGCAGGCTGGCAACAGTCCCATTTCGCACCCCAAGATCAGGCTTGTGACGGGCGGACCTGTGGGTGATTCGTTTTCTGGCAAAAAACGAGTGTTTCGTATAAGTTAACAATTCATTACCGCAACGTGTATTTCCCAGTGTTTACAGGGTCGGAATGCTACCTCTGCTTGCAAAACGACCAGCTTCATCGATTTCCTTGGGCAAGTTGCACGAATTGAGGCAAATTTATGGTCCGAGAGCCAGTGCCAGACACCTTTACCGGGGTCCCGGCGTGTAGCCAATTTTGGAGGATATGAATTTGGACATCAAAACTTACGCCATGGGCGCGTTGGCAGGACTGGCTATGGCCTTGGCTGCAACCACGGCCACAGCTGCGACCTGCAGCTCGCTCGTTCTGACGGGCGTTACCCCTGCGTCAGACTGCTACGTGGGTGAGGCAGGCATCGGCGGGTCTGGAAATGACAGCGCCGCGCTTCTCAACAGCGTTATGCCATCGGGTCTGTTCGGTCTGACCGGATGGGAGCTGATTGCGCGCGACAATGACCTGAACGGCACAGACACAGGCGATGCGTCGGCACTGACGGTCTCTGGCAGCCTCACTTCTGGATTCCTGACACTCGCGGCGTCGCTGTATTCGACTTACAGCGATATCGTGATTGTTCTGAAAGCTGGCGGCGGGTTCGATCCGGAGTTCTGGGTTGCCTATAAGGCAGTCGCCGGAACAACGTCGTTCGAGTATGCGTCGATCTTCACAAAGCTCAACGGTGCTGGCAAAACGGTGACGGGCGAGATCAGCCACATCTCTGTTTATGGCGTGCCGGGTGATACACCTTCCCCGGTTCCGCTGCCGGCCGCAGGTTGGCTGATGATCGCGGGTCTGGGTGGGCTTGCTGCCCTGCGTCGTCGCAAGCGCGCCTGAAACCTCCGTATTTTATGAAGATCGGGCGGCCCTTTGGGTCGCCCTTTTTTATGCGGCAGGACCGGATCTTACAAACTCCCGGTCCGAAAAACGATCATGACCGCGCGGTATGGAGTCTTAACCCTATTTTTGGAAACACTGTGTTGGCAAACCGCCGGGACTTCAGCGCTGACGGTCCATAGCGTTTGCATCAATTTTGTGGCATAACGATGGCACGGATCGGACTGGGGTAGTGGGCGTTGTCGGATCATGACTTTTTAACAATTGAAAATGTACCGGAGCTGACAATGATGTCCACAAAATGGGTCGCGATTTCCAGCAGATGGGTTGCCACCGCTGCGGTTGTCTTTTGTCTGACGACGGGCACCGCGCAGGCGGCGAGCTATACCTTTGATTTCACAAAATCCACTCAGAGCTGGCTGGAAACCATCACGTTCGCATCGGTGGAGAATTCGTCTTTCAAGCTGATGACCCATGCCGGAACCCACAACGACCGGGTTGCCGGAAACGGTATCAAAGAACTGGCGATCTTTGCGCTTGAAAAGGCGATGCAGATCACCTCGGTCTCTTTTGCGACTGATGACAGTGCTGTTGTGCCTGCCAGATATGAATACAAGAAAACGCCATGTTGGCTTTCCGTCAACGGTGACTGCAAGGTCTGGAACTACGGCTATGATCTGGTTGCCCCGTCGGAAAGCATCCCCGACATGTTCGACCTGTTTCTGAGCGACGCCTATGCGCCGACCGAGACGGTCGGCCCTGCGGTTGCCTTCGCCAATCTGCCGTCGGTGCGGTCCGCGGCCGGTGGGGCGTCGGGCAGGCAAGACGCGTTCAGGACCGCTGGTCTGAGCGCCGGCCAAATCCCACAGACCGCCGATGCGCCGGGCCCCGTCGATGGGCCAGCCCCCGTGGATGTGCCGACGCCGGTGCCACTGCCAGCCGCTGGCTTGCTGTTGCTGACCGCGATGGGTGGCATTGCCGCGCTGAAACGCCGCCGCAAGGCGGCCTGAGCTGCAACGCCCCTGAAACGCGGCGCTGAATGGGAAAGGGGTGGTCTTGCGACCACCCCTTTTTGCATCATTCCATCTGGCGGAAGTTCAGGCTGGCCCCTTCCTTGATGCCGGACGGCCACCGCGAGGTGATGGTCTTGGTCCGGGTGTAGAACCGGAACGCATCCGGCCCGTGCTGGTTCAGGTCCCCGAAGGACGATTTCTTCCAGCCGCCAAAGGTGTGATAGGCCAGCGGCACCGGGATCGGCACGTTGATGCCGATCATGCCGACATTGATCCGGTGCGCAAAATCGCGCGCGGTGTCGCCGTCGCGGGTATAGAGCGCGATGCCGTTGCCGTATTCGTGGTCCATCGCATAGCCGATGGCCTCCTCATAAGTTTTGGCGCGCACGGTTGACAGCACCGGGCCGAAAATCTCCTTGCGGTAGATGTCCATGTCGGTGGTCACATGGTCAAACAGGTGCGGGCCGACGAAGAAGCCGTCCTCATAGCCTTGCAGATTGAAATTGCGGCCATCGACCACCAGTTTCGCCCCTTGGGCAATGCCCGATTCCACCAGTTTCAGGATATTGGCCTTGGCCGCAGCAGTCACGACGGGGCCGTAATCCACATCATTGCCGCCCGTGTAGGGGCCGACCTTCAGCGCCTCGATCCGCGGGATCAGCTTTTCGATCAGGCGGTCGGCGGTTTCATCCCCCACCGGCACCGCGACGGAAATCGCCATGCAACGCTCGCCAGCCGCGCCATAGCCTGCGCCGATCAGCGCATCGGCAGCCTGATCCAGATCGGCGTCGGGCATGATGATCATGTGGTTCTTGGCACCGCCAAAGCATTGCACGCGCTTGCCATTGGCGCAGCCACGCCCGTAGATGTATTCGGCAATCGGGGTCGAGCCGACAAAGCCGATGCCTGCAATTTCCGGGTTGTCCAGAATGGCATCCACCGCGTCCTTGTCGCCGTTGATCACCTGCAACACGCCATCGGGCAGGCCAGCCTCTTGCATCAGTTCGGCCAGCATCATCGGCACTGACGGGTCACGTTCCGATGGTTTCAGGATGAAGGCGTTGCCACAGGCAAGCGCCGGGCCCATCTTCCACATCGGGATCATGGCGGGGAAGTTGAACGGGGTGATTCCGGCTGCCACACCAATGGGTTGGCGCATGGAATACATGTCGATGCCGGGGCCTGCGCTATCGGTGAATTCACCTTTCAGCAGATGCGGCGCGCCGATGCAGAATTCCATCACCTCCAGCCCGCGCTGGATATCGCCCTTGGCGTCGGGGATGGTCTTGCCGTGTTCAGACGACAGCGCCTCGGCCAGTTTGTCCATGTCGCGGTTCAAAAGGTCCACGAACTTCATGATCACCCGCGCGCGGCGCTGCGGGTTGGTGGCACCCCATTTGACCTGTGCGCGCGCCGCGTCAGCGGTGGCGCTGTCCAGTTCGGCCTTTGAGGCAAGCGCCACGCGGGCCTGCACTTCGCCGGTGGCGGGGTTGAAGACATCGGCAAAGCGGCCCGAGGTGCCCGGTACATGCTTGCCGTTGATCCAGTGACCGATTTCTTTCATCGTCGTCTCCCTTTGGTTTGGCCGCAGGATAGCCTTGCACAAAAGCAGGATAAAGCGGCAATATCCCAAAAGGGTTTTGCAGGATTGCAATATGGACTGGGATGATCTGCGGGTGTTTCTGGCCGTCGCGCGGGCGGAAAGCCTGTCGGGCGCGGGCAAGCAACTGGCGCTGGACCCGGCCACGGTGGGGCGGCGGGTGGCGCGGCTGGAGGCGGGGGCAGGGGCGCGGTTGTTCCTGAAATCCCCGCTGGGCTATGCGCTGACCGAAGAGGGTGCCCGGCTGGTGCCGCATGCCGAAGCGGCAGAGGCGGCGCTGATGGGCGCGGAGGAGGCGATCAAAGGCGGCGCGGGGGCGGGGCTGTCGGGGCAGATCCGGCTGGGCGCGCCCGATGGCTGCGCCAATTACATCCTGCCGCAGGTGATCCGCACGATCTGTGATGAAAACCCGGGGCTGGAGGTGCAGATCGTGGCCCTGCCACGCGTGTTCAACCTGTCGCGGCGCGAGGCGGATCTGGCCATCGGCGTCAGCCGCCCACAGGCCGGGCGGCTGACGGTGCAAAAGCTGACCGATTACCGGCTGCATCTGGCGGCGCATCCGGATTATCTGGCCAAGGCACCCCCGTTGCACACACTGGCCGACCTGCCGAACCATAGGGTGGTGGGGTATATCGCCGACATGATCTTTGACAAAGAACTGGATTATCTGACCGGGCTGGGCGCGGCCTCACCCGCGATGGCCTCCAATTCCGTCTCAGTCCAGCTGAACCTGCTGCGCGCCGGTGCGGGCGTGGGCGTCGCGCATGATTTCGCGCTGCCCTTCGCGCCGGAACTGGTCAAAGTGCTGCCCGATGCGCTGTCCCTGACCCGCGCCTTCTGGCTGATCCGGCATGAGGGGGACGCCCATTCCGCCCGGCTGGCACGGTTTGCAGGCGGGTTGGCACAGGGTATCCGCCGCGAAGTTCAACGGCTTGAGGGCAGGACCTTTGTCCCGGTGCCGGCACAGGATGCTTGACAGACCGCCACAGCCAGCCGACCCTTGAGGCACGCGTCCAGGGAGGATGAGGATGATTGTTCAGCAAATTCTGAAACTGAAAGCCAGCAACGATGTCACCACCGTGCCCACCGGCACCGATGTCCGCCACGTGGCCGAAATTCTGGCCTCGCGCAAGATTGGCACCGTGGTGGTGACCAATGATGGCAAGACCATTCTGGGCATCGTGTCAGAGCGGGATGTCGTGAAAGAGGTGGCGCAGAATGGTGCCGCCTGTCTGACCCAGCCGGTTGATACGATCATGACAAAGGTGGTGCAGTGCTGCGAAGCGGCGGAAAGCGCGGATTCTGTGCTGGAGCGGATGACCGCAGGCCGGTTCCGCCACATGCCGGTGCAGGACGGCGACCAGATGGTCGGGCTGATTTCCATCGGTGATGTGGTCAAGGCCCGGTTGATGGAGCTTTCGGCCGAAAAAGACGCGCTGGAAGGCATGATCAAAGGCTTCTGAACCGCCGCCCGCTACCTTTATGAGCCTTGTTGCAGGCGCTTTCACGCTTGCAATCCGGTGCCCTTTATTGTTGCGTTCCCGACATCTGAACAGCGGAAAAAAACCCTCCTATGCGCATCGGCCTTTATCCCGGCACCTTTGATCCGATCACCTTGGGTCATGTCGATATCATCCAGCGCGCGATGGCGCTGGTGGACCGTCTGGTGATCGGGGTGGCGATCAACCGCGACAAGGGGCCGATGTTCAGTCTGGAAGACCGGGTCAGGATGGTGCAGGCCGAATGTGCCGCCATCACCGCGATCACCGGGGGCGAAATCATCGTGCATCCGTTTGAGAACCTGCTGATCGACTGTGCCCGTGATGTGGGGGCATCGGTGATTGTGCGCGGGCTGCGGGCGGTTGCGGATTTTGAGTATGAGTTTCAGATGGTCGGCATGAACCGCGCGCTGGATTCCAGCATCGAGACGGTGTTCCTGATGGCGGACGCCCGGCGGCAGGCCATCGCGTCCAAACTGGTGAAGGAAATCGCGCGGCTGGGGGGCGACGTGTCAAAGTTCGTGACCCCGCCCGTGGATGCCGCCCTGCGCAACAGGTTCGGCACGCGGATCTGATGTTGGCTCAGGCCGCCTGACCATAGACGGCACGGCGGGCGATGCGGTCGGCGTCGCCGGGATACAGATCGAGATCAAGCGCCACATCCAGCGGCAGATTGGCAATCTGGGCACGGGTCTTGCGAAAGCGCGCATAGGTGACAGCGGCGTCGCGGATCATTGCGTAGACAGACACCATGGTCTCTCCTTTCCTCTCAAGGCAGCCGGACTATCCGTGCCGCCCCCCTGAAAATGGGGGAGGAGGATAGCGCTAACAACCTGCAGAACCGCCGTCGCGCCATGCACCGCATGCATGGCTATCTGGCCGGGCTGGTGACCCGGCGCAGCCAGCCCGGTCTGGCCGGAGCAGGCGTCCCGGCAAGCGGCAACTGGCTGGCATCCAGCGCCACGCCGCGCTTTTCGGCGCTGGTCTGAACGGCGGTGCACAGCTGCGGCGCGCGGCGCAACAGCTCCAGAAACCGCGCCTCTTCCAGCGACAGCAGGGTGGTGTGGCTGATCGCCGTAACCCGCGCGCGGCGCGAACGGCGCAGCAGCAGCGACAGCTGGCCAAACATCTCACCCCGGCCCAGCAGGAACCGGCTGCCGGCCTGTTCAGCCTCGACCGCGCCGGAGGCGATGAACCAGACCCGGTCGGGCTTGTCATCCTTGCGCATCAGAATGTCGCCGGGTTTGGCGTAGACCGTCTTCATATGCTTGGCCAGTTGCGACAAAGACGCGGCATCCAGATCGGAAAACAGCGGAAAGCTGCGCACGATGTCGCTGCGTTGCAGGCGCAGATCCAGCCGGGGGCGGATGGCAAGCGCATCGCGTTCGCCCGCGGTCTGGTCACGCAAGGACATCCGCAGCTCTGGCCCGATCAGCCCGTCGGCGGTCATCTGATCATATTCCGCCTCTTCGCGCTGCATCACCAGACGGCGGATCAGACGGCGCTCCAGCTCTTCGGCATAACCGGGGAACTGGGTGCGCAGCCCCTCCATCTCGCGGTTGGTGTCTTCAATCCGGCGCCGGATCAGGTCGTGCAGCAGGCCCGCCACCCGGCGGCTATGGATGCGCAGGATGCGGGTTTCGATAAAGCCGGTCAGTTGGCGCAGCATCTGCCGGTGGG
This sequence comes from Pseudotabrizicola sp., assembly GCF_030656345.1. GTDB lineage: Bacteria > Pseudomonadota > Alphaproteobacteria > Rhodobacterales > Rhodobacteraceae > Pseudotabrizicola. Next base: position 299,134 of record NZ_JAUSNR010000015.1, on the reverse strand, counting down.
CGACCAGCGCCTCAAACCTGTCTTCGGTCAGGCGGGCCAGCGGCAGCTTGATGCGGAAGCGGTTGTGCAGCCATTCCGCCGCCCGCAGGGTGCGGGTGGCGATCAGCGCCCGGCGGGCCTGCGCGCGGTAACCTGCGCGGCCTTCGGTCAGCGTGGCCTCGATCAGACGGTCGGCATCGGCCAGCATCCGGTCGGCCAGACGCGCCGACATCAGGTTTTCCTGAAACGCCTCGAGGATCAAGTCGCGCTCATGACCGGCAAGCGCCAGCAGGCCCAGCGTCACCCGGTCTTTTTCCAGAATGTCGCGCGCCTCATCCGCGCGTTCGACCGCAAGGTTCAGGCGTTCGCCAAAGCGCACCGCCTCATCGCGCACAATCGCCGGGGTCAGGTCCATTTCGCGCGCGGTTTCCGAGACGGTTTCGCGCACCTCTTGCAAGGACACCGCGACCACCTGATCCGACAGCGCCCGGTCCAGCGGCGACAGCCGGTCCAGCCCCAGTTTAGAGATCACCCAGCGCAGCGTGGTGCCCTGCACCAGCAGGGTGAACAGCACAAAGCCGGTGGCGATGATCCCGACCTGACGCTTGGTTTCGACAAAGATGCCGGGGTTTTCGGTGACGGCAAGTGCCAGTGCCAGCGTAACCGCCCCGCGCAGGCCCCCCCAAAGAATGGCAATGCGGTAGGGCGAATCCACCTGCGGTGACAGGCGTGCCGCAGTAAGCAGCGGCAGGATGCCGTAAAGCACGATGGCGCGGGCCACAAAGGCGGCGATGACCGTCACCAGAATGAGCCCGATATCGGTGGGGCGCAGATCAGCCAGCACGCGCGGCACCAGCAAAGCCGCCAGCACAAAGATCAGCCCGCCCGCCCAATAGGCGATCAGCGCCCATGCGTCGCGCAACTGTGCCAAAGCGGGCGGCGAGATCCGGCCCGGCGCGGAAAAGTTCACCGTCATCCCCGCCACCACAACCGCCACCACGCCGGACGCACCGATCACCTGATCGGTGAACAGAAAGGTCGCAAACGGCGTGACAAAGCTGATCGACACCTGCGCCAGCGGCCAGGGGTTCATCCAGCCCATCACCTGCACCGCCAGCCGCCCGGTAAACCAGCCGAAAAAGCCCCCGGCCGCGATCAGCCAGGGCAGTTCCAGCAGCGCCAGCCCGATGTTCGGCTCGGCATCGCGGGCGGCAACGGCGACCAGAAACACCGAGGTCAGCGCAATGGCGGCGGCGTCGTTCAGCAGGCTTTCGCCTTCGACAATCCGGGCCAGCCGTTGCGGCGCGGGCGTCGCGCGGAAGATGCTGACCACCGCCGAAGGATCGGTGGTCGACACAATCGCCCCGATCAGCAGACAGGCGATCAGCGGCAGCGAGGTAAAGGGCTTCAGCGCCATGCCGATCACAAAGGTCGCCACCACCACCGCGACCACCGCCATCACCAGCACCGGCACCCAGTCATCCAGCAGCCGCCGCAGGTTCAGCGTCAGCGAGACCTGAAAGATCAGCACCGGCAGGAAAATATAGATGAACAGATCGGACGAGATCGGCAGCGACAGAATCGCCAGTGCCAGCGGGTTCAGCGCATCGGTAATGTCAGTGCGGAAAAACCACGCCGCCGCCGCCCCGATCGCACTGCCGACAGCGGCCAGAATCACCGTGACAGGCAGGCGCAGCCGGGCCGCAAGCGGCTCGGACAAAGCGATGGCCAGAAACAGGCCGGACAAAATGGCGAGAAAAACAATCAGGTCCATGCCGCAGTGATAACCTCTTGGTCGCCCGAGAAAAAGGAAGGGCCGGTCACAATTCGTGACCGGCCCGAAACATGCGCGCGAGGGGGGCTGATGCTTAAATCAGTTTGCCCATCGCAACAGCCGTATCGGCCATCCGGTTCGAAAAGCCCCATTCATTGTCGTACCAGGTCAGGATCGAACAGAAGGTGCCATCCATCACCTTGGTCTGATCCATATGGAACACCGACGAATGCGGGTCGTGGTTGAAGTCGGAAGACACGTTCTTGAACTCAGTATAGCCCAGAATGCCTTTCAGCTTTCCATCCGCCGCAGATTTGATCGCCGCGTTGATCTCTTCCACCGAGGTATCGCGCTTGGCGATGAATTTCAGGTCAACCACGCTCACATTCGGGGTCGGCACGCGGATGGCAAAGCCATCCATCCGGCCCTTCAGGTCCGGCAGGACCAGACCCACGGCCTTGGCGGCCCCGGTGCTGGTCGGGATCATCGACAGCGCCGCGGCGCGGCCCCGGTACAGATCCTTGTGCATGGTGTCCAGCGTCGGCTGGTCGCCGGTATAGCTGTGGATCGTGGTCATCATGCCTTTTTCGATGCCGATCACCTCGTTCAGCACATAAGCCACCGGCGACAGGCAGTTGGTGGTGCACGATGCGTTGGAAACGATCAGATCATCCGATGTCAGCGTGTCGTGGTTCACACCGTAGACGATGGTCTTGTCCGCGCCGTCACCGGGGGCCGAGATCAGCACGCGTTTGGCGCCGTTTTCCAGATGGGCCTGGCACTTTTCCTTGCTGGTGAAAATGCCGGTGCATTCCATCACCACATCCACATCCGACCACGGCAGGTCGGCAGGGTTGCGCAGCGCGGTCACGCGGATACGGCCACGGCCGGCGTCGATCCAGTCGTCGCCCGTGGTGACGGTGCCGGGAAAGCGGCCGTGGACGGAATCAAAGCGCAGCAGGTGTGCGTTGGTTTCGACCGGGCCCAGATCATTGATCGCGATGACCTCAATATCCGTGCGCCCGGATTCGATGATGGCGCGCAGCACATTGCGCCCGATGCGCCCGAACCCGTTGATGGCAACCTTGACCGTCATGGCAATCTTCCTTCTGTATAGCGACTCGGATGTCACGTTTAGCGCTAACATCACCAGTCGAGGGCAAAAATCAACGGCAGAGTGCCGCTGTCAGCGCCAGAATGCCAGCCATTCGACCATATCGGCAAATTTCATCAGAAGAAACATGATCGCGCTTGCTTCATTCAGCGCAATATCGGCCACAAGGGCGGCAAGGATGATCAGGCCAAGGCTCAGGGCTATGCGGTCGGTCAAACGTGTCCCCATCCGGGGATGCAGACCCCGCTTAATGCAACAGCCGTCCCATCACCCCGGCCACATCGGCCATGCGGCAGGAAAAGCCCCATTCATTGTCATACCACGCCAGAACGCGCACCGAACGCCCGACCACGCGGGTCTGATCCGGGGCGAAGATAGACGAATGCGGCGTGTGATTGAAGTCGATAGAGACTTTGGGTTCCGGGTCATAAGCCATCACCATGCCCATATAGCCGGAACAGGCGTCGCGTACGATCTGGTTCACCTCGTCCACGCTCACCGATTTCGCGGCGATGAAGGTCAGATCGACCGCGCTGACATTGGGCGTGGGCACCCGCAGGCTGGTGCCGTCCAGCTTGCCCGCCAGTTCCGGCAACACCTCGCCCAGTGCCTTGGCAGCGCCGGTGGTGGTGGGGATCATCGCCATGCTGGCGGCGCGGGCGCGGTACAGGTCTTTGTGGCGGCGGTCCAGCGTGGGCTGGTCGCCGGTATAGCTGTGAATCGTGGTCATGATGCCGGATTCGATGCCGATGGCGTCGTTCAAAACCTTGGCCAGCGGGGCAAGGCAATTGGTGGTGCACGACCCGTTCGACACGACGTGATGATCGGGCGTCAGCGCGCGGTGGTTGACGCCGTAGACCACGGTCATATCGGCACGTTTCGCAGGCGCGCTGATCAGCACCCGCTTTGCCCCGCGCGTCAGGTGCACGGCGGCGCGGTCGCGGTCATTGAACTTGCCGGTGCATTCCAGCACCACATCCACCCCGTCCCAGTCCAGTTCCGACGGCTCATAGGTGCTTTGCACCCGGATCGGGCCACGGCCCAGATCCAGCGTATTGCCGCTGACCTTGATCACACCCGGAAAGCGGCCATGCACCGAGTCGTATTTCAGCAGATGCGCATTGGTTTCAATCGGCCCGGTGGCGTTGATCGCCACCACCTGCACATCGTTGCGGTTCGATTCCGCGATATGCGCCAGTGTGCAACGCCCGATGCGGCCAAAGCCATTGATGGCGACGGTGATGGTCATGGCACTCTCCTGACTGAACGATCCTTGGGTGGGATACAGGGCAGGGCAGGGCGTGCAAAGATCAAAAACACATTACTATCATGATGTTAGCGCAAACCTGCGGTGTTTGCGCTAACGATGCTGCGGGTTTGGGCGGCAGTCTGCCCCCGGGGGCGATCCGGGGGCAGCCAGTGCGAGCCTAGCGCTTGCGGCGGCGCAGGGCAGTCAGACCCGCCAAAGCGCCCAGCAACAGCGGCAGACTGGCCGGCACCGGAACCGGGACCGGGGCAAAGGTGCCTGCCAGTTCGGCGGTGGCGAAGCTCTGGCCATTGCCAAAGATCCAGTTGTCAAAGTTGGTGACCTGCGCAAAGACCTGACCCGCAACGGTGTTCAGGCCAAAGGACACGATGCCATCAAGCACCTTGAAGGTGGCCAGATCGCCCAGCAGATAATCGGAAAAACGCAACGTGTTCTGCCCCGCACCACCATCGGCCAGCCCGTCAAACAGCAGGCCAGAGGTCAGCGACCTGATCTCCAGCACATCATTGCCCGCACCGAACAGGATGCCGCCGGTCACCACGCTGTTGCCGGTCAGCGACACAAAGCTGTCGCCCTGAACCGGCGCGAACTTGATGGCGTATCCATCGCGCCCCACAAGGGTGCCGCTGTTGGTGACATGAACACTGTTGGCCGCCGCTTCGTCTGAGCCGATGGCGGCGGGGCCCTCAATATAGCCTTCGTTGACGATGGTCACCGTGCCCGACGGGCGGATCGCATCCCGGCCATTGTCGAACACCGGGTCGATGTCGATGCCATGGCCGGTGGTTCCGGTCGAGATGATGCGGCCGGTGGCGTGGTTGTGGATGAAGCCTTCGTCGATGTCGATGCCGTCATCGCTGCCCTGAATGGTGCCATGGTTGTTCACGGTGCCCGAGGCGAACTGCACGCCATCTTCATCATAGATGCCATCGCGCAGGATGATGGTGCCATAATTGGTCAGCGTGAAATCATCGCGCGCCTCGATCACCTCTTCGCCGCCGGTCATCGTGCCGTAATTGGTCACGGTGGTGCCCTGACCGCGCAATTGCAGCGCCCGGCCTTCCAGCGAGGAAATGGTGCCGTAGTTCGTCACCACAGACCCCGGTGCATTGTCTTCGGTGCGGATGGTCTGGCGACGCGACTCGATCACGCCGTCTGCCGTGTTGGTCACGACCAGCCCGCCGCCAAATCCGATCAGCGCATGGATGGCGCGGTCGCCGCTGGAAATCGTGCCCGAATTCTCAATGGTCAGCCCGGTGCCGGTCGCCTCAATGGCATTGGTGTTGTTGCGGGTGTCGGTGTTGGCGATGGTGCCTTGGTTGACGATGCTGACATCGGTGCCGGAAACGGAAAAGGGCGATGTGCTGCGGTTGGTGCTGGTGACGCTGCCGGTCGGGGTGACCGCAATGGCAAGATTGCTTTGCGACGCGCTGACAGGATTGCTGTCCGGCGCGCTGCAGGTGATGGTGGGGGCCAGCGGATCAAGGCCAAAGGTGCAGGGCGCGGCAAAACCGGCCTGTGGCAGGGCCAGCAGCACAAGGGCGGTGGTAGACAGGGCGGTCAGTCGGATCATCGCGATCTCCTTGATAACAGGGCAAATGGCCGCCATTGCGGCCGGATGTTTCACGCAAGGACACTTGCCTCGGTTTCATGACGGCAACGCACTGGTTTGCTGAAGGTTTTGTAACGTCTGCACTTCAGCTGCCTTTGCATCGGGGCGATTGCGGCGGCCATGGAATCGGATAAGCATGCACCATTGGTACGGGGTGCGATGATGAGCGGTTTGCTGGCCTTGCTGGATGATGTGGCCGCCATCGCCAAGGTGGCGGCGGCGTCAGTCGATGATATCGCGGCGGCGGCGGCCAAGGCGGGGGCAAAGGCCGCCGGGGTGGTGATCGACGATGCGGCGGTGACGCCGAAATATGTCACCGGCTTTTCCGCCGACCGCGAATTGCCGATGATCTGGCGCATCGCGCTGGGGTCTGTGCGCAACAAGATCGTGATCCTGCTGCCGGGCTTGCTTTTGTTGCAGGCGTTTCTGCCGCAGGCAATCACGCCGCTGTTGATGCTGGGCGGGGCCTATCTGTGCTTTGAAGGCGCGGAAAAGGTGTTCCACGCGCTGTTTCCGCACGCCGATGCAGAGGTTGAGGCGGATTTCGCCACCGGCACCCCGGCGCAGCTGGAAGAGGCGAATGTTGCCGGGGCGATCAAGACCGATTTCATCCTGTCCGCCGAGATCATGACCATTGCGCTTGCCGCCATACCCGACAGCACGATCTGGCTTGAGGCGATCACGCTGGCCGTGGTCGGCATCGTGATCACCATCGCGGTCTATGGCGCGGTGGCGCTGATCGTGAAGATGGATGATGTCGGGCTGCACATGGCCACCACGGGGCGCAGCGGCACCCTGCGCAGCATCGGGCGCGGATTGGTGCGGCTGATGCCGAACCTGCTCTCCGTGCTGTCACTGGTGGGCACGCTGGCCATGCTGTGGGTCGGTGGCTCGATTGTGATTCACGGGATGGAGGAGCTGGGGTTCGGCTGGCTGGGCCACCATATCCACGACCTTGCGGCCATCGCCGGGGCCATGCTGCCGCAGGCCGGTGCGGCCGTGACATGGATCGCCAAGGCGGTGATGGACGGGATCTTCGGGCTGGCACTGGGGCTGGTGCTGATTCCGGTCGTCACCCGTGTCATCGCGCCGCTTTGGGCGGCGCTCACCGGCAAACCCGCGCACTAACCGGGCCGGTCAGCAGACCTGCAGCAGGCGGTTCAGATCCGCATTGTCGCGCATCAGGTCGGTCAGCGTCACGCTGTCCAGCCCGGCATAGAACGCATCCAGCGCCGTGCTGAGGGTTGTCTTCAACCGGCAGGACCCGACCAGAGGGCAGGCACATTCGCCGGGCGAGAAACATTCGGCAAAGGGCAGGCCGGATTCGAACCGGCGAAACACGGCCCCCACGGTGATGTCGTCCGCGCTGCACCCCAGCATCAACCCCCCGGTCCGGCCCCGCACCGTGCGCAGATAGCCGGTCTGTGCCAGCAGATGGATCACCTGCGCCAGATGGTTCTCGCTGGCGTTGCAGGCCAGCGCAATTTCGCGCTTGCGCACGATGCGGTCGGGATTGGCGGCGCAGAACATCAGCGTGCGCATGGCAAGATTGGTGCGGGTGGTCAGTCGCATCTGCGGGCCTGTGGGGGCTGAGGGTGTGCCGGAGGATGCGCAGACGCAGCACTGCGGGCCATGATCCAGATCAATTCGTTAACGGCGCAAGGGGTTCTGTCGCGCATGGACTGTGCTGCGCAAACAGACCTTTTGCCCATCGTTTGAGCGGTGCTGCGGTTGCAGCGGTTTGCCCGCAGGCAATGGACTCCGGCCCGGGCCTGCGCCTTCAAAGCGCTTTGAGAAAATTAAATACTTGAAAGCAAAGCGTTTTAAACCCGTGCTTTCACCCGCTCTTTGCGCTAATTCTCAGGACAGTCTTTGCGACACAGCGCCGGGGGACGGCCAATGGCAAACTGCGGGCGCTTGACCCCGGCTGTCATGGGTCTAGCCTGAACCTGATCTGCCGCAACCCAAACCTGTGGAACCCGATGAACGATCTCAGCTCCGCTCCGACCTCGTTGAAAGCCAATATCCTGCGGCATCTGGCCTTTACGCTGGGCAAGGACGCAGATCACGCCAGCACCTACGACTGGCGGATGGCGCTGTCTTTCGCGATCCGTGATCAGATTGTCGAACCGTGGTTCGCCTCGACCCGCAAGACCTGGGCCACCGGGCACAAGCGGGTGTATTATCTGTCGATGGAATTCCTGATCGGGCGGATTCTGGAAGATGCCACCGTCAACCTGGGCCTGCGCGATCAGGCCGAAGAGGTGATGGCCGGGTTCGGGCAGGATTTCCGCACCATCATCGAGGATGAGCCGGACGCCGCCCTTGGCAACGGCGGGCTGGGGCGGCTGGCGGCCTGTTTCATGGAATCGATGGCCACACTGGGCTGCCCGGCCTATGGCTACGGCATCCGCTACGAACACGGGCTGTTCCGCCAGCGCTTTGAAGGCGGGCGTCAGGTCGAAGCGCCGGAAGACTGGCTCAAGCAGGACCACCCTTGGGAATTTACCCGGCCCGAAGCCGCCTATGTGATCCCGTTCAAGGGCCACGTGGAACACAAGGGCGGCCGCGATCTGTGGGTGCCGGGCGAAACCGTGGTTGCCTCGGCGCATGATACGCCGGTTGTCGGCTGGCAGGGCAAATGGGCCAACACGCTGCGGCTGTGGGGCGCGCTGCCCACCGCGATGTTCGACCTCGACCGTTTCAACCGGGGCGATTACGCGGCGGCGGCGGAACCCGAAGCGTTGGCCCGCACGCTGTCGCGCGTGCTCTATCCCGATGACACCACCTATCAGGGCAAAGAGCTGCGGCTGAAGCAGGAATTTTTCCTGACTTCTGCCGCGCTGCAGGACATCCTGCGCCGCTTTCTCGCCTCGGAAACCGACCTGCGCAAGCTGCCCGATCATGTGGCGATCCAGATGAACGACACCCACCCGGCGATTGCCGGGCCGGAGCTGATCCGCCTGCTGGTCGATGAACATGACATGCCGTTTGATCAGGCGCTGCCGGTGGCGCGGGCCTGCCTTGGCTATACCAACCACACCCTGCTGCCCGAAGCGCTGGAGCGGTGGGCCACCTTCACCTTCGGCAACGTCCTGCCGCGCCATATGCAGATCGTAGAACAGATCGACCACTGGCACAAAACCGAACACCACAGCCGCCCGCATTACGTCGGCATCGTCAAGCACCACGAGGTGCGGATGGGTGAGCTGGCGTTCATCATGGCGCATAAGGTGAACGGCGTCTCGGCGCTGCATTCCGACCTGATCAAGAAGAACCTGTTCCCCGAACTGCACGCCCTGCACCCTGACCGCATCGTGAACCAGACCAATGGCGTGACCCCGCGCCGCTGGCTGAAAATGTGCAACAAGCCGCTGTCGGGTCTGATCACCGATACCATCGGGTCTGGCTGGGAAGCCGATCTGGATCTGTTGAAAGGTCTGGAAAAACCCATCAAGACCAAAGCCTTCCGAGCCGACTTTGATGCAGCCAAACGGGCGAACAAGGTGGCGCTGTCGAACTGGCTGGCCAGCCACGAAGGCATCACCGTCAGCCCCGATGCGCTGTTCGATGTGCAGATCAAGCGGATTCACGAATACAAGCGCCAGCTGCTGAACATCCTGCAGACCATCGGTCATTGGGAAGCGATCAAGCAGAACCCCAATGCACCTTGGGTGCCGCGGGTCAAGATCTTTGGCGGCAAGGCCGCGCCCGGTTATGCGGTGGCCAAGGAAATCATCCGCCTTATCAATGATGTGGCCGAGGTTATTAACAACGACCCCATCAGTGGGGACCTTTTGAAAATCGTCTATCCGGCCAATTACAACGTCTCGATGGCCGAACGGCTGATCCCTGCGGCGGATCTGTCCGAACAGATCTCGACCGCCGGGAAAGAGGCGTCGGGCACCGGCAACATGAAGTTCATGATCAACGGCGCCCCCACCATCGGCACGCTGGACGGCGCGAATGTCGAGATTTTGCAAGAGGTTGGGGAAGAGAACTTCTTCCTGTTCGGCATGACCACCGAACAGGCGATGGCCCGCCGGCAAGACCCCGACCACGCCCGCAAGGCGATTGAGGCAAGCCAGACCTTGCAGGATGTGCTGCAGATGATCGCCGAAGGTCGGTTCTGCCCGCAGGACAAAGGGCGCTATCATGATTTGGTCCACCGGGTCTGGCATCACGATTATTTCCTTGTTGCCAGTGACTTCGACGCCTTTGATGCTGCGCAGGCGCGGGTTGATACCGCCTATGCCGACCGCGACAACTGGGTGAAAATGGCGGCCCTGAACACGGCGCGGTCAGGGTTCTTTTCTTCTGACCGCACCATCCGCAGCTATATGAAAGACGTCTGGAACCTGTCATCGGCGCTTTAGCGCCGGGGCCGGTCCGGGCGCGCTGACTTTGGGAGGAGCCAGCATGGCCGAACACCTGATCGACGACGGCGTGGCTTTTGCCATCGTCGAGGCGCGGCACGGCGACCCGTTCTCAGTCCTGGGCCAGCACAAACGCGGTGGCAAATGGGTGGTGACAGCCTTTGTGCCGGGCGCAGACGAGCTGTGGGTCCTGACCGGGAAATCAGGTCAGGATGTGCAGGCAACCCATTGGGGGCAGGGGCTTTTCATCGCCACACTGCCGCGCAAGGGGGCGTACCGGCTGCGCGCCACCGGCCATGGCACCACATGGGAATTTGAAGATCCGTTCCGCTTTGGCCCGGTGCTGGGCGAGCTGGATGAATACCTGCTTGGCGAGGGCACCCACAAACGGTTGTGGCAGGTGCTGGGCGCGCATGTGATTGACCATGAAGGTGTTTCGGGCACGCATTTTGCGGTCTGGGCCCCGAATGCCGAGCGGGTTTCGGTGGTGGGCGATTTCAACATCTGGGACGGCCGCCGCCACCCGATGCGCCGACGGGGTGCTACCGGCGTTTGGGAAACCTTTGTGCCCGATCTGGGCGAAGGGGCGACCTATAAATACGAGTTGCGCGGCCCGTGGGGGCAGCTGTTGCCGCTCAAGGCCGATCCGGTTGGCTTCGGGTCTGAACATCCGCCTGCAAATGCTTCTGTTGTCAGGACAATTTCGGGCGGCTTTGATGATGCGCAGTGGATGCAGACCCGCCACGCCCGCCAGACCATCGACGCCCCGATCTCGGTCTACGAAGTGCATCTGGCGTCATGGCGCCGCGCCCCGGGCGACCGGATGCTGTCCTACATTGAGTTGGCCGAGCAACTCGTTGATTATGCTGTTGATATGGGCTTCACCCACATCGAGCTGATGCCGGTCAGCGAATATCCGTTTGACGGGTCATGGGGGTATCAGCCGGTCGGCCTGTTCGCCCCCACCATCCGCCACGGCACCCCGCCGGAGTTCCGGGCCTTTGTTGATGCGGCGCATAAAAAGGGCCTTGGCGTGCTGCTCGACTGGGTGCCGGGGCATTTTCCGACCGATGCGCATGGCTTGGGCCAGTTTGACGGCACCCCGCTTTATGAACATGCCGATCCGCGCGAAGGGTTCCACAATGACTGGAACACCCTGATCTACAATTACGGGCGCAATGAGGTGCAGAACTATCTGGTCTCTAACGCGCTGTATTGGCTGGAGGAATTTCACATCGACGGGTTGCGCGTCGATGCCGTGGCCTCCATGCTCTACCGCGATTACAGCCGCGAGCCGGGTGAATGGGTGCCCAACCGCGATGGCGGGCGCGAGAATTATGAAGCGATTGCCATGCTCAAACGCATGAACATCGTGTCCTATGGCGAATCCCCCGGCGTGATGACCGTGGCCGAAGAAAGCACCGCATTCCCCGGCGTCAGCCGTCCGGTCAACCATGGCGGGCTGGGCTTCGGGTTCAAATGGAACATGGGCTGGATGAATGACACCCTGTCCTACATGGAAAAAGACCCGATTCACCGGAAATATCACCACCACAAGATGACCTTTGGCCTGCATTATGCGTGGTCGGAAAATTACATCCTGCCGATCAGCCATGATGAGGTGGTGCATGGCAAGGGGTCTATGCTGACCAAGATGCCCGGCGACGGCGATGAAAAATTCGCCAACCTGCGCGCCTATTACGGGTTCATGTGGGCGCATCCGGGCAAGAAACTGCTCTTCATGGGCTGCGAATTTGCCCAAGGCGCAGAGTGGAACCATAATCAGAGCCTTGATTGGCATCAGCTTGAAAACCCACAGCATTCCGGGATGCAGGCTTTGGTGCGCGACCTGAACCGGGTCTACCGCGACACGCCTGCGTTGCATGTGAATGACACACGGCCCGAGGGGTTTGAGTGGATCGAGTCCAGTGATGCCGAGGCCAGCGTCTACGCTTGGATCCGCAAGGGTTCGGAAGGCGATGCGATGGTGGTGGCGCTGGTCAACATGACGCCGGTCGACCGGCGCTACCGTGTCGGCCTGCCTGCGGGCGGCGATTGGGCGGAACTTCTGAACACGGATTCCGTTGCCTATGGTGGGGGCAATCGCGGCAATCTGGGCGGGGTCACTGCAGAGGAGGTGCAGTGCCACGGCAGGCCATGGTCGGCGGTTGTCACACTGCCGCCGCTGTCGGCGGTCTATCTGAAACAGGGGGGTCTTGCGTAAACCGCAAGAAAAGGGGGGAAGATGAAGGCGAAACCGAATACAAGGCTGTCGTCGCAGGCCATGGCCTTTGTTCTGGCGGGGGGCCGGGGGAGCCGCCTGAAGGAACTGACCGACCGGCGCGCCAAACCGGCGGTCTATTTTGGCGGCAAGACGCGGATCATCGATTTTGCGCTGTCAAACGCGCTCAATTCCGGCATCCGCAAGATGGCGATTGCCACGCAATACAAGGCGCACAGCCTGATCCGCCATATGCAGCGCGGCTGGGGGTTTTTCCGGGCCGAGCGCAACGAATACCTTGATATCCTGCCCGCCAGCCAGCGGGTGGACGAGACGAAATGGTACCTGGGCACTGCCGATGCGGTCACGCAGAACATTGATATCGTGGATGATTACAAGGTCAAATATGTGATCATCCTGGCTGGTGACCATATCTACAAGATGGATTACGAGATCATGCTGCAACAGCATGTCTCCTCCGGGGCAGATGTCACCATCGGCTGTCTGACGGTGCCCCGGATGGAAGCTGTGGCCTTTGGCGTGATGCATGTCGATGACCAGATGACCATCACCCAGTTTTTGGAAAAGCCCGCCGATCCGCCCGGCATTCCGGGTGATCCTGATCATGCACTGGCCTCGATGGGGATTTATGTCTTCAACTGGGATCTGCTGCGCGAACTGCTGATCCGCGATGCCGAGGACAGCAATTCCAGCCATGATTTCGGCAATGACATCATTCCGCAGATCGTGAAGAACGGCAAAGCGGTGGCGCATAAATTCGCCGACAGCTGCGTGACGGCGGGGTTGGAGGATGAACCCTATTGGCGCGATGTCGGCACCATTGATGCGTTCTGGCAGGCCAATATCGACCTGACCGATTTTGTGCCAAAGCTGGATCTGTATGAAAAAAGCTGGCCGATCTGGACCTATGCCGAGATCCTGCCACCCGCCAAGTTCATCCATGACACCGATGGCCGGCGCGGCACGGCGATTTCGTCGCTGGTGTCGGGCGATTGCATCGTCTCAGGCTCAGAGGTGCGGAATTCACTGCTGTTCACCGGCTGCCGCACCCATTCGTGGAGCACGCTGGACCATGTGGTGGCGCTGCCGCAGGTTTGCGTGAACCGCAAGGTGGAGCTGAAAAATTGTGTGATCGACCGGGGGGTTATCATCCCGGAGGGACTTGTGGTCGGGCAGGACCCGGAGGAAGATGGCAAGTGGTTCCGCCGGACGGAAAGCGGGATCGTGCTGATCACGCAGGATATGCTGGATGTGCGGGCGAACAAGCTGGGATAGGGCGGTTTTTCGGGAACCGCCGGGGGGCTGTCTGCCCCCCGGACCCCCCGAGAGTATTTAAGTCAAGATGAAGGGGCACAGATGAAGGGTCGGGTTCTGTCAGTCGCGTCGGAGTGCGTGCCCTTTGTCAAGACCGGCGGTCTGGCCGATGTGGTGGGGGCGCTGCCCTCGGCGCTGGCCGCTGTCGGCTGGGACATGCGGGTGCTGATCCCGGCCTACCGCGCCTTGCGCCCCTTGTGCGCGCAGATGACCCCGGTCTGGACCGAGCATGGCTTGTTCGGCGGTGAGGGCGTTGTCTATGCGGGCACGGTGGAGGGCGTGGAGCTGCTGCTGCTGGACGCGCCGCATCTGTATGACCGTGAGGGCACGCCCTATGGCGGGCCGGGGGGCGAGTGGTGGGACAATCCGCAGCGCTTTGCCGCCCTGTCCTGGGTGGCCGCGCGGCTGGCACAGGAGGGGATTGCCGGCTGGCACCCCGATATCCTGCACGCGCATGACTGGCAGGCGGGCTTTGCCCCGGCTTACCTTGCCTATGGTGGCAAGGGGGCGGTCAGATCGGTGATGACGGTGCACAACATTGCCTTTCAGGGCTGGGCGCCGGTGCATCTGCTCAATGAATTGCGCCTGCCGGGAGAGCAGTTTTATCCCGACGGGCTGGAATATTACGGCGGGCTGTCCAGCCTGAAGGCCGGGCTGGTCACGGCGGACTGGATCACCACCGTATCGCCGACCTATGCGGCCGAGCTGATGCGCGCTGAATTCGGCATGGGGCTGCAGGGGGTGATCGCGACGCGCGCCGCGCGGGTCTGCGGCATTCTGAACGGGGTGGATACCGGGGTCTGGTCGCCGGAAACCGAGCCGGTGCCGTTCAGCGCAAAGCAGCCCGGCGGCAAGACCAAGGCGCGGGCGGCGCTTTGCGCGGCCTTTGGGGTTGATGTGCCCGGGCCGCTGGCCATTGTCGTCAGCCGGTTGACCCATCAGAAGGGTATTGACCTGCTGCCGCAGGTGGTGCCCGATTTTGTCGCCGCCGGTGGCGGGCTGGTGGTGCTGGGGACGGGCGATCCGGAGATGGAAGACGCGATGCGTTGGCTGGCCGACGCGCATCCGGGCCGGGTCGCGGTGAAGATCGGCTATGACGAGGAGCTGAGCCACCTTTTGTTTTCCGGGGCCGATGCCGTGCTGGTGCCGTCGCGGTTCGAACCCTGCGGGCTGACCCAGATGTACGGCTTGCGCTATGGCACCTTGCCGGTGGTCGCGGCCACCGGGGGTCTGGCCGATACGGTGATCGGGGCCTCGCCTGCCACGCTGGCGGCGGGTGTCGCGACGGGGGTGGTGTTCCAGCCCACCGATGCGCTGGCCTTTGGCCAAGCCCTGACCAAGCTGGTCGAGATCTACGCCCAGCCCAAGCTGTGGGCGCGGATGCGACAGAACGCCATGAGCCATCCGGTCGGCTGGGAAACCTCGGCCGCGGCCTATGCGGCGCTCTATGACAAGGTGCGCGGGTGACACCGGGGCTGGCACCGCTGGCGGCGCGCCTGCCGGGCCATGCGCTGTCGGCGGGCAGGCCCTGGCCGATGGGGGCCACGCTGGACGGCGATGGCGTCAACTTCGCGGTGTTCTCGGCCCATGCCGAGCTGATTGAGCTGTGCCTGTTCTCATCCGACGGGCGCAAGGAGATGGCGCGGCTGCCGTTCCGGGAGCGCGACGGTGATATCTGGCACATGCATGTCGGCGGGCTGACGCCGGGAACGGTGTACGGCTTTCGCGCGCATGGGCCTTATGCGCCCGAACGGGGGCATCGCTTCAACCCGCACAAGCTGCTGCTCGACCCTTACGCCCGCGCGCTGGAAGGGCGGCTGCGCTGGTCTGATGCGGTGATGGGCTACAAGATCGGCTCGTCGCGCGGCGATCTGTCGTTTGACACGCGTGACAGTGCCTTTGCCGTGCCCAAGGCGGTGGTGACCGACACCTCGTTCACCTGGGGCGATGATGCCGCGCCGCGCACCCCGCGATCAGAGACGGTGATCTATGAGGCGCATGTCAAGGCGCTGACCCAGCTGCACCCCGGCGTCGACAAGCCGTTGCGCGGCAGCTATCTGGCGCTGGCCTCTGATCCGGTGATCGCGCATCTGCAAAAGCTGGGGGTGACGGCGATCGAGCTGCTGCCGGTGCAGGCCTTTCCCGACGATCGCTTTCTGGTGGCCAAGGGGCTGCGCAACCATTGGGGTTACAACACGCTGGCGTTTTTCGCGCCCGAGCCGCGCTATATGACAAAGGGGGCGCTGTGGGAATTCCAGACCATGGTGCGCCGCCTGCATGTGGCGGGCATCGAGGTTATTCTGGACGTGGTCTACAACCATACCGCCGAGGGCGACCAGTGGGGGCCAACGCTGTGCTACCGGGGCCTCGACAACGCCAGCTACTACCGGCTGGCCGATGGCGGGCGGCATTATGTCAATGACACCGGCACCGGCAATACGCTGAACCTGACGCATCCGATGGTGTTGCGCATGGTGATGGATTCCCTGCGTTACTGGGTGGAGGTGGCCCATGTTGACGGCTTCCGCTTCGATCTGGCCACCGTGCTGGGGCGCGAGCCGCATGGGTTTGACCCCAATGGCGGGTTCTTCGATGCGATAAGGCAAGACCCGGTGCTGAGCCGCGTCAAGCTGATTGCCGAGCCGTGGGATATCGGCCCCGGCGGCTATCAGCTGGGCGGGTATCCGCATCCGTTCCATGAATGGAACGACCGCTTTCGCGACGGGGTGCGCCGGTTCTGGCGCGGCGATCCGGGGATGACGCCGGATCTGGCCAAGCGGCTGTTGGGCAGCGCTGAACGGTTTGACCATTCCGGGCGGTCGGCGACCAGTTCGGTGAATTTTCTGACCGCGCATGACGGGTTCACGCTGGAGGATCTGGTCAGCTTTACCGTCAAGCGCAACTTGGCCAATGGCGAAGACAACCGCGACGGCCATTCCGACAACCATTCCGATAACATGGGGGTGGAGGGGCCGAGCGATGACCCCGCCGTGCTGGCGGCCCGCGCACTTCGCAAGCGCAACCTGCTGGCCACGCTGATGCTGAGCCAGGGCGTGCCGATGCTGCTGGCGGGGGATGAGCTGGGCCATAGCCAGGGCGGCAACAACAACGCCTATGCGCAGGACAATGCGGTGACATGGCTGGACTGGTCGCAGCCTGACACGCAGCTTGCCGATTTCATCGCGCGGCTGACCGCTTTGCGCCGGGCGCATCCGGTGCTGCGGCAGCGGCGCTTTTTGCACGCGCGCAAGCGCGCGGCGGACGGGCTGGCCGATGTGGCTTGGCGCAAACCCGATGGCACCAGCCCCACGCCGCAGGACTGGCACGACCCGGCGTTTCGCGCGTTGGGGGTGGAACTGCGGATGGCCGCCGAGGGTTTTGATCCGTCGGTCGATGCAGTGCTGGCCTATTTCAACTGCGGTGGGGCCGTGCCGCTGACCCTGCCCAGCACGGCCACATGGCAGCTGGTGCTGGACAGCACGCGCCCCGATCTGACAAGCGGACCTGCACCGGACGCGTTGCCGGCGCAGTCTGTGCTGATGTTTCGCGCAAGGCCCGATGACGGGCCGGCACAAGGAGAGAGTCTATGATCACCACCGTTCCCACCCAACCGATTGCCGGACAAAAGCCGGGCACATCCGGCCTGCGCAAGAAAACCCCTGTGTTCATTGGGCGGCATTATCTGGAGAATTTCACGCAGGCGATTTTTGATGTGGTGGGGGCCAAGGGAAAAACCTTTGTTCTGGGCGGCGACGGGCGCTATTTCAACGACCGTGCCGCACAGGTCATCCTGCGGATGGCGGCAGCCAACGGGGCGGCACGGGTGATTGTGGGGCAGGGCGCGAACCTGTCCACGCCTGCCGCCAGCCATCTGATAAGGCTGAACAAAACCGATGGCGGCATCATCATGTCTGCCTCGCACAACCCCGGTGGGCCAGAGGAAGACTTCGGCGTCAAGTTCAACATGCCCAACGGCGGCCCGGCCCCGGAATCGGTGACCGAAGCCATGTTCCGGCGCACCGAGGAGATCACGGAATATCAGATGCTGGAGGCGCAGGATGTCGATCTGGCCACGGTCGGCCGCCAGACCCTTGGTGGGATGATCGTCGATGTGGTTGATCCGGTCAGCGATTATGCGGCACTGATGGAAACTCTGTTTGATTTTCCCGCCCTGCGCGCACTGTTCGCGGGCGGGTTCCGGATGCGGATGGATGCGATGTGCGCGGTGACCGGGCCTTACGCGGTGGAGATTCTGGAAAACCGGCTGGGTGCGGCACAGGGTACCGTCACCCACGCCACCCCCTTGCCCGATTTCGGCGGCATGCACCCCGACCCGAACCCGACCTGGGCGCATGAGCTGATGGCCGAGATGATGGGGCCAGACGCCCCCGATTTCGGCGCGGCGTCAGACGGCGACGGCGACCGCAATATGGTGGTGGGGCGCGGCATCTATGTGTCGCCGTCGGATTCTCTGGCGGTGTTGGCTGCTAACGCGCATCTGGCGCCGGGCTACGCACGCGGGCTGGCGGGCGTGGCACGGTCGATGCCCACCTCTGCCGCCGCCGACCGGGTGGCCGATGCGCTGGGGATTGCGAAGTTCGAGACGCCGACGGGGTGGAAATTCTTCGGCAACCTGCTCGACGATGGCAAGGTCACGCTGTGTGGCGAAGAGAGCTTTGGCACCGGGTCCGACCATGTGCGCGAAAAGGACGGGCTTTGGGCCATCCTGTTGTGGCTGAACATTCTGGCGGTGCGCAAACAGTCCGTGGCCGATATTCTGGCCGAGCATTGGGCAAAATACGGCCGCAACTACTACAGCCGCCATGATTTTGAGGCGATTGCGACGGATAAGGCCGATGCGATGATCACCGCGCTGCGCGCCACGCTGCCCGGCCTGCCGGGCCAGCAGATCGAAGGCATGACCATCACCGCCGCCGATGATTTCGCCTATACCGACCCGGTGGATGGCTCGGTCAGTGCAAAGCAGGGCGTGCGCATCCTGTTCGCAGACGGCAGCCGCATCGTGATGCGCCTGTCGGGCACCGGCACCGAAGGGGCGACGCTGCGCGTTTACCTCGAACGCTATGCCGCTGGCCCGGATGGCCTCGATCTTGATCCGCAAGAGGCTCTGGCCCCGGTGATCCGCGCGGCGCATTCTTTGGCACGGCTGACCGAGTTCACCGGGCGCGATGCGCCGGATGTGGTGACCTGAGCCGGCCTTGTATCCGCCTCCGGCGGGAGTATTTGGAAAAGGTGCAAGCGACAGAGGCAAGACATCCGCCTCAGATCTGCACCTTTCTGAAATACTCCCGCCGGAGGCGAAGCTGTCCGCCCGCGCGGCCCGGTGAAGGGTCAGCGGAACTGCTTGGCCAGTTTGAGGCCCTGACCCTGATAGTTCGACGCGATCTTTTCGCCGTACAGCGCATCGGGCCGTTCGGCCATGCGCTCATAGACCAGACGCCCCACGATCTGGCCGTGTTCCAGCACAAAGGGGGCCTCGTGGCAGCGCACCTCCAACACGCCGCGCGATCCGGCCCCGCCTGCGGCGGCATGGCCAAAGCCGGGGTCGAAGAAACCGGCGTAATGCACCCGGAATTCGCCGACCATGGCAAGGTAGGGGGCCATCTCGGCCGCGTAATCGGGGGGGATGGTCACCGCTTCGCGGCTGACCAGAATGTAGAAGGCCCCGGGGTCGAGGATGATGCGGCCCTCATGCGTGCGGATTTCCTCCCAGAACTCCGCCGCCGGATAATGGCCGATGCGGTCCAGATCGACCACCCCGGTATGCGGCTTGGCGCGGTAACCGACCAGATCGCCGCTCCCGGGGCGCAGATCGACCGAAAACCCCAAGCCTTCGGAAATGACCGGGGTGCCGTTGACCAGCGGTTCGCGCGCGTGCAGCGCGGCAAGATCCGCGTCGGACAGCACGGCCTGACCATAGCGGAAGCGGATCTGGTTCAGCCGTTGCCCGGCGCGGACCAGCACGGAAAACGACCTTGGGCACACCTCGGCATAAAGCGGGCCATCATACCCATCAGGGATGCGGTCAAATTCGGTGCCGCCATCGGTGATCAGACGCGTCAGCAGATCCAGCCGCCCGGTGGAGGATTTGGCATTGGCCACCGCCGACAGCCCAGCGGGCAGGGCCAGCCGTTCCATCAGCGGGATGACATAGACACAGCCCTTTTCCAGCACAGCCCCGGCGGTCAGGTCCACCCGGTGCATCTCGAACTCGGCCAGACGCATCGCCACCGGACGGCCCTTGCCGGCCAGAAATGACGCGCGGACGCGGTAGGCAATGGTGCCCAGCCGCAGATCGAGGCTGGCGGGCTGCACCTGTTCGGGCAGGATGGCGGGGGTGGCGGTGATGGCCCCGTCGCCGATCATCCGGCGCAGGTGCTGGGCGGCAAGAACTCCGGTCAGTGACATTCTGAACCCCCCGGTTGCTTTGAAAAGACGCGTTAAACAGAACCGCCCGCAAGGCACGGGGCCAAGCGGGCGGTTTTGGTGATGGTCGGGCCGGAGAGATTCGAACTCTCGACCTTCCGCCCCCCAGACGGACGCGCTAACCAGGCTGCGCTACGGCCCGAACATGCCGGGATACATACTGATATTCGCAGGCGGCACAAGCACGAATGCATCACTTTGCGGTCCAAAAAACGCGCGCCTAGCCTTGGGCCCGCGCCGGGCCGGACAGACGCGACCGCAGGGCCACGGCGTGATCGCGGATGTGCGCAAAGCGCTGCCGGTCAGCCGGGTCCAGATCATCGGATGACACCGCCCGCAATCTTTGCGCAAGGGTCGGGCCTTGCGCAAGGGTCGGGCCGGGGTCTGCAAGCGGCGGATCGGCGGGCACCGGCGGGGCTGGTGCGGCGGGGGTCATCGGGATGATGGCGGCGCTGGTGTCTTCCGGCGCCGCTGCGCCCGCGTCGGCCTCATCCGCCCAGACCGCCATCGGGGCCTCTGTCACCGGGTCATCGGCGGCGGGCGGGGCGGTGCGGGCGAAGAGATCTTCCACAACGGGCGCAGAGATGGGGGGCCGGGCCATGACCGGCGGCGGCGGCGCGGCCACAGGCGGCTGCGGATCGGCGGGCAGGTCATCCCCGGCGGTATCGTCTGCGGTGGCAAATTCGGGCGGGGACTCTGCGGCGAGGGGCAGGTCTTCGGCGGAGTCATCTTCCGCCATATCCGGTTCCGGCTCTGGCGCGCGGCGGGTGGGTTGCATCGGGATGATTCTGGCGGTTTCAGGCACCTTCGGCGCAGCGGGCACCAGACCTTGCGGCAGTTCGCTGTCATCTTCCGCATCCAGGTCATCACTGACACCGGAGACATGCCGGACCCCATGTTCGCGCAGGATTTTCTGCACGCCGCGGATGGTCATCCCGTCATCGTGCAACAGGCGCTTGATGCCGGTCAGCAGCGCCACATCGGCGGGCCGGTAATAACGGCGACCGCCCGCCCGTTTGACCGGGCGGATCTGCGGAAACCGGCTTTCCCAGAACCGCAGCACATGGGCCGGGGTTTCCAGAAGTTCCGAGACTTCCGAAATCGTGCGAAAGGCGTCGGGCGATTTGGTCATGCGCCGCGCACTCCTGCAGCCATAAGATTACTTCTTTTTGCCAGCGGCCACACGGTCGCGCATCAGGTGCGACGGGCGGAAGGTCAGCACGCGGCGCGGGCTGATCGGCACTTCATCCCCGGTTTTCGGGTTGCGGCCAACGCGGGCAGATTTGTCGCGCACCGAAAAGGTGCCGAAGGACGAGATTTTCACCTGCTCCCCCGCCGACAGGGAGTCGGACATGTGTTGCAGCACGGCTTCGACCAGTTGCGCCGATTCATTCCGGCTTAGTCCCACCTCACGGAAGACGGCTTCCGACAGGTCCATTCGGGTCAGTGTCTTTTCGCTCATTCGCAAATCCCCCCGGCATTTGACGCAAAGGATGCGCCGTCACGATTTGCGAGTCAATATCAGACAGTTGGATCAGACAGTTGAAGCGCTTCGTTAAGTCGCTTACCAGCGGAGAACCACCGATCCCCAGGCCAGACCGCCGCCGATGGCTTCGGTCACGATCAAATCGCCCTGCTTGATCTGGCCCCGCGCCCGGCCCACCGACAGCGCCAGCGGGATCGACGCGGCAGAGGTGTTGCCATGATCCTGCACCGTCACCACCACATTTTCCATCGGCAGCTGCATCTTTTTCGCGGTGCCTTCGATGATGCGGATATTGGCCTGATGCGGCACGATCCAGTCGACATCGGCGCTGGTCAGACCGGCCTTGTCCAGGCAGGCATGCGCGGTTTCTGCAAGTTTTTCAACGGCATGGCGGAACACCTCTTTGCCCGCCATCCGCAGATGGCCGGTGGTGCCGGTGCTGGTGCCGCCATCGACATAAAGCAGATCGCGGAACCGGCCATCGGAATGCAGATCGCTGGCCAGAATGCCCCGGTCGGTGGGCGCACCTGTGCCGGTCTGCGCCTCCAGCACCAGCGCGCCTGCGCCATCGCCGAACAGAACGCAGGTGGTGCGGTCGTTCCAGTCCATCAACCGGCTGAAGGTTTCTGCCCCGATCACCAGAATGCGTCTGGTCTGACCGGACAGGATCATGCCATTCGCCGTGGTCAGCGCGAACACAAATCCGGCGCAGACCGCCTGAATGTCGAAGGCAAAGCCGCGGGTCATCCCAAGGTCAGCCTGCACCATGGTGGCGACCGACGGAAAGGTCAGATCGGGGGTCGAGGTGGCAAGGATGATCGCGTCGATATCATCCGCCACCAGCCCGGCATCGGCAAGGGCGGCACGCGCCGCATGGCTGGCCAGATGCGAGGTCATCTCGCCTTCCGCCGCGAAGTGCCGCCGCTCGATCCCAGAGCGCGAGCGGATCCATTCGTCGCTGGTCTCGACCAGCGCTTCCAGATCGGCGTTTTCCACCACGCGGGCGGGCAGGTAGTGCCCCACGCCCGCAACAACGGCGCGTATCGTCATGCTCTTGCCCCGTTTTCCGCAGCAGTCTGATCTGCCGCCTGTTTGCCGGTTGATGCCACCCGGGCCGCCAGACGCTCGACAAAGCCGGTGCGGGCCAGCTGGATGGCCAGACCGATGGCCGCCGCGACGCCGGTTTCATCCGCCGATCCGTGCGATTTCACCACCGTGCCGTTCAGACCCAGAAACACCCCGCCGTTCACCCGGCGCGGGTCGATGCGTCTTTGCAGCCGTTTCAGGGAGTTGAGCGCCAGAAGGACGGCGAATTTTGACAGGATGCCGGCCCCGAACGCCTCACGCAGGAAATCCGAGATCAACTTGGCAGTGCCTTCGCCGGTTTTCAGCGCGATATTGCCGGTAAAGCCGTCGGTGACGATGACATCAACCCGGTCGCCGGGAATATCGCCGCCCTCGACAAAGCCGACAAATTCGAAGCCGCCGGCATCGGCCGCCTCGACCATGCGGTCATGCGCGATTTTCAGCTCGGCCCGGCCCTTATGCTCTTCGGTGCCCACATTGAGCAGGCCGACACGCGGGCGCGACAGGGCAAGGCCGTTGCGGGCGTAGGACGCCCCCATGGCGGCAAATTGCAAAAGGTCTTCGGCCTCGGCCTCGATCCCGGCACCGACATCCAGCATCAGGTTGAACCCGCCGGGGTTGCGGCTGGGCCACAGACAGGCAATCGCGGGGCGGTTGACGCCGGCAATCTTGCGCAGGCGCAACATCGACACCGCCATCAGCGCGCCGGTGTTGCCGCACGACACCGCCGCCTGCGCCTCACCCGATTTCACCGCATCAATGGTGGACCACATCGACGTGCCGGCCCCATGGCGCATGACCTGACTGGGCTTGTCGTTCATCGTCACAATCCGCTCGGCATGAACGACAGTGACCCGGCCTGACAGGCCGGGTTGCGCGCTGACCAGCTGGGTCAGCGTGGCCGAGTCGCCATGCAGGATGAACCGCACATCGGGGTGTTTGGCTGCAGACAGGCCAAGACCGGCGACAACTGCCGCCGGCCCCCGGTCACCGCCCATGGCGTCAACCGAAATGACTGTAAAATCCGGGTTAACTGGCAAAGCCGAATTAACTGGCAAAGCCCCGCCTTCAAGCTTTTCCGCCGCCGGATTTTGCAGTCCGCTTGACATGGGCAGGGTGCGCCGTCTGTGCGCGGCTTACGCCGCGTCCTCGTCCAGATCGACGTCCTTGGTGGTCGCCACGACTTCGCGGGCGTCATAATGACCGCAGGCACCACAGACATGGTGCGGGCGCTTCAGCTCGCCACAGTTGGGGCAATCTGCGGGGTTTCCAGCAACCAGCGCATCGTGTGCACGACGCATGTTACGTTTGGATTTGGTGACTCGGTTCTGCGGGACAGCCATGTCGCAACCTTTGGGTAGTGGGGACATGCCCCTGTTTTACTTGACGATTCTTCTAGCGGATAGCGCCGCCGGGGGCATGTTTCCACACCCCGAATGAAGCGCGGAAAATACATTTATCTGGGCCCTGTGCAAGCCCCAATCTGCAAACCGTTCCGGCAGGGGGGGGATCACGCGTCACTGCCGCCGCCCAGTTTGTCCTTGAGCGCGGCAAGCGAGGCAAAGGGTTTGAGGTCTTCGTCGCGCAACGGGGCCGCCCCCGGCGGGGTGGCGCTGATCTCGGCAAATTCCGCGCCGGGTGCCCGCGGATACATCGGCAGCGCCAGCACCAGCGATTCCAGCGCCACGACGCCGACATCAATCACCTCGGGGATGGGTTCGGCGGTGTCATCTTCGGGCATCTCGGCCTCGTCCCCGGTCGGCTCCACCCAGTCGGACACATAGCGCCGCCGCACGGTTTCGGTGATTTCGGCC
Source organism: Pseudotabrizicola sp. (assembly GCF_030656345.1). Classification (GTDB taxonomy): domain Bacteria; phylum Pseudomonadota; class Alphaproteobacteria; order Rhodobacterales; family Rhodobacteraceae; genus Pseudotabrizicola. Next base: position 274,623 of record NZ_JAUSNR010000015.1, on the reverse strand, counting down.
CGCACCGGCGCAAGGGTGACCACGCAGGGCTGATCGACCACCGCCGTCACCTCTGCCTCCAGCACGAAATCGCGGTTGGGGGCGGGGCGGATTTCGCCCTTGAACCGCAGGTAGGGCACCGCCAGCAGGCCCAGATCGGCCGCAATCGCCTTGCGGGTTTCCAGATCGGGTTGCAGGTCGAACCGGGTCGGCTTGCGCATCGACAGCGCACCGCTGCGGAAAGTCTGGCTCAGCGGTGGCGGGGCCGCCGGAAGGGCGGCTTCGGGCGGGGAAACGGGCGCGCTTGGTTTTTTCATGGCGGAAACACCTTTGTGTCACAGGGGCCGGGCCACGGGCAGACAGGGCAGTACGGGCACAGCGCAGGCCAGAGACGCGGGCAAGACGCGTTCCATTCTTGAACCGGCCCGCGTCCTTCTGTAAGCCTTTGCCTCAGGAGACGGGTCTTGATCCTTCGGCACCTAAGCGGCGATACCCCGCTTGGCAAGTCCGCAGGTGCAGTCTGGGCCGGGTCGTGCGGGAACTGGGGTAGGGATTACGACGGATGGCATGGACGACAGCACAGCGCGACCGCAGACCTGCGGCCCTACGGTTTGTTGCCGTGATCTGCCTTGCGGCCGCGCTGACGGCTTGCGCGCCGATCTACCGCAACCACGGCTATGTGCCGTCCGAAGAAGATCTGGCGCAGCTGGTGGTCGGCAGAGATACCCGCGACACCGCCGCGCCAAAGGTCGGGCGGCCCTCGGCCTCGGGCCTGCTGAATGATACCGGCTGGTTCTATGTGCAAAGCCGCTGGCAGCAGCGCGGCGCACTGGCCCCGCAGGAAATCGACCGTCAGGTGGTCGCTCTGAGTTTCAGCGAAAGCGGCGTTTTGCAGAATGTCGAACGCTTCGGGCTGGAGCGCGGCCAGATCGTGCCGCTGTCGCGCCGTGTGACCGAAAGCAGCGTCAGGGGCCAGAGCGTGCTGAGCCAGCTGTTCGCCAATGTCGGCCGCCTGAGCGCCGGGCAGTTGCTGGACAACTGATCCGGCACGGGCAATGCGGCTGGGGCGGGCTGGTCAGTCCGCCTCGGGCTCAAAGGTCAGCGCCACGCCGTTCATGCAATAGCGCAGGCCGGTGGGCGCCGGTCCGTCGGGAAACACATGGCCAAGATGCGCGTCGCAGCGGTTGCAATGCACTTCGGTGCGCCGCATGAACCAGCTGCGGTCTTCGGTTTCCCCCACCAGTTCCGCACTGATCGGTGCGTAAAAGCTGGGCCAGCCTGTCCCTGAGTCGAACTTGGTCGACTGGTCGAACAGCGGCGCATCGCAGCACACACAGCGATAGGTGCCGGGGTCTTTCGGAAAATCGTCATGGCTGAACGCGCGTTCGGTCCCATGTTTGCGGGTGACCTTATAGGCAAGGTCCGACAGCATTTCCTGCCATTCGGCATCTGGTTTCACGACCTTGTCCATATGCATCTCCTGTGGTTCTGTGCGGCGTCTGCGGTATATCTAGGGTTGGCCGGTTCGGGTGCCAAGGGTCAGGGGGGCGGCATGCAGCCATTGTCGCGCGGTCAGTACGAGGTGCGCCTTGCCCGCAGCGGGGATGAGGTCGCCGCGGCGCAGCGCCTGCGCCACAGTGCGTTCCGGGCGGGGCGGGGCGGCGATCAGGGGCGCGATGCGGATGCCTATGACGACCACGCCCAGCATGTGCTGGTGCAGGACCGCAGCACGGGGGCGCTGGTGGCCACCTACCGGGTGCAGGTGTTTGACGGAGGCACAATCGCGCAGTCCTATGCCGCGCAGTTCTATGACCTGTCGCGGCTGGCGCAGTATCCGGCCCCGATGCTGGAAATGGGGCGCTTCTGTCTCGACCCCGATCAGCATGACCCCGATATCCTGCGGCTGGCCTGGGCCGCGATGACGCGGATGGTCGATGCCGCCGGGGTGGGGCTGCTGTTTGGCTGTTCCAGCTTTGCCGGGGCCGATCCGGCACGCCACGCAGGCGCACTGGCCGCATTGTCGGGGCGCCGGGCCCCCGCACAGTGGTGCCCCGGCCCGCGCGCGCCGGAACGGGTTGCCTTGCCGGACCGCGCGGCACCCTCTGCGGTGCCGCCGCAGATCCCGCCCTTGCTGCGCACCTATCTGTCGATGGGGGGCTGGGTCAGTGACCATGCGGTGATCGACCGCGATCTGGATACGCTGCATGTGCTGACCGGGGTGGAAATTGCCGCCATCCCCCCGGCACGGGCCCGCGCCCTGCGGATGATTGCAGCCGACACCTTGGGGTAACATAATACCACTTTTGCAAACCATTGATTTTGCTTGATTATATATTGCCCACGCCGCTTGACGCTGCATCACCGATGCGCGATAAGCCGCCATCCGAGTTACCGGGGGGCAACCCCTGCCTGACCTCCATGGGACACCACCGATGAAAACCTTTACCGCTACACCGGCGGACATCGAGAAAAAGTGGATCCTGATCGATGCCGAAGGCATCGTTCTGGGCCGCCTTGCCACGATCGTCGCCAACATCCTGCGCGGCAAGAACAAGCCGACGTTTACTCCGCATATGGATATGGGTGACAATGTCATCATCATCAATGCGGACAAGATCCAGATGACCGGCAACAAGCGTGCCGACAAGATCTACTACTGGCACACCGGCCACCCGGGCGGCATCAAGCAGCGCACCGCGCGGCAGGTGTTGGAAGGCAACCACCCCGAGCGTGTCGTGATCAAGGCCGTCGAGCGTATGATCACCCGCAACCGTCTTGGCCGCCAGCAGATGACCAATCTGCGCGTCTATGCCGGTGTGGATCATCCGCATGAAGCTCAGCAGCCCACCGTCCTCGACGTTGGCGCGCTGAACCCCAAGAACACCCGGAGCGCGTGATCATGGCTGACATCAAATCTCTCGACGATCTGAAATCGGCCGTGTCCGGCACCGCTGCTGACGCGCCTGCCGCGCCGATGGCAGCCCCGCGTGTGGCTGTGCGCGATGCGCTGGGTCGGTCCTATGCGACCGGCAAGCGGAAAAACGCGGTTGCCCGCGTCTGGGTCAAGCCCGGCACCGGCAAGGTCACTGTGAACGGCAAGGAAATGGCGGCCTATTTCGCCCGTCCGGTTCTGCAGATGATCCTGAAGCAGCCCTTCACAATCGCAAACGTGGAAGGCCAGTTCGACGTGATGGCCACCGTGGTTGGCGGCGGTCTGTCGGGGCAGGCGGGAGCCGTGAAGCATGGCATCTCGAAAGCCCTGCAGCTTTATGAACCCGGCCTGCGTGGCGCGCTGAAAGCCGCCGGCTTCCTGACCCGCGACAGCCGCGTGGTGGAACGGAAGAAATACGGCAAGGCGAAAGCCCGTAAATCCTTCCAGTTCTCGAAGCGCTGAGCTTTCAATACTGTCTTTGGAAAGGCCCGCCAACTGGCGGGCCTTTTTGCATTTGCCCCTGTGTTACAGGGTCCCGGGTCCAGCACGTAAAAAAAAGGGCCGGATAAATCCGGCCCAGTCGGGGAAAACTCGGGGAGCATGGGGGCAGGGGTTACTCCTGCCAGAACCGGCGGCTGGACTCTGCCTGTGCCGTCATCGGGTCGATGCCGACATCGCGCAGCAGGTGCGGGGACAGGCGCCGCAGGTCCTTTCGGGTGCGCTGGCGGGTCTCCCACATCACAACGCGGACCGCAGCGGCCAGCACCAACCGCGACAGCGGGGGGAGGGAGGCGGGGCGGAAGACCAGCGTTTCGACGGGAGACATGACGCATTCCTTTACAGCGTGAAAGTTTTGTATTGATACAATGGCACAATTGGCCATATGATAGTGATACAAAGGTTGAGTCTTTCACGCCAGAGGAACATTGTGGCTGATACAATATGGCTTCCGACGCTGTCCGAGGACGATGGCCCCAAATATCTGGCGCTGACCCGTGCGCTGCGCGAGTCAATCCGCTCGGGTGAGCTGCAGACGGGAGCACAATTGCCCACGGTGCGCGAACTCGCCTGGCAGCTGAAGGTCACGCCGGGCACAGTGGCGCGGGCGTATTCTCTGGCCACGCAAGAGGGGATGCTGGCGGCCACCGTGGGCCGGGGCACCTTTGTCGCGGCCAGTGCGCCGCGTCTGGGGCCGACGCAGGCGCTGTTTGTCGACCGTGATCCGGCGCGGCTGATGGGCAAGGTCGACCTGCGCGCACCGATCCTGCCGAATGTGGGGCAGGGGGCCGCGATTTCGGCGGCGCTGATGGCGCTGGGGGGCGATGACGATACCGACTGGATCGATTATCCCAGCCAGCAGGCCGAACTGCCGCTGCGCACTGCCATTTGTGACTGGGTGTCCGACCGGGTGCTGGGGCCGGTGTCTGCCGACGACATTGTGCTGGCACATGGCGGGCAGAATGCGATCAACCTTGTGTTCATGTGCTGCCTGCGCGGCGACCGACCCCTGGTGCTGACCGAAGAGCTGGCCTATCCCGGCTTTCGCCACGCTGCCCGGCTGAGCCGCGCCGAAGTGGTGGCGGTGGAGATCGACGGCGAGGGCATTGTCCCCGAAGCCTTGGAACAAGCCTGCCGCAGGCAAGGCGCGCAGGTGCTGTGCCTGACGACCGAGGCGCAGAACCCGACCACGGTGCGCATGGGGCTGGAACGGCGGCAGGCGATTGTTGCGATTGCAAGGCGCTATGACCTGCAGATCATTGATGATGACTGCTATTCGGTGGCGACCACCACCCTGCCATCGATGCGGGCGCTGGCACCCGAGCGGGTCTGGCACGTCGGCAGCCTGTCAAAGACCATTTCGGCGGGCTTGCGCTTTGGCTATCTGGTGGCCCCGTCCGGCATGGGACCGACGGGCAGGTTGACGGCGCAGCACCAGTTTTTCGCGCTGTCACGCCCGATCGAGGCGATTGTGCTGCACCTTTTGCAATCGGGCGAGGGCGTGCGCTTGCGCGGGCTGGTGCAGGAAGAGCTGGAGCGGCGGTTGCAGTTTGCGGTCAATGCCCTGGGTGCGTTTGATCTGAGCTGGCAGCCGGGGTTGCAGTTCATCTTCCTGCGGCTGCCCTCGGGCTGGCGGGCCAGCAGCTTTTGCAGCCATGCGGAAAGCGCGGGGGTGATGGTGCGGTCGGCCGATGAATATGCGCTGATCCATGGCCGCGCGCCCAATGCGGTTCGGGTGGCTTTGGCGGGCAATGTATCCACCGAGCGGTTCCGCGATGGAATCATGCGGCTGGCCCGGTTGCTGGCGCAGCCCCCGGCGGAACTGATGGTCTGACCCAGAAGGAACTGTGGCGCAATTGTGGCGAAGATGCGGCACAGGCCGGGCCGGTTTGCGGCGGCTGTTGCACGGATGACTCCATTTACCGGCCTTCAAATGTAACGTTTTCCCTTCACGCCGCTGTGTCTTGACGCGTGCCGCGGCATGGCCGCATTTCTGGTCAATAACGAGCAGACGCATGCAACGACATGCATAAAAAGACAGGACAGGCCCGTCATGGGACAGCAAACCACTTTCCATGCCCCGCATGGCGGGGCTGATTTTCTGGGATATCGCAAGCGCGCCGGTGAAACCGAGATCGTCTATGATGATGGCGTTGCCCGGCGCATGGTGTGGCGGGTGTCCAGCACCCCGAATGAGGCGCGGTTGTCAGATGCCTTGCGCGCGGCGGTGGGCTCGCTGCGGGTGGTGCCATCTTTGTATGACGAGCTGAAAAAGCGGGCCATCGCGATTGAACGCATCGCAGGCTAGGGGCTGCTGCCTTGAAGTTGTGCAATGCCGGGCCGCTGGTCCGGCATCTTTGCGTGATGGCACAAGGGCACTTGCCAGCCTTCCACGCTTGTGACTAAGTTTTGATCAAAGCTGCGGCACAGCGGCACGGCCGTCAGATCAGGACGGGCACAACAGGGGGTGACATGGCAAAATCCACATCCGTTCTTGGCCGGTCCGAGGCGCGGTCCGGGCTGCTGCTGATCAGCCCGACGGCGCTTTATGCGGTGTTGTTGCTGGCCGCGCCCTTGGGCACGGTGGTGCTGTATTCCCTGCTGACCGGCGGGCGCGGGATGATCACCTGGGATTTCACGCTGGCCAATTATATCGAGGTCTGGACCGGCCCGGTTTACCGCGCGATCATGCTGCGGTCCCTGATCGTGGCGCTGTCGGTGACGGTGGTGACGGTGGTAATCGCCTATCCGATTGCCTATTTCGTCAGCTTTCACGTGGCCCCGTCGAAAAAATCGCTGTGGCTGTTTCTGATCACCATTCCGTTCTGGACCAGCTATCTGATCCGGGTGTTTCTGTGGAAGGTGATCCTTGGCTATAACGGGGTGATCAATTCCGGCCTGCTGGGAATCGGGGTGATTGATGAGCCGCTGACCTGGATCAACTATAACGTCGGCGCGCTGGTGGTGACGCTGGCACATGCCTATGCGCCGTTTGCCATTCTGCCGATCTTTGTGGCGCTGGAAAAGATTGACCGCAGCCTGCTGGAGGCGGGGCAGGATCTGGGAGAGTCGCGCCTTCGCACTTTCTGGCGGGTGACCTTGCCCCTGTCGATGGGGGGCGTGATTGCGGCCACGCTGATCGTGTTCATCCCCACCATCGGCGATTATGTGACGCCCGATCTGATCGGCGGCGGCAAGCTGCCGATGATTGCCAATATGATGGAAGTGCAGATGCTGAAGATCAACAACAAGCCGTTGGGGTCGGCGATTGCGGTCTCGGCCATGGTGATCGTGGCGATCATCTCGGTGGCGTTTGTGATGGTGAACCGGCGCTTCCTTGGGCCGGCGAAATAGGGGGGATGCGATGAAAGCCACGGGCCTGCGCGTCTATGCCATCGGATATCTGATCTTTCTTTATGCGCCGATTGTGCTGCTGCCTTTGTTTGCCTTCAACGACAGCCGCATCATCGCCTTTCCGTTGTCGGGCTTTACCACCAACTGGTTTTCCGAGATGTGGGCCGACCGCCAGTTGTGGCAGGCGCTGCGCAATTCGCTGGTGATTTCCAGCTCTACCGCCGTGATTGCCACGGTGCTGGGGGTGTTCGGGGCACGCGCCAGCACCCGCTACAGCTTTCCCGGCAAGGGCGGGCTGGTCGGGCTGATCATGCTGCCGCTGGTGCTGCCCGAGATGATCGTGGCGATGTCGCTGCTGGTCGTGCTGCTGGCGATATCGGTGCCGTTGTCGATCTTTACCGTCATCCTGGGCCATGTGCTGATCACCACGCCCTTTGCGGTGGCGATCCTGTCATCGGCGTTCCAGAGCCTTGATAAATCGCTGGAAGAGGCGGCGTATGATCTGGGCGAGGGGCCGGTGTCGACCTTCCGGCTGATCATCCTGCCGCTGGTGGCACCGGGCATCATCTCATCGCTGCTGATCTGTTTCACCATTTCGCTGGATGAGTTCATCATCGCCTATTTCCTTGCCGGGGCCGATACCGTGCTGTCGTCCTATATCTACGGTCAGTTCCGTTTTCCGGCTAAGGTTCCCGCCATGCTGGCGCTCGGCACCATTCTGGTGCTGGTGTCGGTGACCCTTCTTTCCATCGCAGAATTTTTCCGCCGTCGCGGCATCGCGAAGACCGGCGGCAAGGATACCGGAGGCTTTTTGTGAGCACTGTCAATCCCGCCCTTCCAAAGCCGACCATGATCGAATTCCGCGATGTCCACAAATATTACGGCGATTACCACGCGCTGCGCGGGATCAACGGCACCATCCGCGCGGGCGAGTTTTTCTCGCTGCTGGGGCCGTCGGGGTGCGGCAAGACCACGCTGTTGCGCACGATTGCCGGGTTTGAAGGCATCGACGGTGGTGCTGTGCTGATCGACGGCAAGGATATGGCGCGGGTGGCGGCCAACAACCGGCCCACCAATATGGTGTTCCAGTCCTACGCGATTTTCCCGCACATGAGCGTGGGCGAGAATGTGGGCTTTGGCCTGCGCCGCGACCCGCGATCGTCGGCCGAAAAGGCCCGCGCGGTGGAAGAGGCCTTGGAGATGGTCGGCCTGAAAGGCTATGGCGGACGGGCGGCACATGCGCTGTCGGGCGGGCAGCGGCAACGGGTGGCGCTGGCGCGGGCGCTGATCCTGAAACCGAAAGTTCTGTTGCTGGACGAACCTTTGTCGGCGCTTGATAAGAAAATGCGCGAACATATGCAGGTGGAGCTGATCAAGCTGCAACGGCAGGTTGGCATCACCTTTGTGCTGGTGACCCATGATCAGGAAGAAGCGCTGGTGATGTCGGACCGCATCGCCGTGATGTTCGAGGGCGAGATTGCGCAACTGGCCGACCCGGAAACCCTGTACCGCCGGCCCAATTCCAAGAAAGTGGCGGATTTCATCGGCACGATGAACTTCATCCCGGCGCAGGTGATTGGGGAGCAGGGCGGCCAGATCGAGGTGGAAGCCAAGGGTCTGGGCCGCGCGCTGCTGGACGCCGACCAATGCCCGACTGGGCAGGGCGACAGCCCCATGGTCGGCCTGCGGCCAGAAACGCTGACGCTGATGTATCCCGGCCAGACCACGACCGAGCGCACGGTGGATGGCATCATCGACGAGGTGATCTATTTCGGCGACATGACCTATTACGATGTCTACCTTGGCGGGACGGATGTGGAAGTGCGGCTGTCGATGCGCAACACGCCCGGGCGCCCGATCCTCGATGTGGGCACTTCGGTCGATGTGGCCTGGAGCCCGAGTGCGCTGGTGCTGTTCCGCTGACACTGGCCGATGACATTGCCGCCTGCCGGATCTGTGCCGCGCGCTTTGCCGCGACGGCCACTGCACATGCGCCGCGCCCGGTGGTGTGGTTCCGCCCCAAGGCAAAGCTGCTGATCGCGGGGCAGGCGCCGGGCGCGCGGGTCCATGGCTCTGGCCAGCCGTTCACCGATCCTTCGGGCGACCGGCTGCGCGGCTGGACCGGGCTGTCACCGGAGGCGTTCTACGATCTTGACCGCGTGGCAATTGTGCCGATGGCGTTCTGTTTTCCGGGCTATGATGCCAAGGGGTCGGACCTGCCGCCGCCTGCGATCTGTGCCGCGACATGGCGGGTGCAGGTGCTGGCGGACCTGCCGGACCTACGCCTGACCCTGCTGGTCGGCGGGGCGGCGATGCGCTGGCATCTGGGCACCCGCAATGTAACGGATACGGTGGCGGAGTGGCGCACCTACGCCGCGCGTGGCATCTTTCCCTTGCCCCACCCGTCCTGGCGCAATACCGGGTGGCTGAAACGCAACCCATGGTTCGCGCGCGAGTTGGTGCCGGAACTGCGCCGCGCCGTGGCCCGGGTGATGGAGAGTTAACATGTCTGAGATCATAAGCCTGCTGGACGCCGCCCATGCCGCCGTGCATGCCGACCCCGAGAACGAGGCCCTGCGCCTGCGGTTCTTTGAACGGCTGGCCGATGGCGAGATGTTCCTGCTGCTGGAGCGTGAAGCGCAGGGCGACACGCTGGACCCCAAGGTGTTTGATCTGGAAGACGGGCGCTTTGTGCTGGTCTTTGACCGTGAGGAGCGTCTGGCCGGGTTTACGGGGGGTATCGCGCCCTATGCCGCGCTGCCGGGTCGGGTGATTGCGGGGCTGCTGAAAGGGCAGGGCATCGGGCTGGGGGTCAACCTTGGCGTGGGCCGGTCCGAGATGCTGCTGCCGCCGGAAGCGATGGACTGGCTGGCCGAGACGCTGGACGAAGGCCCGGAGGCGGTGGAGGCGCTGCCAGAGCAGTTCCATGCGCCCGCCGTGCCGGAGGCGCTGATCACCGGGCTGGATGCCAAGCTGGCGCGGGCGGCGGGGCTGGCATCGGGGGCCTTGCTGGCCGCTGTCACCTATCGCGGCGGGCGGCGCGGGCATATGCTGGCGTTTCTGGATGTCGCCGACGGCGCGCAAGGCGCATTGGCGCGGGCGGCATCGGAAGCGCTGGTGTTTTCCGGGATCGAGGCCGGGGAGCTGGACGTGGCATTTTTGCATTCCGCCGATCCGGCAGTGGCGGCGATGGCGCGGGTGGCGCTGCGCTTTGATCTGCCGGAGGTGGAGGCGCGCACGGTGCCGGGGGCGGCCCCCGGTATGGACCCGAAGCGCCCGCCGCGGCTGGTATAGGGGGGCCAGCCCCCCGGCTTCGCCTCCCCCCGGAGTATTTTGAAAAGGTGCAAGCGTTACGGGGGGAGGTGGCTTGACGCCGCCGGGTTGGCCGCATACCTGACGGCGCATGGCACGCGCACCCCTTTTACAGCTCTCCGATATCTCGCTCACCTTTGGCGGGAACCCTGTGTTCGACAATCTGTCTCTGGTGGTTCAGCCCGGCGACCGGGTGGCTTTGGTGGGGCGCAATGGCTCTGGCAAATCCACGCTGATGAAGGTGATGGCCGGGCTGGTCGAGGTGGACCGTGGCACACGGGTGGTCTCGCCCGGTGTGAGCGTCGGCTATATGGAGCAGGACCCTGATCTGTCGGGCTTTGAGACGCTGGGGGATTTTGCCGCCAGCCGGCTGGATGAGGGCGAGGAATACCGGGTGGCGATGGTGGCGGAAGGGTTGAAGTTCAACCCCGAGACGCCGGTGGCCACCGCATCGGGGGGCGAGCGGCGGCGCGCGGCTTTGGCCAAACTGCTGGCCGAAGCGCCGGAGCTGATGCTGCTGGACGAGCCGACCAACCATCTGGACATTCAGGCGATCGAATGGCTGGAAGCGGAGCTGACCAGCACCCGCACCGCCTTTGTGCTGATCTCGCACGACCGCACGTTCCTGCGCGCCCTGACCAAGGCCACGCTGTGGATCGACCGGGGCGAGGTGCGCAGGCGGGAAAGCGGCTTTGACCGGTTCGAGGAATGGCGCGAGACCGTCTGGGCCGAAGAAGACGACGCCCGCCACAAGCTGGACCGCAAGATCAAGGCCGAGGCGAAATGGGCGGTCGAGGGGATTTCGGCCCGCCGCAAGCGCAATCAGGGCCGGGTGCGGGCGCTGGCGGCGTTGCGTGAGGAACGCGGCAGCCAGATCCGCCGTCAGGGCACCGCCGCGCTGGAGATGGAGTCGGGCACCACCAGCGGCAAGCGGGTGATCGAGGCACGCGGTATCGGCAAATGGTTTGGCGACAAGACGATTCTGGAAGGGTTCGACCTGCGGGTGCTGCGCGGCGACCGGGTGGCCTTTGTCGGCCCCAACGGCGTGGGCAAGACCACGCTGCTGAAGATGCTGACCGGCGAGATTGCCCCGGATCAGGGATCAGTGGTGCTGGGCACCAATCTGGAGATTGCGGTGTTTGACCAGACCCGCGCGCAGCTGGCCCCGGATGCGACGCTGTGGGAAAACCTGACCGGCGATCCGCTGATGGCGGTGTCGGGCGCGTCAGATCAGGTGATGGTGCGCGGCACGCCGAAGCATGTGGTGGCGTACCTGAAGGATTTTCTGTTTGATGAACGGCAGGTGCGGGCCCCGGTGCGCAGCCTGTCGGGTGGGGAAAAGGCACGGCTGTTGCTGGCCAAGCTGATGGCGCGGCCGTCGAACCTGCTGATATTGGACGAACCGACCAACGATCTGGACGTCGAAACCCTCGACTTGTTGCAGGACGTTTTGGGCGAATATGACGGCACCGTGCTGCTGGTCAGCCACGACCGCGATTTCATCGACCGGATTGCCACCGCCACCGTGGCGATGGAGGGCAATGGCCGGGCCACCGCCTATCCGGGCGGCTGGTCGGATTATGCGGCCCAGCGGCCTGAGGCCATGGCCGCCGCCGCGAAAGCTGCGGCCAAGGCGGCCCCGGCGCGCGAGCAGCCCAAACCTTCAAAAAACACCGGGCTGTCGTTTACCGAGCGCAAGCGGCTGGATGATCTGCCGCCGATCATCGCGCGGCTGGAGGCCGAGATCGTGAAGCTGGAAGAGTTTCTGGCGGTGCCCGATCTGTATTCCAAGGACCCGGTCAAGTTCAAGAAGGGCACCGAGGCGCTGACCGAACGCCAGATCGCCCTGCAAAGCGCCGAAGCCGAATGGCTGGCGCTGGAAGAGCGGGCGTAATCCCTGCGGCCCCGTGCGCCGCAGGGGCCTGCGCGAAAAGGGCTTGGCGCGGGGCGGGTGCGGCGGTATGGATACGCCATGACAATGATGCACATCATCTGCTGCTGCATTCCCCGCTGACCTTTGGTCGCGCGGCTCTTGTCAACATCCCAAAGCTGAGGACCGTTGCCAGACCCCGCGCCGGGAGAGTGCTGTGCGTAAGGGGACCGGATATGGTGACGATCAGGCTGACCAATTCAATGACCCACCGCAAGGAGGAGTTTGTCCCCCTGGATGCGGGCAATGTGCGGATGTATGTCTGCGGGCCGACCGTGTATGACCGGGCGCACCTGGGCAATGCGCGGCCTGTGGTGGTGTTTGATGTGCTGTACCGGCTGCTGCGGCAGGTCTACGGGCCGGATCACGTCACCTATGTGCGCAACTTTACGGACGTGGATGACAAGATCAACGCCAGGGCGGCGCAGACCGGGCGCGACATCCGCACCATCACCGATGAGACGATCGGCTGGTATCACGACGATATGGATGCTTTGGGGGCGCTGCGCCCGACGCATGAGCCGCGCGCGACCGAGTATATCGGGGCGATGGTGGCAATGATCGAAGGGCTGGTCGCCAGGGACCATGCCTATGAAGCCAAGGGCCATGTGCTGTTCCGGGTGCGGTCCTATGCGGACTACGGCGCGCTGTCGGGGCGGTCGGTCGATGACATGATCGCGGGCGCGCGGGTCGAGGTGGCGCCGTTCAAGGAAGACCCGATGGATTTCGTGCTGTGGAAACCGTCAGAGGAGGGCGTGCCGGGGTGGGAGTCTCCTTGGGGCTTTGGTCGCCCGGGGTGGCATATCGAATGCTCGGCCATGGCAGACAAGCTGCTGTGGGAGGATGTGAAGGACAGCCTGTCGCCGGAGGCACAGGCGCATCCGCATGCGTTTGACATTCACGGCGGCGGGCTGGACCTGCAATTTCCCCACCATGAGAACGAGATCGCCCAAAGCTGCTGCGCCCATGAGTGCAAGGCAGAGGATGATGGCACCGCTTCGGGCTTTGCACGGTACTGGCTGCACAACGAGATGCTGCTGGTGGAGGGCAAGAAGATGTCCAAGTCTTTGGGCAACTTCTTTACGGTGCGGGATCTGCTGGATCAGGGCGTGCCGGGCGAGGTGATCCGGTTTGTGCTGCTGAGCACGCATTACAGGAAGCCGATGGACTGGACGGAGGAGAAGGCGCGGGAGGCGGAGGCGGTTCTGCGCAAGATCGCGAAGTTCCTCAGCACAGATCTGCTCTCCAAGCCTTGGGTGCTTCCTGAATTTGCCAAGCCGCCTCAGGAATTTGTTGAAGCCTTGGCAAATGATCTGAACACCTCTTTGGCCCTGACACTTGTTGCCAAGTACCTCAAAGAAGAACGCGAAGCGGACCTGATTGGAGCACTGCATCTTCTTGGTTTCAATACCGCCGCTCTAAAGCAATCTTTTTCTGCGGCGGAATTTGAAGCATTTGATAACGGAATTGTTTCAAGTCACCGTCTCGCAACACATGGGTCTGCCGCAAATGCCTACGAGAACCTGCTGAACGAATGGGGCGGTAGGCTCTCCAAAGTTCGTCAGGAGGCAATGCTAACGCGCGACTTTTCTTCCGTCGACGCTCTTAAATTGGCGCTTATCGCAACCGGGCTTGAGGTGCAGATGACTAAGGCCGGCGTTAAACTCTCACCCGGCCCTAACTTCGATCCCGCCAAGCTGGAGGCGCTGAAGTGAGCGAATTTTCTGCGAAAATTCTGGGGGTGAGGCGGCGGGACTGGCTTGTCGGGGGCGGTGTTGGCGGTGCGCAAGATGAGTATTTGGGTCAAGATGAAAGGTACCGTGATGCGTGAGCGCCTTTACCTCTACGACACCACCCTGCGCGACGGGCAGCAGACCCAAGGCGTGCAGTTCTCGGTGGCCGAGAAGGTCATGATCGCGCAGGCGCTGGACCGGCTGGGGGTGGATTATATCGAGGGGGGCTGGCCGGGGGCCAATCCCACCGACTCGGAGTTTTTCAGCGCGGTGCCAAAGCTGCGGGCGGTGATGACGGCGTTTGGCATGACCAAGCGGGTCGGGCGGTCGGCGGCCAATGATGATGTGCTGGCCTTGGTGCTGGATGCCGGGACGAAATCGGTCTGTCTGGTCGGCAAGACCCATGAGTTTCATGTGACCACGGCGCTTGGCTGTACCTTGGCCGAGAACCGGGCGGCGATTGCGGATTCGGTCGCGCATGTGGTGGCGCAAGGGCGCGAGGCGCTGTTTGACGCCGAGCATTTCTTTGACGGCTACCGGGCGAACCCGGAGTATGCGCTGGACTGTCTGCGCGCGGCGTATGATGCGGGCGCGCGCTGGCTGGTGCTGTGCGACACCAATGGCGGCACCTTGCCATCGGAGGTGGGCCGGGTGGTGGCGGAGGTGATTGCCAGCGGCATTCCGGGCGACAGCTTGGGCATCCATTGCCATGACGATACCGGCATGGCGGTAGCCTGCTCGCTCGCGGCGGTGGATGCCGGGGTGCGGCAGGTGCAGGGCACTTTGAACGGTTTGGGGGAGCGCTGTGGCAATGCCAACCTTGTGTCGCTGATCCCGACGCTGTTGCTGAAGGAACCCTATGCCAGCCGGTTTGACACCGGGGTCAGCCATGACGCTCTGGCGGGCTTGCTGAAGACCAGCCGGATGCTGGATGACATTCTGAACCGGGTGCCGCTACGGGCGGCGCCTTATGTGGGGGCCAGTGCCTATGCCCATAAGGCGGGGCTGCATGCGAGTGCCATTCTGAAAGACCCCACCACCTATGAGCATGTGCCGCCGGAAGTGACCGGGAACGCGCGCATCATCCCGATGAGCAATCAGGCCGGCCAGTCGAACCTGCGAACACGGCTGGCACAGGCGGGAATAGTGGTGGACCCCAAGGATGCACAGTTGGGGCAGATTTTGGAGCTGGTGAAGGAGCGCGAGGATCAGGGCTATGCCTATGACGGCGCGCAGGCCAGCTTTGAGCTGCTGGCGCGCCGCGCGCTGGGGCTGAACCCCACGTTCTTCGAGGTCAAGCGCTACCGGGTGACGGTGGAGCGCAGGAAGAACAAGTATGACCGGATGATCAGCCTGTCCGAGGCGGTGGTGGTGGTCAAGATCGGCGACCGCAAGATGCTGTCGGTCAGCGAATCGATGGACGCCACCGGCACCGACCGTGGCCCGGTGAACGCGCTGGCCAAGGCGCTGGCCAAGGATCTGGGGCCCTATCAGCACTGTATCGACAGCATGAAGCTGGTGGATTTCAAGGTGCGCATCACGCAAGGCGGGACTGAGGCGGTGACGCGGGTGATCATCGATTCCGAGGATGATCAGGGAAGGCGCTGGTCGACCGTGGGGGTCAGCCCGAACATAGTCGATGCGTCCTTCGAGGCGTTGCTCGATGCGATCCAGTGGAAGCTGATCCGCGATCTGGGTCATCCCGCGACCGAGGCAGCGGAATGAGTGAGGCGCTGTACACGGCGTGTTGCGGCCTGCCGCACAAGACGCCGGGGGAGCCGGGGCGCTTCTGTGCCGCCCGCAGGGTGCAACCGGCATGAGCCTTGATGCCTGTGCCGCCTTGGTTGAACGCGGCGATCCGGACCGGTTTGCCGCCGTTCTGGCCGCCCCGCAGGCGGCGCGCGCACGGCTGCTGCCGCTGTATGCGCTGAACCTGGAGGTCGCGCGCGCGCCATGGGTCAGCACCGAGCCGATGATCGCCGAGATGCGGCTGCAATGGTGGCGCGATGTGGTGGCGGAACCCGCCACCCCCCGCGCGCATGAGGTGGCAGCACCCCTGCAGGCGCTGATCCTTGAAGCTGGCCTGCCGCCCGATGTGCTGGACCGGATGATCGAGGCGCGCCGCTGGGACATCACCCGCGATCCGTTCGAGGATCAGGCGGCGATGGATGCGTATCTGGAGGATACCGGCGCCGGGCTGATGTGGCTGTCGGCCTGTGCCTTGGGCGCGCAGCCACAGGCCGAGGCTGCCGTGCGCAGCTATGGCTGGGCGGCGGCGCTTGCGCAATATCTGCGCGCGATCCCCGAGCTTGCGGCGCGGGGCCGGGTGCCGCTGGTCGATGGCCGGCCGCAGGCGGTCAGCCAACTGGCGCTGCGCGGGCTGATCCGGCTGAACGCGGCGCGCAAGGCAGGCGTGCCGCGCGCGCTGCGCCCGGCCTTGCTGGCGGGCTGGCAGGCCGAAGGTCTGCTCAAACAGGCCGCACGCGACCCGGCGGCGGTGGCCGAGGGACGCCTGCAGCTGTCAGACTTCGCGCGCCGGGGCCGCCTGCTTTGGCAAGCAACGACAGGTCTGTTCTGACCCCCTGCCGCTTGCACCTTTTCCAAATACTCCCGCGCGGCGCGCTCCCGCACCCAGCCACAAGCGCCATCAGCCCCGCATCTCGCGCGGCCGCAGCCACAGCCAGATCAGCGCGCCACCAGCCGCCACCAGAAATGGCAGCATCGCCATATTGACCAGCTGCCACCCGGCCTGCACCGACCCGCCCGAGCAGTTCATCAGCCCGCCCGAGGCGAAGCTGGCGACCGAGACCCCGCCAAAGATGATCAGGTCGTTCAGACCCTGCAGCCGCCCACGCTCTTCCGGCCGTTGGGCCGAGGTCAGCATGGTGGTGGCACCGATGAAGCCGAAGTTCCAGCCAATGCCCAGCAGGACCAGCGCCACAAAGAAATTCCCCAGCTCTACCCCCGACATCGCGACAGCGCCCGATCCGGCAAGGATGATCAGGCCAAGCGCGATCACCCGTTCCACGCCGATGCGGGCGATCACATGGCCGGTGATGAAGCTGGGGGCATACATCGCCAGCACATGGGCGGTGACGACATCGGCGGCATCGCCGGTTTCAAACCCGCAGCCGACCACCGCAAGCGGCGACGAGGTCATCACCAGGTTCATCAGCGCATAGGACACGGTGGCGCAGATCATCGCCACCGCAATAGTCGGGTTGCGGATCAGCTCGCCGCGTGTGCGGCCGATCGGGGCACCGGCGGCGGGGGGTTTGGGTTTCGGGATCTTCAACCCGAGGAACAGGAACATGCCGCTCAGGTTCAGCCCGATCACCGCGAGGTAAGTGGCAAGGAACGGCACCACCATCGCCTCGGCCGTGGCCTTCACCAGTTGCGGGCCAAGCACGGCGGACAACAGGCCCCCGGCCATGACCCATGAAATCGCCTTGGGCCGGTATTCATCGGATGCGGTGTCGGCTGCGGCGAAGCGGTAAAAGCCTTGCGCGCTCATGTAGGTGCCGGTGAACAACCCGCCGATGCAGAACAGCACGAAACTGCCGGTCATCAGGCCATACGCCCCGATCGCCGCGCCAAGCGCACCGCCAAGCGCGCCCGCGACAAAGCCCGCGCGGCGGCCATAGCGCTGCATGAAGGCAGAAATCGGCGTGGCGGTGAGCATCGAGCCGACGACCATCAGCGTGATCGGCAACGTGGCCCAGCAGGCATTGGGCGCAAGGCTTTGCCCGGCCAGACCGGCAATAGTGAAGATCATCGGCATCTGCGCGCCCAGCACGGCCTGCGCCGCGACAAGGACGAAAACATTGCGGCGGGCGAGGGCATCCTGAGTCATGATGTGCCAAGCGGTAGGAGGTTTGGCAGGGGTGGGCAAGAGGCGTTTTGGCGCAAGGACCGGGTTGCCTGTGCCGACATGCCGGGGCAGGGTGGCGCGATGGTGGGACGGATCATACGGACCGAGGCTTGCGTGACCGAAGGGGCTGCGTGGCTGGCCGCGCGCGATGCGCGGATGGCGCAGGCGATTGCACTGTGCGGGCCGTTGCCGCTGCGGCGGCAGCCGGACGGGTTTGCGGCGCTGTTGTCGGCCATCGTGTCGCAGCAGGTTTCCGTCGCCTCGGCCCGGGCGATCTGGGCGCGGCTGGAGGCGGCAGGGTTGACTGAAGCGCAGGCGATGGCGGATGCCGGTGAAGAGACTCTGCGCGCCGTGGGTCTGTCGCGGCAAAAGGCGCGCTATGGGCAGGCGCTTGCGCGGGCGGGGATTGATTTTGAGGGCTTGCGCGGCGTGCCCGACGATCAGGTGATCGCCACGCTGGTGGCGGTGCCCGGCATCGGGACATGGACCGCCGAGATTTACGCGATGTTCGCGCTGGGGCGGGCGGATGTGTTTGCGCCAGGCGATCTGGCCCTGCAGGAGGCGGCGCGGGTTCTGTACGGGCTGGAGGCGCGGCCATCTGAGAAGGCGCTGCGCGCGATGGCCGCGGCGTGGAGCCCGTGGCGGTCGGTTGCGGCACGCGTGCTTTGGGCCTATTACCGGGTCGCAAAGGCACGCGAAGGGGTGATGTGATGCGGGAGTTGCAATCGGCACGGCGGGGGGTGGCCCCGGGGGCTGCCACGAGCGTGGTGGTGTTCGTGCATGGCTACGGGGCGGATGGCGCAGACCTTCTGGGGCTGGCCGACCCGCTGGCCCCGCATCTGCCGGGCACCGCATTCTATGCCCCCGACGCGCCGGAGCGGACCACGGGCAATGGCTTTGGCCGGCAGTGGTTTTCGATTCCATGGCTGGACGGGTCTGATGAGGCCGACAGCCGTGCCGGGCTGCTGCGCGCGGCGGAGGATCTGAACGGGTTTCTGGACCGGATTATGGCGGAGGAAGGCATCGGGCCGGAGGCACTGGCGCTGGTCGGGTTTTCGCAGGGCGCGATGATGAGCCTGCATGTCGCACCGCGCCGTGATGTGGCTTTGGCAGGCGTGGTGGCGATCTCGGGCCGGTTGCTGGGGCCGGAACTGCTGATGGCGGAGGCGGGGGTGAAACCGCCGGTGCTGCTGATCCACGGCGATCAGGACCCTGTGGTGCCCTTTGCCGATATGTCACTGGCAGGCGACGCGCTGCTGGGGGCGGGGTTCGAGGTGTTCGGCCATGTGATGCAAGGCTCCGGGCATGGGATTGCGCCGGACGGGCTGGGCGTGGCCTTGCAGTTTCTGCGCGAGCGGCTGCCGGGGTGATCTGGCGGAGCGGCCCCGAAGAGGGGCCGCATTGTTTTTTTGTTCAGAGCGAAGGGGGCTGTCTGCCCCCTTGGTCGCCTGCGGCGCCCCACCCCCGAGGATATTTCTGAACAGGAGATGACGCAGGGGCGCGTCCGCTCAGGCCGATTGCGCGTGCAGATAAGCGGCGCAGCCGGTGAGCGCGGCAAAATCATCCTCGACCACCGTGATCGAGAAACCGGTCTCCAGCAGGTCCACCCGGCGGGTTTCGCGGAAATGTGTGCTCAGCCCCAGCCGCGCGAAATGCGGGGTCATGGCGCGGGCCATGCCGCCGATCAGGTAGATGCCGCCATAGGGCAGGTGGATCAGCGCGAGGTCCGCAAGTGTTTGCGCCAGAATCCGGGTGTAGAGCGTGGCGGCATGGGTGGCTGTCGGATCGCCGTTTTCGAGAGCCTCAAAAACCTGCGCCGAGGTGGTGGCGGCGGGTGCGTGCGCTTGTGCTGCGGCAAAGGCGTGCAGGTTGATCAGGCCGCGTCCTGACAGCACCTCTTCCACGCCGCAATGCGCGACCTCGCCGCGCGCGGCCAGCAGGGCTTCGACAAAGCGCATCAGCGCCAGGTCTTCTTCGCAGCGCACCGGCATGTTGACATGGCCGCATTCCGACGGCGGTACGATGCGGGCGGCCCCGCTGCCATGCACGGGGGCGGCGTTGACGCCGGTGCCGAGGCCCACCACCAGCATGGTGCCGGGCACCTTCGGGCCATCGGTGACCAGGCGCAGTTTGTCCGGTGCGATGTGCCCCAGCGCCTGACCCTGCGCCTGCAGATCGTTGAGGATGGCGGTATGGCGCGCGCCGGTGGCGGCGCGCAGTTTGCCGTCGTCGATCACCCAATGCAGGTTGGTCATCTGCGCAACGCCGTCCTGCACCGGCCCTGCGGCGGCGACACAGACGCCCGAGACGGTCTGGCCGCTGGTGTTCAGGTAATCGGACAGGATATTGGCAATGTCCTGACCGCGCGCCTGATAGTCGGCATTGGCAAAGCGCGCGAGCGTGTCGGGCAGCACGCGGTCGCCGTCTGCCAGAGCGACGCGGGTGTTGGTGCCGCCGATATCGGCAAGAAGGGCGAGGGTCATGGGCGGCGTCCTTGGGCGTTACGCATTGCGGGCCAGCGCCCGGGCCAGTGCGTGATACGAGGCTTTCGGGGTCCTTGCCAAGCTGTCGAAATCGACATGCACGAGACCGAAGCGCTTTTCATACCCCTCGGCCCATTCGTAATTGTCCAAGAGCGACCAGTAGAAGAAGCCCTTGACATTGGCCCCGTCCGCGATGGCCCGCCTGGTGGCGGCGAGATGGGCGAAGAGGAAGTCTTCGCGGATCTGATCGGGGACGGTGCCATCCGTGATCTGATCGGCATTGGCCATGCCGTTTTCGGTGACATAGATCGGCAGGCTGCCAACATAGTCCTTTGCCATCCGCGTCAGGAAATGGTGCAGCCCCTCGGGGTAGATCTCCCACCCCATCTGGGTTTTCGGCAGGGGGCCCGGCACATCGCGCAGATGGGGCCAGGGGCTGGCGGGGTCATGCGCGTGCAGGTGGCGGGTGTAGTAGTTCACGCCGAGCCAGTCGAGCTTTTGGCCGATCAGCGCCATGTCATCCTGCCAGCCCTGCGGCATATGGGGGGCGAGGCCGTCGAGCACGATCTGCGGGTAGGTCTGTCTGGTGATGCCTTCGATGAACCAGCGGTTGAAGATGCCGTCCCAGCGGGCGGCGGCCTGTTGGTCCTGCGCGCTGTCGGTCGCGGGTTCGGCATAGTCGAAGTTCAGCACGATGCCGAGGTTTTGCTGGCCCATGTCGCGCAGACGCTGCACCGCCATGCCATGCGCGAGCAAAATGTGGTGCATGGCGCGGGCAGCCGCGCGGATGTCGCGCTGGCCCGGCGCATGGGCACCGATGAAATGCGACAGCCATGCCACGCACCACGGCTCGTTTATGGTGGCGATCGATGCCACGCGGTCGCCGAGGCGTTCGGTGATGGTTTGGGCGAAATCGGCGAAACGGGCGCAGGTGTCGCGGTTGGTCCAGCCGCCTGTGTCGGCGAGGGCGGAGGGCAGCTCCCAATGGTAGAGGGTCTGGAACGGCTTCAGCCCGCGGGCCAGCATGCCATCGACCAGACGGTCGTAGAAATCCATGCCCTCCGCGTTCACCGTCACCCCATCGGGCATCACCCGCGCCCAGGATGTGGAGAAGCGGTAGGCATCCATATGGGCCGCTTGCAACAGATCAAGGTCGGCGGGCCAGTGGTGGTAATGGTCGCAGGCGCGCGCGCCATCCTCGGCGCGCACCACATTGCCGGGGGTGGCGGCGAAGGTATCCCAATGGCTGGGGCCACAGCCACCGAATCCTGCGCCTTCGATCTGATAGGCGGCGGTGGCGGCACCGAAGACAAATCCGGGTGGAAAATCAAAGCGTGACAGGGGCATGGGAGGGGACTTTCAGGTAAGATCTGAGGTGTCAGGCGCGCGGGCAGGGGCCGGTGGACTGGCCCATGATCAGCTCTGCCTCCAGCAGGCGTTGCTGGACCGGGCCGGGGTTGGCGATCAGGTCCAGCAGCATGTCTGCCGCCAGCCGTCCGGCATCGCGCACCGAAGACCGGGTGGCGGTGAAGATCGGCACATCCTCGCCGTTCTTCATGTAGCTCAGGTCATCGTCATGGATGATGACCGAGATATCGCGCCCCATCTGCAACCCCGCCTCTTCCAGCGCGCGCCGCACCCCCATGCCCGAGATCATCGAGGCGACCATGAAGGCGGTGGGCCGGTCGGGCAGCGCCAGCATGCGCCGCGCGGCGCGGTGGCCGGCGATTTCGGTCATCTCATCCGAGGACATCAGCGCAGGGTCTGGCGTGATGCCACGGGCGATCAGCGCCCCTTCATAGCCACTGCGGCGGCGGATGGCGAAATCCATGAACTCCAGACCGTTGACCAGCGCAATCCTTGTGTGGCCCAGATCGAGCAGGAATTCGGCGGCGCGCTGAAAGGCGCGACGGTTGTTCACATCAAGCCAGCTATAGGGCAGCGTGGCCCCGGTGGCGCGGCCATGCACCACGAAGGGCAGGCCGATATCATGCAGCAGGGCGATGCGCGGGTCGTTCAGCTTGGGCGCGTGGACGATGACGCCATCGACATTGCCCTTGGATTTCATCCCGCGATAGGCGGCTTCTTCCTGATCGTCGGGCACCACCGACAGCACCATGTCGTAATCGTTGCGGCTGTAGGTCTCGCCTGCGCCAGCGATGAAATCGGCAAAGACCGGGTTCACAATCTCATGCCGGGTGGCGACAGGGATCACATGCCCCACCGCCATCGCCCGCCCGGTGGCCAGACGGATGGCGCGGGTGTTGGGATGGTAGTTGTGGCGTTTTGCAGCCGCCATCACGCGTTCGCGGGTGGCCTCATTCACCTCGGGGTAGCCGTTCAGCGCGCGGCTGACGGTGGTGGGCGACAGGCCCAGACGGGACGCGAGTTCCTTGAGGTTCATAGTGGCAGGATCATTGTGGCGGGTGCGCCCAAAACGGTTTCAATCGGGGCTGACCTTAGCCAGACGGCACCAAGAGGTCAAAGGTAAAGCGACGATGGCGTAATCGTTACAGGCCCATGCTGCGCCTGCAAAAACACCGCTTTGCACCAGCAGCAGGCACATTGGATTGACAGCTGCGGGGCCTTCGGCAAAAGTGCGCTATCCAAAGCGGTTTGAGGGCGATTCTTTTCGGTCGCCATTCCGCCGCTGTTGGCACAGCGCCCCGCAGGATGGGCGGGGTCATCCGGGAGGACTGCATATGACATTGAAACTGACAGTCAGCGTTGCCGCGCTGGCGATGATGGCGGGCGGCGCTGTGGCGCAAGACCTGACTTTTCCGATCGGTGAGGGGGCCTTCAACTGGGCCTCGTATGAAGAGTTCAAGGCCGCGCATGGCGATCTGGCCGGGCAGACCCTGACGATTGCCGGCCCATGGCTTGGCCCCGATCAGGAACTGGTCGAGTCGATGCTGGCCTATTTTGCGGCTGCCACCGGCGTGACCGTGCAATACGTCGGATCGGACAGCTTTGAGACGCAGGTGCGCATTGATGCCGAGGCGGGGTCTGCCGCCAATATCTCGGTGTTCCCGCAGCCCGGCCTTGCCGCCGATCTGGCGCGTCTGGGGCAGGTGGCCCCGCTGACCGATGCGGATGCGACCTTCTTTCAGGAAAATTACGCGGCGGGCCAGTCCTGGGTCGATCTGGCGACCTTTCCCGGCCCGGATGGCACCGAGGCGCTGTACGGTTTTTTCTACAAGGTCGACCTGAAATCGCTGGTCTGGTTCAGCCCGGAGAATTTTGAGGATTCGGGCTATGACGTGCCCGAAACCATGGAAGAGTTGAAAGCGCTGACCGAACAGATGGTGGCCGATGGTGTGACACCATGGTGCGTCGGTCTGGGGTCGGGCGGGGCGACCGGCTGGCCTGCGACCGATTGGGTGGAAGACATGATGCTGCGGGTCAACACGCCGCAGGATTATGACGCATGGGTCAGCAATGAGCTGAAGTTCAACGATCCCAAGGTCGTGGCCGCGATTGAGGAATTCGGCTGGTTCATCGAAGAGGGCCGCGTCGCCGGGGGCCGGGGGGCCGTTGCCACCACCGATTTCCGCGACAGCCCCAAGGGTCTGTTCTCGTCGCCGCCGCAGTGCATGATGCACCGTCAGGCCTCGTTCATCCCGTCCTTCTTCCCCGAGGGCACGCAGATGGGGCTGGACGCCGATTTCTTCTATTTCCCGGCCTATGCGGAAAAAGACCTCGGCAAGCCGGTTCTGGGCGCGGGCACGCTGTTTGGCATCACCAAGGACAGCCCGGCGGCGCGCGCCTTTATCGAATGGCTGAAAGTGCCCGCCGCGCATGAGGTGTGGATGGCGCAATCGGGATTCCTGACGCCGCATACCGGGGTCAACGTCGATCTTTATGCCGATGACACGCTCAAAGGCATGGGGGAGATTTTGCTGAGCGCCGATACCTTCCGCTTTGACGGGTCCGATCTGATGCCGGGCGGTGTTGGGGCTGGCTCTTTCTGGACCGGGATGGTCGATTATGCAGGCGGCAAACCGGCGCAAGAGGTGGCGGATGCCATCCAGCAATCCTGGGACGGGTTGCAGTAAAGCCTGACCACCCCCGGCGGCATCACCTGCCGCCGGGGGTTTCTTTGCCGCAGATGCGCGCAGACCGACAGAATGCGAGCCGGGTCAACCGGCCACGGACCGGGGAACACAAAGGGGGAGGTTGAGGCGCCATGTCACCGGCACTTCAGGGTTTGATCACCATCATCATCGGGGTTGGCGGCTGCGTCGGCTATTTCTACTTTTCCAACCTGTTTCTGGACAAGGTGCTGTATCCGCCATCCGGCCCGCATGCCGGGCGCAACATCAACCGCGCCAATCTGATCCGGCCCTGGCTGTTTCTTGCCCCGGCGCTGATCGCGCTGTCGGTGTATCTCGCCTATCCGGTGGTGGAGACCTTGCGCCTGTCGCTGACCCAGCGGGTGCCGGGGGGCGGCTATGTCTGGGTGGGGTTGGACAATTACCGCAAGATGTCGGGCGAGCCGAAGTTCTGGGAGGCCCTGCGCAACAACATGCTGTGGCTGATCGTGGTGCCGGCGATGTCGACCGCATTCGGCCTGCTGGCGGCGCAACTGTCTGACCGCATTCGCTGGGGCAATATCGCCAAATCGCTGATCTTCATGCCGATGGCGATTTCCTTTGTGGGTGCCGCCGTGATCTGGAAGCTGGTCTATGACACCCGCCCCGCCGATCAGGAGCAGATCGGGATTCTGAACGCGGTATGGCTGGCGTTTGAGGGCGGGCCTGCGTCGGTGCTGTTCCTAAAGATTGTGCCGGCGCTGGGGCTGTTGGCCTTTGCCGCTGCGGTCGGGTGGATCGCATGGGTGTTTGTGCGCCCGATGCTGCGCCCTGCGGGCCAGCCGGTGGGGCGCGGGACCATTCCGCTGCGGGTTCTGGGGGCAGCGGTGGCGCTGTGGCTGATCTACATATCGCTGCGCTCGGTCCTCGGGGTGCTGGGCGCGGATCTGCCGTATGGGGTGCCGCAGACATGGCTGACCATTCCGTTCTGGAACTCGTTCTTTCTGATGATCGTGCTGGTCTGGATCCAGACCGGCTTTGCCATGGTGATCCTGTCGGCGGCCTTGCGCGGGGTGCCCGAAGACACGATCGAGGCCGCGATTGTCGACGGGGCCAACCCGTTCCAGATCTTCTTCAAGATCAAGGTGCCGCAGATCATGGGCACCATCGTGGTGGTCTGGACCACGATCACCATCGTCGTGCTCAAGGTGTTCGACATCGTCTTTGCCATGTCGAACGGCCAATGGGAAACGCAGGTGCTGGCCAATTACATGTATGACAAGCTGTTCCGCGCCAACGATTGGGGTGTCGGCTCGGCTTCTGCCATGGTGATCATGCTTTTGGTGACGCCGATCCTGATCTGGAACGTCTACAACGCCCGCAAGGAGATGCGCTGACATGGACAATGTAGTGGGTCAAAAGTCCGGGCTGACCTGGGCGGTGCATATCTCGATGGCGGTGCTGGTGGCGCTTTGGCTGTTCCCGACGCTGGGGCTGTTTGTGTCATCGTTCCGCACGGCGGATCAGATCGCCACATCCGGCTGGTGGTCGGCGCTGTCGACGCAGGAACGTCAGGTGCCCGCCATCCGCGTCGGCGGGGCCGAGGTCGAGGTGGACGGGCGGTTTGTGATCGAGGGGCGGCTGTTTGCCGCCACCGATGCCACCGTCAGCGCCTGGGGCACGTCTTCGGTGCAACCGACCGCATTTGAGCCCGGCGACGTGGCCGATCTGGGCGACGGTGTTACGCTGAGCGTGGCCGAGGATGGCGCCTATGTGCTGTCCAGCCCGGTGACAACCGAAGGCACCCGCCTGCCACGGATTTTCAGCACCGCCGCCACCCCGCCGGAGTTCACGTTCGAGAACTACCGCGCCATCCTGTTTGAACCCAGCAACACCGACGGCATGTCGAAGGCGTTCTTCAACACGCTGACGGTGACGATTCCCGCCACCATCATCCCGATCCTTGTGGCAGCTTTTGCCGCTTATGCCCTGGCGTGGATGGATTTTCCCGGCCGGGCGCTGCTGATTGCGGCGATTGTCGGGCTATTGGTGGTGCCGCTGCAACTGGCGCTGATTCCGCTGTTGAAACTGCACAACGAGATTGGCATCGGCAAGGGCTATCTGGGCACATGGCTGGCGCATACCGGGTTCGGGCTGCCGCTGGCGATCTATCTTTTGCGAAATTACATGGTGGGTCTGCCGCGCGATATCATCGAGTGCGCCAAGGTCGATGGCGCGTCTGATTTCCAGATCTTTACCAAGATCATCCTGCCGCTGTCCTTCCCGGCGCTCGCCTCCTTTGCCATCTTCCAGTTTCTGTGGACGTGGAATGACCTGCTGGTGTCTTTGGTGTTCCTGATCGACTCGTCGGGGGAAACCACGGTGATGACCAAGCAGATCGTGGAACTTCTGGGCACCCGTGGCGGCAACTGGGAAATTCTGGCGACCGCCGCTTTCATCAGCATCGCGGTGCCTTTGCTGGTGTTCTTTGTAATGCAGAAATACCTGGTCCGCGGCCTGCTGGCCGGATCGGTGAAGTGAGAGATCTATGGCCAAACAAGAACAATTCGTGATGGGCACCGATGCCAACTGGTGGCGCGGGGCGGTGATTTACCAGATCTATCCGCGCAGCTTTCAGGACAGCAATGGTGACGGCATCGGCGATTTGCGCGGCATCACCGCGCGGCTGGATCATATCGCCAGCCTTGGGGCCGATGCGGTGTGGATCAGCCCGTTCTTCACCAGCCCGATGAAGGATTTCGGCTACGACGTGTCAGACTATTGCGACGTGGACCCGATGTTCGGCACCCTGTCGGATTTCGACGCGCTGATGGCGCGGGCGCGCGAACTGGGGCTGAAGGTGATGATTGATCTGGTGCTGTCGCACACCAGCGACCAGCATCCGTGGTTCAAGGAAAGCCGCCGCGACCGCACCAACCCGCGCGCCGACTGGTATGTCTGGGCGGAACCAAAACCGGATGGCACGCCGCCCAACAACTGGCTGGCGATCTTTGGCGGATCATCCTGGCACTGGGATGCGCGGCGCGAGCAGTATTATCTGCACAACTTCTTGACCAGCCAGCCCGACCTGAACCTGCACCATGAACCTGTGCAGGAGGCGCTCTTGGATGTGGTGCGGTTCTGGCTGGAACGCGGGGTGCATGGCTTCCGGCTGGACACGATCAATTTCTACTTTGCCGACAAATACTTGCGCGACAATCCTTCCTTGCCGAAAGACCTGCGCAATGACAGCATCGCGCCGGGCGTGAACCCCTATAACCACCAGCTACACCTGTTTGACAAGAACCAGCCGGAAAACCTTGAATTCCTTCGAAAATTGCGTGAGGTGATGAACCCCTACGGCGCGGCGGCGGTGGGAGAGGTCGGCGATGCGCAGCGCGGGCTGGAGATCATGGCCGAATACACCTCGGGCGGGGATAAGGTGCAGATGTGCTATCCGTTCGAGATGTTGCAGCCCACACGGCTGACGGCGGATCTGCTGGCCGAGACGTTTGGGCGGATGAATGCGGTGGCCCCGGATGCCTGGCCGTGCTGGGCCTATTCCAACCACGACACGGTGCGCCATATCACAAGGTGGGATCTTTCTGACGCTGCAGCAAGGACTTACACCGTGCTGTTGATGTGCCTGCGCGGGTCTTTGTGCCTGTATCAGGGTGAGGAACTTGGCCTGCCCGAAGCGGATATCGACTTTGAAGAGCTGCGCGACCCCTACGGCATTGAATTCTGGCCCGAATTCAAGGGCCGCGACGGCGCGCGCACGCCGATGACATGGGTCACCGACAATGCCAATGGCGGGTTTTCCGATGGCAACCCGTGGCTGCCGGTGAAATCGCCGCATCTGAACCGGGCGGTCAGCGCGCAGGACGCAGAGCCTGCGTCGATGCTGAACCATTACCGCCGGGCGTTGGCGTTCCGCCGCGCGCATGACTCCTTGCGCTATGGCGATCTGGCCGGGCTGGTCGCCGATGGCGATCTGGCCTCCTTCCGCCGGATGGGCGAGGAAGAGATTTTCTGCGCCTTCAATCTTGGGGCCGAACAAACACATATCCGGCTGCCCGAAGGACAGTGGGCCGCCATTGGCGGCGATCTTGGCGCAACAGCGGCCATCGGTGGCGAGGTCACACTCGGCGGCTGGGGCTTCTGTCTGATGCGCAAGGAATAAGGGAGGGGAGCCCGGACATGGCCGAATTGAAACTGACAAATGTGGCAAAAGCCTATGGCGAGGTCACGGTGCTGTCGAACATCAACCTCGACATCAAGACCGGCGAGCTGATCGTTTTCGTCGGCCCCTCGGGCTGCGGAAAATCGACGCTGCTGCGGATGATTGCGGGCCTGGAAAAGATTTCCGGCGGCGATTTCACCATCGACGGCGACCGCATGAATGAGGTGCCCCCGGCGCAGCGCGGCATTGCGATGGTGTTCCAGTCCTACGCGCTGTACCCGCATATGACCGTGCGCGACAACATGAGCTTTGCGCTGAAGATCGCCAAAAAATCGCAGGCCGAGATTGATGCGGCAGTGGCGAAGGCGGCAAAAATCCTGCAGCTGGAGCCGTATCTGGACCGTCTGCCAAAGGCGCTGTCGGGCGGGCAGCGGCAGCGGGTGGCAATCGGGCGATCCATCGTGCGCGACCCCAAGGTCTATCTGTTTGATGAGCCGCTTTCCAACCTCGACGCCGCCTTGCGGGTGGCGACCCGGCTGGAGATTGCGCAGCTGAAAGAGTCAATGCCCAATTCGACGATGATCTATGTGACGCATGATCAGGTCGAGGCGATGACGCTGGCCACCCGCATTGTGGTGCTGGCGGGCGGCGGGATTTCGCAGGTCGGCACGCCGCTGGAACTGTACGAACGGCCACAGAACGAATTCGTGGCGCAGTTCATCGGCAGCCCGGCGATGAACCTGATGGCGGGTGAGGTTGTAGGCACCGGCGCGCAGACCCGGGTGCAGCTGGAAAACGGCGGTGAGGCGGTATCATCCGTGCCGACGCTGGCCGCCGATATGGGGATGAAGGTGAACATCGGGGTGCGGCCAGAGGATCTGCTGGCCACCACCGGCACGCCGATTTTCAGCGGTGAGGTTGAGATTACCGAAGCCTTGGGCGAGGTGACGCTGCTGTATTTCAAGCGCGCCGGCGGCGATGCGCAGGTGGTGGCCAAGCTGCCCGGCATCCACAACGATGTGCGCCGCACCACGGTGGCATTGGGCGCCGATCCGGCCAAGGTGCATCTGTTCAGCAATGGGATCAGCCTGCTGTATCGCTGATGTCTGATCCCTGACCAAAGGCCCCTGCGAAAGCCGGGGCCTTTTGCTATGGCACCAGCGCCAGCACCGCCAGAAACACCAGCCCGAGGCCAGAGGCGAGCAGCCCGGGCACCCAGAGCGTGAGGCGCGGGGCGGGGGCGAGGCGGGGGGTGATCTTTGGCTGTGACATGCCGGTGTTAAACGATGATTCAGTTTCCTATGCGTTAACGGCAGGATGAACTGGCATTGGGATTGTGAAGAGTTTTCGCCAACCGGCCCCTTGCAGCAAAGCGCCGCCTATGCAGCGGCGGTGCGGGCCTGTGGCGGGCGGGTGGCGCGGGCAGAGCTGCGGGCAGACGGGCAGGTGCTGGCGCGGGTGCAGGTGATGCGCCGCGCCGGGCTGGCGGTTGCGCTGCGCGGCCCGGTCTGGGCGCAGCGGGTAGAGCCTGCGCTGCACCGGCGGGCGCTGCGCCGACTGGCGCGGCTGGCGGCGGCGCTGATCGTTTTGCCCGAGCAGGATGTGCATGGGCTGGGGATCATCCCCCTGATGACGCCGCGCCATGTGGCGCTGTGGGATCTGCGCCCCACGCCGCAGGATCTGCGCGCCGGGATGGCGGGCAAATGGCGCAACGCCTTGGGGGCGGCGGAACTGCGCGGGGTGCAGGCGGCGGCGGCCCCCCATAGTGCGCTGCCCGCGCTGATCGCGGCCGAGGGCGCGCAGCGGCAGGCGCGCGGCTATCGCGCCCTGCCGGGGGCGTTCACGCAGGCGCTGCCGCCAGAGGCGGTGCGGCTGTGGCAATGGCGGCAGGGCGGGCGGGCGCGGGCGATGATGTGCTTTGTCCGTCATGGGGACTGGGCAACCTATCATCTGGGCCATGCCGATTCTGCCGCACGGGCGGCGGGGGCGCACCGAGTGCTGTTGTGGCAGGCCGCTCTGGCCCTGCGGGCCGAAGGGGTGACGGTGCTGGATTTGGGCGACATCAACACCGAGGATGCGCCGGGCCTTGCGCGGTTCAAGCTGGGCACCGGGGCGGCGCTGCACCGGCTGGGGCCGACCTGTCTGGTGCTGCCGGGATAGCGCGGCGGTTGGGGCGTGCTTGCAACGGCCATGCATATGCGCTTAGTCATTGAGCCTACAGGAGTGTGTTTCATGCCCACCAGTTCCACCCACCCCCGCCGCAAGCGGCTGCCACCGAAATTCCCGGCCCCCGAGTTCCCGCCGCGCAAGCTGCCGCTGTTCGCGCGGATGCCGCCTGCGGTGTTTGCGGTGGTGCTGGGCCTGCTGGGCCTGTCGCTGGCGCTGAAACGCACGCTGATCGAGGTGCAGGTGCCGCAGGGCCTTGGTGATCTGGTGATGGGGCTGGCGCTGGGGCTGTGGCTGTTCTGTGCGGTGGCTTATGCCATCAAGATCGCCCGCCGCCCCGCTGTGGTGACGGAAGATCTGCGCACCCTGCCGGGGCGGGCGGGGCTGGCGGCGGCGTCGGTCGGCAGTCTTGCCTGTGCCGGGGTGCTGGGGTTCTTTCACGCCGGTCTGGCGCAGGGCGTGCTGATCTTCGGGCTGGGGTTGCAGACCGTGCTGGCGGTGCTGATGATCCGCAGCCTGCGGCGCGCCCCGGCTGAGGGGCGGGGTGTCACCCCCGTGTGGCATCTGGCCTTTGTCGGCTCCATCGTGGGGGCGCTGGCGGCGGTGCCGCTGGGGTGGGACCGGCTGGCCGCAGGGATCTTGTGGGGCACGATTCTGGTGGCGGTGGTGATCTGGGGCATCAGCGCGGCGCAGCTGATCAAACGCATCCCGCCCGCGCCACTGCGCCCGCTGCTGGCGATTCATCTGGCCCCGGCCAGCCTGTTCGCCTCGGTCGCCGGGCTTCTGGGGATGACCACGCTGGCGCAGGGGATGCTGCTGGTGGGTTGCGCGGTTTTCGTCGCCTTGATCATCTCGGGTCGCTGGATCATTCAGGCCGGGTTTACCCCGCTGTGGGGGGCGTTCACCTTTCCGCTGGCGGCCTTCGCCTCGGCCCTTCTGATCAACGGCTGGGGGCTGGCGGGGGTGGTGGTCAGCGTTCTGGCACTGGGCGCGGTGCCGGTGATTGCGTGGCGGGTGATCGCTATGTGGCCTGCGGGCACGCTGGCCAGCAAGACCAACGCCGCCACCGCCTAAGGGCGCGGCGTCAGCATCGTGCTGCCGACGGCCGCTGCGCGGGCAAGCTCCGGATCAAGGCTCATCGGCACATAGTCGCCGCGCCGCCAGCGTTCGCCCAGATCGTCGTAATGGCGTGACAGCGGGTGGCCGGACTGTCCGGTCGAGATCACGAAGACCGAGGAATCCGGGTCGGCAAAGTCATACACCCCGCGATAGCCCGCGCCATGCACGTTCAGATAAGGGTTCGGCCCGGTGCCTTTGGTGCGGCCGCGCATCAGGGTGTGGTCATCGCCGCTGGTCGACTGGCGGATGTTGACGAACCATTTCAGGAACGGCACCTCGCCCATCACCGGATGGTCATGCGTCGCCTCATGCGCCTGCCCCCAGCGCCAGCTTTCGGGGTTGGGGCCATAGCGCCCGGTCAGGGCGATCAGCGCCTCATCCAGCGCAATACGCGCAAGGTCAGCGCAGGTTTCCACCGCCGCCGACTGGATCACATCACACCAGATGCCCGCCCCGCCGGTGTTGCGGAACACCCGGTCGATGAACACCGGATCGGGGTGGGTGATGGTATCGGCAAGGGGCCCCAGCTCATCGCGGATCAGCCGGTCATTCAGCGCGCGGACCCAGGCCTGATAGATCAGCGGTTCGGGCAGATGTTCGTTCATCTCGCCGTTCCATTCGGCCAGCAGGCTCAGCGCCCGCTGGCGCAGGCGTTCGGGGGTATTGTCGGCGGCGGCCTCACCCGTAAACCACAGATCGGCCCCGATCAGCGGCAGGATCGAACGCGCCGCGGGCGAGACGGTATCAAGCTGCGCCTCGATGAAGCTTTCGCGGGTGTGCACCTCGCGCGTCTGCATCAGCGCCAGCCAGCGTTGGATGCGCTGCGTGTCGCCCCAAAGAAAGGACAGATGGTCGGGGAAGGGCTGATCGACGGTCTTGTTGTTGGTATTGCCAAGGATGCCGCTGGTCGGGTTGATCACGCGCGGGTTGCTGTCATAGGGCAGGGTGCCCTGCCAGCGGCTGGCGGCATTGGTGCCAAGGGCGGGCATCCGGCCTTGCGTCGGGTGGCCGGCATCGCGCACCGGGATCTGACCGATCACCTGCAGCGCAATCCCATTGGCATCCGCCAGCATCAGGTTCTGCGCCGGGGCGACAAACAGCCGCCCGGCCTCAATCGCGTCATTGATCGAGCGTGCCTGCATCACCCGCAGGGCGGCGGTCATCGTGGTGTCGGCCCCCGACAGTGCAGTCCATGACAGCGCCGCCACATGGCCGGGCGGGGTGACAGAGGCCAGATCGTAATGTGATCCGGGCAGGACCGGCCCCGCCTCTGACCAGCGCAGGGTGATGGTCACCGGGGTCTGGCCGCGGACCTGAATGATGGACCGGCGGGTGGTGAACGGCTTCATCCCCTCGGCCGTCTGATATTCCTCGGTATTGGCGGGGTTGAGCTTTTCCATGATCAGATCCTGATCATCGACGTAAGAAGAGGTCAGCCCCCAGCCCAAAGCCGCCGAACGCCCGATCAGAATGCTGGGCACGCCGGGAATGGTGGCCCCGATCACGCCGCCCGATTGCAGCTCCAGCCGGGCAAGATACCAGATGGTGGGCGCGGTGAAGCCAAGGTGCGGGTCATTGGCCAGCAGCGTACCGCCCGCCGCCGAGCGGTCCGGCACGGCGGCCCATGCGTTCGACGCCCCCGCCAGATCGACGCGGGGAAACGGCGACAGCGGGTCATCGGTGGCCATGCGCAGCGGCGCGGTAGAGGGGGAAACGCCCGGCATCAGCTGGGCATAATCGGGCAGGGCGGTGATCGCCTGACCCGGATCATCAGGCAGAATATCGCGCAGCCGGTCGGCGGGCAGCAGCATCGACATCCGGGCGCGCAGCACCTCGGCCTCAAGGTGGCCCGAGAGTTGCAGCGCCATCAGTTTCAGGATGGCGATGGAATCGGCGGGGGCCCAGGCGGCAATCTCGTTGGAAAAGAAGAAGAACTCCGGCGCACCCCGGCCGCGCGCGCCGTTGTTGATCTCGCCGATCCACGCATTGACCCCGGCGGCATAAGCCTCCAGCGCGTCCCGCGTGGGGGCGTCCTGCGCTTCGACCGATTGCAGCGACAGGGTGTAAAGGTCATAGCGGCGCAAAAGCTCGTCGATTTTCAGAGTGCGGTTGCCAAACACCTCAGACAACCGGCCCTGCGCTGTACGGCGCAGCATGGTCATCTGCCACAGCCGGTCCTGCGCATGGGCAAAGCCAAGCGCGAAATACACATCGCGGTCGGTCGCGCCAAAGATGTGCGGCACGTTGTCATTGTTGCGCAAAATCTCGACCGGGGCGGAAATGCCCGCAATCGTGAAGGATTCGGTGTAATCCGGGATCGAGCGTTCCAGAAAGTAGTAAACACCGATCAGACAGAGCAAACCCAAGGCCACAAGCCCTGTCAACAGCCGTAGCATCCAACGGAAAACACTGAGCATAAGGGGCCTGTTCTTGACGGCAGGGGTGGGCCTGTTACCTAAGACATTGCAGACAAAAGAGCAATGCGAAGGGAGGCATGTGATGGCAAAGGTAGCATTCTTGGGCTTGGGCGTGATGGGGTTTCCGATGGCGGGCCATCTGGCGGCCAAAGGGCACGAGGTGACGGTCTACAACCGCAGCTCCGCGAAAGCTGACGCCTGGGTGGAAAAGCATGGCGGCCGCGCGGCCCCAACCCCGCGTGAGGCGGCGATGGGGCAGGATTTCGTGTTTGCCTGTGTGGGCAATGACGACGACCTGCGCGGCGTGTGCACCGGGGCCGATGGGGCCTTTGCCGGGATGAACAAGGGCGCGGTGTTTGTCGATCACACCACGGTGTCGGCGCAGGTCACGCGCGAGATGGCAGCACTGGCGGCAGAGATGGGGCTTGGCTTTGTCGACGCACCCGTGTCGGGCGGGCAGGCGGGGGCGGAAAACGGCGCGCTGTCGGTGATGTGCGGCGGATCGCAGGACCAATACGACCGCGCCGAGCCGGTGATCGACGCCTATGCACGGGTCTGCCGCCGTCTGGGCGACTCGGGTGCCGGGCAGATCGCCAAGATGATGAACCAGATCTGCATCGCCGGGCTGGTGCAGGGTCTGGCCGAGGCGCTTGCCTTTGGCGAAAAGGCCGGGCTGGACGGCGAGGCGGTGATCGAGGTGATCAGCCAGGGCGCGGCAGGGTCGTGGCAGATGGCCAACCGGCACAAGACCATGCTGGAAGACAAGTTTGATCATGGTTTTGCGGTGGACTGGATGCGCAAGGATCTGGGGATCTGCCTTGCCACAGCCAACGACATCGGGGCATCGCTGCCGGTGACGGCACTGGTGGACCAGTTCTACAAGGACGTGCAGCGGATGGGCGGCGGGCGCAATGACACCTCAAGCCTGATCCGCCGGTTGCGCTGAGCACAGATCTTCTGCGAAACGTCCGGGGTTACGACTGTTCTGCGAACATTCAGTGGCCCCGGACGTTTCGCAGAAAGATCGTCCGGTTACGGGATGATACGGTTGTATTTCACGCCCGTCAGCGTGGCCCCGGCGATAAAGCCCTGCTGACCGAAGACCAGCGCGATCACCGGCTCCATTTCAGTGGTTTCCTTGCCGATGGACGCGCCTTGCGCAGGCGTGGCATAGCGCACATCGGCCCCGGCGGCCCAACCCGGGCTGCGGCGGAACTGGCCAAGTGCGCTTTCAGTCATGAAAAACAGCGCATGGGCATATTGCTGGGCGCCGATCTGCAACCCGAAGGTTGCGCGGGTGGCGGAATAGTAATCCACCGTCACCCCATTCACCCGCAGCGCGCCGCGCCCGTAGCCGCCGCCATAGATCAGCCCGGCTTCGGTGATCAGCGGCATGATCAGCACGCCGGCGGCGCGGCTGGCCAGATCGCGGGTGCCGGGGAAGCTCGAATACAGATATTGCTCGGTCGACACCACCCGCGCGTCGATCTGGGCGGCACCATTGCTGCCCACGCCGTTGCCGCAGGCGGCGAGAAAGCCGGTGACCCCCGTCGCGCCAAGGAAGACCCGTCTGGATAAATTACGTGCTGCGGTCATATGCTGTCGCCTCTGCCTCTTGTGGCCGCGGGGGCCGATCAGGGCTCTGCTGGCCCGTTCCCACCATATATAGCGGGTTTGTGAACAATTGTCATGCGACGATCGCGGTCTTGGCGGCAGTTTGCCGATCAGCCCCGCAAATCAGGCCCGCCCGTCGCGGATCGCCCGGGCGACCTCGGGCGCGAAATAGGTCAGCACCCCGTCACAGCCCGCCCGGCGGAACGCCATCAGGCTTTCCAGCATCACCCGGTCACCATCAATCCAGCCGTTCAGCGCCGCGGCCCGGATCATCGCGTATTCGCCCGAGACCTGATAGGCAAAAGTCGGCGCGCCGAACATGGTCTTGGCGCGGTGGATGATGTCGAGATAGGGCAGGCCGGGTTTGACCATCACCATATCGGCACCTTCCGCCAGATCGCGTTCGATCAGGCGCATCGCCTCGTCACTGTTGGCGGGGTTCATCTGGTAGGTTTTCTTGTCGCCTTTCAGTGCCGCAGTCGCCCCCACCGCATCGCGGAACGGACCATAAAACGCGCTGGCGTATTTCGCGGCATAGGACATGATCGCCACATCCTTGTGCCCCGCCGCCTCCAGCGCCGCGCGCATCGCGCCGATGCGGCCATCCATCATGTCAGACGGGCCAAGGATATCGGCCCCCGACTCGGCCTGCGCCAAAGTCATTTTGACCAATGCCTCAACGGTTTCGTCGTTCAGGATGATGCCATCCTGCACCAGCCCGTCATGACCATGGGCGTTATAGGGGTCCAGTGCCACATCGGTCATCACCGCGATGTCGGGCACCGCCGACTTGATCGCGCGGATGGCGCGGTTCGCCAGATTGTCGGGGTTCCACGCCTCGGCGCAATCGGCGGTGCGTTTTGCGGGGTCGGTGTAGGGGAAGAGGCAGATGGCGGGAATGCCCAATTCCGCCGCCTCTTCCGCCGCGCGGACCACCTGATCGACCGACAGACGGTCGACCCCCGGCATCGACGCGATGGGTTCACGCAGATTGTTTCCGTCGCGCACAAACACCGGCCAGATCAGATCATTCACCGACAGCGTGTTTTCCTGCGCCAGCGCCCGCAGGCTGGCAGATTTGCGCAGGCGGCGAAAGCGGGAGGTAGGCGTCGGGGCAACGGTCGGGCGCATGGCAGGGCTCGCATCTGGTGAGGGGCTTGCAGCTTTTGGTCTTGCCTGCCATGGAAAGGCGCGGGGCTGCAAGCCTTGAGCGTGATATCAGGCAAAAGCTGCGCCAATCTTGGAATGGTATTGATCTTGGAATGGTATACCCTTGTTTTTCTGTTGATCGACATGCGGTCGTTCTCGAGCCTGTGGTACTGGATCGCCCTGGCGGTGCTGTGGTCGTCGGTCAGCCATTGGGTGATGGGGGTGCCGTTTGATCTGATCACCCGCGCCCGGCGGCAGGACGCCGAGGCGGTGGAGGATCTGACGGTGCTGGCCCGGATCAACGCCCGGCGGATGCTGTATATCTCGCGCCGGGGCGGCATGTGGGTGATCGGCTTTGTGTGCTTTGTGCTGACGGTGCTGGGGATGCTGGCAGGTCTGTACCGGGTGGAATTCGCGCAGGCGGTGCTTTTGATGGCCGGCCCGATGGTGCTGATCGGCTATCTGACGCTGCGGCTGGCCTTGCGGGTCGAGGCCGAGGCCCCGGCAGGCGCAGCACTGGTGCGGCTGATGATGCGGCACCGTTTTGTCACCCAGCTGATCGGGATGATCGCAATCTTCGTCACCGCCCTGTTTGGCATGTATCACAACATCACCTGACGGGGTTGCGCCCTTGACGGGCGGGCAAAGGGGCGTAGGTAAGGCGGCCATGAGCAAGACATCCTCTCCCGACCGTATCGTGCTGGGCGGCGCGCCCGAAGGTTTTGACGCCCGTCTGCTGGCGCGCGAACTGGCGCGCGGTGCGCCGGTGATCCACATCGCCCGCGACGACAAGCGGATGGAGGCGATGCGGGTGGCGCTTGTCGTGCTGGCCCCGCAAGTGGTGGTGCTGGACTTTCCGGCATGGGACTGCCTGCCTTATGACCGGGTGTCGCCCAATCCCGATATTGCCGCGCGGCGGATGGCAACTCTGGCCGCCCTTGCCGCCGGGATGCCGGGGCCGTTTGTGCTGTTGACCACGGTGAATGCGGCGACCCAGCGGGTGCCGTCGCGCGGAACCGTGGCGGCCAGCAGCTTTACCGCGCAGGTCGGCAAGCGGGTGGACGAGGCGCATCTGAAGGGGTTCCTGTCACGCATGGGCTTTTCGCCGGTGTCGACCGTGGCCGAGGCGGGCGACTACGCGCTGCGCGGCGGGATCATCGACATCTACCCGCCGGGGCATCCGGGGCCGGTGCGCCTGGATTTCTTCGGCGACGTGCTGGATGGCTTGCGCCGGTTCGATCCGGTGACGCAGCGCACGGTGGAAAAGCTGACGGCGGTGGATCTGTCGCCGGTGTCCGAGGTCATTCTGGACGAGGCCTCGATCACCCGGTTCCGGCAGGCCTACCGGATTGAATTCGGCGTCGGCGGGTCGGATGATCCGCTGTATGAAGCGGTCAGCGCGGGCCGAAAGCATCAGGGGATGGAGCATTGGCTGGGCCTGTTCCATGACCGGCTGGAAACGCTGTTCGACTATCTGCCGGATGCCTCGGTGATGCTGGACGATCAGGTCACGCCGATGCGGCTGTCGCGGTGGGAAGGCATTGACGATGCCTATGATTCCCGGCGCGAGGCGATGACGGCAAAGGGGCGGCTGGACACGGTGTATAAACCCGCTGCACCCGGGCTTTTGTATCTGGACGATGCGGCGTGGGAGGCGGCGGTGGCCGCGCACCGGCTGGTGCAGCTGTCACCCTATCCGCAAAGCCCCGGTCCGGGAGTGCTGGATGCCGGCGGGCGGCAGGGGCGCAGTTTTGCGCCCGAACGCCAGATGGAATCTGTCAGCCTGTTCGGGGCCTTGGCTGACCATCTTCGTGCATTGCGTCAGGATGCGCAGGTGGTGATCGCCAGCTGGTCCGACGGCGCGCGCGAGCGGTTGGAAGGCTTGTTGCAGGATCAGGGCCTGCGCGATGCCAAGCGCATCCGCGATATGCGCGAAGTGCCCGAGGGGCGCGGCGGGGTGTTCCTGCTGGTCTGGGCGCTGGAGGCGGGGTTCACGGCACCGGGCCTTGCGGTGATCTCGGAACAGGATGTGCTGGGCGACCGGATGGTCGGCAAACCGCGCAAAAAGCGCAAGGCCGACAATTTCCTGCGCGAGGTCGATACCCTGACGCCGGGCGATCTGGTGGTGCATGTCGAACATGGGGTCGGCCGCTATCTGGGGTTGGAGACGATCACCGCGCTTGGTGCCCCACATGCCTGCGTGGCGCTGGAATATGCCGACAGTGCAAAACTTTACCTGCCGGTCGAGAATATCGAACTGCTGTCGCGCTATGGCCATGAAGAGGGTCTGCTGGACCGTCTGGGCGGCGGGGCGTGGCAGGCGAAAAAGGCCAAGCTGAAAGAGCGGATCAAGGAAATCGCCGACCGCCTGATGCGGATTGCGGCGGAACGCGCCCTGCGCCACGCGCCGATTTTGGAGGCGCCGCATTCGGTCTGGGAGGCGTTTGCAGCCCGTTTCCCCTATCAGGAAACCGATGACCAGTTGTCGGCCATTGCCGATGTGGTGGCCGATCTGGAAAAGGGCAGCCCGATGGACCGGCTGGTCGTGGGGGACGTGGGCTTTGGCAAGACCGAAGTGGCAATGCGCGCGGCCTTTGTCGCCGCCATGGCCGGGATGCAGGTCGCGGTGATCTGCCCGACCACCTTGCTCGCCCGGCAGCATTACCGCAGCTTTGTCGAGCGGTTTCGCGGATTTCCCATTTCTGTCAAACCCTTGTCGCGCTTTGTTTCCACAAAGGATGCGAATGCGACGCGGGCCGCGATGACCGATGGCACCGTCGATATCGTGGTCGGCACCCATGCGCTGCTGGCCAAGGGCGTGAAGTTCAAGAACCTTGGCCTGCTTGTCATTGATGAAGAACAGCATTTCGGCGTCAGCCATAAGGAACGGCTCAAGGAGATGCGGTCGGAAATCCACGTGCTGACCCTGACCGCCACCCCGATCCCGCGCACCTTGCAGCTGTCGCTGACCGGCGTGCGTGACCTGTCGATCATCGCGACGCCGCCGGTGGACCGTCTGGCGATCCGCACTTACGTCAGCGAGTTCGATTCCGTCACCATCCGCGAGGCGCTGCTGCGTGAGCGGTTCCGGGGCGGCCAGTCCTTCTATGTGGTGCCGCGCATTTCCGACCTGCCGCAGATTGAGGAGTTCCTGAAAACCCATGTGCCGGAGGTGACTTACGTGATCGCGCACGGCCAGCTGGCGGCGGGCGATCTGGATGACCGGATGAACCAGTTCTACGACGGCAAATACGATGTGCTGCTGGCCACGACAATTGTGGAATCGGGGCTGGATATCCCGACCGCCAACACGATGATCATCCATCGCGGCGATATGTTCGGTCTGTCACAGCTCTATCAGATCCGGGGCCGGGTCGGGCGCAGCAAGACCCGCGCCTATTGCTATCTGACCACCAAGCCGCGCAGCCCGCTGACGCCGCAGGCGCAAAAACGGCTTAAGCTACTCGGGTCATTGGATAATCTGGGCGCGGGCTTCAACCTTGCCAGCCATGACCTTGACCTGCGCGGCGCAGGGAACCTTTTGGGTGAGGAACAGTCGGGCCATATCCGCGAGGTGGGGTATGAGCTGTATCAGCAGATGCTGGAAGAGACGATTGCCAAGATCAAATCAGGTGAAATCAACGGCTTGTCGCCGATTGATGACCAATGGTCGCCGCAGCTGAACCTTGGCCTGCCGGTGATGATCCCGGAAGATTACGTGGTCGATCTGGATGTGCGGCTGGGCCTCTATCGCCGTTTGTCGGGTCTTGCGACCAAGGTCGAGCTGGAAGGCTTTGCCGCCGAACTGATCGACCGTTTCGGCCCGCTGCCGAAAGAGGTCAACACGCTGATGCTGATCGTGCGGATCAAGGCCATGGCGAAACGCGCCGGGATTTCACGCATCGATGCCGGGCCGAAGGGGGCCACGATCCAGTTCCACAACGACAAGTTCGGCAATCCGGCGGGGCTGGTCGATTTCATCAAGGCCGAAGGTGTGGGCGCAAAGGTGCAGGGCAACAAGATCGTGCTGCTGCGCGTCTGGAAGACGGAAGCGGACCGGATCAAGGGGGCCTTTGCCATCGCCCGCGATCTGGCGGAAAAGATCGTGCGGCCCAAAGGCTAAGGTGTTAACGATTGTTAACACTTTCCTCAGGGCGGACCTGTCATGTCAGTCTTTCTTGCCGTTTCACTGGGTCTTGCAACGCTTTTGGCCGATCTGTCGGCCCCATCCGACAGGCCGCAATCCCTGTGGCTGGCGCAGGGCTATACCTGCGCCAAAACGACCTGCAAGCAGATCTCGTCCTGCGAAGAGGCCTGCTATAAGCTGCTGATCTGCGGGCATCGGCAGCGCGACGCCGACAATGACGGCATCCCGTGCGAAAATCTGTGCTCCAGCCCCTGCGAATAGGGTTCAGAGCCTGCGCACCACCGCATAGGCCAGCCCGGTGAACAGCGTGACGCCGATCATCAGCGGCAGGGGTGTGCCGTTGAAGGCCAGCCCGACGGGGGCCGCGAGGATCACCGAAAACACGGTCGACAGCGCCCCCACAACGCTGGCCGCCATCCCTGCGATATGGCCCACAGGTTCCAGCGCCATCGCATTCAGGTTGCCGATGGTCATGCCGACCATGAAGAACACGCCGATGGTCCAGATCAGATAGGCGAAGAACTCCACCGGCAGCACCTCGGGTGCGGGCCAGAGGTTCAGGGTGAAGGCAATGACAAAACCCGCCGACACCAGCATCTGCGTGGCGAACGACACCCGCACCAGTTTGCGCATGCCAAGCCGCATCACCAATGAGGCGTTGAGCAAGGAGGATGAACCGGACACCACCGCGATCAGCGCGAAGTACAGCGGGAAACTCTCGGCGCGGCCATAGGTCTGGTCAAACAGCTGCTGGGTCGAGGACAGGGTGCCGAACAGCGCGGCAAAGCCAAGGGTTTGGGCAAGGATCGACAGGCGGATGCTGCGCAGGGACATCACTTCGCGCAACGCGGCCCAAAGCGGGGCGGCGCGGAACGGGCGGCGGTCGGCGGGCATCAGGGTTTCGGGCTGGCGGATCGTCAGCCACAGCACCGAGGCACCCGAGAACAGAATGAACGCAAGGAAAATACTGCGCCAGCCAAAGCCTGCCATGATGTACTGGCCCAGCAGCGGGGCTGCGGCGGGCACCAGCGTGAAGATCATCATCGCAAAGCTGACGATCCGCGCCATGCGCGGCCCGGAATGCACATCGCGCACCAGCGCCAGCGACACCACACGCGGGCCAGCCGCCCCCAGCCCCTGCAGCACCCGTGCCAGAAGCATGGTCTCCAGCGTGGGCGCGACATAGGCGAGGAGCGCCCCGGCACAATAGAGAAGCGCGCCGCCGACGATCACGGTCTTGCGGCCATAGCTGTCGGACAAAGGCCCGGCAAACAACGTGCCCAGCCCCATGCCAAAGACAAAGCTGGTCAGGATCAGTTGCGCGTTATTGGGCGCATCGGGGGAAAGCTCTGCCGCGATTTCGGGCAGGGCGGGCAGCATCGCATCGATGGAAAACGCGATCGTGGCGAACAGCATCGCGATCAGCGCGATGAACTCGGTCTGGCCAAGCGCGCGTGGCTGGGGGTGGGAGTGAGACATCAGCAGTCTCCTTTCCGCGCTTCGCTAGCATGCGGGCGCGGGCAGGACCATGGCCCTAGCTGCCGGTGGCCTGTGCGCGTGCGCGCAACTCGGCCAGCACATCGGCCCAGACCTGCGGCGGTTGCGCGCCAGACACCACGTATTGATTGCTGATGATAAAGCAGGGAACCCCGGTGACACCGCGCTGCCGTGCGTGAATGTCGCGGGCGCGCAAAGCCTCGGCATCTTCATCGGTGGCGAGCAGGCGTTCGGTCAGGGCACGGTCCATTCCGGAGCCTGCCGCAATGTCGGTCAGGGTGGCGGCATCGCCGATGTCGCGCCCCTCGCGCCAATAGGCGCGGAACAGCGCCGATACGATGGCGGTCTGACGCCCCTCCAGCCCCGCCCAATGGATCAGGCGATGGGCGTTCAGGGTGTTGGGCATTCTGGAAATGGTGGAAAAGTCGATTGTCAGCCCCGCATCGCGGGCGGCCTGCTCAACACGGGCGTAGATTTCCACCGCCTTGGCCTTGCCGCCGAATTTCGCCTCCAGATACTCGGCCCGGTCAACCCCTTCGACGGGCATGCCGGGGTTCAGCTGGAACGGATGCCATTCGATGTCGAACGGATGGTCGGGCGCGGATTCGAGCGCGCGGTCCAGATTGGCCTTGCCGATATAGCACCACGGGCAGACCGGGTCGGAAAAGACATCAAGCTTGATCATGAAACCCCCAGGTCCCGCAGCGCGCGGCGGTTGAGTTTGGCATTGGCGCCGCGCGGCAGGGCGGGCAAGTGGCGGAACAGACGCGGCTGTTTATAGCGCGCCAGATGGGCTTCGGCATGGGCGGCGAGCGCTGTGTCATCAAGCGGCGTGGCGGCAGTGTAGAAACAGGCGATCACGCTGACGCCGGGCTTGACCTCGACCTCGGTCACCGCCGCCTCTGCCAGACCGGGAAAGCGGGCCATTGCCGCCTCGACCTCGACCGGGCTGACACGGTAGCCGCCGGCGTTGATCTGGTCATCGTCGCGGCCCAGATAGGTGACGGCACCGGCCGCATCGATCAGAACCTGATCGCCGGTCAGGAACCAGTCGCCCGTCAGCCGCGCGGCGGTGGCCTCGGGCGCATCCAGATAGCCCAGCATCAGCCCCGGATCGCGGCGGTCGATTGCCAGCTGCCCGGGCAGCCCGCGCGGCACCGGGGCCAGATCGGGACCAAGCGCCGCAATCCGCCGCCCGGGCTGGGCAAAGCCGGTGGCCCCGTCAGGGGCAGGGCACGTCGGCGATTCCGAGATGAAGGTCGAGATTTCCGACATGCCCAGCGCCTCACACACCGGGGTGCCGGTGGCGCGGGTCCAGGCCCTTCGCGTCTCTGCGCTCAGCTTTTCGCCGGCAGACAAGCCGTGGCGCAGATGCGGCAGGGGGCGCAACGGCGCACGCAGCATCTGGCGGTAGACGCCGGGGGCGGCGGCAAAGATCGTGGCGCGGTAGCCATGCAACAGATCGGGCAGATCGGCGGCACCTGTGCCCGCGCCGGGGATCAGCGCGGTCGCCCCCACGGTCCACGGGTCCATCAGCCCGGTGCCCAGCGTATAGGTCCAGTTGAACGCACCTGCGTGCAGCAGCACGTCGCCTTCGGTCAGCCCCTCCCACCCGGCATGCATCAGGCTGCGCG
This sequence comes from Pseudotabrizicola sp., assembly GCF_030656345.1. GTDB lineage: Bacteria > Pseudomonadota > Alphaproteobacteria > Rhodobacterales > Rhodobacteraceae > Pseudotabrizicola. Next base: position 230,574 of record NZ_JAUSNR010000015.1, on the reverse strand, counting down.
CGATGATGGCGCGGTGCGCATGCACCACCGCCATCGGGCTTCCGGAAGTGCCGGAGGTGAAGATGATGTAACCGGGCCGCTCTGCGTCGCCCATGTGGAAGGCTGCAGGCGGCAAGATTTCCATCATGCGGACATCCGCATCACTGATCACCGGGCAGTCCTGCCCGTCAGGTAGGGCAACACCGTCGCTGGCGACAATCAGACGCGGCGCAATGCGCGCGGCCATCGGGGTGATCTCGGCGCGGGTCAGTTGCGCAGAGGTGGCCACCGGCACCATGCCTGCGGCCAATGCGCCCAGAAACAGGATGGGAAATTCCACCTGACTGGTCAGCCGCATCAGAATGCGGTCGCCGGGCTGCAGCCCCCGTGCCAGCAGCCCGCTGGCACAGCCCAGCACGGCACCCAGCAGGCGGGCATAGCTCCAGTCCTCAGCCCCCGTGGGCGTAAGGATGCGCAGCGCCAGCTTGTCGGGCGTGCGCGCCGCCGCCTGCGCAAGCACATGCTGCGCCATGTTGAAGGGCGAAGGCACGGTCGGGGCAGGGCCGGTATCCAGAAGTGACAGCATGGTCTGTGCCTAATGCGCCGCGCGCGCCGGTGCAATCTGAAACCAGGTGCCCGGCTTGCGCAGGCGCGCATGACGACGCGGCGCCTGCCTCCGGCGGGAGTATTTCAGAAAGGTGCAGACCCGGCTGGCTTGCACCTTTCCTAAATACTCATCTTCACGCCACCGCAATCCGCGCGCCGCGTCAGATCCGGCGGATCAGTTGATCCAGTTCGACACCCGGTTGGCCCCGCCGGAAATGTCGCGGCCGATGCCTTCGACCGTGCCGCAGCCTGTGAGGAGTGTCAGGGCGGCCGCCGCCGCCATCAAGCAAAGTTTACACATCTGTCTGCCCGTTTCTTGGTTTACTGCTCATACCACCAGACCTCTGGCTGAAAGCCGATCCAGTCGCCATACAGCGGCGGGCGCGCCGGGAACTTCAGCTCTTTGCGGTGCGCCAGTCGCGAGACGTCAGAATACCACATCGGGATCACATATCTACCCGTGGTCAGCACACGGTCCAGCGCCTGTGTCGCGGCTGCAAAGGTTTCCGGGTCGGGGGCGTTCAGCATGGTGTCGATCATCGCTTCCGCCGCCGGAGAATCCATGCCCATCCAGTTGCGGGTGCCCGGTTGGGTCACGCCTGCCGCCCCCCAGTACAGCGTCTGTTCATTTCCGGGGGAAAGCGACAGGCTGCGGATGTAATGGGTCATGTCAAAGGCATAGGTGTTGGTGCGTTCGATATATTGCGCGTTGTCGACCGTGGTCACGCGGGCCGTGATGCCAAGGCGCTTCAGGCTTTCGACATAGATATCGGCGGCGGAAATCATGTCACTGGCTCCGTTGACCAGCAGGATCTCGAAGCTGACAGGCGTGCCGGCGGGGTCTTTCAACTGGCCTGCCTCAACCGTGTACCCGGCTTGCGCCAGCAGGGCGGTGGCGGCGCGGATGTTGCGGCGGTTGGCGACGCTGCCATCGCCGGTCGGCACCGTATAGCCATCGAGCGCACCGGGCAGCAGGCTGTCGCGGAACGGCTCCAGCAGCTCCAGCACGCGACCTGTCGCCGGGGTGCCGGGGGTGAAGCCCAGCGGCGAGTTGCCGAAATAGGACGGAATGCGCGGATAGGCCCCGCCGTTGATGGTCTGGTTTGCCAGTTCGAAATTGAAGGCCAGAATCATCGCCTCACGCACCCGCCAGTCGGCAAACAGCGCGCGCCGGGTGTTCATCACAAAGCCTTCGATGCCCGACGGGCGCTGGTGCGGGATTTCGGATTTCACGATGGTGCCATTGGTGACCTCGGGCCAGCCATAGCTGCTGGCCCATTTTGCCGGGCTGGTTTCGCGCCATGTGGTGATCAGCCCGCCCTTGAACGCCTCGAACACCACGCCGCCATCGCCGAAATAATCGGTGCGCACCTCGTCGAAATTGTGCTGGCCCCGGTTGAAGGGCAGATCCTTGCCCCACCAGTCGGGGTTGCGCCGGAAGCTGACGTAGCGGCCGGTTTCAAACCTGTCGACCACATAGGGGCCCGATCCGATCGGCGCTTCCAGCGTCGAGGCGTCGAACGCCTTGCCCTCCCACTGCGCCTTTTGCAGAATCGGGCGCAGGCCGAGGATCAGGGGCAGTTCGCGGTCTTCGGTGTTGAAGGTAAAGCGGATGGACCGCGGGCCGGTGATCTCGGCCCGGTCGATCTTGTTCCAGGCGGTGTGATAGCGCGGGTTGCCGAGGGTGCCCAGTGTTTCAAACGACCAGCGCACGTCTTCGACCGTGACCGGCGCGCCGTCAGAGAATCGGGCGGCCTCACGCAGGGTAAATTCTGCGTAGGTCCGGGCGGCATCGGTGGTGATCGATTCGGCCAGCAAGCCGTAAAGCGTGAAGGGTTCGTCATAGGACCGGCCCATCAGCGTCTCGACCGTGAGGCTGGACACCGCAGCGGGCGCACGGCCGCGCAGGATGAACGGGTTCATCGAGTCAAAGCTGCCCGACTCTCCCATCACGATGCGCCCGCCCTTGGGCGCGTCGGGGTTCACATGGGGCAGCGACACAAAATCCGGGGGGAGGGCAGGGTCGCCATACATAGCTATGCCATGGGCCGGAGAATCACTTCCCTGTGAAAGCGCGGGAGCCGCCGTGAAAGCGAGCAGGACTGCCACCACAAATCCCTGTCTGATGTGGAAAAAATCTCGTCCCATTCCGGTGACAATCCCCTGATGCCTTGGTTTCCTTGGCCGCACGCTAGGCCGGGTTGTGAGCCTTTTCAAACTTTTAACTTGGCCATCGGCAACAAGCGGCGTATATAGACTGTACTGCTCGATAGGTTTCTTGCCTGTATGAAACCTGCCTCAATAACTTAACGCCGGCTTCGTGCCGGCGTTTTTTTTGGGCATTGCAGGAACGCCCCCCTGTCATTCGCGTTTGCAGCATGTAAGCTGCCGCAACAGCAAAATGAGGGGAACGCCATGAGCCTGAAGGGCAAGACCGCCGTCATCACCGGATCCACCTCGGGCATCGGTCTGGGCATCGCGGAAGAGCTGGCACGCGCCGGGGCCGATATCGTGCTCAACAGCTTTACCGACAAGGATGAGGATCATGACTTGGCCAAAGAGCTGGCGCAAAAGCATGGCGTCACGGTGCGCTACATTCAGGCCGACATGTCCAAGGGCGATGACTGCCGCGCGCTGATCGAAAAGGCCGGGGCCTGCGATATTCTGGTGAACAATGCGGGCATCCAGCATGTCTGCGGGATCGAGGATTTCCCGGTTGAGACCTGGGACCGGATCATTGCCATCAACCTGAATTCCACCTTCCACACCACCGCCGCCGCTTTGCCGCTGATGCGCAAGGCCGGTTGGGGCCGGGTGATCAACGTGGCCTCGGCCCACGGCCTGACGGCCAGCCCGTACAAGGGCGCTTACGTTGCGGCCAAGCATGGGCAGGTCGGGTTCACCAAGGTGACGGCGCTGGAATGTGCGGGGCAGGGGATTACGGCCAATGCGATCTGCCCCGGCTATGTGCTGACCCCGCTGGTCGAGGCGCAGATCCCCGATCAGATGAAAAAGCACAACATGGACCGCGAGACGGTGATCGAACAGGTGATGCTGGAACGCCAGCCCAGCCGCGAATTCGCGACCGTGGAACAGATCGGCGGCACGGCGGTGTTTCTGGCGTCCGACGCGGCGGCGCAGATCACCGGCACCACAATTTCGGTCGATGGGGGCTGGACGGCGCTGTAACAGCGCTGCATCAAGGCCCGCGAAAGGCGGGTTCTGATGAGCGATATTCTGTGCATTGGGTCTGTCCTGTGGGACATCATCGGCCGCGCGCCAGCCTCGTTGCGGCTGGGGTCGGATGTGCCGGGGCGGATCACGCGGCTGCCCGGGGGTGTGGCGCTGAACATTGCGATGACGCTGACGCGCTTTGGCCTGCGGCCCGCGCTGCTGACCGCGGTGGGCCGCGACGCCGAAGGCGATGAGCTGATCGCGGCCTGTCTGCGGATGGGGCTGGATTGTGGCCATGTGTACCGATCAGACGATCTGCCGACCGACCGCTATATGGCGATTGAGGGCGCGAACGGCCTGATTGCCGCGATTGCCGATGCGCACTCTCTGGAAATGGCGGGCGACAAGATCTTGCGCGCCTTGGGCGATGGCACGCTGGGGTCGGAAGCATCGCCCTATGCAGGGCTGATCGCGCTGGATGGCAATCTGACCGAGGCGTTGATTTCCGACATTGCGAAGTCTGCCCTGTTTGCAAAGGCCGATCTGCGGGTGGCACCGGCCAGCCCCGGCAAGGCGGAACGGCTGATGCCGCTGCTGGGCCATCCGCGCGCGACGCTGTATGTCAATCTGGAAGAGGCCGGGCTGATCGCCAAGGGGCGGTTCGAGTCGGCGGCAGAGGCGGCTCAGGCACTGCTGGAGCGCGGGGCGGCCCGGGTGCTGGTCACCGATGGTGGGCGCGATGCGGCGGAAGGCACGGCGGGGCAGGGTGTGATCACCGGGCCACCGCCGCAGGTGCTGGTCACCCGCGTCACGGGTGCTGGCGATACATTCATGGCGGCCCACATCGTGGCCGAAGCGCGCGGGGCCACTCGTGCCAGCGCATTGGAGGCAGCGCTGCAGGCGGCTGCCGATTACGTTTCTGGAGATATCGGATCATGACCCTTCCCCTGACATTCTCGCCCGAAGTCGCACAGGCGCGCGCCAATGGTGCTGCCATCGTGGCGCTGGAATCCACCATCATCACCCATGGCATGCCGTTCCCGCAGAACGTGGAAACCGCCCGCGCGGTGGAGGATGAGATCCGCTCCCATGGCGCCGTGCCCGCGACGATCGCCATCATGGACGGGCGCATCCACATCGGCCTGACCGAGGCAGAGCTGGACCGGCTGGGGCAGGCGACGGATGTGGCGAAACTGTCCCGTGCTGACCTCGCGGCCTGCCTTGCCACAGGGGGCATGGGGGCCACCACGGTGGCGGCGACGATGATCTGCGCCCATCTGGCGGGCATCCATGTCTTTGCCACGGGGGGCATCGGCGGCGTGCATCGCGGGGCAGAGACGACATTCGACATCAGCGCCGACCTGCTGGAACTGGCCGCCACCCCGGTGACTGTGGTGGCAGCGGGGGCCAAGGCGATTCTGGACCTGCCCAAAACGCTGGAGGTGCTGGAAACGCATGGCGTGCCGGTGATCGCCTATGGTCAGGACAACTTTCCGGCGTTCTGGTCGCGGTCATCCGGCCTCACGGCGCCGCTGCGGATGGACAGCGCGCGCGACATAGCTTTGGCGCAGCGGATGCGCACCGCGCTTGGCCTGCCCGGCGGGCAGCTGGTGGCCAACCCGATCCCGGTTGAGGCCGAGATTGCCAGCCATGAGATCACCCCGGTGATCGAGGCTGCGCTGCAACAGGCGCAGGCCGAGGGCATCAGCGCCAAGGCGGTGACGCCCTATCTGCTGGACCGGATGTATGAGATGACCGAAGGCCGGTCCCTGACCGCCAATATCGCGCTGGTTCTGAACAACGCCCGGCTGGCCGCGGCCATTGCGCGCGAAATGGTGGCAGGCTGACCGGCCTGACGGCCCCTTGTCGCATAAAATTCGTGTGGCCAAAGGGTTTGGCCATGCTTGTGCCATTGTGAATGAACCACGCCCTGCCTAACTATGGCTCGACCAGTGAGGGACCATGTCAGAGCCAGTGCCGCCCATCAAACGTAAAAGCCTGTTTTCGGGCCTGCGCTCATCTTTCCTGACCGGGTTGGTGGTGGTGCTGCCGATCGGGCTGACCATCTATCTGATCTGGACGGTGGTGGGCTGGATCGATGGCTGGATCTTGCCGCTGATCCCCGGACCGTGGAAGCCGGACGTTCTGGTCCGCCAATGGTTCGGGCCGGATGCGACGATTCCGGTGCGCGGCGTTGGCGTGGTGGTCTTTCTGATCTTTACGGTGTTTGTCGGCTGGCTGGGCAAGGGCTTTATCGGGCGCAAGTTCCTGATCTGGGCCGAAGGTCTGGTCGACCGGATGCCGGTGGTGCGATCCTTGTACAACGGGTTGAAGCAGATTGCCGAAACCGTGTTTTCGCAAAACGAGTCCAGCTTTGAACGCGCCTGTCTGGTGCAATACCCCAAGGAACATATCTGGGCCATAGGCTTTGTCTCGACCCGCGCAAAGGGCGAATTGCAGGCCAAGCTGAACGCGGGCGGCTATATGGATGTGATCTCTATCTTTCTGCCAACCACGCCGAACCCGACCTCGGGCTTTCTGTTGTATGTGCCGGAAAAGGATGTGGTCTATCTGGATATGAAGGTGGAAGATGCGGCCAAGCTGATCATCTCGGCCGGGCTGGTCTACCCCAACGGCCGCGATGCCGCCGGGGTCATGGTGCGCAATCCGTCAGCCAAATAGGTCGCGCAGATCAAAGCTGGCCTCGTGCCCCAGCTTTTTGCCATGCGCTTCCAGAAACGCATCGGTGGCCAGATGGCCTGCCGCCCGCAGCCGCGCAATCAGCGTGGGCGAGGGTGACATTTTGGTGGCCCCGGTCATTTCGGTCATCAGCGCATCATCGCTGACCAGATGGGTGCGGATCGCCTTCATCGTGCCGGGTTCCAGCCGCCCGTCGCGCAGCAGGCGGCGCACGAAATGCACGGCGCGCAATTCACCCAGCAACGCAGAATTGAAGCTGATTTCATTGACCCGGTTCTGAATATCAATCGGGGTTTTGGGCACCCCTTCGCGCAGCATCGGGTTGATCGACACGATCAGCACATCATCGGGCAGATCGGGCTGATACAGCGGGAACATCGCCGGATTGCCGGCATAGCCGCCATCCCAATAGGCATGGCCCTCAATCTCTACGGCCTGAAAGATGGTCGGCAGGCAGGCCGAGGCCATCAGCGCCTCTGGCGTGATCTCGTCGCCGGAAAAGATACGGATGCGCCCGGTATCCACCCGCGTGGCCCCGATGAACAGGCGCGGACCCTCAGTGGCGCAAACCCGGCTGAAATCCAGCCGCCGCACGATACGCTCCAGCGGATTGCGCCACATCGGCCCCCAGGCGTAGGGGGTATAGACCTGCGCGGCCATGCCCGCCGGGGAAAAGGGCGACATCGACATCGCAAACTGCCCCAGCGCCTCAAACCCCGGGACCATCGGCTGCATCCATTCGGGGATGCGCAGATCAGACACCCGCGCCACATCGCGCCACAGCTTGGCAAGCGACGCCTTTGCGCCCGTGCGCCCGCCGCTGATCATCCCCGCCTTGAGCGCCGCCGCGTTCAGCGCGCCGGCTGAGGTGCCGGAAATCGCAGCAATCTCGATGCTGTCTTCCTCCAGCAGCCGGTCGAGCACGCCCCAGGTAAAGGCCCCATGCGCGCCGCCGCCCTGCAGTGCCAGATTGATCTTGGTGGTCATCACGGTCTCCTTTGGCCTGCAATCTAGTCTTTCTGCAGTGCAGCGCAAGGTTGAGGCTTGCCATTCCACAGCGATAGGGGTAACGACACGCCACTTCACAGGCAGGTGCGGGCCATGACGGGGAGACATCCCGTCTGGTCCACCGGTTGGGGGAAACCCTGAGAACACTTGCCGAGGCGCAAACCGGAAAAGGATACATGGACATGGCGCTCCCAGAATTTACCATGCGTCAGCTGCTTGAAGCTGGCGTTCACTACGGTCACCAGACGCAACGCTGGAACCCGAAGATGGGCGAATACATCTACGGCGACCGCAACGGCATTCACATTCTTGACCTGACGCAGACTGTTCCGATGCTGGATCAGGCGCTCAAAGTCGTGCGTGACACGGTTGCCAAAGGCGGCCGCATCCTGTTTGTCGGCACCAAGCGTCAGGCCCAGAAGCCGATCGCCGAAGCCGCAGAGCGTTGCGCGCAGTTCTACATGAACCACCGCTGGCTGGGTGGCACGCTGACAAACTGGAAAACCATTTCCATGTCGATCCAGCGTCTGAAGCAGATCGACGAGCAGCTGGCTGCCGGCGCTGAAGGTCTGACCAAGAAAGAACGCCTTGGCATGGAACGCGACCAGTCCAAGCTGCAGGCCTCGCTTGGCGGGATCCGCGAAATGGGCGGCACGCCTGACCTGATCTTCATCATCGATGTGGGCAAGGAAGATCTGGCCATTCTGGAAGCCAAAAAACTTGGCATCCCGGTTGTGGCCGTGGTTGACACCAACTGCTCGCCCAAGGGCGTCGATTACGTGATCCCCGGCAATGACGACGCCGCCCGTGCGATTGCGCTCTATTGCGAGCTGATCGCCCGTGCAGCGCTTGACGGCATGTCGGCCCAGATGGGTGCCGCTGGCGTTGACCTTGGCGCGCTGGAAGAAGCGCCCGTGGAAGAAGCTGTCGAAGAAGCTGCCGCCGAAGCCTGATTGGCTGTCGTCAATTTGTGACATGGCGGGGGGATAACCCCCGCCAACCCCATTTATGGAATTCGGGAGACTGACCATGACAATCACCGCTGCAATGGTGAAAGAACTGCGCGAATCCACCGGCGCAGGCATGATGGACGTGAAAAAGGCCCTGACCGAAAGCAATGGCGACATGGATGCCGCCATCGACTGGCTGCGCACCAAGGGTCTGGCGAAAGCCGCCAAGAAGGCCGACCGTGTTGCCGCCGAAGGTCTGGTCGGCGTGGCTGTGACCACCGGCAAAGGCGTCGCTGTCGAGATCAACTCGGAAACCGACTTTGTCGCCAAGAACGCCGATTTTCAGGCGCTGGTGCGTGATGTCGCAAATGTCGCCCTGACCACCGGCGATTCGGTCGAAGTGGTGAAAGCCGCGCATCTGAACGGCAAGACCGTCGATGAGGTGATTCAGGAATCGATCGCCCGCATCGGCGAGAACATGACCTTCCGCCGGATGCACATCCTTGAGGGCGAGACGGTGGTGTCCTACGTGCACAACGCCGCCGCTGAAGGCATGGGCAAGATCGGCGTGCTGGTCGCGCTGAACGGCCCGGCCGACAAGGCGCAGGCCATCGGCAAGCAATTCGCCATGCACATCGCGGCCACCGCGCCGCTGTCGCTGTCGGAAGCCACGATGGACCCGGCTGTGGTGGAGCGTGAGCTGACCGTGCAGACCGCCAAGGCGCTGGAAGAAAACGCAACCTCGGCCAAGCCGAAGCCGGAAAACGTGATCACCAACAACATCATTCCGGGCCGGATGAAGAAGTTTCTGGCCGAGAACACGTTGCTGGGTCAGGCTTTCGTCATCAACCCGGACCTGACGGTGGAACAAGCCGCCAAGGACGCCGGTGTTGAAATCGTGGGCTATGCCCGCGTGGCGGTCGGCGAAGGCATTGAGAAGAAAGAAGAAGATTTTGCGGCAGAAGTCGCGAAAATGGTTCAGGGCTGATTTCAGCCTTGGCAGACTTTGAACGGGCGGCCTTCGGGCCGCCCTTTTTCATTGCCGCCAGCAGACCGTGTGGGGCAGGGGGCTGACGCCGGACAAAAAGAAACGGTGCGCCCCCGAAGGAACGCACCGCCCTTTGCCAACACCGCACCTATGGGGATAAGAACAGGGTGCCAGGCGGAACAGTCTGCAGGTTGCGCCCGTAATTGACGCGATCAACAGAGTTAAAACCCAAGGGACTGGGGATCCCTTCGGCCGATACCGAGGCCAGCGGAAGATCAATGAAAATGCATTGCCTGCCGCTGACCGTTCCATTGCCCGAAGGCGACCACTCACGGAACTTCATCACAATGCGTTGAAAGCTGACGCAGCGTAAGTCAGGATTTCCCTACCATCGGGGCCTTGGGAACCCTCTGGAAAATCATGTTCAAAAGTGAAGCCTTTGCAACGGCTTGGGTGGTGGTTTCGACCTGCAGCGATTCGCGCGCCAGCCGCAGGTGCTTTTCCACCATGGCCGGCGATACCGCCATCAGCATGGCGACATCCTGCGTGGTCTTGCCATCGGCCACCCATTCCAGCGCCTGACGCTGGCGTTCCGTCAGGCTGCGCTTGGCGGTCGGCTGGGGCAGGGTGATGATCTTGAGGTGCATCAGATGGGCAACCGCCAGCACCTCATCGCGGTGCCGCTCCCAGATCGCCTCGACCTGATCAGGGCTGATGCCGGGGTCGGCGATCAGACCCAGCGCGCCCTTGGACCGGGTCGTTGCTTCGGGAAAGCTGATGGAAACCCCCGCCACAATGCCGATCGCGGCATTCTGGCGCACGGCGTCCATTTCCTCGGGCGTGAGCTGCCCGGCTTCGAACGCCTCCTTCACCCATTTCCAGGTGCAGGACCCGACATTCGACACCGCCCAGCGATAAACCGGGGTGCGGGCATAAAAGCCGTTCTGAAAATAGAACCGCGCATAATCGGCATCGCCGGTGGTCAGGAAAATCGCATCATCCGGGTCGCCCACATTGCGCATGTACAAAAACCGGGTGAATCCGTAATTCGCCCGCGCAAAGCCGAGTTTGGTGAAAAATCCGGTCGCAATGCCCCAGACCTCTTCCACCGTTGCGGCTTCGGCCATACGTGAAATCAGCGGCAGAACCGCCGTTGCGCTTTTCCCCATCGGGCCCCCCTGATGGCCTTGTCCTTATCCCTGAGTATTGTTCTAACCCGCACTGGCCGTCTGGTCAAACTTCTGTGATTCTGAAAAGGGCAAATGATGCAGGCAGATGTGGTTGTCATCGGCGGAGCCGTGATGGGGGCGTCGGTTGCCTATTGGCTGACGGTTCTGCAACCCGGTCTGGATGTGCTGGTGGTCGAACAGGACCCGACATTCGCCCATGCCTCGACCGCGCTGTCGGTGGCCTCGATCCGGCAGCAGTTCACCACGGCGGTCAACGTCGAGATTTCGCGCTTTGGCATCGGGTTCATCCGCGCGTTCAAGGCGCGGATGGGGCTGGATCTGGGGCTGAAGGAACAGGGCTATCTGTTTCTTGCCCAGACCGACGAAGGCGCTGCGACCCTGCACAACGTGGCGCAGATGCAGCGCGCCCATGGTGCCGCCACGCAAGTGTGGACGCCAGACCAGATCAAGGCGCGCTATCCGTGGCTGGAGGTCGGTGATCTGACCGCCGGCAGCTTTGGCGCGACGGGAGAGGGCTGGTTTGACAACATGGGCCTGATGTCAGGCTTTCGCGCACAGGCCAAGGCGCAAGGCGCGCGCTTTGTCACCGACCAGGTGACCGGGTTGCAGATGGCAGGCGGGCAGGTGGCAGGCGTGGTGCTGGAGCGGGCAGGCGTGGTGGCCTGCCGTTTCGCGGTGAACGCCGCCGGCACCCGCGCGGCCGATGTCTGCCGGATGGCGGGTCTGCCGCTGGCGGTAGAGCCACGCAAACGCACGGTCTTTGTGATCGACGCACCCAACGCCCGCCACCCGGATGCGCCCTTGCTGGTCGATGCCGGGTTCTACCTGCGGCCCGAACAGAACCACTGGATCACCGCCACCGTGCCGCAAAATGACGGCCCATGCGCGGCGGATGATTTCGAGCCGGACCTGCATCTGTTCGAAGAGGCGATCTGGGAACAGCTCTACGCCCGCGCACCGGGCTTTGATGCGGTCAAGGTCATCCGGCACTGGGTCGGCCATTACGCCTATAACACGCTGGATCAGAACGCGATTCTGGGTCCGCACCCAGAGGTGCCGAACCTGATGCTGTGCAACGGCTTCTCCGGCCACGGTCTGCAACAGGCACCCGCCGTGGGGCGCGGCATTGCCGAACACATCCTCACGGGGAGCTGGCAGACGATTGACCTGAGCGATCTTTCCGTAGGGCGGATGATCGAAGGCCGGGCGTTTCGTGAACTGGCCGTGGTTTAAGGCGTCTGCCAGTGCGAGCATATTACATAATATGCATTATCGGTTAATGAGACATTAAAGGCAAGACCGGGCCATTAAGCCCCCTGCAACGCTGAACTTATGAGGTTTGGTGCACCCAGCACGATTCGAACGTGCGACCTTTGCCTTCGGAGGGCAACGCTCTATCCAGCTGAGCTATGGGTGCCTGCGGGGTTCTATAGCGGCCTTGGCGCGGCCCTGCAACGGGAAAGGAATGCCACGCGGCACGTCAGCCGAAAATCTCGTGGCAGAACTCCAGCGCGTTGACCAGCGCATCAACCTCGGCTTGCGTGTTGTACATCGCGAAAGACGCGCGGCACGTGGCCCCCACGCCCATATGGGTCATCAGCGGCATGGCGCAATGGGTGCCCGCGCGCACCGCAATGCCGCGTTTGTCGAGGATGGTGGATATGTCATGCGCATGGGCGGCACCTTGCAGCGTGAAGCTGAAAATCGCGCCTTTGCCCGCCGAATTGCCCTGAATGTTCAGCCAGTTCAGCCCCGACAGCCGGGTTTGCGCATAATCGCGCAACTGCCGTTCATGTGCGGCAATCCGGTCCATCCCGATGTCCATCAGATAGGTCAGCGCCACGCCAAGCCCGGTCTGCTGCACAATGCCCGGCGTGCCCGCCTCAAACTTCATCGGCGCGTCGTTATAGCTGACCATATCGCGCCCGACCTCGCGGATCATGTCACCGCCACCAAGGAACGGACGCATCTCTGCCATCCTGTCACCGCGGATGAAGATCGCGCCGGAACCGCTTGGCCCGTATAACTTATGTCCGGTGATGGCAAAGAAATCGCAGCCCATGGCCTGCACATCCACCGGCATATGCACCGCCGATTGCGAGCCGTCGACCAGCGTTGCCACCCCTCGCGCGCGCGCAGCCGCACAGATGCTGGCGACATCCACCACAGTGCCCAGCACGTTCGACATCTGGGTGATCGCCACCAGTTTCGTGCGCGGCCCGATGGCATCGATCACCGCCTGCGGGTCCAGATCGCCGTTGGCATCGCACTCGACCCATTTCAGCACCACGCCCTGCCGTTCGCGCAGGAAATGCCAGGGCACGATATTGGCGTGATGCTCCATGATGCTCAGCACCACCTCATCCCCCGGTTCAAACCGGGGCGCGGCCCAGGCATAGGAGATCAGGTTGATCGCTTCCGTCGTGCCGGTGGTGAAGACAATTTCATCCTCTGACCCGGCGTTCAGAAAGCGCGCGATGGTGCCGCGCACCGCTTCATACTTGTCGGTGGCAAGGTTGGAAAGGTAGTGCAAGCCCCGGTGAACATTGGCATATTCCATGGAATAAGCCGTGGTCACCGCATCGATCACACACTGCGGCTTCTGCGCCGAGGCCCCGTTGTCAAGGTACACCAGCGGCTTGCCGTTGACCTGCCGTGACAGGATCGGAAAATCGGCGCGGATCTGTGCGACATCAAGCGCCGTCATGCCACTGGCCCGATGAACGGGATCAGGAACAGCGCGAGGATAAAGCCGATGGCGATCAGCGTCACCAGTACCCCGAAGAATGTCAGCAGCACTGAAGAAAACCCGTGAAGTTCGGCCACGAAGTTGCTGAGCAGCCACAGGAAAATGCCAATCGACACATAGCCCACCAGCACAGATGCCGGCGGCAGCAGTACCTGGGTCACGATCTGCACCACCTGCAGGATCAGCAGGATGAACTGCAGCCAGATCATCAGGATCAGCGCATCGTCAAACCGGCCCGTGCCCCCGCGCCAGCGGCCAACGTAATGGATGACGAAGACCGCAATCAGCATCAGCCCGCCCTGCATGACAGCACTGGTCAGCGGGCTCGACATCGCGCCGTCCATGGCAAGGCGCACATCGGCCGGCATCAGCGCGAAGGCCAGATGCGCCAGAATGGCCGAGGTGACCGCCATCAGCGCCAGCGCCACCCAGCGCGCGCTGATCGGCAGATTGGCCCCCATCACCATCCGCGCGCCTTCGCGCGGGTTCTGCACGGTATAGCGCGCCAGCGACAGCAAGGATGACAGCGACAGGTCCATTCAGCGTTCCACTTCGATCAGGGCCAGCGCCCAGAATATCACAAACCCGGCTGCCGCAAGAATGCCCACCGCCGTCAGCCCCGGACCGGGGCCGATCAGACCCGAGACCATGCCTTGCAGCAGCATCAGCGGCGTGATCGCCACCAGGGACCAGAACAGCGCAATCCGCGCGCCATACCAGCTACCCCTGCCCCCGAACACCCGCGCCACCAAACGGCTTGCCGCCGCCAGACCGTACCACAGCGGAATCGTTGCCAACAGCGCCAACGCGATGGCAAGCAGTCGCGGGGCCACCGGCGTATTGCCATCGGCAAACGCGGCGCGCGACGCACCGGGCCATTGCGCCACAAAGGCCAACACCAGAAACGCCACCAGCAGGCTGAAGGCAAAGGGTTCCGACTGCCCGCGCGCAAGGTGACGGCGCACCACAACGCGCGGACGCCGCCACGATTCAACAATGTCGGTGGTGATCGACATCAGTGTTCATGGCGTTGCAGCCAGCCTTCCAGACGGGTGCGGATGTCTTCGGCGATGGCTTCATCTTCAATCTCGCCAATGGCTTCGGCCAGAAAGGCCAGCACCAGCAGGCTTTGCGCCATCCGCTTGGGCACGCCGCGCGATTGCAGGTAGAACAGCGCCGTGTCGTCAATCGCGCCCGAGGTGCTGCCGTGGCTGCACTTCACATCATCGGCGTAGATTTCCAGCTCCGGCTTGGCCAGAAACTGGCTGTCACCGTCGAGCAGCAGGCTCTGGCTGATCTGATAGCCATCGGTTTTCTGCGCGCCCTGTTTGACGAGGATCTTGCCCTGAAACACGCCGACGGCACCGTTCATCAGCACCTTTTTGAACACCTGACGGCTTTCGCAACGCAGGCCCTCATGCGTCATGAACACTGTATCATCGTGGTGGAAGGTGCCATCGCCCACCGCAGCACCGGCCACATGCGCCACGCCATCATTGCCTACCAGTTCGACGATCTGCTCGTTCCGGGTCAGGCAGCCGTTGGCGGTCAGGGTAAAGGACTTGAACAGCGCCCCTGCCCCCACACGCGAAAACACATGCGTTGCGGTGCGCAATTCATGGTCACGGCCCTGCGCGCGGATGTGGTGAAAGCGGGCCCCATCGGCGACCTCAACCTCCATCACCGCGGTGGCGCGGGCGGCGGCGGGGCCGCTTTCCAGAATGGTCAGCTCTGCCCCGTTTTCCAGCTTGATGCAATGGTGCAAAAGCGCGTCGGATGTCGTTGATTTATGATGATAAATCATTGAAATTGGCTTCGCCGCCTTTGCGGTCGCGCGGATCAGGAAGCCTTGCGTCGCATAGGCGGTGTTCAGCGTGGCCAAGGGGCGCTGCACCGGGTTTTGTCCCCGGGTTTCCAGCACACCATATACATCGCGCGCCCAGTGGATATCAACGTCCCCCGCTTGGCCCAGATGGGTGATCTCTACCCCCGCCAGCTTTGGGTCGTCTGATTGGGTCGCGTCAAACACACCATCGACAAACACCAGCTTCACCGCGTCGATGCCGTCAAAGGCCGGGGCCTCATCCCTTGCGTCAAACAGCGCCGCCGGGGTGGGTTCGGCAGAGGTCAGGCTGATGGGATCGGTGTAGCGCCAGTATTCATCACGCTTGCCCGGCATGCCCATCGCGTTCAGCCGCGCCACGGCGTCGCGCCGGGCAGCGCCCAGCCAGCCGTTGCCCCCGGCGGTCAGCGCCGCCGTGCGCGCCGTCAGCGCGTCGGTTTTCGCTTGCGCCAGCATTACTTCGCCTCCGCCAGCAGGTCAGCGTAGCCGTTGTTCTCGACCTCCAGCGCCAGTTCCGGCCCGCCGGATTTGATGATGCGACCGCCAGCCATAATATGCACGACATCAGGTTTGATATGGTCCAGAAGCCGTTGATAATGCGTGATAACAAGGAACGACCGGCCGGTACCCCGCAGCGCGTTCACGCCTTCGGCCACCAGCTTCATCGCATCGACATCAAGGCCAGAGTCGGTTTCATCAAGAATGCACATCTTGGGTTCCAGCATCGCCATCTGCAGGATCTCGTTGCGCTTTTTCTCGCCGCCCGAAAAGCCCACATTGACCGGGCGCTTCAACATTTCCGCGTCGATCTGCAAGGTTTTCGCCTTGGCCCGCACGATTTTCAGGAAATCGCCGGCCGACAGCTCCTCCTCGCCGCGCGCCTTGCGCTGTGCGTTCACCGCCGTCCGCAGAAAGGTCATGTTGCCAACGCCGGGAATTTCGACCGGATATTGAAACGCCAGGAAAAGGCCCGCCGCCGCGCGCTCTTCCGGTTCCATGTCCAGCAGTTCGGCGCCTTCCAGCACAGCGCTGCCATCGGTGACGGTATAGCCTTCACGCCCGGCCAGAACATAGGACAGGGTCGACTTGCCAGAGCCGTTCGGCCCCATGATGGCATGCACCTCGCCTGCCCCGATGGTCAGGTCGACGCCGTTCAGGATCACCTTGTCTTCTTCTTCAAGTTTAACGTGCAGGTTTTTGATATTCAACATTTTTTCGGCTTTCTAGACTTCTGAAGCGGCGCCACGCGACGCCCAATTTATATTTGCGGCGTCAGCCGACCGAGCCTTCGAGCGAGATCGCCACCAGCGCCTGTGCTTCCATGGCAAATTCCATCGGCAGCGCCTGCAGCACATCCTTGCAGAAACCGTTCACCACGAGGGCGACCGCCTCTTCCTCATCCATCCCACGTGAGCGGCAATAGAACAGCTGATCCTCGTCCACCTTGGATGTGGTCGCCTCATGCTCCACCCGGCTCGAATTGTTCTTGACCTCGATATAGGGCACCGTATGCGCGCCGCATTTGTCGCCGATCAGCAGGCTGTCGCATTGGGTGTAATTGCGGCTGTCGGTGGCGCGCGGGTGCATCGACACCAGACCGCGATAGGTGTTCTGCGCGCGGCCCGCGGAAATGCCCTTGGACACGATGCGCGATTTGGTGCGCTTGCCCAGGTGGATCATCTTGGTGCCGGTATCGGCCTGCTGTGCGTTGTTGGCGATGGCGATGGAATAGAATTCGCCTTGGCTGTCGTCGCCGCGCAGGATGCAGGACGGGTATTTCCACGTGATCGCCGAGCCGGTTTCCACCTGCGTCCACATCACCTTGGCCCGCGCCTCGCGGCAATCGGCGCGTTTGGTGACGAAGTTGTAGATGCCGCCCACGCCATTCTCGTCGCCCGGATACCAGTTCTGAACGGTCGAGTATTTGACCTCGGCATCTTCCAGAATCACGATTTCCACCACGGCTGCGTGCAGCTGCGGAATGTCGCGCTTGGGCGCGGTGCAGCCTTCGAGGTAGGACACATAGGCCCCCCGGTCACAGATGATCAGCGTGCGTTCAAACTGGCCGGTGTTTTCGGCGTTGATCCGGAAATAGGTCGACAGCTCCATCGGGCAGCGGGTGCCCGGCGGGATGTAGACGAAAGACCCGTCGGAGAACACGGCAGAATTCAGGGTGGCGAAGAAGTTGTCGGTGGGGGGCACGACCGAGCCGATGTATTTCTGAACCAGCTCCGGATGCTCACGAACCGCCTCGGAAATCGAGCAGAAGATCACCCCGGCTTTCGCCAGTTCCTTCTTGAACGTGGTGCCCAGTGACACGGAATCGAACACCGCATCCACCGCCACCTGACGTTCGCCTTCAGGGGCCTCAACCCCCGCCAGCAGCGCCTGCTCTTTCAGCGGGATGCCCAGCTTGGCATAGGTGGCCAGCAGCTTCGGGTCCACCTCATCCAGCGATTTGGGTTTGACGGCCATGCTTTTGGGTTTGGCGTAGTAATACTGATCCTGATAGTCAATTTTGGGGTAGCTGACCATCGCCCAGGTCGGCTCGACCATCTTGACCCAGCGCCGGTAAGCATCCAGCCGCCAGTCCAGCATCCACTGCGGTTCTTCGTTTTTCGCGGAAATCAGGCGCACGATGTCTTCGGACAGGCCCTTGGGGGCATAGTCCATCTCGATGTCGGTTTCCCAGCCGTGTTTGTATTTGCCAGACATGGCCGCCACGGTTTCAATCGTTTCGCGGTCCACACCGTCACGCACTTCTACTTCAACACCGTCCATCGGACTTTTCCTTTTCCTCAGGGCCTTGCGACCCGTATTTCATGCGGCGCGTGTCTGCGCCCTTGCATAAGCGGCGGCCCAGACATCGGCAAAGCGCAACACATCGTCGCGCGAAATGCCGGGGCCGATCGAGATGCGGATCGCCTGTGCGGCCAACCCGTCCTCATAGCCCATTGCCCGCAGCACGCGGCTGGCACGCACCTTGCCGCTGGAACATGCAGACCCTGCCGAAACGGCAAATCCCGCCAGATCCATCGCCATCACCTGCGTCTCGCCCTTCCAGCCCGGTGCGATCAGGCACAGGGTATTGGGCAGGCGCGACACCTCTTTCCCGACTGAAATAGTATTCTTCGCCAAGGCGGACAATGCTGAATCTAGAATATTTCTAATTTCAGCCACCTCGTCCCAGACCCCGTTGGCCAGATCGCGCGCCGCCGCCTCTGCCGCTGCGGCAAAGCCTGCGATGCCGATCAGGTTTTCGGTCCCTGCCCTGCGGCCCATTTCCTGCCCGCCGCCGCGCATCTGGGCGTGAGTCTCCAGCCCCTGCCGGATCACCAGCGCGCCGACGCCCTTTGGCCCGCCCAGCTTATGCGCTGACACCATCCCCATGTCACAGCCCAGCCAGTTGAAGGCCATCGGCACCTTGCCAAAGGCCTGCGTCAGGTCTGACAGCGCAAGGCCCTGTGGCAGGGTCTGCATTATGCCGGTTTCAGAATTGGCCAGCTGCATGGCGGATTCGCGCGGCACATTCGCCTCGATCCGGCCCGCCGCATCGACCGGCAGCAGCGGTTCGCACCAGGCCAGCACCGCATCGTGCTCGACTTCCGAGCAGGCCAGATCGCGGCCCGCCGAAGCAAGGGCCGCAGCTTCGGTCGCCCCCGAGGTAAACACGATATCCGCCCCATCCGCCCCCAAGGCCGCCGCAATCTGCGCGCGGGATTTTTCGATCAACGCTTTCGCGGCGCGGCCTTCGGCATGCACGCTCGATGGGTTGCCGACCAGATCCATCGCCGCGATCATCGCCGCCCGGGCCTCATCGCGCAGCGGCGTGGTGGCGTTCCAGTCCAGATACAGCCGGGTCATTCTTCATCCACCACGCGGAACAGCGCCGGCACCGCCGGACAGGGCCGCATTTCATTGCGGATCACATCCGACAGCCGGGTCTGGTGCAAAAACACATAGACGTTGGCCGAAAGCCCCTCCCACAGCCGGTTGGTCAGGCTTTGCGCCCGCGACCCCGACACGCCACCCGACGCCCCTGCCCCGGTGTGCATCGCATCGACGGTTTCCTCAACCGCCTCCATCACCTCGGACACCCTGATCTCGGCCGGGGGGCGCGCGAGTTTGTAGCCGCCGCCCGGACCGCGCACCGCCTCGACCAGCTTGGCGCGGCGCAGCTTGACGAACAGCTGCTCCAGATAGGGCAAAGAGATATCCTGCCGCTTGGCAATCGCCGCCAGCGAGACCAGCTCGCCCGACTTTGCCTTCGCCTCCATCAGTGCCAGATCGGCCAATGCGACCATCGCATAGCGCCCTTTGGTCGAGAGTTTCATGTTCTTACCCCTGAATGGCGGAAATACCGCCCGCAAATGGCCCCATATGGATTGACGCCGCACACAGGGGCCATTACCTGAATTCGACCCGTGGGCTGGCCCCGTCACATGTTGACACGTCATGCTTTAGAACGGTTCTAGATATGCCGAGCGGAATCGTCAAGAAATCGCTCGCGGGAAAGACAGGCAGGAAACACATGCCCGAAGTGATCTTCGCAGGCCCAGAGGGCCGACTTGAAGGCCGATACCACCCGCAAAAGGACCGTGACGCCCCCATCGCCATCGTCTTGCATCCGCATCCTGCCTATGGCGGCACGATGAACAACAAGGTGGTGTATAACCTGCACTACGCGTTTTACAATCTGGGCTTTACGGTGCTGCGGTTCAACTTCCGCGGTGTCGGGCGAAGCCAAGGCGAATACGATCAGGGCATTGGCGAATTGTCCGATGCGGCGAGCGCGCTGGATTATCTGCAGTCGATGAACCAGAATGCCAAGCATTGCTGGGTGGCCGGGTTCAGCTTTGGTGCATGGATCGGGATGCAACTGCTGATGCGGCGGCCGGAAATCACCGGATTCATCTCGGTGGCCCCGCCTGCGAACCTGTATGATTTTTCCTTCCTCGCGCCCTGCCCGTCTTCGGGTCTGATCATCAACGGGTCCGCCGACAAGGTGGCCCCGCCGAAAGACACGAAAACCCTGGTGGGCAAGCTGCATGAGCAGAAGGGCATCACCATCACCCATACAGAGGTTGATGGTGCCGACCACTTCTTCAAGGATGAAGAGGCCCATATGAAGCCGATGATCGGGACCGTGTCGGATTATGTCCGCCGCCGTCTGGGTGAGGTTTCGCGGTGAGCGATTTTGTCCAGGAATTGGCCGATGGCCTTGCCCGCGATGTGCTGGCAGGGTCGGTCGATCTGGATGATCCCTATTTCTTTGAACAGGTCGCCAAGGTGGTGGGCGCATCCTCGCCCACCCTGCAAGAGGCATTCATGACCTCGATCCGCATCCGGCTGGCCGAAAAGCGCGGGCGCGAATTTCTGGAAAAGGCCCTGGCCGCCAAACGGGCCGGGGCCAAGCTGCCCGACGCCCCGCGTGAGGCGGAAAAGGGCGGGCACTGACGTGGACGGCGCGGGCACCCCTTCTGCCCGGCTGGCGGCGCAGTTCGCCTTTCTGAATGAGGCGGACCGGCTGAAATCGGTGCTGCGGGCGACCACGCTGGTTGACGGGTCGCGGGTGGAAAATTCAGGCGAACATTCCTGGCATCTGGCGCTTTATGCGCTGGTGCTGGCCGATCAGGCCGCTGCGAACGTCGATATCAACCGGGTGATCCGCATGCTGCTGATCCATGATCTGGTGGAAATCGACGTGGGCGATGTGCCGATCCATTCGGCGGGGGGGTTGGCGCATGGATCGGTGGACACGATGGCGGCAGAGGCGCAGGCCGCCGACCGCATTTTCGGACTTCTGCCCAGTGACTTACGCCACGATCTTCGCGCGCTGTGGGAAGAGTTCGAAGCGGCCGAGACCCCCGACGCCATCTTCGCCAAAAGCCTTGACCGGGTACAGCCGGTGATGGCCAACCTGATGTCGGGTGGCGGGACGTGGACGACGTATAACGTCACCGCCGATCAGCTGGAAACCCGCGTGGGCACCAAGATCGCCCGTGGGGCACCGGGGTTGTGGGACTGGGTCAAGGCAAGGGCCGCGCCGTTCTTTTCCTGATATCCTGCATTTTCGGTATGCAATTGCATACAATGCTTCCCTGCGGGCCGGATTTGCGCTATAGACGCGGCAACCTCAACCCACACCGAAAGGGCGATCATGACCAAAATCAAGGTGGCAAACCCCGTTGTCGAACTCGACGGCGATGAAATGACCCGGATCATCTGGGATTTCATCAAGCAAAAGCTGATCCTGCCCTATCTGGATATAGACCTGAAATATTACGATCTGGGCATCGAAGAGCGGGATCGCACCAACGACCAGATCACCATTGATGCCGCCGAAGCCATCAAGCAATACGGCGTTGGCGTCAAATGCGCGACCATCACCCCCGATGAGCAGCGGGTTGAGGAGTTCGGGCTGAAACAGATGTGGCGCTCGCCCAACGGCACCATCCGCAACATCCTTGGCGGCGTGATCTTCCGCGAACCGATCATCTGCAAGAATGTGCCGCGTCTGGTGCCGGGCTGGACCCAGCCGATTGTGGTCGGCCGCCACGCCTTTGGCGACCAGTACCGCGCCACCGATTTCCGCTTCCCCGGCCCCGGCAAGCTGACGATGAAATTCGTCGGCGACGACGGCACGGTGATTGAGCGTGACGTGTATTCGGCCCCGTCGTCGGGCGTTTACATGGGCATGTACAACCTTGATGACAGCATCATCGACTTTGCGCGGTCGTCGCTGAACTACGGCTTGCTGAAGGGCTGGCCGGTGTATCTGTCAACCAAGAACACCATTCTGAAAGCCTATGACGGCCGGTTCAAGGATCTGTTTGCAAAGGTTTACGCCGAGGAATTTGAGGATAAATTCAAAGCCGCAGGCATCCATTACGAACACCGCCTGATCGACGATATGGTGGCGAGCGCCATGAAATGGTCGGGCGGGTATGTCTGGGCCTGCAAGAACTATGACGGCGATGTGCAGTCTGACACTGTGGCGCAGGGCTTTGGCTCGCTGGGTCTGATGACGAGCGTTCTGATGACGCCCGATGGTCAGGTGGTGGAGGCAGAGGCGGCGCATGGCACCGTCACCCGCCACTACCGCCAGCACCAGAAGGGTCAGCAGACCAGCACCAACTCGGTCGCGTCGATCTTTGCCTGGACCGGGGGCCTCAAGCACCGCGCCAAGCTGGACAACAACGATCAGCTGGCCCGCTTTGCCGCCACGCTGGAAAAGGTCACCGTGGATGCGGTGGAAGATGGCCACATGACCAAGGATCTGGCGCTGCTGGTCGGCCCCGATCAGAAATGGCTGACGACCATGGGCTATCTGGAAAAGGTGGATGACTACCTGAACCGCGCGCTCAAGGGCTAAGGTCTTACGGTCAGACGGAATCGGTCCGGGGGGTGCACAGCCCCCCGGATTTTTTTCATGCGGTCTGCGCGAAAACAAAGTCGTTCGGGCCAATCGGTGTGGCCTTGTACCCCAGCGGCTCCAGCAAACCGGCGCAGGCGGCATAATCGCTGCCGGCATCGGTCAGCGCGACCCAGATTGCGGGTTTGTGGGCGGCAATCACCTGTTTTGCGCCCTGCAGCACCTCCAGATGCATGCCTTCGACATCGATCTTGAGGAAGGACAGCCCATCCAGCTCTTCCGCCTCGATCAGATCATCGAGCGCCACCATCGGCACCGGGCCTTCGGGCATCGGGATAAAGCTGGTGGCACCGATGTTGCGCGGGTTGAAGCGGGCGATATCGCCGCGCCCTGACTGCGCCCCCACCATGCAGCGATAGGCCAGCGCATCGGTGAGGCCGTTCAGATCCAGATTACGGCGCAGCGTGCTGTAGGCCTGCGGCAGCGGCTCGAACGCCACCACGCGGGCTGCCCCCAGCACCTTGCCGAAGAACACCGCCGCATTGCCGATATTGGCGCCAATGTCGCAGACCGTGGCACCGGGTTTGATCAGCCCAAGGCCCTGAACGGTGGCCAAAAGCCGCGCCTCATAAAACTGGCGGGTCCGCAGGATGATGCGCTGCACATAGTCGTCCTGCGCCTCGGGCAAGGACAGCGCAACGGGCGTCAGCCCGGCATGAAAGCGCAGGATATGGCCCGCCTCCAGCAGCGCCACCCGTTGCAGATGCAGCGACTCTTCCGTCAGCCGGATCATCTGATCCAGTCTGGCCGACAGCGCCGCCGCCTGATCCGGCGCGGCATCGGCCAGAGTGGTGGACACAATTTCCAATACGCGTTTTGCCTGCATGATCTGCCTCGCCTGTTTTTCAGCCCATTTGATGCTTGTCTTAAGAAACAAGACCATCGGGGCCAATCTATGGCAGGAAAAGGGCTGGACTGGTCAGCATGTCTGCCATAGTTTCGCGGCCATGAAAGACGCCTCCCGACATACCCTGACCGAAGATGCCCAAGGCTTTGCGCTTGGCGTCTTCCTCTGTGCCGTTGCCCTGCAGTTCCTGACCCATGCCGGGCTGATCACCGGGCAGACGGCGGGGATTGCGGTGATCATCTCTTACCTGACTGGGTGGAGCTTTGGGGTGGTGTTCTTTGTGGTCAACCTGCCGTTCTACATCCTGGCCTATATGCGGCTGGGGCCGCAGTTCACCGCCAAATCGCTGATCTCTGTCACCGCGCTGTCGGCGCTGACGCTGATCATCCCCGACCATATTTCCTTCGCCCACCTGTCGACCCCGCTGGCCGCCATCATCTTTGGCGCGTTGACCGGGGTGGGCCTGCTGGTGATCTTCCGCCACAACGGCTCGCTTGGCGGGCTGGGGGTGGTGGCGCTGATCGTGCAGGACAAGACCGGGTTCCGCGCCGGATATGTGCAGTTGTGCGCCGATGCGGTGATCTTCACGGTCGCGCTGTTCCTGTTCCCGCTGGCCGTTGTTTTGTGGTCCTTGCTGGGTGCGGTGGTGCTTAATCTGATCATCGCCATCAACCATCGCCGTGACCGTTACGTCGCCACATGATCGGCACTGGCCAATCAGGGTGAAACCCTGTAAGGGCTGCCCAACAATCATCAGACCCTATTGAAAGAGACCCCTCCCGATGGAGCTTCGCAACATTGCCATCATCGCACACGTTGACCATGGCAAAACCACGCTCGTCGACGAGCTTCTGAAACAGTCGGGGTCTTTCCGCGACAACCAGGCCGTCGCTGAACGCGCCATGGACAGCAACGATATCGAGCGTGAGCGCGGGATCACCATTCTGGCGAAGTGCACCTCGCTGGAATGGGGCGGCGCGCGCATCAACATCGTTGACACCCCCGGCCACGCCGATTTCGGCGGCGAGGTGGAACGCATCCTGTCGATGGTCGATGGTGTGGTACTGCTGGTGGACGCGGCCGAAGGCCCGATGCCGCAGACCAAATTCGTGACCTCCAAGGCGCTTGCCCTTGGCCTGCGCCCGATTGTGGTGCTGAACAAGGTCGACAAGGCCGATGCCGAACCGGACCGCGCGCTGAACGAAGTGTTCGACCTGTTCGCCAACCTTGGTGCCGATGACGATCAGCTTGATTTCCCGGTGCTTTATGCCTCGGGCCGCTCTGGCTGGGCCGATGTCGAACTCGACGGGCCGCGCAAGGACTTGTCCGCGCTGTACGAACTGGTGATCAAGCATGTGCCGGAGCCAAAGCAGATCGCGCGCCGGGCTGAACCGTTCCAGATGCTGGCGACCACGCTGTCGGCTGACCCGTTCATCGGTCGCATCCTGACCGGACGGGTAGAATCGGGCACCCTGCGCGCCGGGAAAACCATCAAGGCATTGAGCCGCGATGGCGACCGGATCGAACAGTTCCGCGTGTCAAAAGTCCTCGCCTATCGTGGTCTGGTGATGACCCCGATTGATGCCGCCGAGGCGGGTGACATTGTCACGCTGGCTGGCATGACCAAGGCCACCGTGGCCGATACACTTTGCGCGCTGGATGTCGATACCGCCCTGCCCGCACAGCCGATTGACCCGCCGACGATCTCGATCACCTTTGGCATCAACGATTCCCCCCTTGCTGGCAAAGAAGGCAGCAAGGTGCAGTCCCGCGTGATCCGCGAACGCCTGATGAAAGAAGCCGAGATCAACGTCGCGATCAAGGTCACCGACACCCCGGGCGGCGACGCTTTTGAAGTCGCGGGTCGTGGCGAATTGCAGATGGGTGTTCTGATCGAGAACATGCGCCGTGAGGGTTTTGAGCTGTCAATCAGCCGCCCGCGCGTGCTGATGCAAGAGATGGACGGCGTGCGCTGCGAGCCGATTGAAGAAGTCACCATCGATGTGGATGACGAATACACCGGCCCGGTGATCGAAAAGCTGACCGGCCCGCGCCGGGGCGATCTGGTCGAGATGAAACCCGCAGGGGCGGGCAAAACCCGGATCATCGCGCATGTGCCCTCGCGCGGTCTGATCGGCTATCACGGCCAGTTCATGACCGATACGCGCGGCACAGGTGTTCTGAACCGCGTGTTCCACGGCTGGGCCCCGCACAAGGGTGCCATCGAAGGCCGGCGTCAGGGCGTGCTGATTTCAATGGAATCGGGTGTTTCCGTCGCTTACGCGATGTGGAAGCTGGAAGACCGTGGCCACTTCTTCATCGGCGTGCAGGAACCTGTGTACACCGGCATGATCATTGGTGAGCACAGCCGCGACAACGATCTGGAAGTGAACCCGCTGAAGGGCAAGCAGCTGACCAACGTGCGCGCAAGCGGTACCGATGAAGCCGTGCGCCTGACCACCCCGGTGAAGCTGAGCCTTGAACAGTGCATCGCCTATATCGACGATGACGAGCTGGTCGAAGTGACGCCGAAATCGGTGCGGATGCGCAAACGCTATCTCGACCCGCATGAGCGCAAGCGGCACAGCCGCAGCGCCTGAAGATTGCGGCCCCTTCGGGGGCCGTTTTCATTTTGGGTGATGCCCTTCAGATCCGGCAATAAAAAACGCGCGCAAGGCATTGGCCCTGCGCGCGTTTTCTTTGATCCGCCGCCCGGTCGCCCGGGCGGCTTTGGTCCTGTCAGTCGGCCCCGCGCGCCACCGCGCCGGGCTTGACCAGCCGCTTCTGGATCGCCCAGACCACCACGGCCGTGCCGATGCCGATGAAGTCGGTCAGGAAGCCGGAGTCGATCATGGCAATCGCCGCCGCCCCCAGCACAATCCGCAGCACCGTGTGCAGATGACCGAAGTACCAGGCCTGCACCGCTGACGACAGCAGGAACACCCCCAAGAGCGCACCGGCAACCACATGGATGATGTTCAGCCATTCGCCCTGCATCAGCAGTTCGGGCGACGAGAAGAACATGAACGGCACCACAAAGGCCGCCATCCCCATCTTGAACGACTCAACGCTGGTTTTCATCGGGTCCGACCGGGCAATCGCCGCCCCGGCATAGGCCGCAAGCGCCACCGGCGGGGTAATCGCCGACATCACCGCGAAGTAGAAGATGAAGAAGTGCGCGGTCAGCGTATCAATGCCCATGCCGATCAGCCCCGGCGCAATCACCGATGCCGCCACCGCATAGGCCGCCGTGGTCGGCATGCCCATGCCCAGCACGATCGACACGATCATCGCAAAGAACAGCGCCAGCATCTGGTTGTTCGCGGCCAGCCCCAAGAGCAGGCTGGAAAACCGCGTGCCAAGCCCGGTCAGCGCGATCACGCCCACGATGATACCCGCCGCCGCACAGACCGCGACCAGTTGCAGGGTCATCTTGGTCGAGATTTCCAGCGCGAACAGGATCTCGCGCACGCCCATCTTGTGCGGCGTCAGCCACGAGACAACCGCCGCCGCCGCCATTGCCAGCGTGCCTGCGCGGATCACGGAATAGCCCATGAACAGCGCGCCGATCAGGATCAGGATCGGGATGAAGAGAAACACCTGCTTGGCCAGCTTGCGGAACTGCGGCAGCTCTTCGCGCGGCAGGCCCTTCATGTTGAACTTCTGCGCCATCAGATCGACGTTGAAATAGACGCTGACGAAGTACAGCAAAGCCGGGATGATCGCGGCCACCACGATCTCGGAATAGGCAATGCCAGTGATTTCCGACATGATGAAGGCACCCGCCCCCATGATCGGCGGCAGGATCTGCCCGCCCGAAGACGCCGCCGCCTCAACCGCCGCCGCCGTCTGCGGCTTGTAACCGACCTTTTTCATCAAGGGGATGGTCAGCGACCCGGTTGCCACCACGTTACCGGCGGATGTGCCGTTGATCATGCCCATCAGACCCGACCCGAACACCGCCACCTTGGCAGGCCCGCCCCGGCGATCCCCGGCGGCGGCAAAGGCAAAGTTCACGAAATACTCACCGACGCGGCTGGCCTGAAGGAAGGCCGCGAAGGCCACGAACAGGATGATATAGGTCGAAGAAATCGCCGTCGTGGGTCCAAGGATACCTTGGTCGGTGAAGACGTAAGTAAAGAACCGGGTCAGCGAATAGCCCCGGTGATACAGGATGCCCGGCAGCCAAGGCCCGACAAAACTATACAGCACAAAGATGCCCGCGATGATCACCAGCGCGAGGCCCGCCATGCGCCGTGTCAGCTCCAGAATCAACACCACGCCGATCAGGGCCGCGTACATATCGGCCTCTTTCGCAAGCGCCGTGCCCGCCCGCAGCCGCAACAGCGGCGCGTGGAAGATGATATAGGCGGTCACCGCAACGGCGGCAAAAGCCAGAATGATATCAGCCGCATCCAGCTGGCCCCGGCGCGGGTCCGGCATCAGCCACCCCACCAGCAGCGCCCAGACTGTCCCCGCCATCAGCGGCACGCCAAAGGTCCAGCGCATGGCGGTGGACTGTGCGGCCTGATCGACGCCCGACCCGGAAATCCAGAACAGCAGCACCTGCACAAAGGCCACGCCCACCAGCACCGCCGCCGGGGCCAGCATCAGCAGGCGGCCCGCACGCGGGGTGCCATCGGTTTCAGCAAAAGTCAGCGATGAAAACAGCAGGAACCCGATCACCAGCCCGCCGCCGACATGCAGCAGCCGGTAGGTCCAGGTTTCCAGCGGATACAGGTTCATCACCCCGATATGAAATGCGGTATAGGCGATGCACATCGCGGCGATCAGCAGCCCGACCGAACCCATCGGTTTGCGCTGGTTGGCCGAGAAAATCTCATTGTCGACGCCAGAGGCAATGGCCTTTTCTGGTGCGTCCGTGCTGGGAGCGATCATGATCTGGTGTCCCTGAATGACGGTTTTTATCAAAATGGGCGTCCGAACCTTGCCGGACGCCCATAAAGTGCAGCGTTGTGTGGATTATTTCAGGGTGTCGGGGATCGTGATCCCTTTTTCTTCATAGTACTGCACTGCACCTGGATGGAACGGCATAAAGGTGTTCTTGTCCCAGTTCTCTGCCAGCGTCTCGGACGAGGTGGCGTGGATCTGGACCATGCGGTCATTGTTGTCGAGCGCCAGCTTGGTGATCTCATAGGCCAGCGAATCCGGCATGTCGGAATGCGCGATGGCAAAGTTCCACAGCGCGACCGTGGGCTGGTCATAGTCATGACCGGCATAGGTGCCCGCATCAATGGTGAACGGGGCCATCGCCGGGAAGGCTTCCAGCACCGATGCCTGCTCGTCTTCGGTCAGGCCGAACATCACCACATCCTGCTGCGCGGCCAGTTCGGCGAAAGCCGAAATCGGCACACCGGCGGCAAAGGCGAAGGCGTCGATCAGACCATCCTGCAACTGGCCCGCCGCATCGGCAGCACCGGCATAGGACACATTGGCATTCACACCAACCGCGGTCATGAACTGCGGCCAATAGGTGCCGGGGGTGCCGCCTGCCGGACCGACCGACACGCGCTTGCCGTTCAGATCAGACACCGAGGTGATGCCGGAAGACCGCAGCACAACCACCTGAAACGGGGTCTGATACATCGGGAACAGCGCGCGGATCGAGCGGTGCTCCAGCCCCGGGGCCAGTTCGGATTTGCCCATCCAGGCGTCATAGGCCGGGCCCATGGTGACCAGACCCATCAGGTGATCGCCGGTTTCCACCAGTGTCACATTCTGCACCGGGCCGCCGGTGACTTCGCCGGTGGAGTTCACGCCAAGCGCTTCGGACATGTAGCCGGCAAAGCCGTTGCCATAAACGAAATAGGTGCCGCCCTGCGATGCGGTGCCGATGGTGATTTCCGATGGCCAGTCCGATTTATCCTGCGCCATGGCGGTGGTTGCAACGAGGCCAGCCGCGCAAGCGGCGGCGAGTGTCTTGATGAACATGCAGTCCTCCCAAAAATTCTACACTGGCCAGCGCCTCCTGCGCCCGCCGTGCTGATCTTAGAAAGCGGTTAATCCGGCGATCACTCAACCGTGTTGTTCGCTGTTTGCGCAATCAAATGGCGCTCAGCGGGGCTTGATGGGTGGATATCGTAACATCGCAGGCAAAGCATGGGGGGATTTGGTGGCCTATTCCGCCTCGGGCTCGCCCCCGGCACCGAATTGCGCCTTGTCCAGCCCGTGCTTCTGCATCTTTTCCCACAGGGTTTTGCGCGACAGGCCCAGTGATTCATAGACCGGCTTCAGGTTGCCACGATGGGCGGCCAGTGCGGCCTCTATCTCGCGCCGTTCAAAGTCGGCGACGCGCTGCGCCAGCCGTGACGGTGCCTCTTCCACCGCCTGCGCGCCCTCCCCCAGCCCCAGTGCATAGCGGTCGGCGGCATTGCGCAGCTCGCGCACATTGCCGGGCCAGTCGCGCGCGGTCAGCTGCGCCACCAGTGATGGCGGCACCGGGGCCGGGTCTGATCGGTGGCGGCTGGCAGCCTCTGACAGCAGGCGCAGGAACAACAGCGGAATATCTTCCCGCCGGGCCGCCAGCGGGGGCACCTGCAGGGTGACAACATTCAGCCGGTACAAAAGGTCACCGCGGAACCGCCCGGCCTCGACCTCCGCCTCCAGCGGCACGCGCGCGGTGGCCATGAAACGCACATCCAGCGCCAACGATTCATTCGAGCCAAGCCGGGTGACGGTGCGGTCTTCAATCACCCGCACCAGTTTCCCCTGCATGTCCAGCGGCATCGAGGCGATGTCATCCAGCAGAATGGTCCCACCCCGCGCATGTTCAAACTTGCCAAAGCGCGCGCGCAAGGCCCCCGGAAACGCCCCCGCCTCATGGCCGAACAGTTCCGATTCGATCAGCGCCGCCGGGATCGCGGCGCAATCGATGGCGACAAAGGGTTTGCGCGCGCGCGGCGACATATCATGCAGGGCGCGCGCCACCACCTCTTTGCCGGCACCCGTCTCGCCCACGATCAGCACATCGGCTTCGGTCGGGCCAAGGGTGCGGATGCGGC
Source organism: Pseudotabrizicola sp. (assembly GCF_030656345.1). Classification (GTDB taxonomy): domain Bacteria; phylum Pseudomonadota; class Alphaproteobacteria; order Rhodobacterales; family Rhodobacteraceae; genus Pseudotabrizicola. The sequence goes on along the minus strand of NZ_JAUSNR010000015.1, from coordinate 200,083 downwards.
GGCGCAGGTCGATCATCACATTCGACCGGCCGATCAGCCGCTGTTCCATATCATCAACCTGCCCCGCCGCCGCCTTCAGCACCCGGTTTTCCAGCACCAGCCGCCGGTAATCAGACGCGCGCGCAACAATCTCGGCCAACTGGCTGGCGGGGAACGGCTTTTCGACAAAGTCATAGGCCCCTTCGCGCATCGCCCGCACGGCCAGCTGCACATCGCCATGCCCGGTGATCAAAATCACCGGAATATCCCGGTCAATCTCGTGGATGCGGTTCATCAGCGTCAGCCCGTCCATGCCGGGCATGCGGATATCGGTCAGCACCACACCGGGAAAGCCAAAGCTGACCAGATCCATGATCCGTTCCGGCAGGGCAAAATCCTGCACCGCAAAGCCCGCCAGATCCAGCGCCTGCGCGGTCGAGGCGCGCAGATCGGGTTCGTCATCGACCAGAAGGATACGCATCGGGGTCATTCGGCAGCCTCTTGCAGGGCGGTGGGGGCCGCCGCCAGCCGCAGGGTAAAGCAGGCCCCGGGGTCAGACGCCACGGAAAGATCACCGCCGAAGTCTTTGACGATGTTGTAGGAAATCGAAAGCCCAAGGCCAAGCCCCTTGCCCACGCCCTTGGTGGAAAAGAACGGATCAAAGATCCGCGCGGCCAGACCTTCGGGCACGCCGGGGCCGGAGTCGGAAATGCGGATCAGCACCTGATCGGCCACGCATGTCGCGGTCAGGGTAATCCGCCGGTCTGCCAGCCCCTCCACCGCATCGGCGGCATTGGTCAGGATGTTGACCAGCACCTGTTGCAGTCGCACCGGCCCGGCAATCACCAGTGGCAGACCGGGTTCAAGGTCGATGCGCAGCGTCGCATCGGCGGCACGGATGCACAGCTTTGCGATTTCCACCGCCGCCTCTACCACTTCGGCCAGCGAGACGTGGCTCAGTTTCTGCCCCGGCGCGCGGGCAAAGCTGCGCAGATGGCGGCTGATGCTGGTCAGCCGGTCGATCAGGCTCAGGATACGGTTGATGTTGCCACGCGCCTCCTCCATCCGCCCCCGGTCCATCAGCACACCCGCATTGTCGGCATAGGTGCGGGCGGCGGCCAGCGGCTGGTTGAACTCGTGGCTCAGCGCTGCCGACATCTGGCCAAGGGCAGCCATCTTGCCCGCCTGCACCAGATCGGCCTGCGCCTGCCGCAGCTCATGCGTGCGCTCTTCCACCCGGCGTTCAAGACCCGCCTGCGCTTCGGCCTGCACCTGCAGCCGTTCGTCCAGCGCCGCCCGGCGTTGCCAGACCACCGCCCCGACCATTCCCAGCACCCCGGCGGCGAGCATGGCCAGGATCGCAAGCGTCAGGGCGGACGCCCGCGCGGCGGCGGTGTCGATCAGCACATGCACCACCCAGCCCGCCCGGTCCATCGGCATGTCACGCTGCAGGTATTCGCGCGCGCCTGCGCTTTCGGCGATGCGCAGCACCGGGGTGGTGCGGTGCAGCCCCTCTGCCGTGATCTGCATCAGCCCGATCGGCGTATCGGCATAGCGCCGCGTGGTGGCAATGCGCGCCTGCGCCTCTGCGGTCAGCGGGTGCATGGCGGCAAAGCGCCAGTCGGGACGCGACGACAGAAAGGTCACGCCCTCGGGGTCGGTGACCAGCACGGCGTAATCGCCACCGCTCCACGTGCTTTCAATCGCATCAAGGTCGATCTTGAACACCAGAACCCCGGTGATCTGCCCCGCAACCCAGACCGGCGCGCCGAAGTAATAGCCGCGTTTGCCGCTGGTGGTGCCAAGCGCATAAAATTGCCCCGCCCCGCCCGCCAGAGCATCAAAGAAATACGGGCGGAACACGAAATTCCCCCCGATGAACGAGGTGTCGGTATCATGGTTCGATGCCGCAATGGTCAGGCCCTGCCTGTCCATCAGATAGATGTCGGTCGCCCCCAGCAGTTTCTGAATCCGGCTCAGGTAATCATTCGCCTGTGCCACCAGCCCCGGATTGCGCGGGTCTGCCGACAGGCGGGTGACGATGGCCTGTTCCGCGATCAGCGGCGGCAGCCGCTCAAAGCGGTCCAGCTGCCCCGACAGCGCAGTCGCCGCCAGCTGCAACACATTGTCACCGCGCCGCGCAGTGTCATCGAGTGACCGGGCAAGGCTTTGCTGCCACGTCAGCCAACCGGCCAGACAGCAGCACAAAACCGCCAGTGCAGCAGCCAGCCATAGCCATGGTCGCGTGGTTTTGCGCATGTTGCCCCCGTGCTGCCAGACTACCGGCAAAGCAGGCTGGGCCGCAACCGGCCTTCAGGCAGCCACGGCCAGACGGCAGGGGTGAAACTCCTCCACCCGCACATCAGGGCCGTCAAAGGTGCAGAAACTGAACGGCGGCGCCTCTATCCAGCCACCCTCGCCGGTTTCCAGCGGTTCCGACACCACGGCTGTGCCCTGCCGGCTGTCTGACCAGCGGTGATAGAGCGTGGGCGCGTGATCATCCGTCGCATAGCGCATGGCATAGAGCTTTTTGCCATCCGACAGGGCCCCGGTCAGGCGCAGATGCGGGGCGGTGCCTTTGGCGCGGGCAAGGGTGATCAGCTTGGCCGCCGCCCGTTCCATCGCGCCCTTGGGGTCATCCTCCAGCCCTTCGGCAATGGCGATCAGGAACAGCGCTTCGGAATCCGTCGCGCCCTTGCGGCAGGGGTACAGCGCATCGGGGATCATCATATCGGCATCCCGGCGGAAATTGTCATAGCCGCCGATCTGGCCGTTGTGCATGAAAGACCAGCGCCCCCAGGTAAACGGATGGCAGTTGTTGCGGCTGGTTGCGGTGCCGGTGCTGGCGCGGACATGGGCCAAGAACAGGCCGGATCTGACCTGTGCTGTCAGGCTGCGCAGGTTGGGGTCTGACCATGCCGGCATCACATCGCGGTACAGCCCCGGTTCGGGGCGTTCGCCATACCACGCCACGCCAAAGCCGTCGGCGTTGATGGCGGTGTGGCATTGCGTGGCGCAATGCGACTGGTGGATCAGCGAATGGCCCGGACGGCTGACGATATCCTCAAGAAAAACCGGTTGCCCGGTATAGGCGGCCCAACGGCACATCAACAGGCCCCAGCGGTGATCAACATGGCTCTGCCCCAGTCATTTTTTGCAGCGTTTCTTGCTGGAACACTAGCATGAAACAAAGCGACGCCGGAAGGAGGTTCCTTCCGGCGTCGCGGTCTGCGGCACAATTGTGCTGAAAATTCAGTCGTTTTCTTCGACGACGACCAGATCGCGCACCGATGCGCCTTTGGCATGGGCCAGTGCGGCCTGATACTCCGGGCTGTGGTAGCACTCTACCGCCGCCTCCAGACTGGGGAAGCGGGCGACCACGTTGCGGGCACGGTCATTGCCTTCCAGCTGAACATGGCGGCCCCCCCGGGCCAGAAACACCCCGCCGTGTGCGGCCAGTGCGGGGCCCGCACCCTTGGCATAAAGCGCATAGGCGTCAAGGTCGGTCACTTCGACATGGGCGATCCAGAGGGCGGTTGGCATGGGTTTATCCTTTGATGACGGCTTCGGCAGCGGCAATCGCCGCCTCCGCCTGGGTGATGTCAGCGCCTCCGGCCTGCGCCATGTCGGGGCGGCCACCGCCGCCCTTGCCGCCCATGGCTTCGGCGGCAGCCTTGACCAGTGACACGGCGGACAAGGTGGCGGTCAGGTCAGCAGTGACGCCAGCAGCCACCGCAGGCTTGGCGCCGGTGTCAGCAATCAGCAGTACCGCGCCGGAGCCGAGTTTGGTTTTCATCTCATCAATCAGTGACGGCAGATCCTTGCCGGAAACCCCTTGAAGAACCTGCGCCAGGAACTTGATTCCGTTGATGTCTTTCGCCTCTGGCCCGCCGGATTTGCCGCCCATCGCCACCTCGCGGCGCAGTTGCGCCACTTCGTTCTGGAGCGCGCGGCGTTCATCGAACAGGGCCTTCACCCGTTCCACCACCTCTGCCGCAGGCGCTTTCAGCACCGCTGCCACATCGCTCAACCGCGCATCCTGCTGGCGCAGATGGTCGAGTGCCGCCTGCCCCGTCAACGCCTCGATCCGCCGAACGCCTGCCGACGACGCCGAGTCGCCCAAAAGCACAAAGGCCCCGATATCGCCGGTGCGCGCGACATGGGTGCCGCCGCACAGCTCAAGACTGTAGGTGTTGCCCTCGGTCCCCTTGGCGCTGCCATCGAGGACGCCCATCGACACCACGCGCACCTCGTCGCCATATTTCTCGCCAAACAGCGCCTGCGCGCCGATGGCGCGGGCGTCGTCCGGCGTCATGATCCGGGTGTCGACCGGGCTGTTCTGGCGGACGAAAGTGTTCACCTCGGCCTCCACCTGCGCCAGCTCGCCTGCGGTCAGGCCCACCGAATGACTGAAATCGAACCGCAGACGGTCAGGCGCGTTCAGGCTGCCCTTTTGCGCAACATGGTCGCCAAGCGCGCGGCGCAGGGCTTCGTGCAGCAGGTGCGTGGCCGAATGGTTGGCGCGGATGCGGGCACGCCGCGCGTGGCCGACCTCCAGCTTGGCGGGCTGGCCTTTGGTCAGACTGCCCTCGATCACCGATGCGATGTGCAGGAAAACGCCGGCAATCTTGCGGGTGTCGGTCACTTCGGCCATGCCGGTGGCGGTGCGGATCAGGCCGGTATCGCCGACCTGCCCGCCGGATTCGCCGTAAAACGGGGTCTGGTTGACCACAATCTGAATGGACTCGCCCGCCTTGACGGCCTCAATCGCAGCACCGTCGCGCACCAGCGCGTTGATCACGCCCTCAGCCGTTTCGGTGTCATAGCCGAGAAATTCCGTGACCCCATGCTCTTCGGCCAGCTCGAACCAGATCTTGCCATCCGCAGCCTCTCCGGTGCCGGACCATGCGGCGCGGGCCTTGGCCTTTTGCTCGGCCATGGCGCTATCAAAGCCCGCCACATCCACCGCGCGGCCGCGTTCGCGCAGCGCATCCTGCGTCAGGTCGAGCGGGAAGCCGTAAGTGTCATAAAGCTTGAACGCGGTGGAGCCGGGCAGATCGCCGCCTTCGGGCAGGCGCACCAGCTCGTCATCCAGCAGTTTCAACCCGCGATCCAAAGTGGTCTTGAACCGGGTTTCCTCCAGCTTCAGCGTCTCCTCAATCAGGCTTTGGGCACGGGCCAGTTCCGGATAGGCCGCCCCCATCTGGCGCACCAGCGCTGGCACCAGTTTGAACATCACCGGGTCTTGTGACCCCAGCATATGCGCATGACGCATCGCGCGGCGCATAATGCGGCGCAGCACATAGCCGCGCCCCTCATTCGACGGCATCACGCCATCGGCAATCAGGAAGGAGGTGGAGCGCAGATGGTCGGCAATCACCCGGTGGTGGGTCTTGCCCGGGCCATCGGGATCAGAGCTGGTGGCATGGGCCGAGGCCTCGATCAGGCTGCGCATCAGGTCGGTGTCGTAATTGTCGTGCTTGCCCTGCAGCAGCGCGCCAATCCGCTCCAGCCCCATGCCGGTGTCGATGCTCTGCATTTCCAGCGGGCGCATGCTGCCATCGGCGAACTGCTCATTCTGCATGAACACGTTGTTCCAGATCTCGATGAAACGGTCGCCATCCTCATCGGCGCTGCCCGGCGGGCCGCCCCAGATGTGGTCGCCGTGGTCATAGAAAATCTCGGTGCAGGGGCCACAGGGGCCGGTCGGGCCCATGCGCCAGAAATTGTCGTCCGTGGGAATGCGGATGATCCGGTAATCGCTGAACCCGGCGACCTTTTTCCAGATCGCCGCCGCCTCGTCATCGGTATGATAAACGGTGACCAGCAGCTTGTTCTTGTTCAGACCGAAGTCTTTCGTCAGCAATTCCCAGGCAAAGGCAATCGCATCATCCTTGAAGTAATCGCCAAAGCTGAAGTTGCCCAGCATCTCGAAAAACGTATGGTGGCGCGCGGTATAGCCGACGTTATCAAGGTCATTGTGCTTGCCGCCCGCGCGCACGCATTTCTGCGCGGTGGTGGCGCGGGTGTAATCGCGGGTCTCGACCCCGGTGAACAGGTTCTTGAACTGCACCATGCCGGAATTGGCGAACATCAGCGTCGGATCGTTGCGCGGCACCAGCGGGGATGAGTCCACCACCTTGTGGCCGTTGCGGGCAAAGAAATCGAGATAGGTCGAGCGGATATCGTTCAGCGACGCCATGGTGGTGCCCTTCGGCTGAGGGGTTCATCTTGTGACCCCCCGTCTATCGCCGCGCGCCTTGCCTGTCCACCGGGGGCTGCGCGGCACCAGTGAAAAAGCCCTGAACCGGCCGGGGCTGGACCCCGGCCGGTTCGCCAGATGGATCAGGTATCCATCACATCATCATCGGCGGTGGCTTCACTTTCCGCCATATGGAAATCCAGCCCGTTGGCGGCGCGGATCTTGTCTTCGATCTCGGCTGCGGTGGTCGGGTTGGATTTCAGGAACAGTTTGGCATTCTCGCGCCCCTGCCCGATCCGCTCATCGCCATAGGAATACCACGAACCCGACTTTTCAACCACGCCGGCCTTGACGCCCAGATCGACCAGTTCCCCGGTCTTCGAGATGCCTTCGCCATACATGATGTCGAATTCCACCTGTTTGAAGGGCGGTGCGACCTTGTTCTTCACCACCTTGACGCGGGTGGAGTTGCCGACCACGTCGTCCTTTTCCTTGATCGAGCCGATGCGGCGGATATCCAGCCGCACGGAGGCGTAGAATTTCAGCGCATTGCCGCCGGTGGTGGTTTCGGGCGAGCCGAACATCACGCCGATTTTCATGCGGATCTGGTTGATGAAGATCACCATGCAATTGCTGCGCCCGATGCTGGCGGTCAGCTTGCGCATGGCCTGCGACATCAGACGGGCCTGAGCGCCCATCTGCATGTCGCCCATATCGCCCTCAATCTCGGACTTGGGTGTCAGGGCCGCGACCGAATCGACCACCACAAGGCTGACCGCACCGGAACGCACCAGAGTATCCACAATCTCCAGCGCCTGTTCGCCGGTGTCGGGCTGGCTGATCAGCAGTTCATCCAGATTGACGCCCAGTTTCTTGGCATATTGCGGGTCAAGCGCGTGTTCGGCATCGACAAAGGCGCAAACCCCGCCCTTTTTCTGCTCTTCGGCCACCACATGCAGGGTGAGCGTGGTCTTGCCCGAGGATTCCGGGCCGTAAATCTCGATGATCCGGCCTTTCGGCAGACCGCCGATGCCCAAGGCGATATCAAGGCCCAGAGAGCCGGTTGATGTCGCCTCGATATCCATGGCGGGGCTGTTCATCCCCAGCCGCATGATCGAGCCTTTGCCGAACTGCCGTTCGATCTGTGCCAGAGCGCTTTCCAGCGCCTTTGACTTGTCCATTTCGCGCTTCCCGTTCAAATCGAGGAGGTTCGCCACCGCCATATTCCCGCTCCTTATTTCACAGCCGCGACATGGCGGCAATCTTTGCGCTTGTTCCCCAAGTGTTCCTGTTTGTATGGGACCAAAACAGGAACATATCAACCAAAATTCTCGTAAAATCATCTTTTTCACAGTTTGGTTAAGCGATAGTTTACCGAAGACAAAGAAAAACGCGTCGCAGAGAGGCGCATGAAGGGGCGGGCAGAGATGTTGGTGTTTTGGGAGCAGCGGCTGGCCATACTGGCAACGCCGAAAACCGGGTCGACCGCGATTGAATCGGCGCTCGAATCGCTGGCCGCCGTGTCGATCCAGCGGCCGCCGGCGTTGAAGCACACCAATGTCGCGCGGTTCCGCCGCTTTGTCGGCCCCTATCTGGAAACGGCGGCGGGCGGGCCGTTCACCGTGGTCGCCCTGATGCGCGAACCGCGCGACTGGTTGGGCAGCTGGTACCGCTACCGCAGCCGCGACGACATTCCCGACCCGGCCAAAAGCACGCAAGGCATAGATTTTGATGCCTTTGTGCAGGCCTGGTGCCAGACCCCGCGCCCGGGTTTTGCCCAGGTCGGCTCGCAGGCCCGGTTCCTGAAAGGCCCGGAAGGTCAGGGCGCGGACCGGGTGTTCCGTTATGAAAACATTGGCAGTTTCATCGCGTTTCTGGAGGATCGTCTGGATTTTCAGATCCTCCTGCCGCAGCTGAACGTGTCGCCCAAGGCACCGATGGATCTGACGCCGGAAACGCTGGCACGGCTGCGGACGGCGGCGGCGGATGATTTTGCGCTTTATGACAGTCTGGACTAAGCGGCGGGGTCAGTGCCGTTGAGAGTCAGTGCAGCTGACCCTGCACCGTGACCGCCAGATCGTTGAGCGAAAAGGGTTTTGCCAGAAACACCGAATTGGGCACTCTGCCCTGTTCTTCGGACAGGCAATCCTCGGCATAGCCGGACATGAACACAACCCGCGCGTCAGGCCGCGCCTCCAGCGCGCGTTTGACCCAGGTGGGGCCATCCATGCCGGGCATCACCACATCGGTCACGAAGACATCAATCTGCAGCGCCGGGTCCTCCAGCAGGCGCAGCGCCTGTTCGGCGCAATCCGCCTCCAGCACAGTATAGCCGCGCAGACGCAGCGCGCGGCTGGCAAAGGCCCGCACCGGGGCCTCATCCTCGACCAGAAGCACCACGCCTTCGCCCTGTCGCAGCACAATCTTGCGAGCGGGTTCGCGGGCGGGTTCGGGGATATCTTCATCGGCAGCGTCGTGAATCGGGAAGTAAAGGTGAAACACCGTCCCCTCGCCCGGCGTTGAATCTACAAAGACAAAGCCACCCGATTGCTTGACGATGCCGTAGACCGTCGACAGGCCCAGACCGGTGCCTTCGCCGGGCTGTTTGGTGGTGAAGAACGGCTCGAATATCTTGTCGAGCCGTTCCGGCGCGATGCCGGTGCCGGTGTCCACCACCCGGATGGTTGCGTAGTCGCCCGCGGGCACCACGGCGCGGTCGCGCCGCAGCTCGTCGTGCAAGGTCAGTGCTTCGGTCTCAACCCGGATGGTGCCGCCCTCTGCCATCGCATCGCGGGCGTTGACCACCAGATTCATCAGCACCTGTTCCAGCTGCCGCTTGTCGGCGCGGATCAGACCCAGATCGGTGGCATGGGCCAGATGCAGCTGGATTTTTTCGCCGACCAGCCGGTTCAGCAGATGCGTCATGTCCGACAGCACCTCGCGCAGGTCAATCCGTTCCGGCTTCAGCGTCTGTTTGCGCGAAAAGGCCAGAAGCTGGCCGACCAGCGCCGCCGCCCGGTTGGCATTCTGATGAATCTGCACAAGATCGGCGAAATCCTGGTCCTCTTTGCTGTGGCGCAGCAGCAAAAGATCACAATGACCGGAAATCGCCGTCAGCAGATTGTTGAAATCATGCGCAATTCCCCCGGCCAGCTGACCGATGGCCTGCATCTTCTGGCTTTGCACGAACTGCGCCTCCAGCCGTTTCATCGCCGTTGCATCCTGCACGACGGCCATCACCCCCGGGCGGCCATGATCGACATAGCGCCGCAGGGTGACCTGATGAAACGCATCCGGCTGGCCGACGCGGGCGCGCAGCACCTCTGACCCGCCGCTGTGCCGTTCGGCGACGACATCATCGAGCCAATCCATAACGGCCCGGCCAAGCCCCTGATAAAGATCATGAAACATCGGATGCGCGTCTTTTGCAAGATCCAGCACATCGCGGGCGGCGCGGTTGGCGGCCCGCAAGCTGCCGTCGGCATCAAAGCGCAGGATGGCGACCGGGATGTCTTCGAAATCCTCGACGATCTGCGCCCCGGCGGGCCGGTCGCTGACCGGCAGCAGATAGATCTCGCGCCGGTCCCCCGCACCGGAAATTTCGGCAAGGATGGCCTGCACCGGACCATCGACGCCAGACACTTCCAGCACTTCGCCACTGCGCGGGTTCTGGGTGGAAAATACCCCCTCCAGCCGTTTTGGCCGCCCCCCCAGCAGACGGCGCATCGCCTCATTGGTGAACAGGATGACGCCGCTTTTGTTGACCACCAGCATCGGCAGGCTGAGCCCTTCGGCCCCGCGCCCCGACACCGCACGGTCGACAAATTCATCCAGCCGCCACAGGAAACGGTCTTCGGCAATGCGGTGCACCGTCAGCCGGGTATGGCCGCGGCGGGTGACCACGTCTTCGCGCGCGGCACCGGCCTTCATGGCGCGCGACTGCAGACGATACAGGACCGAGGCCGGACTGGTAAAATGATCCTGCAGCGCCGCATTCAGAGACGCCGCCGCAAGGCCAAAGCGCGACTGGGCCGCCGGATTGCGATACAGGATATGGCCCTGCGGATCGGTGGTGAAACACGGCGTGGCATCATGCCCCGTCAGCAGGGCCACGCTGCGTTCAGCGCCACGTTCGGCCCGTTCTGCCAGGCTCAGAATGAGCCATAGCACCGCGATCAGCGCCACCAGCGTCAGCCCGACCACCGAAGCAGCCACACGGACCAAAAGGTCAGTGGCAAAGCTTGCAGCAATCAGCGACGCAAGCGCCCCGGCAAGCAAAAGCCGGGACCGGGGCGCAATGGCCCGCGACAGCGCGACAATTTCGTTGGCTCCCTGAATACTGGCCAGCACGCCCCGTCCCCACCTTGTTCACCCGTTTCGCCGCGCAGCACAGCATGTAAATGCTTAATAGGGCCTTAACGACGTTACGGAACCGCGAGAATGCGCGGGGTCGTGATGGGTTTCAAGCCTGCGCCTGCACCAGTTGCGCCAGAAAGAAGCCATCTCCGCCGGTCAGTGGTGTAAAACGGTCCAGGCTGTGTACTTTCCACCCCGGGTGGCGGGCCAGAAAACCGGCAATCCTGTCCTCATTTTCCACCCGCAGCAGCGAACAGGTGGCATAGGCCAGCACCCCGCCGGGCGCGACCATCGGGGCCAGACGGTCCAGAATAGCGTCCTGCACCGCGCCGATCTGCGCCAGACGCTCCGGTGTCAGCGCCCATTTGCCCTGCGGATCGCGTCGCCAGCTGCCCGATCCGGAACAGGGCGCATCGGCAAGGATCAGATCGAACGGGGCCAGCTTTTCGGGTGCCTCGGTCAGCGTGACTCTGGCCCCGGCGCGCGCGGCGCGGGCGGGCAGATCGCGCATCCGGGCGGGGGCGGCATCATGGGCAAACAGCGACAGTTGCGCGCGGGCGGCCATGGCAAGGGTCTTGCCACCGCCCCCGGCGCAATGGTCCAGCACCCGCATCCCGTCACGCAGCGGCAGGGCGGCCACCACGGCCTGCGACGCCGCATCCTGCAGCTCGACAAGGCCCGACAGATAGGGCTGACTGGTCTGGATCTTGCGCGCGCCTGTCGTCACCCTCAGCGCGGTATCGGCAAGGTCATGTGGCTCTGCCGTGATGCCCTCGGCCTGCAGCGCCGTGATGGCTTGCGCTACCGATCCGCGCCGCAGATTGACCCGCAAAAACACCGGTGCCCGCTGGCGCAGGGCCTGTGCAATGCCCGTCAGATCATCGCCCAGCGACTCTGTCAGCTGTGGCAGAAGCCAGTCCGGCAGATCGAGCGCTTCGGCACCTTCCGGCGCGCGCCCCGCCTCCGCCGCCGCCACTGGCGGTGGGGCATGGCCCTCCCCCGTAAACAACGTGGCCGGATCGGTGCCCGCGGCGCGCAGAGCGCCCAGCATCAGCCCCCGCCCGGTTTGGGCCCCACCAAGCGCCGCATAGGACCGGCGGCAGCGCAGCGCGTCATAGACCAGATCGCGTACCGCGTTGCGGTCACCCGATCCGGCAAAGCGGCTGGCCCGGCCCCAGTTGGTCAGCGCCTGTTCGGCGGGGGTGCCGGACAGGATACGGTCCAGCACGTCAATGGCGGCAGAACAGCGCGCGGCAGGGGTCATGATCCGGTCTCGTCCCGCACAGGCTTACCCCACCCGGTAGTTCGGGCTTTCACGGGTGATCTGTACGTCATGCACATGGCTTTCCTTCAGCCCGGCGCCGGTGATGCGGACAAACTCACAATTGGCGCGCATCTCGGCCACGGTGGCGCAGCCGGTATAGCCCATCGCCGCCCGCAAGCCGCCGACCATCTGGTGGATGACCTGCGCGGCCGTGCCCTTGTAGGGCACCTGACCTTCGATGCCTTCGGGCACCAGCTTGTCACTGGCGGCATCCTTCTGGAAATAGCGGTCGGCCGAGCCGCGCGCCATCGCGCCCAAAGACCCCATGCCACGATAGGACTTATACGACCGCCCGTTCCACAAGATCACCTCACCCGGCGACTCGTCGGTGCCCGCGATGGCCGATCCGACCATGGCGCAGGACGCCCCTGCCGCGATGGCCTTGGCGAAATCGCCGGAATATTTGATGCCGCCATCGGCAATGATCGGGATATCTCCCGCCGCCCGCGCCGCATCCATGATCGCGGTCAGCTGCGGTACGCCGACACCCGCGACGATGCGGGTGGTGCAGATAGACCCCGGACCGATGCCGACCTTGACCGCATCGGCGCCCGCGCCAATCAGCGCGCGCGTCGCCTCTGCGGTGGCGACATTGCCCGCCACCACCTGCACGGTGTTCGACAGCCGCTTGATGCGCTCCACCGCGCGCGCCACACCTTCGGAATGGCCGTGTGCGGTGTCGATCACCACCATATCAACCCCGGCGTCGATCAGCGCCTGCGAGCGCTCAAACCCGGCATCGCCCACGGTGCTGGCGGCGGCGACGCGCAGCCGGCCCATCTCATCCTTGCAGGCATTGGGGTTCAGCACCGATTGTTCGGTGTCTTTCAGCGTCAGCAGGCCGGTCAGCTTGCCGGTGCCATCGGTGACCAGCAGCTTTTCGATGCGCCGCGCCTTCATCAGGCTGATCGCCTGTTCGCGGTCGATCGGTTCATGCAGCAGCGCCAGATTGTCCGAAGACATCATCACCGAAACCGGCGTCTTGTCATCGCTGGCAAAGCGCATGTCACGGTTGGTCACGATGCCCAGCACCCGGCCCCGTTCGTCCACCACCGGAAAGCCGGTGATGTTGTAGCGCCCCATCAGGATTTTCGCATCTGCAAGCGTCTGGTCAGGGGTCAGGGTGATCGGCTTGTAGACCACCCCGGATTCGAACCGCTTGACCCGGCGCACTTCGGTCGCCTGCGCCTCAAGGTCCAGATTGCGGTGGATCACGCCGATCCCGCCCGCCTGCGCCATGGCAATCGCCATCCGGCCTTCGGTCACCGTATCCATCGCGCTGGACAAGAGCGGGATGTTCATGCGGATGGATTTTGTGACGAAAGTAGACGTATCCGCTTCAGACGGCAGCACAGATGATGCCGCCGGAACCAGCAGAACGTCGTCAAAAGTAAGGGCCTCGCGAATCTCCATAGGAGCCTCCAAAGGAGTGATCGTTTGGCGGTTCCCTGTTTCACCTCTGCCGCAGGGATGCAAGGGGAAATGCCGCCGCCTGGGACTGGCCGCGACAAGGGGGCTGCCTGCCCCCTTGACCCCCCGGGAGTATTTTTATCAAGATGAAGGCCAGGAGCCTGCCCGGAGTTCATCTTGATAAAAATACTCTCGGGGGAAGGCCGCAGGCCGCGGGGGCGGAAAGCCCCCGGCGACGCTGGCGCAGGGCACTGCCGCTACAGCTCGCGGTACTGCTTTTCCTGCCGGGCGGTCCAGCGCAGGGAAAGCTGCCAGCCGTCATCGGTCTGCGCTTCCTCCTCGATCACGCCCTGCGCATGCAGCCAGGCGTGGCGTTTGCCCTCGCTGAACGGCAATGTGAGCGAGCGTTCGGTTTTCGCCTCGTCAAACACCTGCGACACCCGGTCGAGCAGGGCATCGACGCCCTCTCCGGTCAGGGCCGAGACGGCCAGCACATCGCTGCGTTGCGCGGCTTGTGTCGCCAACGCCTCGCGGGCCGAGCCGCCGACCAGATCCAGCTTGTTCCAGATTTCCAGCATCGGGGTGGCCTTGTTCACGCCAAGCGAGGACAGGATATCCATCACATCGGCCGATTGTTCGGCCGATTCCGGGTGGGCGATGTCGCGGACATGCAGGATCAGATCGGCCGACAGCACCTCTTCCAGCGTGGCGCGGAAGGCGGCGACCAGCTGGGTCGGCAGATCAGAGATAAAGCCCACGGTGTCGGACAGGATGATCTTGCGGCCCGCCCCGCCCTGCGGGGTCGGCAGCACCATGGCGCGCATCGTGGGGTCCAGCGTGGCGAACAGCATGTCCTTGGCCAACACTTCGGCCCCGGTGATGCGATTGAACAGTGTCGATTTGCCGGCGTTGGTGTAGCCCACCAGCGCCACAATCGGGAACGGCACCTTCTTGCGCGCGGCGCGGTGCAGCTCGCGCGTTTTCACCACCTTGGCCAGCTGGCGTTTCAGCCGGATGACCTGTTCGTCGATGGCGCGGCGGTCGGATTCGATCTGCGTCTCGCCCGGACCGCCGACAAAGCCAAAGCCGCCGCGTTGGCGTTCAAGGTGGGTCCAGGCGCGCACCAGCCTTGTGCGCTGGAACGACAGCGCCGCCAGTTCGACCTGCAACACGCCTTCGCGGGTGCGGGCGCGGTCGGCGAAAATCTCCAAAATCAGCCCGGTCCGGTCCAGAAGCTTGACGCCCCATTCCTTTTCCAGATTGCGCTGCTGCACCGGCGACACCGGCCCGTCGACCAGCACAAGCCCGACATCTGCCGCCTTGAAGCGCGCCGCCAGTTCCTCGACCTTGCCCGAGCCGAACAGCATGCCGGGGTGCAGTCGCTGCAGCCGCACCACTTCGGCCCCCACCACCTCCATCTTCGGCAGGGCGGCGGCCAGGCTTACCGCTTCGGCCAACCCGTGTTCGGGCAGCCGGCGCGACGGGCTGGATTTGATATCGGGGTGCAGCACAAAGGCCCGCATCGCGGGGCTTTCGCTTTCATAGGCGTCGATGCCTGTACCCGTGTCGGGCCAGATATCTTCGTCTTCATCATCGTCAGGCAAATCGGAAATCAGTCTTCACCTTCATACAGATTGATCGGCGCGCCCGGCATGATGGTGGAAATCGCATGCTTGTAGACAAGCTGCGACTGACCATCCCGGCGCAAGAGCACGCAAAAATTGTCAAACCAGGTGATCACGCCTTGCAGCTTCACCCCGTTGATCAGGAAAATTGTCACTGGAACTTTTGCCTTGCGGACATGGTTCAGGAAAGCGTCCTGCAAGTTCTGTTTATCACCGGCCATTCTCTTCGTGCCCTTAATGTTGCGCGTTTTACCCGTCCCTCGGCTTATAAGTCTGCCGCTGGCGCATTGCCTGCCAGTATGGGACGCGAATCGCAGAGATTCCAGCCCAAAAAACAGTCCGTTACCGCAGGCCCCGTCAGCGCTGCCAGCTGGACGGGGCAAACAGCGCCAGAAGTGCCAGAGTCTCCAGCCGTCCGACCACCATCACCATCGCCAGAAACACCTTGGCAGTGCCGTCCAGCGCGGCATAGCGGATCGGGGCCGATCCGGCCAGATCGGCCAGCTGGCCGGTGGTGGACAGCGCCGCAAGTGTCAGCACCAGCGCATCTTCGAACGGCAGGTGCATCAGCGACAGAGCGGCGGTGCTGGCCGCGATGGACAGCGCAAACAGCATGAAGAACAGCCATGCGAAATAAGCCCCTTCGCGCCGCAGCCGCCGTGCCTGCGGCCCCTGCCCACCGATCGACGACGGGTGGATCAGCTTTTCCAGCTCGCGTTCGCCATGGCGGAACAGGGAATAGACCCGCAGCAGCTTTACCCCGCCCGCCGTGGTGGCGACCCCGCCGCCGATGATCGCCAGCCCCAGCAGCACAAGGCCGGGGCTGGGCAACCCCGACCAGCTGCGCGCGCCCGCCCATTCGCCGGATTCGTAGCCGGTGGTGGTCAGAAAGCTGACCGCCATGAAAAACGTGCCCCACAGCGCCCGGAAGGCTGACGCCGCATCATCGGTCGCCTCAACCTCTATCGCGCCGATGAAGTGGCGGAAAAACAGCACCGCCGTTGTGGTCGCGACCACGATGGTGGCCAGCCGCACCTCGGGGTCGCGACGCAAAGGCCCCTGCATCGAGGCAAATTGTGTGCCGGGGAAAAACCGCCGGGTGACCGCCAGCATCAGGAACAGCACGATGAGCGCCTCGCCCCAAAGCCCGGTGCGCAACATGCTCAGATCACCGTCCGGACCAATGCCAGAGGTGGAAAGCGTGCCCATGGCGTGGATCAGCGCCAGCAGATTGACCTCACCCGCGATCATCAGCAAGAGCCACAACAGCAGCGTCAGCCCGAAATAGATCGGGAACAACAGCAGCGTATAGCGCAGGAACCGCTGCGACGGGTCGGCCACGCGGGTGATCTGGCTCAGCCCCGCCGCCCCCCGCCCCGGCGCGCGGCCCGACATCACCTCGACCCCGCCCAGATTCATCGGGGCCAGAATCGCGCTGGCGGCCACCAGAATGAACAGACCGCCCAGCCAGCCCACCGTCGCACGCCACAGATGCAGCGACGGGGCCAACCGGCCCGGCGTGTCATAGACCGACGCACCCGTGGTGGTGAAACACGAGACCATCTCAAACCAGGCGTTCAGAAAGCTGGTATCGGGCAGCGCCTGCGTGACCGGCACCGCAAAGATCAGCGGCATCAGCGCATAGGCCCCGACCAGCGATGCCAGCTGGCTGCGCGCCAGATTGCGCGGCTGCCAGCTCGACGTGGCCAGCCAGACCATCGCCGTGACAATCAGCACCAGCATCCCGGAATAGAAAAAGCTTTGTGCCACCCTGTGCATCCCGGTCAGGGTGGCATGCACGGCCGGCAGGAACATCGCCACGCCCGACAGGGCCGACAGGGTCACCAGCAGCGGTGCGGCCAGCAGACGGTCGCGCAGATCCATCAGAAAAAGTCGATGGAGACCTGCAGCAGCCGCTCCACCTCCCGCACGTCAGAGGTCATCGCAAACAGCGCGATGATGTCGCCCGCTTCCAGCCGCAGCTCTGCCGCCGGTTTCACCACCTTGTCGCCCTTCATCACCCCGCCGACCAGCACGCCTTCGGGAAAATCGATCTCGCGGATCATCTTGCCCGCAAGCGAGCTGGTGGACAGGATCTGCGCCTCGATCATCTCGGCCTCGGCATCACCGATGGAATAGACCGCGCGCACCCGCCCGTGGCGGATGTGGCGCAGGATAGAGCTGACGGTGGTGGCGCGCGGGTTGATATAGGCGTCAATGTCCAAGGGCCCCATCATCGGCGCAAGCGTGGGGTCGTTCACCAGCGCAATCGCCATCTGACATCCGGCCTGCTTGGCGCGCACCGCCACCAGCAGGTTGGTCTTGTCGTCATCGGTCACCGCCAGCACCGCATCGGCGCGGTCGATGGCGGCTTCCAGCAGAATATCCATATCCATGCCGTCGCCATGCAGCACGATGGTGCGTTCCAGACTGTCAGCCGCGCGTTCGGCGGTGGCGCGGGATTTCTCGATGATCTTGGCGCGCACCCTGTCACTGCGGGCCTCCAGCGCGCGGGCGACGCCAAGGCCGACATTCCCGCCGCCGATAATCACGATGCGTTCCTGCTTTTTGGCTTTCTTGCCAAAGATTTCCAGCGTGCGGTTCACATCCTCGGAATGGGTGAAGACATAGATCTGGTCGCGGGCAAACAGCTGATCATCGGGGTCGGGCGCGAACAGCCGTCCGTCGCGGCGCACGCCCACCACAATGGCGCGCAGGGTGGAAAACAGATCGTTCAGCTGCCGCAGCGGCGTGTTCAGCACCGGGCAGTCATCATCCAGCGCGATGCCCAGCAGCTGCGCCCGGCCCAGCATGAAACTTTCAGTGTCAAAGGTCGACGGCGCCGCAAGACGTTGCAGCGCGGCCTCGGCAACCTCACGTTCGGGGCTGATCACCACGTCGATCGGCAGATGTTCGCGGCGGTAGAGGTCGGAATAGATCGCATCCAGATAGCTTTGCGCGCGCAGCCGCGCAATCTTGCGCGGGACCGAAAACACCGAATGCGCGACCTGACAGGTGACCATGTTCACCTCGTCGGAATGGGTGGCGGCGATGATCAGATCTGCGTCGCGCGCGCCCGCCCGTTCCAGCACATCGGGGTATGAGGCAAAGCCCGCAATGCCCTGAACATCCAGCGTATCTGTCGCACGCCGCACCAGATCCGGGTTCACATCCACCACAGTCACGTCGTTGCGTTCACCCGACAACTGACGCGCAATCTGCCAGCCAACCTGACCCGCGCCGCAGATGATGACTTTCATGTCAGCCCCTTATGCGATGGCACGAACGGCCTTGGCCCCACCATACGCCCCTTGCATCGCAGAAGGCGGCGGCGGGGTCAATGTCGGGCCAGGGTCTGCGGTGCCGGTTCAGCTGTCATCCTCGTCGTCCATCTCGTCAAAATGCGCGGACCGTCCACCGGATTTTGACGTGGTCACGACGCCCAGCGATTTCAGCTTGCGGTGCAGGGCGCTGCGCTCCATGCCGACAAAATTCGCAGTGCGGCTGATGTTGCCGCCAAAGCGGTTGATCTGGGTCAGCAGGTATTCGCGTTCAAACACCTCGCGCGCCTCGCGCAGCGGCAGGGTTGCCATGGCACCCCCCAGCACCAGACGGCCATTGCCTTCGACCGCAGCCTCCTGCCCCGGCAGCTCTGTCGCCTCGATCGGGCCGGATGCTTCGCCCAAAATCAGCACCCGTTCGATGACATTGCGCAGCTGGCGCACGTTGCCGGGCCAGGCGGTGGTCTGCAACATGGCTTCCGCCTCTTGCGTCAGCTGGCGCTGCGGCAGGCCTTGGGTGCGGTGGAAAAGGTCGATGAAATGGCGGGTCAGCTCGGGAATATCCTCGCGCCGTTCTTCCAGACTGGGCACCGGGATCGGCACCACATTCAGCCGGTCATACAGCTCTTGCCGGAACCGGCCCGATGCGATTTCGACCCGCAGGTCGCGCGTGGTCGAGGACACCACCCGCAGATCGACACGCACCTTGTCGGTGCCGCCCGCGCGGGTGAACTGTTGTTCAGTCAGCACCCGCAGGATTTTCGACTGGGTGCCAAGCGGCATATCCGCCACTTCGTCAAAATAGACCACACCGCCATGCGCCTGTTCCAGCAGGCCCTTTTCGATCCCCCGCTCAGGCGTTTCGCGGCCAAACAGCACCTCTTCCATCCGGTCCGGTTCGACCGTGGCCGAAGACACAGAGATAAACGGTGCCGTCGCCCGGTTGGAATTGGTGTGGATGAAGCGCGCCGCCATTTCCTTGCCGCTGCCCGAAGGCCCGGTCAGCATCACCCGCCCGTTGGATTTCGTCACCTTTTCCAGCTGCGCCTTGAGCGCGCGGAACGCGGGGCTGGACCCCAGCATTTCCGAACTGGTGACCTCACGCCGGCGCAGATCGGCGTTTTCGCGCCGCAACCGACTGGTTTCCATCGCGCGGCTGACCACCACCATCAGCTGATCAATGTTGAAGGGCTTCTCAATAAAGTCGTAAGCACCCTGCTTGATCGCCGCGACCGCGATTTCGATATTGCCATGGCCGGAAATGATGACGACCGGCACATCGGGGTTGTCGCGTTTCACGGTTTTCAGGATGTCGATCCCGTCCATCCGGCTGTCTTTCAGCCAGATATCCAGGATCATCAGACTGGGCGGATCGGCGTTGATCTCGGCCATCGCATCGTCGGAATTTCCTGCCAGACGAATGGTATAGCCTTCGTCCTTCAGAATATCCCCGATCAGTTCGCGAATGTCTTTTTCGTCATCTACGATCAGAATGCTCATCTCAGCCTCCCTGGCCCTGTGCGACCATGTTGTTACGCCCCCGTTTGCGGGTCAGGCGTGGCAGACGGATTTCCGCCATGGCACCCGCGTGGGTATGTCCGTCAAAAACCGGGGCATCCAGCAGGGCCAGAGTGCCGCCATGTTCTTCGATAATCTTCTTCACGATCGGCAGGCCAAGGCCGGTGCCCTTTTCGCGGGTGGTCACGTAAGGTTCAAACAGCCGCGCCCGGTCTGGTGGCAGGCCGGTGCCGTTGTCCATGATGCGGATGGTGACACCATCCTCATCCATCGCCATCTGCACCCGGATCTCGGGCACATGCCCCTGCGGCGCGTCCTTTTCGTGCAGGGTTTCAATGGCTTCGCCGGCGTTCTTGATCAGGTTTGTCAACGCCTGCGTGATCATGGTGGCGTCCAGCTCCATCATCTGCGGTGTGTCGGGGATATCGGACACAAAGCGCACGGATGGCTGCCCGCTTTCCTGCAAGGTCACCGCATCGCGGACCAGACGGGTCAGGTCAGTGTCACGCCGGTCGGGTTCGGGCATGCGGGCGAATTTGGAAAATTCATCAACAATGCGCCGCAAGTCATTGGTCTGCCTGACAATAACGTCAGTGTACTGTTCAAGGTCGGCCGGTTCCCTGACCTGATCGCGGAACTTGCGCTTGATGCGTTCGGCGGACAGGGCAATCGGGGTCAGCGGGTTCTTGATTTCATGCGCGATGCGGCGGGCGACATCACCCCAGGCGGCCATGCGCTGGGCGCTGACCAGTTCGGTCACATCGTCAAACGCCACCACATAGCCTTCCAGCCGTTCGGTATCGCTCCTGCGCACGCTCATCCGGACCAGCAGGCTTTCCAGCTTGCCCTTGCGGGTCAGCCGCACCTCTTCCTGCACCGCGCCCGTATTGCTTTCCCGCAGCCGGTCAAACAGCGGCGCAAATTCCGGCACCGCATCGGCAAGAGAAAGATCATCGCCCGGCTGCGGCATATCGAGCAAGCGTTCACTGGCGCGGTTCACAAAGTCTATCTGCCCGTCAGAGTTCAGCCCGATCACCCCGGCGGTCACGTTGGACAGTACGGAATCGAACAAGCGGCGGCGGCGTTCGGTCTGGCGGTTGTTTTCAATCAGCGCCTCTCGCTGGCCCTTCAGCTGCCGGGTCATCTGGTTGAACAACCGGCCCAGCATGGCGATTTCGTCATCGCCCTTTTCCTCCATGACCTGCACATCCAGATCGCCGCCGCCCACCCGCTGCGCCGCCCCTGCCAGACGGCCCACGGGTTTTGACAGGCGTTCGGCGAACCACAGGCCCATCCAGGTGGCGGCAAGGATCAGTATGATGGCAAAGCCAAGGTAGATCAGGCCGAAGTTGAACAGCACCCGGCCCCGGTCCGCCTCCAGCTGGTTGTACAGCCGCACGGTTTCCTGCGTGGAATCGAGCAGGGACAGCAGCTGGCCATCAACGGTGCGGCTGACGTAGAGATAGCGGTCGACATAGGCTTCCAGCGCCACAATCGCGCGGAATTCATCGTTTTCCCAGTCCTCAATCAGCTGCGGCCCCTGGGTCCGCGCCCGGATCAGCGCGTCGGCGGGGGGCTCTTCGAAATCGAACAGGTAGGACCGCTGGCCACGGGTCAGCAAGGTGCCGCTGCCATCGATCAGAAACGCCTCTTTCAGCCCGCGCTGCACCGCCTCTTGCCCCTGCGACAGCAAGGGGCGCAGCCCGTCATCGGGCAGAAAGAAGGTCGATTGCTTGGCCACGTTCAGATAGGCGGCAAGGCCGGTGGCATCCTCGATCAGGTCATCGCGGCTTTGCCGGTCATAGGCCTGCGCCGCCGCCAGTGAGGTGCCGACGACCGAGCGCACCCGTTCGGAAAACCAGCCCTCCAGCCCGATATTGACGGTCAGAACCGCAAAGACCGCGACCAGAACGGTCGGCACCAGCGCCACCAGCGCAAACACCCCCGACAGGCGCAGGTGCAGGCGTGACCCAGCCGACTGGCTGCGCCGGTCTGATACCAGCTTTGCCACCCGCGCCAGCACCAGCGCGGCCACCACCAGTATATACACAAGGTCGGCCAGCAAAACCAGCCGCAGCGCCGGGCTGTTCGACCCCTGGCTGAACGGCCCCAGCGTCAGAAAGGTAAACACCGCCAGAACCGGGCCCAGAAACACCAGCCCGAAGGTGGTGGCCGTCTGCACCCGACGTTGCCTGCGCAAGCGCGACAGCCGTTCCCAGGCTGCTGATCTCAACGCATGCTGCACTCCGCCAACGCCCCCCGATGCAGGCACGCATTGCGTGCCCATTCCGCCACATCAGCCGCCCATTCCGCCATCGGCGGCAAGGACACGCCTAATGTTGCGGTTTTACATCAGCTTGCGCCTCCGTGTCACGCGGATATCGAGGTCGGTGATCTTCTTACGCAAGGTATTGCGGTTGATCCCCAGCAGATCGGCACATTTGGCCTGATTTCCCGCCGTGGCATCCAGAGCGATTTCGATCAGCGGCATCTCAACCTCGCGCAGAATGCGCTGATAAACCCCTGCCGGGGGCAGATGGCCGCCGTGCAGATCGAAATACCGCTTCAGATGCCGCGCGACAGAGGCGGACAGTTTCTCATTCTCGCCGCCGCCTTTCAGCGGCTCCATCACCGGCTGATTGCCCAGCACCGATTCGACCTCGGCGCGCGTGATTTCCGCCTCGGACGATGTGACCATCAGCCGACGCAGGGTGTTTTCCAGCTGCCGCACATTGCCGGGCCAGGAATAGCCGCGCACCAGATCGCGCGCGTCATTCGACAGGCGGCGGATGGTGCCGGCATCGCGTTCGCCCCGGGTCAGGAAGTGGTCTGCCAGCAGCGGAATGTCATCGACCCGTTCGCGCAAGGACGGCACGTGCAGGGTGACCCCCGACAGGCGGTAATACAGATCCTGCCGGAACGCCCCCGCCTCCATCCGCGCCGACAGATCGACCTGACTGGTGGCCATGATGCGCGGCGCGCCATCGCCCATCAGATCAAGCATCCGCACAATGCGGGCCTGGGTGTCATCGTCGTAATCGGCCACCTCGTCAAACACCAGGCTGCCGCCCTTGGCGCGGGCCAGCAGGGTCGAGGGGCCTTCCATGCCCTGCAGATCACCAGCCTGCGCCACCACAAAGGGCTGGCTGCGGCGGTCGGAGAAATCATGGATCGCGCGGGCGATCAGGCTTTTTCCGGTGCCGGATTCGCCGGTGACCAGCACCGCAAGATCGGTGTTCATCACCCGCGCCACCAGCCGGTACAAAGCCTGCATCGCAGGCGTGCGCCCCACCAGCGGCAGATCGTCGCCCGCCTCGCGCAGCGGCTGCACCGGGAGTTTTGGCGCGCGGCGCTTTTGTTCCAGCGCGCGGGCGGAGCGTTTCATCAGGTCGGGCAGATCGAAGGGTTTGGGCAGGTAATCATAAGCCTCGGCCTCAGCGGCCTGAATGGCGGTCATGATGGTGTTCTGCGCCGAGATCACAATTACCGGCAGGCCGGGGCGCATTTTGCCGATGCGGGGCAGCGCATCCAGCCCGTTGCCATCGGGCATGATCACATCTGATATCACCAGATCGCCCTTGCCCTCTTCGACCCAGCGCATCAGCGTCATCAGGCTGGAGGTGGCGTGCACCTTGCACCCCGCCCGCGTCAGCGCCTGGGTCAGCACGGTGCGGATCGTGCGGTCGTCATCTGCGACCAGAACAGTGCCATCCATCAGTAGCTCTCCATCTTCTTGGGGGCCACGGGAAGCGAGACGCGGAACGCGGTGCGGCCTGGCACCGAGTCGACCTGAACCCAGCCTTCGTGGTCGGAAATGATCTTTGAAACCAGTGCAAGCCCCAGCCCGGTGCCGTTTTCACGGCCCGACACAAAGGGTTCAAAGATATCAGCAGCGAGCTCTGGCGGAATGCCGGGGCCGTCGTCGATGATTTCGATTGTCAGTGGCAGCACTGACGGCGACCCGGTCTTGCGGCGCAGGCGCAAGGACAGGTCGTAAAAGGTGCGCAAGCGGATGGTGCCGGGCTGGCCCTTGCTCGCCTCGGCCGCGTTCTTGATCAGGTTCAGGAACACCTGCATCAGCTGATCCGGATCGGCCAGCGTGGCGGGCAGCGACGGATCGTAATCCTCGACAATCTGCATATGGGCGGCAAAGCCGACCAGTGCCGATTTGCGGGCCCGGTCCAGCGCATCATGGATATTGACCGCGCGCCGGTCCGGCGGGCGCAGATTGCCGAATTGTTCCACCTGTTCCAGCAGTTTGACGATGCGGCGGGTTTCCTCGACGATCAGATCGGTCAGCTCGCGGTCTTCGGCATTGACGTTCATGCTGATCAGCTGTGCCGCGCCAGAGATGCCCGCCAGCGGGTTCTTGATTTCATGCGCCAGCATTTCTGCCATGCCGATGGCGGATTTTGCCGCCGACTTCACGCTCATCGACCGGCCCAGACGGTCGGCAATGTCGCGCGGGCTGATCAGCAGCATCAGAAAGTCGGAATTGTCGTGCATGGGGGCAACCTGCACGTTGCATTGCACCGGGGCACGTTCGCCGGTGGTCACGTCGATATCATTGATGAATATGGTCGACTGGTTGGCGCGGGCGCGCGAAAACGCCTCTTCCATCGGGGCGTCGATCGACAGGCGGTCCAGCACCGGCTGCCCGATCAGCGCGCGGGACGACACGTTCAGGAAAGTCTCTGCCGCCGGGTTCACTTCGGTGATGCGTCCGTCAAGACCCAGAAGCACCGCCGGTATCGGCAGGCTGGCCCAGATCACCCCGGGAACCGGATAGGGCGTGCGGTAAGGGGTGCGCGGCGGGGTCGTCATGCAGCGGCCTGTTCAGGGTCAGCAAAGCTGGCGCGGATCAGGCGGATCACCTGCGCCGGGTCGTCAGAGGTGAGGATCGCGCTGCGGTGGGTCATGGCCCCCGCCTCCTCCAGATACCAGGACAGGTGTTTGCGGGCGGTTTTGATGCCAAGGCTGCGGCCGTAGAACGACAGCTGCGCCTCATAATGCTCAGTCATCAGATCGGCGCGGGCCGGGCCTTGTGGCACCTGCGGCGCCGGGGTGCCGTACAGCGCATGGGCGATTTCGGCCAGACGCCAGGGCGCTCCTTGCGCCCCGCGTCCGACCATCACGCCATCGGCCCCCGAGTGTTGCAACGCGCGGGCGGCGGTATCGGCATCGGTGATATCGCCATTGGCGATCACCGGAATGGTCACCGCCTGTTTGACTGCCCGTATCGCCGCCCAATCGGCACTGCCCTTGTAGAACTGGTTCCGGGTGCGGCCATGGATGGTGATCATGCGGATGCCTGCCGCCTCGGCCCTTGCCGCAATCTCGGGCGCGTTCAGGCTGTCATGATCCCAGCCCAGCCGGGTTTTCAGCGTGACCGGCAGGTTCACGGCGCCGACCACAGCCTCCATCAGCGCGAGCGCAAGATCCGGGTCGCGCATCAGCGCCGAGCCGCAGGCCCCGTTGCCGCCCGCCGCTGTCACCCGTTTGGCGGGGCAACCCATGTTGATGTCGATCACCCGCGCGCCCTGCGCTTCGGCATAGCGCGCGGCTTCGGCCATCCAGTACGGATCGCGCCCGGCGATCTGCACCGAGGTTGCCGCCTCACCAAAGCCCAGCTCGGCCTTGGCGCGGGCAAGCGGTTGCGCGCGCATCACATCTTCGCTGGCAATCATCTCGGACACCACCAGACCGGCCCCGAACCGGGCGACAACCCGGCGGAACGGCAGATCCGTGATGCCAGCCAAAGGGGCCAGCAGCACCGGAGGGTCGATGACAAGCCTGTCGAGCACCAAAGCCAATTGCACAATCCTTATGCGCCTGAGGTGGAGGTAATCCTGTTTAGCGGGGATAACAAAGGCAGAGGGGCAATAAAACGGTTGAAAAACATGCAGTGCACGTTTTTTAATCAAAACGGGATGAATTCTACGCACGTTGCGCAACTCTTCCCCCTGATTTAAGCACATGGGGCAAAGAGGTACCCATGACCACAGCCGCCATCATCGTCGCCGCAGGCCGGGGCACCCGCGCCGGGGGCGATCTGCCCAAACAATGGCAGGATCTGTCCGGAAAACCCGTGCTGGCCCATACCATCGCCGCCTTTGCCGGACAGGTCGACCGGGTGATTCTGGTCATCCACCCGCAAGACCGCGACCGCGCGGCGGGCTTTGGCCTGCAGGTGGTGGAGGGCGGGGCAACCCGCGCTGAGTCGGTAAGAAACGCGCTGGACTGGCTGGCGGGGCAAGGCGTGACCAAGGTGCTGATCCATGATGGTGCCCGACCACTGGTGTCGGCCACCGTGATCGCGGCGGTGCTGCGGGCGCTGGATGAGGCCCCGGGCGCGGCCCCTGCCCTGCAGGTGACCGATGCGCTGTGGCGCGGGGCCGATGGCAACGTCACCGGCACCGCCCCGCGCGACGGGCTGTGGCGGGCACAGACGCCGCAAGGCTTTCGCTTTGAGGCGATTCTGGCCGCACACCGCGCCCACCCCGGCGGGGCGGCGGATGATGTCGAGGTGGCGCGCTGGGCAGGTCATCGCGTTACCATCGTGCAGGGCGATGAAGACAATATGAAACTGACCTATCCGCAGGATTTCATCCGCGCAGAAAGGCTTCTCAGGGGGCGGGACATGGATATCAGATTGGGCAACGGCTATGACGTTCATGCCTTTACGCCGGGCGATCACGTCTGGCTGTGCGGGGTCAAAGTGGCGCATGACAAGGCGCTGCTGGGCCATTCCGACGCCGATGTCGGAATGCACGCGCTGACCGATGCGATCTATGGCGCGCTGGCCGAGGGCGATATCGGCGTGCACTTCCCGCCGAGTGATCCGCAGTGGAAAGGGGCGGCCAGCCACATATTCCTGCGCCATGCCATGAGCCGGGTCGCGGCGCGCGGCTATACACTCGCCAATTGCGATGTGACACTGGTCTGCGAACGGCCCAAAATCGGGCCACATCAGGCGGCAATGCGCAGCGCGCTGGCGGGTATCATGGGGGTCGATATGGACAGGATCAGCGTCAAGGCCACAACCTCGGAACGGCTGGGCTTCACCGGGCGCGAAGAGGGCATCGCCGCACTCGCCACCTGCGCGCTGGTGCGGGCATGAACGCCAAAGGGATCCGGGCAATTACAACCTTTGGCTATGTCGGCCTGCTGCGACCTGCGCCGGGGACATGGGGGTCTGCCGTGGCCGTCGCTTTGGGGCTGGCCATTGACCATCTGCTGGGGTTTCCGGCGCTGGTGCTGGCCACGGTTGCGGTGACGGCGCTCGGTTTCTGGGCCTGCCAGCAGGCGCTGCGCGACCGGCCCGGCGCCGACCCTTCGGAAATTGTGATCGACGAGGTGGCGGGCCAGTGGATCGCCCTGCTGTTCCCCGCCGCCGCCTTCTGGTCGCGGGGGATGGAGGGTTGGTGGCTGGCGGCTTATCCCGGCTGGGTGGCGGCCTTTCTGTTCTTCCGCCTGTTCGACATCTGGAAGCCCTGGATCATCGGTCGCGCCGACCGGCGCGGCGATCCGGCGGGGGTGATGCTGGATGATCTGTGGGCCGGGGTCTTCGCCGGGGTTGCGGTGCTGGTCGCGGCGGGCGTGGCGCATGGGGTGCTGATGTGAGCGGCGCGGAACAGGTTCTGGCGTTGGCGCGGGCAAAGGGCCTGCGGATTGCCACCGCAGAAAGCTGCACCGGCGGGCTGATTGCCGGCGCGCTGACCGAAGTGGCGGGTTCATCGGACGTGTTCGACCGTGGCTTTGTCACCTATTCCAACGCCGCCAAGACCGAAATGCTGGGGGTACAGGCGCAGAGCCTGACCGGTTTCGGCGCGGTGAGTGAAGAGGTGGCGCGCGAGATGGCACAAGGCGCGCTGCTGCGCGCGAGGGTGGGGCTGGCGGTGTCTGTCACCGGCATTGCCGGGCCGGGCGGGTCGGAGTTCAAGCCCGAAGGGCGGGTGTGCTTTGGTCTGGCCCATGCCGGGCAAGCCGTGATCACCGAAACGGTGGAGTTTGGTGCCATTGGCCGCGCACAGGTGCGGCAGGCCACGGTGGCCCATGCGCTGGTGCTGCTGGAACGGGCGTTGCGGCAGGGGTGACCTGAACCCTCTTCCGCCCTGACGGGCATCATCGCCGGGCAGCGACAAGCGCCCGCAGGGAGCGTGGAGCGGCTACTCGACGGCGGGCAGTTTTTTGAGGTAAGCCGCCACCGCAGCACGGTCGCTTTCGGGCAGCAGCGCCATGTTCTCGATCACCGCTACCATATGGCCGCCCGCCGAATCGTAGTCGGGTGTGAAGCCGCTGGTCAGGTATTGCACGATCTCGCCCTCGCTCCAGTCCAGTTTCGCCGGGGTGATGTTGGGAATGGTGCCCCGCCCCGACGGATTGGGTGCGCCCGCCATCCAGCGGCTGGTGTCCAGCCCGCCAAGCGCGTTGCGCGGGGTGTGGCATTCGCCGCAATGGGCCATCGCCTCGGCAATGTAGCGGCCGCGCGTCTCCGCCTCGGTCAGATCGCCCTGCAGCACGAAATCCCGGTCCGTGTTCAGGACTTTCCAGCCGCCGACCAGACGGCGGATGCTGAAGGGAAAGCCCACCTGATGCGGCTGACTGGGGGTGGCATCTGCCGGAAGGGTCTGCAGAAAGGCGTAGAGATCCACCACATCCTGCGGCTGCATCCGGGCATAGGACCAGTAGGGCAAGGCCGGATAGTAATGCGCCCCACCCGGCGAGATGCCGCGCTGGATGGCATTGGCCAGATCCGGCAGCGACCAGTTGCCGATGCCCTGCGCCGGGTCGGTGCTGATGTTGGGGGCAAGGAACGTGCCGAAATCGGAAGGAAAGGCCTGCCCCCCGGCCAGCACCAGCTTTGCCTCACCCACCGCGCCCGGAGCCGCGTGGCACGAGGCGCAGCCGGTGGCGTGAAACACCGAACCGCCCCGCACCGCATCGCCGGTCAGCCCGGCGAAATGATCCGCAGGCAGCGGGTCTGGCCGTGTGACGGACCAGAACACCCCGGCCCCCAGCACAGCCGCGACAAGCATAAACAGAAACAGGCGGCGCATGGGCACTCCTTTGGGTCGCGGCATCAGGCAAAGGCTAGCGCATTCTGCGCGGCCAGGGCATCACCTTTCTGGCAAGCCGGTCAGGGCCTGACCTTCTGCACCGTCAATGCCTCGGGCCAGCCCCAGAAATATTCGACGCCGAAGATCAAAAAACAGACCAGCACCACGCCCACCACCAGCTTGACCCGCGCCGGCGACGGCGGGTTGCGCACCCAGCGCGCCATACGCATCAGCCAGACCGGGTTCACGGCGCATCATCCGTAAAGCGCACCTTGCCGATAAAGGGCAGGTTGCGGTTGCGTTGGGCAAAGTCGATGCCATAGCCCACGACAAATTCATCGGGGATCTCAAATCCGGTCCAGTCCGCCTTGACCGCCACCTCGCGCCGCGTGGGTTTGTCGAGCAGCGCACAGACCTTCAGCCGCGCCGGTTCGCGGGCCTTGAGCAGGTGGATGACATGGCTGAGCGTGAAGCCGGTGTCGACGATATCTTCCACCAACAGCACATCGCGCCCGGCAATTTCGCCACGCAAGTCCTTGAGAATGCGGACTTCGCGGGACGAGTGCATCGAGTCGCCATAGCTTGACGCCTCAAGAAAATCGACCTCGACCGGCAGGTCCAGTTCGCGTACGAGGTCAGCGATGAACACGAAAGACCCGCGCAACAGCCCCACCACCACCAGCTTGTCGGTGCCCGAAAAATGCGTGGTGATGTCGCGGGCCAGCGCCTCGACCCGGGCGGCGATGGATTTGGCACTGATCATCTGATCGATCACATAAGGTCGTTGCGTCATGGCGTCCCCTTGATTTCTGTGCGCTTTCTACCCAAAAGCACGGAACAAGTCACGGATACTGCGATGCCAACCCATTCCGAAACCCGCTTTCTGCCCTATAGCGCGCAACAGATGTATGATCTGGTGGCCGATGTCGGGTCTTATCCCCAGTTCCTGCCCTGGAATTCCGCCGCCCGCATCCGGTCGCGCGCGCAGGCGCCCGACGGGTCCGAGGTGATGGAGGCCGATCTGGTGATCAGCTTCAAGGTGTTCCGCGAACGCTTTGGCAGCCGCGTGGTGCTGTGGCCGCAGGAAAAGCGGATCGAGACCGAATATCTGGACGGCCCGTTCCGGCACATGCGGTCGACATGGAAGTTCCGGGACGCGGAGGGCGGCTGCGAGGTCGATTTCTTTGTCGATTTCGAGTTCCGCAATGCGATCCTGCAAGGGATCATCGGGGTGGTGTTCAACGAGGCGATGCTGCGGATCGTGCGCGCCTTTGAGCGCCGCGCGGCAGACTTGTACGGGCGGCGCTGAGACCTGCGTTGATCTGATAGAGCGCCTGCGGCGCATTGTTTTTGTCTCGTCGCACGCCAAGGGGCGTGTCTCCTCGGGGCAAATGCCTCCGGCGGGAGTATTTGGAAAAGCTGCAAAGCCAAAGAGCCGGGGGTGGTGATCAGCCCCGGCCGAGTTTTGTCAGACGCGCAGCGCGCAGTTGCGCGAAATCGTCGCCCGCGTGATAGGAAGAGCGGGTGAGCGGGGTGGCAGAGACCATCAGAAAGCCTTTGCCATAGGCCGCGGTCTCATAGCTTTTGAACTCATCGGGGGTGACGAAGCGGTCTACCCGGTGGTGTTTCGGGGTGGGCTGCAGGTATTGGCCGATGGTCAGAAAATCGATATCGGCGCTGCGCATGTCATCCATCACCTGCAGCACACCGGCGCGGTCTTCGCCCAGACCGACCATGATGCCGGATTTGGTGAACAGCGTCGGGTCCAGCTCCTTGACCCTTTGCAGCAGGCGCAGCGAGTGGAAATAGCGCGCGCCGGGGCGCACCTCCAGATACAGGCCGGGCACGGTTTCCAGATTGTGGTTGAACACATCGGGCCGCGCTTCGACCACACGCTCCAACGCCGAAGGGGCGCATTTCAGGAAATCCGGGGTCAGGATTTCAATCGTGGTGCCGGGTGCACGGTGGCGGATGGCGCGGATGGTCTGAGCAAAATGCTCGGCCCCGCCGTCATCCAGATCGTCGCGGTCCACGCTGGTGATCACCACATGGTTCAGCCCCAGTTCGGCCACCGCATGGGCCACCCGGCCGGGTTCAAACGCATCAAGCGTTTGCGGCTTGCCGGTGGCGACGTTGCAGAAGGTGCAGCCACGGGTGCAGATCTCGCCCATGATCATCATGGTGGCGTGGCCCTGTGACCAGCATTCGCCCACGTTGGGGCAGCCCGCCTCTTCGCAGACGGTGACCAGCTTCTTTTCCTTGAGGATGTCGCGGGTGCGCTTGTAACCCTCAGAGGTGGGGGCGCGCACGCGGATCCAGTCAGGCTTTTTGGGCTGCGCATTGTCGGCACGATGCGCCTTTTCCGGGTGCCGCTGGTCGGGAATGGTCAGATCGCGCAAGGGGGCCTCCACAATGCATGCTGACACCTGTCTAGCCCGATCCCGCCCCGCACACAACCGGCGCTGCGGGCACAAGGGGTTGCGCGCAGCGCATGGCAGGCCGGGGCCGGGGCAAGGCCCCTGCCCCGGCCAGTCCTGTGGGGTCAGCCGATGTATTGGCTCTGCGCGCAGGTGTCTTCCTCATAATGCCGGCGCAGGCGTTGCAACGCGATCCGCAGCACGATCTTGCCGGACCGGGCGGCCCAGCCCATCCGCTTTTCCGCCGTCTCGATGCCTTCGAGAAAGCAGCACACCCGCAGCGCCACATCGCCCAGACCGGGGCCAAGATCGCGCAATGCTGCCGCCACCCGGTCGCGGGCGCGGGTCGGGCCTTCGCCATGCCCAGCATCGGGGCGGAAGCCGCCGCGGTCGCCGGGGGTCAGGAAACGCTCCCAGTTCTGCGCCACGCGCGGACCCATCTGCGCCAGCTCGAAATCTTCGCGCAGCCGTTCAGCGGCGCGGATCAGATCGTTTTCCAGAAACGGCCGGCCATCCTTGTCGCGCCGCCGCCCCAGGGCCGCCAGCGGGCTTTCGGCAAGGTTATAGCGGATGCGGCGTGACGCCCCGCCCTCTTCGATCTGGCGGTCATCCCAGATCCGGTGCTGGGCGGCAAAGGGCATGGCGGCCTCGGCCATGCCGCTGTGCTGGGCCTGCCGGGCCAGATCGCTCTCGTCGATCATCCGCTTGAGGGCGGCCCGGCCTGCCGTTGTGATCTCATAGGTGGTGACCCGGCCCTTCTTGCGGCAGGCGATCCAGTCTTTCAGCGCAAAGGCCTGTGCGATGGCGCGGTCGACCACCCCGGTGCGGGCCTGCTGCCCGTCGGGAAATTCGCGCAGCACGACGGCTTTGTTCAGGTCGGGGGCGATGGCCAGAACCGCCCCCGGTTCTGCCATCCGGCGCAGAATGCGGCGGCCCTCGCGGGACAGGGTGGCTTCGTCGAGGTTCAGCGATCGGGGGGCAACAGACGCGGTCATGGCAGGATCCTCCTCATTGTCTGGGGCCATCGACCTGTCGCCCAGAAGGGCAAGGGCTTCGTCCACCAGCGGATCCTCACGGCGGGCTTCGCAGCGCCGGATCTGGCGCATCACCGTAGAGGCATGCGCCCCCTGACGACGGGCCAGTTCGCGGAACGGCACGCCGACCCCGGTATGGTCGAGATACAGCCGGACGTCATTGGGCAGCCATGCGGGCAGGGTAAAGTCAGCGGACAGGTTCGATGTCATCTTCGTTTCCGATGCCGCCGTGCGGTTTCCTGGCCATTTCATGGTTAATTCAACCTGAACGGAACGGGTTACGCATTGGTTAATGGAACGGGTGGATTTCGGCGGACCTGTGGATATTTGATGAATAAAGTGAAGTGATTTCAAACCGACCGCGCGGTTATCCACATAAAATGCAACGCTAAGTTGTGTGAATTAGGCTGTCCCGGAAGCAAGAAGGAGCCTGCCCATGACTGATGTCCGCACCCGCCTTGCCGACCTGCGCCGCCCATCCCTGTTGATGCGCGCGGCAAGGTTCGGCCAGTCAGATTACCGGCGCGACCGCGACCTGAAACGACTGGTGGACCTGCCCGCCTCGTATGAGGCGGCGGTGTGTCAGTTGCTGTCGCAGGAAGACCGGCTGGAGGAAACCCGGCAGCGCGGCGATGCCGGCTATTCGCTCACCCGGCATATCGAGGTGCTGATTGCGCTTCTGGCCGAATCCCGGCTGGTGCTGCCCCGCACCTGAGCGAGTGTTCAGCGGCCCGCCCAAAGGGGCAGGCCGCTGACCGGGTCAGATGAAGGCGTCCGGCATGGACGCCTTTTTCTGTGCCACATAGGCGTCCAGCGCCTCACGGATACCGGGGTCAAGCACGGGCTGCTGGTAATCCGACAGCTGCTTTTTCACCCGTTCCGCCGCAAGCGCCTGTGTGTCGCGCGCCCCCTCTTCGGCCCAGGTCTCGAAGGGTTTGTAGTCAAACACATCCGACCGCCAGAATGCCGATTTGAAATTGGCCTGCGTGTGTTCGCAGCCCAGAAAATGCCCGCCAGGCCCCACTTCGCGCAAAGCCTCCATCGCCTGCCCGTTGGTGTCCATCATCACGCCCTGCGCCAGATGGTGCAGCGTGCCCAGCTGATCGGCGTCCATGACGAATTTCTCATAAGAGCTGACCAGCCCGCCTTCGAGCCAGCCACAGGCGTGCAGCATGAAGTTGACGCCCGCCAGCAGGGCCATGTTCAGGCTGTTCGCGGTTTCATAGGCCGCCTGCGCATCGGGCAGTTTTGACCCGCAGAAGCTCCCGCCCGAACGGTAGGGCAGGTTCAGCCGCCGCGCCAGCTGGCCCGCGCCATAAGTGATATGCGCGGCCTCAGGCGTGCCAAAGGTCGGCGCGCCGGAGTTCATGTCGATACTGGTCACAAAGGCGCCAAAGATCACCGGCGCACCGGGGCGCACCAGCTGACTGTAGGCCACCCCGGCCAGAACCTCGGCCAGAACCTGCGTCAGCGTGCCCGCCACCGTGACCGGCGCCATCGCCCCGCCCACGATGAACGGGCTGATGATCGACGCCTGACCCGCCTTTGCAAACACCTCCAGCGCGCCCATCATGATGCCGTCAAAGGTCAGCGGGCTGTTGATGTTGATGAGGCTGGTCATCACCGTGTTCTGGTCGACGAAATCCGACCCGAACAGGATCTTCGACATCTCGACCGAATCGACCGCCCGGCTGGGCT
The DNA here is from genome assembly GCF_030656345.1 of Pseudotabrizicola sp. Classification (GTDB taxonomy): domain Bacteria; phylum Pseudomonadota; class Alphaproteobacteria; order Rhodobacterales; family Rhodobacteraceae; genus Pseudotabrizicola. The sequence continues at coordinate 166,180 of NZ_JAUSNR010000015.1, read as the reverse complement.
CGGTGACTGATCCCATATAGGGCTTGTCCGACAGGGTCATATGCGCGTGCAGCATATCCAGATGGCGCTTGTTCACCGGCACATCGGTGGGTTCGCACACCGTGCCGCCCGAATGGTGCAGCCATTTCGACATATAGCCCAGCTTCACGAAGTTCTGGAAATCATTGATGGTGGCATAGCGCCGCCCGCCTTCGATGTCGCGCACGAAGGGCGGACCATAGACCGGGGCCAGCACCAGATTGCGCCCACCGATATCCACGTTGCGCGCCGGGTTGCGGGCGTGCTGGGTGAAACTGGACGGGGCCGTCGCGCACAGCTTGCGCGCCAGACCGCGCGGAATGCGCACCCGTTCGCCCTGCACATCTGCGCCAGCCGCCTTCCACAACGCCAGGGCATCGGGGTTTTCCACGAAATTGACGCCGATCTCTTCCAGAACCGTATCGGCATTCCATTCGATGATCTCCAGCGCCTCGGCGTTCAGGATCTCGAAATTCGGGATGTTGCGCTGGATGAACTTTGCGGTCTCCAAAGACACCGCCGTGCGCTCTGCCCGCCGGGCCGATCCGCCGCCGCCGCGCAAACGGCGCCCTTCAACCGCAACATCGCTCATATCCGACCCTCCAAAGCCTGCTTGTCGCCCTTATGCCGCCAAAGCCGGCTGACCCAAACCCTGTTTCCGTCGCTTGTGGCCCAAAAACGACATGCCCCCGGCCTGCCCTCCCGTCGATCCGCCTTCATCTTGACCCAAATACTCATCTTCCTGCGTCTCACCCTCTTGCCTGTCGGCCATTGGTCATCGTATGCGGGCGCATGACCCAACATGACCGCCTTCTGATCATCGACTTCGGCTCTCAGGTAACGCAGCTGATCGCGCGCCGCCTGCGCGAGTTGAATGTCTATTGCGAGATTCATCCGTTCAACAAGGTTGACGATGCCTTTCTGGCCAATTTCGCGCCAAAGGCCGTGATCCTGTCGGGTGGCCCGTCCTCGGTGTTCGCGCCGGGCGCGCCGATGCCGCCGCAAACGGTGTTCACCTCTGGCGTGCCGGTGCTGGGCATCTGCTATGGCCAGCAGGTGATGATGCATTGCCTCGGCGGTCTGGTCGAACGCGGCCATGGCACCGCTGAATTTGGTCGCGCTTACGTCACGCCAAGCGGTGCGGGTCTGGCGCTGCTCGACGGTTGGTTTGATCCCAACACCACCGGCGGGCGCGAACAGGTCTGGATGTCGCACGGCGACCATGTGTCGAAAATCGCCCCGGGGTTTGAGGTGTTCGGCACCTCGCCCAATGCGCCCTTTGCCATCACCGCCGATCCGTCGCGGCATTTCTACGCCGTGCAGTTCCACCCCGAGGTGCACCACACCCCCAAGGGCGCGAAGCTGTACGAGAATTTCGTGAAGCTGGCCGGCTTCAAGGGCGACTGGACCATGGGCGCCTACCGTGAGGAAGCGATCCGCAAGATCCGCGACCAGGTCGGCGATGCCAAGGTGATCTGCGGGTTGTCGGGCGGCGTCGATTCCTCGGTCGCCGCCGTGCTGATCCATGAAGCCATCGGCGACCAGCTCACCTGCGTGTTCGTCGATCACGGGTTGCTGCGGCTGGGTGAGGCGGAACAGGTCGTTACCATGTTCCGCGACCATTACAACATGCCGCTGATCCATGCTGACGAATCCGAGCTGTTCCTCGGCGCGCTCGAAGGGGTCTCCGACCCCGAAATCAAGCGCAAGACCATTGGCCGGCTGTTCATCGACGTGTTCCAGAAACACGCCACCGATGTAGGCGGCGCAAAGTTTCTGGCGCAAGGCACGCTCTACCCCGATGTGATCGAATCGGTCAGCTTCTCGGGCGGTCCGTCGGTCACCATCAAATCGCACCACAATGTCGGCGGGCTGCCGGAAAAGATGGGGCTGAAACTGGTCGAACCGCTGCGCGAGCTGTTCAAGGATGAGGTGCGCGCGCTTGGCCGCGAGCTTGGCCTGCCCGCCAGCTTCATCGGCCGCCACCCCTTCCCCGGCCCCGGTCTCGCCATCCGCTGCCCGGGTGAGATCACGGTGGAAAAGCTCGACATCCTGCGCAAGGCCGATGCGGTCTATATCGACCAGATCCGCAAGCATGGGCTGTATGATGAGATCTGGCAGGCTTTTGCCGCCATCCTGCCGATGCGCACGGTGGGCGTGATGGGCGACGGGCGCACCTATGATTTCGCCCTCGCCCTGCGTGCGGTGACAAGCGTTGATGGCATGACCGCCGATTACTACCCGTTCACCCATGATTTTCTGGGCGAAACCTCGACCCGGATCATCAACGAGGTGCCGGGCATCAACCGGGTGTTCTACGACTGCACCAGCAAGCCGCCGGGCACCATCGAGCTGGAGTGACCGGGGGCAGCCACGATTTTTCGCCGAAAAATCGTCCTGCCACCCCTTGCCGGAACAGCCGGGCACCGTCACCCTCTGGCCAGAGGGGGATGGTACATGCAGGCACTCAGGCTTTACGGCACCCACGATCTGCGGCTCGACGAGGTTCCCGAACCCGTCCCCGGCCCGGGCGAGGTGCTGATCCGCGTCGAGGCCGCAGGCATCTGCGGCACCGACCGGCACCTTTACCTGGGCGAATTTCCCAGCACCCCACCCGTCACCCTCGGCCATGAATTCAGCGGCATCGTCACCGCCACCGGCGCGGGTGTGGCGCTTTCCCCCGGCACCCGCGTCACCTGTGACCCCAACATCCCCTGCCTGACCTGCCCGCACTGCCTGCGCGGACGCCCCAACCTGTGCCCCAACAACCGCCCCACCGGCGTGGGCCGCGATGGCGGCTTTGCCCCCCGCGCCCTGTTCCCGGCGCGCAATGCCATTGCCCTGCCCGACGATCTGCATCCCCATCACGGCGCCTTCTGCGAACCGCTCGCCTGCACGCTGCACGGGATGGACCGCGCCGCCCTGCGCGCGGGAGAACGCTGCCTGATCATCGGTGGCGGCGTCATCGGCCTGCTGGCCCTGCAACTGGCGCGCACTGCCGGGGCCGAGGTGCTGATGCTGACCCGCAGCCGTGCCAAGCAGGATCTGGCGCTGTCGCTGGGGGCGGATCATGTGGCGGCCACGCCAGAGCAGGCGCTGCAGATCTGGCCGCAGGGCGCGGAGGCGGTCATCGAATGTGCGGGCGTGGTGGACACCCTTGAAGCCGCCCCGGCGCTGACTGCGACCGGCGGGCGGATCGTCATCCTTGGGGTGCTGGCCAAAGGCACCCGGGTCAGGATAGAACCCTTTGACCTGTTGTTCCGGGAAATCCAGATGTTGCACAGCTTTCTTAATCCATTCACCCATGCCCGCGCGGCGCAAATGATCGCCGCCGGCACCATCAGCGTCGTCCCCCTGATCTCCCGCCTGCTGACCCTGCCCGAGGCGCTTGCCGCCATCGCACACCCCGCCCCGGCGGGCGAGGTGCGCGCCATCGTGGTGCCGCAATGATCCGCCTGAAAGGCCATCTGATCTGCTTGTCGGAGGATGAGGCGCAGACCGTGCGCCAGCATCTGGCCGAGCATACCCGCCTGTCACGGAGCGAATCCGGCTGTCTGTCGTTTGATGTCAGCGAAACCGATGACCCGATGGTCTGGGATGTGCAGGAATCCTTCCGCACCCGTGAGGATTTTGATGCGCATCAAACCCGCACAAGGCAAAGCAGCTGGTTTGACGCCACCCGCCACATCCTGCGCGATTTCCGGGTGGAAGAGCTGCCTGACTGAACCCACTGGACAGTCCGGGTTTCTGCCATCAGAACAGGCGCATGACCGCCCCTGACCTTCCCCCCGCCCCACAGACCCCCGCCCCCTATCGCCCGGTGGCGGCAGCGCTGTGGATGCTTGGCTCTGTCGTGTCGTTCAGCGGCATGGCGATTGCCGGACGGCAGTTGCAAGGCGTGCATGACACGTTCGAGATCATGGCGGCGCGGTCCTTTGTCAGCTTCTTTCTGGTCGTGGGGGTCGCCGCCGCCATGGGCCGTCTGGGCGACATAGGCACGAACCGGCTTGGCGGGCACGGCTTGCGCAATGTGGTGCATTTCACCGGGCAGAACCTGTGGTTCTGGGCGCTGACCATGATTCCACTGGCGCAGCTGATCGCCATCGAGTTCACCTCGCCGCTCTGGGTGATCCTGCTGTCGCCCCTGTTGCTGGGCGAGCGGATCACCGGGCCGCGTGCGCTTGCGGCGGGCCTTGGCTTTGTCGGCATCCTGATCGTGGTGCGCCCCGACTTCAACGCGCTGAACGTGGGCGTTCTGGCCGCAGCCGGGGCGGCGGTGTGCTTTGCCGCCACCAATATCGCCACCAAGCGGCTGGCGCGCGATGTGACCATCCTGTCGATCCTGTTCTGGCTGACGGTGATGCAATTCACCTTCGGCGCGGTGCTGGCGGCATGGGACGGCCAGATCACCTGGCCCACCACAGCCACCGCGCCATGGCTGGCGGTGATCGGGGTGACCGGCCTGCTGGCGCATCTGTGCCTGACCTCTGCCCTGCGTCTGGCCCCCGCCACCTTTGTCATGCCGATCGACTTCACCCGCCTGCCGCTGATGGCTTTGGCCGGCGCACTTTTGTACAATGAGCAGCTGGAGGCGCTGCTCTTTGCCGGTGCTGCCCTGATTCTCTTTGCAAACTGGATCAACATCCGGTCCGAGACCCGAAAGACACACCCCCGCTGAATGAAAACTTTGTGACGCGGCGTCATTGATTGACCGCATTAACCTGCGTCAAATAGCATCAGCGCAGGGGAAATCCTTCATGCGGGATGAGGACAAAATGAAAAAGATACTGATCACAGCCGCCGCTGTGGCGGCCACGGCAACCACTGCACAGGCGGGCGGGTTTGAGCGGTCGACCACGCCGCTGGGCTTCATGTTTGAGCGCGGCAATTATGCCGAACTGAGCTTTGGCGCGGTCCGGCCAAAGGTGTCGGGGGCGCTGATTGCCAACTCCGCCGTAACAACCGGCAACGTGACCGAGAATTACAGCACCGTCGGGCTGGCGTTCAAAACCGACCTGTCGGACAAGATTTCGCTGGGCCTGACCATTGACCCGACCTTCGGCGCAGATGTGTCTTATCCCGCCGACGGCTTGTACCCGATCCGTGGATCGAACGCAAAGCTGCGCGGCGATACGCTCGCCATTGTCGGTCGCTACAAGTTCAACGATGCGCTGTCGGTGCATGGTGGTGTGCGGTCTGTCGGGATTGGTGGCAATGTCAGCCTGTTCAACGGCGGCACGAACTTCTACAACGCGACCTTCGCCAACGACCGGGATATCGGCTACCTGATCGGCGGGGCCTATGAACGGCCCGACATCGCCTTGCGTGTTGCCCTGACCTATGCGTCGGAAACCTCGCACACTCTGGAAGCGTCTGGCTTTTCTGCTTTCGCAGCGGGTGGCGTGATCACCGGGTCAACCGTCGTCAAACTGCCGCAGTCGCTGACGCTGGATTTCCAGTCCGGTGTTGCGGCGGATACGCTGGTCTTCGGCTCGATCCGCTGGATGGACTGGAGCGAAACCCGTCTGGAAGCCCCGGATGCCGGCACCGCCAACCCGCTGGTCAGTTACAGCCACGACACCATCACCTATAACATCGGTGTCGGCCGCAAGTTCAGTGATGCGTTTTCGGGTGCCATCTCCATCGGCTATGAAAAGCACCACGGCGGCAACGTCGGTAATCTTGGGCCGACCGATGGTCAGAAAAGCATTCAGATCGGCGGCACCTATACCCATCAGAACATGAAGGTCACCGCAGGCGTGCGTTATGTCGATGTCGGCAATGCGACGGCGCTGTCGGGCAACAGCAGCTTTACCGGCAACAAAGCGGTCGGCGTCGGCATGAAAGTCGGCTTCACCTTCTGATCTGCCCTGCCGCACAGACCACAAACCCGCCCCCTCACCGGGGCGGGTTTTGCATTGAAGGTGCGGGCGCAGGGCGGTAACTGTCGGGCGGCATCTTTGGGGGTCGGTGATGATCTATGCAAGCGGCGCAGACTATCTGGGCAGCCCGCGCAAGCGGGTGCTGCTGTTTGGCATGTCGGGTCTGGGCAAGACCCACCTGTCGAACCTGCTGCGCGACACCGCGCCCAATGCCGGCGGCTGGTTCCACTATTCCGTCGATTACCGGATCGGCACCCGCTACATGAACGAATTCATCGCCGACAATTTCAAGCGCGAGGCGATGAAGGTGCCGCTGCTGCGCGAACTTTTGATGACCGATTCCGTCTATATCGCGTCGAACATCACCTTTGATAATCTGGCCCCGCTGTCGACCTATCTGGGCAAGCCCGGCGATCCGGCACGCGGCGGCCTGCCCTTTGCCGATTACATGATGCGCCAGGAACAGCACCGCAAAGCCGAGGTGGCGGCGATGCTGGACACCGCGCATTTCATTGCCCGTGCCGAAGATCTTTACGGCTATCCGAATTTTGTCTGCGACACCTCGGGGTCAATCTGCGAAGTGGTCGATCCCGAAGCTGCCGATGATCCGGTCTTGCGACAATTGTCGGAAACTTTGCTGCTGATCTGGATCAAGGGCTCGGACGACCACACGGCAGAGCTTGTCCGCCGGTTTGACCGCGCGCCAAAGCCGATGTATTACCAGCCCGGCTTTCTTCAGTCTGCGTGGGAAGAATACCGCGCAACCTACGGTAAATCCGAGGAAACCTGCGACCCTGATCACTTCGTGCGCTGGACCTACGCCCGCGCATTGGCCCACCGCCAACCGCGCTATGCCGCGATGGCAGACCGGGGCGTGACGGTCACCGCCGAAGAGGTGACAACCGTCACCACACCCGACGACTTCAACCGCCTGATCGCGCGCGCCATTGACCGGCGCTGATCCGGCCCATACATCCGCTGCGAAGGAAGCGCCCCATGCCCATTACCCTGCCAGAGACCCTGCCCGCCTTTGACGTTCTGCGGAACGAAGGCGTCATGGTCATGTCGCCCGAACGCGCGGCGCGGCAGGATATCCGGCCGCTGAAAATCGGGTTGCTGAACCTGATGCCGAAAAAGATCCAGACCGAGAACCAGTTCGCGCGGCTGATCGGGGCCACGCCGCTGCAGATCAAGTTCGAGCTGATCCGCATGTCGGAACACCAGACCAAAAACACCGCCGCTGAACATATGGAGGCGTTTTATCGCCCGTTTCAGGAAGTGCGGGATGAAAAGTTCGACGGGCTGATCATCACCGGCGCGCCGATCGAACACCTGCCGTTCAGCGATGTGACCTATTGGGACGAGTTGGCAGAGGTGTTCGAATGGACCCAGACCAACGTGCAGTCGACCTTTGGCGTGTGCTGGGGCGGGATGGCGATGATCAACCATTTCCACGGCGTGCAAAAACACATGCTGGACCACAAGGCGTTCGGCTGCTTCCGCCACCGCAACCTTGCCCCCACCTCGCCCTACCTGCGGGGGTTTTCGGATGATTTCGTGATCCCTGTCAGCCGCTGGACCGAAATGCGGCAGGACGAGATTGATCAGGCGCAAACCCTGCGCACCCTGCTGGGCAGTGATGAGGTCGGCCCCTGTCTGGTAGAGGACCCGGACCACCGGGCGCTGTATATCTTCAACCACTTTGAATATGACAGTGACACGCTCAAGCAGGAATATGACCGCGACATCGCCAATGGCACCACGATCAACGTGCCGCTGAATTATTACACCGATGACAATCCGTTGATGCCACCGCTGAACCGCTGGAGAAGCCACGCGCATCTTCTATATGGCAACTGGATCAACGAGATTTATCAGTCCACGCCCTATGACCCTCAAGACATTGGCCGCTAGTGCGGCGCTCATCGGACTTGGCCTGATTGCGGCCACCCAGTGGCGGCTGACGACGCGTGAAGCGGCGGCGGTGCGCTCGCATCCGCCGACAGGGCAGTTTGTGACGGTGGACGGGGTGCAGGTGCATCTGCAGGTCGCAGGCTCCGGCCCTGATCTGGTGATGATCCATGGCGCGAATGGCAATCTGCGCGAATTCACCTTTGCGCTGATGGACCAGCTGTCCAGCCGCTACCGGGTGATCGCAGTGGACAGGCCCGGTCTGGGCTATTCCGGTGCCTTGCCGGGGAATGATGCCAGTGTCGCGGCGCAGGCACGCCTGCTGCGCGCAGCGGTGGCACAGGTCGGTGCCACCAACCCGATTGTGCTGGGCCAAAGCTATGGCGGCACCGTGGCATTGGCCTGGGCACTGCAAAGCCCGCCAGCAGCACTGGTGCTGGTGTCGTCCCCCTCGTTGCCCTGGCCGGGGGACCTCGGCCCGTGGTACCGGATCACCGCCACAGCGCTTGGCCGCCATACGCTGGTGCCGCTGGCCTCGGCGCTGGTGGCGGAACGCTATGTGCGCCGCACCATCGACGTGGTGTTCGCCCCGCAGACCGCGCCGCCGGGATATGCCGATCACCTGGGCATCGGGCTGACATTGCGGCGCGAGTCTATGGCGATAAATGTGTTGCAGATCAATGAGTTGAAGCCGCAGGTTGAGGTGATGCAGCAAGACTATGCGCGGCTGACCCTGCCGGTCGAACTGGTGCATGGCGATGCCGATACCATCGTGCCTGTGCACATCCACTCAGGCCCGCTGGCGCAGATCCTGCCGAATGCGGCGCTGACGGTGCTGCCGGGGGTCGGCCACATGCCGCATCACACCCACCCCGAAGCGGTGATCGCAGCAATCGACCGTGCCGCACAGCGCGCCGGATTGCGCTGAACCGGGCATTCGCCCTAGGGTGGGGCAGATACGGGAGACCCATGCCATGACACTGCCATTCGACGGCGCGATCAGCGCATTCTTCACCTCCGAAGCGCCCAAATCGGTGCGCAAGGCCATCGAATCCGCCAATAAGGATGACATTCTGGACCCGTCCTATCCCTACCGGCAGGAGATGAAGGGCAAGGACTACGATGTGCAGATGGACAGACTGCAGATCGAACTGGTCAAGATGCAGTCTGACCTGAAAACCACCGGCAAGCGTCTGGTGGTGATCTTTGAGGGGCGCGATGCGGCGGGCAAGGGCGGCACCATCGGAGCCACGCGCGAAAACCTCAATCCGCGGGTGTGTTCTGTGGTGGCGCTTGCCAAACCGTCAGACCGTGAGGCAGCGCAGTGGTATTTCCAGCGCTATGTCGACTGGCTGCCCGCGCATGGCGAAATCGCCCTGTTCGACCGCAGCTGGTACAACCGCGCCGTGATCGAGCATGTCTTTGGCTTTTGTACGCCCGAACAGCGCGAGCATTTCTTTGCGCAACTGCCGGATTTTGAGCGGATGCTGGTGGAGGAAGGCATCATCTTCCGAAAGATCTGGCTGGAGGTGGGTCAGGCCGAACAGCTCAAGCGCTTTATCGCCCGCGAACAGGACCCGCTGAAGCAGTGGAAGCTGTCGTCCATCGACATCGACGGGCTGAAGAAATGGGACGCCTATTGCACCGCGATTGACGAGACGATGGAGCGCAGCCATTTCAACTTTGCGCCCTGGACGGTTATTCTGTCGGATGACAAAAAACGCGCCCGCATCGCGGCGGTGCAGACCATTCTGTCCTCTGTCGATTACAAGGGCCGCGATCTGGCGGTGATCGGCACGCCCGACCCTGCCATCTGCGGCGGGCCGGAAATCCGCAAGGCAAAGGCGTGAAACGCGGCTACCACCACGGCAACCTGCGCCAGGCGCTGGTCGAGGCAGCACTTGGCCTGATCGCCGATCAGGGACCGACCGGCTTTACCCTGTCCGAAGCGGCAAAGGCGGCGGATGTGACCCCGGCGGCGGTCTACCGCCATTTCGCCGGGCGTGAAGACCTGCTGGCCGAAGTCGCGCGGCAGGGGTATGAGATTTTCGCCGCGCTGATGGAATTTGCTTTCGACAACGGCCGCCCCACTGCGCTTGCGGCGTTCGAGGCGACGGGCCGCGCCTATCTGGCCTTTGCCCGCAAATACCCCGGCCATTACATGGCGATGTTCGAGGCGGGGCTAAGCCTGAACGACCACCCCGATCTGGCGCTGGTGGCGGGCAAGGCGCGGGCGGTGCTTGAACGTGCGGCCGAAAGCCTGTCGCAGCACATGCCCGCCGACATGCGCCCGCCCGCCACCATGTTTTCCGCCCATATCTGGGCGATGAGCCATGGTGTGGTCGAATTGTACATGCGCGGCAGTGCCAATGGCGGCGCGCGCAGCCCGTTTCCGCCCGAAGATCTGCTGGAAGCCGGGATCGGCATCTATCTGCGCGGTCTGGGGTTGCTGCCCCCCGACGGCACCCGGTTATCGTGAAACCGGGCGATCGGGCAACAGTGGCGCGCTTCGCGTCGCGCTGTCATTGAAGCACCGGCACGGGGGCGATATGGAACGGGGTCTCTGCCGCCTTTGTTCCGGGTCTGTGCCATGTACCGCGTCTCCCCCTTTATGCGCCATTTCGGTCTTGCCTTGCTGGCGGGCATCGCCATGGCGACCTGCTGGCTGACCCTGTCGCCCGACAGCTATTACGACACCATCCAATACCGGCTGCTCGATCTGCCGCTGCCGGTCTGGATGGCCCCCTACCCCCCGGCTGTGACGCCGCTGGCGATTGTGTCCGAAGGCTTGATGGCGCTGTTCCTGTTCTTTGTCGGCAAGGAATTGTGGGAGGCGATCCGCCTGCGGCGCGGGGCCTTGTCGGGTCGGCGCGGGGCTTTGCCGCTGGCCGCGATGGTGGGCGGCTGGGCCGGGGCGGTGCTGGTCTGGCTGATCTGTGGGGCCATGGTGGAAACCGCGGTGGAAGCCAGCCCCGGCGTGGGCTGGCCAATGCCGCTGGGGTCGGATGTGGTGCTGTGCTATCTGCTCGGGCGTCTGATCTTTGGCAACGGCCACCCGGCGCTGCACCTGCTGCTGCTGATCACCATCGCCAATGACATCTTCGGGCTGGTTGTTGCCGGGCTGGCCTATCAGGGCCCGGTCCTGCGGCTGGTCTGGCTGGCGCTGACGCTGGCGGCGGTGGGAGTCACATGGCTGGGATTTGGCCGTCTGGCCCGCGCCGACGCGACAGAGCGCGCGCATCGCCGCGCCGCTGCGCTGTGGCCCTATGTGCTGGCGGGGGTGGCAAGCTGGCTTGGCGTGGTGCTGGCAGGTCTGCCCGGTGCGCTGGGGCTGTTGCCGTTAGTGCCGGTCATCCCGCATACCGACCGCGCTTTCGGCCTGTTTGCGCAAGCCGAGGCGTTTCTGCACGATCCGCTCAACCGGCTGGCCCATGCTCTGGTCAGGCCGCTGGCACTGGTGCTGTTCCTGTTCGGCCTGACCCAAGGCGGCGTCGATCTGCTCGCACTCGCCCCCACCACCGCCACCGTGCTGGCCGCCATGTGGATCGGCAAGCCGCTGGGGGTGATGCTGGGGGCGCTGATTGCGCTGCGGGTCTTCGGGTTTGCCCTGCCACGGGGGGTAAAGCCGCGCGATCTGCTGATCATCGCGGTGCTGACCGGCATGGGTTTCACCGTGCCGGTGCTGACGCTGGAAAGCACCCTGCCCGGCGGTGGCATGGCAGAGGCCGCACGGCTGGGGCTTGTGCTGTCCTTGCTGGCGGGCGGGTTTGCGGCGCTGCTGGCCCGGCTTCTGCCGGGACGCAAGAAGGTGGTCTTGCCATAGCAGCCGCCGGTCGGACATAATACTGCCCGAAAGACAGCACATAAACCGAAAAAAAAGCGATCTTCGGCAAAGATCGGCAACAATAGACCGACCGGACAGAGAAAATCTGTGGCAAAGGTCATGAGGTGAGGATGGCGCAGCACTGTGGCACAAGGCATAGGCCCTGCCACTTTGCCTGACGACATGTAAGGGGCGGCAGTGATCGAGTTCGAGGGCGTTTCAAAGTCTTTCTGGACCGGAAAACAGCGCAAGATCATTCTGGATCGGGCCTCGTTCCGCATTGATCTTGGCCAATCCCTTGGCATCCTTGCCCCGAACGGCACCGGCAAGACCACGATCATCAACATGATGGCGGGGCTGGAAAAACCGGATGAGGGGCGGGTCACCCGCACCAGCCGCATCTCTTTCCCGCTGGGCTTTATGGGCGGCGTGGTCAGCAAACACACCGCGACCGAAAACAGCCGCTATGTGGCCCGGCTGTACGGGCTTGACCCCGATTATGTTGAAAGCTTCTGCCGCTGGCTGTGCGGGATTGCCGAATATTTCGACATGCCGGTCGGCACCTACAGTCAGGGAATGCGGGCGCGGTTTTCGTTTTCACTGATGCTGGCGCTGGAATTCGACATCTATCTGATCGACGAAGGCATGCCCGCCACCACGGATGTCGAATTCAACCGCAAGGCCGGGCGCATCCTGCGCGAACGCCTGCAACAGGCCACCGTGGTGATCGTCAGCCATCAGGCCCAGACGCTGGAGAAATTCTGCAAGCAGGCCGCGGTGCTGCGCAACGGGCAGCTTTACACGTTCGACACTTTGGAAGAGGCGAAGCAGCTTTATGACTATCAAGCTCAAGGTTAAACGCTACAACCTGCGCCGCCCCGATCCGGTGACCGACCCGGTCCCCGCGCCGCCCCGGCCGCGCGCGACCAGCAGTGCACCCGCCCGCACCCTGCGCCCCGCCCCTGCGCCTGCCGCGCCGGTGACAGATGACGGCTTCGGCTCCGACCCGTTTCCCACCGCAGGCGATCAGATCTCGGCGATGATGGATGCCGGGGCCGACCGCCCGGCCCCGCACCGCGCAGCCGCCGCCGCCCAAGCCGGGCCTGCGACCGCCAATGATATTGACCAGATCCGCAAAGAGGGGCTGACGGGGCGCCAGTTGCGCATGGCGCGGCGCATGGCGCAGAAATACGGGCTGCCCGCGACCTCGGATTTTGATGCCGTGCGCCTGTTGCGGGCGGCAGGGGTCGATCCGTTCCAGAAATCGACGATCATGGAAATGATCAGCGCCGAAGGCTCCGGGGCCGGGCCGGACAGTGGCGAACAGGCGTCACGTGCCCTGACCGTCGGGCCCCGCGGCGACGGGGTGCAGCTGCCGCAAACCGTCCGGCCGATCAAGGTGCCCTCGACCGAGATGCGCGCCGAGGAATCGCACCTGTCGGAAATTCAGCGCATTCAGCGCGATCTGGCCAAGCGCCGCCGCCGCAAATCAGCCCTGCTGATGGCGCGGCTGTTCTTCTTTGTCGGCCTGCCGACCCTGCTGGCGGGCTGGTATTACTACATGGTCGCCACACCGCTGTTTGCCACCAAGGCCGAATTCGTGATCCAGCAGGCCGATCCTGCCGGCGCGCAGGGTATGGGAGGGCTGCTGTCGGGCACGCAATTCGCCACCTCGCAGGACAGCATCGCGGTGCTGGGCTATCTGCAATCGCGCGATGCGATGATGCGGCTGGATGCCGACCATCGCTTCATCGACCATTTTGCGCAAAGTCAGATTGACCCGATCCAGCGGCTGGCCGCCGACGCCACACGCGAAGCGGCCTATAAGGTGTTTCAGCGCAACGTGAAAATTGCCTATGACCCCACCGAAGGCATCATCAAGATGGAGGTGATTGCCGCCGATCCCACGGTATCGGCCGATTTTTCAAAGGCGCTGATCGGCTATGCCGAAGAACAGGTCGATCATCTGACCCAACGCCTGCGCGCCGACCAGATGCAGGGCGCGCGTGAGGCGTATGAGCTGGCCGAAGCCGCGATGCTGAGTGCGCAGCGCAAGGTGGTGGATCTGCAGGAACAGTTCCAGATCCTGTCCTCCGAGGTCGAGGTCAGCCTGATCACCACCCAGATCGGCCAGCTGGAAACCCAGCTGAGCCAGGACCGGCTGAGCCTGGCGCAGATGCGTTCCAACGCCACCCCCAACGCCGCCCGGATGGAGCCGCTGCTGCGCCGGATCGGCACGCTGGAGACCGAGATTGCCACCTTGCGCTCGCGTCTGACCCAAGGCGTTGCGGGCGGCAAATCGCTGGCGCAGGTGCAGTCGGAACTGCTGGTGGCGCAGGCCGATGTGCAGACCCGGCAGCTTTTGCTGTCGCAATCGCTGCAATCGATGGAAACCGCGCGCACCGATGCCAATCGCCAGGTGCGCTATCTGTCGGTGTCCGTCAACCCGGTGCCCCCGGATGAGGCGACCTATCCGCGCGCGTTTGAAAACACGATGGTGGCACTGCTGATCTTTGCGGGCCTGTACCTGATGATCTCGATGACCGCTGCAATCCTGCGCGAACAGGTTTCGGCCTGATCTGACCGACACATGAAAAAGCCCCCGGCCCTGCGACCGGGGGCTTGTTTTCTTTTGGATCAGATCACTGGGCCGCCGTCACCGCGCGCCCGGTCAGCACCTTGACCAGATTGGCCCGGTACGCGGCAGATCCGTGCAGATCGCTGATCATATCCTCGGATGAGGCCGTCAGCCCGCCAATCGCCGCAGCAGAGAAATCTGCCGACAGCGCGGCCTCGGCCTCGGCCCAACGGAACACACCGTTGTTCGACGCCCCCGTCACCGCCACCCGCACGCCATCTGCGAACTTTGCCACGAACACCGCCGTCAGCGCAAAGCGGCTGGCGGGCTGGTTGAACTTCACATAGGCCGCCTTTTGCGGGATCGGGAAGATCAGTTGGGTGATGAACTCCCCCTCTTCCAGCGCCGTGGTGAACATGCCCTGAAAGTAATCTTCTGCCGCGATCTTCCGGGTGCTTGTCACCACGGTCGCGCCAGAGGCCAGAACCGCCGCCGGATAGCAGGCCGCCGGGTCATTGTTGGCAACCGACCCGCCGATGGTGCCCCGGTTGCGCACTGCCGGATCGCCGATGCCGCCGGCAAGGGCAGCAAGTGCGGGGTAATGCGCCGCCGCCTCTTGCGCCACCACCGCATGCGGGGTGGCGGCGCCAATGTGCAACCCGCCATCGCCGGTGCAGACGCCCTGCATCTCGGCAATGCCGGTCAGGCTGACCAGCACCTCGGGTGCCGCCAACCGCTGCTTCATCGTCGGCAGCAGGGTCTGCCCGCCCGACAGCGGCTGTGCGCCCTCGGTCGCCAAAGCCGCGACGGCATCTGCGATGGACGAGGGTTTGACGAATTCAAAGTTATGCATGGCTAACCCTCCTTACGCGTTCATCGCCTGCCACACCCGGTTGGGTGAGACGGGCATGTCGATATGTGTCACATGGGCATGGCCGCCGCGCTGCAGCGCGTCGATCACCGCATTCACCACAGCCGGGGGTGATCCGATCGCCCCCGCCTCGCCGCAGCCTTTCACCCCAAGCGGGTTGTGGGTGCAAGGCGTGCTGCACGAATGATCGACCGTGTAGAACGGCACATCATCGGCGCGTGGCATCGCGTAATCCATGTAGGACCCGGTCAGCAGCTGGCCATTCTCGTCATAGCTGGTGCTTTCCAGCACCGCCTGACCAATCCCTTGGCCCACACCGCCATGCACCTGCCCCTCAACGATCATCGGGTTCATCACATTGCCGAAATCATCGGCGCAGGTGAAGGACACCACATCGACCTTGCCGGTGCCTTCATCCACCTCGACCTCGCAGATATAGGTGCCTGCGGGATAGGTGAAGTTGGCGGGGTCATAGAAGGCGGTCTCCTCAAGCCCCGGTTCCAGCGTTTCCAGCGGGTAGTTGTGCGGGACGTAGGCGCTGAAGGCGATCTCGCCGAAAGTCTTGGCCTTGTCGGTGCCCGCCACAGAAAACTTGCCATCGGCGAATGTGATATCCCCTTCCGCAGCCTCCAGCATATGGGCGGCAATCTTCTTGCCCTTGGCGATGATCTTGTCGATGGCGCGGTCCATCGCGGACCCCGCCACGGCAAGGCTGCGCGAGCCATAAGACCCCATCCCGAACGGAATCTTGGCGGTATCGCCATGCACAATCTCGACCGAGGAGGCATCAATGCCCAGCTTTTCCGCCACGATCTGCGGAAACACGGTTTCATGCCCCTGCCCGTGGCTGTGCGCCCCGGTCATCACCGAGATTGTGCCGGTGGCATTCACCCGCACGGTGGCCGCGTCATAAAGACCAACCCGCGCGCCAAGCACACCCACCAGATGCGATGGTGCAATGCCGCAGGCCTCGATCCACGTCGACAGCCCCATGCCGCGCAGCTTGCCGCGTTTGGCCGACTCCGCCCGCCGCGCCTCAAACCCCGCCACATCGGCAAGCTCCACCGCTTTATCCAGCGTGGCCTGATAATTGCCGGTGTCATAGACCAGCCCGACCGGGGTGGTGTAGGGGAACTGATCGGGCGTCAGCAGGTTGCGACGGCGCACCTCGAACGGGTCAAGCCCCAGCTCGCGGCACATTTTGTCGACCACGCGCTCGATGCTATAGGTCGCCTCGGGCCGGCCCGCACCGCGATAGGCGTCAACGGGTGCTGTGTTGGTGAACACGGTTTTCACATTCACATAGACATGCGGCACCTTGTAGGGCCCCGCCATCAGCGTGCCATGCAGAAAGGTCGGCGTGGCGGTCGAGAAGTTCGACAGATACGCGCCGACATTGGCATAGGTCTCGGTGCGGATCGCCAGAATATCGCCCTGCGCCGTGCAGCCCATCTCGATCTTGGTCACATGGTCGCGGCCATGCGCGTCGGAGAGGAAACTTTCCGTCCGCTCTGCCGTCCAGCGCACCGGGCGGCCAAGGCGTTTGGCGGCGGCCAGAACCAGCGCCTCTTCACCGTAGTGATAGATCTTCGAGCCAAAGCCGCCGCCCACATCGGGGGCCACGACCTGAAGTTTATTCTCAGGAATGCCCATCACAAAGGCGCAGATCAGCAGGCGCGTCAGGTGCGGGTTCTGGCTGGTGGTGGTCAGCTTGTAATCACCCGTGCCGGGGAAATACTCGCCGATGCTGGCGCGCGGCTCCATCGCGTTGGGCACCAGCCGGTTGTTGGTCAGCTCCAGCGTCACCACATGCGGGGCGGCTTTCATCGCGGCGTCAACTGCGGCGCGGTTGTCCTCGATCCAGCCCCAGTCGAAACAGATGTTGTCGGGAATCTCGTCATGCACGCGGTTGCTGGCATCCGCCGCCGCCGTCTTCATGTCGACGATTGCGGGCAGTTCCTCGATCACCGTGGCATCAGACAGCACCTGTGCGGCATCCTTGGCCTGCGCGTAGGACTCCGCTATCACGGCGGCGTAGGCGTCGCCGACGTGGCGCACCTTGCCATGCGCCAGCACCGGGCGCTTGGGTTCGCGCATCGGCGTGCCATCTCGGCTGTTGATCAGCCAGCCCGCCGGGTTGCCGCCGACATCCTTGAAATCTTCGCCGGTGAACACCGCCAGCACGCCGGGCATCGCCTCGACCGCCGATGTGTCAATCGACACGATCCGGCCATGCGCCACGGTGGACCGCACCATCACGGCATGGGCCTGCCCGAACAGGCTGAGGTCATCGGTGTAAACCCCCCGGCCCGTCAGGAAGCGTACATCTTCGCGGCGCTTGGTGGATGCGCCTATTCCGGTATCTTTTGGCATCTGATCCCCCTATTCGGCAGCAATGGCGTCTGCGTCCTGACCGGACGCGGCGAGAACCGCTTTGACAATGTTATGATAGCCGGTGCAGCGGCAGATATTGCCTTCCAGCTCATGGCGCACCTCGGCTTCGGTCGGCTTCGGGTTGTTCGCCAGCAGGGCTGCGGTGGTCATCACCATGCCCGGCGTGCAGAACCCGCATTGCAGCCCGTGATGGTCCTGAAACGCCTGTTGCACCACGCCAAGGCTGCCATCGGCATTGGCCATGCCTTCAATCGTGCGCACGTCGGCACCTTCCACATCCATCGCAAACACGGTGCAGGATTTGACGGCGCGGCCATCGACATGCACCACGCAAGCCCCGCACTGGCTGGTGTCACACCCCACATGTGTGCCGGTCATCCCCAGCCCGCTGCGCAGATAGTCCACCAGCAAGGTGCGCCCCTCTGCATCGGCCGAGACGGATTTTCCGTTCACGGTCATCGTGACTTTTGTCATGTTTTCCCTCCCTTGGATCTGTCCTGGGTACGTTTTGCGGTTCAGGTGATCAGCCGCTTGAACCAGCCTTTTTTCGGTGCGTCGTCTTCGCCGTCACCCGCAGCCTCTGCCACCACGTCCGGTTCGGCAGGGCCCTCAACGGCGGTCTGGAAGCGGTTGAAAAACTCATCCGCCATCTTCTTGGCAAAACCGTCGATGATCCGACTGCCAAGCTGCGCCAGCTTGCCGCCGACATTGGCCTCCACCTCATAGGACAGGCGGGTGCCCTCGGCGATCGGCTCCAGCCGCACCACGGCGCCGCCCTTGGCAAAGCCCGCAGGCCCGCCCTTGCCTTCACCGGAAATCGTCACCGCCTCGCCTTCGGTAATGTCGGACAGCGCAACCACGCCTTTGAAGGTGGCCTTCACCGGGCCGACCTTTTGCGTCACCACGGCCTCAAACCCGTCATCCCGGTTGCCGGTGACTTCGGTGCAGCCGGGGATGCACTCTTTGAGCACATCGGGGTTCAGAATGGCGGCCCAGACCTCGGACGGCGGGGCCTTGATCTCGCGGGTATCACTCATTTGCATCGGTCAGTCTCCCTTGAACGGCAGATTAGGCGGCAGCAGCGCCCGGCGCTATGGAACATAAGTCGTAGGACACCCGGCACCTTATGGCAGGTCGCGCAGAAACGCTTCCAGCGCGCGGGCATCCATCGGTTTCATCATCAGGGTCACCCCTTCGGCCTGCGCCTGAGCCCGCACCTGCGGGCTGCGGTTGGCGGTGACCAGACGGGTGGGCACATCGCCATGGACAGCACGCAAGGTGCGGATGAAGTCTATCCCCGTCATGCCATCGCCCAACTGATGATCGACCAGAAAGAAATCGGGCAGGATGCCAAGTTCGTCGATCAGCGCCAAAGCCGCCTCACCGCTGTCGGCATCCAGCACCGACAGGCCCCATTTTTCCAGCAAAAGCCCCATGGCGCGGCACAGATCAGGGTCATTCTCGACCAGAAAGCCGATTTTGCCCTGCAGGCGCATACGCGGGCGGGGTGCGGCCGGAGCGGGTGGCGGCAGGGTTTCCTCAGCGGTGACGCAGGGCAGTTGCAGCATGAAGCAGGTGCCCCGTCCCAGCCGGGATGACAGGCCAAGCGGATGCCCCAGCAGCGCGCAGGCGCGTTCCACAATCGCCAGCCCCAGCCCCATGCCTTCGCTGGCCGACGCCCGCGCGTTCAGCCGGTGAAACTCCTTGAAAATGTTGTCCTGTTCGTTTTCGGGGATGCCGGGGCCGGTGTCCCAGACCTCAAGCCTGATCATGCCGCCACGCCTGCGTGCGGCCACCACCACGCGGCCCCGATCGGTATAGCGGATCGCGTTGCCGATCAGGTTCTGCAGAATGCGGCGCAGATAGGCCGGGTCGGTCATCACCACCGCGTCTGACAGCCGCACCGTCAGCCGCAGGCCCTTGGCCGCCGCAATCGCGGTGAATTCTGCCGCAAGCTGCGCCAGAATCGGGCGTAAGCCAACCTGCCCCACCGACACCGCCGCCCGCCCCGATTCCAGCTTGGAGATATCCAGCAGCGCGTCCAGAATCCCCTCAACCGAAACCAGCGCATTCTGCGCCTTTTCCAGCGCCTCGACGGCTTCGGGTGGCACGCCTTCACCGCCGATGCTGGCGATGAACAGCTTGGCGGCGGACAGCGGTTGCAGCAGATCGTGGCTGGCGGCAGCCACAAAGCGCGACCGGCTGGCATTGGCGCGCTCGGCATGGGCAAGCGCATCTTCCAGTTCCAGCGTGCGGTCCATCACGCGCGCTTCCAGCGTTTCATTGGCACGGCTGAGCGCCTTTATTGCGGCGCGTTCGGCGGTGACATCGGTAAAGCTCATCACGAAGCCACCGTCCGGCATTTCCTGCGCAAAGACGGCAAGGATCAGGTCATCGCCATGCCGCAGCTCAAACGACAGCGGGCTGCGCCCCGCCCCGGCCCGGACCCATTCCCCCAGCCGGGCATCGGTCATCCCGTCGGGCAGGGTGATATCTTCGCGAAACCGGGTCAGCAGCGTGTCAAACGAGGTGCCGACCCGGAACCGCGCCACCGGAATCGCCAGAAGTTGCCCCAGCCGCGCATTCCACCCCACCAGCCGCGCCTGCGCGTCAAAGATCGACACGCCCTGATTGATATGATCGAGCGTGGCGCGGATCATCCGGGCCTGATCATCCAGCAGTTTGCCCCGCTCCTGCCGTTCGGACCGGATGATATCGGTCACATCGGTCTGCAGGATCACCGTGCCGCCATCCGCCGTGCGATGTTCAGACACCTGCACCCAACGGTCCCAGATCATGCGGACGTTGAAAATCACATGCCGGTCGTGATGCCGCCGTTTGCGCCGGATCGCCCAGTCCCCGGGGCTTTCCCCGTCCGGCAGTTCCAGAAAACGTGACCGGCTGACCCGGTCGACATAGGTGTCAAACGCAAGGCCGGGGCGCAGGGCGTCGCGGATATCCTCCATATGCATGCCAAAGCGGGAATTGCACAGCACCAGCACATCGCCCGCATCAAACAGGGCAAAGCCTTCCTGCACCGTTTCAATCGCATTGGCGAGGTTCTGCCGCGCGGCTTCGGCGCTGCGGGTCGCCTCACCCAGACGGGCGTTCGAATCGTTCAGCAGGTCCAGGGCGCGTTCCAGATCGCGGGTGCGGTCGCGCACCTGATCTTCCAGCATCGCCGCGCGCTGGAACTGCGCGTAAGCCGCGCCACTGTCATCGGTATCGGATTCCACCCGCCGCATCAGCACCTGCGCGATGGTCATCAGCTTTTCCATCTGCCGTTCCGGCGGATCGGCGGGGTTGATCAGCGTATCAATCATGGCGGGTCTGGCATTCGGGGTCCGGCGGATAGATCGCCACCCCGGTCATGGTATGGTTGACATGCATCGCATTCCACTGCTCGCCATAGGTGGAAAACCCGACCACGGAATGCGCGCGCAACACAGCCGAAATCGCGCCGGTCATCTGCTTTTCCAACGCCTCCAGCCGGCGCAGAATGCAGTCGCAGGCCAGAATGGCGGCGGGCGGCCCCTGATCTGACAGGCGGGCAAGTTCGCGGTCCAGATGCGCCACCATATCCTGCGGCTCGGCCAGCGTCAGAACCAGCCCTTCGTCGATGGCGGAAAAGAACACCAGATCGCCATTCGGCTCCATCCGCTGGATCGCGCGCACATGGTGCCGCCCGCCGACGCGCACCACCAAAGGATGCGCGGCAAAGGTGAATGTGGTCAGCTGCGCCGGGTCTTTGCCGAGCAGCCGCGCATATTCCTGCGCGGCGGGTTCGGCGTTGATCTGGCGCACGATGCGCCGGGCCGGATCGGCCTGCGTCACCACCATGCGCCGGTCGGTCGGCACCAGATGATCAAGGTTGAACACCCGCACCCGGCAGGCGCTGCGCACCAGCATGACAATCGCCGCATTGCCCCGTGCCTGCCCCTGCCAGATCACGTGGGTCTGGCCAAAGCGCAAACCATCGGCGGCCGATCCGCCAAACAGCGGCACCGGGCCAAGGCCAGAGGCGACGGCAGCGGCCAGATCATCCTCGGCCGTGGACAGCCCGTCCACCATCATGAACGCGAATTCATGTTCCCATCCGGGCTGGCCCTGCTGCAACCCGGTGCGGGCGCGGATCAGCTGGCCGATCAGATCCTGCGGGTCGATCCCGGCAAGATCGGGCACCAGCAGACAGTCGGTGCTGAAATGCGCCGCCGGAAAGCCGACCGCCACAATCTCGCCCTCGGTGTAGCCCTGCCGCGAAATCTCGCCCGCCGTGGTGCAGCCGATCACGATACCGGGCGGAAAATGACGGCCCAGATCAGCGCACAGCCGCGCCAGATCCGCTTGCGGAGAGACGAACAGCACCACGCGCGAAAACGGCCCCTGCCCCAGCGCCTGCGCCAGTTGCCATGCCGCATCCGGGGCCTGCGCCGACACGCAGGCCGAGGCCAGAACTGCCGAAGACGGCATCATCGGCAGACCGGGATGTCCGCCGTTCAGGCCGCGCGCGCTTTGCATGTCCGCATCCCCCATAGGGGCAGGCTAGGACCTGCCCCCCGCTTCGGCAAGCGGTTCAATCGCCCCAACCTGGTCAATCGCCTTCCGGCATCAGGCTTTCAAAACTGGCCCCGCGCGCGATCAGCACCGCCTGAGTCCGGCTTTGCACCCCCAGCTTGCGCATGATCGCCGTGACATGGGCCTTGACCGTGGTTTCGGCAATGGTCAGGTCAAAGGCGATCTGCTTGTTCAGCTTGCCCTCGCAGATCAGCTGCAGAATGCGCGCCTGCTGCCGGGTCAGCAGTGCCAGCCGCGCCACCGCATCTTCCCGCTGGCTGGCCGGGGCTTTGGGGTCGTTTTGCGGGAAATAGCCGTCGGGGTGATAGGCGCGGCCCTGCCGGATCGCCTCGAACGCGGCGCGGAACACGTCGCGGTGGCTGTGCTTGGGCACAAAGCCAGACGCGCCCGCCCGCAGCGCCGCACTGATCACCCGGTTGTCGGCCAGGGATGACACCACCACCACCGGCACCGCCCCCACCACCGATTTCAGCCGGATCAGCCCGTCCAGCCCGTCCACATCCGGCAGGTTCAGATCCAGCACCACCACATCCGGCATCGGCGCGCGGTCCAGCCGTGCAATTGCGGTTTCCAGACGGTCGGCGGTTTCAATCCTGCTGATCCCCGCCACCGCCTTCAGCGTCATCGCCAATGCGTCGCAAAACAGCGGATGGTCATCCACCACCAGCGCTGAATGAAGTGCGCGCGGCAGATCAGGGCTGTTGGCGTCGGTGCGGGGCAAGGTATGCACGGTCATGGCTCACCTGTGGCTGCGGTCAGCCAAGGCTAACAGGCGGGGCCGCCGCAGCATAGCCCGCCTAACGTCGTACCCTCGCCTTGCCGCCGATGTCAGAACGGGGGGCTGGAGCGTGGGGCGCAGATGCAGTAGAACATGGCCCAACCCCAAGGGAGAAGGATCTTGCCCATGCCCCCGATCCCGCGCCGCGCGGCACTGTTTCTTGGCCTTGCGCTGGCCGTTTCGGCCTGTGGCGGGCGCGATCAAACCCGGACGCTGGTGGCCGGCGGCGGCCCGCTGAACCAGGGGGAGACGCCGGAGCTGCGCGCCCTGATCCAGCGCTATTCGGCGGAGTATGACGTGCCGGTCAGTCTGGTGCACCGGGTGGTGCAGCGGGAATCGCGCTACAATCCGCAGGCGCGCAACGGGCCGTACCTCGGGCTGATGCAGATCAGGTCGCAAACCGCGCAGACCATGGGGTTTCGCGGATCACCGTCCGATCTGCTCGATCCTGATACCAACCTGCGCTATGCGGTCAAATACCTGCGCGGGGCGTGGATGGTCGCCGACGGGTCGGAAGACCGCGCGGTGATGTGGTATTCCAAAGGTTACTATTACGAGGCCAAGCGCCGTGGTCTGCTGCAAGCCACCGGCTTGCGCGGCTGATCTTTGCGCATGGACGGCAGTTCCCCCCCGCGCGCCGCGCTGACGATTCCTGATCTGGTTGCCGATGGTCTGGTGCGCGCCGATGATGCCCCGGTTCTGGAACAGGTGGCGCAGGATTTCCGCCTGCGCCTGACGCCGCAGATGCGCGCAGCCTCGGCCCGGTCTGACGGCGTGGCCCGGCAGTTCGTGCCAACGGCGGCAGAGCTGATCCAGCGGCCGGAAGACCTGCCCGACCCCATTGGCGATGATGCCCACGCCCCGGTGCCGGGGCTGACGCACCGCTACCCAGACCGGGTGATCCTGCATGTCACCAAAACCTGCGAGGTCTATTGCCGCTTTTGCTTTCGCCGCGAAACCGTGGGCGACACCGGCCATCTGCCGCAAGACCAGCTGGACGCGGCGCTGGACTACATCGCCCGCACCCCCGCGATACACGAGGTGATCCTGACCGGGGGCGATCCCTTGGTGCTGTCGGCGCGGCGGATTGCCGATCTGGTGGCGCGGCTGGCCGATATTGCGCATGTGGGCGTTTTGCGCCTGCACACCCGCGTGCCGGTGGTGGCCCCCGACCGGATCACCGATGCGCTGATCGCGGCGTTGCGCCAGCACCCGTCGGTCTGGATCGTGCTGCACACCAACCACGCCGATGAGCTGACGGCAGAGGCCCGCGCAGCCCTGACCCGGCTGGCCGATGCGGGCATTCCACTGCTGTCGCAATCGGTGCTGCTGCGCGGGGTGAATGACAGTGCCGATACGCTGGAGGCGCTGTTCCGCGCGCTGATCCGGCTGCGGGTCAAACCCTATTACCTGCACCATTGCGACCTCGCGCGCGGGGCCGGGCATTTCCGCACCACGATTGATCAGGGTCAGGCGATCATGGCCTCCTTACGCGGGCGGCTGTCGGGCACGGCTTTGCCGACGTATGTTCTGGATATCCCCGGAGGTTATGGCAAGGTGCCGATCGGGCCGGGGTATCTGGTGCCCGATGCACAGGGCTGGACGGTAACCGATCCGAACGGGCAGCAGCACCGCTACAGCGATCCTGAAAGCTAAGGCATTGCGCGAACTACGCCGCGCAACATCTTGATATCAAACAACCTGCCCCGCCGCCCAACTCGATGACCACGCCCATTGGAAGTTATACCCCCCAAGCCAACCGGTCACATCCACCACCTCGCCCACAAAATACAGCCCCGCCACACCCTTGGCCTGCAACGTGCGCGCGTCCAGCGCATCGGTGTCCACGCCACCCAGCGTGACCTCGGCGGTGCGGTAACCCTCCGACCCCACCGGCATCAGCCGCCAGTTGCGCAGAACCTCTGCCACCTGCTCGAGTGCTGCATTGGACAGGGTGCCAAGCGGCCCGGCGGGCGCGATCACCGTTTCCAGATGCCGCGCCAACCGTTCCGGCACCAGCCCCGCCAAAGCCGTCCGCAGCGCCAGTTTCGGCCCATCGGCCCGGGCCTGACGCAACAGCGCCGCCACGTCGCGGCCAAGGCTGACATCAACCGCAATCGCCTCGCCCTCGCGCCAGTAGCTGGAGATCTGCAGGATCGCCGGGCCGGACAACCCGCGATGGGTGAAGAGCAGCCCCTCGGCAAATTCGGTCCGCCCGTGCCGCACCCGGCCCTCAAGCGACAGGCCCGACAGCGGCTTCATCCAGACCAGTTCCTGCTCGGCAAAGGTCAGCGGCACCAGACCGGGGCGGGTTTCCACCAGCGGCAGGCCGAACTGTTCCGCCACGCGGTAGCCAAAGCCCGAGGCCCCCATCTTCGGAATGGATTTGCCCCCGGTCGCCACCACCAGCGATGCGCAGTGCAGCACCCCGCGCGGCGTCTCGACGCTGAACCCACCGCCCGGCAGGGTGCCGATGGCCCCCACCTCACCCCCCAGCCAAAGATCCCCCCCGGCACGGGACAGATCGCGGGTCAGCGCGTCCACGACCTGCGTGGCAGGCCCGTCACAAAACAGCTGCCCCAGCGTCTTTTCGTGCCAGGGGATGCCCCACCCGTCCATCCGGGCGATAAAATCCCATTGGGTAAAGCGTTTGAGCGCCGACAGCGCAAAGCGCGGATTGCGCGACAAAAACCTGTCGGGCAAAATCTCCAGATTGGTGAAATTGCACCGCCCGCCACCCGAAATGCGGATCTTTTCCCCCGGCGCACGCGCGTGATCAATCACCCGCACCCGCCGCCCGCGCCGCGCCGCTTCGATTCCGCAGAACAGACCCGCCGCCCCGGCCCCCAGAACAATGACATCCAGCTTTTCCATGCCTGCGCCATAACCCGGCCCCGCGCCCGCGTCCATCTTTGCCTTGCGCTACAGTGGCCAGAACGGTCTTTGACCTGCCCCACACCAGAGGCCGCCGGCATCTTTGCATTTTTGTGATGAACCCCCTTGCACCCGCCAACACCCTTGTCTAAACACCGCCGCACGGTTGGGGCGTCGCCAAGCGGTAAGGCATCGGTTTTTGGTACCGACATACCCAGGTTCGAATCCTGGCGCCCCAGCCAACCGTTTTCTTCCTCTTGTTTGCGCATCCATGCCCATCCCCGTCCCACAGGGCACCGACTGCGCCAGAGAGACCCAAAATGACCCTTCGCCCTTTCGTCCTCGCCGTTCTCCTGCCGCTCGCCGCCTGTGCCAGCGGCACCAGCGAGATGCAGCTTTATCCGCTGGAAGGCCCGATTGCCCAAGAGGATGCGACCAAGGTGATCGGGATCAGGGCGCAGAACACCAACGAAACCTCGGGGCCAATCAGCTTTCGGCTGGAGCGTAAGGTGAAGTGTCAAGGCACGTGGTCATCGGTCGCCCCCAAAGAGGTGTCGCAGACCAAAGGCGTGTCGCTGACCATACGAGATACCGGCGGGCGTCTGGGGCGGGATGTGAAGACATCGGCGCGCGTGAACAATGGCGAGATCTATGCCGTGTGCACCGACGGCACCCGGGTGCAAGGCAATTTCATCTCGGGCAGCGGCACGACCAGCGGCACAGGCCGCGCCACCGACACCAATGGCAATGTCTACAAGCTGTTGTTCTGACCCAGCTTGAAGGCCCCCTAAAGTGCCCCAGGGGGGGGCGGTGTGCCCCAGGTTGCCCCCCAGGCTTGCGCTCGGGAGGCTTATGGAACGTGCTTTGTTCTAGCCTTCAGAAACAGTTCTTTTGCGTGCCTACAGCGGTCAACGCATCATAGTTGCCCTTCATAGACGCAAGCTGCGGCTCCACATCCGAGCCACCACCCAAGGCAAAAAGTGCAGGCCAGAAAAGGATCATACCAATCCCCATCGCAGCTGCATCATTGTCGGCTTTCTTCTTCTGGACGCCGCTCAATTCATTGACCTTTTGAACGATTCGATTGCGTTCTGAAATGATCTGTCTGCAGTTAAAGCTGCTGTAGGTTGTTGGGCTAACGTAGGTCGCGACAACCTTGTCGGGTTGGTTGGCGCAAGCTGTAAGTACCAACGTGGCGGCCAACAACGTAGTGAGAACTTGTTTGTTCATATTCTGTCTGTTCCTTCTGCAGATATCCTTCAGAAACAATGATATGTCGCCTTAAGTGCGGCGCGATTATGTTTATAGAATGATGTGCAGTTGGCAGAAGGCGGCATCAAAAACGCCTCGCGTAATCTGCAACGCAAGGCGCCGGTCTATGCCTGGGCCCTGTAGAACAGCCTTTGGCGCAGACCTTCGGGCGCAACATCAACCGCGCGCCGCAAGCGCCTCTGCCAGCAGGGTTTTCACCATGTCGCCCGGCACGCCCTCTGCCACGAAGGCCTCACCGATGCCGCGCGCCAGAATGAATCGCAGCTGGCCATCCACCACCTTTTTGTCCTGCCCCATCAGCGCCAGCAGCGCCCCGGCATCCGGCAGATCGCCCGGAATGTCGGCCAGATCCACCTTGGTGCCCATGGCGCGCAGGTGTGCGCGCACGCGGCTGGGGGCCTCTTGCGAACACAGGCCCAGACGCTGCGACAGCTCGAACGCGAGGGCGCAGCCGATGGCCACCCCTTCGCCGTGCAGCAGCCGGTCGGAATAGCCGGTGGCCTTTTCCAGCGCGTGACAGAAGGTGTGGCCCAGATTGAGCAGCGCACGCTCCCCCTCCTCGGTTTCATCGCGGCTGACGATGCCGGCTTTCATCTCGACCGACCGGCGCACGGCGTATTGGCGCAAGGCACGGTCGGCGGCCATTCCGGGGGCATTCGCCTCCAGCCAGTCAAAGAACGCGGCGTCGCCCAGCAGACCGTATTTCACCACCTCGCCATAGCCCGCCAGAAAGTCACGCGTGGGCAATGACGCCAGCACGTCAATATCGGCCAGCACCACCGTTGGCTGGTGAAAGGCCCCGACAAGGTTCTTGCCCTGCGCGGTGTTGATTCCGGTCTTGCCGCCGACCGAGCTGTCGACCTGTGACAGCAGCGTGGTCGGGATCTGCGCAAACCGCACCCCGCGCCGCAGCACGGCGGCGGCAAAGCCTGCCAGATCGCCGATCACCCCGCCGCCAAAGGCCACCACCAGATCGCGGCGTTCGATCTTCTGGTCCAGCAGCCATTCGGTGGCGCGGGCGAATTCCGGCCAGCCCTTGGTGCTCTCACCCGCTGGAAGGGCCAGAGCGTTGGCCTCAATCCCGGCGGCGGCAAATGACGCCAGCAAACGGTCAAGATGCAGGGCGGCGACCGACTCGTCGGTGACAATCGCCACCTTGCGCCGCCGCAGAAACGGCAAGAGCTGCGCCCCGGCACCGTCGATCAGGCCGGTGCCGATCCGCACCTCATAGCTGCGGCTGCCCAGATCGACCTTCACCACATCAAGCGTCATGTCTTGTCTTCCTCCAGAACATCGGGGCGCGCGGCAAGGGCTGTGACCACCCGTTCGGCCATGCCTTCAATCGTCAGATCCGCACTGGCATCGACGGTGATATCGGCCTGAGCGTAGAACGGCACCCGCGCGTTATAGAGCGCGCGCAGGGTGTCGCGCGGGTTTGCGGTGCGCAGCAGGGGGCGGGTCGCCTTGTGGCGCACCCGGCTCCAGAGCAGATCCAGATCGGCGCGCAGCCAGACCGCGACCCCCACGTCAGAGATCAGGCGGCGGTTGCTGTCGGCAAGGTAGGCCCCGCCGCCGGTCGACAGCACGCAAGGCGGGCCGCGCAACAGACGGGCAAGCACCTCGGATTCGCGGGCGCGGAAGAACGGCTCGCCGTCACGTTCGAAAATCTCGGTGATCGAGCGGTTGGCGGCGCGGACGATTTCATCGTCCGAATCGAGGAAAGGCACCCCAAGCGCCCGCGCCACGGCCGTTCCCACCGCGGTTTTCCCCGCCCCCATCATCCCGACCATGGCGACCGTCTTCTTCAGGCGTGCCACGCTGCCTCCCCTTGGTTCATCTTCGGCGCGGAGCGGCTTTGTTTGCCGGCAACAGCGGCGTTTCGCCCGCATCACGCGCATTTTTTTGTTCATGGCGTGAACTCGCCACGAATGCCATATATAATCGCACCGAAATCATCCGGGCGGGGCCAGCTTGCGCGGCTATGCCCGGTGACGACACGCGGAATGACGAGCCTCTGCGGCAAGACGACGGGATAAACCCGTGGCGCGCAGAACATCGGGCTGAAAGGGCAGAAGAACAATGGTGGGGCGTATCCTCAAGGCTTTGGTTGTATTGGGTCTGTTGGGGTTTGTCGCCCTGACCGGCTATGCCTATCTGGCCGACTTGTCGCCCGAACAAAGTCAGGTGACGGTTCCGGTGACGCTGAATGCCGATTAAGACCGCATCGTCTGCGGGGCACCTGGCCGCAGTGCTGTGCGCGCTGATGGCGGGGCCGGTTGGTGCCGAAACCCCGTTGTCGGCGATTGACTGGCTGTCCAGCTCTGTCGCCACGCCAGCAGGGTCGGCGATTGGCAGGCCCGCGCCGACAGCCAAACGGGATGAGGCGCCGGTCACCTCTGGCGGAGCGCTGCCACAGGATGTGGCGGTCAGCGTGCTGGATGCGCCCTCGCCCGATGCCATCGGGCTGTTGTCGCCCGCCACCACCGGATTGCCGCGCGACCTGTGGGGCATGGGGCTGGAGGAAGAAGTGCGCAGCGCCATCATGCGCGACCGTGGCGACCATCTGCCAGCCCTGCAATCGCTGACCATGACCCTGATGCTGGCCGAAGCGGTACCGCCGCCCGACAGCACCGGCAAGGGCACGCTGTTGCTGGCACGGATTGACCGGCTGCTTGCCATGGGCGCGCTGGATCAGGCGGCGAGCCTGCTCAAAGCGGCCCCGACCGGCGACCCGGAGCTGTTCCGCCGCGCCTTTGACGTGGCCTTGCTGACCGGCAATGAGGATCAGGGCTGCGATATGATGCAGGCCACGCCCGACCTTGCCCCGACCTTTCCGGCGCGGATCTTTTGTGTGGCCCGCTCGGGCGACTGGAATGCGGCAGCGCTGACGTTGCGCACGGCGCAGGCGCTTGGCTATGTGACGCCGGAAGAAGAATCGCTGCTGTCGCGGTTTCTGGACCCTGATCTGTATGAAGGTGACGCCCTGCCGCCGATTCCGGCCCGGATGACGCCGCTGTCCTGGCGCATGTTCGAGGCGATCGGCGAGCCGCAATCCACCCTCAGCCTGCCGCTGGCCTTTGCCCATGCCGAGTTGCGCGACACTGCTGGCTGGAAAAGCCAGATCGAATCGGCCGAACGTCTGGCCCGTGCCGGGGTGATCGCGCCCAATGTGCTGCTGGGGCTTTATACCGAACGGCTGCCTGCCGCGTCGGGCGGGGTGTGGGACCGGGTGGATGCGTTCCAGCGGTTCGAGACCGCGCTGCGGGCGGGCGATCCGGGGGCGGTGGCGCAAAGCCTGCCCGCCGCCTGGGCGAAGATGACCGAGGCAGAGCTGGAGGTGCCCTTTGCCATCCTGTTCGCGAGTGATCTGTCGCGCCTGCCGCTGACCGGACAGGCCGGGCGCATTGCCTTTGACCTTGGGATGTTGTCGCCCGCCTATGAAACCATCGCCCGGACCCGCAAACCCGAATCCCCGCGTGAGGCGTTTCTGATCGGTCTGGCGACGGGGTCCTTGTCCGGTGCGCTGCCGCCCGAATCGCTGGGCCGCGCCATCGCCCCCGCCTTTCTGCGCGCCGGGGCCGCGCCCGAATTTGCCGCCCTGCTGGAACAGCGCCGGATGGGCGAGGCGATCTTGCTGGCGGTGGAAAAGATCGGGCGCGGGGTGCAGGGCAATCTGTCGGGCGTGACCGATGGGCTGGCGTTCCTGCGCCATGTCGGGCTGGAAGACGTGGCCCGCCGCACCGCGCTGGAGCTGATGCTGCTGGAGCGGCGGGGATGACCGCCGATCTATCCAACGCCCCCGCCACGCCCGAAGGCTGGATTTCCACCTTTCTTGACGCTCATGCCGCCGAGCTGGACGCGGCGCGCAACACCCAGCTGGCTTATGGCCGCGATCTGAAAGACTTTGCGGCCTGGGTTGCGCATCGGGGGGGCCAGTTTGCCACTGTGACGCGCGACGATGTCGAATCCTACCTCGTGTCCTGCGATGCGAACGGGCTGTCAAAGGCCACCCGCGCGCGGCGGTTGTCGTCGATCCGGCAGATGTACCGCTTTGCGCATGACGAAGGCTGGCGCGCCGACAATCCGGCGATCCGCATCAAGGGGCCGGGCGCGGTGCAGCGCCTGCCGGATGCCCTGTCGCAGCAGGATGTGACCCGGCTGATGGACGCCGCCCGCAGCCATGGCCGCACGCCAGCCGACCATGCCCGCGCCACCGCCCTGCTGGAACTGGTCTATGCCACAGGCATGCGCGTGACCGAACTGGTCGGCCTGCCGGTCGCGGCGGCGCGGGGCGATCCGCGCATGGTGCTGGTGCGGGGCAAGGGCGGCAAAGAGCGTATGGTGCCGCTGTCCTCGCCCGCCCGCACGGCACTTGCCGACTGGCTGCACCACCGCGATGCCGCCGAGGACAAGGCCCGGCTGGCGGGCAAGCCGCCGTCGCGCCAGTTGTTCCCCGGCCCGGGGGCCGATGGCCACCTGACGCGGCAGCATTTCCACCTGATGCTGAAAGACATCGCCATCACCGCCGGGGTATCGCCCGCGCGGGTGACGCCCCATGCGCTGCGTCATGCCTTCGCCACCCATCTGCTGGCCGGCGGGGCCGATCTGCGGGTGATCCAGACCCTGCTGGGCCATGCGGATCTGTCGACCACGGAAATCTACACCCATGTGCTGGATGACCATCTGAAATCGCTGGTGCTGGACCATCACCCCTTGGCAAAAGCGGGCAAGCGTTCGTAAAATGCCGCCTTCCCTACATAGAGATT
Source organism: Pseudotabrizicola sp. (assembly GCF_030656345.1). Taxonomy (GTDB): domain Bacteria; phylum Pseudomonadota; class Alphaproteobacteria; order Rhodobacterales; family Rhodobacteraceae; genus Pseudotabrizicola. Next base: position 134,438 of record NZ_JAUSNR010000015.1, on the reverse strand, counting down.
GATTGACATGGAAAGTTCTGCCCTCGACTCCGCCTTCTGGCTGACGGCCGTGGGAATCATGTGCCTGCTGGTGCTGTCCGCGTTCTTTTCGGGGTCGGAAACCGCACTGACCGCCGCCTCGCGCGCCAAGCTGAAAACCCTTGCCGACAAAGGCTCGCTCGGGGCCACTGCGGCGATGAAGATCACCGAAGACAATGAACGGATGATCGGGGCGATCCTGCTTGGCAACAATGTGGTCAACATCCTGTCGGCGTCATTGGCGACGGCGCTGCTGACGCGGGTGCTGGGCGATTCCGGGGTGGCCTTTGCCACGCTGGGCATGACCATTCTGGTGCTGATCTTTGGCGAGGTGTTGCCCAAGACGCTGGCCATCACCTTTCCCGAAGGGGTCGCCACCCGCGTGGCCCCGATCATCAAGGTTCTGATCCTGATCTTTTCGCCGATTGTCACCGTGGTCCGTATTCTGGTGCGCGGGGTGCTGCGCTTGTTTGGCGTGAAGGCCGACCCCGAGGGCAAAATTCTGGCCCTGCGCGAGGAAATCATGGGCGCGATTGCGCTTGGCCATTCCGAAGGCGCTGTGGAAAAGGAAGACCGCGACCGTCTGCTGGGCGCGCTGGATCTGGGCAGCCGCACGGTGGATGAAATCATGCGCCACCGTCGCCATATCGAAATGCTCGACGCCGATCTGTCGCCCGATCAGATCATCACCAAGGTTCTGGCATCGCCCCACACCCGCCTGCCGCTGTTTCGCGGCGATGAGGAAAATATCCTTGGCGTGGTTCATGCCAAAGACCTGTTGCGCGAAGTTGACCGGCTGATGCGCAGTCAGACCGGCATTGTGGGCTCGGTCAAGGATCTGGATATCGTCAAGGTGGCGATGAAGCCCTATTTCATCCCCGACACCACCGCGCTGGACGAACAGATGCGCGAATTTTTGAAACGCCGGACGCATTTTGCGCTGGTGGTCGATGAATACGGCGGCTTGCAGGGGCTGATCACGCTGGAGGATATTCTGGAGGAAATCGTCGGCGAGATCACCGACGAATTCGATGTGGTCCAGAAGGAAAGTGCGCTGAAACGGGCCGAGAACGGCGATTACCTGATCGAGGGTCAGATGACGATCCGCGACCTGAACCGCGCGCTGGACTGGAACCTGCCCGATGACGAGGCCAATACCATCGCCGGTCTGGTCATCCATGAAGCGCAGATGATCCCGAATGAGGGGCAGGCCTTCAGCTTCCACGGCTTCCGGTTCGAGGTGCTGCAAAAGCGCGAAAACCGGATCGTGAAGCTGAAGCTGCGGGCGCTGTAAGCGTCTGGCCGGGCGGATCGCCCGGCCACCGGATCAGCGTTTCTTGAACAAGGTGCCCAGCACCCCGCGCACCAGCGCCTGCCCCGATTTGGTGCCAAGCTGGCGGGCAAAACTTTTGGCAAACGCCTCACCCACGGAATCACTGCTGCGGCGGGGGGTTTTGGGGGCCTGCGCACGGGTGCTGCCACCATCATAGCGGCGGCCCCGGCTGAATTCGCCCGGATCGCTTTGCGGATCGCTCGCGGCCCCGCGCTCTGCCGCTTCGGCCTCGGCTGCCGCCTTTTGGGCGCGGGCGCGCAGCCGCTCATACGCGCTGTCGCGGTCAATGGCGGTGTCGTATTTGCCGCGCAGCGCCGACATCGCCATCAGCTGCGCCCGCACATCCGCGTCAACCGGCCCAAGCTGGCTGGACGGCGGGCGGATCAGGGTGCGCTGCACCACGCCCGGAATGCCTTTGCGTTCCAGAAACGATGTCACCGCCTCACCCGTGCCGACATCGCGGATCGCGTCTTCGGTCTTGAACTCCGGGTTGTCGCGATAGGTCTGGGCGGCCATGCGCAGGTCTTTTTGATCCTTGGCGGTAAAGGCGCGCAGGGCGTGCTGCACCCGGTTGCCAAGCTGGCCCAGAATGGTCTCGGGCACATCCGCCGGGTTTTGCGTGACGAAATACACCCCCACCCCCTTGGACCGGATCAGCCGGGCGACCTGTTCCACCTTTTGCACCAGCGCTTTTGGGGCATCGGTGAACAAAAGATGCGCCTCGTCGAAAAAGAACACCAGCTTGGGCTGATCCGGGTTGCCCACCTCGGGCAGGGTTTCAAACAGTTCGGACAGCAGCCACAACAGAAAGGTCGCGTACAGCCGGGGGCTGTGCATCAGCCTGTCCGCCGCCAGAATGTTGATCTGGCCAAAGCCCTGCGCGTCGGTGCGCATCAGATCAGCCAGATCGAGGGCCGGTTCGCCGAAAAACCCGGTGCCGCCTTCGTTTTCCAGCACCAGCAACCGGCGCTGGATCGCGCCGATCGATGCCGGGGCGACCAACCCGTAGCGGGTGGAAATCTCGCCCGCATTTTCCCCGATGAACCCCAGCAGCGCCTGCAGATCCTTGAGGTCCAGAAGCGGCAGTTCTTCCTCATCCGCCAGCCGGAACGCCACGTTCAGCACGCCTTCCTGCGCCTCGGTCAAGTCCAGCAGCCGCGACAACAGCAGCGGCCCCATCTCGGCCACCGTCGCCCGCACCGGATGGCCCTGTTCGCCGAACATGTCCCAGAAGGTGACCGGAAACGCCCGGTACTGCAGATCCAGCCCGATGGTCGCCGCGCGGGCCATGAAGGCCCCGTGCAGCTTGCCCGCCGGGTCGCCGGCCACCGCCAGCCCGGACAGATCGCCCTTCACATCAGACATGAAGACCGGAACCCCGGCGGCAGAAAACCCCTCGGCCAGAATCTGCAGGGTCACGGTTTTGCCGGTGCCGGTCGCCCCCGCGATCAGCCCGTGACGATTGCCGTATTCCAGCAGCAGGCTTTGCGGCAGGCCATAGTCTGCCCCCCCACCACCGACAAAAATTGAAGGCCCTTCCGACACCAGCTGTCTCCCTGTTCCCACGCGGATCTGCACCACGGGCGCAACCATATCCGCTTCACCCTTCGATGCCAGCCTTGATCGTATCGCGGCTTTGGTGCGCTGCGCCCTGCCCGATGCGCGGTGACGGGCACCGGCCACACGCGGTGGCAAAAACAAGTGGGAGTTTATCATGTTTTACAGGCGATTTTGTGATCATTTGACGGGTTGACGCCTGCGAAATTCCGCCGTAGCGTCTCCACCATCAAGTCGGCCAGTCCGACAGGGAGCAAAAAATTGACGTGAAAAAGGGCCGGATTTCTGGCCCTTTTTTATTTGCGTGGAAGGCCTTCCCGCCCCCGCACCCTGCCCCGCCCCCTGCTCACGCTTTTGCCACCTGACAGCTCTGGCGCAACATGCTACAGCGGCGCGAGCGGTGAAAACCAAATCAGCGACAGATGGACGTGACATGACTCTTTCAGCGATCTCTCCCTTCTCGAAATCCCTTGCCGTGGCCGTTCTGCTGGCATCCTCGGCGGCAACGGCGGTCTGGGCGCAGGACGCCACCACGCCCCCCGCCACCGAAGCCCCCCCGGCTGAGGCCGCAGATGCGGCACCAACCGCAGATGCCGCCGCCGATAACGGTCTGTCGATGGGCACCGAAGTGGGCAATGACGGGCTGGGCAGCTCCTACGTTCAGGCCAGTTTTGACGCTTGGGAACAGCGCTGCATCCGCACCGAAGACGGCTCTGATCCGTGCCAGCTGTATCAGCTGCTGAAAGACACCGACGGCAATGCCGTGGCCGAGTTCAGCATGTTCAACCTGCCCGCAGGTGGCCAGGCCGTTGCCGGGGCGACCGTGATCGTGCCGCTGGAAACGCTGCTGACCGACAACCTGCTGATGGCCATCGATGGCACCGCGCCAAAGGTCTATCCCTTCACCTTCTGCTCGACCATCGGCTGCATCTCGCGCATCGGCTTTACCGCCGCCGAGGTGGAGCAGTTCAAAAAGGGTGCCAAGGCGGTGCTGACCATCGTTCCGGTCGTCGCGCCGGACCAGAAAGTTGCGGTTGATCTGTCGCTCAAGGGCTTTACGGCGGGCTTCGCGGCGGTGTCTGCGACCAACCCGTAACGCGAACGGCTTGGCCGACAGAACAGGCCGCGCCCATCGGGTGCGGCCTTTTTCTTAGGGGTCAGACCCGGCGCAGCACCAGCACCGCATTCAGCCCGCCAAAGGCAAAGGCATTGGTCATGGCAACATCCACGCGCGCTGTGCGGGCGGTGTTGGGCACCACATCCAGCGCGCAATCGGGGTCGGCCACGCGATAACCCAGCGTCGGCGCGATGACGCCCTCACGCAGCGCCATCAGACAGGCCAGCAGCTCCACCGCGCCGGTGCCGCCGATGATATGGCCATGCGCGCCCTTGGTCGATGACACCGGCGGCGGCGTATCGCCAAACACCGTGCGGATCGCCATCGCCTCATTCGCATCATTGGCCTTGGTGCCGGTGCCATGGGCGTTGATGTAACCCACCTGCCCCGGATCTATCCCCGCATCGGCAAGCGCTGCGCGCATCGCGCGCACTGCCCCTTCGGCCGAGGGCATCACGATATCATGCGCGTCGGAACACATGGCAAAGCCCGCCACTTCGGCCAGAATCTCCGCTCCGCGCGCGCGGGCGTGGTCATAGGATTCGAACACGAACACCGCCCCCCCTTCGCCCTGCACCATGCCGTTGCGGTCGGCGGAAAACGGGCGGCAGGCGTCGGTTGCCATCACCCGCAGCCCCTCCCACGCCTTCAGCCCGCCAAAGGTCAGCATCGCCTCGGCCCCGCCGGTCAGCATGACCGGGGCGGTGCCCGAGCGGACCATCTGAAACGCCAGCCCCATCGCATGGTTGGAACTGGCGCAGGCGGTCGAGACGGTAAAGGCAGGCCCGCGCAAACCATAGGTCATGCTGATATGGCTGACCCCGGCACTGGCCATCAGGCGCGGCACGGTCAGCGGGTGCACCCGGTTCTTGCCCTCGGCATAAACCGCGCGGTAGCTGTCGTCGATGGTACCAAGCCCGCCGCCCGCCGTGCCCAGCACCACCCCGGCCCGCAGGCCAAGTTCCTCGTCAAAATTCAACCCCGATTGCGCCACCGCCTGCTGCGCCGACCACAGCGCGAACTGCGTCATCCGGTCATAGAGGCTAAGGCCCCGCAGATCGAAATGGTCCGATGCGGTCCAGCCCCGGACCTGCCCCGCCACGCGGATCGACAGCCGGTCCACATCCGGAATGTCCAACGGACCGATCCCGCCCTGCCCATCGGCAAACGCCGCGAGTGTTGATGGCAGATCATGGCCAAGGGCATTGATGGTGCCCGCGCCGGTAATGACAACCCTGTGCATCGGCGCTCAGGCAGCCTTTTGCGAGACAAGACCTTCGACGGCCTGAATGATCGCGCCCACCGACGACAGGTCAAACTCCTGCGTGCCGGGGTCGTTGGCGTTGGCGTTGGCGTTGGCGTTGAAGGGGACCGAGATGTCAAACGTCTCTTCCAGCGCAAAGATCAGCTCGACCATGGCCAGACTGTCCAGCGCCAACGCATCAAGCCTTGTGTCGATGGTCAGATCTGCGGGGTCGAGCAATGCCTGTTCGGCGATGATCCCGATGATGGTCTGTGCGGTCTGGGTCATGCGATCATTCCTTTCTGTTCGCGCAACATATAGGAAGCGTTCATGACTTCTGAATGACTTTCTCCCGCTCGGCAAGTTTTGCGGCCAGACGCGGCAGGCGCCGCAGCGCCTTTTGCATCTCGACATGGGTTTCCAGCTTGACCGCCGGATAGCCCAGCATGACCCGGCCCGCCGGGGCATTGGTGAACACCTTTGTCGCCCCGCCGCAGATCACGTCATCGCCGATAAAGATATTGTCATTCACTCCGCATTGCCCGGCCAGCACCACCCGGTTGCCAATCCGCGCCGATCCGGCCACGCCGACCTGACCACACAACAGACAATCATTCCCGACCTGAACGTTGTGGCCAATGTGCACAAGGTTATCGAGCTTGGTGCCATTGCCGATCGTGGTGTCGCGGATGGTGCCGCGGTCGATGCAGGCATTCGCGCCGATTTCCACATCATCGCCAATGGTTACGGCCCCAAGTGAATGTATCCGCGTCCAGCTTTGGGCGCGGATGTCGGCGCGTTGGCCAAGGGTTTCGCGGATTTCCTCCACCCCCGATTTCTCGGGGGTCACAAAGGAAAACCCATCGGCCCCGATCACCGCCCCGGGCTGGCAGACAAACCGCGCGCCGATGGTCACCCGCGCGCCGATGCGCGCGCCCTGCAGGATCAGCGCATCGGGGCCGATGGTGGCGCCTTCGGCAATGCTGACATGGCTGGCAATCCGTGCATTGGGGCCGATGACCACGCCCGCGCCAATGGTGACAAAGGGGCCGACTGCCGCGCCCGCGCCGATCTGCGCGGTGGGGTCGATCACGCTCATCGCGTGAACCCCCGGCGCGATATCCGGTCCGGGGTCAAGCATGCTGGTCAGCCCCGCCATCGCCAACCGTCCACGCGGCGCAAAGATCGCGGCCTTCATCCCAAGCGCCTGCCAGTCTGCGCCCGGCCACAGCATCGCTGCAATCGCCGCCCCCTGCGCCAGACCATCTGCGTATTTCGGGTTCACCGCCAAGGCCAGATCGTCGGGCCCGGCCTGCTGCGGCTCGGACGCACCACGCACCATCACCTCGCCATCCCCGGCAAACTCTGCCCCAAGGGCGGCAGCGATGTCGGCGATACGATGGGTCATGGCAATGCTCCTGTCACCACACGCTGTGGCTGGCAGGGATTTTAGCCCTGAACCGCCGGCAAGACCACCCCGGCAGCCTCAAGCGCCTGAAACAGTTTGGCATCGCGGTCATAGATATCGCGGCGATAGGTCATCTGCCCCTTCGCCCCCGGCCAGGCGGTGAAATAGACCAGATGCACAGGCACGTGCTGCTCCAGCCTCACCGTGGTTTCGTTGCGGGTTTTCAGATGACGCTCAAACTCGCCCTGCGGATCATCACTTTGCAGCGCCAGCAACGCATAGGCAAAATCGAACGGATCGGCCAGACGGATGCAGCCGTGGCTATAGGCGCGCACCTCATGGCTGAACAGGTTTTTTGATGGCGTATCATGCAGATAGATGTTGTGCTTGTTGGGGAACATGAACTTTACCAGCCCCAGTGCATTGCCGTCAGACGGCGGCTGGCGCAGGCCAAAGGGAAAGGTGCGCGCCGAATAGCCGGCAAAGTTCACCGCGCTGCGCGGCACCACCCGGCCCCGGTTGTCGATCACCTGCAGATGGCTGACCGCATTCGGATTGCGCTGCAACAACGGCAGATACTCACTGACGATGATAGAGCGCGGCACCCCCCAGCTCGGGTTGATCACCATATGCGCCATCATGTCGGAAAATTCCGGTGTGCGCTGCGCGGGCACGTTCTTGCCCACCACGGCGCGGGTTTCAAAGGTGACCTTGCCGTGATCGATGATTTTCGAGGTAAAGTCCGGCAGGTTCACCCAGATGTGGCGGTCGCCCAACGGGGTGTCGTGCATCCAGCGCAGCCGCTCCATCGCGACGATCACCGATTTCAACCGCTCTTCCGGCGCGGTGTTCAGTGCCGCCAGCGTTGCCGCATCGGCCTTGCCATTCCCCGCCAGCCCATGATCGAGCTGAAAGCGCTGAACAGCGGCCTGAATCGCCGCGTCATAGCGGCTGGTGGCCGAGCGGGTCAGGTAGCCCATCGTGATCAGCCGGTCGCGCAGGGCAACAACAGCGTCCCCCGACTCCCCCGGGGCCAGCGACGCGGCGCGCACCACCGGGCCCCAGCCGCCCTGAGCGATCCTGGCCTCTATCCCCAGCTTGGCCCGCATCAGCTGCGCATAGCGGGGGGAGACCGGAACCAGCGCCTGCAACACCTGTGCCGGGTTGCGGGTCTGCATCTGAGCCAGCAGCCGGGCCGGATCTGGCCGCGCAATGTCGCGCACGATGCCGGGGTCAATCGCCTTGGGGTCGGTCGCACCGGACGAGATGTCGCGGGCATAGGCCAGATAGGCCCGGGTCAGCGCCACCTCGGCACGGGCGCGGTCGCCTTCGGTGCGGGCCCCCGTCAGCATCGCCACCAGTCTGGTCGCATCATAGCGGGCGACCGGCAGACCATGATCCCCGGCCTTTGCCAGCGCGGCAAACAGCGCCGCGCGGCGCTGCACATCCTGCTCGGCCGCGCCGGTCCACAGGGTGCGATAGCCGTTGTCACGGTAAAAGGCGGCAACCGCGTCATCTTCGCTCGCCGCGATGGCGATGGTCTGGACGAAAGGGCTGGGAAAACCTTGCGCCAGCACCGGGGCCTGCGCGGCAAAGACCAAAAAAGAGGCAGAAATCAGAAACCCACGCGCCACAGCCGTCCCGGTCAATCGCTTCATCGTGAAATGGTCCTTGCGGTTTTTTTGCAATAATTTCCCGACTTTCCGCGAAGTGGGCAGCACTGTCCATTCACGTTCCAGCCAGAAGGTCACGTTTACGCCGGATTTCGTTACTTTCTGGCAACAGTGGCATAAGAAAAATACAGCGCACCGCTTCCAGCGCTTTAAGCAAAAATTTGCCTATCGACCCTAAAAGGGGAACCGGCGGAGAATCTGCCCTTGGGTTGCATAATGTGCTGTGGCATAAGATCTGCACACTTGGGGATAAGTGCAGACGAACCGCCGTCTAGGTGGTCAACAATGCGACGGGACAGGCGTTACAATGACAGATACATCGAAGTTGGGCTTTTCGCGGCGTGGCTTGCTGGGCGCTTTTGCGGCGTCTGTGGTGGTTGCGGCCCCGACATACTCCAACGCGTTCGGTCTGTTGCGCGGTGCAGGCGATATCCGCCGCATCCGCATGTATTCCGGACGGACGGGCGAAAGCATTGACACGATCTACTGGATCGAAGGCAAATACATCCCCGAAGTCATGAAGGAAATCAATCACTTCATGCGCGACTGGCGGTCCAATGACGTGTACGGCATCGACGCGCGCACGGTCGATATCATGGCCGCCGCCCATCGTCTGATGGATGTGAAAGAACCCTATATGATGCTGTCGGGCTATCGCAGCCCGCGCACGAACGCGATGCTGCGGTCGCAATCCGGCGGCGTTGCGCAGAATTCCCTGCACCTCAAGGGTCAGGCGGCCGATCTGCGGCTCAAGTCGCGTTCGGTCGGTCAGATGGCCAAAGCCGCCTCTGCCTGCGCCTCTGGCGGGGTGGGAAAATACTCGCGGTCAGATTTCGTCCACATGGATTGCGGGCCGGTCCGCAGCTGGGGCGGCTGAGGGATCAGCCGAAAATTCGCAGGATTTTCGTGAAAAGGCACCCCGCGGGGTGCCTTTCGCATAGGGCGGATTGTTGTCAGATCCGGGTCAATCCTCATCATCCTCTGCCGCCTTTGCGGCGGCAATCGCGCGTCCGCGATAACCCATGGCCACCACGAACTTTTCCGAACTGTCGGCGCGGCTCGCCGGGGGTTTCACATTGGCGACCTTGGTGAAGTTCTTCTTTAGCATGGCCTGCATGGTGTTTTCCGCCCCGCCCGCCAGAACCTTGGCGACAAAGGTACCGCCGTCTTCCAGCACGTCAAAGGCGAAATCCAAGGCCGCCTCGATCAGCGCCACGATGCGCAAGTGGTCGGTCGCCTTGTGCCCCGAAGCCGCCGCTGCCATGTCGGACAGCACCACATCGGCCCGCCCGCCCAGCCAGCCCTTGACCAGATCATCGGCCCCGTCCGACAGGAAATCGAGCTGATGCAGTTCTGCCCCCGGAATCGGCTCTATCTCTTGCAAGTCAACGCCCAGCACCGTGCCCACCGGCTTTTTCGGGTTCTGCGCCAGCGCATTCACCCGCACCACCGCCACCTGACACCAGCCCCCCGGCGCACAGCCAAGGTCCACCACCCGCGCCCCCGGCTTCAGAAAGCCATAGCGGTCATCGAGTTCCGAAATCTTGTAAGCCGCGCGGCCACGATAACCCTCTTTGCGCGCGCGGATCACGTAAGGGTCGTTCAGCTGACGCTCCAGCCAGAGGGTGGACGACAGCTTGCGCCCCTTGGCGGTTTTCACCCGCACCCGCAGCTCGCGCTGGCCACGGCCGGAAATGTTCTTTTCACTCATGTGAACGGTCCTTCGGTCAACACGCCATCGGCGGTCATCTGGGCATATAAAAGCCCCTCACGCAGGCCACGGTCGGCCACGGAAAGGCGGTCGGTTGGCCATATCCGCATCAGCGCCTGAAGGATAGCCGCACCGGACATGATCAGCGCATGCCGGTCACGCCCGATGCGCGGGTCGGTGCGCCGCCCCTCTGGCCCCAGCGTCAGATAATCGCGGATCACGAAATCGATCTGATCACTGGTCATCTGCAGCCCGTCCACCTTGGTCCGGTCATAGCGGCGCAGGCCAAGATAGCTGGCGGCCACCGTGGTCACTGTGCCAGAGGTGCCGATGATCTGGAACCCTTCGCGCGGGTGCTGGGCGTTATAGGGCGAGAAACTCGACAGTTGTTCTTCAAAAAACCAGCTCATCAGCGCAAAGCGGGCGGCGTCATCGTCGACATCGCCGAACTGGTCGCGCAGCGTTGCCACCCCAAGCGGCACCGAGATCCAGTCCACCACCCGCGCCCCGCCTATCGGCTGGGCGTCAAAGCCGGAATGCAGGCTCATGATCGCGCGCGGGCGGTTTTCAGGCACCACGCCCGACAGATCAATCCACACCAGTTCCGTCGAGCCGCCGCCGATATCGACCACCAGGAGCTGTTCGGTGCGTTCATTGACCAAAGGCGCGCAGGAAATCACCGCCAGCCGCGCCTCTTCTTCGGGCGTGATGATCTCCAGCGACAGCCCGGCTTCGCGTTTGACCTGACGGATGAAATCGCGGGCGTTGCGGGCGCGGCGGCAGGCTTCGGTCGCGACCAGCCGCATCCGTTTGACGCCATGGCGTTCAATCTTTTTCTGACAGATCCGCAGCGCCTGCACCGTCCGCCCCATCGACGCACGCGACAACCGGCCCGAGGCTTCCAGCCCGATGCCCAGCTGAACAGTTTTGGAAAAACTGTCCACGACCAGAAACTGACTGCCCTTGGGCTGGGCAATCAGCATCCGGCAAGAATTGGTGCCAAGGTCGAGCGCCGCATAAAGCGTGCCCTGCCCCGGCTTTTGAGGGGGTGACGATTCGACGAGACGAGAGCCATCATCTGGCTCGATCGGCGTTTGCGATGCGTCCCCCCCTCGGGGACGCTCGGGCGTCATGGTCGCCCTCCATATGTGGTTATCCCAAACGTAGCGCTGATCCCCAGCCCCCGCAAGCACTCATGCGGCGGGCCGATGTCTGCCCTTGGGTCGCAGATGCGATGCGCGATGTCGAAAACGCACCGTCTTGTCGCAACCGGACCATTAGAACGGAAAGGAGCAGATGTCGGGAGGGAATCATGCCATGGCTGAAGTGACAGTGGTGTTCTGGCGTGACATCCCGGCCCAGGTGATTGTGGGCAAGGGCCGGCGCGGGGCCAAGGTGCAGCTGACCGAACGCTTTGAACAGGCGATCGACCGCTGCGCCATGAAGATCGGGGCCAAGGATGCCGACGCCTATCTGGCCGAATGGCGCAAAGCTCCCCCCTATGAGGTGGAGGGCGCGCAGGAAGATGTCGCCCGCGATGAGGCCGCCCGGCTGGAAGCCGAATACGACACTGACCGTCTGAAAACACTGATCGCAGCGGATGGCTGGGCCAAGGCCTGAGGCAGCTCGCATGACCCTGAGGGAGAGGTTGATGGCCCTGTTCAATTTCCGCACCAAGACAGCCCCCGCCGCGCCTTCGCCCGGGCAGATGGAGGCCTTTTTGCAGGGCTATTCCATCGAGGTGATGCCACGCACGGCTGAGAAGGTTGAAGATTTCCGCGCTCTGCTGCCTGCAGGCACCCGCGTCTATATTGCCCATATCGACGGCACTCCGATTGAAGAGATGATCGCCACCGCGCGACGTGTGACGGGTGAAGGCTTCACCGCCATGCCGCATTTCCCCGCCCGCATCATCAAGGACCGCGCCACGCTGACCGATTGGGTCAGCCGCTACCGCGATGTCGGCGTGCGGCAGGGCCTGCTGCTGGCGGGCGGCGTCGCGCAGCCGGTGGGGGATTTCCACACTTCGATGCAGCTGCTGGAGTCTGGCGCGTTTGACGGCTTTGACCGGCTGCATGTCGCCGGACACCCCGAGGGCAACCGCGATATTGATCCGGACGGGTCAGACCATATGGTGATGGAGGCCGCGCGCTGGAAATCGGCCTTTGCCGCGCGGACCGATGCGCAGATGGCAATGGCGACGCAGTTCTGCTTTGACGCAGGGCCGGTGATTGACTGGGTGGAGCGTCTGCAGGCCGAGGGAATCAAACTGCCGGTTCACATTGGCGTCGCGGGCCCCGCAAAACTGCAGACGCTGATCAAGTTTGCCATTGCCTGCGGGGTGGGCCCGTCGCTCAAGGTCTTGCAAAAGCGGGCAATGGATGTGACCAAGCTGTTGATGCCCTATGAGCCGACAGATGTGCTGACAGCCCTTGCAGCCCACAAGGCGGCAAACCCGGGCTTTGGCATCGAACAGGTCCATTTCTTCCCGCTTGGCGGGATCAAGACCAACGCTGCCTGGGTGACAGAGCACGGCGGTACCGCGGGAAAACCCGCGAAAGCTGCCTGACAAAAAGGTTGAAGAATGACCCGTACCGTTATTGAATCAAAGACAAAAACCGTCATCATCGGTTTTGACGAACCGTTTTGCGTGATCGGCGAGCGGATCAACCCTACGGGGCGCAAAAAGCTGGCCGCCGAGTTGGAGGCGGGGAATTTTGAAACCGTGATCCGCGACGCGCTGGAACAGGTGGCCTGCGGGGCCACGGTGCTGGATGTGAATTCAGGCGCGGTGTTCACCAACAAGATGGCGCTGGACCCGCGCTACGCCGACAACAACTTTGTCGAGCCGCCGCTGATGAAAGCGCTGATCGAGATCATTCAAGCCACGGTGGACGTGCCCCTGTGCATCGACTCATCGGTTCCCGCAGCGCTGGAGGCCGGTCTGGCCGCCTGTGAGGGGCGCCCGCTGCTGAATTCGGTCACCGGCGAGGAAGACCGGATGGAGCTGGTTCTGCCGCTGGTCAAGAAATACAACGTGCCGGTGGTGGCGATTTCCAACGACGATACCGGCATTTCGCCGGACCCGGATGTGCGGTTTGCGGTGGCGAAAAAGATCGTCGAACGCGCCGCCGATTTCGGCATCCCGGCGCATGACATCGTGGTTGACCCGCTGGTGATGCCGGTGGGCGCGATGGGGTCTGCGGGGCAGCAGGTGTTTGCACTGGTGCGCCGGTTGCGCGAAGAGCTGGGGGTGAACACCACCTGTGGTGCCTCAAACATCAGCTTTGGCCTGCCGCACCGGCATGGCATCAACGCGGCGTTTCTGCCGATGGCCATCGGGGCCGGCATGACCAGCGCCATCATGAACCCGGTGCGCCTGCAGGAGATGGAGGCGATCCGCGCCGCCAATTTCCTGATGAACCACGATGCCAATGGCGGCGAATGGATTCGCTTTGCCAAGGTTCTGGAAGCGGTTGAAGGCGGGATGAGCTTTGCCGAAGCCTCAGCCGCGGCGTCTCAGGCTGCCGGGGGCCGTCGCGGTGGCCGTCGCGGCCGCGCCTGAGCGATCTTGAGCACAGCCTTTGCCCTGAACGCCGCCGATCAGCCCATGGAAACATGGGCTGATCCTGCCTGCGGCACGGTGCGGTGGCAAAGCCTGTTTTCGGCTGGCCTGACCCCGACCGACAGCCTGACCTGCGGTGTGGCGCATATTGATGCGGGCGAGACCTTCACCCTGCACAGCCATCCGCAGGCCGAGGTCTATTTCGGGCTGTCCGGGCACGGCGTTGTGATGATTGACGGCACGCCATGGGCACTGTCGCCGGGTGTTGCCCTGTTCATTCCCGGCGGCGCAGTGCATGGCATTTTGCAGGCGACAGAACCGATGCGCTGGTTCTACGTTTTTGCCGCCGATTGCTTTACTGAAATCGCCTACAGCTTTCAGACGGCACAATCCGTCGCCTTGAAGTCGCCGCCCACCGGCCTGGAACCGTCGGGCGCGCAGGAGAATTCCAATGTCTGACGACCGTTCCGACGACCCGCTTGTGATCTTTACCCCGTCGGGCAAGCGCGGGCATTTCCCGCTTGGCACCCCGGTGCTGACCGCAGCCCGGCAATTGGGGGTCGATCTCGACTCGGTCTGTGGCGGGCGGGGCATCTGTTCCAAATGCCAGATCACGCCGGGCTATGGGGAGTTTTCCAAACACGGCGTCACCGTGCGCGATGATGCGCTGACCGAATGGAACGCGGTGGAAGAGCGGTACAAGTCCAAACGCGGCATGCTCGATGGCCGCCGTCTGGGCTGTCAGGCGCAGGTGATGGGCGATGTGGTCATCGACGTGCCGCCCGAATCCCAGGTCCACAAGCAGGTGATCCGCAAATCCGCGACCGAGCGGGTCATCGCGATGGACCCCGCCACCCGCCTGCTCTACGTCGAGGTGGCCGAGCCTGACATGCACGAACCCACCGGCGATTTTGAACGGCTGGCGCGCGCGTTGCGCGACCAGTGGCAGGTTGATGATGTGACCGCCGATCTGGCGATCCTGCGCCGGTTGCAGCCGGTGTTGCGCAAGGGCCAGTGGAAGGTGACGGTCGCCCTGCACAAGGGCAACCATGATGCCAGCCCGCGCATCCTCGACATCTGGCCCGGCTTTCATGACGGCGCAATCCACGGGCTGGCCATCGACCTTGGATCGACCACCATCGCGGCGCATCTGTGTGATCTGCGTGACGGGCGGGTGCTGGCATCGGGCGGGGTGATGAACCCGCAGATCCGCTTTGGCGAAGATCTGATGAGCCGGGTGTCTTATGTGATGATGAACGCCGGTGGAGATGTCGAGATGACCCGCGTGGTGCGCGAGGCGCTGAATGCACTGGCGCAGTCGATCGCGGCGGAAGGCGGGATTGATCCGGCCAGCATTTACGAGGCCGTGGTGGTCTGCAACCCGGTGATGCACCATCTGCTGCTGGGGATCGACCCGGTAGAGCTGGGTCAGGCACCCTTTGCCTTGGCCACATCCGGCAGCCTGTCGCTTGATGCGCGCGATCTGGATCTCGGGGCGATCAACCGCGCGGCGCGGGTTTACCTTTTGCCCTGCATCGCGGGCCATGTCGGGGCCGATGCGGCGGCGGTGGCGTTGTCGGAACAGCCGGGCCAGTCGGACGATATGGTGCTGATCGTCGATGTCGGCACCAATGCGGAATTGCTTTTGGGCAACAAGACCCGGGTTCTGGCCTGTTCCTCGCCCACCGGACCGGCGTTTGAAGGCGCGCAGATCAGTTCCGGCCAGCGCGCCGCCCCCGGCGCGATTGAACGGGTGGAGATTGACACCGTGACCAAAGAACCCCGCTTCCGCGTGATCGGGTCCGACCTGTGGTCCGACGATCCCGACTTTGCCGCCGCGACCGCAACCTCTGGCATCACCGGCATTTGTGGGTCTGGCATCATCGAAGCGGTGGCCGAGATGCGGATGGCGGGGCTGGTTGATCCGGGCGGGCTGATCGGCGGGCCGGATCAGACCGGCACTGCGCGCTGTGTGCCCGAGGGACGCACCCACAGCTATCTGCTGCACGATGGCACGGCGGAGGGCGGGCCGCGCATCATGGTGACCCAAGGCGATATCCGCGCCATCCAACTTGCGAAATCGGCGCTTTATGCCGGGGCGCGGCTGTTGATGGATGAAATGGGCATTGACCGTGTGGACCGGGTCACGCTGGCCGGGGCGTTCGGCGCGCATATCAGCCCGAAACATGCGATGGTGCTGGGCATGATCCCCGATGCGCCGCTGGACAAGGTAACAAGCGCCGGTAACGCGGCAGGCACCGGCGCGCGCATCGCCCTGTGCAATGTGGCCGCGCGCGACCAGATCGAGGCAACCGTGCATCAGATCCACAAGGTCGAAACCGCCATCGAGCCGCGCTTTCAGGAGCATTTCGTCAATGCCAACGCCATTCCGCACGCGGTGGATACGTTCCCGTCGCTTGCGGCGATTGTCACCCTGCCGGATGTGTCCTTCAACACCTCTGGCGGGCGTGAGGGGCGCAGGCGGCGTGGCTGAGGGCCTGTTTTGGGGCTGGCAATGCCCGGCCCGCATGCTAGATTCAGCGCCATGACCGCAACCGCCCCCACCGACACCTGCCTGCTGCTGGAGCGTATCGCCCGGCAGGACCGCGCCGCGTTCCGCGCGCTGTATCACGACGCCGGTCCGAAACTTATGGGCGTGCTGGTCCGTATCCTTGGCACCAGATCAGAGGCGGAGGATGCGTTGCAGGAAGTGTTTACCAGAGTGTGGCTGCGGGCGGGACGGTTTGATCCGTCACGCGGCGCAGGCATGACATGGCTGGTGGCATTGTCGCGCAACCATGCGATTGACCGTCTGCGCGCCCGCAAGCCCGAACAGAATGATGATGATGCGGCCGCGCTGATTGCCGACACAGCCCCGCGCGCCGAATCCCGGCTGATCGCCAAGGGCGAGGCGCGGCGGGTGACCGACTGCTTTGACACGTTGGAGCCTGCCCGCGCCGATGCGGTGCGCGGGGCCTATCTGGACGGGCTGTCCTATGATGTGCTGGCGCTGCGCCACAGCATCCCGCTCAACACCATGCGGACATGGCTGCGCCGCAGCCTGCTCAAACTGCGGGAGTGTCTGGAGCAATGACCGACGCCCCCCTCACCCCGCAGGAAGAAGATGACGCGCTGGCCGCAGAATATGTGCTGGGCGTGCTCGACCTGTCCGAACGGCTGGCCGTGGAAGAGCGGCTGAAGACAGATGCCGCATTTGCGGCACAGGTCTCGGCCTGGGTCGCGCATCTGGCCCCGCTGAATGAGGCCTATGCCTCTGTGCCGGTGCCGCCCGATCTGTTGCCGCGCATCGAATCGCGGCTGTTCCCCAAGGTCGCGACCTTGCGCGGCGGCTGGCGTCTGTGGCTGGCCGGTGCGGTCACAGCGGCGGTTGTCGGCTTTGGCGTGTTCCTGCTGATGCCGCCCTCCGCCCCCGGAGAGGTGATTGCCAGCCTTGGCAGCCCGGATGCAGCACTGGTGTATGAAGCCCGGCACGATGGCAACACGCTGATGGTGACCCGCGTGTCCGGCACACCTGCCCCCGAAGGCCAGACCCATGAGCTTTGGGTGATTGCCCCCGGCGCGGCCCCGGTGTCGCTGGGCCTGCTGGGCACCGACCCGCTGGATGTGGAATACCCGCGTCCGCCCGCAGGCTGGCTGCTGGCCGTGTCGGTCGAACCCGCAGGCGGGTCGCCCACCGGCGCCCCCACCGGCCCGGTCATCCTGACCGCCGAGCTCTAGGCGCGCGCCCTGCCTGCAGTGCAGGCAGGGCCGGCCATCAGCGCCCCGCAAACATTCTGACGAATATTTCTGCGCGCACCTGAAACTTGCCCCGACAGCCTCTCGTATCCATTGGTGAAGGCAGGATGATCCTGCCTCAGCTTTCCGGGAGATGTCTGATGAAATTCACACTTGCAGCCTCGATCCTTGCCCTGTCCACCGTGGCAGCCTTTGCCGAAAACCCGATGGTCGGCGGAGCCGCGATGTTCGAGGACAAGAACATCATTGAAAACGCCGTGAACTCGGCCGATCACACCACGCTGGTGGCTGCCGTTCAGGCCGCCGGTCTGGTCGAAACCCTGTCCGGCACAGGTCCGTTCACCGTGTTTGCCCCGACGAATGACGCCTTTGCCAAGCTGCCCGCCGGCACGGTCGAAACCCTGCTGATGTCGGAAAACAAGGATCAGCTGACCAAGATCCTGACCTGTCACGTCGTGGCCGCCAATGCGATGTCGACCGACATCGTGAAGATGATCGCGGATGACGGCGGCATGCACAAGATCGGCACCGTCGGCGGCTGCGAGTTCACTGCCGCGATGGACGGCGATGCCGTCAAGATCACCGATGGCATGGGCAATGTGGCCACGGTCACCATCGCCGATGTGAAACAGTCGAACGGCGTGATCCATGTGATCGACACCGTCCTGCTGCCAGCGATGTAAGACACCCTCGCGCGGGGAGTCACTCCCTCCGCGCTTTGGTGGCGCGCATGGGTCTGCCGCTGATCAATGTCCCCAGACGCGGTGTGGCCCATGTGCTGCCCAGCCCCCCGGTGCCCCTGGCATCGGGGGGTTTTCCATTTCGCGGGCGCTCATTGTTGCCAGTTTGTTCTTGAACGCCGTCGGTTTTTGCGCCACCTTCGACTGTGCTGCCGGATAGTCTTGGACAAGACACAACCGCTTGCGCTAACCAGCAGGGAAAGACGGAGGGATCATGCCGCACACCTATTACGATTTCTTCGCCGGTGGTGGCATGGCGGGCTTTGGCCTCGGGCCAGACTGGACCTGCCTGTTCGCCAATGACATCGACCCGAAAAAGGCGGTCAGCTACCGCGCCAACCACCATGGCGGCACGGAACTGCTGC
Source organism: Pseudotabrizicola sp. (assembly GCF_030656345.1). Classification (GTDB taxonomy): domain Bacteria; phylum Pseudomonadota; class Alphaproteobacteria; order Rhodobacterales; family Rhodobacteraceae; genus Pseudotabrizicola. The sequence continues at coordinate 115,952 of NZ_JAUSNR010000015.1, read as the reverse complement.
TGAAAGACGTGGCACAGGTCACGGCGGATGAGGTGCCGGGCACCGCCGATCTGGTCTGGGCCTCGTTTCCCTGCCAGGATCTGTCGCTTGCGGGCAAGGGCGCGGGGCTGGCGGGCAAACGCTCGGGCATGTTCAGACCGTTCTGGCAGCTGGTGCGCGACCTGAACGCGCAGGGGCGCGGCCCGAAGATGGTGGCGGTTGAAAATGTGTCTGGCGCGATCACCAGCAATGGCGGCCGCGATTTTGCCACGCTGGCGGCGGCGTTTTCCGGCCTTGGCTATCGGTTTGGCGCGGTGGTGGTGGATGCGGTGCACTTCCTGCCCCAATCGCGCCCGCGGTTTTTCATCATCGGCGTGCGCGGCGATCTGCGCCTGCCTGACGGCTGCACCCAAGACGCGCCGTCTGCGGTCTGGCATCCGCCCGCGCTGATCGAAGGTCAGGCCCTGCTGTCGCCCAGTGCCCGCGCGCGCTGGGTCTGGTGGAACCTGCCGGTGCCCGCGTCGCGCACATCGGCACTGTCGGATCTGATCGAAGATCAGCCGCAGGGGGTGGTCTGGCACACGGCGGCGGAAACCAGCTATCTGCTGTCCCTGATGTCCGACCTGAACCGCAGCAAGGTTGAGGCGGCACAGCAGCTTGGCAGCCGCAAGATCGGCACGATTTACCGCCGCACCCGCACCGATGCGGCGGGGCTGAAGCGCCAGCGGGCCGAGGTCCGGTTTGACGATATCGCCGGCTGCCTGCGCACACCGTCGGGCGGGTCCAGCCGCCAGACCATCATGCTGGTCGAAGGGCAAAGCGTGCGCTCGCGCCTTTTGTCGCCGCGCGAAGCGGTCAGCCTGATGGGCCTGCCCGATACGTTCATTCTGCCGGACCGTTACAATGACGCCTATAAACTGGCGGGCGACGGCGTGGCGGTGCCGGTGGTGCGCCATCTGGCGACGGCGATTTTTGAGCCTGTGCTGCGGCGCAACCGGCTGGCTTTGGTGGCATAAGCATCCGGAATGGCAGACAGAAACCCGGATGACACCAATTTCCCGCCGTTCGAGACCGAGGATCTGCGGGCCAATCTGGCGGAGTTTCTGTCGGCCCCGTTTGACGATCCGGTCGCAGGCCGCAGCCGCCCGGTCGGGTCGTTCACCTGGGGCGTCTATGCGTTTTTCGATTACGACGGTGAGCCGATCTATGTCGGCCAGACCAAGGAAAAGATCAGCACCCGCATCCGCCGTCACCTGACCAACCAGCGCACCGATGCGGTGGCGATGTCCGTGCTCGACCCGTTCGAGGTGTTCGAGATCGAGGTCTGGCCCCTGCCCCAGTTTGAACGCACGCCAAAGGCCGATCCGGTCGCCCGCGCCCATCTGAACGCGCTGGAGCATCTGGTCTATCAGACCGCCATTGCCGACAGCACCTTCAAGGCGGTGCTGAACGAAAAAGATCCGCCGCTGCCGGTGGTTGCCGTCACCGCCCCGCCCTCGTTGCGCTGGCGCATCGTGTCGGATCATGTGCACAAAATCCGCGCGCACCCCGATTTCCGTACCGCCCGGCGCGCGCTGATCCTGTCACGGCTGGCACAGGTGATTGCCGAACGAAAGGTGCAGGGCGGCCTGCGCCGGGTGCTGCTGACCCAGGCCAAACGCCTGCAATGGCTGGCCGACCGCCGCTACAACGCACTTGGCGGTGACGCATCGGTCGCGACAGAAGCCGAAGGCGAAGATCCGTAGCAGAACGCAGCGGCGCTTGCCGCAAAAAGTGAATCCCACCCCCGCAGCGGTGTCTTGCACTTGGCCTGCACACCAGATATTCAATCTGCGACGCGGGTGTATCTCAATGGTAGAGAAGCAGCTTCCCAAGCTGATGACGAGGGTTCGATTCCCTTCACCCGCTCCAATCCCGCCCTCACAATCCGCAGGCAACCCCCCTTCCCTTTGCCGGGCCCGCCCGCTAGGCAGGCGGGGGATTTTCACAAGCGGAGTTGCCCCATGAACGACGATATCACACGCATCGGCACCGGCGCGCGTATGAGCGAGGCTGTGTGTTACAACGGGATCATCTGGCTGGCCGGTCAGGTCGGGACGCCGGGTGCGCCGGTGGCGGATCAGACCCGCGACTGTCTGGCCGAGGTGGACCGGATTCTGGCGCAGGCCGGTACCGACAAGACCCGCATCCTGTCGGCGCAGATCTGGATGGCCGATATGGCGGATTTTGCCGAGATGAATGCGGTCTGGGATGCTTGGGTGCCGCAAGGCCATACGCCTGCGCGTGCGACGGGTGAGGCGAAGCTGGCGACGCCGGACTATCTGGTTGAAGTGATCGTCACCGCTGCGCTGAAATGACCGGCCCCGGGGGCTTTGCCCCCGGACCCCCAGAGTATTTTTATCAAGATGAAGGATCAGCCGCGCGCCCATTCGACCAGTTGCCGGGTCGAGCCGTCTTTGCCGGTCGTCTCGCGCTTGCCTTCCAGCATGGGTTGCAGCGCAAGGGCGAGTTCCTTGCCCAGTTCCACCCCCCATTGATCATAGGAATTGATCCCAAGGATCACGCCTTCGACAAACACCCGGTGTTCATAGAGCGCGATGATCTGGCCCAGCACAAAGGGCGTCAGCTGATCATAGGCCAGCGTGGTGCTCGGGCGGTTGCCGGGGAAGACGCGGTGGCGGGCCTGACGGTCCAGCTCGGCCCCGGTGAGGCCCTTTGAAGCCATGATCGCCGTCGCCTCGGCCAGCGAGCGGCCGCGCAGCAGGGCTTCGGACTGGGCGAGGCAGTTTGACACCAGCAACAGGTGCTGATGCGCGAGGTCGGGTTCATGCCCGCGTTTTGCGACCAGAAATTCACATGGCACGACCCGCGTGCCCTGATGGATCAGCTGGTAGAACGCGTGCTGGCCGTTGGTGCCCGGCTCGCCCCAGACCACGGGGCCGGAATGGTAGGGCAGATCGGCGCCATCCATCGAGACGCGCTTGCCGTTCGATTCCATCTCCAGCTGCTGAAGATAGGCGGGCAGACGGCTCAGCCGTTGATCATAGGGCAGAACGGCACGGGTGGCATAGCCGCAGATCTGGTTGTGCCAGATGCCGATCAACGCCAGCAGCACCGGCAGGTTTTGCGCGAAGGGTGCCGCGCGGAAATGCGCATCCATCGCCGCCCCGCCGCGCAGGAAGTCTGTGAAGCCTTTTGGCCCCACCGCCAGCATCAGGGACAGGCCGATCGGCCCCCACATCGAATAGCGTCCGCCGACCCAGTCTTCAAAACCGAACACGCGCGCGCTGTCGATGCCGAAGGCCGATGTCTTCTCGGCAGCGGTTGAGACTGCGGCAAATTGTGCCGCCGGATCGGCGACCTTTGCCGCCATCCAGACCCGGACGGTTTCGGCATTGGTCATCGTCTCGATGGTGGTAAAGGTCTTGGAGGCCACGATTACCAGCGTTGTTTCCGGGTTCAGCCCGCGCAAGCAGTCCGCCGCATGGGCACCATCGACGTTCGAGATGAAATGCACCCGTGGCCCGTCATGAAACGGGGCCAGAGCCAGCACAGCCATGGCCGGGCCAAGGTCCGATCCGCCGATGCCGATGTTCACCACATCGGTGATCTTGCCGCCCTGCCCGGTGAGACGGCCCGTCCGCACGTCATTTGCGAAAGCCTCCATCCGGGCATGGGTTTCGCGCAAGGCGATGGTCACATCCTGACCATCCACCATCAACGGCGTGTCCATGTTGCGCAGTGTGGTGTGCAGCACCGCCCTGCCCTCGGTTTCATTGATCCGGGCCCCGGCAAACATCGCCGCGCGCTTGTCGGCCACCCCGGCCTGTTCCGCCAGTTGGAGCAGCAGAGTGCGGCCACGGGCATCAATATTGGTTTTGGCATAGTCGAACAGCATGCCGTCGGTGGTGGCGCTGAACGCGGCCGCGCGGGTGCCATCCTCAAACAGATCAAGGATCGGACGCCCTTCGACAGCGGCGTGGTGGTCTTTCAGGGCGTCCCAGCTTTGGTTCATGTCATTCGGTCCAGTGAACGGTTGCAACATCCAGCACGGCGCGCACCGGCGCCTCCGCGACGGACAGGGTTTGGGCGCGCTCCAGCGCTGCGCGCTTTTCCGCACCCTTGATCAGGATATGGGTGTGAAACGCGGTCTTGAGCGCCTGCGCTGACAGGGTGATGCGCGGCTCGCCCGCCGCCTCGGCCCGCAGCGCCATCAGCACCGGCGCGTCTGAGGCAAGCGCCTGTTCCAGCAGATCGGCGCCCGGAAACAGGCTGGCGGTGTGCATATCCGCCCCCATCCCCAGCAGCAGGACCGAGATCGGCAGATGCGGCGCAATGCCCGCCGACAGCGCGTCGAGCATGTCTTCGAGCTGATCGGCAGGGGCATAGAGTGGCACAAGATTGGCCGATGCCGCAGGCCCACGCAGCAGACGTTCGCGCAGCAACCGGGTGTTTGATCGCGGGTTGCTTTCCGGCACCCAGCGTTCATCGTTCAGAAACACCGCCACATTGGGCCAGTCCAGATCGACGCCTGACAGCGTGTCGAACACCGGGCCCGGCGTGGTGCCGCCCGGCACGCACAGCGTGGCATGGCCATCGCGGCGCAGAAATGCGCCCAATTCGCTGGCCATCTGCTTGGCCAGTGCCAGATACATCATCTCGGCATCAGGGTAGGTTACAAAATCCATCAGCGTATCTCCCGCCAGCGCCGCCCGTCGCGGTGCATCAGCATCAACGCGTCTTCGGGCCCGGAAGATCCCGCGTCATAGCCCTGCGGCCTGGCGCCGGTGGCGTTCCAGCCTTCGATGATCGGGTCGGTCCAGGCCCAGGCGGCCTCGACCTCATCGCCCCGCATGAACAGGGTCTGGTTGCCGCGGATCACATCCATGATCAGCCGCTCGTAGGCGTCGGGAATATCCTCGGCCTCATCGCCCAGCACGCCGGCAAAGGACATGTCCAGCGGCACCTGCATCAGGCGCATGCCGCCCGGTCCCGGTTCCTTGATCATCACCATCAGGTTCATGCCTTCATCGGGCTGCAACCGGATCACCAGCACGTTTTCGCGCCAGCCTTTCGCGTCGTCAAAAATGGAATGCGGCGGCTCGCGGAAGGTGATGGCGATCTCGCTCGCCCGCGCCCGCAGCCGCTTGCCGGTGCGCAGATAGAACGGCGTGCCCTTCCAGCGCCAGTTCGACACATTCACCTTCAGCGCGATGTAGCTCTCAGTAAGGCTGGAGGCATTTTCGCAATGTTCCAGATAACCGCCCTGCCCGCCCCCGGCCAGATACTGGCCGCGCACGATATCGCTTTGCGACACCGGGTCCAGCGCACGGATGACCTTCAGCTTTTCATCGCGCACCGCATCGGGGTCGAAGTGATAGGGCGGCTCCATCGCGATCAGGCACAAGAGCTGCATCATATGGTTCTGCACCATATCGCGCATCGCGCCCGATTTGTCGTAATAGGCCCCGCGCCCATCGACGCTGACGGTTTCGGCGACGGTGATCTGCACATGGTCGACGTATTCCGCCTTCCACAGCGGCTCGAACAGGATATTGGCAAAGCGCACCGCCATCAGGTTCTGCACGGTTTCCTTGCCCAGATAATGGTCGATCCGGTAGATCTGTGTCTCAAGGAAGTGCTGGGCCAGTGTGGCGTTCAGCGACTTGGCGGTTGCCAAGTCCCGACCGAAGGGTTTTTCCACCACGATCCGGGCGGAATCGTCTGCCACGTCATGGGATTTCAGCCGCAGCGCAATATCGCCGAACAGGGCCGGGGCGACCGAGAAATAGAACGCCCGCACCACCCCGTCGCGCATCATGGCTTTCAGCGCATCCCAGCCGCCTTCGCCCTTGGCATCAATGGCCACGTAGTGCAGGCGCGACAGAAACTCAGTGATCACCGCGTCGTCGCGGCGATCCTTGGGCACGAATTCGTCAATCGCGTCGCGCACCATCTTGCGGAAGTCTTCATCGGTCAGCTCACCGCGCGCGGCGCCGATGATCCGGCTGTCGGCGGTCATTTGCCCGGCCAGAAAGCGGCGGTACAATCCGGGCAGAATCTTGCGCCGGGCAAGATCGCCGGTGCCGCCAAAGATCACAAGATCGAAGACCTCGACCGGAATAACACGCGAAACCATGTGGAAATCCTTGCTGCTGCGGACGCCGTTAGCGCTAACGCAGACCTTTTACCCAAGCCTCGGGATGAAGTCTAGCATTGGGTGCAGCCGGATCAAAACGCTTCTGTTTCAATGCAATCAATTTAGGCGTCCAGCTCGGCATCCCAGTACAGGTAATCCATCCAGCTGTCATGCAGGTAATTGGGCGGGAAGCGGCGGCCATGGGCCTGCATTTCCTCGGCATTCGGGGCGCGTGGGGTGCGGTTCAGGTGCAGGCCAGACTGGCGCAGGGTCTTTGACCCCTTGCGCAGGTTGCACGGGCTGCAGGCGGCCACCACATTTTCCCAGCTCGTCACCCCGCCGCGTGCGCGCGGGATCACATGGTCAAAGGTCAGATCGCCCCGCGCCCCGCAATACTGGCAGCAGAACTCATCGCGCAGAAAAAGATTAAAGCGCGTGAAGGCCACGCGCTTTTGGGGTTTCACATAATCTTTGAGGACAACGACCGAGGGTATCCTGAACTCGGCCCGCTGGCTTCGGACAACATGGTCATATTCGGCCACGATCTGCACCCGGTCAAGGAACGCGGCCTTGATCGCCTCTTGCCATGGCCAGAGGCTGAGCGGGTAGTAACTGAGCGGGCGGTAATCCGCATTCAGCACCAGCGCCGGGTAATGTTTCAGCGACGCCGGGTCGCGCACAAACTGAGTTCTGAAATCGCCGTCCATCCGTCGAGTGACCCCACCATCCCGATTGCTATCAGGGTTGCGGTGCAGGGAGCCCTGCCCCGATACCCCGGACTATATCTGGCGGAACGTGGCTGACAAGCCCCCTAGCCCAAGTGGGGCGATCCATGTCCAGACAAGGACGGGATCGCACAACAAAGTGACAGGCGGATGAAGCCTAGCGCCCGATCCGCCGGGTCACGGCGGCGGCTTTGCGGGCGCGCTTGGCGGTTTCGCGCGCCTCATGGCTCTGGCTGGCCTGTGCCGGGGTGGCTTTTGCCGCCGGTTTGCCGGTTCTGGACACCATCTTGGTGCCCTTGTTGATGCCCCAGTTCACGCCTTTGCGCACAAAAATCCGCATCACCATGTTGATGATCTGGTTGACGTTCATTTCAATCCTCGAACAGTTCGCTCTGGCCGGAAGTGGCCTCATCCTCATCGTCATCGGGCTTGTCCATCGACCCCGGCAAGGGCCGGTTGTCCAGCAGGCCCGCCGCCCGCAGTTCCTTGATCCCCGGCAGATCGCGCGCCGATTCCAGACCGAAGTGGTCCAGAAAATGTTCCGTCACCACGAATGTCACCGGGCGGCCCGGCGTCATCCGGCGGCGGCCCAGCCGGATCCAGTCCAGTTCCATCAGCTGATCCACCGTGCCGCGCGACACGGCCACGCCACGGATTTCCTCGATCTCGGCCCGCGTCACCGGCTGATGATAGGCCACAATCGCCAGAGTTTCGATGGCCGCGCGCGACAGTTTGCGGTTTTCCACCGTTTCCTTGCGCATCAGATGCCCCAGATCGCCCGCCGTGCGCATCGCATAAGCATCGCCCACCCGCACCAGATGCACGCCGCGCCCGTCATAGCGTTTGCGCAAATGCGCCAGCGCTTCGGCGGGGTCGCAGCCATGCGGCATGCGCGAGGACAGTTCGGCCACCGTCACCGGCTCGGCACTGGCAAACAGAATCGCCTCGACCATGCGTTCCTGTTCGCCCATCGGCGGGGCCTCGAACAGGCTTTTCTCGACAGACTCCATGGCGGGTTCGGTCATGTCTTGCCGCGCCGGATCTGGATCGGGGCGAACATCTCGCCCTGCCGCAGCTCTACCTGACCGCGCTTGGCCATTTCCAACACTGCCGCGAAATGCGCAGCGGTTGAGGACCGGCGGCGCATGGGTGTGGATTCCCAGCCTTCGGGCAGAAAGCTGGTGAGGTCTGCCCAATCGCCGACATAGCCGATCAGCCCGCGCATCCGCTCCAGCGCCTGTTCCATTGTGAACACATGGTCACGATCCATCACAAAGGGCCGGAATTCATCCTTGGTGCGGATACGGGCATAGGCGCGCATCAGGTCCAGCAGCGTGGCTTCATAGGTCACCGCGCGGTGGTGGCTTATGGTCTCCGGCACCCCGCGTGCAAAGAAGTCGCGCCCCAGCTGATCGCGCGCCATCAGCCGGGCCGCCGCCTCGCGCATCGCCTGCAGGCGTTCCAGCTGATAGGCCAGATGTGCCGCCAGATCTTCGGCGCTTGGGCCATCCTCGCCCGGTTCGGGCGGCAGCAGCAGGCGCGATTTCAGAAACGCAAGCCAGGCCGCCATCACAAGATAATCCGCCGCCAGCTCGATCCGCAGGCTTTGCGCCTGTTGCACAAAGCCCAGGTATTGCTCGGCCAGTTCCAGCACCGAGATTTTGCGCAGATCCACCTTTTGCGTCCGGCTGAGCGTCAGCAGCAGGTCCAGCGGCCCCTCAAACCCGTCGACATCGACGATCAGCGCCTCGGCGGCCATCCGGTCCGCCGGTGCCAGCCGGTCATCGCCCCAGTCGTCGGATATCGTGTCAGCCATGCGCGTCCCCGGACATCAGGCCCCGAAACTCCGCCTCAAGTGCCAGGATGTCAACGGGGTCGGGCGCGTGGCGGGCGGCAAGCGCGCGCGCGGCGCGGGCGCGGATGGCCGCGGATTGGTCACCGCAGGCCCCGGCCACCTCCAGCATCTCCGCCATATCGCCCTTGCAATGCAGCGCGATATCGCAGCCCGCTGCCATCGACGCCGCCGTGCGGTCTGCCAGAGTGCCGCGCAGCGCCTGCATGTTCAGATCATCGGTCATCAGCAGACCCTGAAAGCCGATCTCGTCGCGGATCACCCGGATCATCGTCGCGCTCTGGGTGGCGGGCTGGTCGTCATAGGCGGCAAAAATGATATGCGCGGTCATCGCCATTGGCAGATGGTTCAACGCTTTGAACGGCGCGAAATCGGTCGCCGTCAATTCCGCGCGCGAGGCGGTGACGGTCGGCAGGTCGTGATGGGTGTCTGCCGTCGCGCGGCCATGGCCGGGCAGATGCTTGATCACCGGCAGAACGCCCCCCGCCAGATGCGCCTCGGCCACCGCCGCCGATATCTCGGAAACCACAGCCGGATCAGTACCATAGCAGCGGTTCTTCAGAAACGGATGCGTGTCGTCACCCGCCACATCGGCGCAAGGCGCGCAATTGGCATCCACGCCCACGCCGCGCAATTCATGCGCGATGATGCGCGAGCGTACCCACATCGCGCGCAACGGATCACGCGCGCCCGCAACGGTGTCCAGCGGCGGGGCCCAGTCGCGCCAATGGGGCGCGCGCAACCGCTGCACCCGCCCACCTTCCTGATCGATCAGCACCGGCGCATCGCGGCCCACCGCATCGCGCAAGGCAGCCGTCAGCCGCCGCAACTGCACAGGGTCCGCGACATTGCGGGCAAACAGGATGAAGCCGAACGGATCGGCATCGCGGAAGAAAGCGGCCTCATCCGGGGTCAGCTCCGGTCCGGAACAGCCGAAGACCGCGGCAAGTCTGCCGGTCGTCATCTATGGGCAACCGGGATGCAGGCGGCGTTTTCGGCCACAAGCGCGGCGCAGAAGCGGCGGGCGTCATCCTCGCCTTCAAACCCATGCGCACGCAGGCGGTAAAACGTGCGCCCGCCCGATTGCGCCGATTGCACGACCAGCGACTTGCCGGTCATCAGATCGCCGAACCGGCCCCGCACCCGTGCCCATTCGGCCCGCGCAATCTCGGCGCTGTCAAAAGCGCCCAGCTGCACCAGACGTGTGCCTGCGGTCAGGGTTGCGGGGTCGATCTCGGGGCCAAGCGCCAGCGCGGCACTCACCGGCTCGACCGCCGTGACCTCGGCAAAGCCGGACTGTGGCCGCGCCCTTGGGCGGACAGAACCGGCAATCCTCTCGCCAGAGGTATCCAGCGTTTCACCCTCGTCCAGCGCGGCCAAAGGCTGCGCGTCGCCCAATGCCTCAGCCAGCGCCATTGCCACGGCGTCCTGTGTGGTGACCGGCGCGGTTTCCGCCAGCTCTGCGGCAGGCGGTACTGCGCCTTGTGCCTCTGGCACCTCTGACGGGACCACCACATTCGGCCCCATCGTCAGCCCCAACGGGGCCAGCACCGGGGGCGCCACCTCTGCCACCGGGTCGAGCGGTGACAGGCCGGGCGCATCATCCGCCGTCAGGTCCACGGGCGGCGGGGCAAGGATGATTTCGGCAGGCATGCCCGCAGTGCCGCCCGCAGCGGCCACCACGTTCACCGCCATGCCCTGATGGTCGGCAATACTGCCGCCGGGGTTGGAGGGGGCCACGCGCATCGGCCCTTCCATCGCGCGCACCACCGGCACGCCCGACACATCGCGCACCGCCAGCCGATAGCCCCACAGGGCCATCCCGACGATCAGCGCCAGCGAACAGGCAGCCCCGGTCAAATGGATCAGCTTCTGCGCCTGCCCACCGTTCATGCGGGGGGGTACGTCATAGTCATCGAAATCAATATCCGCCATGCTCTGCCCCGATCAGACGGTGTGCCCCGCCTTTTTGCCTGCGTCACCGGCGGGGCGCTGTTGATCAGCGCATTTCCTCAACCGGCGTCACCCCAAGGATACCAAGACCCGAGCAAATAACAACGCCCACGGCCCGCACCAGCGCGATTTTCGCCTGTGATGTGGCAGTATCGTCCTGCAAGAAGCGCAAGGACACGTCATCATTGCCCCGGTTCCACAGCCCATGCAGGTCTGACGCCAGCTCGTACAGGTAAAACGCCACCCGGTGCGGTTCATTCCCGCGCGCGGCAATTTCCACCAGACGCGGCCATTCGGCCAGTTTCTGCGCCACCGCGATTTCGGCCACATGGTCCAGTTTCGACAGATCCGCCGCCGCGAGCGTGGCGTCGGACACATCGACCCCGTTTTCAACCGCCTTGCGCAGGATGCTGTTCACCCGGGCATTGGCGTATTGCACGTAAAACACCGGGTTGTCTTTCGACTGTTCCAGCACCTTGTCGAAATCGAAATCAAGCGCCACGTCATTCTTGCGGGTCAGCATGATGAAGCGGGTCACATCGGCACCCGCCAGTTCCACCACATCGCGCAGCGTCACAAAGGTGCCCGCGCGTTTCGACATCTTGAACGGCTCGCCGTTCTTCCACAGCTTGACCAGCTGGATCAGCTTGATGTCCAGCGCCACCCGGCCATTCGACAGCGCGGAAACGGCGGCTTTCATCCGTTTGACATAGCCGCCATGATCAGCCCCGAAAATGTCGATCAGCTGGTCATAGCCGCGCTGCACCTTGTCGAAGTGATAGGCGATATCGGGCGCGAAATAGGTCCAGCTGCCATCGGATTTCTGCACCGGCCGGTCCACATCATCGCCATGCGCGGTGCTGCGGAACAGGGTCTGCACGCGGGGCTCCCAGTCTTCGGGTTCTTTGCCCTTGGGCGGTTCAAGCACGCCCTCATAGATCAGGTCCATATCCTTGAGCGTCCGGATCGCCGCCTCGATCTTGCCGGTGCCGTAAAGCGCCTTTTCCGAGGAATAAAGGTCCATCTTGACGCCAAGTTCGGCCAGATCCTCGCGGATGCGCTCCATCATCATCTGGGTCGCAAAGTCGCGCACGTCGGCCAGCCAATGCTCTTCGCCCTTGTCCAGCAACGTGTCGCCGTATTTCTCTTTCAGCGCCTCGCCGACCGGCACCAGATATTCGCCCGGATACAGCCCTTCGCGGATCTCCGGGTTCAGCCCATGCGCCTGCCGGTAGCGCTCATAGGCCGAGCGGGCCAGCACATCGACCTGCGCGCCGCCGTCGTTGATGTAATATTCGCGGGTCACGTCCCAGCCGGCAAAGGCCAGCAGATTGGCCAGCGCATCGCCCACCACCGCCCCGCGCACATGGCCGACATGCATTGGCCCGGTCGGGTTGGCAGAGACAAATTCCACATTGACCGACCGGCCCTTGCCCAGATCGGCGCGGCCAAAACCGGTGCCTTCGGTCAGCACGGCCTTGACCAGCCCCTGCCACAGACCCGTCGCCAGCCGCAGGTTCAGAAACCCCGGCCCGGCCACATCGGCGGCGGTGATGCGCGGATCGGCCAGCAGCCTGGCCGCCAGCGCATCGGCAATCGCGCGCGGCGGCTTGCCCGATGGCTTGGCCAGCACCATCGCGGCATTGGTTGCCATGTCGCCATGTGCCGCATCGCGCGGCGGTTCCACCGCGACAGCCGCGAAATCGAGGCCTTCGGGCAGCGTGCCTTCGGCCTGCATTTCGGTCAGTGCGGTCAGAACGGTGGCGCGGATATCGGCGAAAAGGTTCATCTGATCAAATCCTGTCTTGCGCCCTAGGCCATGCCAGAGGGCGCAAGACAGGTCAAGTTCAGCCGTTGCCGCGCCAGTCGTCCAGCGCGGGATTCTGCCCTGAATTACCCTCGTTTTGCGGGGCGGGTGCCCCGCCGCGATGCCGGAAGTAATAGGTTTCGCGCGCGCCGAAGTAGAACGCGACCACCGCCCCCAGCAGCCACCACAGCGGTTCGGGCACCGCATTCAGCCCCACCATACGCTGCGCAAATGACACCGGATCGACCATGGCATAGACGAACAGCCCCAGCGTGCCGAAGGCCAGCAGCGGGCGCGGCAGCCGGTTCAGCCCGTTGATCATCTGGTCAAACCAGCCCAGGGCCGGGTGGCCGTATTCCTCACCCAACTGGCGCAGGGCCGCCATCTGCGCTTCGGCCGACAGCTCCATCCGCCGTGTGGCCGAGGGCACGAACACTTCGGATATCCCCTTCGCCGCGGTGCCAAGTGCCGAAACCGCGCCCGGCCCGCCCAGAACCTTGCCGATCAGCCCCATGCTGCCACCCGTGCTTTGTGTTGCGCGTCAGACAGGTGATAGCGCGGGCTGATGAACTCTTCCGCCCGGGTGATCCAGCCGCCCTTGCCGCCATTCATGCGCCGCGCGAACTTGCGGCTTTGCGGGCGGCTGTCGGCCAGCGCGTAATAGTAGTTGCGCCGCGCGATGCCATAGGCATCGGCGAAATGGTTGGGTGCGGCCTCATACGCACTTTGCGCGGCCCGAATGGTTTGCGGCCCGATCATGCCATCCGGGTCGCAGGGAAACCCCATATCGGTGCACAACCGCTGCAGGATCTTCACCGCGTTCATCCCGGCATTCACATACATGTCGAACACCGAAGCCTGCACCACTTCGGGCAGCGCGGAAATGCCGGGCCGGGTGAAGTAATGCTCGACATACACATCCACCGCCTGCGTGCGGGTCAAGGCCCGCACATCGGCCACATCGATGCGGCCATCGCGGTTTATATCCAGCCCCAGACGGCGCAAAGTGCCGATGGTCACACCATGGTTGGTGGCCCCGCCCTGATCGTCAGGATCATTCACAAAGCCGCCCTCGCGGGCGACGATGTCTTCAGCGAGTTTTCGTACAGTTGGTTGTCTCAGATCTGTCATGGGCATCCCCGGAGTGAAGACACTCCCCCCATGGCAAACCTGACTGCACCGGGTTAACCCGGCCAAAAGCCTGCGTGCGCAGCCTTTGGGTCAGCCCCGATAACCTTCAGCTGTCCGTATTGGCATCCTGATACACGCCCTGCTGTTTCAGCGCGTCGATCACTTCGGCCGGCATATAGGTTTCGTCATGCTTGGCCAGAATCTCGGTGGCAATGAAGATGCCATCCTGCATCGAGCCGGTGCCGACCATGCCCTGCCCTTCGGAAAACAGATCCGGCAGAATGCCGGTAAAGCGCACCGGAATCGTTTCATTGGTATCGGTCACGCGAAAGCTGATCGTCTCGGACTGGCCGCGCTGAATGCTGCCCTCTTCCACCAGCCCCCCGATGCGGAACACTTCACCCGCGCGCGGCGGATCGGTCATCACCTGCGTCGGGCTGCGGAAAAAGTTGATCCCGTCCTTCATGGCATAGCCGATCAGGCCGGTCGAAACGGTCAGCGCGACAAAGGCCAGCAGAATGATCTGCACCCGCCGTTGCTTTTTCAGCCCCTTCATTCCCGCCATGGCCTGCCCTCCGTCACTTTTCACCTCGGATGTGGGGCGATTCCCCACCCTTGTCGAGGTGTTCTAACGCCGCAACCCGCAGATGTGATTGATCGAGGACAAATGCGCCCATGCCACCGGGTCAGGCGGCCTCAAACGTGATCCGGCGGCGCAGGAACTGGGTGGATTTCGACGACACCGCTTTGGGGTCGCCCGTGGTCAGGAATTTCGAATCTGTCCCCGCGCCCAGCATCTCTGGCCGCCGGACCAGATAATCGGCCAGCGACTCCGCCACCAGATTGGCCTGCGAAAACACCTTCACATCCGGGCCGAGCGCATCCTGAAACGTCGTCTCCATCAGCGGGTAATGCGTGCAGCCCAGCACCGCCGCCTGCGGATGCGGCATCCGTCGCATCAGCGCCTCGACATGGCTGCGCACCAGCGCTTCGGCCAGAATCTCATCGCCCTGCTCGATCGCATCGACCACACCGCCACAGGGCTGCGCCTCGACATCCACACCGATGGCGCGGAACGCGAGTTCACGCTGAAACGCGCGGCTGGCCACGGTGGCGGGGGTGGCAAACAGCGCGACATGCCGCACCGCCACTTCGCGCGGCGGCGAATTGTCGCCCCATTGCCGTTCGGTCAGCGCCTCGATCATCGGCACGAACACCCCCAGCACCCGCTTGTCAGCGGGCACCCAGGTTTCCTGCATCCGCTTCAGCGCGGCAGCAGAGGCGGTGTTGCAGGCAAGGATCACCAGATCGCATCCTTCGGCCCACAGCCGTTCCACCGCCGCACAGGTCAGGTTGAAAATGTCATCATGCGTGCGCACGCCATACGGCGCATGGGCATTGTCGCCCAGATAGACCAGCGGCAGATCCGGCAGCCGCCGTGTGACCGCGTCCAGCACCGTCAGCCCGCCAATGCCGCTGTCAAAAATCCCGACTGCCATGCCTGCCCCCAGATGTGCGCCCGTTGCAGGCGCAAAGGCCCGGTCAGCGCGTTTTGTATTTTGCCTCGAACTCGTGGCCCGCAGCATACGACCGCAGCGGGCGCGGTGAAAGATCGTATGTGGCACGGCGCAAAAATTCCATCATCCGGGTCGGATCGCCCTTCAGCGGGGCCAGAGCATCAGCGCTGACCGGCTGCCCGATCACCACCCGCACCGGCTCATCCATCCGCGCCCGGAACTCCTTGATCAGCAATCCCAGCCGCAGCGTGGAATGCACATGGCTGGCAATCTGGAACAGGCGCGAATTGTGGCCGTCGAAATACACCGGCACCACGGTGGCATCCGACCGCGCAATCATCTTGGCGGTGAAATTGCGCCAGCCCGGGTCCATCGGGGCAGAGGTGAACGGTTTCGCACTGGTGGACACCGTGCCGCCCGGAAACACCCCGATGGCCCCGCCCTGCCCCAGATAGCGCAGCGCCTCGGCCCGGGTTTGCAGGTTCAGCTTCACCGCATCCTTGGTCTCATCGAACGAGATCGGCAGCACCACCCGGTTCAAAGCCTCGGCCCGGCAGAACACGGCATTGGCCATGATGCGGAAATCACCGCGCACCCGGTCCAGCAGATGGCCCATCATCAGCCCGTCCAGAATGCCGTAAGGGTGGTTCGCGATCAGCACCAGCGGCCCCGTCGCCGGGATATGCGTCACCGCACCGCCCACCACATCCAGGCTCAACCCATAGCGTTCGGGCACCACATCCCAGAAGCTGCGGCCCCGCGCCACCTCATGCTCATACCCTGCCGCGCGGCGGATCAGCGACAGCCGGCCGGTGGCGTTTTCCAGCACCCGGATCAGCGCCGCCCCCGCCCGGCTTGACGCGGAAGAGGCATAGGAAATCTCACGCGCCGCATCTTGCTGCATAAACGCCCCCACAAACGCGTCACAGGTCAACCTGTGCCCGATGCCCCCCTTTCACGGCATAGGGTAACAGGCCGATGACAAAGCACGCGGCTTGTGCATCACGGCGAAAAGGCCACGCCTTTTGCACATTTTTGGCCCGCAAAGGATTTACACCCGATTGATTCTCCCTTCATGAGGCGGGCCGTGATAGCGTTTGGCTTTCGCAAAGGGATAGATGATGGATTGGGATAAACTGCGCATTTTTCATGCGGTCGCAGAAAAGGGCAGCCTGACCCATGCCGGTGATGTGCTGCATCTGTCGCAATCCGCCGTCAGCCGCCAGATCCGCGCGCTGGAGGAAAGCCTGTCCGTCACCCTGTTTCACCGCCACGCCCGCGGGTTGATCCTGACCGAACAGGGCGAATTGCTGTTCGATGCCACCCAGGCCATGGCCAAACGGCTGGAGGCAACCGCCGCCCGCATCCGCGATTCCGAGGATGAGGTGTTTGGCGAATTGCGGGTCACCACCACAACCGGCTTCGGCACGCTCTGGCTCGCCCCGCGTCTGGCGAACCTGTACAAGAAATACCCCAGCCTGAAGATCGACCTGATGCTGGAAGAACGCGTGCTCGACCTGCCGATGCGCGAAGCCGATGTGGCGATCCGCATGAAAGAACCCTCGCAGGCCGATCTGATCCGCAAGCGGTTGATGAACATCAAGATGCGGCTCTATGCGTCACCGGAATATCTGGCCGAACAGGGCACGCCCATGGCGATGACCGATTTCTCGCAGCACCGGCTGATTGCGCAGCACGCGGGCGTGCCGCAGGTTGCGGCAGGTGCGTCATTGGTGCAGGAGCTGATGGCGCATGACATCCCGTCCACCCTGACCGTCAACAACTACTTCGGCGTG
Source organism: Pseudotabrizicola sp. (assembly GCF_030656345.1). Classification (GTDB taxonomy): domain Bacteria; phylum Pseudomonadota; class Alphaproteobacteria; order Rhodobacterales; family Rhodobacteraceae; genus Pseudotabrizicola. The sequence continues at coordinate 99,053 of NZ_JAUSNR010000015.1, read as the reverse complement.
CTGCAAGGTGTGCTGAACCATCTGGGCATCGGCGTGCTGCCCGATTACATCACCGAAGATTTCCCGCATCTGGTGCGCGTGCTGCCCGAAACCGAAAGCGCCGAGGTGCCGGTCTTCCTCGCCTACCCCGAAGAGCTGCGCCATTCCAAGCGCGTGGCCGCGTTCCGCGAATTCGTGACCGAAGAAATCTTCGCCTATCGCAAACGCCAGCAGGTGGAGTGATCAGGGTGTGCGCCTATTGCGCGCCTAGCCATGCACGCAGCGCATAGCGGACATGCTGCATCAGCAGCCTGTTTGGACTTGCCCCGAATCCTAAGCATGCCTAAATCCACCCATGAAGCGGGCAGTTGAGCGGTTGCTCTTGTGCGCTTCATACCTCCCTGTTGGACTTAGGCCGAGCTTTTGCTCGGCCTTTTTTTTGCTTTTCTGAGCATTGCCGCCAAATTCAGCGCGTTGCCGCGGTATCCGCCCGCATAACGGGCGCTGTCGAGTCCACACGCCAAGCGGCAGCCAGCTGTATGTGCGCGAAAAGCCACTTGGTTCCATCCCGCGAATGCCACCGGCGAAAATCCGCAACCCGTTTTGCGCGTTCCGGCGGCTTTTCACCGAGTGCGCGATTGCGCCTGTTTTTTGTCATCGCCATGCAACCAGAGCCGCCGCAGCGGGTTGTCTGTCCATGACTGTTTGTCAATCAACATCAAAAGGATGAATACGATGACCAAACTGCAAAAACTTCTCGTCAGCACTGCCCTGAGTGCGTTCGTTGCTTTCCCGGCTCTGGCTCAGGTGACCAGCGACACGACTGACATCAAACCCGTTGTCGGCATTTCGGCCGTCGCTGACGGCACCAGCAATCTGGGCACCGGCGCAGGCGAAACCGTCACTTCGGTTTCCGAAGCCTTTATCGGCAACACTGTGATGTCGTCTGATGAACAGATGCTTGGCACCGTGACCAGTGCGGCCGCGAATGAGGATGGCACCATCGCCATTCTGGTCGATCTTGATCAGGAAGTCGGTGCCGAAGCCGACAACGCCCAGATCCTGCTGGCTCCCGGTCAGGTCTCTGACGGTACGGTCGTGGTGCCATGGACCAAAGCAGAAGTGCTGAGCGCGCTGGTCGACCCGGCTGAGAACCGCAATGACGAAGACGGTGCCGATGCCGACGACAGCGCTGACAGCGATAGCGACAGCGACAGCACCACCAACTGATCTCCGCTTTTGATCGCAAAGTCCGAGGCCCCGGCGCATCTGTGCCGGGGCCTTTGCTGCCTTTGCCCCTTCCCCTTGCGCCTCCTTTCGCCTAAAGCGCGAGGGACTGTCCGCACCGGGGAAACCAGCCATGACCGAACCCGCAATCACGCCCGAGTTGATCGCAAAGCACGGGATCAAACCCGATGAATATGCGCGGATCCTTGAGATCATCGGGCGCGAGCCGAACTTTACCGAACTTGGCATCTTCTCGGCGATGTGGAACGAGCACTGCTCCTACAAGTCGTCCAAGAAGTGGCTGCGCACCCTGCCCACCACCGGCCCGCAAGTCATCTGCGGCCCCGGCGAAAACGCGGGCGTGGTCGATATCGGCGATGGTCAGGCGGTCATCTTCAAGATGGAGTCGCACAATCACCCGTCTTATATCGAACCGCATCAGGGTGCGGCCACCGGCGTCGGCGGCATCCTGCGCGATGTGTTCACCATGGGCGCGCGCCCGATTGCCGCGATGAACGCGCTGTCCTTTGGTCTGCCAAGCCACCCCAAAACCGCGCATCTGGTCAAGGGCGTGGTGGAAGGCGTGGGCAGCTATGGCAACGCCTTTGGCGTGCCGACCGTGGGCGGCGAAGTGCGCTTCCACAAATCCTACAACGGCAACTGTCTGGTCAACGCCTTTGCGGCGGGTCTGGCCGATGCCGACAAGATTTTCTATTCGGTCGCAAGTGGCGTCGGGATGCCGGTGGTCTACCTTGGTGCCAAAACCGGACGCGACGGCGTCGGCGGTGCCACCATGGCAAGCGCGGAATTCGACGACACGATTGAGGAAAAACGCCCCACCGTTCAGGTCGGCGACCCCTTCACCGAAAAGCGCCTGCTGGAAGCCTGTCTGGAGCTGATGCAATCGGGTGCCGTGATTTCCATTCAGGACATGGGGGCGGCTGGCCTCACCTGCTCTGCCGTCGAAATGGGCGACAAGGGCGGTCTGGGCATCAAGCTGCAACTGGCCGATGTGCCGCAGCGCGAAACCCATATGACCGCCTATGAGATGATGCTGTCGGAATCGCAGGAACGGATGCTGATGGTTCTGAAACCGGAACTGGAGGATGTGGCCCGCGCGATCTTCGTCAAATGGGACCTCGATTTCGCCATCGTGGGCGAAACCATCCCCGAAGACCGCTTCCTGATCCTGCACGGCAATGACGTAAAGGCCGATCTGCCGCTGTCGAAACTGTCGTCCACCGCCCCCGAATACGACCGGCCATGGGTGGAAACCCCCGCCGCCGCGGCCTTGGGCGACATTCCCGCGATTGCCCCGCTCGACGCCCTGCGCGCGCTGATCGCCAGCCCCAGCTATGCCCACAAGGCATGGGTGTGGGAGCAATACGATTCACAGGTCGGTGCTGACACCATCATCACCCCCGGCCTGCCCGCCGGTGTGGTGCGGGTGCATGGCACCCAAAAGGCGCTCGCCTTCACCTCTGACGTGACGCCGCGCTATGTAAAGGCCAACCCGTTTGAGGGCGGCAAGCAGGCGGTGGCTGAAGCCTACCGCAATTTGACCGCGATGGGGGCAACCCCGCTGGCCACCACCGACAACCTGAACTTCGGCAACCCGGAAAAGCCGGAAATCATGGGCCAGCTGGTCGGCGCGATCAAAGGTATCGGGGCTGCTGTCGCGGCGCTGGATATGCCGATCGTGTCCGGCAACGTCTCGCTTTACAACGAAACCGATGGCTCCGGCATCCTGCCCACCCCCACCATTGGGGCTGTCGGCATTCTGCCGACGCTGGATCTTCTGATCCATGGCAAACCACAGACTGGCGATCTGGCGGTGCTGATCGGGGCCACCGGCAGCCATCTGGGCCAGTCGGCCCTGCTGGCCGAAGCCTTCGGGATGGAAACCGGCGATGCCCCCCCGGTGGATCTGGGGATGGAAAAGCGCCACGGCGATTTTATCCGCGCGCAGGCACGCAGCTTTCGCTGCTGTTCCGACCTGTCCGATGGCGGTCTGGCGCTGACCGCGTTTGAAATGGCCGAAGCCGCAGGTCTGGGCCTGGCACTGGAAACCGGCGATATCGCAGCGCTTTTTGGCGAAGATCAGGCCCGCTATCTGGTCGCAATCGATCCCAGAACGCTGCACGGCCTCAAATCTGCTGGCCATTCTGCGGGCGTACCGGTCACCGTGGTCGGGCGGTTTGGTGGCGATGTGGTGACGCTGGGCGATCAGTCTGCCCCGCTCAGCACCCTCAGCCAGACCTATCGAACGGCGTTTGAAGCGGCACTTGGGCTTTTGACTGCCTGAACCTGCCTTGCAGACCACGCAACCGCACCCTAGATTTGGGGGAAGCAAGAACAGGAGCTGCCCATGCCCATTGACGCCCGCGAGATTGAGACGCTGATCCGTGCCAGCTTTCCGCAGGCACGCATTACGGTTCAGGGCGATGATGGCCAGCATTTCTCGGCCGAAGTGGTCGACGAATCCTTCCGGGGCCTGAACCGCGTGCAGCAACAGCGCGCGGTCTATGCCGCCCTGAAAGGCAAGATGGACGGATCGAGCGGTGAATTGCACGCATTGGCGCTGACCACCCGCGCCCCGGAATAATCAAAGGAACACGCTGATGAGCGCACAAGACCAGATCAAGGACACCGTTGAGTCGAACGACGTGGTGCTGTTCATGAAGGGCACCAAGATGATGCCGCAATGCGGGTTTTCCAGCCGCGTGGCGGGCGTGCTGAATTACATGGGCGTCGAGTTTGCCGATGTGAACGTGCTGGCTGACGCAGAAATCCGGCAGGGCATCAAGGATTTCTCCGACTGGCCCACCATTCCGCAGCTTTACGTCAAAGGCGAATTTGTCGGCGGCTGCGATATCATCACCGAAATGACCCTGTCGGGCGAGCTTGATGCGCTGTTTGAGGCAAAGGGCGTCACCTATGACAAAGACGCCGCCGAAAAGATCCGCGAAGCCAACGCCTCCTGAGGCTTTACTTCAAGACAGGCGCGCAACCATATGAAAAGGCCCGCAGATCTGCGGGCCTTTTTACATTTGCTCTTTGCAGGCCAGCAGCGGCACCTCGGTGTCGCCCTCGCGCCAGTAGATCGTCGCCTCATCGCCCTTGGACCACAGCACATAGCTTGCCCCGTCCGATGGCCAGGCATAGCGCGCCCCCGATGCCGCGACCTCCTGATAAAGCAGGATCTGGCTGCCCTCGATCTGCAGCACCACCAGCGCATCTTCCGGCCCGGTCACAAAGGTCGCTGGCACCTCGACCCCGCGGTCACAGGCATAGCGCAGGTTCTGCACCATCATCGGCTCAGCCCCGGCCTGCGTGGCCAGTGCCATCGCACACAGTGCAATGGCCGCCTTCACCCCTGCGCCCGTTCTTCGATGCGGTCGGCCAGCGCCTCGGCCCGCGCGGCGATTTCGGCCATGGTCTCGAACACCTGCGGCGGGATGACCGGCACCTCGACCTTTTCCACCTGCGCTGCGGGGCGCGCTTGCAGCACGGTCAGCCGCTCTTTCAGCTGGCGGTTCTCATCCTCCAGCGCCGCGGTCTTGTCGGCCAGCATCAGACCCGACATCAGCAGCATCCGCGATTCCGGCAGACGCCCCATCTGTTGCACCAGCGGGTCGGCTTCGGCATTCAGCATCGCAGCGGCGGCCTGCAGGAAATGTTCCTCGCCGGCCTGACAGGCGACCTGAAACTCGCGCCCGCCGATAGAGACTGTTACATCAGGCATCCTGTGCCACCCCCTCTTGTCGTGCAGCCAGCGGGTCAAGGGCTGCAATCAGCTCATCCAGCTCGGCCGCTTCGGCCGCGCGCAGGGCGCGCAGCGCCTCCAGCTCGGTCAGCATCGCCTTGTTGATCAGATGCGGTTCTACCCGGCCTTCGGCCTGCGCCTCTGTCATCAGGCGCAGCTGTTCGCGCAAGCCCACCACGGTTTTTTTCAAGCGCTGCATTTCCAGCCCCTGCACATCCAGCAACCGGCTCAGCCGTTCGATCTCGGCCTCCAGCTCGGGCTGTTTGTCCGCCGCCGGGTCACGGCGCAGGGCGCGCAGGCGTTCGTTCAGCTGCGCGCTCACTGTCCGCTCTTCGTCCAGCGCTTCGTTCAGGCGCGCGATCTCGGCCTCGGCCACGCCATCGGCCAGCGTGGCCACGGGCGCTGCGCCATCAGGCTCCGGCTCTTTTGCGGACAGGGCTTCCACCCCGTCGCCGATCCGCATCAGCGCCGCTGCAATCCGACGCTCCAACTCGGCAATGTTATCCATGCCCCCTCTTTCCCGGCTGTCCCGGTGTTTACGCTGCCCAAAGCCACGGTGCGAATCGCAGCCTTGCAGGTCAACCCCGATCTTAGCGTAAACAAAGCGTAAGGACCGCCCCATATCGTCAACAGGCGGCCCGGCGTGCTTGATCTTGCCGTCCGGGGTGGTAAGGAACCTGCAGACGCATAGATCCGAGAATGAGGAGCCCGGCCTTGGACATCCAGACCCTGCGCGACCGCCACCCCGATCACTGGATGCGCGCCACCGCCATCCGCGCCCTGACGCTGGATGCCGTGGCCGCCGCCAATTCCGGCCATTCGGGCATGCCGATGGGCATGGCCGATGTGGCGACCGTGCTGTTTGCCAACCACCTGAAGTTTGATGCAAGCGCGCCGCGCTGGCCCGACCGGGACAGGTTCATCCTGTCGGCGGGCCATGGCTCGATGCTGCTCTACAGTCTGATGTACCTGACCGGCTATCCGGACATGACGCTGGATCAGGTGAAGAACTTCCGCCAATGGGGGGCGATCACCGCAGGCCACCCGGAATACGGCCATGTGCAGGGGGTGGAAACCACCACCGGCCCGCTGGGTCAGGGCATTTCCAACGCGGTGGGCTTTGCCATGGCCGAAGAATCCCTGCGCGCCCGTTGGGGGGCCAAGGTTCAGGACCATTACACCTATGTCATCGCCGGCGACGGCTGCCTGATGGAGGGCGTCAGCCAGGAGGCCATCGGCCTTGCGGGCAGGCTGCAACTGTCGCGGCTGATCGTGCTGTGGGATGACAATGGCATTACCATCGACGGCAAAGTGTCACTGTCGGATGTGACCGACCAGAAAGCCCGCTTCGCCGCCTCGGGTTGGGATGTGTTTGCCTGCGACGGCCACGATCCCGAAGACATCGACCGCGCCATCGCCGCCGCCAAGGCCAGCCCGCGCCCGGCGATGATCGCCTGCAAAACCCACATCGCCATCGGCCATGCCGCGCAAGACACCTCCAAAGGCCATGGCGCGCTGACCGACAAGGCGCAGATGCAGGCCGCCAAAGACGGCTACGGCTGGACCAGTGCCGCGTTCGAGGTGCCATCGGATGTGAAGTCCTGGTGGGAAGAGGTTGGTGCCAAAGGCACATCCGCCCGCACCGACTGGGAGGCGCGGATGAGCGCCCTGTCACCCGCCAAACAGGCCGAATTCACCCGCATCTTCGCCGGTGACGCGCCGAACAAGCTGTCATCCACCATCCGCGCCGTGAAAAAGCAGGCGGTGGAAGACCTGCCGAAACTCGCCACCCGCGCCGCATCGGAAAAGGTGCTGGCCGCAGTGAACCCGGTGATGACCGAGACCATCGGCGGATCGGCTGACCTTACCGGGTCGAACAACACCAAGACCGCCGATATGGGCGTGTTCACACCCGAAGACCGCAAGGGCCGCTATGTCTATTACGGCATCCGCGAACATGGCATGGCCGCCGCGATGAACGGTCTGGCCCTGCATGGCGGCGTGCGCGCCTATGGCGGCACCTTCATGTGCTTTACCGACTATGCCCGCCCGTCGATGCGCCTGTCGGCGCTGATGGGGGTTCCGGTGGTCTATGTCATGACCCACGACTCCATCGGTCTGGGCGAAGACGGCCCGACCCACCAGTCGGTGGAACACGCGGCCAGCCTGCGCCTCATTCCCAACCTGGACGTCTGGCGCCCCGCCGACACCGCCGAGACCGCCGTGGCCTGGGCCGTGGCGCTGGAAAACGCCAGCCGCCCCACCGCTCTGCTGCTCAGCCGCCAGAACCTGCCCTACGCGCCCAAGAGCGATCTGGGCGACATCAGCAAGGGCGCCTATGTGCTGGCCGAGCCGAGCGAAGTGGGCCTGAAGAAGAAGGCGCAGGCGGTGATCATCGCCACCGGTTCCGAAGTGCAACTGGCGCTGAAAGCCCAGGAGCTGCTGGCCAAGGAACACAAGATCGCCGTGCGCGTGGTCTCCATGCCCAGCACCACCACCTTTGACCGTCAGAGCGCCGCTTTCAAAGCCTCGGTGTTGCCGGCCGGCGTGCCGCGTGTGGCGGTGGAAATGGGCTCCACCGACGGCTGGTGGAAGTACGGCGTGGCCGCCGTCGTGGGTCTGGACACCTACGGCGAGTCGGCACCGGCCCCGGTGCTGTTCGAGCACTTCGGCTTCACGCCCGCCAATGTGGCCGACACGGTGCGCGCCGTGCTGGCGAAATGAGTTTGTTCATCTTTGTTTGAAACCCTTCAGGAGACTCGAGACATGACCATCAAGATCGGCATCAACGGCTTTGGCCGCATCGGGCGCAACGTGTTGCGCAGCGCGCTGCAGAACTTCGCCGACATCGAAGTCGTCGCCATCAACGACCTGCTGGAGCCCGAGTACCTGGCCTACATGCTGCAGTACGACAGCGTGCATGGCCGCTTCAAGGGCGACGTCAGCGTCGAAGGCAGCACGCTGGTGGTCAACGGCAAGAAGATCCGCCTCACGCAAGAGCGCGACCCGGCCAACCTGAAGTGGAACGAAGTCGGCGCCGACATCGTGATCGAATCCACCGGCCTGTTCCTCGACAAGGTCACGGCCCAGAAGCACCTGGACGCCGGCGCCAAGAAGGTCATCCTGTCCGCGCCTTCCAAGGACGACACCCCCATGTTCGTCTATGGCGTCAACGACAAGACCTACAAGGGCGAGGCCATCATCTCCAACGCCTCGTGCACCACCAACTGCCTGGCGCCCATTGCCAAGGTGCTCAACGACAAGTGGGGCATCAAGCGCGGTCTCATGACCACCGTGCACGCCGCCACCGCCACGCAGAAAACCGTGGACGGCCCGAGCAACAAGGACTGGCGCGGCGGCCGCGGCATCCTGGAAAACATCATCCCCAGCAGCACCGGCGCGGCCAAGGCCGTTGGGGTGGTGATTCCCGAGCTGAACAAGAAGCTCACCGGCATGAGCTTCCGCGTGCCGACCTCCGACGTGTCGGTGGTCGACCTCACGGTGGAACTCAACAGCCCCGCCACCTACGCCGAAATCTGCGCCGAGATGAAGTCGCAAAGCGAAGGTGCCTTGAAGGGCGTGCTGGGCTACACCACCGACAAGGTCGTGGCTACCGACTTCCGTGGTGACACCCGCACCTCCATCTTCGACGCCGACGCTGGCATCGCGCTGGACAGCACCTTCGTCAAGGTGGTGAGCTGGTACGACAACGAGTGGGGCTACTCCAACAAGTGCCTGGAAATGGTTCGCGTGGTGGCCAAGTAAGCACCCGCCTGCACCCAACAAAAAAGCGCCTTCGGGCGCTTTTTTGTTGGGTGCGTCAGTTTGTTGCAGAGGCGCGCCAGGCTTCGTCTTCTTCCATCAACCGGCGTGCCCGGCGCGACTCTTCGTCGTCGAGAAACGTCACGCTGCGCAGGCGCGAGCTCACCAGGGGCAGGGAGACCACGCCCGAGCGGATCCCGGCGCGAATCCAGCGCCGGTCGCGAGGCTCGCCGCGCGCGTACTTGGAGATGGCCGCGTCGTTCGGGTCGAGAAACCAGGCGGTCAACCCCTCCCGCGACGTCGGGATGAGGCGCGTCTGCCAACCTTCCGGCAGGGTGGGCAAGGCGGGCGTGACCGCGTCGAGGAAGTAGCCGTGGCTTTGGTGCCAGGCGGAATTTTCCCCGAGTGCTGCCATCAGGTCAAAGGTTCGGTCGGGGTCGTCGCGGGTGTAGCAGTCGATGTCGTTGGACAGTGTCATGTCATCCGGGATGTCGAACGCGTCTTCCAGCCCGAGAATGGACAGGCTGCCGATCACCACGTAGTCGCTGTGGCCCGAGAGTTTGCGGGCCTGGGCCAGCAAGGCAAAGAGCGCATCCAGGTTCATGCGTATGGCCCCACCCAGGGCGAGTTCTGGCGCAAGGCCGTACCCCAGCCGTCGGCGTCCGACACCATCTCGCGCGCCAGCTGCTGCAGGGGCAAGGCCAGCAGCGCCGCCCAGCGATCCACGTAGTCACGGCTGCTGAGCCGTTCACTGCGCCAGCGCTCGACCGTGTCGCGCGCCTGCTGGATCAGGCCCTCGCGCTCGGTAGGCGAGAGCGTGAGCAGGTCCAGGGCAATGCGGTGGTGGCGCAGGAGCCGGTCTTTCTCGATGCCTGCCTGCTGCAGCCGAGCCAGGCGGCGTTCGGCCAACGGGTCCTGCGCTGCCCGCCCAGCGCCATGGAACTCGGGCGACATCACGAGCGCCTGCACCTTGCCATGCCGCTCGATGGCCACCGGCGCGAGTGCCGACGCCTTCATGAGCTGGCCGAAGTTCTGTTTGGCTTGGGTGGAGGAAAACTGCTGCATGGGTTGAGACCGGCTTTTCGCCGATTATTGTCCATATTTATCTGAAATGGACAATTTCAATGCTTGACACTAGACCGACCGGTCTATAGATTTGCGGTCATGACCGACACACCCACCCCCGGCACCCGCGAACGCCTGATCGCCGCCATGACCGACGCCTTGCGCCGGCGCGGCCTGCACGGCATCGGCCTGACCGAGCTGCTGGCCCAGGCCGGTGCGCCCAAGGGTGTGCTGTACCACCACTTTCCCGGCGGCAAGACCGAGTTGGCCGTGGCCGCGATCGACGATGTGGTGGCGCGCATGCTGCGCGGACTCGACACCCTGCTCGCGCAGAAGACGGACCCGATCGAGGCCACGCGCCGCTGGATGGCGGGCGCCACCGGCCGGTTGAGCGAGACGGGTTTCGAGTCGGGCTGTCCGCTGGCCACTGTGGCGCTGGAAACCACACCGGAAGATCTCGCCCTGCGCGAAGCCCTGGCCCGCGCGTTCGCCACGCTGCGCGAGCGCATCGCGCTGGCGCTGGAGCAGCACGGCGAGCCGCGCGCGCAAGCACAGGGCATCGCCGCCCTCATCGTTGCGACCTACGAAGGGGGCCTGCTCCAGGCCCGTGTGGCCCAGAGCACCGAACCCATCACCCAGGCCACCGAGACCCTGCTCTCGTTGCTGGCCAGCAGCACGGCTCGCTGAATGCCTCACCGGAGACTTTTCATGAACCACTTTCCCTCCACCGACGCCAACAACCAGGCCGTGCGCACCGAGCGGCTCACGCTGACCGCTGCCGACGGCTACCCGCTGGTTGCGCACCGATTCCACAGCCCGTCTCCACCGCGTGGCCACCTGGTGGTCGGTGGCGCCACCGCCGTACCCCAAGGTTTTTACAAGCGCTTTGCCGAGCACGCCGCGCGCCGGGGCTTTGACGTGCTCACGCTGGACTACCGCGGCATCGGGCAGTCAGCCCCGAGCACGCTCAAGGGCTTTCGCATGGACTACCTCGACTGGGGCCGGCTCGACCTTGCCGCAGCGGTGGAGGCCATGCGCCAGGAGGGCATGCCGCTGTACCTGGTCGGCCATTCCTATGGCGGCCACGCCCTGGGCCTGTTGCCCGACCCCGGTGCGGTGGACGGGGCATACACCTTCGCCACCGGCGCTGGCTGGCACGGCTGGATGCCGCCGCTGGAGCGCCTGCGCGTGCTCTTCATGTGGCGCGTGCTGGGGCCGGTGTGGACGCGCATGGCCGGCTATTTGCCGTGGAGCCGGCTCGGCATGGGCGAAGACCTGCCGATCGATGTGTACCGCCAGTGGCGCCAGTGGTGCCGCTTCCCGCGCTACTTTTTCGACGATCCGGCCATGCGTGCGACCACCGAGCGTTTTGGCGATGTGCGTTTCCCCATCGTCGCCGTGAACGCGCTGGACGATGCCTGGGCACCGCCGGCCTCGCGCGACGCCTTCATGGCCGGCTACCGCAACGCCGAGGTGCGCAGCGTCACGCTCGATGCCCGCCGCGCGGGCCTGGGCGCCATCGGGCATATGGGTTATTTCAGGCCCAGGGCCCAGCCGCTGTGGAACGATGCGCTGGACTGGTTTGCCACACAAACACAGCGCCGTTCGGCGGTTGTCTGAAGCGACCAACACCCACGCGGGAGCTCCGTCAAATGAGGTGCAAACGCTCGCTTGCCCGTGCTACAAACCGGCATGCTTTTACATCTCGGATACAAGAACCGGTTCGTCGCCCTGGGGCTGGCAGTCCTGCTGGCGTGCGCATCGGCGCTGGCCCAAGGTGTTGACGCGCCGGCCCAGGGCCTGATCATCGGCTACCGTGTTTCGGCCGCCGATACCGAAGCCGAGCTGATCGACCGCAGTCCACGAGCCAACGAGCGCGAGCGGGCGCGTGCGCGCTGGAAAGCCGCGTCCGACCAGACACGGGAACGCACCCGCCGCTTGGCCAGGGATGTGGGCTTGCCGCTGCGAGAAGCAGGCGAGGCGGGCAACGCTGCCCTGCTGAAATTCGATCGGCCCCTGAAGGGCCGCTCACTTGAGGACGCGATGCGCCGTGTGCGCCTGCACCCCGACGTGGCCTGGGTCGAGCCCAATGTGTTTGTGAAGCGGCTGCAGACCGTGACGCCCAACGATCCAAATTTCAACGATCAGTGGCATTTGCAGGTGCCGGGTGGCGGAAACCCCGCCGCCATGAACCTGCCCAGCGCTTGGCACCTGACCACGGGCAGCACAGGCACGCCTGTGGTGGTGGCTGTGGTTGACGGCGGGGTGCGGTTCGATCACCCCGACTTTGCGCTGCTGGGTGCACGCCTTTTGGCGGGATATGACCTGGTGAGCGACGTGGACGTGGCCAACGACGGCGGCGGGCGCGATGCCGACGCCAGCGACCCAGGGGACTGGGTGACGCTCGCCGAGTCGCAGACGACTTTGTTTGCGCAGTGCGACGTTGCCAACAGCTCGTGGCACGGCACCTTCATCACCGGCCAGATCGCTGCCGCCACGAACAATGGCGCAGGTGTGGCCGGCATCAACTGGGGTGCCCGCATCCTGCCGGTGCGCGTGGCGGGCAAGTGCGGTGCACTGGTCTCCGACCTGCTGGACGGAGTGCGCTGGGCCGCCGGCTTGCCGGTGGCGGGCGTGCCGACCAACAACAACCCGGCGCGCGTGATCAACCTGAGCTTCGGTGGCGACGCGCCTTGCAGCGCGGCTTACCAGGACGCCATCAACGCCGCGACCGACGCCGGTGCGCTGGTGGTGGTGGCTGCGGGCAACGGCAGCGGTGCGCTCAAGCGGCCCGCCGACTGCCAGCGCGTCATGACGGTGGCGGCTGTGCGCAAGGACGGCGCCAAGGCCGACTACTCCAGCTTCGGTCCGCAGGTGGCGCTCTCTGCGCCGGGTGGCTCCGACGAAGCGGGCGACGTGAACCTGCTGCTCTCCACCGACAATGCTGGGACAACCGTGCCGGGTGTCAATGGATACGGCTACAAGCAGGGCACCAGCTTTGCCGTGCCCCAGGCCGTGGGTGTGGCCAGCCTCATGCTGTCCGTCAACAGCGCGCTGACACCCACTGCGCTGATTGAACGCATGAAGCAGGCCGCCGCCGCCCGCGGCCACATCGATGTCGCCTTTGGCCAATGTACCCTGCCCACCAGCGGTTTGTGCGAGTGCACCACCACCACCTGCGGCGCCGGCCTCCTCGACGCCGCCACATCGGTCCAGCTGGCCACCGGCCCGGCGGCGGTCATCACCCCCATCGGCACCGTCACTCCAGGCACGGCGATCTCGCTCAACGGCTCGGCCAGCGTGGCGCTCACAGGCTTCAACATTGCCAGCCACCAATGGACCCAGGTCAGCGGACCCACAGTGGCCATCACGAATGCGTCAACGGCCATGGCCGGCGTGAGCCTGCCCAACTCGCAGGCCTCCTATGTATTCCGGCTCACCGTCACCGACGATTTCTTGCCGACCGCGCGCAGCGGCAGCGACACCGTGACCGTGGTCGCCGCATTTCCCGCCACCAGCGGTGGCGGGGGCGGCTCCAGCAGCCTGTTCTGGGGCTTGGCCCTGTGGGCCTGGGTGCTCGCCGTCTGCTGGCAGCAGCGCCGCACCCGGCGCCTGACCTGAGCAGGGTTCAGCCGCAGCGCTGCAGGCGCTTGCCCGCCATGGCCTCGCCCAAACCGTCGATGGCGGCGCGCTGGGTGTCGGTGATCGCCGGCAGGCGCACCGTGACGCTCTGACTCTCGGCCCGCTCCTGCGCCACCTTGGCCGTGCGGATGCCATCGCGCTCGGCCTTCTGCAGGGCTTGCTGCGCCGCCGCTTCGGAGGAATAGGTGCCCAGGGCCAGGCCGGGGGCCAGGCCGGGGGCGTTGATCTCGCGGAAAGACACGCCCAGCGCGCGCAGCTCGTCTTTCTTGCGATCGACCTGCTGCTGGTTGTCGTAGCGGCCCATGTAGACGATCCAGCGCCCACCGCTGCGCACCTCTGTGAACGAGAAGCCCGATGCAGGCAAGCCGAGCAAGGCCAGTTCGGCGCGCAGCAGCTCGGCCTGATCGTTGGTGAAGCCGCCGGCCTGCCAGCACGCGCGCGGGCCGCTGCCGGCCGCCACCGCCACGGTGGATGAGGGCGGGGGCGCAGGTGCGGGCGCAACGGGTTCGGACACGCTGGGTGCCGGAAGTGGCGGCTCAACCACCACTGCAGCCGGTGCTTCCGGCACGGGCGCCGACACGACCGGTGCGGTCTCGGGCCGTGGGCCGTTGAGCAGGCGCAAGGTCTCTGGGCGCACCTGCTGCGCCATGCGTTGCGGTTCGCGTTGTTCGACGGGCTTCAGACCCAGCGTGTCCAGGTAGCCCTGCGACCAAGCAAAGTAGCCCGCGTTGCCGAGCACCAGCAACCAGATGGCCCACTTCAGCATGGGCGCACACTCACTTCGGCACTGGTCACCGTCTGCATGCCGCGTTCGGTGAGCACCTGCAGGGCACCGTCGTCGTTCACGCCGCAGGCCGTGCCGCGCGTGCCGTCCGAGAGCTGCACCGGCTGGCCATGCAGGGCATCCAACTGGGCAAAACGCTGGGCAAACGCCGCGAAGCCTTGCGAGGCAAACGCCTGGATGTCGCGCACCAGGGCCGGCGCCACGCGCTCCAGCACCTCGCCCGGCGTGATGCCCACCAGCACTTCAGACAGACCGGCCGGCGCCATGGCCGTCACGGCCGCACCGTCGGGCACCAGCGCGGCCACCGCCGACACCTCGGGCCGCGCCACGTTGATGCCCACGCCGATCACCACCATGCGCTGGCCCTGACCAGCCTCGCCGGTGCTGGCTGTTTCTACGAGGATGCCGCCGATCTTGCGTTGGTGCAGCCAGAGGTCGTTGGGCCATTTCAGGCGCACGTCGGGGTGCAGGCTCTGCGCCAGGCTCACGCCCACCGCCAGCGACAGGCCCGACCAGGTGGCGGGTGCCAAGGGCATGGCCAGCGAAAACGTGAGCGATTGACCGGGCTTGCTGTGCCAGCCCTTGCCCAGGCGCCCGCGCCCCGCCGTCTGGTCTTCGGCGGCGAGCAACACGGGCTCCATCAGGCCGCTGCGTGCGCGGCGCATGAGTTCGCTGCTGGTGGAGTCGATGCTGGGCAGCACCTCCACCGTGAACCCCGGCAGTGTCGGCTCGACGGCCTGCCAGATGGCTTCTGCGTGGCGGATCAGGGTGTCGGCCATGGGCCACTCAGCCCAGCTTTGACGCTTTGCCCGCGCGCTTGGGTGCGAGCAGCGTGCCGCGGCATTTTTTCGCACCACACCAGCAGGGGTACTCGGCCTTGAGTTTGGGGGTGTAGGGCTCGTCAATCACCAGGCCGTAGTCGTAGAACAGCTCTTCGCCGGCCTGGATGTTGCGCTGCGCGCGGATGAACACGCGGCCCTCGTCCACCTCGGCCTCGCAGTTGGGTGCGCAGCTGTGGTTGATCCAGCGCGCCGAGTTGCCGCCAAACTTGGCGTCAATCACGTGCTCTTCGTCGATGTGGAAATAGAAGGTGTGGTTCGGGTCGGTCGGGTCGTGCGGGTGGCGGCGCAGGGCTTCGTCCCAGGTGATGACCTCGCCCACATATTCAATCAGTGTTTCGCCCTCGGCCAGGTCCACCACGGCGTAGACCCCGCGGCCGTGCACGCCGGACTTGCGCGTCTGGATGCGCCGGCCAGCGCCGTTGGACTTCTCGACCGAGGCTGGTTTTTCAGCGGGCGCAGTCGACTTTTTGGGGCTTTTCGTCACGGCCGGAATATTTGGTAAGGTTGTTTCATGCAGGTGCGCGCGAGTGTGCGCGTGCCCATGTGCGCGTGTACACGCGCGTGGAAAGTTGATTGTAGAGATGAAAAACGAAGGTTCAGCCAAAACGCTGGTCATTGCCGAAAAGCCGTCCGTGGCCCAGGACATCGTGCGTGCGCTCACCCCGGTGGCGGGCAAGTTCGAGAAGCACGACGACCACTTCGAGAACGACCAGTACGTGGTCACTTCCGCTGTGGGCCACCTGGTGGAAATCGCCGCGCCTGAAGAGTTCGACGTCAAGCGCGGCAAGTGGAGCTTTGCCCACCTGCCGGTGCTGCCGCCCTACTTTGAACTCAAGCCGATCGACAAGACCAAGTCGCGCCTCTCCGCCGTGGTCAAGCAGGCCAAGCGCAAGGACGTGGCCCGACTCATCAACGCCTGCGACGCGGGCCGCGAGGGCGAGCTGATCTTTCGCCTGATCGAGCAGTACGCCGGAGGCTTGAAAGGCGGCAGCTACCAGAGCCTGGGCAAGCCGGTGCAGCGCCTGTGGCTGCAGTCCATGACACCTGCGGCGATTCGCGACGGGTTCGAGCACCTGCGCACCAACGAGCAAATGCAGGGCCTGGCCGACGCCGCGCGCAGCCGGTCCGAGGCCGACTGGATGGTGGGCATCAACGGCACCCGCGCCATGACCGCGTTCAACTCGCGCGACGGCGGCTTCTTCCTGACCACGGTCGGCCGGGTGCAGACACCCACGCTGTCCATCGTGGTCGAGCGCGAAGAGAAGATCCGCGCCCACCGCAGCCGCGACTACTGGGAAATCCACGCGAGCTTTCTGGCCGAGGCCGGCGAATACCCGGGCAAGTGGTTCGACCCGGCTTTCAAGAAACCCACCGGCGAAGACGCCGATCTGGAGCAGCGCGCCGACCGCGTGTGGAGCCAGCGCGAGGCCCTGGCCATTGCCGACGCGGTGCGCGGCAAGGCCGCCAGCGTCAAGGACGAAAGCAAACCGACCACGCAAGCCAGCGGCTTGTTGTACGACCTGACCAGTTTGCAGCGAGAGGCGAACGGCCGCTTTGGCTTCTCGGCCAAGACCACGCTGCAGCTGGCGCAAAGCCTGTACGAGCGCCACAAGGCGCTGACCTATCCGCGGACCGACTCGCGCGCCCTGCCCGAGGACTATTTGCCCACGGTGAAGGAAACCTTCGAGATGCTCGCCAACAGCGGCATGAAGCACTTGGCGCCGCATGCGCTGACCGCGCTCAACAACAATTACATCCGCCCGAGCAAGCGCATCTTCGACAACAGCAAGGTATCGGATCACTTTGCCATCATCCCCACGCTGCAAGCGCCCAGTGGGCTGAGCGATGCCGAGCAGAAGCTGTACGACCTCGTGGTGCGCCGCTTCCTGGCGGTGTTTTTCCCGTCGGCCGAGTTCATGGTCACCACCCGCATCACCTCGTCGGTCGGCCACCACTTCAAGACCGAAGGCAAGGTGCTGGTGAAGCCGGGCTGGATGGCGGTTTACGGCAAGGAAGCCGCCGAGGACGTGACCGACGCCAAGGAAGGCGACAAAGGCCAGAACCTGGTGCCGGTGCGCGAAGGCGAAACCGTGCGCACCGAGTCGGTGGAAAGCAAGGGCCTGAAAACCAAACCGCCGGCGCGCTATTCGGAAGCCACGTTGCTGGGCGCCATGGAGGGCGCGGGCAAGCTGGTCGACGACGACGAACTGCGCGAGGCCATGCAGGAAAAAGGCCTGGGCACGCCTGCCACGCGCGCGGCCACCATCGAAGGCTTGTTGACCGAAAAGTACATGTTCCGCGAAGGCCGCGAGATCATCCCCACGGCCAAGGCGTTCCAGCTCATGACGCTGTTGCGCGGCCTGGGCGTGGAAGAACTTTCCAAGGCCGAACTCACCGGCGAATGGGAATACAAGCTGGCGCAGATGGAGCACGGCAAGCTCAGCCGCAGCGCCTTCATGGCCGAGATCGCGCAGATGACCGAGCGCATGGTGAAGAAGGCCAAGGAATACGACCGCGACACCATCCCGGGCAACTACGCCACGCTGGCTACGCCCTGCCCCAACTGCGGTGGCGTGGTGAAAGAAAACTACCGCCGCTACACCTGCACCGGCAAAGATGGCTCCAGCGAAGGCTGCGGCTTCTCGTTCGGCAAGTCGCCGGCCGGTCGCACCTTCGAGCCGGACGAATCCGAGTTGCTGCTCAAGGACAAGAAGATTGGTCCTCTGGACGGCTTCCGCTCCAAGGCGGGCTGGCCCTTCGTGGCCGAGATCGTGCTCAAGTACAGCGAGGACGACAAGAACTGGAAGCTGGAGTTTGACTTTGGCGACGACAAGAAGGGCGAAGAAAGCGGCGAGATCGTCGACTTCAGCGCCAGCGAATCGCTGGGCGCCTGTCCCAAGTGCGGCGGCGCGGTGCACGAACACGGCAGCAACTACGTGTGCATCCGCTCGGTGCCCACCGAGCAGCAGCCCACGCCTACCTGCGACTTCAAGAGCGGCAAGATCATCCTGCAGCAGCCGGTGGCACGCGAGCAGATGAGCAAGCTGCTGGAGACCGGCAAGACGGATCTGCTCGACAAGTTCGTCTCCATGCGCACACGCCGCGCGTTCAAGGCCTTCCTGGCCTGGGACAAGGAGGCGGGCAAGGTGAACTTCGAGTTCGCACCGTCCAAGTTCCCGCCGCGCAAAACCGCATCCGGCGCGCCGGCCAAGGGTGCGCCGGCGAAGAAGGCTGCTGCCAAAGTGGCCGCAAAAGCCGCGCCCGCCAAGAAGGCCGCGGTGAAAAAAACGCCCGCCGTGAAGGCCGCCAAGGCCCCGCGCAAGACCACCGCCGCCACCGGCAAACAGCCCAGCGCCGCGCTGGCCGCGGTGATCGGCGAAGGCGCGGTGTCGCGTCCCGAGGTGGTGAAGAAGCTGTGGGACTACATCAAGGCCAATGGTCTGCAGGACGCGGGCGACAAGCGCCGTGTCAACGCCGACGCCAAGCTGGCGGCGGTGTTCGGCAAGCCGCAAGTGACCATGTTTGAAATCGCGGGCCTGCTGAGCCCTCACCTGAACTGAAAAAGAGACAAACCCATGAGCCTGAAACTGTATTTCGCCCCCGGTGCCTGCTCCTTCGTGCCGCACGCCATGCTCGAGCTGGCCAATGTCGAATTCGAGCCATCGATGGTGAAGCTGCACAAAGGTGAGCAGCGAGCGCCCGAGTATCTGGCGCTGAACCCGCGCGGCCAGGTGCCGGTGCTGGTCGATGGCGACGAGGTCATCACGCAGATCGTGGCCATCCTGTTGTACCTGGACGAAAAGTTGCCCATGGCCGGCATCCTGCCGCCGGCCGGCCTGGAGCGCGCCCGTGCCCTGCAGGTGCTGACCTGGATGAACAACACGGTGCACCCCACGTTCACCCACGTGTTCATGCCGCAGAAGTTCACCGACGACGAAGCCGCGCAGAAAGCCATCCGCGACTTCGGCGCAGCGCGTTACCGTGAGCTGCTGGGCGAGATCGAAGCCCTGGCTGCGAAAGCCGCTCCCTGGATGGTGGGCGCGCGACCCGGCGCGCTCGATGCGTATGCGCTCACGCTGCTGCGCTGGGGCGGCTACGCCGGCATCAACCCGGCCGATTTCCCGGCCACGTGGGAGCTGGTGCAGCGCTTCGCCGAATTGCCCGGCGTGGCCCGCGCGATCGAGCGCGAGAAGTTGCAGCTCAACGTGTACAAAGCCGCCTGAGCGTTATTCCCGCAGAACCTGTGGCTTGGTCGGTGTGAAACGCACCGACACCCGCAGTCCACGGCGGCTGCGCTCCGGGTGCGCATCTTCCATCGACACCGAAGCGCCGTGTTGTTGGGCGATTTCCTGCACGATCGCCAGGCCCAGGCCCGAGCCGTCGACGTTGGTGCCCAGCGCCCGGTAAAACGGCTGCATCACGAACTCGCGCTCGTTCTCCGGGATGCCCGGGCCGTCGTCTTCCACCTGCAGGATCTGCACGCCGCTGAAACGGTCCAGCAGCACACGCACCGTGACCACCCCGCCCTGCCCGGTGTAGTGGATCGCGTTGTCCACCAGGTTGCGCACCATCTCTTGCAACAGCGTCGGATTGCCGTCCATCAGGCAGTCGTCGGGCGTGTCGTCCGGGCCTTCAAAGCCGAGGTCGATGCCTGCCTCCAGCGCGCGCGGCACCGAGTCCTGCACCACGTCGGGCACCAGCCGGGCGAGGTCGATGCGCGCGCTGGGCAGGGTGCGGCCGGTGGTCTCGGCACGGGCCAGCGCCAGCAGCTGGTTCACCGTGTGTGTGGCGCGTGCGCTGGAGCGTGCAATCTGCTGCAGCGAGCCGCGGATCTCCACCGGGTCGGTTTCGCGTTGGGCCAGTTCGGCCTGCATGCGCAGACCCGCCAGCGGTGTCTTGAGCTGGTGCGCGGCATCGGCCAGAAACCGTTTTTGTGTGGTGAGAGAGGCCTTCAATCGCGTCAGCAGGTCGTTGATCGACGACACCAGCGGAGCCACTTCTTGCGGGATGAACGACTCCTCGATCGGGCTCAGGTCGTCGGGCTTGCGCGCGCGGATGCGTTGCTCCAGTTCGTTGAGCGGGCGGATGCCGCGCACCAGCGCCAGCCACACCAGCAGCACCGCCAGCGGCAGGATCACGAACTGCGGCACCATCACGCCTTTGACGATTTCGGCGGCCAGCGTCGATCGTTTGCCCTTGGTTTCGGCCACCTGCATCAGCACCAGGCGCTGCGGGTCGTTGCGCGCCAGCCAGGTGTAGGCCACCCGCACCTCGTCGCCGCGGACCACGTCGTCGCGCAGCATCACGCGCCCGGGCTCCGGCGCTTCGTTGTCGCGCGGCGGCGGGAAATCCAGCTCACCGCTGATGAGCGTTCCGCGGGGGTCGAGCACCTGGTAGTACACGAGGTCGCTGTCGTCGGCGCGCAGCAGGTCGCGTGCCTGTGCGTTGAGCTTGAAAGTGATCTTGTCGTTTTCCCGAACCACAAACTGGGTGAGCGCCTGCAGGTTGAACTCGAGCGCGCGGTCGAACGGCTTGCTGGCAATGCCTTGCGCGACGAACCAGGTGAGCACCAGCGAGAGTGGCCACAGCAGCAGCAGCGGCGTGAGCATCCAGTCCAGGATCTCGCCGAACAGGCTGCGCTGTTCGCGCTGGAACAGCCCGAAGGGCATGGGTGCCGACCGGCTTTCCACCGGCGGCAGCGGTTCGCTGAAGACCCGACCGTCAGCTGGGGATTTTTTCAAGGCAGTAGCCCAGGCCGCGCACCGTGGCGATGCGGATCGGACCTTTTTCGATCTTCTTGCGCAGCCGGTGGATGTAGACCTCGATCGCGTTGTTGCTCACTTCTTCGCCCCACTCACACAGCCGCTCGACCAGCTGGTCCTTGCTCACCAGGCGCCCGGCGCGCTGCAGCAGCACTTCGAGCAGGCCGAGTTCACGCGCCGAGAGTTCGACCATCTTGCCGTCGATGGTGGCCACGCGGCCGGCCTGGTCGTACTCGAGCGGACCGTGTCGGATGGTGTTGGTGCTGCCGCCCATGCCGCGACGGGTGAGTGCGCGCACCCGTGCTTCCAGCTCTTGCAGCGAGAACGGCTTGGCCATGTAGTCGTCTGCGCCATAGTCCAGGCCCTTCACGCGTTCTTCGATGCTGTCGGCCGCGGTGAGCACCAGCACCGGCAGCGCAGAGCCGCGCGAGCGCAGCCGCTTGAGCACCTCCAGGCCGTGCAGTTTCGGCAGACCGAGGTCGAGGATCAACAAGTCGAATTCGTTGTTGGTCATGAGCGCCGCATCGGCCTCGCTGCCGCTGGACACGTGGTCCACCGCAGCCCCGGCCGCGCGCAGGCTGCGCAACAAGCCGTCTGCCAGAACCTGGTCGTCTTCTGCAATCAGGATGCGCATGGTGAAGTCTCCTGGGCTGATCGGGCCGCGTTGTTATGGGGCCGCTGCGCGGGGGCACGCAGCGTTCAAGGCAAAGTCATTTTAGGTCGCATACCACGGTGCCGCAGTGGCTTGAATGGCAGGGTTTCACCGGGGCGGCACGGCCGCGCGTGCACCGGGGGCTTCCGATCCGTAGGCTTCCAGACCCAGCGCCACCACCGTGGCCACCGCGTCGCCCACCTGTGAGCGGAACTCGGCTTCGGCCTGCGCCACCGCTGTGCGAAACGCGTCCAGCCAGAGCAGGCCGGTGTCGGTGAAGATGATGCGCCGCGCGCGCGCATCGCGCGGGTCGGGCTCGCGGCGCACCAGGCCCCAAGCCTCGCACTGTGTCACCAGATCGCCCATGGCCTGCTTGCTCATGCCGGCCTGGTGGGCCAGCTCGGTCAGGCGCGAGCCGTGCAGGCCGAGGTGGCGCGTGATGTGGATGTGGGCCGCGCCCACCTGCGCGCGTGCGGCCAGGTGCGAGAGCGCCAGCGGCACGTTGACGTCGTGCGCCATCAGGCTGAGCACACGCTCGTCGAAGCGCCGCAGCGCCAGGCCCATCAGCCGGCCCAGGTGGCCGCCGCGCCAGCGGTCATCGGGTTCGGCGGGGGATTCGGGGATGCTGTCGACCATGTACAAATAGTAAGGCAAACTGACCAAATATCGAATGGTTTGATTTCAATGCGCCTGTAAACTGCTGTTCAAGCATCCAGCCTGTACACAACCACACAGGTCTGGCCAACCCTTCCAACCAGCCCAGGAGCCCCCATGGACGCAGCCGTCAAGCCCAACCCCCTCAACAGCGAAAAAGCCAAAGCCTTGCAGGTCGCGCTCGCCCAGATCGAAAAGCAGTTCGGCAAGGGCACCATCATGCGGCTGGGCGAAGGTGAGGTGATCGAAGACATTCAGGTGGTGTCCACCGGCTCGCTCGGCCTGGACATTGCGCTGGGCGTCGGCGGTTTGCCACGCGGCCGTGTGGTCGAGATCTACGGCCCGGAATCCTCGGGCAAGACCACGCTCACGCTGCAAGTGATCGCCGAAATGCAGAAGCTCGGCGGCCAGTGCGCGTTTGTCGACGCCGAACACGCGCTGGACATCCAGTACGCCCAAAAGCTCGGCGTGAACCTGCAGGACCTGCTGATTTCCCAGCCCGACACCGGCGAGCAGGCGCTCGAAATCGTGGACAGCCTGGTGCGCTCCGGCGCGGTCGATCTGATCGTGGTGGACTCGGTCGCCGCGCTCACGCCCAAGGCCGAACTCGAAGGCGAAATGGGCGACTCGCTGCCCGGCCTGCAGGCCCGCCTGATGAGCCAGGCGCTGCGCAAGCTCACCGCGCACATCAAGAAGACCAACTGCATGGTCATCTTCATCAACCAGATCCGCATGAAGATTGGTGTCATGTTCGGCAGCCCCGAGACCACCACCGGCGGCAATGCGCTCAAGTTCTATGCCTCGGTGCGCCTGGACATCCGCCGCACCGGCACCATCAAGAAGGGAGACGACGCGATCGGCAACGAGACCAAGGTCAAGGTGGTCAAGAACAAGGTTGCGTCGCCCTTCAAGACGGCCGAATTCGACATCCTGTTCGGCGAAGGCATCAGCCGCGAAGGCGAGATCCTGGACCTGGGCGTGGTGCACCGCGTGGTCGAAAAATCGGGCGCCTGGTACGCCTACAACGGCGAAAAAATCGGACAGGGCCGCGACAACTCGCGCGAATTCCTGCGCGAGAACCCTGAGTTGCGCGTGGAGATCGAGAACAAGGTGCGCACCGAGCTGGGCGTTCCGCTGTTGCCGGTGGACGAGGCACCAGCGCCCGCCAAGGGTGGCAAGGCTGCAAAAGCCGCCAAGGCCGCGGCGACCGACACCGCGCCGCTGGCCGAGTGAGGATGGCGCTCGCGGCCGCGACCGCAGCCGTGAGCGTGTGACGCAATGAACCCCCACGCTCCGCACTTCGTGTCGTCGCTGCCCCCCGAGGGGGCGCTGGCCCTCCTTGGGACGGCCTGGCGGAGGTCCTGACATGGGCTTCAACCAGATTTCCATCAAAGGCCGCGCCCTGCGCCTGCTTTCGGGCCGCGAACACTCGCGCGCCGAATTGCAGCGCAAGTTGCACCAGCATGAAACCGAGCCCGGCGAGCTGGCCAAAGCGCTGGACGAGCTGGAGGCCAAGGGCTTCATCGACGAACAGCGTGTCCTCGAATCGGTGGTGCATCAGCGCTCAGTGAAGCTCGGCGCTTCCCGCGTGCGCCAGGAATTGCAGGCCAAGGGCCTGAACCCCGAGGCCGTGGCGCAAGCGGTTGCGGATCTGCAAGTCACCGAGGTGGCGCGCGCCCGCGAGGTCTGGCGCAAGAAGTTCGGCCAGCCGCCAGCCGACCTGGCCGAGCGCGGCAAGCAGATGCGGTTCCTCGCCTCGCGGGGCTTTGGCGGTGAAGCGATCCGGCGCGTGGTGCAGGGCGCCGAGGACGACGACGCGGGTCTTTAAAGCCCGAGCATCAGTTTCAGGTTTTGAACCGCTGCGCCGCTGGCGCCTTTGCCCAGGTTGTCCAGCCGGGCCACCACCACGGCGTGGTGGGCGGCCTCATTGCCGAACACGCGGATCTCCAGCTTGTTGGAGTCGTTCAAGGCCAGAGCGTCGAGCTTGCCGCTGTCGGTCGCCGGCTCGGCGCTCACCCAGTCGCTGCCTGCGTAATGCCTGGCGTAGACGGCGTGCAGATCGGCCAGCGTCGACTGACCCGGCAAGGTGTCCAGGTGCAGTGGCAACTCGACCAGCATGCCCTGCTCGAAATTGCCCACCGCCGGGATGAAGATGGGGCGGCGTGTGAGCCCTGTGTAGGCCATGATTTCCGGAATGTGCTTGTGCTGCAGACCCAGCGCGTAGAGCTCGAAAGCCGGGGCTTCGCCCTTCTCGTAGGCCTCGATCATGGCGCGACCGCCGCCCGAATAGCCGCTCACGGCGGGAAGGCAGACCGGGTGATCGGCGGGCAGCACACCCGCGTCGATCAGGGGGCGCAGCATGGCGATGGCGCCGCTGGCGTAGCAGCCCGGGTTGGCCACGCGGTTGGCGTTCACCACGGCCTGGCGCTGATCGGCTGCGAGTTCAGGAAACCCGAACACCCAGCCCGGCGCCGTGCGGTGCGCCGTGGAGGCGTCGATGATCTTGGGCTGGTGGCCGACCATCGCATCGATCATGGCCACCGATTCGCGCGCGGCGTCGTCGTGCAGGCACAGGATGACCAGATCGACCTGGGCCATGAGTTCGCGTTTGGCGGCCGGGTCCTTGCGGCGCTCGGAAGCGATGCTCACCATTTCAATGGCGGGCATGCGCTGCAGCCGCTCGCGAATCTGCAAGCCGGTGGTGCCGGCTTCGCCGTCGATGAAAACCTTGGCCATGGCTGGTCCGCCTTGTCAGTGTGGGTTCAGGAGAGCGGCCAACAATCGCGGTCGCTGGCGGTTGCCGGCGCGCGATTTTGGTGCAATGCACCATGATACAGTTACCGGTTGCTGTTTTTCAGTGCCACTCTTTCGACCACCCGATGCGGATCGGTCGACGATCCCTCTATCCATTCTTGAGAGAGTCCTCATGAAGATCCACGAATACCAAGGCAAGGAAATCTTGCGCCAGTTTGGTGTGCCGGTGCCCCGCGGCATCCCGGCTTTCACGGTGCAGGAGGCGGTCGAAGCCGCCCAGAAACTGGGCGGCCCCGTGTGGGTGGTCAAGGCCCAGATCCACGCCGGCGGCCGTGGCAAGGGTGGTGGCGTGAAGGTGGCCAAAACGGTTGAAGACGTCAAGCGCATCTCCGGCGAAATCCTGGGCATGCAGCTCAAGACCCACCAGACCGGCCCCGAAGGCCAGAAGGTGCGTCGCCTCTACATTGAAGACGGCGCCGACATCAAGAACGAACTGTACGTGTCGCTGGTCACCGACCGCGCCACGCAGAAGGTGGCCCTGATCGCATCGAGCGAAGGCGGCATGGACATTGAGGAAGTCGCGCACTCCACGCCCGAGAAGATCATCACCGAGATGATCGATCCCTTGGCCGGCATCACCGAAGCCCAGTCGCGCAAGGTGGCTGCGGCCATCGGCCTGACCGGTGCCTCCGTGGATCAGGCAGTGGACATCTTCGCCAAGATCTACAAGTGCTACATGGACACCGACGCGTCCTTGGTGGAGATCAACCCCCTGAACTGCGACTCCAAGGGCAACCTGATGGCGCTGGACGCGAAGTTCAACTTCGACGCCAACGCGCTGTTCCGCCATCCCGAAATCGTGGCCTACCGCGATCTGGACGAAGAAGATCCGGCCGAAGTCGAAGCGTCCAAGTTCGACCTCGCCTACATCAGCCTGGACGGCAACATCGGCTGCCTGGTGAACGGCGCCGGTCTGGCCATGGCCACCATGGACACCATCAAGCTGTTCGGCGGCGAGCCGGCCAACTTCCTGGACGTGGGCGGTGGCGCCACCGCCGAGAAGGTCACCGAAGCCTTCAAGATCATGCTCAAGAACACCAAGGTCAAGGGCATCCTGGTCAACATCTTCGGCGGCATCATGAAGTGCGACACCATCGCCACCGGCGTGATCACCGCCTGCAAGGCGACCAACCTCAGCGTGCCCCTTGTCGTGCGCATGAAGGGCACCAACGAAGAGCTGGGCAAGAAGATGCTGGCCGAGTCCGGCCTGCCCATCATCGCGGCCGACACCATGGCCGAAGCCGCGACGAAGATCGTTGCCGCCGTTAAGTAATGACCTTGGGGACAGACCTTTAGCTCTGTCCTCAACTGACTAGGAAGAACACCATGTCGATCTACATCAACAAAGACACCAAGGTCATCACCCAGGGCATCACCGGCAAGACCGGTCAGTTCCACACCGAAAAGTGCCAGGAATACGCGAACGGCAAAAACGCCTTCGTGGCCGGCGTGAACCCGAAGAAGGCCGGCGAGTCGATCTTCAACATCCCGATCTACGCCTCGGTGAAGGAAGCCGCGTCGCAAACCGGCGCCACCGTGTCGGTGATCTACGTGCCGCCCGCAGGCGCCGCTGCGGCCATCTGGGAAGCCGTTGAAGCCGACCTGGATCTGGCGATCTGCATCACCGAAGGCATCCCGGTCAAGGACATGCTCGAAGTGCGCAACCGCATGAAGGCCAAGGAAGCCGCTGGCGGCAAGAAGACCCTGCTGCTGGGCCCGAACTGCCCCGGCCTGATCACGCCCGACGAGATCAAGATCGGCATCATGCCCGGCCACATCCACCGCAAGGGCCGCATCGGCGTGGTCTCGCGCTCCGGCACGCTGACCTATGAAGCCGTGGCCATGCTGACCGAAGTGGGTCTGGGCCAGTCGAGTGCCGTCGGCATTGGTGGCGACCCCATCAACGGCCTCAAGCACATCGATGTGATGCAAGCGTTCAACGACGATCCCGACACCGACGCCGTGATCATGATCGGCGAGATCGGTGGCCCGGACGAAGCCGAAGCTGCCATGTGGTGCAAGGCGAACATGAAGAAGCCCATCGTCGGCTTCATCGCCGGTGTGACCGCCCCTCCCGGAAAGCGCATGGGCCACGCCGGTGCGCTGATCTCCGGCGGCGCCGACACGGCTGATGCCAAGCTTGCGATCATGGAAGAGTCGGGCTTCATCATCACGCGCAACCCGTCCGAGCTGGGCAAGCTGCTCAAAGCCCAGCTGTAAAGCAGCCCTGGGCTGACGTGACAAAGGCAACGCTTGCGTTGCCTTTTTTTCGTCCGGTGTTTGTGTTCGGCCTCAAACACACATAAACGCTTGCTCTCGGAGTCGAGCGTGAAACAAAATGCAACATCTTGGGTTCAATGCCTGCCGCTGACACCCGATGAGTCTTGCAGGGCCGCGTTTCAATGCGAGCTCGACCGCCCGCATTGAAACCAACCCGGTCCTCCATCCGTGTCCACCAGCCAACGCCCGAACCGGCCCAAGCGCAAGCGCCCCTTGTGGCGCTCCGACGCGGCCATGGGCCTGGCCGTTGTGCTCGCGGTTGTCACCTTGAACGCGGCCACCGATTTTTTCAGCGGTCTGGAACGTCGCTTTTACGACCTGGCCAGCACGCAGACCAGCCGCCTGCCCAGCGACCGCATCGCGGTCATCGCCATCGACGACCAGAGCGTGGCCAACATCGGCCGCTGGCCCTGGCCGCGCGAGGTGCACGCCCAGCTGATCGACCAGCTCGGCGCGGCGGGTGCCAAAACCGTGGCGCACACCGCCTTTTTCTTCGAACCCCAGACCGACCGCGGCCTGGTGCAACTGCGCGAGCTGCGCGGTTTGCTCGATGGATCTCAGACCGGCAGCGCGCCATTGACCGATCTGGGCGACCAGGGCCGCCAGCGCCTGCTGGGGTTTATCGGCCAGGCCGAACGGCAACTCGACTCCGACGCCCGTCTGGTGGCCAGCATGGCGCGCGCGGGCAACGTGATCGTGCCATCGGTGTTCGAACTGGGTGAACCCCAGGGGCGTGTGGATCAGCCTTTGCCGGCATTTGCCCAGCGCAGCGCCGTTGCGGACAACTCGGCCTTGGGTGTGCCGGCGCTGCGTTCGCAGCAACCACTGCCCGCCATTGGCGAAGCGGCCTGGGCCGTGGGGCACCTCAACCAGCTGCCCGATGTGGATGGCGCTGTGCGCCAAGAAGGCTTGCTGGTTCAGTTTGATGGCTTCGCCGTGCCGTCCATGGCCCTGGCCATTGCCGCGAACAGCCTGAACCTCACAGCCAAAGACATGCAGCTGTTGCCCGGCGAAGGCGTGCAGCTCGGCCGCAGCGTGATCCCGACCGACAGCGCAGCCCGCCTGCTGCCGCAGTTCTATCCCGACCGCGACGGCAAGCCGGCGTTTGCGGTGGACTCGTTCTACGACGTGCTCTCCGGCCGCATTCCGGCCAGCAAATACGCCGACAAGATCGTGATCATCGGCGCCACCGCCGCGGGTGTGGGCACCCTGTTCACCACGCCGGTGTCGGCGGCCATGTCGCCCGCCGCCATCCTGGCCCACATCACCTCCAGCATCCTGAGCAACCACCACATCGTGCAGCCGCTTTGGGGCGGCTACGCGGTGCTCGCGGCCTTGTTGCTGATCGCGGGCTACATCGTGTGGCTGCTGCCCCGCCTGTCGGCGGCCGCCGGTGCGGCTTGCACCGCCGCGCTCTTCGTGGCCTTGCTGGGTGCCGAGTTCGGGCTGTTGTCGGTCGCGGCCACGTGGCTTCCGCTGGTGTTCCCGGCGTCGCTCCTGCTGATCGGGCACCTCGCACTTACCACGCGCCGCTTCCTCGTCACCGAGGCGGGCAAGACCAAGTCCGATGAGGAGTCGGCCGAGACCAACCGCATGATGGGCCTGGCGCTGCAGGGCCAGGGCCAGCTCGACATGGCGTTTGACCGCATGCGCCGCGTGCCCTTCAGCGACGCGCTGATGGACAACCTCAAGCACCTGGCACTCGATTTCGAGCGCAAACGCCAGTTCAACAAGGCCGAGGCGGTTTACGAGCACATGGCCAAGCTCGACCGCAACGACGCCGATGTGCAGCGACGCTTGAAGCGGGCGAAGAATCTGTCGGAAACGGTGGTGCTGGGCGGCGGCTCGGCGCATCCAGGTGGCACCCTGCTGCTGGACAACGGCGGTGTGGAAAAACCCATGCTCGGCCGTTATCAGGTGGAAAAAGAGCTCGGCAAGGGCGCGATGGGCGTGGTCTATCAGGGATGCGATCCGAAAATCGGCCGTACGGTGGCCATCAAGACGCTGGCGCTGAGCGCCGAATTCGAAGGCTCCGAGCTGGTCGATGTGCGCGAACGGTTCTTCCGCGAGGCCGAAACCGCGGGCCGCCTGCAGCACCCCAACATCGTCACCATCTTCGACGCGGGCGAAGAGCACGACCTCGCCTTCATCGCCATGGAGTTCCTGCCGGGACGTGATCTTGTGGAGTATTCGCGCCCGGGCAACCTGTTGCCGGTGGCCACCGTTCTGAGCATCGGAGAGCAAGTGGCGCTGGCGCTGGAACATGCCCATCGCCAGCAGGTTGTGCACCGCGACATCAAACCTGCCAACGTGATGTTTGATGCCGCGACCCAGTCGGTCAAGGTCACAGACTTCGGCATCGCGCGCATCACCGGGTCGAGCAAGACCAAGACCGGCATGGTGCTGGGCACACCCAGTTTCATGTCGCCCGAGCAGCTCGCCGGACTGCACGTGGACGGCCGTTCCGACCTTTATTCGCTGGGCGTGATGCTGTTCCAGTTGCTCACCGGCAGCCTCCCACTCAAGGGCGACTCCATGGCCGCCCTGATGTACCAGATCGCCAACCAGCCCGCACCCAGCGTGCGCAGCTTGCGGCCCGATCTGTCGCAAGCCCTGGCCGACGTGCTCGAACGCGCCCTGGCCAAGTCGCCCGCCGATCGTTTTCAGAGCGGTGCCGAACTGGCCGCTCAACTGCGGCGCTGTGTCGGTTCTGGTGAAGACGCGTCCATGCCGGGTGCTGCGGCGCCCGGGACCGAGAGCGCGTTTGAAGCCACGCACGCGTTCCCGCACGCATCGGAAAACGCCATGGTTGCCACCCTTGTCACGCCGCCGCCCGCTTCGTCACGCGGTTCCTGAAAAGACAGCATCGTTCTGCGGGTATAACTTGAACTCTATGAATTTTGAGTATTTTTGTTTGACCGACCCCGGGTTGGTTCGGGACAACAACGAGGACTCCGTGTCGCTGGATGCGGAGAACCAGATTGCTGTCCTGGCCGACGGCATGGGCGGCTACAACGCCGGCGAAGTCGCCAGTGCCATGGCGACCACCTTCATCAAGACCGAGCTGGGACGGTGGATGGCCGAGGGCGGCAATGAGGCCAGCGTGCGCGAGCTGCGCCGCGCCATGGAAATCTGCATCGACAACGCCAACCGCTCCATCTTCAATGCCGCCAACTCCAACCCGCAGTACGCGGGCATGGGCACCACCCTGGTGATGGGCGTGTTCCTGGACGCGCGCGTCATGGTCGGACACGTGGGCGACTCGCGCTGCTACCGCCTGCGGGAAGGCAACTTCGTTCAGATCACCCGCGACCACTCGCTGCTGCAAGAGCAGATCGACGCCGGCCTGATCTCGCTGGAGCAGGCCCAGTACGCCACCCACAAGAACCTCGTGACCCGCGCGCTCGGCGTCGAAGACACGGTGTTGCTCGAAGTCAACGAATACCGGGTCGAAGACGACGATCTCTACCTTTTTTGCTCGGACGGATTGAGCGACATGATGAGCGACGAGCGCATCGCCGCGATACTCGTGACGGCCGGCACACTCGAAGAAAAAGCCCAGGCCCTGGTGGACGCTGCCAACGATGCCGGGGGGCGGGACAACATATCGGTGATACTGGCGTATGCTCGTTCGAAACCGGTGCGCAAAGGCCTACTTTCGCGCATGCTGGGTAAGTGATTCCGTGTCAGACCAACAGATTTACAGGTTCCAGAGGAGTCGGCCATGCCGAAAATGATCGTTTCCATCGACGGTGTCGTCATCAAGGAAGTGCAGCTCACCAAAGACCGCACCACGTTGGGTCGCCGTCCGTACAACGACATCGTGATAGACAACCTGGCCGTCAGTGGTGAACACGCCGTCATGCAGATGTCCGGCATGGATGTGTTCCTGGAAGACCTCAACAGCACCAACGGTACCTACGTCAACGGCAAGGCGATCAAGAAGCAGCAGCTGCAAAGCGGCGACACGGTCGAGATCGGCAAGTACAAGATCAAGTTTGTGCACGAAGGCGCCAACGAGAGCCATGAAAAAACCATGGTGATCAGCGCCGGCACGGTGGTTCCGCCCGAGCCCACTGTGGCCATGGTCGTGGCCAACGCCGCCATCAAAGTCATGTCGGGCACGGCAGCGGGTCGCGAAGTGCCCCTGGTGAAGGTGGTCACCACCATCGGCAAGCCCGGGGTGGCCGTGGCCGCCATCACCCGCCGCCCCCACGGTTTCGTGGTGGCCATGGTCGAAGGTGTGCAAAAGCCCACCATCAACGGCAGCCCCATCGGCACCGACGCGGTGAACCTGCGCCACGGCGACATGCTGGAACTCGCCGGGACCAAGATGCAATTCGTCCAGCAATAAGCTGCCCCGGCCTTCCGCCTTTGACGAACCCCGGCGGCGCCTGACCTTCCCGGTGTCAGGCCATCCGCCCCTCCCGCCATGCCGCAGACCCTGATACAGCGCAGTCTGCGCGCGGCGGTCATGCTCGTTCCGCTGCTGCTGGCGGCCCTGCACGCCCTGGGCTTCATCCGGACCAACGCGCTGCACCGTCTCGACCACACCGCCTATGACATGCGTCTCAGGGCCAGCATGCCCGGCACGCTGGAGCCGCGGGTGGTGATCGTCGACATCGACTCCGAGAGCCTGGCCGCCATCGGCCCCTGGCCCTGGCCGCGTGCGCAGTTGGCGCACCTGGTGGACAAGCTGTTCGAGCAGCAGGAAATCGCCGTGCTCGGCTTTGACATCGTGTTTCCCAAGTCGGACCCGCGAGCCGGCGGCGATGCCGCCCTGGCGACTGCGCTGCGCGACCGCCCCGTGGTGCTGGGTTACTTTTTCAGCAACGAACCCACCGCGCGCAACACAGGCCTGTTGCCGGCCCCGGTGATGAGCGGCGAAGCGTTGAACGGCAGGCTGGTGCGCGTCACGCGCTGGGATGCGTATGAGTCCAACATTCCCGAACTCGCGCAGGCCGCACCCCGGGCCGGCGCGTTCAACGCCCTGCCCGACAGCGATGGCGTGGTGCGTTCGGTGCCTCTGCTGGCCGAGCACCAGGGTCAGGCCTACGAGTCGCTGGCGCTGGCGGTCTTCCGTCGTGTGCTGGGTTCGCCGTCGGTGGAGCCCGGTTTCGCGACCGGGCTCTTGATGGGCCGCAGAGTCAGTGACCTGGAGAGCCTGCGTCTGGCGCACGACGGGCAGACGCTCACGATTCCGGTGGACGAGCGCGTCGCAGCATTGGTGCCTTACCGCGGACCCGGCGGTCCCGAAGGCGGTTC
The DNA here is from genome assembly GCF_030656345.1 of Pseudotabrizicola sp. GTDB lineage: Bacteria > Pseudomonadota > Alphaproteobacteria > Rhodobacterales > Rhodobacteraceae > Pseudotabrizicola. The sequence continues at coordinate 66,559 of NZ_JAUSNR010000015.1, read as the reverse complement.
GTTTCAATACGTCTCGGCCGTCGATCTCCTGTCGGATCGCGTGCCTGCGGCGCAACTCCGGGGCAGGATCGTACTGATGGGCACCACCGCCCCCAGCCTGAAAGACTTGCGTCTCACGCCAATGGGCGCCAACTACCCAGGCGTTGAAGCCCACGCCAACCTGATCACCGGCCTGCTCGACGGCCGTCTGCCCGTGAAGCCCGATTACGCACTGGGCTACGAGATGCTGGTGCTGGTGGCCTCCAGTCTCGTGCTCGTGGGGCTGTTGCCGGGGCTGGGCGTCTGGTCGGGCGCGGCGCTGAGCGCTGCACTCCTCGGTATGGTGATCGGGCTCAACAGCTGGCTGCAGTTGCGTCACGGCCTGGTGCTGCCCCTGGCTGGGTCCGTGTTGATGATTCTGTTCACCGCCGCACTCGGCGTGGTCAGCCAGCGTTGGACATGGGGTGCCAAACCACCCGGTTCACACTATCCCCCAGCATCGAATCTGGCGAAACTCTGCGCCGTCTATGGGGTGGACCAGATCGCCACCGAACAAGACCGCCAGCGCCAACCCGGCTTCGTCTGGCAGGAAATCGATCGTCTGCGCCTGGGGCCGGATGTCCCGCCGATGCCCATCTACGCCCCGTTGAGCACGAGCGGCGAGCTCGCCACCGAGCAGCGCGACGAACTCCGCCTTTGGCAACAGGCCCTGCGTGCCTGGCGTGCGCAAGACTGGGATGCGTGCGATGTGCATCTGCTCAACCTCCAGCGGCAAAATGCCAAAAAAGTCCTTTACCGCCTTTACGCCGACAGAGTAGCCTCACGCAGGCAATTGCCGCTGGATCCCGCCTGGGACGGCGCAACCCCCATCGAATCGCTGCAAACTCCGCCATCCCGGACCGGCTCCACCGGCCACACCATGTCAAAGAGTCCATGAAAGTCCGCGTGTTGGGGTGTTCAGGCGCCATTGCCCATGGCTGCCGCACCACCTCGTTCCTGCTCGACCACGACGTCTTGATCGACGCCGGCACGGGTGTGGGCGATCTCACGCTGGACGAGATGGCCCAGATCGACCACGTGCTGCTCACGCATTCGCACCTGGACCACGTGGCTTCGCTGCCGCTCATGCTCGACGCCGTGGCCGCGCGCAGGCTCTCTGCAGGCGCTCAGCCCCTGCAAGTCCACGCCCTGCCCGGCACCATCGCCGCGCTCAAGGCCCACATCTTCAACAACCTGATCTGGCCCGACTTCTCCGCCATCCCCAGCGCAGAGCGCCCACTTATGCGCTTCGTGCCCATTGCGGTGGGTGAGGTGCTGCAGGTGTGTGGCAAGGCCGTGGAAGTACTGCCTGCCGTGCACACCGTGCCTGCGGTCGGTTTTGCCGCCAACACCCCGTCGGGCCATTGGGTGTTCAGCGGCGACACCGGGCGCAACCCCGCTTTCTGGCGACGCGTCAACCAGTTGCCCGTGGCCCTGCTGGTGATCGAAACCGCGTTCAGCGACCGCGAAGAAGCCCTGGCCCAGCGCAGCCTGCACCTGGCGCCCGGCCTGCTCGCCGAAGAGCTTGCGCAGATCGACCCCGCCCAGCACTACCCGATCTACATCACCCACACCAAGCCCGCTGAAACCGGCCTGATCATGGATGAGATCCGCCGTTTCGACGATGTGTCCAACGGTGCAGACAGCGCCCACCACGACATCCGCTGGCTCAGCGCCGGGCAAACTTTCGAACTATGAAACCGGGTTGGCGGGGCGCGCGTGTGGGTGACAAAAACGGTTCTCGACCCTTGAAGTGACAAAAAATGTCGGTCATGAACCGACCCAGATGTCACAAATGGTCACTGTGCGGTGCTTAAGCGTGAAATAGGCCTCAGAAAACACCCCAGTTCAAGTTGGCACGCCGTCTGCTCATAGACATGCGTTCCCAACCCAAACCCCGAAGGAGTTTTTTCCATGAAGCGTTCCATGCAAAAAGGTTTCACCCTCATCGAACTGATGATCGTGGTGGCCATCATCGGTATTCTGGCTGCTGTGGCCCTGCCGGCTTATCAGGACTACACCAAGCGCGCCAAGATGTCGGAAGTGATTCTGGCAGCCTCGGCCTGCCGAACGAGCGTCACTGAAATTTACCAGACGAGCTTGTCCGCTTCGCTGCCTGCTGCCGGTGCATGGGGTTGCGAGGCTTCGGTGAGCACGTCTACGTACGTTGCTCAAATCGCCACCAATGCTGCTGGTGCCGTGCAAGCTACGTCGCAAAATATCGGCGCTGGAGCAAATGGCACCATCATTCTGCGACCTGTCCTTAATGGCACTGGTGACGCGGTTACCGGCTGGCTGTGCGGTCCTGGATCTGTCGATGCCAAGTTCCTGCCAGGCTCTTGCCGCGATACGACGGTCGCTGCAACGACTGGTCCCTTCGTCGCAACCACGCCTTAAACGCAACGATAGGACCGTCCTTGACTCAGTTTGGTCCTGAAAAGAAAGACGCCCCAATGGGGCGTTTTTCTTTGTTCAATTTACTCCCGTCTATCACTCTTGTATTCTTTCTGGCTGGCTGGCTTAACACGACCCATGTAGCGCCATGGGTCAGTTGGCACGCGGAAGTACCGTTCTTCTTTGTCATCTTGTCGATGGGTTGGATTGGCGTTGTCAGATTGTCTCGCCAAGCCTCGACATCGCGACTTCCCATACCTGCATTGATCTGGCCATTTGTGGGCCTGCTTTTCATTGCGTTGATTCAATACGCCGTCGGCACTCTGTTCTTCTTGGGCGACTTCTTTGTATTTGTTTTCTACCTCGCGCTGTGCTCGATCTCCATCCTTCTAGGCTTTGCGCTTACAGGACCTGAGTTTGAGCCAAACTCATCAAAGCCCTGGCTAAGCTACGCTGAGTGGTTGGCAGTCTCCGTGCTTTTTGGAGGCTTGGCATCGACCCTCGTAGCCTTGGGTCAAGTACTCGAAGTTTGGCAATCTTCGTCGTGGGTATTGCCGATACCGGATACACGGCGCCCAGGGGGCAATCTCGGCCAACCCAATCACCTCGCCACACTGATCGTGATGGCAATAGCAAGCGCAATGTTTCTTCAAGCAGTCAAGCGCTTGGGGAACACGGTCACAATGTTGCTGATGATATTGTTGGCAGGATGCTTGGCGGTCACAGAATCGCGCACGGGGGCATTGAGTCTGTTTTCATTGATGGGTTGGTGGTGGTGGAAACAATCCGAGGTGGCGCAGAGAGTATCTCGCTTGTGGGCGGCGGCTGTCGCAGCCATTTTCGTAGCAATGTTCCTGCTTTGGCCTTCGGCGCTTGGATACATTCGATTTGAGGCGGGCACGTTGACCGCGCGATTGGGATCGGGTGGTTCTAGAGAGGGTCGAATGGATGTGTGGCCCCAATTGATCGAGGCTGCGCTCCAGCGTCCTTGGTGGGGATGGGGCGCTCGACAAACTTCAGAGGCCCACAACGGGGTTGCACATTTGTACCCTTACAGCATGCCATTCAGCTATGGCCACAATCTGTGGCTCGACTTGGTTATTTGGTTCGGATTTCCAATCGCTGGTCTTTTGACAGTAGCTAGTGCTATTTGGTTGTGGCGTCGAACAGGTGCAACCCAGTCCCCCGTATCTTGGTACGGCTTTGCAATTGCTGTACCTTTGTTTGTGCATTCGATGTTCGAGTTTCCGCATGCCTATGCGTATCTATTGGTTCCTGCAATGCTGGGGCTGGGCGCCGTAGAAAAAGAACTTGGCGGAGGCAGACTCTTTCAGCTGGGCGTAAAGCCTGCCGTTGGAGCGCTGCTGGTTACAAGCATTCTGACTGCTTGGTCGGTAGTTGAGTATTTTCAGATTGAAGAGGATTTTCGGGTAGCTCGCTTTGAGCTCTTACGAATTGGCCATACGCCAACAGAGTACACACAACCTGAGGTGCACCTGCTTACTCAACTGGGTGCCTTAACAAGTGCGGCCCGCATAGATCCCAAGCCAGACATGGCGCCCGAACACATGTTGATTCTGAAGAAGGTGGCGCTTCACTACCCTTGGACTGGAACCCAGTATCGATACGCCATGGCTTTGGCGCTCAACGGCAATTCAGATGAGGCTAACAGACAGCTTCAGGTGATTCGATCGCAGTACGGCGAAGAAACGTACGTGAGACTGCTCGCTGAAATCCAGAAGAAACAACTCTTGCTCAACACAAATGAGTCGAGCGTTCTTCGTCATTTGCCCTAATTTTCAGGGCCTGCGCGAATAGAGGCGTATGGAAATGCTGGCATGCTTACGCTAGCCCAAGAGAATGGATCGCTGGTCAGCGCATGGGCTCAATCCGCTACAAACTGCCCACTTTTCCCCCCAACCTTCTCCATCAACCGAACCCCCCCAATCACCATCCCCCGATCCACCGCCTTGCACATATCGTAAATGGTGAGCAAGGCTACCGACACCGCGGATAAGGCTTCCATCTCCACGCCGGTCGGGCCGGTGCATTCGGCGGTGGCGCGGCACAGCACGCAGTGGGTGTCGGGTTCGATCTCGAAATCCACCGCAACACGGGTCAATGCGACCGGGTGGCACAGGGGGATGAGGTCGCTGGCTTTTTTTGCGGCTTGAATGCCGGCGATTCGGGCGATGCCGAGCACGTCGCCTTTTTTGGCGTTGCCGGCCTGGATCAGTTCCAGGGTGGCGGGCAGCATGGTGATGCGGCCTTCGGTCACGGCGACGCGGCGGGTGTTGGCCTTGTCGCCCACGTCGACCATGTGGGCCTGGCCTTGCGCGTCAAAGTGGGTGAGCGGGCTGGCTGCAGCGTCTGCGGGGGGCTGGTTTGTAACGGACATCGGGTGTGTTTTGCGTGGGCTTGACTGAACCGGGGCGGCTTGGCGGCATCATACGGCGATGCGTTTCACACCCTTGCCCGCGTTGTTGAAGACTTCTCCCTCGGTGCGCCGACCTGTGCCGTGGGCCTGCGGGCTGGTGGTGGTGGCCTCGGCGCTGATGCCGATTTCGCTGTCCAGTGCCCAGGTGGTTTCCGATCCCGCGAACACGTCGGCACTGCCCAGCCTGGGTGATGGTGAAGGCATTTCCATCTCGGCAGAGCGCCGGCTCGGCGACCGCATCGCGCGATCCATCTACCAGGACCCCGATTACCTCGACGATCCCTTGCTGGTCGACTATCTGCAGTCGCTCTGGCAGCCCCTGCTGGGTTCGGCGAGGGCGCGGGGCGACGTGCCGCCCGAACTGGCCGAGCGCATGGCCTGGGAGTTGATGATTTCGCGCGAGCGCACGGTCAACGCGTTTGCCCTGCCGGGCGGTTACCTGGGTGTGAACCTGGGCTTGTTGGCGGTGACGGAGCGGCCCGAGGAAGTGGCCTCGGTGCTGGCGCATGAGCTCAGCCACGTGTCGCAACGCCACATTGCCCGCCTCATGTCGCGCGACGAGCGCATGGCACCCTGGATGATGGGCGCGATGATCCTGGGTGCACTGGCGGCCGGGTCGAATGCGCAAGTGGCCAGCGCCGCCATCGCGGGCAGCACGGCGGTCGCCGCCCAGAACCAGTTGAATTTCTCGCGCGACATGGAGCGCGAGGCCGACCGTGTGGGCTTTGGCGTGCTCTCGGGCGCCGGGTTTGATCCCCAGGGGTTTGTGAGCATGTTCGACAAGTTGCAACAAGCCTCGCGCCTGAACGACGACGGCTCGTTTCCCTACCTGCGCAGCCATCCGCTGAGCGGCGAGCGCGTCGCCGACATGCGCGCCCGGCTGCCCCAGGGCCCGGTGGCGACGAACCCCTTGCCGGCCGCCAACCCCGCCGCTCCAGCGACCCCGCCGCCTTCCACCCTCAATCTGGATCTGCCCGGTGTTCGAGCAGGCACCACGGGGGTTCCTGTGGTCACAGGCCGACCGGGCCCGAGTGTAGAACTGCACACGCTCATGTCGTCGCGTGCGAGGGTGCTGGCCGAGAACGGACCCGATCGCATGCGAAGCTGGTTGCAGGTGGGCCAGGGCCCCAACGCCAGGTCGGGGGAACGCTACGCGGCCGCCTTGTCTGCTGTGCGTCTGGGCCAGCGGGACAAGGCACTGGAACTGGCGCAGAAGCTGCGCGACACGGTAGCGCCCGACGCGCGTTTTGCGGCCGATGCGTTGATGCTGGAGTTGCTGCTTTCGCCCGCCACCACCCCGGCCACGCCCGCGCAGACGGCTTTGCTGGCCGAGCTGCGCGACCGTTCACTGGAGGGCGCGTCGCGCGCCGCCGTCATGCTCGGTGCACAGGCGGCCATTGCTTCGGGCCAACCGCAACGCGCGGTGACCCGGCTTCAAAGCTGGGTGGTGCTGCAGCCGCGCGACGCGCTGGCCTGGCAGACCCTGGCCCGGGCTTACCAGGTTCAGGGCCAGTCCTTGCGTGCTGTGCGGGCCGAGGCCGAAGCGCGCGCCGCGCAGCTCGACTATTCGGGCGCGGTGGACCGTTTCCGGGCGGCGCAGTCTTTGCCCGTGGCCGAGCGCAGCGCCGATTCGATGGAGATGGCCATCGTCGACAGCCGCCGGCGTGACGTGGAACTGCTGCTGCGAGACAGCGTGAAAGAAGAGGAAGACAGCAAGCGCTGAGGTGGGCTGCGACCCGCGCAGCGGCCAGTCAGAGAACGGCTTTGACCGTCGCGTCCACCACCAGCATGAGCGCCGAGTAGATCAGTGAGCCCAGCATGGCGGCCCAGAAGCCGTTCACGCCGAAGCCATCCATGAGGCTGGCCGCGGCCCAGAACAGCAGCGCGTTGATGACAAACAGGAACAAGCCCAGCGTGATCACCGTCACCGGCAGGGTGAGGATCACCAGCACCGGGCGCAGCACCACGTTGAACAGACCAATCACCGCCGCGGCGATGAGCGCGGCGGTGAAGCTCTGGATCTGCACGCCGGGGTACAGGTAGGCCACCAGCAGCATCGCGCAGGCTGCGAGCAGCCATTTGAGGATGAGCTTCACGGGGTCAGCAGCCGGTTGGTCAGTGTGCCGGAGCGGCCTTGGCCTGGCGCGAGGCCACGTACTTTCCGACCACCAGCACCAGCAAGGCACCAGCGACCGAGGCGCCGTACTTCACCACATCGTCCTGTGGCAGCTTGAGCATCCACTGCCACTTGTCCGGGTTGGCCATCACCGGGTCGGACACCAGCATGCCGCCGGCGATCCAGCCCAGCAGCATGCCGCCGGCCGTGATGATGATCGGGAAGCGGGCCATCAGCTTGATGACCAGCTGGCTGCCCCAGACGATGATCGGGATCGAGATCAGCAGGCCCAGCACGACCAGCAACATCTGGTGTTCGCCAGCGTTCTGTGCGGCGCCGGCAATGGCAATCACGTTGTCCACGCTCATCACCAGGTCGGCGACGATGATGGTCTTGATGGCGGCCAGCAGCTTGTCGCTGGTGGCCATTTCGCCGTGGCCCTCCTCGTCAGGCGCGAGCAGCTTGACACCAATCCACACCAGAAGGATCGCACCGACGAACTTGAGCCACGGCAAGGCCAGCAGCGTCATGGCGAAGAAAATCAGGATGACGCGCAGGACGATGGCACCCGCCGTGCCCCAGATGATGCCTTTGGTGCGTTGTTTTGGCGGCAGCTTGCGGCAGGCCAGTGCGATCACGACCGCGTTGTCACCCCCCAGCAGGATGTCGATCATGATGATCTGCCCGAGGGCGATCCAGAAAGGCAGCGAAGTCAGGAAGTCCATAAATTTTCTTGGTCAAGTATTGGGAAGAGCAGGGCGCAAGACACCTCGTGATGACCAGGAACAACCTACTCGCCTGCGCGGGCGCCGGAGCGTGATTGTAGTGGTGGGCGCCCATTTGCCCCAGTAAGCAGTTCCCACAGCAGCCGCGAAACGATGACCCCTGCGCGCCGGAGGCAGGCCGATCTGGCTATCATCGGCCTCCCTCAAGAGACCCCCATGGCCGGCATCCACATCACCGACATTGAAGCCGCGATCAACCACTGGCGCGACAAGTCTCCGTCGCCCGACGGCGTTTCCTTGCCCAAACCCACGCGCGCGCTGGCCGAGGTGTACGCCCTGATGGTGTTCTTTCACGAAGTCGAGGCAGACGAAGCCACCTTGCCAGCCGCCGCACACGAAGCCTGGCTGGCCTGGTACGACACCACGCCCGACACACCGTGTATTGCCATCTGCTCCACCAGCCAGGGCGACGAAGTGTGCAAGGGCTGCGGCCGCCTTTTTGACGAGGTGCAGCGCTGGACCGAGATGTCGCCCGGCGAGAAGCGCGCCACCTGGCGCCGCATCACCATCGAAGACGACGCCTGGCGCTTCAACCGCTACGCGGAGCGCGCCCGTTGATATGACCAGCTCGGCTCACGCCGGGACGGTGTAGTTGGCCTGGGTCAGGTGGTCCACGCGACAGCTGAAGTCACTCACCCAGTCGATGAACTCGCCCACGGCCGCGCCTGCCAGCGGTGCGCCGTGCTGCGGCACGATCATGCGGATCGGCAGCGTGCGCGCCATGTGGGCCCACAGGCGCAGCACCTTGCCCGACACCATGTAGCGCCGATGAAAGCGTTCCATTCGGGGAATGTGCCCCGCCAGCGAAGTGACCATGCAGGCGGCATCGGCCGACGAGGCCATCGACACGCCCAGGTCGCCGGCCCGGGTCGGGGAGGCCGACGATATGGCCCTGTGTCTTGCCGGGCTTGCAGAAATGCGGCGCGAAGCGCTCCCACAGGCGTGAGATGTACAGCATGGCCTGGGTGCTGGTCATCCAGCGGTCCAGCGAGGCGATGATGTCCGGATCCGCGTGCGAGGCCAGGATCGCGGACAGCTTGCTCGGTGGGAAGTAGCAGGCCGATGGTCAGCAGCTCCGGAGTCGCGCGGGATGTGCGCTCGCCGGACTCCAAGGGCGTGGGGCTGCCGACCGTTTGAGGCAGGTCAAGCCTTGGTGTCGGGCGACTTCGGCGTCAGACGCGGCGCGCGAGTTCGGCCGCCTTGCCGGTGTAGCTGCCGGGGGTCATGGCCAGCAGCCGCGCTTTTTCCGGCTCGGGAATTTCCAGGCTTTCAATCAGTCCGTGCAAGGCTTCGGCCGTCACGGTCTTGCCGCGCGTGACTTCCTTGAGCTTCTCGTACGCACCCGACACCCCGTAGCGGCGCATCACGGTCTGGATCGGCTCGGCCAGCACTTCCCAGGCCTTGTCCAGGTCGTCGGCCAGCGCTTCCTCGTTGAGCTCCAGCTTGCCCAGGCCCACGCCCATGGAGTGGTAGGCCAGCACCGCGTAGCCCAGGGCCACGCCCATGTTGCGCAGCACGGTGGAGTCTGTCAGGTCGCGCTGCCAGCGGCTGATGGGCAGCTTCTCGCTCAGGTGGCGCAACAGCGCGTTCGACAGACCCAGGTTGCCCTCGGCGTTCTCGAAATCGATCGGGTTGACCTTGTGCGGCATGGTCGACGAGCCGATTTCTCCAGCCTTCAGGCGCTGCTTGAAATAGCCCAGGCTCACATAGCCCCAGATGTCGCGCGAGAGGTCGATCAATATGGTGTTGGTGCGCGCGACCGCATCGAACAGCTCGGCCATGTAGTCGTGCGGCTCGATCTGGATGCTGTAGGGCTGGAAGGTCAGGCCCAGGCCGAGCGGCTCGGGTTGTTCGATCACGTTGCGGCTGAAGGCTTCCCAGTCGAAGTCGGGCCAGGCGCTCAGGTGGGCGTTGTAGTTGCCCACCGCGCCGTTCATCTTGCCCAGCAGTTTCACGCTGGCGATCTTCTCGCGCGCGGCGGCCAGGCGCACCACGACGTTGGCGATTTCCTTGCCCACGGTGGTGGGGCTCGCGGTCTGGCCGTGGGTACGGCTGAGCATGGGCACGGCCGCAAACGCGTGGGCCATCTCGCGCAGTTTCGAGATGACCGCGTCGAGCGAAGGCAGCAGCACCGCATCGCGCCCGCCCTTGAGCTGCAGTGCATGGCTGGTGTTGTTGATGTCTTCGCTGGTGCAGGCAAAGTGCACGAACTCGGCCGCCTTCTCCAGCTCGGGCCGGGCTTCGAACTTGGACTTGATCCAGTACTCCACCGCTTTCACGTCGTGGTTGGTGACCTTTTCGATGTCCTTGATGGCCTGGCCATCGGCCTCGCTGAAGTTTTTCACCAGGCCCATGAGGTAGGTGCGAGCACCCGGAGACAGCGGTTTGAACTCGGCGAGACCGGCGTCGGACAAGGCAATGAACCACGCGATTTCCACCTGCACGCGGCGGTGCATGTAGCCCAGTTCACTCATGAACGGGCGCAGCTGGCCCAGGCGGCCGGCGTAGCGGCCGTCCAGCGGAGACAGGGCAGAAATGGGGGACAAGACCGCTGACGGTGCGGCGGCAGAGGGCGTGGAGGCTGAAGCCGATGGGGTGGTGGGGCGCATCCGGCGATTGTAGGAGGCGGGGCTTTCAATCGGCCTTGTCAGTCGGACCGAAGGCCGGGCTGGCTAAAATCGCCTTCCCACGGGCAACCGTCTTCACCCACCTGTCCTCCATGAAACTCATCGGCGCCATCCCCAGCCCTTACGTGCGCAAAGTGCGCGTCGTCATGGCCGAGAAGAAGCTGGATTACCAGTTCATCCTCGAAGACGTGTGGTCGGCCGACACCCAGATCGCCACCTCCAACCCGCTGGGCAAGGTGCCCTGCCTGGTCATGGAAGGCGGCGAAGCGGTGTTCGATTCGCGCGTGATCGTGGAATACCTCGACACGCTCTCGCCGGTGGGCAAGCTGATCCCGACACAAGGCCGCGAACGCGCCGAGGTGAAGACCTGGGAAGCCCTGGCCGATGGCCTGCTCGACGCCGCCATCCTCGCGCGCCTGGAATCCACCTGGCCCGGACGCACCGGCGAGCAGCGCAGCGACGCCTGGATCGACCGCCAGATGGCCAAGATTGAAGCGAGCCTGAAAAGCATGAGCCAGGGCCTGGGCGAAAAGCCTTTCTGCTCGGGCATCCACTTCAGCCTGTCGGATGTGGCCGTGGGTTGTGCGCTGGGTTACCTGGACTTCCGCTTCCCGGTGATCGACTGGCGCACGCCGTACCCGAACCTCGCGCGTCTGGCCGAGAAACTTAACCAGCGCCCAAGCTTCGTCGACACGAAGCCGGATTGATTGCGCTCAGGTGTTGGCTCTTCGTTTGAGCCAGCGCATCAAGCTGCCCACCACGGGCAGTTTTTCGTAGAGCTCTTCCGCTGCGTCCCAGTAGTCGCGGTGGTCGCTGATCAAGCCGTCGGCTGTCAACACCAGGTGCGAGCCGCCACGCACCACCTGTTCGGTGGTGGTGTCAAAACGCTTGAAGCGAAAGCGGAACTCCCACACCAGAAAGCACTGCGTGCCGTCCACAATGCGGCTGCTCACCACGAAGCGCGGCTCGTGCAGGCTCTCGAACATGTGCCTGAACACCTGCTCGATCGCGGGGATGCCGTGCACCTCGTTGAACGGGTCCTTGAAGCGCGCATCCGCTGTATAGAACTCGCCGATGCTCGCCACCGATTGCGGCGAGATCGTCTCGAAGTACGCGCAGAGGCGGTCGACCGCTGCGCGGGTGTCGCTGCTCACAGGCCGGTGGCGCGGCGCACCGCGGGAAAGTAGGCGCGGTAGGGCAAGAGGCGCATGAGCTTCATCCAGCGCGTGAAGCGCTTGGGGTAGTGCACTTCAAACACGCCCCGGCCCCAATCGTCGATCATGGCCTGCGCGGCTTGCGGCGGCGTGATGAGTGCGGGCATGGTGAAGTCGTTTTGCGCCGTCAGCGGCGTCTGCACGAAACCAGGATGCACCACGCTCACGCCCATGCCCAGTGGCTCCAGATCGAGGTAGAGGTTCTCCGCCAGGTTGGTGAGTGCGGCCTTGGTCGGACCGTAGGCCAGGCTCTTGGGCAGGCCGCGGAAACCCGCCACGCTGCTGATGAGGCTGATGTGGCCTTTGCCACGTGTGCTCATGGCCGGCACCACCGCATCCATAACGTGCAGCGCTCCGATGTAGTTGATGTCCATGTGCCGCTTGAGATCGGCCATGTCCATTTCGGTGGCGCGCATTTCGCGGTAATGGCCGGCGCAGTACACCACCAGATCGAGCGGCCCCTGGGCCAGGATCTCGCGGGCGGTGGCCGTGACCGCATCCGCGTCGGTCACGTCGAGTGGCCAGGCTTGTGCGGTCACGCCGTGCTGCGGCGGGTGGTTGAGAACGAAGCGGTCCAGTGCTTCGCGACTGCGTGCCGACACCAACACCTGCGCGCCGCGCGCGTGCAGGGCCGAGGCAGTGGCCTCACCAATGCCGCTGGAGGCGCCGACCAGCCACACGCGCAGGCCACGCCAGTCGGTGATGGGCGGGTTCATGGGCTTGAACAGCGTGAAGCCGCGCGGGGCGGGTGCCACGGTGGCGGCCGGCATCGGCGACTCGACGAATGCGCGCGGCGTGCTCATGGCGCGCGCCTCACGAACGACAGAGTGACCTCACCGAGGCGGATGCCGAACTTGCTCATTTCTGCCTTGTTGAGCATCACACGCTCATCCATCAGGTACATCCAGTCGTCGAACTGCACCTCGTAGGTTTTGCCATCGACGGGCAACAGCAAGGTGTAACCCCAGCGGAAGGCGTTGCCTTTCTGTTCGCCACGCGCGGTGCCCACCACGTCGTCGGCCGTGCCGCTGAACTGCCCGTTGCCCAGGTGCTTCATGCGCCAGATGCGCTTGCCGGTGGTGCCGTCGCTGTAGTTGAAGGTCTCGTCCAGCACGCCGTCGTCGCCGTTCCAGGTGCAGACCATCACCACGGTGAAGCGCTTGACCACCGCACCCGAGCGGTCGGTGAACACGCCGTAGGCGTCCAGCGTGCCGTTGAAATAGGTGCGCAGATCGAGCAGCGGCTTTTCGCTCGCGTACTGGCCGATCTGCGGGCCGGCACAGCCCGCGAGGGCGGCAGCGGAGGTGATGCCGGCGGCGAGCAAGAGTCGTCTTTGCATGGTGGGGTCTCAGGAAGTGGTGGATGTTTGCGGAAGCAGGGCCGCGCGCTGCTCGGGCCGGATCACAAGCGCGTAGAGCGCGCTGCCGGCCAGCAGCTTGAGCACACAGGGCAGCAGGCAGTAGGCGATGGTCAGCGTCTGCAGGGCGGCCGGGTCGCGTGCGCCGGGCTCGTAGCCGAACAGCGCGAGTAGCGGTAGCGCCAGACCGGCGGCCAGCGCCAGGTTGAGCTTGGTGGCAAAGCTCCACCAGCCGAAGTAGGCGCCTTCGCGCTGACCGCGTTCACCCAGCTGGCCGATGAGGCCGGCGAGCATGGCGCTGGGCAGGGTGAGGTCGGTGCCCAGGGCAATGCCGGAGAGCGCGCAGACGATGAGGAAAGGCACCACGTCGCCCGCACCCAGCGTGGCGGCCCAGATGAACACCGCCACGGCCAGCGCCATGCCCACCAGCCAGGTGCGCGCCAGGCCGATGCGCCCGACCAGCCGCACCCAAAGCGGAATCGACAGCGCAGCAAACAGGAAGTAGGTGGCGAGAAACGCGGGCTCCACCGAGGGCGAGGCCTGCAGGCGGTCCTGCACGAAGAACAGCACCAGCGTGGCGGGCACGGCGCTGGCGGTGCCGTTGATCACGAACACCGCGAGCAGGCGCAAAAATGCGGGTTGGCGCAAGGGTGAGGCGCCGAGCTTCAGGACGGGCCCCGCGGCTTTCAATGCGATCGGTGTGGCCGAGCGGCTCCACGCCCACCAGCCCAGCGTGAGCAAGACGGCGAAGGTGGAGACGGTCGCGCCCAAGCCGAGCGTGGCCGGCAGCACTGCAGCGATCAACACGCCCAGCAGGGACAAACCTTCGCGCCACGCCACCACGCGGCTGCGCTGCGCTTCGTTGCCGCCCAGGCGCGCGCCCCACGACTGGTGGGCGACGGCCACCACGCTGTAGGCGGTGTAGGTGATGGCCATCAGCAGGCCGGCCCATGCCAGCAGCACGGTGGTGCCTGCCTCACGCACGGCCGTGGGCGGAAACAGCAAGCCCCACAGCCCCAGCGCCAACACCACCGCAGCCACGGCGGATGCTGCGAGCACGGCGGCAATGGAGCGCGAAAAGAGGCGGTCGCACCAGCGCCCGATGATCGGATCGAGCACCGCGTCCACCAGGCGCGCGGCCAGCAACACGAGGCCGAGCAGGGCCAGCGGTGCGCCAAATTCGCGGGCGTAGTGGTTGGGCAGGATCACATACAGCGGCAGCGCCACGAAGGCCAGCGGCAGGCCGAGCAGTCCGTAGCCCAAGCCGCGCCGCCAGGCACCCGCGCCGATGAAGCGGCTGGCCGGCTCAACCGGGGTGGCTGCCGCCGAGGTCATGGCGTGCGGGCCGCGCCGGTGATGCCCTGGATCAACGTGTCGCGCATGCGCGGCTGCGAGGTCTTGGGCGATAGCCAGATGCCGAAGAACAGGCGCGAGAACGCGTCGTCCGCCACCTCACCGAGCAGCCTGCCGTTCAAGTAGAAGCGCGCGCCGCTGCCGGGCACGTGCACACCGGTGATGCGGTCGCCGCGCTTCACATCGGGGAACAGGCTGCTCATGGCCTGAGTCCACCGCGTGGCCTGGGCCGGTTCGATGGGGGCCAGGTCCTTCATCTCGCCAATCGATCGCTCGGCAATGTCGGCACCCTTGAAATCCCGCAGGTAAGCCAGCTCCAGGCCGAAGCGCTGGTTCTCGAAGCGACCCGCGTCGAAGCCGGGGAGCGCCCACAGGCTGGCGTCGTACACATCGAAGCCCCAGTAGCGCAGCCGCGCTTTGCCCACAGCAGTCTTGTCCTGCAGGGCCGCGCTGAGGGTGGGCTCGGGCGCCTGCGCAAACGCGGGCGCGCCGGCCAGACTGCCGAGGATCAGAGCGAAGGAAATGACGGCGAGCTTCATGGTGTGGCCCTCAAACCGGCTTGCGCAAGGTGTACTGGACCACGTCGGTGCTGCCCTGCTCGAAGGCGGCTTCGCAGTACGCCAGGTAGAACTCCCAGATGCGCAGGAAACGTTGGTCAAAGCCGAGCTGCAACACCCGTTCCTGCTCGTGCAGGAAACGTTCGCGCCAGATGGACAGCGTGCGGGCGTAGTCCAGGCCAAAGGCGAATTCGTCCACCACCTCCAGGCCGGCCTTGGCGGCCTGCGCGCGGAACTCGCTCGGGCACGGCAGGCAGCCGCCGGGGAACACGTACTGCTGGATGAAGTCGGTGCCCTTGATGTAGCGCTCGAAGTGTTCGTCGTCGATCACGATGCTCTGCACGCAGGCCTTGCCTCCGGGCTTGAGCAGGCGGGCAACGGTCTGGAAGTAGGTCGGCCAGTACTCGCGGCCCACGGCCTCCACCATCTCGATAGAGCAGATTGCGTCGAACGGTGCGTCGTTGATGTCGCGGTAGTCCTGCAGGCGCAGATCGGCCCGGTCCGCGCAGCCAAGGCGCTGCATGCGCTCGTTGGCGAATTCCAGCTGCTCGGTGGACAAGGTCACACCCGTGACGTGCGCGTCGAACTCGGTGGTGGCCTTCTCGGCCAGCGCGCCCCAGCCGCAACCGATCTCCAGCACGCGGTCGCCCGGCTTCACGTCGGTCATGCGCAGCGCTCGGCGCACCTTGGCGTGCTGCGCGGCCTCCATGGTCTGGTCGGGGCTCTCGAACAGGGCCGACGAGTAATTCATCGTGTCGTCCAGCCACAGGCCGTAGAACGCGTTGCCCAGGTCGTAGTGGGCGTGGATGTTCTTGCGGCTGTTGGTCTTGCTGTTGCGGTTGAGCAGGTGCTTGACGCGGTAGGCAAAACGCCCGAGCCACGAGCCGTAGATCACGTCTTCCACCTCGCGGCGGTTGGCCACCATCAGCGAGAGCAGCGCGGGCAGGTTCGATGTTGTCCAGTCGCCGGCGATGTAGGTTTCGGCAAAGCCGATGTCGCCCGACTTGAGCGAGGCCGAGCACACGTTCCAGTTGTTGAGCTTCATGCTCGCGTGCGGGCCGTCGACCTGGCCGAAGCGCTGCACGGAACCATCGGGCAGTTGCAGCGTGAGGCTGCCGTGCACCAGGCGCTGCAACAGTTGCAGCGTGGTGCGGGCGGCGGCGGGTGCGTTGCGCGGCAGCGAGAAACCGGCGGGGCTGGTGGAGGCGGTGGAGCTGTTCATGGGTGGCTGTGTTCGGCGTTCACGGGAGAGGCCGGCAGTGCGGCGGCGGTGACGAATTCGCCCGGAGGCGGTGGCTGGCGGAAGAAGGGCGCGCTCTTGATCCACAGGCGCACGGCCTGCCAGTGGATGCGCGCCATGACGCCGAAAGTCATGGCGGGGTAGGACCACAGCGCGCGGCGCAGGCTGCGCGCATTCAGGGGCTGCAGTTCGCCGCTCACGCTGGTGTTGAGCAGTGGCTCGCTGTCTGCGCCTGCACCGAGGTCGTCGAAGTAGTCGATGCGCGCCACGGTGCGCGGCGTGGCGCCTTCGGCGCGCATGAAGACAAAGCGGTAGCGCCCGCGCACCGGACAAAACGGCGACACGTGGAACACCTTGCTGGCCTCGACGGGCTGCCCGTAGTGCGGCTCATCCAGCAGGTAGCAGTGGCGTTCGCCAAAGGTGTTGTTCACCTCGGCCAGTACTGCGCGCAGCGTGCCATCAACCCGGTGGCAGTACCAGAAGCTCACCGGCTTGAAGGTGTAGCCCAGCACGCGCGGGTAGGTGTGCAGCCACACCTCGCCCTGCGCGTCGTCGATGCCGTGCTGTTGCAGGAGTTCGTCGAGCCATTTCAGGCTGTCGGCGCGGCCATCGCCGTGGTCGGCGTCGTTGAAGCTGAGTGCCGCGCGGCGGTTGCGGGCCAGCGCGCCCGGGCCGTGCTGGCGCAGGCTGCGCATGGGCAGCATCAGGAAATAGGTGGGGTAGGCGAAGGCGTTGCGCTGCGGGCGGTGGCGCGTGTGGCGCACCTGACCAAAACCGATCTGTGCGACCGGCGCCGTGTTCATGCAAACACCCCGGGCAAGGCGGCGCGCTGGGCGTCGACGCGCTGCGTCATGGGCACGAGCTGATGCGCATCGATCAGCGCGCGCGCCGCGTGCAGGCCCGACTTCAAGCCGTCTTCGTGGAAGCCGTAGCCGGTCCACGCGCCGGCAAAGTACGTGTTGAGCTGACCCTGTATGGCCGGCACACGGGCTTGCGCGCGGATGGCGGCGAGGTCGAACACCGGATGGTCGTATTCGTACTCGCCCACCACGTGTTTCGCCGCGATCTCGCGCTGCGGGTTGAGCGACACCACCACGGGTTGCGTCACCGGCAACGGCTGCAGGCGGTTGAGCAGGTAGTGCAGGCAGACCTGCGCGGATTCCACGCCTTTGCTGGGTGCGCGTTCGTAGTTCCATGCGGCCCAGGCCAGTTCGCTCCTGGGCAGCACCGAGGCGTCGGTGTGCAGCACCGCGCGGTTGGGCTGGTAGCGGATGGCGCCGAGCACCTCGCGCTCGTCTGCCGAGGCCTCGCCACCGAGCAGGCGCAGGGCTTGGTCGCTGTGGCAAGCCAGCACGATGGCGTCAAACCGTTCCACCTGTCCTTCGGTCACCACGCGCACGCCCTGAGCGTCGCGCAGCACCTGCTGCACCGGCGCGTTCAGGCGCTTGTCGGCGATGTTGTCGGTGATCTTCTGCACGTACTGGCGCGCGCCGCCGTCCACCGTGTACCACTGCGGGCGGTTGGTCACCTGGATCAGGCCGTGGTTGTGGCAGAAGCGGACCATGGTGGCCACCGGGAAGGCCAACATCTGGTCGGTCGGGCAGCTCCAGATGCAACCCATCATGGGCAGGAAGTACCAGTCGCGGAACTCGTCGGAGAAACCTTGGGCCTTCAGGAAGTCGCCGAGCGGCTGCAGCAGCGGGCTGTTGTCCCGCAGGTCTTCGCCCTGCTCGGCCAGCCGGGTGGTGACGCGGTTGAAGCGCACGATGTCGGCCAGCATGCGCAGGAAGCGTGGGTTGAACAGGTTGCGGCGCTGGGCAAACACGGTGGAGAGGTTGCAGCCACTCCATTCCAGCGGGCCGCCGCCGGGCGCGGCACCCGGGGCCTGCACCGAGAACGACATGTCGGACTTGGCAATCGGCACGCCCAGCTGGGCGAACAGCGCCAGCAGGTTGGGGTAGGTGCGTTCGTTCAGCACCAGAAAGCCGGTGTCCACGCCGAAGGTGGTGGCCACGCCTTGCGCGTTCGGCAAGGTCATGTCGACCGTGTGCGTGTGGCCGCCGAAGTAGTCGCCCGCTTCAAACAGCGTGATGTCGGCCAGACCTTGCAGCGTGTGCGCCGCGGCCAGGCCCGAGATGCCCGAGCCGACGATGGCCACGCGCGGTGGTCGGGCGTCGCCCCGTACGGGGTGGGAGGGGGTGGAGATGAGGTCCGTGAACATGGTCGGGCCTCAGTGGGAGCCAGCGGTGCTGGTCGGGATACAAAAGACTGCGAAGCGCCCCGAAACGAACAAGGGAGGGAGGGAGGAGGAGGAGAAGCGCCTCGGGATTTCAGGCCGGTCACAAGGACCGGACAGGCTTCGCAGTGCAAAACGGAATTCGGTGGCCGGCTGCTCAATCGGCGTGTCGGTTGAGAGAAAAACACGCCCAAAAAAGTTCCGGACGGGTGTCCGGGGGCTGTTTTTTCTGTCGGGCGAAGGAGCGTGCATGGCGGTCAAGGGGGTCAAAATAGACTGAACGGTTTTATTGTGACTGATCAGTCACGATTTGGTCGATAGAAATCGCTCGATATCCTTGACGAGTGAAGGGTTTTTCGGATCGAGCGTGCTCGGGTAGCTGCGCACGGTCTGTCCGTCGCGCCCGATCAGGTACTTGTGGAAGTTCCATTGGGGGGTCTCGCCAGTCTTCTGCGCCAGCTGCCTGTAGAGCGGGTTGGCCTCGCGCCCGACCACGCTGGACTTGCTGAACATCGGGAATTTCACGCCGAAGGTGTTTTCGCAGAAGTCGGCAATGGCCTGGTTGTTGCCCGGTTCCTGGCGCCCGAAATCGTTGGCGGGGAAACCCAGCACCACCAAACCCCGGGATTTGTATTTCGCGTACAGCGCCTCAAGCCCTTCGTACTGGCCAGTGAAGCCGCAGAAGCTGGCGGTGTTGACCACCAGCACCACCTGCCCGCTGTACTGGCACAGCGACTGGGGCTTTTCGTCCTGCAGGCGGTCAAAGCGGTGCTGCAGCAGGGCCGGGCAGGTCGGGGTGGCGACAGGCTGGGGCGCCTGGGCTTGCGCCGCCGGGCCCAGCAGCGCGCAGACCGCGACCACGCAGCCCGCAGCCCAGCCCTTGAATACACGGGGATTGCCGTGGACAAGCGGTGATTTCATGACAAAAACTCCATAATCTAAAGAAACATTGGATCATTTGTCCATGACAAGCTCAAGCTCCGAAACCCCTGCCGGACACACCATCGCCGACGTCGAACGCGACACCGGCCTGTCCAAAGACACGCTGCGGGTGTGGGAGCGGCGCTATGGTTTTCCGATGCCGGTGCGCGACGCACAGGGTGAACGGCAGTACGACAACGAACAACTGATCCGCCTGCGCCACATCCGCCGCCTCATCGACGCCGGCCATCGACCCGGCGGGGTGGTGGCCTTGCCGCTGGAAGAACTCGTTGCATTGGATACGCACCGGCCGGGCAAGCGGATTCAGGCGCGTGCGCCCGACACAAGCGATGACGTTTGCCCGACCATGGCGCAGTTGCTGCCCATGCTGCGCCGCCAGGACGCCCACGCCTTGCGCCAAGCCATGGCCCAGGCGCTCATGGAGCGCGGCCTGGCGCGTCTGATCACCGACTGCGTGGCGCCAATGAACGTGCAGGTGGGCCAGGCCTGGCTCGACGGCCAGCTGGCGGTGTACGAAGAACACCTCTACACCGAGATCGTGCAGTCGGTGCTGCGCCAAGCGTTGGGCCAGCTGACCCAGGCCCGCGCGCCCACACCGCCGCGCATTCTGCTCACCACCCTGCCGGGCGAGGTGCACAGCCTGGGCCTGCTCATGGCCGAGTGCTTCATGGTGATGGAAAGTTGTCACACCATTCCGCTGGGCGTGCAGACCCCGCTGCCCGACATCGTGGCCGCCACGGCCACCAGCGGCGCCGACATCGTGGCGCTGGGCATCACGGCGGCGCAAAACCCGCGCGATGTGCGCGCCGCGCTCGAGCAGTTGCGCGAGCGCCTGCCGCCGCGCGTGGAAATCTGGACCGGTGGCCAGAGCCCGGCCTTGCTCAAGCCCCAGCGAGGTCGCCTGCCCGGGACCGGCCCGTTCTTCTGGCCCATGGCCCGCTTGCAGGACATTCCCTTGGGCGTGGCCCGCTGGCGTGCGCAGGCCCTGGCGGGTGCCGCATGAGCGGTTTCAAAGGCAACAAGTCAACGTTGCCGCAAAAACCCTGCGCCGCATGCGGACGACCGATGACCTGGCGCAAGAAGTGGGAGCGCAGTTGGGACCAGGTGAAGTACTGCAGCGAACGTTGCCGCTCCGAATCTCCCAAGAAATCTTCATGAATCTACCGACGCCTTTGCCCCGGCCCCTGCGCCGGCTGGTGCTGGTGCTGGGTGACCAGCTCTGGCTGGGCAACCCGGCCCTGGCCGACTTTGACCCCACGCAAGACGCGGTGCTCATGATCGAAGCGCCCGGCGAAGCCAGCCACGTGTGGAGCCACAAGGCCCGCATCGTGTTGTTCCTTTCGGCCATGCGGCATTTCCGGCAGACCCTGGTGCGCAAGGGATTCCCGCTGCGCTACGTGAACCTGGACGACGTGGCGCTGGACCAGCCCGCCACCGCCACACTGCCTGCGCGCCTGCAGCGTCTGCTCGAAGAGTTCCAGCCGCAGGCGCTGTGGCTGTGCGAGGCGGGTGAGTGGCGGCTGCAGCAGGACATTGAAGCCATCGCCACGGCGGCCGCGGTGCCCCTGCGCTGGTTCGACGACACACACTTTTTCTGCAGCCGCCAGCGCTTTGCGCGCTGGACCCAGGGCCGCAAGGAATGGCGCATGGAGTACTTCTACCGCGAGATGCGCCGCGAGCACGGCGTGCTCATGGACGGCGGACAACCCGTGGGCGGGCAGTGGAACTTTGACGCCGACAACCGCAAGAGCTACCCCAAACAGGGGCCGGGGCTGATCACTCCGCCCGCGCAGTTTGAACCTGATGCCATCACGCGAGAGGTGATGGCACTCGTGCAGGCGCGCTTTGCCGATCACCCGGGCGAACTCAAGAGCTTTGCCTGGCCCGTCACCGCCGAACAGGCGCGCGAAGCCCTGCGCCACTTTGTGGACCAGCGCCTGGAGATGTTCGGCAGCTACCAGGACGCGATGTGGACCAAGACCCCGTTCGGCTGGCACTCGCTGCTGTCGGTGGCGCTCAACCTGCACCTGATCGACCCGCGCGAGGTGGTGGCTGCGGCCAAAGCCGCGCACCGCGACCGGGGTGTGCCGCTGGCCAGCGTCGAAGGATTCGTTCGCCAGGTGCTGGGCTGGCGTGAGTTCATCCGCGGCGTGTACTGGATGGACATGCCCGGGATGAAAACCGCCAACCACTACGGCCACACACGCCGGCTGCCGGCTTGGTACTGGACCGCACAGACGCACATGGCCTGCATGAAAGACGCTGTGGGCCAGACACTCGAACACGGCTACGCGCACCACATCCAGCGCCTCATGCTCACCGGGCAGTTCGCGCTGCTCGCCGAGGTGGACCCGCAGCCCGTGGCCGACTGGTACCTCGCGGTCTATGTGGACGCCATCGAATGGGTGGAGTTGCCCAACGTGGCCGGCATGGCGCTGTTCGCCGATGGCGGGCGTTTCACCAGCAAGCCGTACGTGGCCAGCGGCCAGTACATCGACCGCATGAGCGACCATTGCAAGGGCTGCCGCTACCAGCCCAAGTTGCGCACAGGTCCGCAGGCCTGCCCGGTGACCACGCTCTACTGGAACTTTCTGGACCGCCACGAGACCGAACTGGGAGCCAGCCCCCGCACCGCGCTGATGGTGAAGAACCTGCAGCGCATGGACCCGGCCGAACGGCAGGCCGTGCGGGACCAGGCCGTGCTGACCCTGGCCCGTCTCGATGATTTGTGAGCGCAACTGCTCTGCCCCCGCATAAAATGCGCCCGTACCGAAAGGCCACCATGCTCTACCCCGAACTCTTCAAACAACTCGAATCTGTGCGCTGGGACATGGACAAGGACATTCCTTGGGACCAGTTCGACGCCAGCGCCCTGACCGACGAGCAGGCGCAGACAATCAAGATGAACGCCATCACGGAATGGGCGGCGTTGCCGGCGACCGAGATGTTCCTGCGCGACAACCGCGACGACTCCGACTTCTCGGCCTTCATGTCGATCTGGTTCTTTGAAGAACAGAAACACTCGCTGGTGCTCATGGAGTACCTGCGCCGCTTCCGCCCCGACCTCGTGCCGACCGAGCAGGAGCTGCACGACATCCGCTTCGAGTTCGACCCGGCCCCGCCGCTGGAAACGCTGATGCTGCATTTCTGCGGCGAGATCCGCCTGAACCACTGGTACCGCCGTGCGAGCGAATGGCACTCGGAGCCGGTGATCAAGAAGATCTACGCCACGCTGAGCCAGGACGAAGCCCGCCATGGCGGCGCCTACCTGCGCTACATGAAGCGCGCCATCGGCAAGTTCGGCGACGAGGCGCGTGTGGCCTTCGCCAAGGTGGGTGTGCTCATGGCCAGTGCGCGGCGCACTGCGCAGGCCCTGCACCCGACCAACCTGCACGTGAACAAGGACCTGTTCCCCAACGACACCATCCAGAGCCGCCTGCCCAACCCCGAGTGGCTGGAGCACTGGCTGGACAAGCAGATCGACTTTGATGCCGTGTGGGAGAACCGCGTGGTCGAACGCATCCTGCACAACATGAGCCTGCTCATGGAGCAGAGCTTCAAGACCGTGCAGGAGCTCAACCGCTTCCGCAAGTCGCTCGCGCCGCCGGACGTGATCGCACCGGCCTGAAGTCCACGCGCCAACGAAGAAGCCGCCCCGTGGCGGCTTTTTTGTGGGCGGTTCAGACGCTGCGCTTGTCCGCCTTGGCAGGCCACCAGGCGGTCAAGAGGCCCAGCAGGATGCCCCAGGTCACACCGGCCAGGTGCGCGACCTGCACCACGAAGAGTTCGTGCGTGCTGTCCCACACCACGGGTCGCTGCCAGGCCTGCTCCAGCGCCACCTTGGAGAGCACCGCGACCGCGAGCAGAACACCCCAGAACCGCGCACGCTGGATCGGCAGGCGCTCCAGCGCCAGGTGCACCGCCACCACCAGCGCGCCGGCGTGCAGCAGGCCCGAGAGGCCGACCACCTGTCGCACGTCGGGCCACAGCAGCAAGGAGAGTTGGACCAGCGGCCACGCCAGCAGCCAGGCCAGCGTGCAGCGCCCATCGGGCCGCACGACCCAGCCAATGGTGAGGTAGGCGCCCAGCACCAGCAGGTTGCCGATCAGGTGCGGAGCATTCAGGTGGACCCAGGCGCTGGTCCACAGGGTCCAGGGATGCAGTGTCCAGGTGTCGGCGTGCCAGATGAGCGCATCGGTCCAATGGCCGCCCGACCACCACACCACCACGCTGACCGCGCCATGCACACAGCACAGCGCCAGCCAGCTCAGCGGGCGTGTCATGCCGGCCGCGATGCGCCGGTGTGCGGGCCCAGCACGTGCTGCCACAAGGCCCGCACGGCGTCTGCCGAGGCCTGCACCGCCTCGGCGTCCACCTGTGTCGGGGCTTCGTCCAGGCGCGCGCGGTGCTGGATCTGGCGCAGTTCGCGGTAGGCCTGCGCGGCCGCCTCACCCATGCCGGGCTCCAGCAGGCCCGCCGCCTCGGCGCGGCGCAGCAGGTTGATGTTGCCGGTATTGGCGCGCAGCTCGGGGTGGGTGCGTGAGTGCAGCAGCACCAGGTACTGCATGACGAACTCAACGTCGACCATGCCGCCGGGGCTGTGCTTCACGTCAAACCGGGTGCCGCGCACCGGGTGTGCCTGGCGCACCTTCTCGCGCATGGACACGATCTCGCGCGCGAGCGAATCGCCGTCGCGCAGCGCGGTGATCACGTCTTCACGCACCGCATCAAAACGCCCGGCCAGCGACACGCCACCGAGCACGAAGCGCGCCCGTGTCATGGCCTGGTGCTCCCACGTCCAGGCGGTGTTGCTGCCGCGCTGCTGCTGGTAGTTGGTGTAGGCCTGGAAGCTCGTGACCAGCAGGCCCGAGTTGCCGTTGGGGCGCAGCGCGGTGTCGATTTCGAACAGGTCGCCCTCGCCGGTTTTCACCGTGAGCCAGTTGATCATTTTGCGCACGAAAGCGGCGTAGATTTCGCCGGCGTTCTCGTGCTCATCTTCATAAACGAAAACGATGTCCAGATCGCTGCCGTAGCCGAGCTCCTTGCCCCCGAGCTTGCCGTAGCCAATGATGGCAAACGCCGGCTCGTCGCGGTGGCGGTTCTTCAGGCGCGCCCAGCACCAGCGCGCGGTCAGGCGCAGCACCGAGTCGGCCAGGGCCGAGAGGTCGTCGGCCACCTGCTCGACCGTGAGCACCTGTTCCAGGTCACGCGCAAGGGTGCGGAACACCTCGGCGTGGTGGGCGCGGCGCAGCAAATTCAGCAGCGCCTCTTCATCGTCTTCGCCGGTGGAGCGCAGGGCGACTCGGCGCGATTCGAGTTCGACCTCGAACTGCGCCGCATCAAAGCGGTCGGTGAGCAGTTGCTGGCTCGCCAGTTCGTCGATCACGCCCGGATGTTGCAGCAGGTAGCGCGCGGGCCACTTGGCAGCGCCCAGCAGGCGCAGCAGGCGCTCGTGCACCGAAGGCCGCTCCTGCAGCAGCGCCAGGTAACTGTCACGGCGCAACATGGGTTCGATCCAGTCGGCCATGCGCAGCGCGGCTTCTTCGCTCACTCGGCCCTCTTCGAGCCAGGCGCCGGTGCGCTGCACCAGCCGCACCAGGCGAAAGCGGCTGTCTTCCTTGAGCGCCAGCACGCGCGGGTGTTCGCGCCACTGCGACACCCGGGCCGCAAACGCTTCCGGGAGCTGCGCCAGCACGCTCTGAAGATCGTCGGCCGGGCCGCTTTTGCCGTTGCAACCCTTGCCGTTGCAGCCGCCGTTGGTGGGGCCGCCGAGCAGCGTGTCGAACTCCTGCGCCACCAGTTCACGGTGGGCATCGAGCGTGTGCAGGAACTCGCACACGTTGGCGCAACCCATGGTCGCGGCCATCCAGGCCAGGTCGTCGTCGCGTGTGGGCATCACATGCGTCTGCTGGTCGTCCAGGTACTGGATGCGGTGCTCGACCCGGCGCAGAAAACGGTAGGCCTCCGCCAGCGCGTCGGCTGAAGCTTGCGGCATGAGGCTGGCGCGGCACAGGCGCGGCAGTGCGTCGAGTGTGGGTCGGGTGCGCAGTTCCGGGAACTGGCCACCGCGCACCACCTGCAGCAGCTGCACGGTGAACTCCACCTCGCGGATGCCGCCGCGCGAGAGCTTCACGTCGTTGGCGCGGCCGGGGTTGCCGGCGGCGCGCTTGGACGCGTGCTCGCGGATCTGGCGGTGCAGCGTGCGCAGAGCTTCGAATACGCCGTAGTCGAGGTATCGGCGGAACACGAACGGCAGCACCGAGCCGCGCAAGGCGTTGGCGCCGCCGGCCGCCACGCAGGCCGCTGGTGCGATCACGCGGCTCTTGAGCCAGGCGAAGCGCTCCCATTCGCGGCCCTGCACCAGGAAATATTCTTCGAGCGCGCCGAGCGACACCGCGCTCGGTCCCGAGTTGCCGTTCGGCCGCAGCGCCAGGTCCACCCGGAACACGTTGCCGTGTTCGGTGGTTTCGCCCACCGTGTTGTAGATGTGCTTGACGGCCTTGCCGAAGTACTCGTGGTTGCTGATGCGGTTGCGGCCCTGCGCGTTGCCGGCGGTCTCACCGTCGTGGTCGTACACGTAGATCAGGTCGATGTCGCTGGACACATTGAGTTCACGCGCGCCGAGCTTTCCCATGCCCACCACCCACAGCTGCGCCCGGGCGGTCTGGCCCTGTGCGTCGGTGTATTGCGGCGCACCAAACAGGTCGTCGAGTTCGGCGCAGGCGAGTTCGCAGGCCACGTCGAGCGCGATCTCGGCCAGCTCGGTCACGGCGCGGGTGACCGCCTGCAGCGGTGCACCCTCTTCACAGTCGAGCACCACCAGGCGCTCCAGCACCAGCTGGCGCAGCACGCGCAACGCAGCCGGCATGGGCAGGCCGCGCTGCGTCAAGGTGCCCAGACAGGCCTGCATGCTGGACCGCACCGGTTCGCCGGGCGGCAGGCAGGCGAGTTCATCGGGATAGCGCCGGCGCACGCGCTGCACAAAACGGGAGTGATCGGCGCGGCGATCGGCCAGCGACAACTCAGGCAATGCGTTCACATTTGATGACAAAGGGGCAACGTCCGTGTTGGAAACCGTGAGATGACTGGCCGTCATAATTTGCGCTGGACATGAACCATCAACTACCGGCCACTGGTGCCTCCTCTGCACCACATGCAACAGCCTCGAGATCCCTCAAGACATTTGCCGTGGTCAGCCGCCTGTTGTTGTGGCTGTTGCTGGCGGTCTGGGGGCTCTTTGCGCTGACCTGGGCCGGCTTGAATGGCGCGATTGTGCCCCGAATCGGCGAATGGCGTCCTGAGCTGGAAAGGTGGGCTACCGAGGCGGTCGGGGTACCGGTGCGCATCGGCGAAATCCGCGCCGAATCGGGTAGCGGCGGCGCCA
The DNA here is from genome assembly GCF_030656345.1 of Pseudotabrizicola sp. Taxonomy (GTDB): domain Bacteria; phylum Pseudomonadota; class Alphaproteobacteria; order Rhodobacterales; family Rhodobacteraceae; genus Pseudotabrizicola. The sequence goes on along the minus strand of NZ_JAUSNR010000015.1, from coordinate 39,899 downwards.
GTTTCCTGCCCACACTCATGCCGTCCTTCGAGCTGCGCGATGTGCAGCTGATCGATGCACAAGGCCGCGTGGCGTTGCAGTTGCCATTGGTGCGCACCGCCATGTCGGTGCAGTCGCTGTGGCGAGGCGGCTTCGAGCAGGTGGTGATCGAAGCGCCTGTCCTCGACGTGCGCCGCACCGCCCAGGGCCGCATCGAGGTGGCCGGTCTGGACATGTCCGGGCCCAGCCACGACAGCCAGGCGGCCGACTGGTTTTTTGCCCAGCGCGAGTTCGTGATCCGCCGCGGCACCGTGCGCTGGACCGACGACCAGCGTCGCCAACCCACACTGGCCTTGGGTGAACTCGACTTTGTGAGCCGCAACACCACGCGCACGCACCACTGGCGCATCGATGCCACACCACCGCCCGAGTGGGGTGATCGCCTGAGCCTGCGTGGCCAGCTGCGCGAGCCGCTGCTCTCGCTGGGCCAGCGCGCGAGCGGCCAGCCGGTCTGGCACGACTGGAGCGGCGAGGTCTTTGCCGACTTCGCCCGCGTCGACGTGGCCCGGCTGCGCGCCTATGTGGACCTGTCCGATCGTGGCGTGGAGGTGCGCACCGGCGAGGGCGCGCTGCGCGCCTGGGCGCAGGTGGAGCGCGGGCAGGTGGTTGCCGTGACGGCCGACCTGGCGCTGCAGAACGTCGAAGCGCAGCTCGGCCCGCAGCTGCCAGCGCTGGCGCTGGAGAACGTGCAGGGACGGCTGGCCGTGCAGTGGAACGCCGAAGGGTTTGGTGTGACCACGGAGGACCTGCGCTTTCGCACGCGCGAGGGCGAAACCTGGCCCGGTGGCCGCCTGCTGGTCAAGCATGTGGCGCGCAGCACCAACCAGGCGCCCAGCGTGGAGGTGAGCGCCGAACAACTCGATCTGGCGGCGCTGGCGGACATTGCCGAACGGGTGCCGCTGCCCGCAGTGGTCCGCAGCTGGCTGCAGCGGCTGCAGCCCGCCGGCCGCATGGACGGTTTCACCGCCCGCTGGCAAGGCCCTGCCACGGCATCGGCCGATGCGGTGGAGGGCGCCATCGACTGGACGCAGGGCAGCTACCAGGCGCGTGGCCGTGTGCAGGACCTTGCGCTGGCGGGTGAGCCCAGTGGCCAGATGTCCTTGAGTGGCCGCTTCCCGTTGCCGGGCCGACCCGGCATCACCGGTGCCACGGTCGACTTCGATCTGAACCAGAGCGGCGGGCGCGCCCGCATCACCGTGGCCGACGGCTCCATCGAGCTGCCCGACATCTTTGAAGAGGCGCGCATTCCACTGCAGCGGCTGGCGGCCGACGCGTCGTGGCAGCTGCAGGGCGATCTCATCGAAGCCCAGCTGGACAACATGACCCTGGCCAACGCCGACGCCGAGGGCACTGCCCAGGTGAAGTGGCAGACCAGCGACCCGGCCACCAGCCCGTCCAGGTCCCGCTTCCCCGGCGTGATCGATCTGACGGCCCAGCTGACACGCGCCGACGGCACCCGGGTGCACCGCTACCTGCCGCTCACCGTGGATGCCGAGGCGCGGCGCTACGTGCGCGAAGCCGTGCTCGCGGGCCGTGCGAGCACGGTGGACTTCCGCATCCAGGGCGACATGGACCGCCTGCCCTTCAAGAACGCAGAGGCCCCGAGCGAATTCCGCATCTCGGCCCAGCTCGGCGGGGTCGACTTCGACTACCTGCCCACCAGCTTTCAGCCGGCCGATGCCGCACCCTGGCCGGGTCTGCGGGGCTTCTCGGGGCAGCTGGTGCTGGACCACCTGAAGCTGAACATCTCCGGCGGCACATCGGGCGTGGTGGGAGCGACCGGTGTGCGTCTGAGCGATGGCGCGGTGGAGCTCGACGACCTGGCCCGCGACACCACTCTGACGGTCAGGACCCGTGCCCAGGGTCCCGCCAGCGCCATGCTGGGTTTTGTGCAGAGTTCGCCCCTCAAGACCCTCACCGGTGAGGCGCTGGCACAGACCACGGTCGGGGGCAACGCCGACCTGGGCATGACCCTCAAACTGCCCTTGTTTGACCTGAATGCCTTCACGGTGGCGGGCACGGTGGCGTTCGACGGCAACGACCTGAAGTTCCACCCCGCAGCGCCGTTGCTGGCGCGCACCCGCGGCACGCTGGCCTTCACCGAGCAGGGCTTTGTGGTGCTCGGGGGCAACACCCGCGTGTTCGGCGGCGACATGAAATTTGAAGGGGGCCTGCGCCCCAACCCGCAAGGTGTGGCGCGCCTGCAGTTCCGCGGCCAGGGCGTGGCCAGCGCGGAGGGTCTGCGTGACGGGGGACTGGGCGCTGCCTCCAGCCTGTTCCGGAACGCGTCCGGCTCGGCCGCGTACACCGCACAGCTGGGTTTTCGCGGCGGTGTGCCCGAGCTGCAGGTGGTCAGCACGCTGCAGGGCATGGCGCTGAACCTGCCCGCTCCACTGGGCAAAACGGCCGACGCGGTGCTGCCGCTGCGCGTGGACACCGCGGTGCTCAGCGTCGACGGCGACGTGGCCGCCACCGACCGCGTGGCGCTGGAGCTGGGGTCTGCGCTGGCGCCGCTGGTCTCGCTGCGCTACGAACGCGACATCACCGAAGCGGTGCCGCGTGTGTTGCGTGGCAGCGTGGCGGTGGGGCTGGAGGGCGGTGATGCTGCTCCCATGCCCGCCACCGGTGTGGTGGGCAACCTGCGACTCGATCAGCTCGACCTCGATGCCTGGTCGCAGCTGGCCGGCCGAGCCGGTGTGCGCGTGCCCACGGCTGCCACGTTGAGCGCGATCGACCAGGACGCCGAACTCGCCTACCTGCCCACCACGCTGGCGCTGCGCACCAACCGGTTGACGCTGGAAGGCCGCAGCTTCAACCGGGTGGTGGTGGGCGGCTCGCGCGAGGGCACGCAGTGGCGCGCCAACGTGACCGCCGACGAACTCAACGGTTATGTGGAGGTGCGCCAGGCCGGGCCCAACACGGCGGGCAGTGTGTTTGCCCGGCTCGCGCGCCTGAAGCTGGAGCCCACGGCGGCCACCGAGGTGGAGCAGCTGCTGAGCCAGCCCACCAGCGTGCCCGCACTCGACATTGCGGTGGAAGAACTGGAATTTGGCGGGCGGCGCCTGGGTCGTGTGGAGGTGGAGGCGGTCAACCGCGGCGGGCCCACCCGGGCGGGCGAATGGCGGCTGACCAAGTTCCGGCTCGCCGTGCCCGAAGCGCGTCTCAGCGCCACCGGCAACTGGGCGCCGCTCTCCGGCGCCGCCGGCGCATCGGCGGGCGAGCAGCGGCGCACCGCGCTGAGCTTCCGTCTCGATGTGGACGACTCCGGCGCCCTGCTCACGCGCTTCAACCGCCCGGGCCTGGTGCGTGGCGGCAAGGGCCGCATCGAAGGCAGCGTGGGCTGGATCGGCTCGCCCTTGGCGCCCGACTACCCCACGCTCTCGGGACAGCTGCAGGCCGACTTCGAGCGCGGCCAGTTCCTCAAGGTCGAGCCCGGTGCCGGCCGGCTGCTGGGCGTGCTCAGCCTGCAGGCCTTGCCTCGGCGCCTGGCGCTGGATTTTCGCGATGTGTTCTCCGACGGCTTCGCGTTCGACTTCGTGCGCGGCGATGCGCGCATCGAACAAGGCGTGCTGTTCACCAACAACCTGCAGATGAAGGGCGTGAACGCCGCGGTGCTGATGGAAGGCACGGCCGACCTGGCGCGTGAGCAGCAAGACCTGAAGGTGGTGGTGGTCCCGGAGATCAACGCGGGCACGGCGTCGCTGATCGCCACCGCCATCAACCCGGCCATCGGCCTGGGCAGTTTCCTTGCCCAGTTCCTGCTGCGCCAGCCGCTGCAAAGCGCCGGCACGCAGGAGTTTCGCGTCAGCGGCAGCTGGGCCGATCCACAAGTGACCAAGGTGGACCGAACGCCACCCGCCGCGCCCGCCCGCGCCCCCGCCGGGGCACTGCAGTAAGCTGACCCTCCCGAGCGCCCCGCGCGCGCCCCGGCCCACCGAAAGACGCCCATGACCATGCCTCACCAACCCCCCGTTCCCGGCCGCATGAAGGTCGCTGCGATCCAGATGGTTTCGGGCATCAGCCTGGACAACAACCTCAGCGAGGCCTTGCGGCTGTTGCGCCAGGCCGCCAACGCGGGCGCTGAACTCGCGGTGCTGCCCGAGTACTTCTGCTTCATGGGTGCGCGCGACGAAGACAAGCTGGTGCTGGCCGAGACGCCGGGCCTGGGCAAGGTGCAGGACTTTCTGTCGGACTGCGCACGCGACCTCAAGATGTGGATCGTGGGCGGCACGCTGCCCATGGCCACCGACGACCCCACGCACGCTGCCAACGCGTCGCTGGCCTACAACCCGCGGGGTGAATGCGCGAGCCGCTACGACAAGATCCACCTCTTCCGATACGACAACGGCCGCGAGCGCTACGACGAAGCGGCCGTGTTGCGTGCCGGCGAAACGCCCACCGTGTTCGAGTGCCGCGACGCCGGCGGCCAGGCCTGGCGCGTGGGCCAGAGCGTGTGTTACGACCTGCGCTTCGGCGAGCTCTACCGCATGCTCGCGGCCGATGTGCTGCTGGTGCCTTCGGCCTTCACCCACACCACCGGTCAGGCGCATTGGGAAGTGCTGTTGCGCGCGCGGGCCATCGAGAACCAGGCCTTCGTGATCGCCAGCGCGCAGGGTGGCGTGCACGAAAACGGCCGGCGCACCTGGGGCCAGACCATGGTGATCGACCCCTGGGGCGGTGTGATGGCCATGCAGGCCGAAGGCCCGGGCGTGGTCATGGCCGAGCTGGACTTCGAGCAGCTGCGCAGCGTGCGCGAGCAACTGCCTTCGCTGCAACACCGTCGCCTTTGAACCGCGAAGGTACTCCAGTGAGCGAAGGCCCGGGCGCCGAGCGCAACGACCCCGGTTCGCGCCGCTGGGGTCTGTGGGCTGCCCTGGTGTTGCTGGTTCTGGCATTGCTGGTGGTGCTGGTGTTCCTCGCGCGCGAATACGAAGAAGCCCGCGACCAGCAAGCGCTGGAGCAGGAGGCCGCGGCGGTGGTGAGCGACATCCGCAACGAGCTGTTGCGCAATGTGCAGACGCTGCAGTCGCTCAACAGCGTCTCCCCCACCGCCGACAGCTGGAATGCGCCCGCCGCCGAACTGCTGGCACAGCACCGCGAGCTGATGCGCCTGGAGTGGCGCGACAACACGCAGCGCCTCATCAGCCACCGCGACACGCCCTACCTCAGCGACGTGTTCGCCTACCTCGACCGCACGCGCGCCGTGGCCGACGTGAAGCTGGCCTGCGACAACGCCCAGCGCCAGTCGGGCCCGGCCTATTCGTCCAGCTACTTCTGGCCCATGCGCGACGGCCTGGGCATGGAGCTCATGGAGATGTGCATGCCGGTGGTGCGTTCGGGCGTGCCCAACGGTTTTCTGGTGGCCACCTACTCCTTGCCCGGCATCCTGTCCGAGTTTTCCCAGCCCGACGCCTTGCGCAGCCGCGGCCTGTCGTTCAACGACGCCGACGGCACCCGGCTGGCGCTGCACCGCATGGTGCCCGGCACGCGGCGCACCCTGAATGCCAGTGCCGTGCTGGAGTTGCCCGGGCACACGCTGATCCTGCAGATGCAGAGCCCGCGGCTGGTGGACGGACTGTTTCCCAATGTGCTCACCGCCGTGATCAGTGCGCTCTCGCTGGCCTTGCTCGCGGTGCTCGCCCTGCTAGCGCGCGACACGCGCCTGCGCCAGCGCGCCGAGCTCGGCGTGGCCGATGCGCTGGCGTTTCGCAAGGCCATGGAAGACTCGCTCGTGACCGGCCTGCGCGCGCGCGACATGACGGGGCGCATCACCTATGTGAACCCTGCGTTCTGCGACATGGTCGGGCTGAGCGCTGAACAACTCATCGGCACCGGCTTGCCTGCGCCCTGGTGGCCACCCGAGCTGGTGGACGAATACCAGCAGCGCCAGCTGGTGCGACTGGCCGGGCAGACGCTCCCGCGCGAAGGTTATGAGTCGGTGTTCCAGCGCAGCGACGGCACACGTTTTCCGGTACTCATCATCGAAGCACCGCTGATCGACGCGCAGGGCAAACAGACCGGCTTCATGAGCGCCATCCTCGACCTGACCGAGCAGCGCCGCGTGGAAGACCTCAACCGCACCTCGCAAGAGCGGCTGCAGGCCACCGCCCGCCTGGCCACGGTGGGCGAGATGGCCTCGCTGCTCAGCCACGAACTCAACCAGCCGCTGGCCGCGATTTCCAGCTACGCCAGCGGCGCCATGAACCTGCTGGAGCACCCCACGGAGTCGTTGTCGCAGGCCGACCTCTCGCAGGCCATGAAGCGCATCAGCGAACAGGCCGAGCGCGCCGGGCGCGTCATCAAGAGCGTGGCCGACTTCGTGCGGCGGCGCGAGCAGGTGCGCGAGGCGGTGAGCCCCCGGGATCTGATCGACGCCATCCAGCCGCTGCTGGTGTTGCAGGCCAAGAAACAAGGCATCCAGCTGCAGATCGCCATTGCGCCCGGCTGCCCTGCCGTGCACTGCGACCGCACCATGGTCGAACAGGTGCTGCTCAACCTGGCGCGCAACGGCATGCAGGCCATGCCGCAAGGCGACCCGGCGCTGGGGCAAGGCGCGCGGGTGCTGCGCATCGCGGTGCACCAGACGCGGCTGCACTCGGGCTTGCGCCCGGGCGGTGACCAGCACAAGGCATGGATCACCTTCGAGGTGAGCGACCACGGACTGGGCCTGAGCCCCGAGGTGCAGGCCAAGCTCTTCACACCCTTCTTCACCACGCGCACCGAAGGCATGGGCCTGGGCCTGAGCCTGTGCCGCACGGTGATCGAGCAGCACGGCGGCGCGCTGACTTTTGATCCGAACCAGCCGCGCGGCACCGTGTTCCGGTTCACGCTGCCCGCGCACCTATCATCTCGCTCATGACCCCGCACCTCGACGCCAAGATCTACCTGGTTGATGACGACGCGGGTGTGCGCGAGGCACTCGCCTGGTTGCTGCGCACGCGCCGGCTGGTAAGCGACGGCTACGACAGCGCCGAATCGTTTCTGGCCGACGCCAGCGTCCTGCAGCACGAACCCATGGCGCCCTGCTGCGTGTTGCTGGACGTGCGCATGCCCGGCATGAGTGGCCTGGCGGCGTTCGAACTGCTGCAGGCCCTGCCCTGGCGCGCGAGTTTGCCGGTGATCTTTCTCTCGGGCCATGCCGATGTGGCCACTGCGGTGGACGCGGTCAAGCGTGGGGCCTTTGATTTTTGCGAGAAACCGTTTTCCGACAACGCGCTGGTCGACCGAGTGGAACGCGCGCTGGAACAGTCGGCCCAGGTGCTGGCCCAGCGCCGCGTGCAGCGCGAACTGCAACAGCGCCTGGCCAGCCTCACCGAGCGCGAGCGCGCGGTGATGGACCTCGTGATCGCCGGCCTGCCGAACAAGCTTGTGGCCGATCAACTCAACATCAGCGTGCGCACGGTGGAGGTTCACCGCTCGCGCGTGTTCGACAAGATGGGCGTCAAGTCGGCCGTGGAGCTGGCCAATGCCCTGCGGCCTTGACGGCCCCCGCCTCGCCTCAGCGGTCTTCCGGCTTGTCTTTGCCCGGAGGTTGTTCGAGCTTCTGGCGCTCCACCTCCTCGGGCAGTTCACCACCCTTGCGCCCTGAAAACATGGTCCACCACACGATGAACACCAGCAACACCAGCGCGCCGAGCGCTTCAAGCAACAACAAGGTCATGGATCGGTTCGGTCGGTTTGTTCAGACGTTCATGCGGTTGGGGGCGAGCGGAGTGATTGTAGGAAGCTTGGTGTCCTGCGCGGTCGGCCCGGTGCAGATTCCCGCACCCGTCGCCCGGCCCGGCCCCGCCGTGGTCACAGCGCCAGTGGATGCGGGCGCGCTGCCGCCCGCGATCCAGCGGGGCAAGAGCCGCTGGACGCCGGTGAACTGGAGCGAGCTGCCGGGTTGGGGCCAGGACAGCCTGTTTGAGGCCTGGAACGCCTGGGTGCGCGGCTGCGAGCGGCCTGCGCCCGGCCAGGCGCCAGCTTGCGCCGAACTGCGCCAGCTTGCCATCGGCACACCCGCCGAGCAGCAGGCCTGGGTGATGCGCCGGTTTCAGCCCTACCGCGTGACCGAGCTGGACGGCAGCGTGCCCGACGGTCTGCTCACCGGCTACTACGAACCCATCATGGCGGCCAGCCGCGTGCCCACCGCCACCTACCGCACGCCGCTCTACGCACCACCCGCCGGGCTGCGCAATGGTCAGCCCTGGTACAGCCGCCAGGAGATCGACACCTTGCCTGCAGCGCAGGCTGCGCTGCAGGGCCGCGCCGTGGCCTGGCTGGCCGATCCCATCGACGCGCTGATCCTGCAGATCCAGGGCTCGGGACGGCTGAACCTGGTGGATGCCGATGGCCGCGCGCGTCAGGTGCGTGTGGCCTTCGCCGCGCATAACGGCCAGCCGTACCAGAGCGTGGGCCGCTGGCTGCTCGACCAGGGCGCGATCCGCGAAGCCTCGTGGTCGTCCATCAAGGCCTGGGCCGCGCAGAACCCGCAACGCCTCAACGAGATGCTGTGGAGCAACCCGCGCACCGTGTTCTTCCGCGAAGAAGCCTTGTCGGAATTCGACGCGCGCTTCGGCCCACGCGGTGCGCAAGGTGTGCCGCTCACGCCGGGCCGCTCGATCGCGGTTGATCCCCAAAGCATTCCCTACGGCACCCCCGTTTGGCTCGCCTCGCAAGGACCCACGCTGAACGTTCAGAAACTGGTGATGGCGCAAGACACGGGCGGCGCCATCGTGGGCGCGGTGCGCGCCGACCTGTTCACCGGTTGGGGTGACTGGGACGACGAGGCCTACCTCACGGCGGCGGCGCTCAAGCAACCGCTGCAGATGTGGGTGCTGGTGCCGCGCTGAGGCAGAGGCCATCAGCTGCCCAGGTGGGCACTACAGAGCGCGTGTCTTCCTGCCGGGCAGGCCCTGTCGATTTGGCGTACCGTCGTTCGTCGAGGGAATACGGGGCGCCCACAGGCGGGCGCGCCGACCGGTCAACCCAACAGGAGTGAACACATGTCATACATCGACGGTTTCGTGATCGCGGTCCCCACCGCCAACAAGCAAAAGTTCATCGAGCACGCGCGCCACTTCGACACGATGTTCATCGAGCTGGGCGCCCTCCGTGTGATCGAGGGTTGGGGCGACGACGTCCCCGACGGCAAAGTCACCGACTTCCGCCGCGCAGTGCAGGCCACGGCCGAAGAGACGGTGGCCTTTTCGTGGATCGAATGGCCGGACAAGGCCACGCGCGACGCCGGCATGAAGAAGATGATGGAAGACCCGCGCATGGACCCGTCCACACCCGGGAACCCACCCATGCCCTTCGACGGCAAACGCATGATCTTCGGCGGGTTCGAACAGGTGGTTGAAGTGAAGGCGTGACCCGTGTGGATGTCGCCTTCGATCGCGAGCGCCACCACCTCGGTCTTGCCGTGGTGGTCGGCGGCATTCCGTATCGCCGCCGAGATTGTCAGTGGCATGTCCATGATCAAGCGTTGGATGGCCCGCCTCTTTCAGAACTTGGGGATGCGCAGGGTCTTGCTGATCATGGCCGTGCCCGACAGCGCGAACAGCAGGCTCAGAGGGTGCAGCTGCCAGGGCCCGAGTTGCCACACTCCGCCCCACAGTTGCGCTCCCAGCGCACCCTGCCAGGCGGCCCATGACAACACCGCAGTAAGGATCACGCTGGTGGGGATCGGCGTGCCTTCAAAGTAGGCCACCTTGCCCGAGTCGGTGGTCAATTGTTCGGCCGTGACGTTGAAACGCGCCAACCGGCTGACGCCGCAGCAGACGAAGTAGCACAGGATGACGATGTCCCAACCGCTCTGCAGCCCCGCGGCAAAGCCCAGCGCTACCGGACCAACGCCGAAGGAGATGACGTCGGCCAGCGAATCGAGCTCGCGTCCCAGCGGCGAATGCTGGTGGCGCCAGCGCGCCACCTTGCCGTCGAAGACGTCGAAGACGAAGGCCAGCGGTGTCATGGCGGCCGACAGCAGAAAGTGCGTGAGCGAGCCGCTGGCCATGTACATCATCGCGAGGAACACCGACAACACGCCGCAGGCGGCGTTGCCCAGTGTGATGAAGTCGGCCAGATGAAACCCTCGGATCATCGTGAAGCGGCGTGGCGGGGGGTTCGAGGGCGTCATGTCAGAGTCTCCGTCGTTGGCCGTGATTGAACAGGAAACGCCAAGCCGAGCAGTGCTGCGGCGGCGTGGGGACGGGTCAAGACATGGCCGACATCAGGCATCGTGGTCAAGGCAGCTGCGTTGGGTCGCACCAGCCCGGTCATCTGTCGCAAGCCGCGTCTGCGGTCCTCATTCAGAGCAACGAAGGCCGTCTTGAAAACCAGGTGCTGATCATTGAAGGGCGATCCGCTTGCTTCGGCGTCAGTCCCAAGCCCTGCGGGGGCAGGTTGTCCAACACCGCCGCCGGCCGCTCGGTCACCAGGCGGCTGGCTTCATGGTCGCCCACCAGGCGGCGCGCCACCTTCAGCCCTTCGGTCAGGCGCGGCAGGCGCCGGCCGGTGGAGTGTGCGTCGGTGGCCAGCAGGTGGGTGTGGCCTTCGCCGATGAAGCGTTCGCCCCAGTACCGGGCGCGCTTGCCGAACACGCCGGTCAGTGCGCCCGCCGTCACCTGCATCCACGCGCCTTGTTCGATCAGCCGCAGGAACACCGGGTAGTGGCTCTCCACCCAGGTCAGCCGTTCCGGATGCGTGATGATGGGTGTGTAGCCCTCGGTGATCAGGTCGAACACCGAGGCTTCCAGCTGTGGCGGTGGTGTGGTGTGCGAGGGCTCCAGCAAAAAGTAGCGCGAGCCGTGCAGCGTGGGCACCCGGCCTGTCCTGAGCCCATCGACCAGGCCCGGCACCAGGTGCACGTCGGCCCCCACCACCAGTTTCAGCGCAATGCCGTGCTGGTCCAGCTCGGCCTGCAGGCGGGCGCAGGCCTGCGCAATGCCCGGGCCGTCGTTCATGTACATGCCGGGGTAGATGTGCGGTGTGCAGGCCATGGTGTGGATGCCGTCTTCCACGGCAATGCGCGCCATCGCCAGCGACTCGTCCAGCGTCTTCGCACCGTCGTCGATGCCCGGCAGGATGTGGCTGTGCAGATCGATCATGGCCGCATGAGCCGGCGGCGCATTGGCAGGTGTGTGTGCATGGCCTCCGCGTAGGCGGCGCGCTTCTGGGGCGACGAGAGCAGGTCGTGGGCCAGGTTGACCCGCGTGGCGGCGTCGGCCGGCCAGCCTTCGGCGGTGGCGCCAAAGTCGGGGTGCGTGAGGCGGATCATCAGGCGGTAGTGCTCGCGCAATTGCGCCGACTCGAAATCCGGGGGCAGGCCCAGCAGCGTGAAGGGGTCCGAGCCGGGGCGCAGCATCACCGTGCGCACAAAAAAGCGCGCGGCGCGGCGCAGCTCATGCGCATTGGCGGTGGCCTCAGGCAGGCTGGCCACCGGGCGCCCGGTGGCCAGCAGCATCACGCCGCCGATGTGCTCGAACAGCGGACGCGGCTCGCGCAGCACCACGCGGTAGAGCCCGGGTGATCGTTCGAAGGCCATCAGCCGGGGCAGCACGCTACGCCAGTCGGGCGGGGTCATGCGGACGACGGATCCAGCGTGGGCTCGATGCGGCTGCCCGCCGGCAGCGGCACGGGTGGGGTGTTCGCGGTGGGCACCGGGTTGGCCCGGGCGGCGCGCGGCGTCTGGCGGTCGTTGTAGCCATCGCCGTAGTAGGCCGCGTAGGCGTAGTCACTGGTGTGCTCGTTGCGCGCGTGCGTGAGCACCATGCCCATGGGTGCCAGGCCCGCGTTGCGCAGGCGGCGCAGGGCGTCCTTGATGCTGTCCTTGCGCGTGCCGCCCGCCTTCACGGCAAACACGATGTTCTGGATCTGGTTGCCCAGCACGATCGCATCGGCAATGCCCAGCAGCGGCGGCCCGTCGATCACGATCTGGTGGTAGCCCATGGCCTGCGCTTTCTCCAGCAGCATGCCCAGCCGGGGGCCCATCAGCAGTTCCACCGGGTCGGGTGGCACGGGGCCCGCCGTTATCACGGCGAGGTTGGTGACCGCCGTGTCCCGGATCAGCCCGTCGGTGTTGCGGTCCCCGCTCAGCAGGTTCGAGAGGCCGCGCTCGTTGGACATGTTGAGCATCAAGTGCACCCAGCCCTTGCGCATGTCGGCATCGATCAGCAAGACCTTCTGACCCAGCTGGGCGAAGTTGATGGCCAGCGCGAGTGCGGTGGTCGTCTTGCCCTCGCCCTTGCCGCAGCTCGTCACCATGAAGCGCTGCGGGGCACCCTCGGTCGTGCTGAACTGCAGCGCCGTGCGCATGGAGCGGTACGACTCGGCAAAGCCGCTGCGCGGTTCGCGGTGGGCCAGCAGGGCCACGGGTTCATTGCGGCCCTTCTCGGGCTTGGTGAACGGAATCAGGCCCAACAGGGGCAGGCGGTACAGGCCTTCGATCTCGTTGGCGTGTTTCACCGAATCGTCCAGCTGCTCGCGCAGCAAGGCCGCGAGCAAGCCCAGGAACAGACCCAGCATCATGCCCAGGCCGACATTGATCTTCAGGTTGGGACTGGCCGGGAACAGCGGCACCGACGCCTCGTCCACGATGCTCACGTTGTTGGTGGTGATGCCCGCGGTCACGCTCACCTCTTTGAGCCGCTGCAGCAGGCTGTCGTACACCTGCCGGTTGGTGTCGAGCTCACGGCTCAACAGGTTCATGTCCACGCTGCGGTCCTGCACATTGAGCACCTCGCTGCGGCTGCTGGACACCTTGGCCTTGAGCTGTTCTTCGGTTCTTCGGGCCGCGATGTACTGCCCCTGGATGCTGGCCAGGATGGTGTTCACCTCGGTCTTGATGCGCGCTTCCAGATCGGCGATCTGGGCCCGCGCCTGCACCATGGTGGGGTAGTCCGGCTTGTAGATGGCCAGGTTCTTGGCGTACTCGGCTTCCAGTCGCGCGCGCTGTTCCTTGTAGGCCCGAATGGCCTCGTTGACCACCGCCTGCGGCGCGCTCTCGGGGTTGAGCCGCACCTGGTTGTATTGCGTCTCGGCCTTGATGCGGTCCTGCTCCGCCTTGGCCAGCGCAGCGGAGAAGTCCACGAAGGTCTGGGTGGCCGCACTGCCCTTGTCGCCCAGGTTCAGGATCTCGTTCTTCTTCGCGTAGGTGTTGATGACGCGCTCGCTCTCTTCGAGCTTGGTCTTGGTCTGGCGGATCTGCTCTTCCAGAAATTCGCGCGCGTAAATCGACGAGTGCAGCTTGCGCTCGATGTTGGTGGCGATGAAGGCCTTGGCCATGGTGTTGGCAATGTGGGCGGCCAGCTCCGGGTCGGCGTTGAGCACCTGTACCTCGACTAGGCGCGAGTTGCGGATGGGCTCCACCGTGATCGCTTGTTTGAACTGCGCCACGGCCGCGGCCCGGCTGATCGGGCCACTGTCCTCGGGTGGTGGGGCCACCAGCGCGCGCAGCTGGCCCCACCCTTGGACGGCCCAGGCCAATGCCTTGTCGACCGGCTCCGAGCCTGTCGACAAGGCATCGACATCGCCAGCCGGGTCGGGCGCAGCGGGCGGTGCGTCCGGCTTGTACAGGCCGATTTCGTCGATCACCCGCTCGGCCAGGCTGCGGCTCTTGAGCAATTCGATTTGTGTGCGCAACTGCAGTTGATCGGATGCGGGGCCCTCGTCCAGCTCGACCTCGGCGTTGAAGCCCACCACCTTTTGCGCCACGCGGTCGATCTGCAGCAGGGCCGCGCTCTGGTAGAGCGGCGCGATGCGCAGCGTGTACAGCACGGCCGCCACGGTGCACAGGGCAGCGATGCCCACGATGGTCCATTTGTGTTTGACCCCGGCCCGCCAGAGCGACTTGAGGTCGATGCGGTCGTCGGTGATCGATTCGGGTTCGCCCCGGGCCAGCAGGTGGTCGGACAGGGCGCCCTCGCGGCGCAGGGCCAGCGCGCCCCTGGGGCCGGGAACGGCGGGCGATGGGTGTTGGTCGGTGTAAGCCATGGTGTGCAGCCCTGTTACTTGAAGGGGTTGAGCGTGCTCAGGATGTCGCCGAAGAGCGAGTCCCGCAGCGCTGTCCGCCGGGCGTTGCGCTGGACCACGATCACGTCGTCCGAGCGGATGTCCGGGTCCATTTCCTGGCCCGATCGCACCTTGTCGAGGTCGTAGGTGGCCTGTTCGCGCGCACCGCCTGTGCCGCTGCGGTACACCACGATCTGGTTGATGTCGGCGTAGGGTGCGAAGCCGCCCGAGAGGGCCAATGCGCGCAGCAGCGTGAGCTGGCCCGTCATGGGGTAGATGCCCGGGCGGATCACTGCACCTTCAATTGCGACGCGCTGCGTGGTGAACTCCTTGATGAAGAGCGAGACCTGCGGGTCGCGCAGGTACTTCTCCTCGTACTTCGCAGCGATCAGTTGTTCTGCGGCCTGTGCCGTGAGGCCCGCCACCTTCACCTGGCCAATGAGTGGCAGCGTGATCTCGCCCGACGCGTTCACGCGCACATCGCGCTTCATGTCGGGCACGCCGAACACGTCGAACTCCATCAGGTCGTTGGACGACATGCGGTAGTCGGTGCCAGCGGTGGACGGGGCGCTGATGGGCGCGTTCGGCGACTCGATGACGCTCACGGCATCGGTGGCCGTGGGCGTCTGCGCCAGCAGCGGCAGGGCCGCTGCCACGGCGAGCACGCCCATGGCCCAGTGCTTGAACGTCAGGAAGTGGTGATGGCGCATGGTGCGTCTCCTTTCAGGCACATCGGCCTATGTTCATTGCGGAGCGGGGCGGTCATGCAGCGCTCCTTGGGATTGCACGAGCTCGCGCAACTGGGTTTCGAACCGGCGCAGGATCACGTCCTGGCTCATCTCGGCTTCGGCGTGGCGGCGGCCGTTGGCGCCGAGCGTGGCGCGGCGGGTCGGGTCCGAGGCCAGCGCACGCAGCGCGTGGGCCATGGCGACCGGGTTCTCAGGCGGCACCACAACGCCACACACGGCGTCGTGCTCCACCACCCGGCACAACTCGGTGTGAGGCAAGGCGGTGGCCAGCACGGCGCGGCCGCTGGCCAGCATGCCGGTGAGCTTGGAGGGCATCACCAGGTCGGCCGCATCGGCCCGCTGGGGCAGCAGGTGCACATCGGCCAGGCCCAGCCAGTCGTTCAGCCGCTCCAGCGGTTGCAGGTCCAGAAAGCGCACGTTGTTCAGACCCGCGCAGCGCGCCTGCAGGTCGGCCCGCCCCGAGCCGTTGCCGCCCAATACGAACTGGATGCGCGGCTCGTCCTGCAGCAGGCGTGCCACGTCGGCGAGGATGTCCAGCCCCTGCTTGTTGCCCATGTTGCCGGAGTACAGGGCCACCACGGCGTCGGGCGCCAGGCCCAGCTCGGCGCGGTAGGTGCTGGGTGCTGCCAGCGGGGTGATGCCACTGATGTCCACCCAGTTCGGGAAATGCACCACCTGCGAGGGCGCCACGCCCTTGGTCCGGGCGCGGTCCACCATGCGGCCGGAGATGGTGGACACGCGGTCGAAGCGGCGCATCAGCCAGCGCTCGGCCCGCTGCACCCAGTGGCGCAGCGCAGGGCCCTTGATCAGGCCCAGGTCGAACGCGGCGTCCACCTCGTAGTCCTGAATGTGCAGCCAACTGCGGGCGCCCCGCAGGGAAGCAAATGCCGCCGCCGCCGGCGCACACATCAGGGCGGGCTCCACCACCCACACCACGTCGGGCTTCCAGCGCCACTGCGCCCACAACACCGGCAGGCTGCTCAGCGCAAAGCTGGCCAGGTGCAGCAGGCGCTTGAGGCCGCCCGGCTGCGCCGGTACCCACAGCGGCGTGCGCATCACCCGAACACCTTGCCACGTCTCGGTGCGGTACGCGCTGGCGCTGTGGCCGGTGCTCACCTTCCAGGCCGGGTAGTAGGGCGGTGCGGTGAT
The DNA here is from genome assembly GCF_030656345.1 of Pseudotabrizicola sp. GTDB lineage: Bacteria > Pseudomonadota > Alphaproteobacteria > Rhodobacterales > Rhodobacteraceae > Pseudotabrizicola. Next base: position 23,970 of record NZ_JAUSNR010000015.1, on the reverse strand, counting down.
GACGCGCACCTCGTGCCCCGCGCGGGCCAGCCACTGCGCCATCTCGCCGGTGTACTTGCCGATGCCGGTGAGCTCGGGGGCGAAGTTGATGCCGTAGAAAAGCAGCTTCACGGCGGCCCCTTGGCTTTGGGTGCTGGCACGGCGTCGCCCACGAAGGCACGCACGCCCAGCAGCTTCATCTGGTAGTGGCTGATGTTCCTGTGGCTTTGCGCCGAGACGATCAGGTAGAAGTTCTGCCGCCGCGCGATCTCGGGCACAAAGGGTTGGGTCGCTTCCAGCACCTGCTGGCCGTTCAGCCACCAGCGCACCGTCAGGGTCTCGGGTGAGTACGACACGCCGAAAACGTTGGGCTGCGTCCGGTCCAGCGGCACTTTCGATGTCGGGTTGGGGTTCTGGATCTTTTTGTAGTTGGGCCAGATGCCGGACCACGAGATGGCGGTGTGGTGGCCGCCCGGTCCGAAGCCGCCTTCGTCGATGTCGAGCTCGAACCAGCGCTCGAAACTCTTGGGGTCGCCTTCGTACACGTCTTCCATGCGGGCGTTGTGTTCGATCGGCATGAGCCACACCGCCGGAAAGTTGTCCCGGTGGTTGGACGACGTCGACACCTGGGCTTCGATGTAGAACGGCCGTGCCCCGCTGAGCAAGGGGAAGTGTCCGGGGTACGAGGTGGTCTTCACGGTGGCCAGCACGCCCCCCCGCTGCATCACCACGCCGTCGTCGGCCTGTTCGTAAAAGCTGCGGTCCTTGGGCGGACCTGTGTAGACGCCGCTGTAGTACTTGCGCCCGTCGGCCCGCCCGGTGAAATCGATGTCATTGAGCCGGGGGCAATCGCGGAACAACGGTTGCAAGGCGCCCACCTGTGTGGCGCCCGCTGGGGTGGCGGCGTCTTTGCAGATCAGGTGGTCGCTGGCCTGCGCCCCGGCACGCGCGGCCAGGCAAAGGGCCACCAGCATCAGTGTCATGAAGGGAAGTCGTGTGGAGGTCGGCATGTGAGTCCTGGGGTCAGAGGCGGGGTGCCAGCCGGTCTTGGTTGACGGCCGGGTTCGCCACGGGCGCGCTCTGCGCCACCAGCTTGTGTCCGGTCAGGCGGCTCAGCTCGGCGCAGATGGCGGCCTTGTCGTCGAGGTGGGCCACGGCCCGCTCCAGCTCCATGAGCTTGGCGCCCACGAGAAAGCGGTACCAGAAACCCTGCAGGAAGTGGTAGACCAGCCCGCTGCGGCCGTCCAGAAAACCCAGCTGGAAGATGTAGCGCCACAAGAAGTACAGGGTGGCGCTGACGGTGAAGGGAATGCGGTTGTAGATGCGTTCCTTGACCCAGCGCTTGGACGAGGCCTGGAACGAAGCGCTGTGGGCGTTGAGCCCTTCGTCGCGGCCGAACAGGCCCAGCCGCTGGTTCAGCACTTCGATGGCTTCGCGCGTCGCGTACTTGTTGTGCTTGTCGACGAAGTAGCTCAGGTCGTTGAGGTTGTGGTCGGCAAAGCCGCCGTCAAAGGTGACCGTGTGCCCGCCCCAGACCACCATGTGTTCGTCCATCCAGCGGTCTTCGATGCGGCCGTGCCCATGGCGCCACAGGCGCAGCATCACCAGCGGGTAGCGCCCACCAAAGCGCACCCAACGGTCCATGAAGATGTGCTTGCGCTTGAGGTTGACGCCCACCACCTCGCCCGACAGCAGCGGCAACTGGTCGGCGATCTCGCGCGCGAGGTCGGGTTCGATGATTTCGTCGGCGTCCAGGCGCAGCACCCAGTCGCCACGGATGACCAGCGTGTCGAGCGCCCACTGGAACTGCTTGGCCTGGTTGACGAACGCGTGCGTGTGCACCTCGGCCCCCAGCCTGCGCGCGATCTCGGTGGTGCCGTCGGTGGAGCCGGAGTCGACCACGCAGATCTGGTCGGTGAATGGCTGGATGGACCGGATGGCGCGCTCGATGTGCAGGGCCTCGTTGTACGTCAGGATGATCGCCGTGATGGTCATGGAAATCTCCTCATGCGTGCAGCGTGGCGATTTCCGCCACCGGCCTTCTCGGCGAGAAAGCCACCCGGGTGTCGGGGGCGATGGGTTCACCGAAGGCGATCATCATGATCAGCCGCTCACCGGCCGGTATGTCGCCCGCGCTGCGGATCGCGGACTCGGTCTTGTGGTTGATGGCGAGGTTGAGCGGGCAGGCGCCCCAGCCCATCGAGCGGCAGGCAAACATGAGGCACATGGCGAACAGCGCACCGTCGACATACGCCTGGTTGCGTTGCCCCGGGCCACCCCAGGCGCAGATGTCCGAGCTCACCACGAACAGGTTGCCGACCGATCCCGCAAAGCCGCGCGAGCCGCCCTGCAGGGCCAGCAGCGCCTGGATGCGCTCGGGGTCCTGGTAGGCATGTACCCGCGATGACTGGCGGTTGCACTGGGAGGGCGCGAGCTGTGCGAGTGCGATCGCTTCGAGTATCCGGTCGGGGTGCAGCGGCGTGGATTGGAGCGTGCGGATGCTGGAGCGGCTGGCCATCAGGTGCTGCAGGCTGCTCGGTGGCTGGCCATTGAACGAGTAGTCACGCGTGCCACCCTTCCAGGGCCGGGGCAGTTTCGCTTCCCAGGTTTTCAGGTAGTTCGCGATCTCGTCGAGCAAGGGGTCGGACGCGCCCACCTTGGCATGGAAGTTCACGTAGGCGTCCAGGGCGCCCAGCGACATGTGGGCGGGCACGGCAGAGTGCTGCAGGTCGTAGCGCGACAGTGCGGCCATGACAAAACGGATCTTGTCCTTGCCGAACAGCAGCTTCGGGTTCGGCAGCGACAGCCCCTTCTCGATCGTGTGGGCTTCGATGATGATTTTGTAGAACGCGCGCCGGGACTTGTCCACCAGCGGCGAGTACGAGTTGAACCGCAGGAACAAGAGAGCGTCGCGCAGGGCCTCGCTGAAGATGCCGACCACCTTGGCCAGTTTGTCAAACATGGCGTTCCTTCACCACACGGTCCTTGATCTTTCGACACGGGTTGCCGGCGCAGACGGACCAAGCGGGCATTTCCTTGAGCACGACCGAACGCGCGCCGATGACGGCACCTTCCCGGATCACCACGTCCGGGTGCACAAAACACTCCGCCGCGATCCACACGTGGTCTTCGATCACGATGGGGCCGGTGATCAAGGGCCTGGAGAGGGAATGGATGTCGTGCGAGCCGGCGCACAGAAAAGTGCGCTGGCTCACCGCGACCTTGGAGCCCAGGGTGATGCGGCCCATGCTGTAGCAGTCCACACCATCGCCGAGCGCCGAGAACTCGCCCATGACGAGGTTCCACGGTGCCCACACGCGGCAGCTGGGTGCGATGCGGCAGCCATCACCGATCTCGGCGCCGAACCAGCGCAGCAGCTGGCGCCGCCACCCGTGCAGCGCCCAGCGCGGCGTGGGCCTGAAGGCCAGCAGCCACACCACTTCCCACGCGAAGCGCCGCAGCTTGGCCGCGGTGCTGAAGTCGCTGCGGTAGCGCAGCGAGCGGAAGTCGCGCGTGACGTCGTTCAGGGATTCGCTCATGGGGCTGCGGCCTCCATTTGCGTGCTCAGAAATGCGTTGCCGGCCCGTCGCAGCTCCGACAGCTGCTGGTCCACGTCGGCCCAGTCGATGTCCCGCGCCATCAGGGCCTGGGTGTTCTGCGCCGAGAACGCCGGCGCAAAACGGCTTTCCAGTCCGACGGCGCGCAGCAGGTGGATCGCGCGGGCATTGGCGGCGGCTTTGTCGCCCGTCAGCCCGGCCACGATGAAGGGCTTTTTGAACAGCAGCGAGAACACCGTGCCGTGGAACGAGTTGGTCACCACAAACCGTGCGTTCTTGATCAAGGCGACCCACTCGCCGGGATCGGGATGGACGGTGTCGCCGATCTCGACCCAGCGCCGGTGCGGGTTGTGCGGCGAACGGATGGGGCAACCCAGTTGTTGTGCAACGAGTTCGGCTGTTTGACGGATGTTGTCGGGCGAGCGCAGCCCGTAGCAAAAGAGGTAGGACTCGTCGTGCGTGGACGGCGCGCTCTCGGTCAGCTCCGTGTAGTCGCTGTGCAGCAGCGTGGGGTCGGGTACGTTGGCCGGCTTGTGCCCGGTGGCGCGTTCGACCAGCGTGACACCGGAGGCTTCACGCACCGAAATGGCATCGAAGTTGCGCAGCAACGGCGGCAGCTGCGCCGCTTCCGACGCGGACACCCGGTCCCGACCGAAGCTGGCGGCGTACGAGATCTTTCGGGCGGGGTAGCGCTTGGCGAAGGCCAGAAAGTAGTTCGCATCAAAACCGAAATGCTGGGACGGGCTCCAGATCTGGTCGCTGCCCGCCACGAGCAGGTCGAACGACCGCGCGGCGGCCAGCGATGCGCTGTTGTCGGTGGGCGCGGCATCGGGCCTGACATCCAGGAAGCGCTCACGGAATTGATCGAACTTCGCCTTCTGGCTCTTGTTGCCGAAGTGCTCGTTGATGAATGACGACACCGCCAGATACACCACCTTCAGGTTGGCCTTGAGTTTGGCCGGTGACGTGGGCAGGCACAGGCTGCCACCGTGTTCGATGTGCGCCGGCCGGTAGTCGATGAAGCTGGCGTGGTGGCCTCGCTCGTTCATCCAGCGGCGCAAGGCATAGGCTTGCAGCGCGGCACCGTAGTTGTCGCTGAAGTGGAAGGTGAGGATGCCGACGTTCATTTTTTGAGAATCTTCTGGGTGGGGGTTGCGCCGCGCGGGCTGTGGGCCGGGCAGGTGGCGAGCAGTCGCCGGACGTTGCGTTGAAAGCGCGCGGCCACCGCCGCTCCGCCCAGGCGCACGGACTCGGCGCTCGCCAGCGCAGCGCGGTCCCACTGGAAGTCCTCGCAGATGCGCTGCAGGCGCTCCCCCAGCGCGCTGGCGTTGCCGGCCTCGAACACATAACCATTGCGCCCGTTCTCGATCACATCGCTGGCGCCGCAGCGGTCGCTGCAGATCACGGGGGAGCCCACCATCAAGGCTTCGTTGACCACCGCGCCCCAGCCGTCGAACCGGCTGGGCAGCACCAGCACGTCGGCCGAGGCCATGGCCGCGACGGTCTCGGCGTTGGGCATGCCCGGCGAGAAGCTCACCCGCCCGGCCACGCCGAGCTGGATGGCGAGCCGCTGAAGGTTCTGCGTTTCTTCACCCTGGCCAATGATGCGCAGGCGGGCCGAGGGAACGTCGAGCTGGCTGAAGGCCTGCAACAACAGATCGACCCGCTTGCGCACGATCAACTGGCCCACAAAGAGGATTTCTTTGTGATCGCGCTGCACCGGCAGGTGTTGCACCGGTGTGCTGTCCACCACGTGGATGAAGGGCACGATGCGATCCACCGGGTAGCCGCAGGCCGAGAAGAACCGCGCACCACCGTAACGGCCCGAATGGCCGATGCAGAACACGCCGCTCAGGTGGCGGCGGTAGCGCAGCGCGTCCCATGTGTAGACCAGCCAGCGGGGCAGCAGCTGTGCGCCCGGCTCGTAGCGGTTCTCCGTCATCAGGAAGCGGTGCACCGGCTCGCCCAGGCTGGCCTTGAAGGCGGCCAGCGGCAGGGCGAAACCCCGCAGGCCAAAGAACACCTGCACCGAGTCGGGCAGCGATGCCAGCTCGGCGATCTGCGCCGGTGTGGGCGCCACGTGCACCTGGACCTGGCCGGTGTGCGGCACCGGATAGCCGCGCTCGCGGTAGCGGCGGGGCAAGGCCTCGTCCACGCACCAGTGCACCGTGTTGCCGGGCATGTTCGCCAGCTCGCGGATGTACGCGGCCTGGTGGAACATGAGGTAGGAATGCCAGAAGACGAAGTTCATGTCAGGTCGACCGGTTTCTGTGGGTTCACCCGGGGCTTGTGGAGCACGCGCGATGCGCCGGCCGTCAGGCGCTGGGACAGCCACTGCGTCAGCACCGAAAACACCAACACGGGCACCAGGGCCATGAGCAGGAGAACGGTGTGGCCGAAGTCGTAGTTCTGCGCTTCCAGCCAGTGGATCCAGGCGGTTTGGGTCAGGTAGATCTCCAGGGTCAGGCCGCCCAGCAGCGCGACGACGGGGAACAGGGGCGTGGCCCGCAGGGGCTTGAGAACCGCCTCGGAGGAGAAGATGTGAAAGCTGAAGAAGACGATGGGGTAGAGCCAGACGTGGAACAGGAACTGCAGGTGGCCCATGTCGTACCGGAACACCGTGAGCTTGGTGACGAGGAACAGCAGCAGTGACATCAGGAGTGCCGCGACGGTGAACAGGCTGAGCTTCGGGGTGAGCTTCAGGCGCGCCACCAGGCAGCCCATCAGCGTGATGCCGAAGTAGTTGATCCACTTGAAATAGTCCGGGCCTTCGACCACAAACTGCGACAAATCCAGCCGGCTGTAGAAGAAGACGTACGGCACAAGCAGTGCCGCCATGGCTGTGGCGATGCCGGCGGGCTGCAGGCGCGCGAGGTAGAAGATCGGCACATAAAACACCACCACCGCCGAGATGAACCAGAACGGCGTGGGCCAGACAAAGGCCGCGACGATGTCGGTGATGCTGACCATCTGGATCTGAAGGGTGGCGAGCATGGCACAGGCGACGATCAGGACGGCGGGGTACAGGCGTGAGAGCCGCTTGCCTAGGTAGGCGAGCAGCGAGGGGCTGGTTGCGTCCGACCCGGCGGCATTCAAGCTCATGGCCAGCCCATAGCCCGAAAGGAAGAAGAACAGCGAGTTGCCGATCGCGCCGCCGGTGGCGATGCGTGGGTCCGGCACGAAGGCGTCGAGGTGCGACAAGGTGATCAACACCGTGGCCAGGCACAGCATGAGGGTGGTGTCTGTGTGTCTGCGTGTCATGTCGGGATCCGATCCAGGCTGTGTGATGGAAGGGTCGATCGCGAGGCGTTTCGCGATCGGTGGGTGGCGGTGGCCATCGGACTCAGGTTCACTTGCAGGAGCAACACGAGGATCCACAGCGAATAGGGATTGCCCACGCCGATCAGGTAGCGGTTGAAGAAGGACTGGGCCAGCATGAAGACCAGCATCAGTCCCACCATGAACAGCTGGTACCTGTGCTGGCCTGGGTTGAGACCCTGTTGAAGCGCGCGGCCGGCCGTGACGACGAACGACAGCGTGATGAGTGAGCCGAAAAAGATGCCGTGTTCCAGCGCGAGGTTGATGTACGAACTCTCGACCGGGAACCCGATGATCTCGGGCAGCGCCGAGCGGATGCCCCGGCCTGCGAACAGCAACGAGGCGTCCGAGAACACCAGTTCGATGCCGGCGCGCCAGATGTCGGTGCGACCGGTGGCGCCGGACTCCACGCCGCGGGTGGGTGAGTCGATGTCCAGGATGAGCGAGAGGTAGTCCTTGATGGCCGCCCAGTTGAAGAGGACAACGCCCACGCCGATGAGCGCCGCGAGCACCAGGCTCATGCGCGAGCGGCGCGAGCCGCGCAAGGCAATCAAGCTGATGCCCGTTGCGCCGGCAACGGCCAGCGCGAGCATGCCGGCGCGGGCCGAGGCGGCCAGCAGCACGCAAAGACACAGCGCCACCATGGCCAGCGCAAAGCCCTTTTGCGACCGGGTGGGCGCAGCCAGCCAGCGCTGAAGGAACAGCAGGGCGCCACCGCCGTACACCAGGCCACTGAGGTTGGGGTGCATGCCCAGCGGTTGGTACCGCACGAGTCCCAGGCCGTATTCCACGCTGCCCACGAGCGAGGCGAACAAGGCCGGGGACTCCAGGGCCAGCACCGTGCCCACCAGCGCCACGTAGGCCCAGCGGAACACGGCGATCAGCTCGGCCGCGCTCCGGTGCCGGATCAGGAACGCAATGGCCACCAGCACCAGCAACAGCATGGCGCCGTACATCGTGGACAGCACGTTGCCCGTCATCCACGCCACCAGCATGGCAAACAGGAAGGCGATGCCGAACAGCCATTCGACCAGGCTGGGGCGAATCTTTAGAGTGTCGCCGGACAGCGCGGAAAAGAAGCCCGCCAGGAGCAGCAGGCTGATGGCGCCCATCTGGGAGGCCTGCAGCGCCGGGCCCTCGGAGTACCACCCGGTGAGGTAGATGGCGCCGCCCAGCAGCCAGCGCGACAGCCGTGTGTTCAGGCCGCGCATGACACACCTGTGTGGTTGAAGGCCGCTTGAAGCGCCTGCATCGTGGACCGCCACCGGGCCGAGCCGGTGATGTGCCGCACCTGTTCCAGCGTGGTGGCCAGGCGTTGCGGCTGGTTGGTCGAGAACAGCAGGCGGTTGTGGCTCCGGTCCAGCGCGTAGGCCAGGGCGAGTGCGCCGGTGGCGGCAGTCGGATCGGTACCGGCGGGCAGCAAGCTGGCCAGTTCGTCTTTGAGCTGGCTGTCGCGTTCCAGCTGCTGTGCGATGGCGGGGGCGATGAAACGGAACGCGCCGTGCAGGATGTCGGTGGTTGCGGGTGGTGCCCCGTCCAGGCCGGGCATCGGGCAGCGGTATTGCAGGACCGTGCCGAAGCGCACGAGCTGGTCGCGTGACTCGCCGGTGGAGCTGCCATAGGCGCCCAGCTGGCCTTGGGCGATGCAGCGCTCGAACAGCGGCTTCAAGGGTTCCACCGTGTCGTGGTCTTGTGCTTCGTGCAGCAGCAGGCCGTCCACCCGCTCGCGTCGGAGCATGCGCAAGCTGGTCTCCAAAGACCGGGCGATGAAGTCTGGGTTGAAGTTGGCTTGGGCAGCGCGTTGGGCCATGCCCTTGAGCACAGCGTTGCGCAGGCCGGGGATGTGCCTGGCCAGGGGCTTGACGATGGCCCGCGCCGTCTGCAGGAGGCCGGGCGAAGCCGGGCGCGCCAGCCCGGCCTTGGTGAACACGGTGACGGTCTCTTGCCGACCCTTGAGGGCTTCGCCGAGCACCGATTCAGACATGCCCAGCCCGTAGGGTGGCGCGGTGTCGAAGTGGCGAACACCCAGGTCCAGCGCCGCATGCACGAGCCGCAGGGCATTGGCCTTCTCATGGCCACCCTTGAGCCGGCCGCAGCCAAAGCCCAGCCGTTGCGAAATGAGGTCGGTGGAGCTGTCCATCGTCATGCGGTGGACGGTTCGCGCTGCAGCCGCTCGGCCAGGCGGGCCGTCAGTGCCATGGCGGTGAAGGTGGGGTTGGCGTAGCTGGAGGTGCGGAACACGGCAGCACCGGCCACAAAGAGGTTGCTGGTGCCGAACACGCGCAGCTCGCTGTCGACCACGCCGTCGCCGGCGTGGTGGCCCATGCGCGCACCGCCGCACTGGTGGAAGGTGTCGCGAGCCTGGTCGAGCACGCGGGTGTCTTCGGTGTCGAGCAGTGCGTCGATTTCCACACGGGCCAGGCCGGCCGCCAGCAGGCTGTCACCAATCCGGCGCACAAAGGCGGCCATGGCGCACACCTCGGGCTGGCCGCCGATGCGCCAGTCCAGCGACGCCAGTGGCATGCCGAAGCGGTCTTTGCGCTCGGGGTCGAGCGTGATGCGGCTGTCGTCGCGGGGCAGCTGTTCGGCGTGCATGACGAGCCAGACACCGCGGTCGCCCGGGTTGTAGATGCGGTGGTGCCGCAGGTACTGCACGATCATCGGAAACCAGGCGCTGCCCATGCCCTTGATGTGGCGAATCATGTCGCCCAGGCCTTGCTTCGGCAGTCCGCCGCGCATCAGTGACCGGACCAGCACTTTCAAGTGCTGCAGGTGTTCCGCGATGCTGGACTCGAACGCGAAGTAGCCGGTGACGTTGAGCGCCGCATCCGCGCCTGTGTTGACCACGCCGGAGTCCAGCCGCAGCTTGGGCTGGTATTTGTGGCCACCGAGCACGATGTTCTGGAAGGTGAGCAGGAAGCGGGGTTTGTCCAGCAGGTGCACCCGGCCGCCCCGCATCTCCAGGTGGTCCTGAAAGCCCGCGCCCACCCACGTGTTGTCCGCCCAGGGGGCCTGGGGCTGCTCGGCCGCACTGGCGAGCAGCAGGCGGGCAATTTCGATGGTGCCGTTGGCGAGCACGAAGCGCTGGCCACGGATGGAGACCGATGTTCCGTCGGGCTGCGCCACCCGGACCGACGCGATGCGTTCACCATCGGGCGCGAGATCCAGCCCCGTGGCGTGGGCGTGCAGCAAGACGGTGAGGTTCGGCGCGTTTTGCAGGCGTTCGTGGAAGTACCGCGCCATTGCGGGCTCCTTGAGCCAGCGCGTCAGGAACAGGGTGAAGCCGGGAATGTCGGGGTAGTGCTCGCCGAAGAGCTTGTGCGCCTGCGGCGTGGATGCATCCAGCACATCGGCCAGGCGCAGTTCTTTGGCCACGGCTTCGTACCAGGGCAGCAGGTCTTCGTAGGTGATGGGCCAGGGCGCATCGGCCACACCCGGGCGGGCTTCGAAGTCGGACGGCACGAAGCCGGTGAGCTGGCCACCCCAGAGGTTGGAGGTGCCGCCCAAAGCGCGCCCACGCGCCACGGCAATGCCGGTGTGGGCGCGGCCGGTGACGGTGGCTTCGTTGAGTTGCTGGGCTGGCGCCTCGAAACTGCCGCCGCCGGTCTCCAGCACCAGCACGCGCTGGCCCTGGCGCTCCAGCAGCACGGCCAGCAACAGGGCCACCGTGCCACCGCCGACGATGACCACGTCGTGCGACGCCTGTGGTGGCGGGCTGTGTTGGAGGTCGACGATCATGCGGCGGCCCTCGGTGTACGCAAGCGGTGCACGGCGCGCGTGGCGGTGAACCAGACCAGGGCCTCGCCCAGCACCATGGCGGCCACCACCCCCGTCATGCCAGCGCTGCGCCAGATCAGCCAGGCCACGCCGAGCGAGACCACCGCGGCCACGAGGCTCTGCCAGGCCAGTCCGCCATGCCGGTTGATGGCCATGAGCACCACGCGTGGAATCTGGGTGGCCGAACACACGGCCGCGTAGAACAGGAACAGTGCCATGCTGGTGGCGGTGAAGGGAATCTGGCCGTGGGTCCAGAGGTCCAGCAGCCACGGAGCCACCAGGTACACCAGCAGCGCGCCCGCGGCGGCGATCAGCATGCCCAGGCGGTTGGCGCGGCGGTAGAGCCGCCAGAAAGCGCCGTCGTCTTTCTGACCGTTGAGCGCGGTGAGTTCCGGCCAGAGCGGATTGCTCAGGGCGTTGGTGACCTGCACTACGATGCGCGCGACGGTACGGTAGGTGTTGAACACTGCGGTGGCGGCCGGGCCCAGTGTGGCTGCCACCAGCAAGGTGAAACCTTGCAGGCTCAGTGCGTTGGTCAGGGAGAGCGAGAGGAACAGCATGCCCGGCGCGGCGGCCTGCCGGATGTCGGCGAGGCTGGCGCTGTGCACGCCCCAGCGCAGAAAGTCGGTGCGGCGCTGGCTCAGCGCGATGGCCAGCACCGTGTATGCCGCACGTGCGAGCAACGCGCCCGACGCGACGCCGATGAAGCTCCGGGTGAGCACGAGGCCAACCAGGCCGCCCGCCCAGTCGGCCAGGCGGCCGGTGGTGACCAGGTAGGTGCCCGCAGCGTAGCCGCCGGTAGCCTTGTAGACCACTTCGGCCAGGCTGCAGAGGAGGCTGAGCACCACGCTGACCGACAACAGCATGAGCACCGTTTTCCATTGCGGCACGGCCAGCAGGGAGGCGGGCAGCAGCAGCAAGGTGGCCCCCACCACAAGCAAGACCAGCAGCGAGACGGACAACAGAAATGCCACCGCGCTCTGGAACACCTCGGCCGCCCGCGCCTTCTGGCCTTGCGCAATCAGACCGATCATCTGGTTGCTCGACGCGGTGGAGATGCCGGCGTCGGCCAGCGACAGATAGAACGGCAGAGCGGTGAGTGCCAGCCAGTAGCCGTAGGTGGCCATGTCCCAGTAGTGCAGGAACAGCGGCAGCGACACCAGCTGCGTGCCGATGCTGACCACTTGCGCATAGCCGTACGCACCGGCACCCGACGCCATGCGCCCGGCGAGCGACGACAGAACGGGTGGGTGTGCGCGCAAGGGGCGTGTAGCTGACATGGGCGTTCGAACAGGTTCAGTGTTCGCCGGTCACGGCCACGGCGTAGCCGTGGTGTTTCAGCAGGGCGTGGCGCCGCGCGTCGGCCAGGTCGCAGACCACCATCTCCGACACCATGGCCTGCAGCGTGATCTGCGGCACCCAGCCCAGCGTGGCTTTGGCCTTGCTGGGGTCGCCCAGCAGGGTCTCCACTTCGGTGGGCCGGAAGTAGCGCGGGTCCACCTTCACCACCACCTGGCCCGGCTGGAGCGCGGGCGCTTTGTCGCCCACGACCGACTGCACGACGGCCTGCTCGTTCACGCCTTCGCCCTCGAAGCGCAGGGTCACACCCAGTTCCTTCGCGGCCATGTCGATGAACTGGCGCACGCTGTATTGCACGCCGGTGGCGATGACGAAGTCTTCGGGCCGCTCCTGCTGCAGCATCAACCACTGCATGTGCACGTAGTCCTTGGCGTGGCCCCAGTCGCGCAGCGAATCCAGGTTGCCCATGTAGAGGCAGTGCTCCAGTCCCTGGCCGATGTTGGCCAGGCCGCGCGTGACCTTGCGGGTGACGAAGGTCTCGCCGCGGCGCGGGGATTCGTGGTTGAACAGGATGCCGTTGCAGGCGTACATGCCGTAGGCCTCGCGGTAGTTCACCACGATCCAGTACGCGTAGAGCTTGGCCACCGCGTAGGGACTGCGCGGATAGAAGGGCGTGGTTTCCTTTTGCGGGATTTCCTGCACCAGACCGTAGAGCTCGGAGGTGCTGGCCTGGTAGAAGCGGGTCTTCTTCTCCAGCCCGAGGATGCGGATGGCCTCCAACAGGCGCAGCGTGCCCAGGCCGTCCACATCGGCGGTGTACTCCGGGCTCTCGAAACTCACCGCCACATGGCTTTGCGCGCCGAGGTTGTAGATCTCGTCGGGCTGCGTTTCCTGCACGATGCGGATCAGGTTGCTGGTGTCGCTCAGGTCGCCGTAGTGCAGCTTGAACCGGGCATTTTCGATGTGCGGGTCCTGGTAGATGTGGTCCACGCGCTGGGTGTTGAACTGGCTGCTGCGGCGCTTGATGCCGTGCACGATGTAGCCCTTGTCAAGCAGCAGCTCGGCAAGGTAGGAGCCGTCCTGCCCGGTGACGCCGGTGATGAGGGCGACCTTGGGCTGGATGTGGGAAGCGGGTGGGTTCTTTGTCATGGTGATGGGGTCCGTCATTGAGCGGTTTGCTGCAGGAAGTCCTGGTAGGTCAAGGCCAGTCCGCTGGAGAGATCGACCTTGCTGGTTTGCCAGCCCAATTGGCCCAGGCGGCTGCTGTCCATGAGCTTTCGGGGCGTGCCGTCGGGCTTGTTGGTGTCAAAGCGGATCTGGCCGGCGAAGCCGGTGGCGCGCGCGATGCCGTGGGCGAGCTCGGCGATGGTCATGTCCGACCCGTAGCCCACGTTGATGTGGCTGAGCGTGGGCTGGGTGTGTTGCTCGTAGAGGGCCTTGGGCAGGTTCATCACGTGCAGGCAGGCCGATGCCATGTCGTCGACATACAGGAACTCGCGCAGGGGCGTTCCGCTGCCCCAGATGGCAACCTCGGGCGCGCCGGACGCCTTGGCTTCGTGGAAGCGGCGGATCAACGCGGGGATGACGTGGCTGTTTTCCGGGTGGTAGTTGTCGCCTGGGCCATACAGGTTGGTGGGCATGACGCTGCGGTAGTCCACGCCATGGCTGTCACCGAACTGGCGGTTGTAGCTTTCGCAGAGCTTGATGCCGGCGATCTTGGCCACGGCGTAGGGCTCGTTGGAGGCTTCCAGTGGCCCGGTGAGCAGGGCGTGCTCGTTCATGGGCTGCGGAGCGAGCTTGGGGTAGATGCAGCTGGAGCCGAGGAACAGCAGCTTCTGCACGCCGTTGCAGAAGGCGGCCTCGATCACGTTGGCCGCGATCATGAGGTTCTGGTAGATGAAGTCGGCGGGGAAGGTGTTGTTGGCGTGGATGCCGCCCACCTTGGCCGCGGCGAGGTACACCTGCTGCGGCCTGGCCTCCGCGAAGAAGGCGCGGACAGCGGCCTGGTCGGTCAGGTTGAGTTCGGCGTGGGTGCGGGTGACGATGTGGCTGGCGGGGTGGCCCGCGGCCTGCAGCTGGCGCACGATGGCCGAGCCGACCATGCCGCGGTGACCTGCCACGTAGATGGTTTCAGGATTGTTCATGGGGGAGGGGAGTTGGGTGGGCATCAGCAGGCGCCTTCCTGTCGGAGCACGACGCGCACGGTGCGCAGCATGATCACAAGGTCGTACCAGAGCGACCAGTTGCGCACGTACCAGAGGTCCATGTTGATGCGGTGCTGGAAGGTGCTGGTGCTGCGGCCGCTGATCTGCCACAGGCCGGTGATGCCGGGGCGGGCCTTGCCGTAGGCTCGGATGCTCTTGCCGTATTCGCCCAGCTCGCGGGCCAGCAGCGGGCGCGGGCCCACGAGGCTCATGTCGCCGCGCAGGACGTTGATGAGCTGGGGCAGTTCGTCGATGCTGGTGCGGCGGATGATGCGACCGATCTTCGTGACGCGCGGGTCATTGGCGAGCTTGAAGTTGCTGGCCAGGTACTGCACGTAGAGCTTTTCGTTCTCCGTCTTCCAGCGCTCCAGCGCACCGTCGGCGTCCATCACCATGCTGCGGAACTTGATGAAGTCGAACAGCTGGCCGTCCACCCCCACGCGCTTCTGTACGAAAAACACAGGACCGGCGTCGTCGTGCTTGATGCGCCACGCGACCCAGGCGAACAGCGGCGTCAGCAGCACCAGCAGGGCGGCAGCGCCCACGATGTCGAGCGCGCGTTTGAGCACTTGCGGACCACGGCGGTTGAGGTTGTTGCGGGCGCGCAGCAGCAACACGTCGTGGCTGAAGAAGTGCGAGACCTCCATGCCGTAGATCGGCAGGCCGCCGATTGCGGGCACCATGACCAGGTCGTCGCGGGTGAGCATGAGGTCTTGCGCGAGTTCGCGCAGCCAGTTGTTGTCCCGGATGCCGAGCACGCCCACCAGCTGGTAGGGCCCGGGCCGGGCAAGAAACTCCCGCACGCCGGGACTGAGCGCGGTGGGTGCGGCCACGTACTCACCGAGCTCGACCAGCCGCGCGCCCGGGTCGGGGCAGACGACGGCCACGGGCTTGTAGCCCAGCAGCGGTTCGCTGGCCAGTGCGG
This sequence comes from Pseudotabrizicola sp., assembly GCF_030656345.1. Lineage (GTDB taxonomy): Bacteria > Pseudomonadota > Alphaproteobacteria > Rhodobacterales > Rhodobacteraceae > Pseudotabrizicola. Next base: position 8,911 of record NZ_JAUSNR010000015.1, on the reverse strand, counting down.
CGGCGGCCTTCTCGACGTCGTCGGGATGGCCGATGAGCACATAGGGCTGGGTGAGCAGGCCGGCGCGCAACAGCCATGAGCGGATGGCCAGGCGCGCCAGCGGCAGGCAGATCAGCACGAGGCCCCAGGTCGCCCCGGTCCACAAGCGCGAGAGCGGCCACTTGGCGAGGTAGATCACCATGGCGTCGAGCAGCGCTGCGAGCACGATGACCTGGATCAACTGGCGGGTTTCGTCCCACCAGGGTTTGCGGCGGTGAGCAGAGTAGTGGCCTTGCACGGTCCACATCCAGCACACCATGGTCAGGGCAATGGCGCCGAACAGCATGACGCGCAGGTGGCCATTGGCAGACCACCAGACGTTCATCGCTTGCGGGAGGCTCATGTCGTGGAGCAGCCACGCGGGCAGGCGCCCGGCGACGAAGCAGAGCCCGAGCACCAGCAGGTCGGTCAGCACCAGACATGCCTTGGCCTGCTGCTGTCGTTGGTTGAGGTTGGCCCAGGGGGCCAGACTTCGGGCGAGGTCGTGTTCGTTGTAGAACGGGACGACGATGCTCGGGCCACTTGCGGCTGGCGGCGGCCTCTCGGCGGGGCGGGCGCGGGCCATGTCACTGCCTCCTGCGGATGGCGGTGGTCACTGCATGGACCCCATGCGGGTGCATCGAATGCACCTGCATCGAGCGTGGAAACGTCTGGTGGTTGAAGCACGACATGAATGGACACCCTGATTTCGTTGTGTGCGTTGACGTACAGTCGCGCACTTGTTTTTTCATTCTTATGGCAGGTGTCGGCTCGACATGTAACGAGCCTTGAGTTGCGCCACGAGGAGTGCGCTGGATCGAACCTTGCTTCGATGCCATGACTCAAGGTGAATGGGCGGCATGCGCCGCAATTGATGGCTCTTGTGTTCTCCGACAGGGCCCGGTTCTCAAGGAGGTTGAAACGATGCGAGTTGCCAAAGCGATCGAGCTGGATGAGAAGACCTCATCCGAGTTGCTCACGCTGTCCAGAGGCAGGCGGGTGGAGGCACGTGTACAGCAACGTGCCAGCGTCATCCTGCTGGCGGCGCAAGGTTGGCAGAACAAGGACATTGCCCAAGAGGTCAGGCTGGATCGGCGGCAAGTGGCGTTGTGGCGGCAGCGCTTCATCGAAGGCGGTCTGCAGGCATTGATGCAAGACGCTTCGCGTGCAGGGCGCACACCGAGCGTGACGTCCGAGGTCGAGTCGCACATCCTGCACACCACGCTGCAAGATCAACCGGCCACAGGCTCGCACTGGAGTACGCGCACGCTGGCTTCGCATCTGGGTCTGAGCGCCACGACCATCGGACGGGTGTGGCGGCGCAACGGCATCCAGCCGCATCTGATGGAGGCTTTCAAAGTCTCACCGCCGCCGCCTCTGTGCCTCGACGGCGGGTGGATCGACGTCGTGGGGCTCTACGTGAACCCGCGCGAGCATGTGCTGGTGCTCAGCTGTGCCGGGAAGGGCCATGTCCAGACGCACAACCGCACCCAGCCCGTGGTTGCCGGAGCCGTGGCCAGCGACGGCGTGCGCCATGAATTGACAAGCCTGTTGGTCGCGCTGAAAAAGCTGGAGGGTGTCGTGGTTGCCGAGTGCCAGGACCGGCATCACCACGAGGAGTGGTTCAAGTTCCTGCGCCTGATCGATCGCCAGACGCCCAGGCATCTGCAGCTGCACCTGATCGTTGAAAACCAGGCCACGCACAAGCGACCCAAGGTCCAGGCCTGGCTGGCCCAGCACCCGCGCCTGGTCGTGCACTCAACCCCGACCAACACCTCGTGGTTGAGCACGGTCAAGCGTTTTTTTCGCGAGATCGACCACCATGGGATCGCCCGCGACCGGTTCACCAGCGTGCCCGAACTTCAGCAAGCCATCGCCCAGTACACCGAACGGCTGGACAAGGAACCCAGGCCCTTCATCTGGACGGTCCGCGCTGCGGACACCGCCCAGGTGACCCGCGCGAAGGCCGCGCTGGCGCGTTGGACGTTAAGTGCAGAACAAAATGGTGCACTGCAGCAAGAGGTCGATGTAACCGCTGTCTGGGCATGAGTGGGGTTCTTACATCCCGAAACGCGGTTGCGCGGGCGGGTCGGCTCGGTCAGAGGGCCGTGATGTCTGTCTGCACCGGCCATCGCAGCGACTGCATGTCGCCGTTGCCGCTGGCCTCGAACTCGTGTTGCAGCAGCAGCGTGTAGCGCCCCGGGCGCGGTGTGCACAAGCGGTAGCCGTCGGATACTGGGCTGAGCGTGACGCCGCCGGACTGCTCGGTCTGCAAGCGCCAGGCTTCCACGTCCGAGGTGTTCATGCGCAACGTGACGCAGAAGCCGCGTCTCATGTTGGAAAGCACCACCAGCCGTTGCTCGGCGCTCCAGTCACCGCCGACCACCGGAACCAGTTGTGAAGGGTGGCTGTTTTCCAGCACCCGCATGATGGGTGGGATGATGATGCGGAAGTCCAGTGAAGCGCCTGCGCGTCCCTGCGTGACCAGCAGGCTCTCACCCATGCCGGGTGCCGGGATCAGCAGCAAGGGGATGGAGGTCAGTCCAGCAAGGAGAGGGCGCAAAAATCGGGTCATGTCCCACTATCGACACCCACCGCTCCAACTTGAGGGGCGCCCCCCCGGGCTCATTCGTTGCGCTGTACCGGGATCGTCATTGCGATGTTCTCTCGCAGGCGCACGTCCACCTTGACCTGGCCCTGGTCGACCACGTTCCACGGCAGCGGCAGGGTATCGCCGCGCACAGTCACGGTGCGCGGGCCGCTGGCCACAAACGGAAACTCGAAGCGACCCTGGCTGTCGGTGCGAACGGCGTATCGGTTGTCGAGGAACACAGTGACATTGGGAACGCCGGTTTCGCTGGCTTCCTGGGTGCCGCTGCGGTTGGCATCGAAGTACACCGTGCCTTCGATGCGCCCTCCCCCGTCGGCCGCTTTGCCGCCGAGCGGCACGTCGCGGCTGCCGGCCTGGAACTCATAGCGCAGCACGGCGTAGAACGAGCGGTCATTTTCCGGAATCACCACGGCCAACGGCGCCAGTGGGTCGAGTGACGGGCTGAAGCGGCTTCGGCCGGAGGAGCGGTTGTAGTTGCCCTCCAGGCTCCAGCGCGCGTCGATCCGCCAGTTGGCGCCCACGTTCAGGCTGTGGCGTGTCTGTCCGCTGTTGCTGCGCTCGGTGTTGAGGTTGCCGCGCAGGCCCGCCTGGCCGGAGAGCGGAGCGGCCACGCTCACCGCCCCGTTCCAGGTGGTTTCCGCCGGCAGGTTCTGGCCGGCGCTGTAGGCGGTGGTGCCCAGGCTGGTGGACAGCGCCCAGCCCTGCGGCACCATCCATTCCTGGTCCCAGGTCAGGTCACGGGAGGCGATCTGGTCTTCGCCACCCGTGAGTTCCAACCTCAGGCCGGTGCTGCCCCAGCTGTTCTGCATGCGCCAGTCACCATAGGTGCTCCAGGCGTTGCCATTGAAGCGACGCACCGCTGCACCGGCGCCCAGCGTGTGGTCGCGGTTGATGCGCCAGCGCGCAGACCCGGTGGCGAAATAGCCGCTGCCGCTGCGTCCACTGATCGAGTCCAGCCAGTCCACCGAGCCTTCCGCCGACCACTGACGCGTGCGCCAGTTCGAGCGCACATAGGCACCCACGATGTCGTTGGCCACCGGCAGGTTGGCCCAGGTCAGGTCGGGCTCCAGCCGGTAGGCGCCCACGCCGTGTCGGCGTGGCCCTTCTTGCCACTCGCTGTCGATCCAGAAACCGTTGCGTGCGCCGCTCACGTTGGTGGCCCGGGTGGAGATCAACTGTCCCTGAACGTGATGCTCCGTCCCTTCGTGCCGCAGAGCCAGCAGGGTGGAGTCGGCGCTGACGAAGTCGCTGGCCTGTTGGGGCCTGTCCAGCTCGCTGACGCCGCGTGCGGTTTCGTGCTTCATCGCCGCCGTCCAACCTTGCCTAGACAGCGGGCTGGCATCGGAAGCGTTGATGCGCCATTGACCCGACAAGGTGGTGCGGCGCCCGGGCAATGACCGGAATCCGCTGGCGGGCAGGAAGTCCAGCCGCCCGGGCTCGCCGGTGGAGGCCTGCAGCTGCAAGCCTTGTTCGGGGTTTTCCAGCTCGGTGCTCAGGCCCTGGAGGATGGCCGATGGCAGGTAGATGCGCCCCGGCAGGCGCGTGATTTCGGGTGCCGGGGCGTTGATCACGCCAAGCTCGTTGCTGGTGAGCCAGCCCCCCTCCAGCGGCATCGCCCGCTGGCGCAGGGTGAGGGTGCCGCTGCTGTCGCGGGGCGCGTAGGTGCCGTCCACCGACAGCGCTCCGTGGTTGGGCGTTTCCAGCAGGCCATAGATGCCGTAGCCGATGCGCGTGCTTTGGGTCTGGTCGAAGGGTTGCGTGCCCAGCCGGGTCTCCAGGCGCAGGAAACGGGGCCAGCCCTCGCGGTTGTATTCGTAGCCGGTGTCGTCGGTGGTTGCCTCGGGCGGCAGGTTTTCGATCACACGGTCCACGTAGGCCGGTACGGCCGTGGCTGGCGGCGCCGTCTGCGCCCATGCAAACGACAGGGGTGCGAGGGCTCCCACGATGACCAGCAGGCAACGGGCCGGGCGCGTCACCCCTTTCGTCATGGGTTGAAGCGCGTGTCCAGCGGCACGCTGTTTTTGCCCCATTCAAGCTTGCCCCGGACCACCAGCGGAAACCGCACCTCGGGCACCGGCTTGCCATCTTCAACCACCGGGCTGAGGGCCACCGCTCGCGTCTCGCCCGGCAGGATCGGCAGGTCTGAAGGTGCCAGCTCGAAGCGTGCGCCGGTGGCGTCGGTGCCATCGACGAAGCCACCCATCCGACCATGTGCGTTGCCCAGGTTGCGCACATCGACCACGGCCGTTGGCTTGCCATCCACCGTCACCACCCGGGTGCTGGCAATCTCCAGCCGCGGCGCAGCGTCTCCAACGGCTGCGTATACGATCACGCCGATGCGCCCACCCACCGGGAAGTTCAGGCTGCCTTGAACCTGGGCCGGCTCCAAGCCTTCGATCATGATGGCAAAGCGGCATTCGCGGGCCGGCGTACCGGGCGGGGGCGTGATCTCGAAGCGGTAGCGGTAGCGCGCGCCAGGCTCGATTACCAGCTCGCGCCGCTCGATCGCCACCCAGGGCCGGCAACTGTCTGCGGCGAGTTCGTCGCTGAAGGTCACCGAGTTGTCGGTATTGAGTTTCCAGTCGGCGGTGTAGATGCGGTAGTTTCCCTTCTGCTGACCCGCGTGCTGGATCTCGATCACCTGGCGCAGCGACTGACCCGCAATCGCCTGCACCTCGAACCGCGGTGGGGTGATGTAGGCAGCGAAGCCTTGGGCCCATGAAGCCAGTGGCGTACACAGGGCAACCCCGACACACGCCCAACCCAGCAGCGTATGGAGGGTGCGGACAAACAATCCTGGCAACACAGTCGGCATGGCGATTCAGTCGACGTCGAGTTCGAAGTGGAAATTCAGGCGCCGGCTGTTGGACGTCCAGTCGGCATTCGAGCGCAGACGCACCTGCATCTGGTCTTCCAGCGTGGCGCCGGGGATCGTGCCGGCGTACACCAGGGTTCGTTCGCCGGATACCAGCCGCCCAGCCTGCAGACGGCCCTGGGTGGTCCAGACCGCCTCGATGTTCGAGGCCTGATCGCGCGGCAGCACCATGTAGATGCGTCCGCTGCGACCGACCCAGTCGCGCGTATCGATGCGGATGTTGACGCGCACCCAGGCTTCCATGTCGCCCGAGGACGCCTGTCCTCTTGCCATGGGCAGCCACTGCATCTGCACATTGGGTGGCACGGTGTGGCTCAGCGAGTCGTCCAGCCGGTGCGGGTTGGCCAGTGCAACGCCGGCGATCAAGACGCCCAGCATGCCCACGAGCAGGCGACTCGACAGGTTCATGGTGCCGTCAGGGTGTAGGTCACCGTGCCGTTGTAGGTGCCCGCTGCCCGCACCGCGCTGTTGGCATAGCTGAAGGTGTGGCAGTTCTCGAGGTAGGTGTTGCCGGGCACGGTGGCCAGGGTCAGGGTGCCACCGTTGAAGGTGCCGGCAGGTATCACATTCGGCGCACCACTGCCTGGCGCGGAGACGGTCCAGCTGATCTGGGTGAACGGGATGGTGTCGCCGCCGGCGCTGGTCAGGTTGGCCGGTGAAACCACGGTGAGCGTGGCGCTGGCGCTGCCGGAGTTGCGGCGGAAACCTGCACCGACCATGACTTGACTGGCGGGTGTCGGGCAGGTGTTGTTGCCATCGCCGTACAGGCTGATGTTCTGGGTGCTGTTGCTGGTCATGGCGAGGGCCGCTCCGTTGCCCAGCTGGGCAAAGGGCACCGCCACTTCCACCCGGTTGCGGGTGGCGTTGGTCGTGGGAGAGGCGCCGTTGAGGGTGCCGCTTGCGCCACTGACTGTGCCGTTGCCCACATGCAAAAACAACCGACGCTGGCCCGAGTTGACGTTCAGTGACCACGCATGAGCAGCGACCATCTCCGCAACGAACAGCAAAGCCAGACAGGCGCTGCCCGCCTGGCGGACGGTGATGCGGCGGGTCGTGCGCTTCATGGTGTCATTGTGACGGGGGCTGTTCAAAAGGGTTCCCGTTGGGCACTGTCATCGATGCCTTTGCAAAGGCCTGAAATGATCACGGAGGGTTGCTCCACGCAAACCCTCCGCGATCTCAATGGGAGCGGCTTGGCCGCCTCCTTGAAGCAGACTCAGGGCATGGTGGCGGTGTAGGTCACACGGCTGTTGTTGGCCACGATCGCGCCGTAGGTGCCGGCAGGCACCACGGCCGTGTTGGCGTAGCTGAACGTCCAGTCGGCCGTACGGTCGGTGATCTTGGTGCCGGAGGACAGCGTCACGTTGCTGCCGGCGCCCGTGCCGCTCGCGGGAATCACCGGGCTGGGCAGGGCAGCCAGGCTGCTGGTGGCGGTGATCTGGGTCCAGGGAATGGTTTCGCCCGGGACGCCGTTCGACAACGCGCCGACGGTGGCGGCGGTGAGCACGATCTGACCGTTGTTGCCCACCACACGCACCGGCACCACGGCGCCGGTGATGACCGCGGCGGGCGAGCCCGCGCCAGCGCCGACGGCGCCCGGGTTGGTCGTGTAGTCGAAGGTCACCAGGTTGACGGATGTGTTGTTGACCGGGGGGACCGTGAGCGCGCCGGCGCCCACACCCAGAAAGAGTACGCGCGGGATGATGACGCGAAAGTCCAGGGCGGCCTGAGCATTTCCCGCGGTGACCAGCTGCGATTCGGCCGAAGCGAGCAAAGGAGTGGCCAGGGCCAGGGCCAGGGTGGTTTTGAGCAGCAGGGCTTTTTTCACGACGTTTCCTTCAAGTGGAAGTGAGATGTGTGGACTGAGCACTTTCAGGTACCTGCTCCACGGGGTTGGTTGGCCCAATGTTACGAAATGGCACAAGCGCTGGCAAGCTTGCAGTGGGAAAAAATTCACATATCTCAACAACTTACGGCGACTTTGTTACCCAACGGTCGAAAATTTTAGACGAATGGCCACAAAAATGTTCAAGTTCTGGAGCGGTTTGCCGAGCTCGTACTTTTTGCCAGCAGGTGAGACAACGGAAGTGCACTCGCCGACTTGACCTCACCCAGAGAAAAACTGGTGTGCAGGTCCTTCACGTTGGGCAGGTTGAGCAGGACCTCGCGGGCGAACTGGCTGAAGTGGTTGAGGTCGCGGCTGACCACCTGCAGCTCGAAGGTGCCGGAGCCGCTGATGTAGTGGCAGGACACGACCTCGGGAATCTCGCGGATCGCGTTCTCCAGCTTGCGCGTGACGTCGCCGCTGTTGCGGTCGGCGTCCAGGCGCACGAAGGCCAGCACGCCCAGCCCGATCTTTTCGCGGTCGATCTCCGCGCGGTAGCCGCGTATGAAGCCAGCCTCTTCGAGCGCACGCACGCGGCGCCAGCATGGGGCGGCCGAGAGGCCCACGCGTTGGGCCAGTTCGGCGTTGGTGAGGCGACCATCGCTTTGCAGTTCTTGCAGGATGGTGATGTCGAACTTGTCGAGTGTTTCCATGGGAGCCTCTTCGGAGAAAGAATGTTGCTTGATCATCCATAAATCGGGCATGAAACGCAAACACCTGTCGCGCGACGGGGCATACACTGTGCGCCACACTGGAGCCGTGTGCCTACGAGGCGCACGGCTTCGGCCCATGAAACGCCCACGAGGCGACCCTGCCCATCACGGAGACACAACGATGAACGCCCCCCTGCCCGAACACATCCGCCGCGCCCTGGAAACCGTGACGCTGGACGACAAATACGCGCTCGACCAGGGGCGCGCTTTCATGAGTGGCGTGCAGGCGCTGGTGAAGCTGCCCATGCTGCAGCGCCAGCGCGACGCCCTGGTGGGCAAGAACACCGCGGGTTTCATCAGCGGTTACCGCGGCTCCCCACTGGGTGGCTACGACCAGGCCTTGCAGAAGGCGGCGCCCCACCTCAAGGCGCAGAACATCGTGTTCCAGCCGGGCGTGAACGAAGAGCTGGCCGCCACCGCGCTGTGGGGCACGCAGCAGCTGGGATTTGCGCCGCCCGGCATCAACAAGTTCGATGGCGTGTTCGGCATCTGGTACGGCAAGGGCCCGGGCGTGGACCGCTGCTCCGACGTGTTCAAACACGCCAACATGGCGGGCACCACGCCATGGGGCGGCGTCATCGCGGTGGCCGGGGACGACCACGTGGCCAAGAGCTCGACCGCCGCGCACCAGAGCGACCACATCTTCAAGGCCTGCGGCCTGCCGGTGTTCTTCCCGACCTCGGTGCAGGACATTCTGGACCTGGGCTTGCACGCCATTGCCATGAGCCGCTTCAGCGGCGTGTGGGCGGGCATGAAGACGATTCAGGAGATCGTGGAAAGCAGCGCCACGGCCATGATCGACCCGGAGC
>NZ_JAUSNR010000013.1 GCF_030656345.1 Pseudotabrizicola sp. | reverse complement strand
GTTACATAGACAGGCAAGCGTAAAGGCGCAGGGACCTTGGGTAGGAACAGGCCGACCGCCGCGCTCCCCAAAAAGCTGGCGGTGGTCGGCCTGTTCCGTGTGCAGGACCGCATTTCATTCCAATTCCTCGCCGAGGTCGGTCAGGAGTTGTTCGACTCTTCTTGCGACGGCGCAATGACGTTCGACTTCGCGTGACCAAGAGCGGGCGCGCGCGTCTTCGGCGAGAGACAGTTCCAATCGACGGCGTTCGCGCAGCCGCGGCGCGTAGCATGGCGTCGTTACAAAGCGAGAACAGCTCAGGTAAAGGTCGCATTCGCAAGGACCTTCCGAGGGCAACCTCAGACAATGTCCCAGTTCCAGCGCAGTCTTGAAGAAGTTGCTGCGAAGCCAGTCGACTGCGCTTTCGCCAAGATTTCCGGATCGGATCACTTCCGCTCCTGCACCCGCAATCATGGCGCCTGGTTCCAGAACGGACTGGTAGTCGCGCAGCACCTCTGCGTCGCTGATCCGCGCATATACCATCGTCATCTGAGGGCTTTCGTGTCCGAGGACGCTCATGATGGTGTGAAGCTTTGCACCGCGTTCTGCGAGTTCGGTTCCGAGCGTGTGGCGGAATCGGTGCATGGTCACGGATGGCCTGCCTCGGGCGTCGACCAAGCCAGTGGCGGCACACACCCGCTTCAATGGCGCACCAAAGAGATGGCGTCCGCTCATCAGTTTTCCGCGCCAGACGAACACGAACCGGACGAGATCGCCTGTCCGTTCGTCGGGCAGCATTCGGTCTGCAACCTTTGCGCGGAGAGCCAGCACAACCCGAAGGGCCTCTGCGGCCTCATCATGCAGCGGGATTTGGCGCTCGCGGGCAGTCTTTCCGACGGGCAGTCGAAGGCGCGCCGTGCCATCGGCGTATTGGTCGAGGCAGTCAACCGACAGGCGCTGAATTTCACTGCGGCGCGCACCCGACCACCTAGCGAGAAGCATTGCTGCGCGCTGGAACGGATCGGAAAGCGCTCGGATTTCATCCATCAGCCGTTCGAGCTCAGCACGAGGGATGTATCGGGGAATTCGGTCGGGTACGCGTGGCAGATCGCGCTTTGCCACGAGCGGCCATCGCGGCACTTCAGTCCACGCCCAGTCCTCGGCATCCTTGAAGAATTGCGCCAGCCGGACAACGCGTCCCCTCTGAGAATTCGCAGTGAGTGGCCGCCCGGTCTTTGGCGACAACTCGGTTTTCATCGCGTTCATCCAACTGACGATGTGCTGATGCTTTACCTGCCCAAAGGTGCGCACTTCTGGTGCCGTTTTGGCCAAATGCTGCAGAAATCGGCGGGCAGTAAGCGCGTGATGGTACAGGGTAACCGGTCGCAGAGCTGGAGCACGGCGCACAAGCCATTCATCGATCAATGCGCCCATTTCAGGTTGTGCCGCCTTCAAATCCGCCGATGGCATGATCTTTCGCGGCGGGTCATCAACTTGCCCGCGGTGATAAAGCGCCAAGCGTAGCTGGCCGATCATCGTAATCCAGGCTTTGGAGACCAGACGATACCGGTCGCTCGATGTCCAGTAGGCACCAAGATCTGATCTATCGCCGAACATCCGAACGGCGACGAGGAGCTCATTGATGTCGTTCTGGCGCAAAGCGCTGACCAGTTGGGGGCCCTGGTGAAGGGCGAGACGTCCGAGCGTCCATCGCATTGCTCGATCCGCACCCGCATAGACGAGACCCAAGTCTGTCGCCTCGCGCGCAAGTCTCTCGACCCCGAGATCAATATTCATCAGCCGTGCCACGTCGTGAACACAGAGGTCGCCGACGGCGAGCAGCCACGGATAATCCAATCGGAGATGCCCTTTCAGCGCCAGATAGTAGAGATAGGCGCGCGCGAAATAGGAAGGTCGATCCTGAAGGGTAGCTCTGGTTTGCCCGTTGATCCGACCGACACGAACCGCGAGCGGCGCAGCCAGCCATTCTTCAATGTCTGGCCAGGCCTCGACGAATTGCTTGCGCTGACTTCGGCGTTGTTGGACGAACTGCTTCGTCGGATAGCAGCGTTGTAGAAAAGCGTCGTATTCATCGGCCGAACAGTGGCTGCTGCGAAAGAGAGATGGGGCATCGATCGAACGTGCCTGCATCGCTGCCGCGGAGACTGGGCCCCGCATCACTTTGCGCCTTCCGCAGGGTCCTGCACCTTCTCGTCTGGAAGGCCGAGGGCACGGCGATATTCGGCGACAACAATCGGATCGGAAACCCGGGTGTAAACGCGGGTTGCTTCTGGCGATGCATGACCAAGCCTTCGCTGAAGCGTCAGCTCGCGCATCCCGGCCTCCCACATCTTTGTTGCATGTGTATGGCGCAGGGCATGTGGGGTCACCCATGGTTTACGTATGTTCGCACGATCGCACGCCCTCGCAAAAAGCTTGGCCAGCGCGGCGTAGGAAAGTGGCTCATGCCTGCGTGGGCCACTGCCACCGACCAGAAACAGGAAGGGACTGTCTGTGTCCTGTGGTCGTTCGGTCATGACATATCCGCTGACTGACTGCAGCGTTGCCGTTTCATGCAAATCGACGACGCGCTCAGATCGTGACTTGCTCCGAACGCCGCGCGGGTGATCGAAACGCACCCTGACGGTCACCCGTCGCCTGCCATATGCGATGTCGGCGAGGTGCAAGCCAAGCACCTCACCTGGTCGCAGACCGCCGTCGAGCATCAAGCGAATGATTGCCAGATCGCGGCGCGTTCGCAGCTGCGCGATCAGCGCGTCGACCTGCTCATCCGCCATCGGGCGGGGCAAACGATGGATCTGCCGCAACCGCACCGGGCACCGTAAGGCCGACTGCGAGGTGACGCCAGTCAGGAACGGTCGATGGCGTTCAGCGACATGTGCGGCAGCGCGATCATGAATTCGGGTGATCGGGTTTGGGCCAGCAAAACGATCAGTGAACCGCGCCCATTCGAAGAATGAAGAAACCGCTGCAAGCACCCGGTTGATCGTCGCCGTGCTGAGCCGAGCAGATCGTTCTCCATCGGTCGCGGCCAACGACGGGTACGGCCCGGTGCCGCGGCGACGGCTCGGCTTGCTGCGCAGATGGATCAGCAAGTCAACCGCGCGCGCCGGTGTCAGCGCACGCCAATCCCACCCCTGTTCATCAAGAAAGGAAAGAAGATGCGAAAGATCGTGCTGATAAGCGCGCGCGGTGTTGGGAGAACATCCCGACCCATTCAGGTACGTCACGAACGCGGCGATGGTTGCGGCGAACGAAGATGGATCAGGGCCTGCGCCTTCAAGCTTTGCATCCACCATGGCGCATCTCCGACTGAGTCTAAATCGCCTGCCACGATACGCCCGAAGTCGGTTTTGACCGACTCTGTCTATATAATGGCTGAG
>NZ_JAUSNR010000004.1 GCF_030656345.1 Pseudotabrizicola sp. | reverse complement strand
GTCCTGTCGCGCTTGATCCTCGATGTCGAAACTCCGCTCGCTGATATAGGCGCGCGATGCACCCATGGCGCGGAGGCGGTTGATTTCCTCCTGCACCGCCGTCCCGAATTCTTCATCGGGCATTTCCGCGCGGTAGCGCGCGAGGGTGCGGTCATCTTCGGTGATCGGACCGAGATGTTGCGTCGGATCGCGCAGAGCCAAGTCCATATCGCCCGCGTGGAGCCTGCGATCCTTCTCCTCGACGGCAAACTCCTGCGGCTTGCGGCTGTCGGTGATCTTGTCCCAAGCGATCGAGGCCAATTCTGCGTGATCGGGCGATCGCTGTGCATAGGCGTTGAAGGCGGCGCGGGCTTCTTCCACTTCGACAGCACCGGCCCTGCGCACGGAAGGGTCGTCTGAGAACGGGTAGGTGAAATCTGTCCGTCGGAACTGGGCGACCAGTTGTTGGAAGTCCTGCCGCTCGGACGGGGCGAAGGCGTCCGGTCCCGCGTCGTCGAGATCGCGGCCCAGTGGCGTCAGACGTTCGGCGAGCGAGACCTCGGCATCCTCCGCCTCATCGACATCGTCGACCGCCCGCAAGATGCGCGCATCGGTCAGAGTATCGCCCAGGCGGACGTGAACGGCTTCCAGCCGGTCCAGTGCTTCCTCGCGGTCCTCGCCCTTCTCCAGATCGAGGTCGCCCGCCGTGGCGATGGCGCGCAGATCCTGCGCCAGCCACTGCCGTTCGAGGGCTGCATTGCCGGCACCCTCGCGCATGCGGGCGGCAACCGCCTCGGGGTCGATGCCCGTGCCCTGCAGTGCCTCCGTGAGGCGTGCCTTCACATCCCCCTCGTCGAGGCGTTCGAGTTGGTCTTCGCGCATATTGGCGCGCGCATAGACGCCGTCGCGGGACGGCGCATCAAGCAGCGCGGCCGAGCGGTCCCCCAGCGGATTGAGATGCGCAACGGAGGCCAGGACATCGGTAAGCTTGCGCTCGATTTCCGGCCGCTCGGCTGCGGGCGCCCGGTCGATCGCCGCTTCGATCTGACGGATGTTTTGAGAGAACTCGGTGATCAGCGTGTCAAACGCTGTTTCGTCTTGGGACATATAGATGGCTCCGTCAGATTGGATCTGACCGCCACTGGCAAGGATGGTGCTGGCCCGCTCGAGAGCCTCGGCCACGTCATCGAAGTTCGACTGGGACGCCTCGGCAGCCAGACCCCGATAGGTCAGCGCGTTGCGCGCCACCGTCTGCAGGGCTGCGGCGAGATCAGCGCCTGTGCGCTGGCGCTCGACCGGCGGCCGGCCCTCGTCACGGGCCTTGTAGACCTCGTCGATCTCGGCGCGGTATGTCGTGACCCCCCGGTCAAGACGCCGTGTCGCTTCGAGCCGGATCCCGTGGACCTGCGCCGCGTCAACCATCGCCGCCCGAAAGGCGTCGTAGTTGAAGTGGTGATCCTTCCCGAGAAAGAACATTTCGCCATCCTTGCTGCGGCGGTTCAGAACGATATGCGCATGTGGATGCGCGCGATCTTGGTGTATTGCAGCAATATAGTCGAATTGCGACCCCTCACCTTGAAAGAACCGCTCACAGACCGTCTCGGTGATTGCGCGCACCTCCTCACCGCTGGTGCCAACGGGAAAGGCCATCAGAAGATGCGAGGTATGGCCGAGCTTGGGGCTGTGCCGCTCACCCCACTGGTTCTCAAACCGGCGTACGACCCGGTCGATCTCGGCCTCGGAAAGGGTCTTCTTACCGTCATGGGTGCCACGACTGTCGAGGATGTGGCTCGACTTGGTGGTAAGATACGTCAGCTGGGCCTTCAGCTGCGCGCCGGTATGGCAGCCGCCTTTCGAGATCGGCTTGAAGATGGCCGGCGAATAGCCGCGCGCAGCCCGGACCATCTGCGCCTTCTTCGACAGCCCCTGCCAACTGCCCGAGACCCGGCTCCAGTCACGATCGAAGAGGGCGGGGCTGACGCCGCGCACCTCACTCCGCGCCATATTCGGCCACCTGCTCCGCTTCCTGCCGCGCCAGACCGGCGAGCGCCTTGGTGACCTCGAGGTCCAGTTCGCGACGCCGCGCGCGGAACATCTCCTGGATCTGGTCGGCCATGTCGAAGACGAGCACCGCGAGATCGTGGATCTCGGCATGGCTGGCGGGAGTATAGGGCAGCCGCTCGCCCTTGAGCTTCGCCTCGTTCAGGCGGCGGGCGACCTGGTTGACGTTGTTGCCGACCCGGTTCAGCGCCGCGCTCATCCCCCTCAGCTCATCCGTCATACCCTCATCCGGGCGCAGGAGATCATCGGCGGCCAGCATCAGGCAGCGCATGGCGTCTGACCGATGGGCAATACCGCGCCGCGCGAGAGCCGCATCGAAGCCGCGAAGGTCGCGATCAGTGACCCGCATGGTCAGCACACGGGTGCGGCTGTCGTTGGCGGAGACGGCAGAACGGCCCCGGCTCAGCACGTTGTAGACGGTCTTGGGCGAGACCTTCAGCGCAGCACTGATCGCACTGACCGAGACGCCTTTCGCCCGTTCCCGGACGATCTGACGGCGCTCCTGATCGGTCAGTCTGCGACTGTGTCCCATGTGAAGTATACGTTCCTATTTCTTGCCACCTTCGTACAAGCCCGCCTTCTCCCAGCACAAGCGGAGAAGGCATTAAGGGCTTGTACTCAATGTAGAAAATCGGCCCGGGGGGCCGATTTGACGTCCTTTGTCAAATGCAGCGCGCAACGCGCTCAATGCAACGCGTCCCGCGTTCCCTGCACCGTGCATCACGTCCAATGCACGGTGCCTTTTGCGCTCTGCAGCGCGTCTTCGGGCAAGTGGGCCGTGTCGATTGCAGCACGCATCGCGCATCGCGCTTCATGCACGGCGTTGCGTGCACCCCGCGTCGCGTTATTCGCTTTACGTCCTTTGGAGATTGCGGAATGCAGTGCGTCTTCTGGCAACTGCATCGCGCAACCTGGATCGCGGCGTCTGTCCCCTGCGCCCCGCTGTCTGGTCGCTGCAAAACGCTTAACGGCGAGTGCATCCTGCCCACCGCATCGTGCATCCCGCCTTCCGCTTGACGCCGATGCACCAAGAGGTTAGCGAC
>NZ_JAUSNR010000053.1 GCF_030656345.1 Pseudotabrizicola sp. | reverse complement strand
TCGACAATCATCTGTCGCCCAAAACCAGAAACACCTGATGCCAACAAGCATGCACCGTTATGTGCCCAGCCTTGCCTCAGAAGCCATTGATAGAGCTACCGATCTTGACTTCGGGGCACATAAGAAAACGGGGCACAAAAGGTCCATTATGTGGCGCGCCACATAATGCACCAGGATCAGGGCAGACGCGTTCAGGTCCAGCGCGCGCCGGACCACTTCGCGCGGATAGACCGGCACATGGTCGACCGTGCCGATACCGAGCCGCTCGTCAGAGATCAGGCGGTTCTTGCGGTCGAGGTACAGTACGTGGAACCGTTCAACCTCTCCGCGAACCGCGAGCGCGCAATAGTCAATGAGCGCAGCCCAGGAGGACAGCACCGGATTGCGGTTGATGTAGCGAGCAAGGATCTCGCGGGCAGCAAGAACGGTGGCCTGCTCCTGTGCGGTCAGTTCGACGTGACCAGTGCGGCGAGAGGTGAATGCGGCTGGGTGTTCTGCAGATCGGATCATGTTCAAGCTCATTGGCTGATACCAGCCGAAATCGTCCGAACAGCATCTTGCTGCCCGGGCGAGGCGGCCGGAAATGAAATAGGGAACGAAGCGGGGATACGGGGCAGAGAGCTTCAGAGCCCCCTACCCCGGCGCGAAGGTCAGCCGACCCGATCGAGGAGTTTCTTGGCGCGCCCCTCCATGTCGAGACGGGCATCCTGCTGGGTCTTGTCGCGCGCAAGCCGAGTGATCCCTTGCACGAAATCGAAGATGCTTTCGGGCGGGCGGCCCTCTTCCATCAGCACCTTCTCGATGATCTTGCCGGATTCGGCCCTCGAGAAGCCGCGCTTCCGCAGGAAGTCATCCCGGTCCTCATCCGTCCGCGCCACGATCTGTTGCCGCGCGGCCTTGATGCCATTCACGAAACCCTGCGGCGAGGAATTGGCAAACCGCGTCAGCGCCGGAGCCGCTTCATGCGCAAAGCGCGAGGCCGCGTACTTCGAATGCCGGATCTTGATCTCTTGAAAATCCTCGACGCCCCAGAGGTTGCGGTTCTGGCACACAGCCCGCAGGTAAAAGCTGGCCATCCCGAGCGGCTTCGCCCCCACCTCGGAGTTCCAGCAATAGAATCCCCGGAAATAAAGGTCCGGCGATCCATCGGCCAGCCGCCCGGCCTCTATCGGATTGTGATCATCAACCAGGAACAGGAAGACATCGCGGTCCGAGGCATAAAGCGTGGTCGTGTCGCGGCTGATCTCGACATCGGGGTTGTAAACCCCGGTCGACCAGTCGAGCACACCCGGCACCTTCCAGCGCGTGTCACCCGTGCCATTGCCCGCGATGCGCTGTACCGCCTCGACCAGCTCGAAGTCATGGATACGGCCATAGTCGGGGCCGGTCACGGCGCGCAGTTCAGTGTGGCCGTCTTCCGTCTCGAAGGTTTTCACCTGCTCGGCGCGGTGGTTGGCGAGGCCATACTGAAGGTTGATCCCTGCCAGCGGCGCGGGCAGCTGCCGCAGGTAGGATGCCGGCGCGCCGACGATGCTTGCAAGCTGGCCGAACGCCCAATGCGTCGGCGCGACCGACTCCTGAGCCTTCGGCAGGACCAGATGCAGCCGTTCGGCGCTGTCGCGCGCGGCCTCAACCCGGATATCCGCCGTCTGCACCACACGGCTGCGACTGCGCTCCGACCTGCCCTTCACATTGGCCCAAAGATCGTCGAGCGACAGATACCGCTCATCATCGGGTCGGTTAAACCACTCGGACGACACCCGCCCGTTCCGCTCGCCTCGACTGACATCCACCTTCCAGCTGGGCGCCCGAACCGGCCGAACGGGGTCCAGAATATCTACATTGTTCATAGCAGTGTCTCCGTGACGGCCGCCGGGAGCCACTCTCTCGGCCTTGGCACGCCACCAGAAACCGACCACGCCTCTCACTCTCAGCAACACGAAGGGCGGCAAGACTAAGCCGCTCACGCGGCAACGGCGCGTGTTGCTGACGTTTGGCCTATGATCGAACGTTGGACTTTGTGTGAAGCCTTTTCGGGCTGACGATTGTGGTCTTCCCACCCGTCAGACAGGAGGCTTCGATGCAGAAGGAGAAAACTACCCCGCTGGCGGTCAGTGGGATGTCAGATGACAACATGCACGAAATCGAAACTCAGCATTCTTGACAGATCACTGTCTATCCCAGTATTTGAGCCCATGGGGTCTGCGACCGCCCCACGAGGCGACAGCCGAAGTTCGCGTTCCAGCACATCCCTATTTGGAGGAACGCACATGCCTGCGCCCAATGCCATTTCATCTGACAAACTTGCCCGTCTCGTCGGGACTCCCCGCACACCGATCCTGCTCGATGTCAGGTCAGAGGAGGACTATGCCGCCGATCCACGGCTTCTGCCTGGTGCGATCCGAGCAGATGATCGCGCGCTTCCCGCCCTTGCGGGGCGGCTCTCCGGCCAGACTTCAATTGCCATTTGCCAAGCCGGTCACCGTCGCAGTCAAGGTGCTGCCGCGTGGCTCAGGGCTGAAGGGTGCCAGTCGGAATATCTTGACGGTGGTTTAGAGGCTTGGCGCGAAGCAGGTCTGCCGCTCATTGATCCCGCCAAGCTGCCAGCCCGTGATGCACAAGGACGCACGGTCTGGGTCACCCGGTCCCGTCCCAAGATTGACCGCATCGCCTGTCCGTGGCTCATACGCCGCTTCCTTGATCCGCGCGCGGTGATCCTGTTCGTGGCTCCTGCCGAGGTGATGGGCGTGGCCGAGCGCTACAGTGCTGCCCCCTTCGACATTGAAGGCGTGTTCTGGAGCCACCGGGACGAACTTTGCACCTTCGATGTCATGCTCACCGAATTTGGTTTGACCATCCCGGCGCTTGATCGGCTGGCGACCATCGTCCGAGGGGCAGACACGGCGCGGCTCGACCTTGCACCCGAAGCCGCCGGGTTGCTGGCCGCATCCCTTGGTCTGTCGCGGATGTATTCCGACGATCTTGAACAACTCGATGCCGCGATGCCGCTCTACGACGCGTTCTACCGCTGGGCGCGCGATGCCACTGACGAAACGCACAACTGGCCCACCAATAAGCCGAAGGCAGTCTGATGCAGAATGCTCCCTTTCCCACACTGGCCCAAGCCACCCGGATCTGGGTCCGGATCGGACTGCTCAGTTTCGGCGGGCCTGCCGGTCAGATCGCATTGATGCACCGCATTCTAGTCGAGGAACAGAAATGGCTGGGCGAGAAGCGGTTTCTGCACGCCCTGAACTACTGCATGCTACTACCCGGACCTGAGGCCATGCAGCTGGCAGTCTACATCGGCTGGCTGATGCACCGCACCATCGGAGGCATCATTGCCGGGTTGCTGTTCGTGCTGCCCGGTGTGGTCGCCATCATGGCCCTCAGCTGGGTCTACGCACTTTACGGCAATGTCGGCGCTGTTGAGGCGCTGTTCTTCGGGCTGAAAGCCGCTGTGCTGGCCATCGTGGTGCAGGCTGTCCTTCGCATCGGGTCGCGCGCCTTGAAAAACGGCGCAATGGTTGCGATTGCCGCCGCCTCTTTCGTGGCGATCTTTGGTTTTGCGGTGCCATTTCCATTGATCATTCTGATCGCTGGTTTGATCGGGTTCTTTGGTGCCCGCGCCGGCCTGCCCGCGTTTCAGGGTGGTGGCGGCCATGGCAAGTTGGGCAAGGTGCAGGTCGATGACGCCGACACCCTGTTGGGCGAGGAGTCGCCCGAACATACCCAGGTCAACCGGGCTTGGGCATTTCGCGTGTCTGCGATCTTCCTTGCGCTCTGGCTGGTCCCGGTCGCTGCTTTGTTCGGCGTTCTAGGGCCCGCCAATGTCTTCGCACAGATCGCAGGGTTCTTCAGTGTCATGGCGGTGGTGACCTTCGGGGGTGCCTATGCTGTGTTGGCCTATGTCGCGCAAGAGGCGGTGCAGAACTTCGGCTGGCTTGCACCCGGGGAAATGCTGGACGGGCTTGGCATGGCGGAAACCACGCCGGGGCCCCTGATCATGGTCACCCAATTCGTGGGTTTCATGGGTGCTTTTCGCGATGCGGGCGGGTTGTCACCACTTATGGCTGGAACGCTGGGTGGACTTCTGACGACATGGGTCACCTTCACACCCTGCTTTTTGTGGATTTTCCTCGGCGCCCCCTTCATCGAGCGGCTGCGCGACAATCAGGTGCTGACGGCGGCACTGACGGCGATCACGGCTGCAGTGGTTGGGGTGATCCTAAACCTCGCGGTCTGGTTCGGACTGCATGTCATTTTCGAGGAGATCCAAACAATTACATCCTTCGGCCTCGATCTGGATATGCCCGTCTGGTCTACACTGAACTTATCCGCAGCAGGGTTGGTGGTTGCAGCCGTGATTGCAGTGTTCCACTTCCGGCTCGGAACGGTGACGGTTCTGGCCGCCAGCGCCGTGGCTGGCGTCGCGCTTGGGTTTGCCGGACTCGCCTGACATGACACCAACGTGCTGTCTTTGTCAGAATGTAGGAAAACAGCCATCCGCGGGCATCACCCGCGGATGGCTGTTCTGATCTCAGTAGGTCTCGACGATTGCGCTGTATTTGCCGCGCAGCTGGATTATCATCGTGATTGCCGTGCTGTCCCGGTTGCGCCAGAACCAGCCGTGATCACCGGAAAAGGGGGCTTCGATGCTGCCCTCTCCCGACGTCTGACCGCTGCCGCGTTCATAATTGACCGATTCACCGCCGCTATGGGCATGCAGATCAAAGTTGACCCGGCCGCCTGTGGCGGTCCATGCGAATTCGGCGATATTTCCCGCTTCCATCGTCATCTTGATTTCTGCCGTGCCCCCGGGTTCCAGGATGAAGGTCACTTCGTCCTGCCAAGTTTCCTGCGCGTCTTGCGCGTGCGCAGTGCCGACAAACACGTCGAAGACTGCGTCGAGAACGCTTGAGGACTGATCCCGCGCACGCTGCTCGTCCAGCAGGCGATCCGCCTCGGCCTCTGCGGCCAACTGAACCTTGATCTCGCCCATCTCGGTCAGCCCGATGACACGGCCGATCCCGGTCGGGTCGATGGCGTATTCGGCGGGCAGATAGACGGTGACCATGATCACCGCCGCACCGATACCTGCGATGACGCTGGAGCGGAACAGTTGTGCCCTGGTCGGCAGATCTTCGAGTTTGGGTTTGGGCGCGTTGTTCATTCTTCTCTCCAATTTCCAGTTCTTCAGGCTGAGGCGAAGTAGCCAGCGATTTGTTGCGCGGTCAGCCAGACGCCAAGAACCATCATGATCAGGTTCGCGGTGGTCGCCTGCCGCATGAAATTCGGACTGCGCCGCCAGTAACCCATCACGATCAGGATCACGGCGAGAGCAAGGATCTGCCCGACCTCGACACCCACGTTGAATGCCAGCAGATTGGCCAGAAGTCCGTCTTCGGCGATCTGATATTCGAGGATCTTGGTGGCCAGACCCGTGCCATGGAACAGGCCAAAGATCAGCGTGGCTGCCTTTGTATTGGGCTGGAACCCGAACCACTTCTGATAAGCCCCGAGGTTGTCGAGTGCTTTGTAGACCACGGACAGGCCGATGATCGCGTCGATCACGTAGGCGTTGATACCCCAGCCATACCAGACACCGAGAAGCATGGTGACCGAATGGCCGATGGCAAACAGGCTGACATAGATGGCGACATCCTTCATTTTGTAGAGAAAGAAAACGACGCCGAGCAGGAACAGAATGTGATCGTATCCGGTCACCATGTGTTTGGCACCGAGGTAGATGAAGGGGATGATCTTTATCCCCCAGATTTCCTGAATATAGCCCGCGTCACCTGCGGTGACATTGTGCGCTAGGGCTTGGGCTGCGCTGAACAGCAAGATTGCCAGCAGAAGAAGGGCCAACGTGACGCATTGGCGGAGTGCCAATGCTTGCCGGACCCGAAAAGTCGAGGTCATGGACAGATCTCCAGAGTGCAGTTGAGTGATGGGAAATACCGCAGAACGCGGTTCCGATCAGCCGCGAGGAGGTTTTTCGATCCGGAACACGCGGTGCGGGCCAGTCAGAGACAATTGCAGATGCCACACATCGCGGGGGTCTTTCATCATGCTGGCCCGGTCTGAATGCACTACAAGTGCCGGGCTGTGATCATGAGCATCGGCATCATGGCTGTGCCCGTGTAACGCCCAGAGCAGATCTTCCGGCAACCCGTGCGAATGCCCGTGTTCTGCAACACTCTGCGCGTGCTCTGCCAGCAGATCAGCAATCTTCGGAACATGCGAAACAGTGGGTAAAAACGACCAGACCATCACGGACAGGCACAGAAGTGCTGCCATGATCTGCCGTCTGTTGCTCCAAAGTCTTTGCATCAGGGTTGCCTGTCTGCCTGTTACTGCCGCCGCACGCCGGAAGTGCCGCCTTGTCCTATCCCCCCAGGGAGGATATCATCCTTTTATGATAAAGCCCCATGCCCATGCAACCCACCCTGCTTTGATCGCCCGGCTGAAACGCGCCGATGGCCATTTGCGGGCCGTGATCGAAATGATCGAGGCGGGAAAGCCCTGCCTTGAGATCGCACAACAGCTTCATGCAGTCGAAAAGGCTGTGGTCAACGCCAAGCGCGCGCTGATCCATGACCATATAGATCATTGCCTTGATGTCGATCATTCGCCGGAGGATCGCGCCGATCTGAAGTCCATCGCCCGTTATCTCTGAGGTCACCTCATGCTGGAAATTCTCTCTGACCGCACCTATCGGAACCTGTTCGCGGCTCAGGTTGTCGCCCTGCTTGGCACCGGGCTTGCGACGGTCGCCCTAGGGCTTCTGGCCTATGATCTGGCCGAAGAGAATGCGTCGATGGTTCTTGGCACGGTGTTTGCCATCAAGATGGTGGCCTATGTCGGGATCGCGCCGGTTGCGGCGGCGCTGGCGGACCGGGTCAACCGCAGGGCGTTGCTGGTGACCCTCGATCTGGTGCGCGCTGCTGTGGCCCTGTGCCTGCCCTTTGTCAGCGAGGTCTGGCAGGTCTATGTCTTGATCTTTCTGCTGCAATCAGCATCCGCCGCGTTTACACCGATGTTTCAGGCCACGATCCCTGATGTCTTGCCAGAGGAGGCTCGATATACCCGTGCGCTGTCCTTGTCGCGGTTGGCCTATGATCTGGAGAACATCGCCAGTCCGACGCTCGCGGCGCTTTTGCTGACCGTCGTAAGCTATAACTCGCTGTTTCTGGGCACGGTTGTCGGCTTTGCCGCCTCGGCAGCACTGCTTGTCTCGGTTTCTCTGCCCAGCCCGAAACCCGCAGCAGCGCGCGGTATCTATGATCGCACCACGCGGGGCATCCGCATCTATCTTGCGACGCCGCGTCTGCGCGGGCTGCTGGCCCTGAACGTCGCGGCGGCCTCTGCCGGGGCGATGGTGCTGGTCAACTCCGTGCTATTGGTCCGCGGCACACTGGGGTTGGATGAGGCTGCCCTTGCGTGGACGATCTTTGCTTTCGGTGCGGGATCCATGATCGCAGCACTTGCCCTGCCGCGCCTTTTGGACCGCGTGGCGGATCGCCCGGTCATGGTTGGCGGCACCGTGCTGATGGTGACCACGCTGGTGAGTCTGGCGGCGATGATCACCTTTGCCGGCCTCTCCTGGCCGACCCTGCTTGTTGCCTGGTTGCTGATCGGATTGGGCTTTTCTGCAGTTCTCACACCATCTGGCCGGTTGCTGCGCAGGTCGGCACATGCCGAAGACCGGCCCGCCCTGTTCGCCGCACAGTTCGCCCTGAGCCATGCCTGCTGGCTGGTGACCTATCCGCTGTCCGGCTGGCTGATGACACAGTTCGGTGCTGTCATCACCCTTGCCGTGCTGGCGACGATTGCCAGTACCGGCATCGCGTTTGCACTTCGGGTCTGGCCACAACACGACCCGGAGATCATCGAGCATAGCCACGAGACCCTCTCCCTCGACCACCCGCATATCCACGGCAAAAGGCGGCACGCTCATGCATATGTCATCGACGAGAACCATGCCCGATGGGCGTCGTGAGGTTCGGCACGGCGGCGGCCTGCCTGAAAGCTACGGCTATTGGGAGACAATGCATCGGCGTTTCAGCCGCTGGTACCATGCCGGTGTTTGAAAGCGTGTGTTCGAGGCGCACTTGGCGGATCGGGACAGCCAGTATCTCCTGATTGACAGCACCATCGTTCGCGCGCACCAGCGGGCTGCGGCCGGAAAAGAGGGGCAGGGATCAGACGCTGGGGCGTTCCCGAGGCGGACTGACGACCAAGATCCACTTGCTCGCCGACACCTTGGGGCGGCCCTTGCGGTTCCGCATCACGCCCGGTCAGGCCAGCGATATCGCCTGCGCCCATGAGCTGTTAGGCGGTCAGAATGCCGCTATGGCGCTGCCCCCTCTCATGGTTTGAAAACAAACCATTGCCGGGGAACGGACAAGGCCTATGACAGCAACGCCTTGCGCGCGCAGACTGCGGCCATGAGCGCCCAAGGGGTGATTTCCGCTAAGCACAATCACAAGGTCCCAATCCCGCACGCTGCCACCACCTACAGGCATCGCAACCGGATCGAGCAACGCTTCGGGCGCTTCAAGCACTTCCGCCGCTTCGCCACCCGCTAAGATCATAATGCCATTTACACAAATTTTTATCCATCAAGAGTATTGGAGATGGGCCTTCCGGCTGGTGGAAGGTCAAGGGATCTGCTTGCGTGATCGATGTCAGATTGCTCCATCTTCCGTGTACCGGTGGCAAGACGCAGAGCCCGGCCATTCCGGGCCGATCAATACGCGTCCTGCTTTAATCCATCCAAAGAACAAAACCTTCCTCACGCCAAGAGACGATATGGCGACACCCCTGCAGGCAGGGGCATCGCCAAGTCCGTGTTCAACCAACCGGAACATCCGTTGCTGCGGTCTGTCCACGGATCAGGAGCAACGATGCAAGTGCCGCTATAGTCGCGACAACTGCCGCACCGAGGAACGCCGCCTGGTATCCGGCGAGAAGCGGCGCAGCTTCAGTGCCCCCGCTCTGCCCCGCCGAGGCGGCCAGCGACACCATCACGGCAAGACCCAGTGCCGATCCGACCTGATAGGTCGTGTTGATCAGGCCCGAGGCAAGACCGGTATCTGCAGGCTCGGCTCCGCCCATACCCGTCATTGTCACTGGAATGTAGGCCAGCGACATCCCGACGGCCGCCAACAGCGAGACCGGCAGCACATTGCCAAGGAATGTGCCATCCGCCGGAAGCCCTGCCAACAGCGCCAGTGACACCGAAAGCGCGATCAGGCCGGTGACCAGAACCGGCTTCACACCAAACCGCCCGATCAGCGGGCCGGTAAAGCGCACCATCATCAGCATGATCATGAGCGTCATTGGCAGCAGCGCGAGGCCGGAACCAAGCGCCGACAGGTTCAACACGCTTTGCAGGTACAGGTTGAGGAAGAACCACAGCGGAATCCATGCCGCCCCCAGCAAGGCCATTATCATATTGCCCGCTGCAAGGCCCGGTGCGCGGAAGATGCGCAGCGGTAGAAGTGGGGTTCTGGAAGTGGCTTGCAGGATCAGAAATGCGGCCATAAGACCGGCCGCCAGGCCAAGAAGCCCAAGTGTCTGTGGCACGAACCACCCGACGTGTTCACCCGTCACGATGGCATAGACCGCTGCAACCACGGAACCCGTGATCAGCGCCGAGTCGATCAGGCCGATCTTGCCCCGGTTGCCGGGGATTGCGCGCAGCACTGCGGGGCCTGCGAACAACACCGCAAGGCCAAGTGGCAGGTTGATCAGGAAGGTCCAGGACCAGCTCATCCATTCGGTGATGACCCCGCCAAGGAACACGCCAGCCGTGCCTCCCGCAGCTGCGGACGCGCCCCAGAAGCCGAAGGCCTTGCCCAGCTCTGCAGGCTGGCCGCCGAACAGCCGCATCAGGATGGTCAGGGCTGCAGGTGCGATAAGCGCCGCGCCCACCCCTTGCAAAGTACGCCCGGCCAGCAGCACGGTCTGGCTTTCTGCCAGACCGGCAACAACCGAAGCCGCTGTCAGGATCGCAAAGCCGGACAGAAAGATACGCCGGGCGCCAAAGACGTCGGCGAGCTTGCCGCCCAGCAGCAAAAGCCCGCCAAAGGCGATAACATAGGCGTTGAAGATCCAGCTCAGCCCCTCGTCCGAAAAGCCGAGGTCAGACTGGATGGCGGGCAGGGCCACGCCGATAATGGAGGTATCAAGGATCACGATGAACTGCGCTGCGCACAACAGTGCCAGCGCCTTCCACCGCTTTGGATCAATGGTTGAGAGTGCCATAGGGATTTCCTTCAGACAGGGTTGTGCCGCGGCGAATCGCCCGGCCCTTCTCGTCGTCGGGCCTCCAAGGCTGTCAGGGTCAAGCCGCAATTCTGCGAATTTCTGATACGACCCCTCTTGACCCTGTCACGCTGGGAAGCCCCAGATCAGGCAAACGGCACTTCCGCCGACCCTTCTGAAAGGATCCGATTATGATCGAACTGACCCTTCCCGGCATGACCTGTGGCGGCTGCGCGCGGGGCGTGACAGCCGCCATCAAGGCAATCGACCCAACCGCCGAAGTCGTCACCGACGTGGCCAATCGTAATGTGCAGGTCACAACTACGGTCGACAGCGAGGCGGTGAAGGATGCCGTCAAGATTGCAGGCTATTTGCCTGCATGACCTGAAGGCACCATGTGCTGCCGAGACCGGGCCGGGGAAAATCCCCGGCCTTTGGCATTTCACCCGCGCAATTTCGTTCCCGCGGCACCCATTCAGAAAGCCCTTGACCCTAACATCGTTGGAACCCGGACAACGTGATTCGAAGCACATCACACCTGAAGGGAAACGCATCATGAAGGACTTCACCTCCACGCCACCGAACGGCGCCATAGACAGCATTTCTATCCTTGGCATGACCTGCGCGTCCTGCGTCGGCCGCGTCGAGCGGGCCATTGCAAAAGTTCCGGGGGTCTTCTCGGCCTCCGTCAATCTGGCCACCGAACGCGCCGAGGTCCGCTATGCCGCCAAACCTGTCCGCACGGCTGTTATCGCGGCCATTCGCGATACCGGCTACGACGTCGAAGCCGCAACGATGGAAGTCGGCATCGAAGGCATGACCTGCGCCTCTTGCGTCGGCCGGGTTGAAAAGGCCATCGCGGCTGTTTCGGGGGTGCTGTCTGCATCGGTGAACCTTGCTACCGAACGCGCGACGATCAAGGTTCTTGATGCTGGCCCCAAGATGGCTGCAGCCGTTGAAGCGGCGATCCGTGGCGCAGGCTATGCGCCCCATGCGGCGCAGGTTGATGCCACCGACAAGGCCGCCGCACGAGAAGAGGAGCAGGGGCGTCTGAAGCGTGATCTGCTGATTGCAGGCGGCCTGACCCTGCCGATCTTCGTTCTGGAAATGGGCGGCCACCTTATCCCGGCCTTGCATCACTGGCTGGCAATGACGATCGGGCAGACGCCGCTTTACATCTTTTACTTCGTGCTGGCGACGATCGTGCAGTTCGGGCCCGGCCTTCGGTTCTACAAGAAGGGCTTGCCCGCACTGGCGCGACTTACGCCCGACATGAATTCGCTTGTCGTTCTGGGATCGACTGCGGCCTGGGCCTATTCCGTCGTCGCGACATTTGCCCCCAGATTGCTGCCGCAGGGCACGGCGAATGTGTATTTCGAGGCATCCGCTGTGATCGTGACGCTGATCCTGCTGGGCCGGTTCCTTGAGGCCAAGGCCAAGGGCCGCACGTCCGAGGCGATCAGCCGTCTGATGGGCCTGCAGGCCAAGACCGCCCGTGTCCTGCGCGGCGCGGACTTTGTGGAAGTGGCGCTGGACACTGTAGAGCCTGGCGACGTGGTGCAGGTCCGCCCCGGCGACCGCATTCCGGTCGATGGCCGCGTGTTGACCGGCTCATCCTTTGTGGACGAGGCGATGATCACGGGCGAGCCTGTGCCGGTGACAAAGTCGGAAGGCTCTGGTGTGACCGGCGGCACGATCAACAAGACCGGCTCCTTCACCTATCGGGCTGAAAAGGTTGGCGCGGACATGATGCTGTCCCAGATCATCCGCATGGTCGAAAGTGCGCAGGGGGCAAAGCTACCGATCCAGGCGCTGGTGGACCGGGTGACAGCCTGGTTCGTGCCCGCCGTCATGGCAGCAGCTGCGTTGACCTTCGGCGTCTGGTGGATCTGGGGGCCGGATCCGGCGATGACCTTCGCATTGGTCAATGCCGTCGCGGTCCTCATCATCGCCTGCCCCTGCGCCATGGGACTGGCCACGCCCACATCGATCATGGTCGGCACTGGGCGGGCGGCAGAGCTTGGTGTGCTGTTCCGCAACGGGGAAGCCCTGCAAAGCCTGACGTCGGTCGGCGTGGTTGCGCTCGACAAGACCGGCACCCTGACCGAAGGACGCCCGTTGCTCACCGATCTGGTTGTGTCGGCTGGCTTCACACGGTCTGACATTCTGACGCTGGTTGCGGCCGCCGAAGCCTCGTCCGAGCACCCCGTCGCGACCGCGATTGTTGAAGCGGCGCGGGCTGAAGGCCTTGTCGTTCCAGAGGCCGACACGTTCGAGGCAATCCCCGGCTACGGCATCCGGGCCATGGTCAACGACTGGCGCATCGAAGTAGGGGCCGACCGCTTCATGGCGAGCCTTGGTCTGGACATAGCGCAGTTTGCCGATATGGCCGCTGATCTCGGCACCAAAGCGCGCACCCCGCTTTATGTTGCGGTCGAAGGTCGGCTGGTAGCCCTGATCGCCGTGGCTGACCCGATCAAGGCGTCAACGCCAGCGGCGATTGCCGCCCTGCACCAACTCGGCCTGAGGGTCGCCATGATCACCGGCGACAACCGCCGCACGGCCGAAGCCATTGCAGCCGAGTTGGGCATTGATGAGGTCGTGGCCGAGGTGTTACCCGAGGGCAAGGTTGCCGCCATCAAGGCGCTGCGTGCGGGGGGCCGTTCCGTCGCCTTCGTTGGCGATGGCATCAACGACGCGCCCGCACTCGCCGAGGCAGATGTCGGGCTGGCCGTTGGTACGGGAACGGACGTTGCCATCGAAAGCGCCGATGTGGTGCTGATGGGTGGCGATCTAACCGGGGTTTCCAAAGCCATCGGGCTGTCGCGGGCCACCATGCGCAACATCCGGCAGAACCTGTTCTGGGCTTTTGCCTACAACGCGGCCCTGATCCCGGTGGCGGCGGGGGTTCTGTATCCGGTCAGCGGGACGCTGCTGTCGCCGATGCTGGCCGCGGGAGCAATGGCCCTGTCGTCTGTGTTTGTCCTGGGAAATGCGTTGCGATTGAAGCGCTTTTCCCCTGCCGTCGGCTCCCACACGCGCACCGCAGTGAGGCACACCGCCGCGCAGCGCACGTCAGCAACAGTCTGAGGAAGGGACTTGCATCATGTCGCACAACCAGATTGAGCTGTTCACGACGCCGACATGCCCTGACTGCGCCATCCTCAAGCGATGGCTCGATGCGCAAGGGCTCATCTACATCGAGCGAGATCTTCGCAACCCACGGATCGCCGAAGAGGCCCGCCGCCGGACCGGCCTTCGCATCGCGCCGATCACGATCATTGACGGAAAGGCGCTGTGGGGCCCGGCGGCAGATCAGATCACGCGTCTGCGCAGCCTGATCGGCCTTGCCCAAGCCCATTGAGTCCGACCGGAAAAAGACGCTTGACCTTCCAACGATGGAAAGGTTCAGGATGTCCCAATCCGGTCACCCCATGCACCACAGGGAGAACCACCATGAACATCGGTGACGTTGCCAAGGCCACAGGCATCTCTGCCAAGATGATCCGCTATTACGAAGACACCGGCCTGATCCGCGCCGCCTTGCGCACCTATTCGGGCTATCGTGTCTATACTGAGAATGACATCCAGACGCTGCGCTTTGTCCGTCGCGCCCGCGATCTGGGCTTCACCGTCAAGCAGATCAACGATCTGTTGACCCTGTGGCGGGATCGCGACCGCGCCAGCGCCGATGTAAAGCAGATCGCGATGGGACATGTCACAGAACTTGAAAAAAAGATGCGGGAACTGCAGGAGATGACGGAAACCCTGCGTCACCTGGCCTCGAACTGTCAGGGCGACGGCAGGCCGGATTGCCCGATCCTGATGTCGCTGGGCAATGCAGCACCGGATACGCCCGTTCCCCCACAGCGTGACCGCAAGAAGACCCGCGGTTTCGAGCGGGTGTGACAGGCCACTTGGTTCACTTGCAGCGAAGATGCCCCCTCGGGGTGGCAACCACCCAAAATTTCACAGGAGCTTTTCACATGACTCATGTGACACGTCGCCACTTTCTGACCGCAGCCGCCGTCCTCGCCACATCCCCTGGCCTGAGCCGGACTGCGTTCGCGCAGGACGCCCAAGGAATGACTTTGCGCGCCACCACAAGAACGCTCGATATCAATGGGCGCCCGGCCAGCGTTTACGGGCTCGAGAACGCCGCAGGCGGACAAGGGCTGATCCTTGATCCCGGCCAACGGTTCACCGTGGATCTGACCAATGATCTCGACGTCGAAACCATCATCCACTGGCACGGCCAGATCCCGCCAAATGCGCAGGA
Source organism: Pseudotabrizicola sp. (assembly GCF_030656345.1). Lineage (GTDB taxonomy): Bacteria > Pseudomonadota > Alphaproteobacteria > Rhodobacterales > Rhodobacteraceae > Pseudotabrizicola. The sequence goes on along the minus strand of NZ_JAUSNR010000053.1, from coordinate 32,072 downwards.
CGGCGTGCCCGGCCTGCCGATGCCGTTACTAGCTCCCGGCGAACGGCGGCCTTACGACTTCGCGCCATTGCCAGGCACGCACTGGATGCACAGCCACGTGCCGGTGCAGGAAATGCAACTGCTGGCCGCCCCGCTGATCGTGCGCAGCCCCGCCGATCTGGCCGCCGACCGGCAGGAGGTGGTGATGCTCCTGCATGACTTCTCGTTCAAACCCGCCGAGGACGTGCTGGCCGAAATCACCGGCGGCACCGGGCACGACATGGCAGGGATGGATCATGGTACCCATGCACCCGCCGGAGCCATGGACGGTATGGCAGGCATGGACCATGGCAGCATGGGCGGTATGGCAATGGATCTGAACGACTACAATTTCGACGCCTATCTCGCCAATGACCGCACCCTGAACGACCCCGACGTGATCCGCGTTGAGTCAGGCGGGCGGGTCCGTCTGCGCATCATCAATGCGGCGGCAGCGACAGTGTTCTGGATCGATACCGGTGCAGTTCAGGGGCGGCTGGTGGCGGTTGATGGCCATGACGTGTCGCCCGTCACCGGCACCCGGTTTGGCATCGCGATGGCGCAGCGGCTGGATATCGAGCTTGACCTTCCTGCCGGAACTGGTGCCTTCCCGATCCTCGGGCTGCGCGAAGGCGCCCGCGAGCAGACCGGGATCGTGCTGGCCACTTTGGGCGCAAAGGTGCCGCGCATCGACGGTCTCGCCGAAACCGCGGCCCCGGCCTTTGACACCGGGCTTGCGCAGGAATTGTTGCTGCGGGCGGCCAATCCGCTGGCGGCGCGCGCGGCATCGAAAACCCACATGATGATGCTGGGCGGATCGATGCAGCCCTATCTCTGGACCATCGACGGCAACACCTGGGGCGAGCATGTCCCCGTGACGGCAACCAGCGGAGAGCGGGTCGAGATCATGTTCCACAACATGTCGATGATGGGACACCCGATGCACCTGCACGGCCACGCGTTTCAGGTGGTGGGCATCGGCAATCAACGCTTTGCGGGCGCGGTGCGCGATACGGTCTATGTGCCGCCAATGGCTATGCTCACAATCGCCATTGATGCAGGCGAAGCCGCCCGCTGGATGCTGCATTGCCACCACATGCCACACCTTGCCACCGGCATGATGACCGAATTCGCCGTTAGAGCCTGAGAGTGACAGTCCGGGGCCTCCAAAAGTGACGCCCCGGCCCCTCAACCAAGAAAGGACATCTAAGAAAATGATCCCGTGCAAGACCTTGCCTGCGGCCCTGCTGATAGCGGTCCTGCCCTTTTCAGCCTCCGCGTTCTTTCATTCCGGCACCGCAGACGTGGAGACGGGACGCGTGCTCTATATCGAGCACTGCGCGGTCTGCCACGGCGCGAACCTTGAAGGTCAGCCAGACTGGCGCAGCTCAGATGAAAACGGCCTCTATCCGGCGCCACCGCATGACGGGACCGGCCACACCTGGCACCATGATGATGCGATGCTGACCGACTACATCACCCGCGGCGGGCAGGCAGTTCTGGACGACATGGGGGTTGCGTTCACGTCGGGCATGCCGGGATTCGGGGCGGTGCTGGAGGAAGGTGAGATCGAGGCGATCCTCGACTACATCAAATCGACATGGCCTGAACCCGTTCGCAGGGCTCAGGCCGACCGGTCACGCGCGGTGTCGGGCGATTGAAGGTCGATCCCGCTCAGTTGCCCAATGCGGTAAAGACCCGGATCAGTTGCAGGATCTTGTAGCTTTCGGGGTCGATCACCACGATCTGGTCGTCAACGACCGCGTAGCGTTGCCCATAAGGCAGCGCCGGCAGATCATAGAGTGCAAAGTCATCCAGATAGACCAGATCACTGCTCTGAACCACATCCCCGGTCCGGTCGCGGTTCAACCATTGATCGGTGGTGACACCCTTCTTGGCCTGCCCCGGTGGCACGCAAGGCGGGTTCTTCTTGGCCAGTCCCGGCGGGCAACCTTTTGCCTCTGCAAAAGAAGCGCCTGCGGTCATCGCTGGCGCAAATGCCATAAGGGCAACGGCGAGCAGTCTGGGGGCAAGTTTCATGGTCATGGTCCTGTTTGAGGCAGCAGAAACATAACGCCCGGACCGCAACTTGGTTCCCGCACATGATTGGAGAAAAGCCTTTGGACAGGCCGCCCCTGGCCGAGGATCATACTTTGCGGAACAATCCGAAGTGGAACCTTTGCACACTGCCCCAAGGTGTTGTGTGGTCGTGAGTCAGCGACCGGACCAGATGGTAGCCCTTGCCCAACCGCTCAGACAACCGCGCGGCATCATATCGGGCAACTGGCAGGCCGCTGCACTTGTCTGGCCCGTCCAGCGCGAAGGTGCCGATGATCGCGTGGCCACCGGGCAGCAAAGCGCGGTCCATCACCCGCAGATAAGCATCCTGATCGGCGGTTTCGGTTAGGAAATGGAACGCGGCCCGGTCATGCCAGAGGTCAAAGCGCCGCAAGGGGTGCCAGTCCAGAATATTCCCCGCCAACCACTCGACCGGTGCCGCTTCAGGCAGACGCGCACGGGCCTGTGCAAGCGCCGTTTCCGACAGGTCAAGCAGCGTGATCCGGTGGAACCCCTGTTCCAGCAGGCAATCCACCAGACGCGAGGCCCCTGCCCCGACATCGACGATCGCCGCATCCGTGCCGATGCCGGTCGCGGCGATCAGGTCGAGCGAGACTTGCGGGCGATCCTCAAACCAACTCGTCTCGGCCTCTTCTTTGGTCTGATAGACGCCTTCCCAGCGGTTTGGGTCTTGGGTCATGCCCCCTCACAGATCCACCCGCCGCAACCGCAGCGCGTTGGTGATGACCGAGACGGATGACAGGCTCATCGCCGCCGCTGCGATCATTGGTGACAGCAACATCCCCGTGACCGGATAAAGCAAGCCTGCTGCAATGGGCACGCCAAGCGCGTTGTAAGCGAAGGCGAAGAACAGGTTCTGCTTGATGTTGCGCAGCGTGGCGCGGGCCAGTTTTCGCGCCCGCACGATGCCCATCAGATCGCCGCCCAGCAAGGTGATGCCCGCGCTTTCCATCGCGACATCCGCGCCGGTTCCCATGGCGATACCCACGTCTGCGGCGGCCAGTGCGGGCGCGTCATTCACCCCGTCGCCTGCCATTGCAATCTTGTGGCCATCGCGGCGCAACTGATCGATCAGATCCTTTTTTGCCTCGGGCAGAACTCCCGCGCGCACCTCGTCAATACCAAGCTTGCCCGCCACTGCCTGCGCCGTGCGTTCGTTGTCGCCCGTCGCCATGATCACCCGTAGGCCCTGTGCATGCAGTTCGCGAATGGCCTGCGCGGTCGAATCCTTGATCGGGTCGGCCACCGCCACGATGCCCGCAAGCGCGCCATCGACCGCAACGAACATCGCTGTCTTTCCCTCGGCGCGCAGGGTGTCGGCCTTTGCCTCGGCGGTGCCCGTGTCCAGCCCCATCTCCCGCATCATCGCCGCATTGCCGAGCGCCACCGCGCGTCCGCCAACCGTGCCGCGCACGCCCTTGCCGGTGACGGCTTCGAAGTCCGTGGCCTCCTGACGCGGCGCACCCTGCGCCTCGGCGCCCTCGACGATCGCTTCGGCCAGCGGGTGTTCCGAGCCGCGCTCCAGCGCCGCGGCCAGCGACAGCAGGTCCGCTTCCGGCAGGTCCCCGAGCGCCACCGTGTCGGTCAGCTTCGGCTTGCCCATGGTCAGCGTCCCGGTCTTGTCCACGATCAGCGTATCAACCCCCGCCATCCGCTCCAGCGCCTCGGCATCCTTGATCAGCACACCGGCCTGCGCGCCGCGCCCCGCAGCCGTGGTGATCGAAATCGGCGTGGCAAGGCCAAGCGCGCAGGGACAGGCGATGATCAGCACCGACACCGCCGAGGCGATCGCAAAGACCAGCGCGGGTTCCGGGCCAAAGATCAGCCAGACCACGAAGGCGAAGATGGCGATGGCCACCACTGCCGGCACAAACACCGCCGACACCCGATCTGCCATGCCCTGAATGGGCGCGCGGGACCGTCGCGCGTTCGACACCATCGCCACGATCTGCGCCAGAACGGTATCGGCACCGACCTTGCCCGCCTCGATCACAAGGCTGCCGTTCTTGTTGATCGTCGCCCCGGTCACATCATCGCCCGGACCCTTTTCCACCGGCATCGACTCGCCGGTCAGCATGCTTTCATCCAGAGACGAGCGGCCTTCGATCACCGTCCCATCCACCGGCACGGCGTCGCCGGGGCGCACGCGCAACCGGTCGCCCTCCATGACGTTCTCGAGCGGCGCGTCATACTCCGACCCATCGGGCAGGATGCGCCGCGCCGTCTTGGGCGCGAGGTCGAGAAGCGCCCGGATCGCGTCGCCGGTCCGCTCGCGTGCCCGCAGTTCAAGCACCTGACCCACGAACACCAGCGTCACGATCACCACGGCCGCCTCAAAATAGGTGCCGACGCCATGGCCCATCCGGTATTGTTCGGGAAAGACGCCCGGCAAGAAGGTGGCAACGATCGAATAAAGATAGGCCGCCGCCACGCCGAGGCTGATCAGCGTCCACATGTTGGGGCTGCGGTTCACCACCGACTCCCAGCCGCGCCGGAAGAACGGCAAGGCGGCCCAGAGGATGATCGGTGTCGCCAGCACAAATTCCAGATAACTCGCGGTCTGGTGCCCGATCCAGTCGCGCACTGGCAGCGCCACCAGCTCGCCCATCGTCAGGATGACAAGCGGCACCGCCGCCGCGGCGGAAATCCACATCCGGCGCGTGAAGTCGGTCAGCTCCTCGCTGGGCTCGTCAGACGGCACCATCGGCTCCAGCGCCATGCCGCAGATCGGACAGGCCCCCGGCGCATCACGGACGATTTCGGGATGCATCGGGCAAGTGTACTGAACGTTGGCCGGAGCGGCCTTCTTCCGGCCTGCGGCACGGCCCGAAGCGTAGAACCAAGGATCCGCCTTGAACTTGATCTGGCACTTTTCAGAGCAGAAATGGAAGGTCTCACTGCCAAAGCTCTCGGTCCGCGTATCGGGCTTCAGGCTCACGGTCATGCCGCAGACTGGGTCACGGGCGGTCGGCTCATCAGGCACTGCCGACCCCGCTTGGCCCGCAGGCATTTCGGGGTCTGCATGGGGATGGCCTACGTGTGGATCTGTCCTGGACATGGCGTTCTCCTTTTCGCGGTCAATGTCGCGTGAAGACCGATGCGTGGCCCTCCGGTTCGAAAGTGCTCCGTGCCAGTGTTGGAAGGTCAAGCGCGAAGTGTCGCCGCAGCCTGATCATATCTCTGCAACGGCTTTGGCCAGCATGTCCCGCACCTTCCCCGCTACGCTGTGCAACGAGGAATTGTCGATGGCCTGCATCGAGGCAACCGGGTCAACCGCGCTCACCTCCACTCCGCCCGCGACCTCGCGCAGGATTACGTTGCAGGGCAGCATCGCACCGACGCGTGGTTCCATGCCGATAGCTTCCAGCGCCATCTTCGGGTTACAGGCGCCCAGAATACGGTAGGGCGCCATCTCCGCATCCAGCTTCTTCTTCATCGTCGCCTTGACGTCGATCTCTGTCAGAATGCCAAAACCATGTGCGGCCAGCGCAGCACGGGTCCGCGCATCTACTGCGTCAAAATCCTCGCCTGTGATCAGGCGGTTGATCGTATAATCCATCGGGTTTCCCTCCGTCTATTTGCGCAGGTATTTGACCAGCGCCGCAATCGCGAGGCCGACCAGCACAAGGATGACAATCATCCAGAGCCAGCCAAATCCCATTCCCAAACCCATACCATAGCCGTTCATCTTCATAGCCTCCTGATCTGTGTTGGGCTTTCTCCCGCCAACCGGACCTTCGCCCGGTTGGCGGAAAGCCGCGTGTCAGTTGTTGCCCATCATACCATGACCCATGCCCGGCATGCCGCCCTGCTGCCCGCCCATATGGCTTTGCATCATCTCTGCCATGGCAGCCATTTCAGCATCGGTCACCTGCCCGTCACCATCGGCGTCGTGCATCTGGAAGGCGCGCACGGTCATCGGCCGGGTGTGGGCCGCATGCATCACCGCGAACTCCTCCAGCGACAGCGTGCCGTTGCCGTCGGTGTCATAGGTCTTGAGTTCCGCCTGAATGCCAGCCGACATTTCCTCGGGGCTGAGCGTGCCGTCCTTGTTGGTGTCGAACGTGGCCATGGCATAGCTTTGGCCGCCGCCCATCATGCCGCCACCCATCATACCCATTCCCCCCCCCATCATGCCACCATGCTGCATGTTGCCATGCTGCATCTGGCCCTGTTGGGCGACGACCGGCACAGCGACAGCGGCCACGCCAAGGGCGGCAACGGCTGCGAGGGCGAATTTTGTCGAGCGATTCATTTTGTCTCTCCTGGACTGGATTGCGATAATTCCAATCTGGGGGTCAGGTGTCCCACAGGTTTGTCAGGGGGACGCCTGTTTTGTATCAAACTGTCGCAGGCACGGGCGCTGAGAGAGGTTTGCGACAAACTTCTGTCCGCAGAACCAACAGGTTCGGCTAGGGTCGGCATCAGGAGACAAGAAAATGACCCAACCGCCGCATATCCTGATCGTTGATGACCACCGCGAGATCCGCGATGCGCTGGTGAAGTATCTGGAGAAGAACGGGATGCGCGCGACCTCTGCCGCCGATGCCGTCGCGATGGATGCGGCGATGAAGGTGGGGCAGTTCGATCTGATCGTGCTGGATGTGATGATGCCGGGTGAGGATGGCCTGTCGGTCTGCCGTCGCCTGCGCGCGCAAGGCGACATTCCGATCCTGATGCTGACCGCCCTGGGAGACGAGACCGACCGCATCGTCGGGCTGGAGGTCGGCGCGGATGACTATCTGCCCAAACCCTTCAACCCGCGCGAGCTGCTGGCCAGGATCAAGGCGATCCTGCGCCGGGCCGACCGGGCGGAAGTGGTCGGCGGCAGTCTTGCCGGGCATAGGCTGGCCTTTGATCGCTGGGTTCTGGACACTGATCGCCGGACCCTGACCGACACAGATGGCGCCAAGGTGGCGCTGACCACTGCCGAATTCCGCCTGCTGACAGTGTTTCTGGAACGGCCGCGCTTTGTGCTCAGCCGCGAACAATTGCTGGATCTGACATCGGGTCGCGCTGCACAGGTATTCGACCGCACCATCGACAACCAGATCAGCCGTCTGCGCCGCAAGATCGAGGCCGATCCCGCGAAACCCGCGCTGATCGCCACGGTCTGGGGCGGCGGATACAGCCTTGCCGCCGATGTGAGGGAAGTGCCGTGAGCCCGCGCTTACCTTTCCTGCAAAAGCTATTCCCACAATCCCTCGGCGGGCAGTTGCTGGTTATGCTCCTCTTGGCGCTGGCCGTCACGCAAGGTCTTGGCCTTGTGCTTTTAACCGACGAGAGGAACCGCGCGATCCGCGCGGCTTTGGGGCTGGAGGCAGCCGGGCGCGCGGCGAACGTGGTTTTGCTGCTGGACAGCGCACCCAGTGATCTGCGCCCCTCGATCCTGCGGGCGGCGGACTCGCCGCTGGTCAGGTTTGAAGTCGACCCCGAGCCAGACGCACTGCATGACAGCGCCGAAGCCGACATGGTCCTGCGCCAGATCCGCCAGATCCTCGGTGAACCAGCGCGCGAGGTCCGCGCCGATGTTCACACCCTGCCGGTCGTGTCCTTGCCGATGCCGGATGGCGTGCCCGCCGCCATGCGGCCCATGCACGAGGCGATGATGGCCGGACGGACCGACCCCATCGAGCTGACTCTGTCGATCCGGCTTGCGGGGGGCGACTGGCTGAATGTGCGCACGATGTTTCACCGCCCCAGCCTGCAACTGACGCCGCAGGCCCTGTTGCCGCTGCTATTGATGGCGCTGGCGGTCGCACTGGTGGCATGGTGGACCGCGCGGCGTGTGGTTGGTCCGATGCGCGCCCTCGCCATTGGTGCCGACCGATTGGGTCGCGGTCTTGAGGCAGACCCTCTACCATTGGCTGGCCCATTCGAGGTGCAGGAAACCACGCAGGCCTTCAACCGGATGAAAGACCGGCTGACCCGGTTCGTGAACGAGCGCACGCATATGCTCGCCGCCCTCAGCCACGACCTGCGCTCGCCGCTGACCGCGATGCGCTTGCGGATCGAAATGCTCGATGAAACCGAAGACAGCCTCCGGCTGAAAGCGCTGGTCGAGGAAATGCAGGCCATGGTCGAAGCCACGCTGGAATTCGCGCGTGGTGTGGCAAAGGCGGAACCCGCAACCGTGGTCGATCTTGCCGCGCTGCTGGGCGATCTGGTGGGCGACGTTGGTGGGAACAAGGCGACCCTTGCGCCGTCGCCGCCCCTGCCGGTTGCCATCCACGCCCACGCGCTGAACCGCGCGCTGCGCAACTTGATCGACAATGCGGTTCGATATGGCGGCGTGGCCTCGGTGACGTTGACGCAAGCACCGGGAATTGTCGTCATCACCATCGCAGACAACGGGCCGGGGTTGCCCGCCGATCAGCTTGAGGCCGTGTTTGAACCCTTCGTCCGCCTCGAAGGATCCCGCAGCCGCGATACCGGCGGCGTCGGTCTGGGCCTCGCCATCGCCCGAACCATCATCCAGGCACATGGCGGGACCGTTATACTGCACAACCGCCTCCAAGGGGGACTCGAAGCTGTTGTGACCCTGCCAACGGAAGCTGCTTGACCTTCGGCAAACCCGGTAAAACTCACTCGGCGAGGCGCTGCACTGCACGCGGCATCGTCACCTCGGAAGAGCCTTGTCTGCACTGCCTACATTGCGGTTGCCCCCAATCGCAGCACCTCGGTCACCAGCAAGTCCAGATCGGTACGCCTGGTCCGGTGGTTGCAGATGGCCACACGCAGACAGTGTCGTCCCTTCACAGTAGTATCCGACACGGCGGCAATTCCAGCCTCCTGCAGCTGCAGCATGATCTCGATGTTGAGGTCGCGCAGCGCGACTTCCTCCATTCCACCTGGATTGAAGCGAAAGCACACCAAATCCGTCACCGTCGGCGCCATCAACTCCAAGGAAGAGTTACGAGCAATCAGCCCGGTCAGATATTGCGCCTGCATGATACCCTGATCGATCAGCCGTCCAAACTTGGCGACCCCGTGTTCCTTGAGCATCATCCAGATCTTGAGCGCCCGGAACCCACGCGTCGTGTCCAGATTGTAGTCATGCAGGAATTCGGCAGCAGCGATACCGCGTGACATCTTCTGCAGGTATTCGGCATCTTCCGCAAAGGTCTGCCGATGCAGCCTGCGGTCGCGCACCAATGCGCAGCCGACATCGAACGGGGCCTGAAGCCCTTTGTGCAAATCGAGAGCAAGGCTGTCCGCCCGCTCGATTCCGGCCACCAGTTGGCGGTGGGTCGGGGCGATCGCGATCAACGCGCCGATGCAGCCGTCGACATGCAGCCACAACCCTTCTTCGGCACACAGATCGGCAATGGCGGGCAGATCGTCGATTGACCCGGTATTGGTGGTGCCCGCCGTCGCGATCACGCAGGCTGGGCGTTCCCCATAATCGCGGTCGGCGCGGATTTGATCCTTCAGCGCCCGCAGGTCCATGCAGAAGTCGTCATCCGACCGCACCTTGCACAGCGACCGCTTGCCCAGCCCCAACAGGTTCATCGCCTTTTGGTGACAGTTGTGAACTTGATCGGAGGCGTAGAACCGCAGCGGTTGCGGCATGGCATCCACACCCTGCTGTCGCAAATCGACCCCGGCCATAGCGTTGCGGGCCGCCATCAACCCGATGATGTTGGCCATCGATCCGCCGTTGACCAACGTGCCGCTGGAACCTTCCGGAAAGCCCATCATGTCGCGGATCCAGTCCGTTACCTGACGATCCAGCTGCGCCGCGGCCATATTGCCGCCTCCAAGGTTCGACCCGTCGATTGCGGCCAGAAAATCGGCCAACGCGCCGGTAAAATTACCCGCCCCCATATACCACATCCAGAACCGCGGATGGACATTGCCCATAGGGTAAGGCATCAGACTGGCCCTGATTTCGGCATAAACCGCATTGAGCGGTTGCGGTTCCTGCGGCAGCGGACCCGCAAAAGTGTAACGTACCGCTGCAGGCATTTCTTGCCAGACCGGGCGGGCACGCACCCCGGAAAGATGGTCGATGGCATCATCGACCATCTGGTGCGCCACCGCCCGCGCTTCGGACCAGTCGGCCGGGTCGAGGGTTTCTTCCACGACAATCTTATCCTGCGCTGTCATTGTGTGTTCCCTCTCTCCGTGCCAGTTGGTTCAGCCCATCTGAAATCCGGGCGTTGACGCCGACAGCGCCGCCTCGTCCGCGTCCATGTCTTCGGGAATGTCGGCAAAGAGCGGCGTCGTGAGGTAACGTTCGCCAGTATCGGGCAGCATCGCGAGGATCACCGAGCCCGGCTCTGCCCGCTCTGCGATGCCCATCGCCACGGCAAAGCTCGCGCCCCCCGAAATGCCGGTCAGAATCCCTTCGCGCTGCGCCAGTTTCTTCGCCCAGGCGACTCCTTCGGCCCCTGCGACCGGGATCAGGCCGTCATAGCCGCCACTGTCCAGACATTCCTGCAAGACGTTGGGAATGAAATCCGGCGTCCAGCCCTGAATGGGATGCGGCTCAAAGCTGGGGTGGCTGGCGGCGGGTGCACCGCCAGTTCCGCGCTGCTGTGCCACGCCGCTGCCGACCAGTTGCGCGTTTGCAGGTTCGGTCAGGATGATCCGCGTCTCGGGGCGTTCGCGGCGCAGCACCCTTGCAAGGCCCGTAACCGTGCCACCGGTGCCGTAGCCGGTCACCACATAATCCAGCCGGTCCCCGGCAAAATCGCCGATGATCTCGCGCGCCGTCGTGGCTTCGTGAATGTCGGCATTGGCGGAGGTCTCGAACTGGCGGGCGAGGAACCAGCCATGTTTTTCTGCCAGTTCGACCGCCTTCATATACATGCCGGTGCCTTTTTGCGCACGTGGGGTCAGCACCACCTTTGCGCCCATCAGCCGCATCAGCCGTCGCCGCTCGACCGAAAAGCTGTCGGCCATCGTCACCACCAGCGGATAGCCCTTCTGGGCGCAGACCATGGCCAGCCCGATGCCCGTGTTGCCGCTGGTTGCCTCTACCACGGTCTGTCCCGGCTTCAGGGTGCCAGCGCGTTCGGCCGCTTCGATGATGTTCAACGCCAGCCGGTCCTTGACCGAGGCTGCCGGATTGAACGCCTCGACCTTGACGTACATCCGCACCCCCTTAGGGGCGAGGTTGTTGATCCGCACAACGGGCGTATCACCCACGGTATCCAGAATGCTGTCGTAGAGCATTCCGCGCCCTTTGGTTGTCCGTATCGCCATCGCGTCCATTGGTTTCCTCCATCGGATGTTCAGGGTTTTCAATCGTGCGCATCGGTCCGAGATGACCGGCCCGTCAGTGCTGATGTTCAGGCGGTGCGAACAGGATGAGTTCAACCCGCGCGTCACCGTCGACATACGCATCATGCCCCGGCGGGATTTCAAAGAAGTCGCCGCGGCCAAGACGCGTCTCGACACCGCTGGCGATCATCCGGACAACCAGCTTCCCCGAAATGCAGTAGCCGGTGTGACGCATCGGGCAGGCATCAGGCGAACCCAGCAGCGGCTTTTCATCCGCCTCCCAGGTCCAGCCGGGCTCGAAGATCGCGTGCATTCCCACGCTGCCGTCGGCCATTTTGACGATGGAAATGCCGCCGCGTTCCTTCATGTCCAGCCGTTGGTCTGGAGTCTCGAACCGACGTGTTTCTATGGCATTCGCTTGCATGGCGTCCTCCGTTGCAAGGGTACGGTTTTCAGTCGCAGAGTAAGTGTGCACGTCAAGCTTACGTCCTTTGCATCTGGCGGGCTTGACGGAGGTCTGAAGATTTCCTGAAGAAGATCTCGATTCTGCGGTATTCTGCCGCATGGCATGGATTTTTGGTGACTTTCACCTAGACCCGGAACGGTTTGAACTGCGCCACGGCACTGATCCGGTGGGGTTGGAACCGCAGGTGCTTGCGCTTCTTGTGCATCTGGTCCGCCATCGCGACCGCATGGTGACAAAGGACGAGATCTCCGAAAAGGTCTGGCAGGGGCGCATCGCCTCGGATGCCAGCATTTCCAGCCGCATCCGGTCGGCACGGCAGGCGTTGGGCGACGATGGCCAGCAGCAGACTATGATCCGCACCGTGCATGGCAAAGGCTTTCGGTTCGTGGCGGATGTCGTGGAAACCGCGCCCGCGCAGGTCGCGGCAGCAATTACAGGCGCGGCGCCGGACGGTGTGCTGACCGGCAGGCCCTCCATCGCCATTCTGCCGTTTCGCCCGCTAGTCATGGCACCAGACCTTGCGATCCTTGCAGATGCCATCCCCTGCGAAATCATTCAGGCCCTGTCGCGGCTGCGCTGGCTGGCGGTGATCGCGCGCGGGTCGTCCTTTCGGTTCCGCAAGCCTGACCCGGATCTTGATCTTGTCGCAACCGCGCTCGGTGCGCGCTATGTGCTGTCCGGGATCGTCGAAGCCAATTCGCGCGGGATTGCAGTCACGCTCGAACTTGCGGACAGCAGCCGCAATGAGGTGATCTGGGGGGATCGGATTGCCGCACCGCTCGATGCCATTGATGATCTTCGCAACCGCATCGTGGCGCATCTTGTCACAGCGTTGGAAGTCTATATTCCGCTGAACGAGGCGAGGGTTGCCCAGATGGCCCCGATCGAAACGCTGGATGCCTGGGCCCACTACCATCTGGGTTTGCAGCACCTGTATCGCTTTACCGCCCCAGACAATCTGCGCGCAAAGGGCTGCTTTGAGCGGGCGGTCACGCTGGACCCGCGCTTTGCCCGCGCCCATGCGGGGCTGTCCTTCACAAGCTTTCTGGAGGCTTTTCTTCATCTGGGTCCTGACGTTGCAGACGCCAGACGCGCGGCGCGCCACCATGCCGAACGCGGGCTGGAGCTGGACCCACTGGACCCGTTCGCGAATTTCACCATGGGCCGCGCGCATTGGCTGACGAATGATCTTGATGTGGCGGCAGACTGGCTTGACCGGGCGACGCGGCTCAATCCGAACTATGCGCAGGGCTACTATTCCTCTGCCCTGACCTCGATGCTGACAGGCAACCTCGGCGCCACTAAGACCGGGCTGGACATGGCGTTGCAGCTCAGCCCGCTTGACCCGCTGCTCTACGGCATCCACGGCGTCCGGTCGCAGATGTTCATGCAGACCGGCGACTACGCCGCTGCCGCCCGCTGGGGCGACCGAGCGGCCACCACGCCCGGCGCTCACTACCTGATCGCCATGATTGCGATGGCGGCGAACGGTCTGGCCGGGGGGCACGAACAGGCTACGCGCTGGCGGCAAACCGTCCGGCGACTGAAGCCGGACGCAAGGGCCGCGCATTACTTCACCGCCTTTCCCACCCGTGACACCGCGTCCAGATCGCGGATCGCCGAAGAACTGGGCCGCCAAGGCTTCTGAGCTGGCATTTGATGGATAAGCAAAGGTCATCGACCAGTAAACGCTCCGCCCTTCGCCCTGCCCAGGCCGGACATCGCATGTGTTTCAGACCACGCCCCCGGCTTACCAGACGCAACGGCGAACGGCTCAATGGGCAAAGGTGGTGCCAACCGTGATCATTGCGGGGATCTATCTATCCCAAAGGTGCTTTCCAGGCTTTCGCCGAACCGGCCAAGCCAGGCGCCTTGCACCCGGTATGCCAGCACCACGCGAACGCGCGGACAGACCAGCGCCTCTGCTTCTCAGAGCTCTTTTTTCGGGGCCTACTTGTTTCTTGCGTTATCCCCCCATGGGGGATAGGCCTTTCACATGTCAGAGCCTCATCGCCACGCAACCCACCCTGCCATCGCCACCCGCTTGAGGCGCGCCGAGGGGCATTTGCGGCGGGTTATCGGAATGATCGAGGAGGGTCGGTCCTGCGTTGATCTGGCCACGCAACTTCATGCTGTTGAGCGCGCAGTGGCCGAGGCGAAGCGGGCGCTGATCCACGATCACATTGACCACTGTGTGACCGCCGGGGGCGATCACGATCTGGCCGAAATCAAATCCCTGACGAAGCCCTTCTAGATGCTGAAGACCCTGCGCAACCCGACCTTCCGCCATCTCTTTGCAGCGCAGATCGTTGCGCTGCTGGGCACTGGCCTGGCGACCGTGGCACTTGGGCTGCTCGCCTGGCAATTAGCGGGCGACAATGCGGGGGCCGTTCTGGGCACGGCGCTGGCGATCAAGATGATAGCCTATGTCACGCTGGCACCTGTGGCGGCGGCCGTGGCCGAACGCCTGCCGCGCCGGGCCTTTCTTGTGGCGCTGGACCTGATCCGCGCGGGCGTGATCGCCTGCCTGCCCTTTGTCGATCAGGTCTGGCAGATCTATGTGCTGATCTTCTTTCTTCAGGCGGCATCGGCCGGGTTTACCCCTGCGTTTCAAGCGGTCATCCCGGATGTGCTGAAGGACGAGGATGACTACACCAACGCCCTCTCGCTGCTGCGGCTGGCCGAGGATCTGGAGCAACTCGCCTCGCCCATGATCGCGGCGCTGCTTCTGACGGTGGTCAGCTTTCCGGTGCTGTTTGCGGGCACAGTCGTGGGCTTCGTCGCCTCGGCCCTTCTCGTGATGACCGCGCGTCTGCCGGGTCGGATGCGGGGCGAGAACAGCCATTTCTGGGCCGACGTCACCAAAGGCATCCGTATCTACACCCGAACGCCTCGCCTGCGCGGGCTGATGGTGATGGAGGCTGCGGTCGCCGCAGCCGGTGCGATGGTCTATGTCAACACGGTGGTTCTGGTGCAGGCCCGGTTGGGACTGGGCGCGGAATCTGTCGCGCTGGCCTTCGCGGGCTTTGGCGCGGGGTCGATGTTGGCGGCCTTCCTGCTACCGCGCATCCTTCAGCAGATGGCGGACCGACCTGTGATGATCGGCGGGGCTGGCCTGATGGTGGCGGGCGTGGCACTGGTGCCGCTGGTGGGCAACCTTGCCAGCCTGATCACCCTCTGGGCGCTGATCGGCTTTGGCTTTTCGCTGACCCAGACCCCCATCGGCCGCATCATAAACCGCTCTTCCCGCGAGGCGGACCGGGGCGCGGTCTTTGCTGCGCAATTCGCGCTGAGCCATGCCTTTTGGCTTGTGACCTATCCGCTTGCCGGGTGGGTTGGTGCTGCTGCGGGGCTTTCCGTTGCCGCGCTGATCCTGGCCGGGATCGGGGCGCTGGGGTTGATGGCGGTATTGCGGATCTGGCCCGCGCAAGATGCCAGCGATCTGGCGCATGACCACCCCGACCTTCCCCCCGATCACCCGCATCTGACCAACCACGGCCCCCGGCACAGCCATGCCTTTGTGATTGATGAAATCCACCCCCGCTGGCCAAGGGCGGCCTGATCCATGCTGGAGCTTGCAGGCCTGTTTGTGGCAGCCCTTGTCGCAGCCACATTGATCCCTGCACAATCCGAGGCGGTGCTGGTTGCGCTGATCGTGCAAGGGGTTCACACCGTCTGGTTGCTACTGGTCGTGGCCACGGTGGGCAATGTGTTGGGCTCTGTCGTGAATTGGGTGATGGGACGGTTTCTCATCCGTTACTCTGATCGACGCTGGTTTCCTTTTTCGCAAAACCAGATGGACAAGGCCTCCCGCTGGTATGCGCGCTGGGGCTATTGGAGCCTGCTTGGCGCATGGCTTCCGGTTGTGGGCGATCCGCTGACGCTGGTTGCTGGCGTGCTGCGTGAACCGTTGTGGCGGTTCTTGCTGATCGTCACCCTTGCCAAGGGCGGCCGCTATCTGGTGCTGGCATGGATAACCGTGGGCCTTGCGACCTGACCCGGATCAGACCAACCCATCCAGATGCGGGAACCGTAACCATGCCCAATCCGGCACGGTCTGAGCCTTGCCCGAACCTGTTCACGGGCGGCAGTCCTTCAGTGGATAAGGTCGCCCACACGCGAAGATGTGATTGTGCTGACGGGCGTTCGAAGGCCCCCAGGTGAACATTACGTTGACACATGGTGCCATACGGCAGAAGGCTCATGCGATCTGACAATCAGGTTTTCGCGGCCGCGAAGCTGTTTTGTCGGTTCTTCATGAAATGTGAAGAAGTCCCGCAAACCAGTGGTTCGTGCCCTGCAAGCCCGACCGGTATCAGAGCACAGTTGACATGGCTGAAACTCCGCCCCCCGTGACCCGTCCGCCTCTGCGTCCCGGGCGTCGTCGTAGCCGACAGATTCTCAAAGCTGTTTTGGCGCTGGTCATGGTCATTGCTCTCATTGGCGGCGGCACTTTGGCCTGGCTGGTCTATGCCGTCCCGCTTGATCTTTCCACAGAGCGTTCAGAGCCAACACCGGCGGTTATTGTCGAAGCCGCCGATGGCACGCTGATCGGCCTGCGCGGTGAGTTGCGCGGCACCCCGGCTGCGCGGGCAGATCTTCCGGATCACCTCGTCAAAGCCATCGTGGCCATCGAGGACCGGCGCTTCTTTGACCATGGCGGCATTGATTTTCGCGGTGTGGCGCGCGCGGCCTGGCGGAACTTTCGCGCCAATGGCGTGGTCGAGGGTGGCAGTACGATCACCCAGCAGCTGGCCAAGATCGAGTTTCTGACCAGTGAACGAACGATGAAGCGTAAGGCAGACGAGGCGTTGATTGCCCTGCGGCTGGAGGCGCGGCTGTCCAAGGACGACATTCTGACGCGCTACCTGAACAACGTGTATTTCGGCGGCGGCGCTGTCGGCATCGGGGCGGCTGCACTCGCCTATTTCGACAAACCGGTCAGCGATCTGACCCTAGCCGAGTCCGCGATGCTGGCTGGGATCATCCGCGCGCCGTCCAAGGCCAATGCCCTGCACAACCTTGAAGACGCGCAGACCCGCGCAAGTGTGGTGCTGGGCGCCATGGTGGAGTCCGGCGTGCTGACCGAAGCCGAGGCGCTTGCCGCGCGAACTGCGCCAGCAACGCCCAACACAAGTGCGCCAAGCCGGGATGGTGGCAGCTGGTTTGCCGACTTTGTTCTGAGCGAAGCCGCAGCGATGGTCGGGCCCGGTCTGGGCTCGGTCCGTGCCAAAACAACATTCCGCCCGGAGTCGCAGGCACTGGCAGAACGCGTGATTGCAGAAAAGCTGGCCGATACGGCGAACGGCAGCCCGACAGAGGTCGCACTGGTCGCGATGACCCTTGACGGCGCGGTGGTGGCCATGGTCGGAGGCCGGGATTACGCAACCAGCCAATACAATCGGGCGGTGCAGGCGCGGCGCCAACCGGGATCGACGTTCAAACTGTTCGTCTATCTGGCGGCACTCCGAAACGGCTGGACGCTCGACACCCCCCTGCAAGACACACCGATCGAGATTGGCGACTGGCGCCCCGAGAACTACGGCGGAAACTATGCCGGTCGCGTGCGCATGGATCAGGCGTTTGCGCAGTCACTCAACGCGGCAACCGTGCGTCTGGCGCAAGAGGTTGGCATTGACGACATCATCGCTGCTGCAAACGATCTTGGCATTGATGCCGAACTAGACCGCAACCTCAGCCTGTCGCTTGGCACATCAGGCGTCGGACTTCTCGACCTGACCGGCGCGTTCGCGTCGGTCGCCGCGGGCCGGATGCCGATTCAACCATGGTCAATCTCCAGCCTGGCACCGACGACCGGCAATGGCGGCCTGCTGGCGGCACTTCCCCAACAAGCCACGCGGCCGTTGGATCACCATGCGGACCTCGTCACGCTGCTTGAAGGGGTGGTGCGCAATGGCACCGGACGCAACGCCGCACTTGATGGCTTTGCGGCGGGGAAGACGGGCACCAGCCAGGGCAACCGCGACGCGTGGTTCGTCGGATTTTCGGATCAGCTTGTGGTCGGGGTATGGGTGGGCAACGACGACGATACTCCCATGCCGGGCGTCACCGGCGGCGACCTTCCCGCACGGATCTGGCAAGCCTTCATGGCAGAGGAAACCGGCCTTGCACCTTTGCAGCTCGGAGCTGCTCGACAGCCGGAGGCAGTGGCTGCGCCAGTTCTGGCACCGGCACCACCGCCGGTTGTTAATCAGGCTCCCGTCCGTATCGACAATGGCAATCGGGGCGGCAGCAAGGATCGCGGCAAGAAAAGCCGTGGCGGCGGCAAGGCCAAAGGCAAGAAACGCTGAGCGTCTGTCACCCTTATCGTTTAAGCGCGCCCAAGACCGGCCGGAACGCAGTCAGACAATCGGTCTGACCGCACATCTGCGTGGCTGCGACCTTGAAGCGCCTTGTGGAGCAAACCGATGCAGTCAAGGATGCGTCCAAAAGCCATGCTCCGGATCGGTACGCAGATATGAATCATCTCGCTCTCACTCGTCGCGCTTCCTTGTTTGCAATTGCTGCTGTCGTTGCCGTTGGCCTTCGGCCCGCAGCAGCCGACGCCGCACCTACGGCGATCCACGTGGCCAAGGATCCCAACTGCGGGTGTTGCACAGCTTGGATTGAGATCATAGAAGCCGACGGCTTCGCCGCCACCGTCGAGCTGCTCGATTACGACGCCCTTCAGGCTCACAAGGTCACCAGCGGCGTTCCGGAAAACATGGCGTCCTGTCATACGGCCCACGTCGAAGGCTATGTGATCGAGGGTCATGTGCCACCCGCCGACATCCGTCGTCTGTTGGCAGACCGCCCTGAAGCCGTTGGACTGGCGGTGCCGGACATGCCTTACGGCTCGCCCGGCATGGGCCCAGAGGCAGAACGCGAGGCCTACGTCGTATACCTGATCCGGCAGGATGGTAGCGCCGAGGTTTTCCAAAGCTACCCCCCAGTCTGAGCCGGAACACTGCCAGAAGCGCCAAGACCGACAGAAGGGCCGCGATCCAGTCGTCGACCTCCTGACCAGCGGTTCTATCCACAGCGGACCGGCATCGACGCGAATCAGGCGGCCAGTTCCGCGCGCCCTGCCCTTTCGCCGTGCTCAGTGCCGACGATTTCGAGACGGACGTTGCGATAGCCTTCGCGCACGATCCAGAGCTCAGCCGCGGTGATGGACTCCGCCAGATGCAGCAGTTCGGCTTTGGGTTCCTCGGCCACCTCGAAGATCAGCCTGCTGTCGGCCGAATGGCTCCGCATGATGGTGACGAGGATCACCCCGTCGGAGGAGAAGTTGCCCTTATGCAGCCTGAAGGAGGCGGGTGCTGTCCAGGTCGGATAGAGCCGCGGCGTTTCCTTCTTCACAAGACGACCGACGCCGTTCGATCGTTCCTAGGCCGCGAGCTTCTTGGTGAAGCGTGCCGGCGCTTTGGGACTGCCGTCAGTGTAGCGAATAAGCGCGCCCACGGGTACTGTGTCGATGATGTGGTTGCAGACATGATTTCTCATCCTGAATGCGAGAGTTCGCACTCATCATATTGATATTGTTGTATTTTGTTGTGAATGGGGGCGGGTTTCGAGGCCCCAACATGGCTCAGATCACTCTGCCGCCATCATCGACGCGCCGCTGCTCGGCAGATCGGCGGTCAGGAAGGCCGGCAGATCGACCTCTTCGGGCTGGACCACGTCATCCCCCTGCCCTTCTGCGATTTCCTCGCCGTCCAGTGCGACCAGATCGGCGCGGCGCAGGACCTCGGGCAACCAGCCGCTGCCCTTGAGGAGCCGCTCGGCTTCGGTGGCCATTTCGCCCTTCTTCAGATGGTCGAGAAGCTGAGCGGTGCCCTCGCCCTTCGCCTCGCGCACGGCCTCCAAGATCCGGGCCTTGGGCACGCGGCTGAGATAGCCGTCGACCGTCGGTTCCCAGCCCGCCTCGACCATGTCGAGATCCACCGGCTGCGCCACGAGATCGGCATGCGCCATGCGGCGGGTCAGGCCGCTGGTCGTGATGCCTACGCCGTAGGGATTCGCCTTTTCATGGAGCGCGTTGATCCCGAAGCTGAGGCAATGCACCAGCAGCGCCAGACGACTGCCCTGATCGAGCACCGTTAGATAATCCCAGAGCGCAGCATCATCGCCGAGAGGCAGGTCGGCCTCCCAGGCCGCGTGGTGTTCATCGACCAGCTTGGCCACCACGCTGTCCTTCAGATCAGGCGCTTGCGCCGACATGTAGACGTGACGCACCGCGGCCTCGAGGCAGCTGCCCGAGGCACTGGAAGTGCGGAAGGTGTCCGTCACGAGCTTCAGGAGCAGCAGCGTCAGTGCCACGTCAGGTGAGCGCCCGATGGCCTCGCGCAGCGACAGCGTCCGGTGGGCAATCAGTTCCATGACCAACCGCTCGGGGAGAGGTTTCAACGCGCCGTCATCCTCGTCCTCTGACATATCCGCGCCGATCGGCTGGCCACCAGTAGTGATCACGGTGCCGTCTCCGGAGGTCGCCGAAGGCTGCCAGCCGGAAACCCCGGTATCGGGCCCCTGCCCCACAGCATCGACGTCTCCGACATCTTGGACCGCAGCGTCCTCACGCGGCTCATCCTCGGGCCGGACATAACCACGATAAACCGCAAGACCGCCATCCCGATCCAGCGTGACGAAGGCGCCCGCGCGGGCAACTTCGACCGGCTCAAAGATCAATGGCCGCGCCTCAAAGGCCTCGATCGACATCTCAAGCTCACCGAGCATTGCGTCGACCTCCTCGGGGTACTCGTCCTCCAGCGCACGATACTCCGCGAGAAGCGCCGCATGGGTCGAGCTTTCCGCGTCGGTCATAGGCGCCTGATCACCGGCCAGACGCCGCAAGCCGTGGCTGTAGCCATAGGGCAGGTCGGTCGCCACCTCGATCCATTTCCAACCCTCACCGGCAAGCGTTTCAGCCTCGGTGTGAAGCTTCTCTGCCACCAGAGGGTCGAGCAAGGCAGGGTCCTCGAGCCAGCCGCCGTCATCGCCAACGAATACCGCGCGACGATCCGAGGCGCGGACGGATGTTTCGGTCAGCATCCGCCGGATGGCATGGGGTTCCTTGTTCCAAGAGTTTTTCACCGCATCCCAAACCTGAACCTGACGCACGTGATCGGGGTTTACCGTGAAGGCCATGAGTTGTTCGAGAGTCATGCCATCCTCGGCATAGACCTCGAGCAGGGCAGGGGCCACGGAGGCATGTTTCAGACGCTGCTTGACGATCTGCGACGTCACGAAGAAGGCCGCCGCGATCGCGTCCTCGCACTGACCCTTCTCGCGCAAGAGCTGGAAGGCACGGAACTGGTCAAGCGGGTGCAGAGTGACGCGCTGGATGTTCTCAGCCAGAGAGTCATCTTCGGCAAGGATGCCCGAAGCTACGTCCCGCACAATGCAGGGGATAGGCGCGGTTTTCGCGAGCCGTTTCTGCTTCACCAGCAACGACAGCGCCTGCAAACGCTGACCGCCAGCTGGGATCTCGAACGCGCCGGTCTCGACGCCATCGGCATTCAGCACGGGCCGCACGCTCAGGCTTTGCAACAAGCCGCGGCGAGCAATGTCCTTGGCCAACTCTTCAACCGACACACGGGCCTTGATACGCCGGATATTGGACTGGCTCAGCACCAGCTTGTCAAAGGGGATGTCCTGTGAGGACGAAAGGGTGATCTTCTGGGCAGCTTGGGCCATCAGGTTTTCTCTAGGACGGGCGCCAGGAGCCACTCTCCCGATCTCACTTCCCGTCACCCTCAAATCAACTATTCTCAAACTCTCTGCTGCGTAGAGCGACAGCCTCATGTTTACCCCGGTATACATCACGTGCATCGGCCCCTGCAAAGCACCAACAAATGTTTACCGGGGTAAACATTCCTGGACTAAGCGAGGGCAGCTACTGGCTTACCGGGCCGAACGAGGGAACGAAACATTCGGACGAGATCGAGGCCTTGCTTGAGACGACGCTGCACAAGAGCGGTTAGATAGGCTTCTGGGTTGCGAACTCTGCCAAACGCTTCGACAAGACCAAGAACGGCTAAAGCGCAGCCGTGCTTTCCCAAGTGCTTCTCCGCTTCACGAATAACTGTTCCCTGAAGGCCGATGGCAGGGGCAAGTCTTGTTGAAAGATCAATCAGATCCTCCCAGCATTGAGGCTGTCTAGGAGACATTTCTCTAGCAGTTCGAGCAAGGTCCATGCATTCGTCCACTGTGATGTCGGCATGATCCGTGTTGGTGGGTATTTCATGCACAGGGTTGCTCAAGGTTTTGCTCTCAGCCTCTTCAGATTCTAAATTATCTTTATACGAACTCTGAATATGGCGGTCATTTTGACCGTCGCTGACGGACAGATGTGTTGTCGGCTGAGTCACGTTGTCCATGGATTGAGGGATCATTACGGGCGCAGCATCTTCAAGCTGTGTCAGGATTTTCTGCAATTGATTGCTATCGAGCACTCTTCTAAGCGCGCGTTGAGCTTCGTTTTGAACGTCAGTGATTTGATGTGGCGGAATTTTGAACAAAACATCTCTGATCAAGGAGCGAAGCACTTTGATTCTTACGGTTTCGTGGCGGCAGTCTTCTGCCATGGCTTCCAGATGGCTCTGGATGTGGAAAAGAGGTGCGAGATCGATGCCATAGGTCAGCAGCGCGGCCTGGTGATCGTCGCGTACTTGATATCGCTTGCCGTTGGGGCTTGTCCGGCGTTCAACCATCCCGCAGTCCTGCAAGTGAGCAATCCGACGACGAAGAGTGCGTTCGTCGATGCCATCGCAACGATCAATCAGAACCCGGTTGGATGCAAAGACCACCATTTGGTCAGGTCGCGCTTGCGAGGGCAGGAGGGACAACAGTCCCCGCAAGACGGCGATGTCGCGATCTCGAAGCTTCAGACGGCGGCGGCAGGTCTTTGCCAGATCAAGGATATGCCAACGATTGTCCTTGTCGGCTGCAGGGGTCGGCGCCTGAGGTTTCTGAGACGACAAATTGGGGCGCCGGACATGCCGAAGCATGGGCGTGGTTGCGATCTGTTCCATGATATATTCACGCGGAACGTGTAGGACTGTCCGAATAAGGACTGCTTTGCGCAAATTTCCGCGGGTATTCTGGCTCTTTTGTTCAGATAAAGGATAAAAGATATCAGATCACCGCGATGCGATGTTGCTTGCGATTCGGGCCTGCGCTAACTTGCTCTGGCTAGTGATGAGCATTCTCAGGGTTGGCGCCCTGTGTTTTGCGCGGGCCTTCCGGGTGGTTTCCATTCGGGAGGCCTATTCTTTTCCGACATTGCTCCTCTGTTGTTTTCGTCGCATCGCTTGCTCACTCCGGTTTTTCAGAGCGGGCAAGGAATTTTTCATGCAGGCGCGGGAACACCGTTTCGGCGTTCTCATGCAGCCATGCCGCAAACGGATCGCCTTTGGATGCTGCCCGAAAGCTTAGCGTGTCATTCTGCAGCGCAATGGTGCCAATGACCGAACCATCCTGCGCCTTCACCAACATGGATTGTGGTTGCTGGGGTTTCGGCGCTTTGCTGTTTTTTCCAGACTTTGTCGCCAATTTCGACCAGAGGTCGAATCTCTGGTCAGATGTGAGGCCAGTCGGGAACGGGGCAGGGTGCACTGTAGCGACATCGACATTTTCATCGAGAAGGCGGGCCGCTAGTTCATACCAGCGTTTCCACCCTACGGAGGGCGCCGCACCTATGCGCTCGATAATGTCGCGTGGGATGGCCTCGCGCACCTTACGCATGTGCGAGGTGTGGCTCCGATTGACGTTCAGCGCGTCCTGCACAACCTTTGCATCATAGCCCGCCTCTTCGAGGTCGCCCGCAAAGAGTGCCTTTTCGATGAAAGAGGGATCTTTGCGAACGTTGTTTTCCTGCCCTTGCGCAAGGACAGCTTCTTCATCAGACAAGGTTCGGATGAGCGCTTTGACAGGTGTTCGCAATGAACGGATGGCCGCAAGCCGCCGCCGCCCATAAACCACCTGATAACGGCCGCTGAGCTTAGGATGGGGACGCAAGAGGATAGGAACCTGCTGTCCGTGCCTCGCAATGCTGTCGCGCAGCTCCGCGATATCGTCGTCGATGCCGCCTAAACGATCCTTGAGGCCAGTGTCCTCGATCATCTCGGGGTCAATGTCTTGTACGGAACGGCTGCTCAGGCTGCGCAAATCGTTGCGAATTGCGGCAATCGGGCCGCCACTTTGAAATACCTCTGGCATTTTCTCAGCACTGGGGGGAATGGCAGCCATCTCGGGGTCTTCGGACCGCTGAGCCGCGGTAATGCCTTCGAACATGTTTTTCCGGGCCATATCAGTGTCTTCCCCAAGCTTTGTGGATATCTTGCTCCAGCTCGCGCGCGACGGCGTTCACCGATTCCATCGCGCGGTCATAGGTGTTCCGGTTCATGCTTCCTCGCCCGACTTCAAACAGGGTTTGATGTGTCAGGCCCGCATCCGAAATGGCGGTCGATTTCAGGAATGTCTCGGTCATCACGCGTTTGCCGAAGTTTGCACGCAAAAGCCCGGCAACCTGTGCCTGAGGGCCATCGGAAGGCTCGAACCGTGAGACTAGGTAACGCAGGAAATCGTAGTCCAGTGTCATCCCCGCATCTCGGATGGTGTCGAGCAAGGATGATGTCATGGTCAGGAACTGCGCCAACGAGGCCACGTCGATGAAGTTTGGCACCACCGGGATGATGATCGAAGATGACGCGACCAAAGAAGACAACGTCAGAAAGCCAAGCTGGGGCGGACAATCAATGAAAACAAGGTCATAGTTTGCTTCCACCGACTGGATTGCCTCGCGCAGACGCAAGTAGAAGGGCGGCTCAGCGCCGCGGCGCAGCGCGTAAGGCGTTTCCGTTTCATACTCTGACAGGATCAGACCGCCTGCAGCGATATCTAGGCCGTGAAAGTAGGTCTTTCGGATGACCTCGCTCATCGGCAGCGGATCGTCATAGCGGATCGCGTCGTAGATGGTCCCTTTGTGCGTGAAATCGATCTCAGGACGCAGGCCTGTCATCGATGACAGCGACGCCTGCGGGTCCATATCGACCACCAGAACGCGATAGCCATGAAGAGCATACCATTGGCTGAGATATGCCGCTGATGTGGTCTTTGCCGAGCCGCCCTTGAACGAGACGCAGGAAATGATTTGGAGCGGTTCTTGCCCAACCCGTCCTCGCAGGTAAAGCGAAGGATCCCTTGTGTTGCGTGCGAGCGCCAGGCGGATCTGCCCCAAGTCTTCGGCGGAGTAGAACTTGCGGCCTCTCTCGTCCAAAGGGACGTCTGGGATCTTGTTTTCGGCATGCAGCTTTCGAAGGTGCCCGGGCGCAAGCCCCAAGAAGTCAGCGGCCTCGGTGGACGAAAAAGTTCTTAGGTGTTTCCTCGCGTCAGGCGCAAAATTGCGCTCGAGGTGCAGGCGAATAGACGCGTGCAGCGTAGATGCGTCGGTTTGAAGCTCGGCAAATACTCGCTCTGCTGACATACTGCCCTCATGTTTTGTGCTGTCGCAACCGAGGTCCACGCAGCGCGCTCTTTTCGAGCTTTTCTTTTGTAGCGCAAAAATCTGAAATTCTCACCTTTTCGCGCTACGGGTAGAAATGCGCCAACTTTTTCGTTCGCGCAAGAAATTTCTACTGATAGACACGAACCAACTGCCGGGCTGGAAGCGTAGTCGCGAAGATCGCAACCTTAACCTACTGAAATAAATAAATTAAACTCGATGATGTGAATTTGTGGGCCATCAACATCTTGTTGCTAGGTCTGAGGCTTCAAGGGTCCGGTGACGGGATTGGCGAAGTCCGTTCTCGGCTTGTTTTCGATTCGAAGTGCGTCGACTGGAGGTCAGAAACTTGATTATGCCTCCGCTCCATGGGCTGGGCTCAAGTTTGCTGGCGCAAGTGCTCGACTGCTACATCAAGCGGCATGGCGCGCAAGCCATCTCCGAGGGGAACCTCACGGTCCCCAGCAAAGACCAAGATGCGCTGATCAGCCTTAATGTCTGCAATGGCAAGGTGAAAGCCGCGCGATACCTTTGGGGCAGTGGTGCGCTTGATCTCGATTGCCCAAGTTTCCCCGCCGCGAAGGCGAAGGACAAGGTCAAGTTCTGCACCAGCCGATGTCCTGTAGAAGAAGGTTTCTGTGTCGGCGGGTGCGGCGGCGATCAAGGTTTCTAGGCAAAACCCCTCCCAGCTGCCACCGACCACCGGATGGCCCAGCAAGCTTTCCAGTGTGCCGAGGCCAAGCAACGCATGTAGCAGGCCAGAGTCTCGGACATAGACCTTCGGTGACTTGACGAGGCGTTTGCCGACATTTTCATGCCAAGGCTGCAAGCGCCGCACCAGCATGAGATCGACAAGCAGATCAAGGTATCGTCCCACCGTTTGACCCGAGACGCCCAGCCCCTCGGCCAGCGCAGCTGCATTCAGCAGTCCACCCTGCGCATGCGCCAGCATCGTCCAGAAGCGGCGAAGTGTGGTCGCCGGGATGCGCGGCCCGAGGGCGGGGATATCGCGCTCCAGGTAGGTGCGCAGAAAATCCTCACGCCAGTTCATGCTGGATCGGTCGCTGTCTGCTTGGAAGCTGTCAGGAAAACCGCCTCTCAGCCAGAGGTCGTTCAACCTGTCTTCGCCTACGTCGTCCAGCAGAAGAGGCGGCATCTCGATATAGCGAACTCGCCCGGCAAGGGACTCGGCCGATTGATGCAGCAGCACATTCGATGCAGACCCGAGCAGCAGGAACTGCCCTGTGCGGGCCCCCTTGCGCCGTCGCATGTCGATCTGCCCACGGAGGTTCTTGAACAGGTCCGGCATCTGCTGAACCTCATCCAGGATGACGAGCTTACCGACTTGCTCATCCAGATAAAGATCGGGCTCTGTCAGGACCTGTCGATCCGCGTCGCGTTCCAGATCGAGGTACACAGATGGGCGTTGCTCGGCTATTTCAAGTGCAAGTGTGGTCTTGCCGACCTGCCGGGGCCCCAAAAGGACAACAGCCGCTTGGACCTCGAGGGCGGATTGCACGGTCTGAGTGGTCTGACGTTGGTACATACCTTGCAATTACTCCATAGTGTGGAAGATTTGCAAGGTTATCATGCTCAATCGACCAAGCCAAGCCTCTGGGCCCGCTACAGCCGCATCTTCATGGACGAGGGCTGCCAGCTTGTCCGCCCGCAAGGTGTACGCTGATCCCCGACGTCAGATTCTTTTGACCAAAATCGCGCGTTGGCATATATTGCCAATGAAGGAGACCTGACCCATGGTGACGCGCAACGTTGTCCTCACTGAAGCTCAAGACAATCTGGTTCAAGCCTTGGTGGCGTCCGGACGCTACCAGAATGTGAGCGAAGCGATGCGCGCTGGCTTGAGACTGCTCGAACAGGAGGAAGCCCAGCTGGCTGGAATCCGGAAGGACCTTTTTGAAGGCTTGGCGCAGGCCAAGGCGGGCGATCTTGCGGGGGGTAGTGGGGAAGATGCGATCCGTCGCGCCTTTGCGAATGCACGCGCTTCCTCATGAGCCGATCCTTCCGGTTGACGCGTCGTGCGGAAGCCAGCCTTACCGAGATAGCCAGATAGACGATCAAGAATTTCGGACTGCGCCAAGCAGAGCGCTACGAGGCGGAACTGCTCAGCCGGTGTAAAGGAATTCTGAACGGCACGGTACACAGCCGGCGTTGCGCAGTCCTTGTGGATGACGCAGACGATCTTCGGCTCGCCAGGGCAGGGGAGCATTTTCTGGTCTTTCTGGACCAGCCCGATGAGGTCATCATCGTCGATATCTTGCATTCTCACAGCGATCTGCACCGTCATGTCGAGGTGCTGTTGGCTTTAAAGACCGAAGGCTTCTGATCCGCCTCACAACCCCGCCGCTTTGGTCAGGTTGACCCTGAACCGGTCGCGCCTGCGCTGGTAGCGGCGGGTCATTTCCGCCGAGGCATGGCCGAGGTGCTTTTGCACATGACGCTCATCGACTTCGGCGCTGGAGGCGAGGCCGGCGCGCAGGGAATGGCCCGAATAGAGCCGCAGGCGGTCGGCTTTCGACAGTTCGGGGCGCAGGCCAGCATCTTCGACGGTCTGCTTGATCAGCCGGGCGACATGCTTGTCAGAGAGCCGGTCCGGAGTGGCGCGGCGGCCATCGCGGCTGACGGCGACAAAGATCGGCCCGAAGTCGATCCTGGCAAAGTGCAGCCATTGGCTGAGCGCATGCACCGGGCAGGTCTGATCGCTGGAGCCGCGGCCGATCTCGACCTCGCGCCAACCGGTCTTGCCGCGCAGGGTGATCAGCGCGCCGCCGTCGAGGATCTGCACCCAGCCACCAGAGTCCGGCGTGTCATCCTTGCCGTGATCAAGGCTGACAATCTCGGAGCGCCGGAGGCCGCCGGTAAAGCCGATCAGCAGCAGCGCCCGGTCACGCAAGCCGCGCAGATCATGGGGCAGGGTGGCCAGCATGTCGCGGATATCCTCGGGCAGGATCGCCTCTTTCTGCACCGGGGGCCGCGCGTGTTTGCGGCGGATGCCGGCGAGGACGGTGGCGATATGGCGGTCCTTGCGGTCGAGCCGCGCCCCACGCTGTGCACAGCCCCAGCTGAGGCCGGAAAGGCGGCGCTCGATGGAGGCGACAGAGAGGGCAGGGGGCTTGCCTTGTGGCGCGGCCAGATCGGCGATGTAGAGGCCGATAAGTTCAGGCGCGGGCGGCAGAGGATCGGCGCCGCGCATCCTGCACCAGCGGGTGAAATGCGTCCAGTCGCGGGCATAGGACCTGAGCGTGTTCTCCGACGCCGCCTGCCGCGCATAGTCCCGCGCCGTCTCGGCCAGCCGACCAGCGCACCGGAGCCTGGGATGGGGGAGGGCAGGGGGATGGCCGTCCGATCCGGATCAGCGCTCTCGTCTCCTGAAGGAAGATCAGGCTGTTCCGGCGGGTTGGAGGTGGCTTTGAGGGGTGTTTTGTCCATGTCGTTCTTGTTCCAATGTCGGAATCTAACGCTTTGATTTTACTTTGTTCATGTTCATGTTCTTGTTTCATTCCCGGATTATAGTCTCATTGGTGGACTTGATGGGCTCCCTGCGCCTTACTTGGTAGGGTTGCCCGCACCAAGGCGTTTGGTCCCATGCAGATCAAAATCGTGCTGATCTTACTTGCTAATTTGTCCGCTGCGTTGCGAGTCCAGAGATTGAACAAGAGTCCGGTCCACCGATTGAGTCGGAATTTAGAGCTCGCGAGGGCCGATTTCGGTCGAATCCACCCATGAAACTAAAACGACATCTATGTCGGAGCGCATGGTGTATTAATGTCCGATAATGCAACATTATTGGACATATAAACTATAGCGCCTTGGCGGCGCTATTTTTGATAATTACCCCCATAAAGCGCCGCAAGGATTTATCCTTGCAGCTGCATATCGCCCACCACTGCACGGTTTTAACGCGCCGATCACATTAGCCATTCGACGGGCAGCCAGCCGACAACCGTCACGACGAGACGCCTCAGGGCAGTGGAGCCTGGTTCTTTTGTAACCACAATCTGCCGTGCTGCGTCTGTCCAGATCATTTGGCCATCTTGCACGCCGACTTGCCAAGCAAGTCCTGCAAGTCTCAGATCAAAGGCTCTGTGCAGGGCCTCCGCAAGGTGCGAGCTTTCAATCAGAATGCCCATCTCCGTGTTCAGTGTGGTCGATCGCGGATCAAAATTGAACGAGCCAACAAAAATCCGGGCCTCGTCTACGGCAAATATCTTGGCGTGCAGACTGGCCTTGGACAGACCCATACGGCGGCGTGTCCGGCTTGGGCGGTCCGAGCCCGCGCCGGCGTGCAACTCAAAGAGCGTAAGCCCCGCGCGGAGCATCGCACTACGGCGCTTTGCATAGCCTGCATGTACGGCGACCACGTCAGTCGCCTCGATTCCATTTGTCAGTGCGCGCACTTTCACCCCGCGTGAGGTGAGGGTGGCGAAGGCCTTTACCCCTTCTTTGCCCGGCACCAGATAGGGCGACACAAGATCGATCCTACTTTTGACCTGGCCTACTGCGTGCATCAGGCGCGTGGCCAGAAGATCTTCACGAGGGACGGCCCCCTGGCCCTTCACAGGGTCATCGCTGACCAGAACGGCACGGGTCCATTCCAAATCAAGATCGCCGTTGGCCATCGCAGCGCGGAAGTCTGCGCCATCCAGACCGGCGCAGTAGTCACCGAAGTGGGCATCGTCGCGGAACCGTGCCAGACCACGGCCAATCGGTTCGGACCCATTTGTCTTTCCCACGAATGGCGCGGCCGGCTGTGCCGAGAGGCAGGCCCAGTAGCGGTCAAAATCCTCTGACACCAACGGAACGATTGCGCCCGCTGCCAGCACATCAAGGTCAATGAACAGCGCATCGGGGCCAGTATCAAAATACCGGTCGCCGACATTGCGCCCGCCCAGGATTGTCACCACTCCGTCGACCGTGAAGGACTTGTTGTGCATGCGGCGGTTCAGGCGAAAAAAATCGAAGGCATAGCACAGAGCCTTGAACCTGCGCAGAGGGAATGGGTTGTAAAGGCGCACCTGAACGTTCGAATGCGCTTCAAGCTCCGCCAGTTCCGGATCGAGCCCTCCATTGCCAAGGTCATCCAGAAGCAAGCGCACACGTACACCGCGATCGGCTGCGCGCCGAAGCGCGTCCAAAAGCATGTATCCCGTGAGATCCTTGTACCAGATGTAATACTGTGCATCGATTGACGATACCGCCGCATCGGCAAGCGTGATCCGTGCGGCAAAGGCCTCCACTCCGTTGGGCAAGGGCCGGACGCCGGTCAGCCCATCTTCGCCATCCGCACTCCTCCCGCCGGCAGTCGCGATGGTGCCCGTTCGGATCGGGGGCAGCGCGGTGCTGTTTACACGCCCTGACACGGGAGGCATGCTGAACATCCTGCGTGCCACGAGAACGGCAATCGCGGCGACCGCCAGAGCCACCAGCAGAATTTCGAGCATAGCGCTCACTTTGTGCCTATCCTTCGCGCTATGTCGGCCGATTTCAGGTGCCGGAAGCGCCCGATGATCGGCCGGTGATCCGAAGCCATTATGGCCTCTGGCCCGGCGATGACGCTGCTGCTCAACAAGTCCAGATCGCGGCTGTAGGCCATCCGGTCGAGGTTGAGGAAGGGCCGACCCGATGGAAAGGTCGGGCCAGGGCTGTGTAGGCGCAGCCAGTCAGGCAGTGTTTCAAAGCCGCGCTGGTCGCGCCACTCGTTATAGTCGCCCGCGATGACGGTTGGCCTGTGATCCAGCGCCGCCAGCTGCGTGGCGATAAAATCAAGCTGCTTACGGCGATTGCCGCGCAAAAGGCCCAGATGCACCCCGACAATGCGCACCGCGAGGTCACGGACCGTCAGGTCAGCGATAACCACACCCCGCGGCTCAAGCGCCGGCAGATCGTGCAGACGGATCTCGTCGACCTCGATGCCGGGACGTTTCAACATTGCAATGCCGTGCCAGCCGATCCCAACCGTGGCAGGTGTCAAATCAATCACCTCGAACGGACCAATCCTGCCATGAATCCGCGGCAGTGCAGCAGGACGCGGATGCATGCGGAAGTCGGCTTCCTGCAACAGGACGATATCGGCATCAAAGCCGACAATAGCATCAATCGTTCGCGCTGGACGTCGGCGAAAATCCCGGCCAAGCCCGGCGCGAATGTTCCAGCTGGCCACCGTAAGGTGGGTCATTCATGCAAATCCAATTCAGTCAGGAGGATGGTCCCGCCACCATTTCATTCTTGAAACTTACTCATAGTTGGCTTGCCTTCCAAGCGTCAGGACCGCACTCATGCCAAGGTCAGGTCCATGCTGCATTTCTTATGATCGCGGTGAGAGGCGGTGCATAGCGTGAAGCGTGCTGCTATTGTTTGGGCACTCCGCGACGGCCGCAACAGACAAAACGTATCCGTTTCTGCTCCTGACGGATGCGACCCTCTATAGATGCTGTCTCGATGCAGGACAGTCGATGCTTGCGCCCGAAAATCAAATTGATTGTCGGGCTTCTTGTAGAGATCTGCCCGCTGTGAACTTATCGCCCGACTTGTACACGGCGTCCCGGACGCTAACGTCCCCGACATTCAAGGCTGCTGACATGACAACCATCCCCCGTTCCGGAACCTACGTCACCGTGCTGGCAGTGCTGGGTCTGACGCATCTTCTGAACGATCTGATGCAGTCGCTGATCCCGGCAGCCTATCCGATTCTGAAGGAGGCTTACGGTCTGGATTTCGTCCAGATCGGGATGATCACCCTGACCTTCCAGGTTGCGGGCG
>NZ_JAUSNR010000052.1 GCF_030656345.1 Pseudotabrizicola sp. | reverse complement strand
GCCGAACAGGCGTGGTGTTGGATCCATCACACCTGCGCACCAGGTTGCAAGCAAGGGTGCTGCGTCCAGTTCGGCCGGGCTGGGAGGTGTGGTGCTCAGGCGCTCCATCAGATCCAGAAAGTCGCTGAAGCGTGCAGCTTTTATGTTGGTCGCTTTGGATGGCTCGTTCACGTGGTCTTTCATGTATTGCACAAAGAAAGACGCCATGACCGGGTCAAGCGCATCCTTCGCCAGATACGCCTCCGGGTCGCCTTGCGACAAGGCGCGGGTGACCTCGATCTCATTCAGCATAGGTGTCCTTGGGGTAAAGAAGTCATCGTTGAACATGTTGAGTTCCCGGATGTGGTTAATTTTTTTGGGTAAACGTGATCCGTTCGGGTCCGCGATTTCATTCGATCTTTGACGCGCGGCCAGCCGCAGAGGGGTCACATGACGCCAGGCAAGTGGAAAGGCTAAGAGACGGGACGCCGATGGATGTCTGGCAGATGCAGATAGATGTTTCCCAGCAGGCGCAGGCGCGTGACAATCAGGTCATGTCAGACGTGAAGCCGCTGGCCGCCTTATGGCAGCAGGCAGGGCTGGAGATATCGCCGCACTTGACCGAAATGACCGGCGATATTTTTGAGCAGATTATGGAGTGTGCCAGAGGCCGCAAAGGTCACGGGCTACTCCGAAGGGCACGTCTGCCGTTGGAAGCAGGGAAATGAAGTGCCACGGGACGGGGTCATAAACCGGGGCGATCAGAGTGAGACGCTGAAACGGTGGAGCGACGTCGGTTGATGCAGTGACCAAGACCAAGCTTCGTTATCATCGATTTTGTCCGCTGCCACGCCAAGTGGCACTGCAGGCGAAGTCAGCGCCACTCTTTGGGCCCAAAGAAGGGTCCGAGAAACTGCGGAAGGGCAGCGGCTTTCCAGGCTTCCTCGAACCGCGGCGCATGGCGGATAAGCCCTGACGGCGGTGACCCAAGAGGCCTATGTCCAAGGCATCTCGATGCGATCCGCAGATGACCTCGTCAAGGTATGGGCATGTCTGGGATCAACAAGAGTAAGGTGATCCGCCCGTGCGAAGAGATCGACGGCAAGGTAGAGGCGTTTCTGAAGCGGCCCTTCGAAGGCGACTGGCCCTAATCTGTGGATCGGCGCCACCTACCTCAAGGCTTGGCAGGGCGGGCGGATCTTGTCCGTCGCAGTCATCTTTGCCATCAGCGTCAACACCGACAGGCTGCGCGAGGTTCTGGGCCGGAGAAAGGTCAAAATCGAAGCGAAGGACAGTGCCTTGAAGGAAACGTTTGCGGTTAGGGTTATCAGGCCGAAAAATCCAACAGATGACGGCGCATTATTTGACATAGTAGCCAGCCAAGCGCCGTAAGTGCAAGTGGCGTCCGACGCGGCAGATCTGGTGGATCCGCTCTTGTCACGACCCTGTGCAATACCGCAGCGCTGTTGCAAGGGTCAGGGCCAGAGGTTGTGGAGCCAGCGGGTGAGTTTGGTTGCGTCCAGCGGTGTCGTTGTATCCACCACGAGGACGGGGCCAACAGCAGAGGGCCGCGCGCGCGCCGCGAGCGCGACCAGTTCCGGCACGTATTCTACCCCCGGATGACCGGGCAAGCGTTTGGCAGCGCGGGCGCTGTAGCGCGCGCCGATCACTTCGGGCGGGGCGTGGCACCAGATTTCAGCGACCTGCGTGATACCGGCACGGGTCAGGCCATCTGTCAGCACCTCGGCCGGTTGAAAGCCAAACCACGCATCGACAATAAAGGTGCTGCCAGCGGGCGCGTCGCGCATCACATCGAAAATCGCGTCATAGCTGGCGCGTCCAAGCGTGCGGTTGAAGGGCCGGTCCACCGGGGCGAGCGCGATCAGGAACGGAGCCTTGATCGTGTCGAGCGCCAGGACCGGCCAACCCGTGCTGTCTGCCAGCGCGCGCGCCACACCGCTTTTGCCGCTGGCCGGAACGCCATTGACCATCACCAGCCGCTTGGGTTTCGCGCTGCGCATCGCGGCAAAGGCCGCCCCCACCACGCCTGCATCATCGCCCAGTTGCGCCGCCACAACAGGCGCTGAAAACCACGATGGACGGGATGCAAATTTTGCCATCGCCGCCACCGCGCCATCCCCGGCACCGCCACCGATCACCACCATCTGTGGATTGCATACCGCGACCAACGTATCAATCGCGGCGCGCAGCGGTCCGGCCCACCTCCGCAACACGGCTTGAGCTGTAGGATCATCGCTGCGGTCCAGCAGATCCTGCGCGCGCGTGTCAGATGGCAGGCCAGCCTCGGCCAGATGCACCCCGAAGGCGGTGCCGGAACTGACGGTCTCTACACAGCCGATGCGCCCGCAGACACAGGGCCGCCCTTGCGGATCAACCACGATATGGCCCAGCTGCCCTGCCATGCCTTTGCCGCGCAGCAGATGCCCGCCGTCCAGCACCGCTCCGCCGATACCGGTGCCAATGGTCAGCATTACCGCATGGGCGATGCCCTTGGCGGCGCCCACGGCCGCCTCGCCCAGCAAAGCCATTGCGGCGTCATTTTCCAGCGTGACGGGCAGGCGCGCATCCGCCTCTATCAACCCGGCGAAATCAAAGCCTGACAAATCGACGTAACCACCCGACAGCACGGCCCGCATTGCCGCATCCACCTGACCCGGAACGCCGATGCCAATGGCTGACACATCCGGCCCCCGCAGATCGGCAATCAGCGCAAGGCAGCGCGTCAGCACCACCGCAGGGTCGCGGCTGCTGCTGATGCGGGCGCGGCGCAGGATCGTGCCGTCTGCAGAAACCACAGCAGCGCGCAGATGCGTGCCACCGATGTCGATGCCGATTGCGCAAGGGGCCATGGCGTCAGCCGGGAAAATGGCGTGCGATGATCGCCTGCAATTCGCGCAGACGCGGCACGGCGATGCTTTCCAGCCGTTCCCTGGTCACGCTGCGGTCCAGCGAGATGCAGTCTTTCCAAAGTGAACGCCCGGCAATCACCCCGGACGCGCCATTGGCCATGGCGGTTTCCACCTGACCAATAAACGTGGCATGATCGACACCCGCCGAGAGCACGGCCCAAGGGACATCGCCCGACATGGCAGTGATGTTGGCGCAGGCCTCGGGGGTGCCCGGATAGGGGATCTTCAGCAGTTTGGACCCGAGGTCGAGACAGATCTGCGAGCCGCCTTCGATCAGCGACGGAATCCGGGCGGTGTAATCGGCCTTGCTTTCCCCTTCCAGCTGATAGGTCAGAAATTCCACCACCAGGAGCAGGTCTTCGGCGGCAAAATCTGCAGTAACATCTTTCAGCGTCTGGATATTTTCGACGTTTGCGGCAGGCGTATCCGACCGCAGGTAGACCATAATCTTGCCGCCCGTCCCGCCCAACTCGCGCACCCGGCGCGCGGTGATGCCCGGCACCAGTGTCGAAATCCGGTAGCCCTCGGGGGAGACTGCCCAGCCGGAGGCGTCCAGCCCGATCAGCAATGCGGTCTCGCGGTGCAACTCGCCCTTGTCCACGATCGCGGGCACGGCACACAGCGGGTCGAACAGCACGCACCCCGCATGACGGGCCAGATAGCGGGCGACATCGGTTTTGGTCTCACCCAGCATCGCATTGGTGATGGCCTTCTGCGCTTCGGGCGTGTCGGCCAGAACGGACCGCATTCCGCCGCGCTGGTCGCAGGCGATGACCATCATCGCGCCGTTTACGCCGCAAATCTGCTGGTATCCGCGCCGTTCGGCTGTTGTCATCAAGGCCATGCTGCTTCCTTTTCAGGGCTGATTTTGAGGTCGTGAAGCCATTTTGCAGATGATAATTGCGTCAAGGGTCCGATTGCGCGATAACCTCACTACACGGTCGATGTAACACATTGCAGAAAGGAATTGCAACCTGTCCCTTTCCGGTATTCCCGATGTCACCGAAACCCGAGCGCTGTTGCACACGGTGGCCAAGCTGCATTACGAGGCGGAACTCAGCCAGGTGATGATTGCCAAACAGCTTGGCGTATCCACTGCAACCATCTCGCGCCTGCTGCAACGCGCCCGCGCCGAAGGCATTGTCCGCATTGAAGTGCGCGATCTGGTGGCCCCCGATACCGTCGGTCAGCGGTTGGCCGAACGGCTAGGCCTGCGCCGGGTGCAGGTGATCGATGCGCCTGCGGCCAATGCAGGAATGGCGCTGGCGTCACCGCTGGGTGCGATGATCCGGGCAGAAGGGCTGGGGCCGGGATCAGTGCTGGCGGTGGGGTGGGGACGGGCGATTCGCACCGTGATGGAAACCGGGCTGCCGCAGATTCCGGGGGTGCTGGTGGTGCCGGCAACGGGCGGGTTGCAGCAGCAGGCCGCGCATTTCCAGATCAACGAATTTGTGCGCATCGCGGCCGACAGTCTGGGCGGCGTGCCCTATTTCGTCCACGCGCCCTACCTGCCCTCTGCCGAGGCGCGGCCCAGCTTTCTGGCCGATCCTGCAATCAGGGAATCGGTGGCGCTGTGGGACAAGATCGACGTGGCCATCGTCGGCGTCGGTCTTCCCCATGCGTTGAACGCCCCCGAAGCCAGTGTGGCAACGGCCAGCGAGCAGTTGCTGGTCGGTGCGGCGGGGGACGTGATCCGGCACTATTTCGACACGGCGGGCAACCTGATTGTCTGGGAAGGCGAAGCGCGGCTGATTGCCGTGTCACCGGCACAACTGCGGGCGGCAAAGCTGAGCATTGGTGTGGCGACAGGCGAGGCGAAAGCGGTGCCGATCATCGGTGCTGCGCGGGCCGGACTGATCACGGCACTGGTCACTGATCTGCGGACGGCAGGCGCGATCCTGGCAGAACTGGACCGGCAAGGGGTCTGAGCCGCAGCGCAGCATTCTGCGAAATCTATTGCAGAAACGAATTGCACTTGACAGAAAACGTTTTCGGGTCGTGTTATTGTCCTACCGATCAGCGGTATCGTCAGCGTCCTGGAGGGGGCGCGGACGGTTTTCACAGGGAGGAATAACATGAATCGCCGTTCACTTCTGGGGGCTGCA
This sequence comes from Pseudotabrizicola sp., assembly GCF_030656345.1. Taxonomy (GTDB): domain Bacteria; phylum Pseudomonadota; class Alphaproteobacteria; order Rhodobacterales; family Rhodobacteraceae; genus Pseudotabrizicola. The sequence goes on along the minus strand of NZ_JAUSNR010000052.1, from coordinate 10,834 downwards.
AGTGCAGTTGCGCTGTCCCTGACTCTCGGCATGGGGGCCGCCCATGCGCAGGACAATGACTTTACCATCGCTCTCGTGCCGGGCCTGACCACCGATGCGTTCTACATCACCATGCAAAAAGGTGCGCAGGCCGCCGCGGATGCGCTTGGCGTGGAACTGGTGTTTCAGGGCGCGCCGGATTTCAACCCTGTCACCCAGGTGCCGGTGCTGGACGCCGTGATTGCCCGCGCGCCGGATGCGATCCTGATCGCGCCGACGGATACTGTTCAGCTGGTTGAACCGCTGCGCAAGGCACATGAAGCAGGCATTCCGGTGATCACGGTCGATACGTTCATCGGATCGGGTGTGTATCAGACCGGGGCCGGTGACGCCGATTTCCCGCTGGCCTATATCGCCTCTGACAACGTTCTGGGCGGCCGCATGGCCGCACGCGCACTGGCCAATGCCATTGGCGGATCGGGTAAGGTTTATGTGTCCAACGTGAACCCCGGAATTTCGACAACCGACCAGCGCGAAGAAGGCTTCAAGCTGGAAATGGCCGAAAACTTCACCGGGGTTGAAGTGCTGGAAACCCAGTTCAACGAGAATGACGCCAACAACGCCGCGTCGCAGTTGCAGGCGGTGTTTGCCCGCAATAACGACCTGAAAGGCGTGTTCGGGGCCAATCTGTTTTCGGCCCTCGGCGCAGCCAATGGTGTGTCGCAGGCGGGCCAGACCGGCAACGTAAAGGTCGTTGCCTTTGACGCGCCGACCAGCATTGTCGACAATATCAAGACCGGCCTGGTCGATGTGGCCATCGCGCAGCATCCGGCGGAAATCGGCTATTACGGCGTGGTGTCGGCCTATGCGCACCTGACCGGCCAATCGATTCCCGTGTCGATCGGCACCGGCTTTACCATTATGGACAAGGACAATATCGACGATCCTGAAATCGCGAAATACGTCTATTCTGACTGATGTGATCCCGGCGGCACCCGGCGCATGTCCGGATGCCGCCCTTGCCAGGCCGGCCCCTGCCCGGTCGGACGCCACGGCGTCGAGATTACAGGAACCATCACATGACACCTACACCTCCGCCCCCGGGTCCGTCGGACCGCGCCGCAGGCCGACCATGCCGACGCCGCCCGCAGCGTTTTTCAGCGTATTGCCGATCTGCGCGCCTGGCTGTTCCTCGCTGCGCTGATTGCCGGTTTCGAGATCTGGTCGCGCGCAAGCTTTGGCGGCAGCTTCATTCTGAACCCCTACAACATACAGGCCATCGCCATTTTCGCTGTTGCGCCGCTGCTGCTGGCAACCGGACAGACCTTTGTGATCATCTCTGGCGGGATCGACCTGTCGATGGGGTTCATCATGGGGCTTGCGGCGGTTGTTGCAGCCCATGTCATCGGCTGGGCCAACCCGTTGATGCCGCTTCCGTTCGCGGTGCTGACCGGGGCCCTGGCGGCAATTCTGGTCGCGGCCATTCCGGGCACTGTGAACGGCCTTCTGGTGTCACGCCTCAGGGTGCCGCCGTTCATCGGCACGCTTGGCATGTTCGGCGTGGCGCGCGGAGTGGCGTTTCTGCTGGCGGGTGGCACGACGGTGCCGGTCAGCAACAGCTTTTTCTCTACCCTCGGCAACGGCCGGATTTACAACATTCCTTACGTGGTGATTGTGGCGGCGGTGTTTGTGATCATCATGCATTACATCCTGAGCCAGACCCGGTTCGGCCAGCACAACTATGCCATCGGTGCCAACGAACAGGCTGCGCGGCGCGCGGGCATCAACATCAAGTCGCATATCCTGAAACTCTATATCCTGTCGGGTATGTGCGCGGGCCTTGCGGGGTTTCTTTACGCCGCGCGCTTCAGCGCCGGGGCAGCGCAGGCGGGTGAACCCCTGCTGCTGGATTCCGTTGCAGCCGTGGTAATCGGTGGTGCGAGCCTGTTTGGCGGATCGGGCACCATATTGGGCACCGTCGCCGGGGCTTTCGTGATCGCCGTCATCCAGTATGGGCTGGTGTTCATCAACGTCGCCCCGTTCTGGCAGTTCATCAGTGTGGGCGTGGTCATCATCATATCGGTCCTGATCGACCAGGCGCAACGGCGTTTCAGCGGAGGGCGTCAAAGTGAATGATGTCAAAATCGGCGACCCTCTGCTGGAGGTGCGCAATCTGTCCAAGAACTTCGGCCCGGTGCAGGCGCTGAAAGATCTGTCGATGATGGTGCGCGCGGGCGAAGTGGTGGCTTTGGCCGGTGACAATGGCGCGGGAAAAACCACGTTGATCAAGGCGATTTCCGGCGTCTACAAACCATCCAGCGGTGAGATCTTGCTGCGTGGCGAGCCGGTTTCCTTCGCTGCCCCGCAAGAGGCGCGCGAAAAGGGGATCGAGACGATCTATCAGGATCTGGCGCTGGCCGACAATCTGAGCATTGGTGCGAACATCTTTCTCGGCCGCGAACCGATGCGCAAAGCCTTTGGCTTTCTGCCGGTGCTGGATCGCAAGAAAATGGCCGATGCCGCGAAATCCACCATGGCCTTGCTGGATTTTCATGTGTCGCGGATGGATGCGCCCGTGTCCAACTTCTCGGGCGGTCAGCGGCAGGCGGTTGCCATCGGGCGGGCCGTTTACTGGAACGCGCAGATCCTGATCATGGATGAGCCGACAGCAGCTTTGGGCGTGCCCGAACAGCGCAAGGTGATCAGCCTGATCCACCAGCTCAAGGCGCAGGGGCGCGGCGTGATCTTCATCAGCCACAACCTGCAAGACATCTTCGCGGTCAGTGACCGGATCGTGGTGCTGCGGCGTGGCGTGCAGGCGGGGGAACGCCGCATCGCAGATACGACACATGACGAGGTGGTCAAGCTGATGGTCGGCGGTTGATCTGATGCGGGGTCCGGTGATCGGCTCGCTTGGCGAGCTGCTGGTGGAGTTCATCTGCGACGGTCTGGACGGGCACCATCTGCGGGCCGGGTCCTACACCGGCCCGTTTCCCAGCGGCGCGCCGGGCATCTTCATTGATCAGGCGGCCCGCGTTGGTGCGCGGGCGGTGTTTGCCGGTGCAGTGGGTGATGATGCCTTTGGCGTGGTTCTGCGTGACCGTCTGGTCGCATCGGGTGTGTCCCGCGCGATGATTGAGGTCGTGCCCGGGGTGCCGACCGGATCAGCTTTCGTCAGCTATAACAGCGATGGCAGCCGGGATTTTGTGTTCAATATCGCCCGGTCCGCCGCATCGCATTTCCCCGCCGGGGCGGCGGCCGTGGCAAAGTTCCTGGCGGCTGGGGTAGAGGTTCTGCACATTTCCGGCTCGACCCTTGGTGATCCGGAAATGCGTAGCCGGGCACTGGAAATATGCCGCAGCCTGAAGGCGGCGGACGTGGCGATATCGGTTGATCCGAACATCCGCACCGAACTGATGAATGATGCGGCCTATCTGGCTGTGGTGCGGGAACTGATCGGGATGGCGGACTTCGTGCTGCCTTCGGATGCTGACGCGGATCTGCTGTTCGACGGCGGGTTCACTGACTGGGCGCCGGGGCTGATTGATGCTGGGGCACGGGTTGTCGCGCTGAAGCGCGGCGCTGCAGGGGCGATTGCGATGGATGGCGGCGGGCGGATCGTTGACCTGCCGGGCCATGCCGTGCCGGTGGTGGACCCGACCGGCGCGGGCGATTGCTTTTGCGCCACGCTGGTCACGCAGCTGGCCCACGGCCAGGATATGGCGGTGGCGTTGCGCCATGCCAATGCCGCAGGGGCGCTGGCGGTTGGCCGTCTGGGGCCGATGGAGGGCAACAGCGATCTGGCCACCATCACGACTTTTCTGGAACGTATGGCATGAGCGTTCTTGCCGATATCGTGGCGCGCAACCGGGCGGGCGAAGCTGTCGCTATCCCGTCCTATTGCACCGCGCATCCGGAGACTCTGGCTGCAATCTTTGGCTGCTATCGTGATGACGATAGCCCGATCCTGATCGAGGCGACCTGCAATCAGGTCAACCAGTTCGGCGGCTATACCGGCATGACCCCGGCGGCGTTCCGCCGCTTCGTCGAAGACATCGCCACGGCACAGGGAATTGACCCCGCACGGCTGATCCTGGGCGGCGACCATCTGGGGCCGAATCCGTGGAAAAATGAACCCGCAGGTCAGGCCATGGACAAGGCGCGCGCCATGGTTGGCGCCTATGTGGCGGCAGGCTACACCAAGATCCACCTCGACGCGTCGATGCGCTGCGCCGACGATACCACGCTGGACGAGACGACGATGGCCGCGCGCGCCGCTGACCTTTGTGCGGTGGCAGAGAGTGTGGCGACTGACCCGCTGCACTACATCATCGGCACCGAAGTGCCCGTGCCGGGCGGAGAGACCGCGCTCTTGGATGCGCTCGCCGTCACAACGCCCGCAGCGGCGACCCTCACCTATGAGTTGCACCGCGACGCTTTCGCTGCGCGCGGCCTGAGCGATGGATTTGCGCGGGTGATCGGGCTGGTGGTGCAGCCGGGGGTGGACTTCGGCAACCGCCAGATTTTCGCCTATGATCCGGCCAAGGCCGCGGCGCTGATCGCTGCAGTCCCGGCCGGGCGGGTGTATGAGGCGCATTCCACGGACTACCAGACAGAACCTGCGCTGACTGCCCTGGTTCAGGGCCATTTCGCCATTCTCAAAGTGGGGCCGGAACTGACCTTTGCCTTCCGTCAGGCTGTCATGGCGCTGGAACAGCTGGAACACATGCTGGCCCCCGTCCAGCCTTCGCACCTTCAGGCCACTCTGCGGCAGGTGATGCACGACGACCCCACCCAGTGGCGGGCCTATGTCGCCGGGGGCGCGCGGCAACAGGCAATGATGATCTTCGGTCTGTCGGACCGGGTGCGCTATTACTGGCCTGATCCGGCAGTCCGGGCGGCGCTGGAGCGCCTGTTTTCCAACATCCGTCAGGCATCCCCCGAACCGGGGCTGGTGGCGCAGGTGACGGGGGGCCTTGTGCAGATGCATGACCCCGCACATCTGCCCGAACAGGTGATCGCCCGCATGGTCGGTGCGGTTGTGATGAAATACCGCAACGCGACGGGGGGATGAAATGCCGAAAAAAGACGAACGGTTGCTGAGGGTTGGTGTATTGGGCTGCGGCCCCATCGCGCAGGCGGCACATTTCGAATCCTGCACCAAGGCGCGCAACGCCGAGCTTTATGCCATCTGCGATGTGGCTGACGATCTGCGGGACCGGATGGCCGCGACCCACGCACCGCGCCGCAGCTTTGCCGACTATGATGCGATGCTCGCCGATCCTGATCTGGAAGCGGTGATCATCGCCACGTCTGACGCTTTTCACGTTGCCGCCGCCAGACGCGCGTTGGAGGCGGGCAAGCATGTGCTGTGCGAAAAGCCGCTGGCGACCGGGATCGAGGAAGCGGAATCGCTGCGCGGTGCAGCGGGTGGGCTGGTCCTTCAGGTCGGGCATATGAAGCGCTATGACGCGGGGCTGCAAGCTGCGAAGGCCTTCATCGACGGTGGCCCGGCAGGCGGCATGGGTGAGATGGTGGCACTGAAGGCATGGTATTGCGACAGCACCCACCGCTATCCGATGACCGACGCGGTGCAACCGTTGATGGTGGCTTCGGCGCAGGCGCGCAAGCCCGCGGGCAATCCCAAAGCCGATCTTGACCGCTATTACATGCTGGCGCATGGCAGCCATCTGGTTGATACAGCCCGCTATTTCGCGGGTGAACTGGTGGCGGTGGATGCGCGGCTTTCAAAGCGCGGCGGCATGCACTGCTGGTTCGTGGATGTGGAATTTGCCAGCGGCGTTCTCGGGCATCTGGACCTTACGGTTGCCGTGCGGATGGACTGGCACGAAGGTTTCCAGATTTACGGCGCAGGCGGGTCGGTGTTGGGGAAGACCTACAACCCCTGGTATTACAAAACCTCGGAGGTCGATATTTTCCACGAATCCGATGGCGCCACCCGCCGCGTTCTGGGGGCGGACGGGCATTTCTACCGGCGGCAGGTTGAAGGTTTTGCGCAAACCGTGTTGACGGGGCAAGGCACTGGCGGGGCCGATCTGGAAGATGGCATCGCATCGGTCCGTGCGATGGTTGCCATCGCGCAATCGGCACGCAGCGGGCAGCCAGTGCGGCTGGCCGATGTATCGGGGTCGCTGTGATGCGGCTGGGGATTTTTGCCAAAACCTTTCCGGGGGATGATCCGGCAACCGTGCTGGCGGCGGCGAAAGCGGCGGGTTTTGACGCGGTGCAGTACAACATGGCCTGTTCCGGCCTTGCGGCGATGCCCGATGTGCTGGCACCCGCGGTGGCGCAGGCCGTGGCCGATGCAGCGGCCCTCCATGGCGTGGGCATTGCGGCCGTGTCGGGCACCTATAACATGATCCACCCCGATCCGGCGGTGCGTGCGGCGGGCCTGCGGCGGCTTGGTGTCCTGCTGGCGTCTGCGAAGGCCATGGGCACGGGAATGGTCACGCTTTGCACCGGCACGCGTGATGCAGCCGATCAGTGGCTGGGCCACCCGGACAACGCATCGCCCGGGGCGTGGCGCGACCTGCTGGCAGAGATGGAGAAGGCCGTGGTGCTGGCCGAAGCGCAGGGCGTCCAGCTGGGAATCGAGCCGGAGCTGGCCAATGTCGTCGATGGCGCTGCCCGCGCCCGTAGCCTGCTCGACACGCTGCAAAGCTCCGCGCTGGCGATTGTGCTGGACCCTGCCAACCTGTTCGAGGTCGCCCGCGATGCTGACCGCCGCCGCATCATCGAGACAGCGGTGGATCTGCTTGCCGACCGGATCGCGATGGCCCATGCCAAAGACCGTGACCCGAGGGGCGGTTTTGCCACGGCAGGGCAGGGCGTGGTGGATTTCGCGCATTTCATCGGCTGCCTGCGCCGCGTTGGCTTCGAGGGGGATCTGGTAACCCATGGCCTGACCGCCGCCGAGGCCCCGGCCGTCGCCGGTTTCCTGCGCGACCTGACCCGCCAATGACCCCGCAACGGGTCAAGATCAACGGTGCAAGCCTGGCTCTGCATGATTCCGGCGGGCCGGGGCTTCCGGTGGTGTTCCAGCACGGCCTTGGCGGCGATGCCCGTCAGACGACCGAGGCGTTTCCGCCAGACCCGCGCTTTCGCCGCCTCACGCTGGAGTGCCGGGGCCATGGCGCGTCGGATATCGCCGGTCCGCTGTCGATTGCCGCTTTTGCCGATGATCTGGCGGCGCTGATCGAAAGTCTGGACCCACCGCTGGTCATCGGCGGGATTTCCATGGGAGCCGCGATTGCCCTTCGGCTGGCCGTCACCCGCCCCGGTCTGGTGCGCGGGCTGTGCCTGATCCGGCCGGCATGGGTGACAGAGGCCGCCCCGCCCAACATGCGGCCCAACGCCGAGGTTGGCCGGCTGCTGGCCGCCCTGCCCGCCATGCAGGCCCGTGCGGCCTTCATGGCGGGCGAAACGGCCCGGAGGCTGGCCGAAACATCGCCGGACAACCTTGCATCGCTGACCGGGTTCTTTGCCCGCGAACCGCAGGCCGATACGGCCCGATTGCTCATGGCGATTTCGGCCGATGGACCGGGGGTGACGGTGGGCGATCTGGCAGGCCTTGCCATTCCCGTGCTGATCTGCGGCACCGGGGCGGATGCCATTCATCCAATGGCCCACGCCAACGCCCTTGCCGCGCTGATCCCCCATGCGCGGTTGGTGGACCTTCCGCCCAAAGGCGCTGACAAACCTGCGCATCTTGCCGCTCTCCACGCCGCCCTCACCGACTTTCTGAAGGAGTTCTGATATGCCCCGCCCCATCCCCGGCTGGATCGGCGATCTGCCGCAAAGCCACCTGATCGCCGAATTCTCGATGTGGTCGGCTGATCTGACCCGGCTGGCCGATGACCTGGCCCGTATCACGCCGCATGCCGACATCCTGCATGTCGATGTGGCGGACGGGCATTTCGCGCCCGCACTGCTGTTCTTCCCCGATCTGGTGGCCCGCCTGCGCGATCAGACCGCTCTGCCGATCCACATCCATCTGATGTGCGCGGATGCGGTGATCCTGAGCCAGATCGAACAGTTTGCCGATGCGGGGGCCGATTTGATCAGCCTGCATGTCGAGAACGCCTGCGTGGCAGATGAGGCGCTGGCGATGATCGCAGAGCGCGGGCTGGCGGCAGGCATGGTGTTGCGGGTGGAAACCCCGGTGGCCGAAGCCGCCCGCTGGTTGCCACGGCTGGAGTTTCTGACACTGCTGGGCACCGCGATTGGTGTGAAAGGGCAGGGACTTGCCCCCACCGCAGGCGACCGCCTGCGTGAGGCGGCGGGCCTGATCGCCGCCTCGGGTCGCCGGATCGTGCTGGCGGCGGATGGGGGCATACGTGACACCACGGTTCCGCTGCTGCGCGCAGCGGGGGCACAAACCGTGGTGCTGGGCTCCCTCGCCTTTGGTTCCCCGGATCTTGCGGCACGTATGAACTGGCTGCGGGGGATGTGACGCCGGATCTGCCCGGAGCGGGTAGCGTCTTCACCTGTTCCGCAGCATGTCAGACAGTGTCTCGCCGATCATAAGACTGATCCCGGGCAGTCCGGAGGGAGTGGACAAACATGGGGTCATGCGATGCGTTTTCTGTTTGCGACGTTCAGCCGACCGTCGAGAACAGCGGCCCTTGTGACGGCAACGCGGTGAGCTCGTTTTGGCGACCACTTCATCCTTCTGCGCTTCCCATTCTGGGTGTGGATAGAAGACGCCGACTGCCGCTCTGATGGTCCAGCGCCACATGTGGCCTGACCAACAGGCTCACCAACCGTTGCTTGCCTAATCGCAGGCCTTCGAGGTCCCCCCAGGGACGCGGTTCCGATGATGCCTTGGTCCAGACTGTTGTCCGCAACACGGAGCACGCCAATGAGATGGGCACATCGGAATTGCATTGAACCAGCATCCTGTTGGCGTCCAGGGCACCGACCCTGGACAGAAGCATGCACCCGGGCAACTTCAGACGGCGGCTAAGTGAAGGCAGGGCGGCTCAAGCCGATCAAAAGCCTAAAGCTGCCCTTGGGCGTCTCATGCCGCATGCTCAAAATGGCTTGACTGGGACCGCCCCGCTACCGAAATCTGGACCCCACTGCACCCCGGTCGCCCGTGCTGCCGCTCAGCCCGCGTGCGGCAACAACAGCGCTTATTCTAGGCGATGCGGTGCTGGCACATGCTTTGGGTCGGTCCCATCTGGTACCGTCGCTGGCGACGGGGCTGAAATCGTGTGATCTGCACCTCGTCGGCGCGGCGTTGCGGTTGGCCTGCTGCCGGGCGGTTGCACCCAAGCTGCAGGCAAAGGGTGCGGGGCAGGCGCTAGAGATGTTTCTGACCCGAGACGCCGTCGCTGCTGCGGCGCTGGTGCTGATCCTGTCGGACATGCGGCGCGGCCGTTGTCTGGCCGTCTGGTCGCGTTTGGGGCCTTGCGTGAACTGACAGGGCGGGTGCCATCGAGGCGGCGGATGTGGGTCGCGACGCAGGATTGCCGAGATGGAAAGCATGGTCATCACGCTCGACCATCTGACGCAGGGCTCTGCGGGCGATGACCGGCCGGAGTGCCTGATCCGGGCAGATCTGGAGGGGAGGCATCGGTTGGCGTGCCGTGTGCCACAGGGCGCGCGGAATTCAGGCGGCAGGCAGCGGGTGGTGGAAACTGTTGCATTTCGTCGGGCTGCGGCTTATCATTTTTTCTGATCCAAACCGCCGATTGATTTGTAAGGGGAATGTATTGCTGACGCTGAAGCATTACGAGTTGCTGTGCGTTCTGGCAGAAGAGCTGCATTTCGGGCGGGCTGCACTGCGGCTTGGGGTGTCGCAGCCGCAGCTTACCCAGCATCTGAAGCAAATGGAAGAAATTGTCGGCGCGCTGCTGTTTGACCGAACGCGGCGCCGGGTTTCGATCTCGCCCGCGGGGGCGCTTATTCTGCCTGATGCGCGCGCGGTGGTGCGCCATGCCCGGCGGGCCGAGGATGTGGCACTGCGGGCCGGGCGGGGGATATTGGGCGAGCTGTCGTTGGGCTATGTCGGTGCGGTGGCGTTCAATGGCGTGCTCAGCCGTATTCTGGCCGATTTCCGCAGCCGCGCGTCGCAGATTGATCTGCGGCTGATGATGATGGATCTGGACCGCCAGTTCCCCGAAGTGGCTGCCGGCAACCTGGATGTGGGTCTGGTGCGGCTGCCCTATCCGGATATTCCGCCCGATGTGGTGGCGCGCACCCTGCACCATGAGGCGTTATGGATTGCACTGCCCGAAAGCCACCCGCTTGCGGGTGAGGATGAGGTGAGCCTGTCCGATCTGGACGGTGCCGATTTCATTGCGACCCATCTGCCCCCGAACACCGGGTTTTCGGCGGCGGCGCATGCGGCCTGGGCCGAGGCGGGGGTGACGCCGAACATAGTGCACCGGGCACCGCAGTTTGCGGCCATTGTGTCGCTGGTCGGTGCGGGGCTTGGCGCGGCGATTGTGCCCGAGGCGATGCGGCGCGCGGTGTTGCCGGGCGTGGCCTACCGCCCGCTGCGCGGCACCACCAAGACGGCACCGATTGCCCTCATTTACCGGGCCGACAGGGAAAGCCCGCCGCTGAACCTGTTTCTGGCCAGCATAGAGACGTTTTCGATGGAAGGACCGTAAGATGACGACCGAGGCATTCAGCGCGCTGGATGGCGTGCATTATGGCTATCGCCCGGCCCAAGGAACTGCCCCGTTGCTGGTGTTCGGCAATTCGCTGGGCACCGATCTGCGGGTCTGGGACCGGGTTTGCGCGCGCTTGCCCGTAGGTTGGGGTATCCTGCGGCATGACAAGCGCGGCCATGGGTTAAGCGTTGCGCGGCCGGGGCTGAGCATTG